>NZ_JNWV01000012.1 GCF_000716535.1 Streptomyces flaveolus | reverse complement strand
CGCCGATGGTACTGCAGGGGGGACCCTGTGGGAGAGTAGGACGCCGCCGAACAATTTTTGAGGAAACCCCCGCACTTCGGTGCGGGGGTTTTCTGCGTTCAGGGATCGTTCGGAGTCCCCGAGGGGACACCGACGGGCCGAAGTCTTTCAGAGCCGGCCCGCCGCTTTGAGAGCCAGATAAGCATCCGCGAGCGCCGGCGCCAGATCCTCCGGAGTCGCGTCCACCACCGTCACCCCATGACGGCGGAGCTGCTCGGCAGTGCGTCGACGCTCGTTCTGCGCCTGAGCCGCCGCCGCTGCTTCGTACACCGCCTCCGTGTTACCCCGGGCCTGCGCCATACGGGCAATGTGCGGATCTGCCACTGAGGCGACCAGGACAGTGTGGCGCTGAGTGAGTTGTGGGAGCACGGGAAGCAGACCCTGCTCCACCGGAGCCGCGTCCAGCGTCGTGAGGAGCACGATCAGGGAGCGGCGGGGCGCGGTGCGGAGCACGGTGGCGGTGAGACCGCGAGCGTCGGTCTCGACGAGTTCCGGTTCGAGTGTCGCCATCGCGTTGACCAGGGAAGGCAGCACATCGCCTGCCGCGCGGCCCTGGACCAGGGCGCGGACCCGGCGGTCGTAGGCCAGCAGTGCCACGCGGTCGCCTGCGCGCGAGGCGAGAGCCGCGAGCAGCAGGGCCGCGTCCATGGAGGCGTCCAGGCGTGGGGCGTCGCCCACCCGGCCCGCCGAGGTACGGCCGGTGTCCAGGACGAGCAGGATGTGCCGGTCGCGTTCGGGGCGCCAGGTGCGGACGGCGACGGCGGACTGCCGGGCCGTGGCTCGCCAGTCGATCGAGCGGGTGTCGTCACCGGGGACGTACTCGCGGAGGCTGTCGAACTCCGTTCCCTCCCCGCGGGTCAGCACGCTGGTGCGGCCGTCGAGTTCGCGCAATCGGGCGAGTTTCGACGGCAGGTGCTTGCGGCTGGTGAACGGGGGCAGAACCCGTACTGTCCAGGGGACCTTGTGGGCGCCCTGGCGGGAGAAGAGTCCGAGGGGGCCGTACGAGCGGATCGTCACGCGGTCGGCCTGGCGGTCGCCGCGGCGGGTGGGGCGCAGTCGGGTCGTCACGCGTCGGCGTTCGCCCGGTGGCACGGTCAGCCGGTGCCGGGAGGCGTCGATCTCCGTGCCTGGCTGCCAGCCGCTGGGTGGCCACGCGTCCCGGAGCCGTGCCCGCAGCGGACGGCGCGACGGGTTCGTGACCGTGAGGGTGACGTCGGCCGTGTCGCCGAGACGGGTGGAGGTGTCGCCGGAGCGGGTCAGCTGGAGGCGGCGTACCGGCGCGGCCAGTGCGTAGTCGCAGGCGCAGGCCAGGGCCAGCGGGCCGTTGACCGCCAGGATGCCCGTCCAGCTCGGTTCCAGGACGCCGACGGGGATCGAGCCGAGGGCCGCGAGGAGGGCGGCGCGTCCGGTGAGTGCCATCAGCGGGGGACCGGGACGTGGGTCAGGATGGCGTTGATGACCGAGTCGGCGGTCACGCCTTCCATTTCGGCCTCGGGACGCAGTTGGATCCGGTGGCGCAGCGTCGGCAGGGCCAGGGCCTTCACGTCGTCGGGGATGACGTAGTCGCGACCGGTCAGCCAGGCCCAGGCGCGCGAGGTGGCGAGCAGGGCGGTGGCGCCGCGCGGGGAGACGCCCAGGGTGAGGGAGGGCGACTCTCGGGTGGCGCGGCAGATGTCCACGACGTAGGCGGTGATCTCGGGGGAGACGGTCGTCTTGGCGACCGCGGCGCGGGCCGCCTCCAGGTCGGCGGGTCCGGCGACCGGGCGTACGCCGGCGGCGCGCAGGTCGCGCGGGTTGAACCCCGACGCGTGCCGGGTGAGGACGTCGATCTCGTCCTGCCGGGAGGGCAGAGGGATCGTCAGTTTGAGGAGGAAGCGGTCCAGTTGGGCTTCGGGGAGGGGGTAGGTGCCCTCGTACTCGACGGGGTTCTGCGTCGCGGCCACGAGGAACGGCTCGGGGAGCGGGCGGGGGGTGCCGTCGACCGTGACCTGGCGTTCCTCCATGGCCTCCAGCAGGGACGACTGGGTCTTGGGCGGGGTGCGGTTGATCTCGTCCGCGAGGAGGAGGTTGGTGAAGACCGGGCCGGGCTGGAAGGAGAACTCCGCGGTGCGGGTGTCGTAGACGAGGGAGCCGGTCACGTCGCTCGGCATCAGGTCGGGGGTGAACTGGATGCGTTTGGTGTCGAGTTCGAGTGCGGATGCGAGGGCGCGGACGAGCAACGTTTTGGCGACCCCGGGGACTCCTTCAAGTAGTACGTGTCCGCGGCAGAGGAGGGCGACGACGAGGCCGGTCACGGCGGGGTCCTGGCCGACCACGGCTTTGGCGATCTCGGCGCGCAGGGCTTCCAGGGAGGCCCGGGCGGTGCCCGCGTCCCGGCTCTGCCCGGCGTTGTCAGTGGTCGGGTCCGTCATGAACGGCGTACCTCTCTTTCGAGGGCGTCGAGTTGGTCGGTGAGAGCGATGAGAGCCGCGTCGTCGCCGGGCGGCGGTCCGAAGAGGAGGGAGTGCAGGGCCTGTCCGTCGCCGGCGAGGTGGGTGGACAGGGCGGGAAGCAGGGCCTCGGGCGTGTGCGCCTGGGTGACGGGAACGCCGACGAGGGGGGCGAGGCGGGTGCGGGTGGCTGAGCGAAGAGCGGCGGCGGCGCGGTCGCGGGCGTTGGCGTTGCGGTAGAGGCGGGCGCGGCCTTCGGCGGTCTCGGAGGCGCGGATCGCGACGGGGAGATTCTCGGGCACGAGGGGGCCGAAGCGGCGTGCCCGCCAGAAGGCGGCGAGGACGGCCGCGATGAACAGCTGCAGGGTGGCCCAGAGCCATCCCGAAGGAAGCAGGTCGAGGAAGCTCTTCCGCTCGCCGTTCTCGGTGGCGGAGGCGTCGGACAGCGAGGGGAGGTACCAGACCAGATGGGGGCGGGAGCCGAGGAGTTGAAGGGCGAGCGAGGCGTTGCCCTGCTCGTCGAGGCGGTCGTTGTAGAGGATGTCGGGCGCGCCGAGCACGATGGTGTCACCGCCTCCGGAGACCGCGGGGACGCGCAGGAGGGTGGCGAGGCGTTCGCTGGGGTAGCAGGAGTCGGCGTCGAGGCGGGTGGTGGTGTAGCGGACGCCACCGGTGTCGGCGGGGCCCGCGCGCCGGGCCTCGGGGAGCGTGCAGTCCGGGTCGAGGGTGGAGCTGTCGCTGGTGGCGGGGTCCGCGGCGACTCCGGGCGCGAGCCGTTCGACGGACCAGCTGCCGGCCGCGACGAGGACGGTCCGCCCGCCGGAGGAGGCGGTCGCGGCGTGCAACCGGGTCTGCTGGCGGTGGGTCAGCAGGTCGGGTACGGCGACGAGCAGGGTGGTGTCCGGGCCGGTGGCGGCGCGGGCCGCACCCAGGGTGGTGACCACGCGGGTGGAGACGCCCCGCTCGGCGAGGAGTTGGGCGACGGCGCGGCTGCCGTAGGGGTCGGTGGAGCGCGGGTCCAGTTCGCCGTGCCGAGTGGTGGAGCGTACGGCGGCCATGGCGACGGCCGCGGCCAGGAGCAGGACGACGGCGAGTGCGATGCCCCGTGTCCGGGTCCACACCTGGCGGCCGGTGGGCGCGGTGGAGGTGGCCCTCGGGGTGGCCTCGATGGTCACTCGGCGGCCCCCTGGCGGGTGTTCCGGGCCTTGGTGGTGGCGTCTGCGGGGCTGTTGGCGAGGGCAGGCCGGGTGTGTTCCAGGTCGCGGTCGAGTTCGGCGAGGCGGTGGTACGACGGCTCGCCGGCCGTGCGCCCGCCGTATGTGACGTCGTCGAACGCATGGGCGGCGGCGCGCAGGCGGTCCGTGTGCGCGGGGAGGACGCGTCCGGCCTCGGCGGCTGCTTCGTCGGCGGTGCGGCCGGGGCGTACGTCGAGCAGGGCCCGTTCCTCCAGGGAGCGGACGAGGGCCCGCATGCGTTCCTGGACGGCCTGGTTCCAGTGGCCCTGGGCCGCGTGGGCCTCGCTGGCGGCGCGGTGTTCGGCGGCGCTGCGGGGGCGCTCGTCGAACAGGACGGCGGCCGAGGTGGGCCGGCGGCGGGGGGTGCCCAGGCGCCACCACAGGGCGGCCAGGACGGCGGCGGCGAACAGGACGACGACGACCAGGCCCACCGTGCCGCCGGGGGTCGCCGAGGCGGCCGTGCCGAGAGCCCGGTCCAGCCAGTCCCAGAAGGCGTTCAGGGCGCGCTGGAGCAGGCTGGGGTCGTTCTCGTGGTACATCCCCTTGGACAGCTCGCGCCGGGCCGCCTCGCGTGCGGGATCGCGTCCGATGGTCACCGGTGGCTCGTCTCCCGAGCCACCGGACGCCAGCACGACCCGGTTTGTCGCACGCAGCAGCCGACACGCGGCCGTGGTGCCGGCGCCCGGTGGGACCGCCGCCGTGAGAACTCCCCCCGTGAGGCTCACCGCATCAGCTCCCGGGGACGCGGCCGGGGACGCCGGTGCTGTAGCCCTGGACGCCGGCGGCGCGGGCCAGTTCGAGGTCGAGGGCCTCGCGGCGGATGCGCTGGTCGATGTAGAGGAGCACGGTGACGCCGGCGCTGATCGGAAGGGTGAGCGTGGTGCCGATCAGGGAGCCGATGCCCCGGATGATCAGGAACGCCCAGCCGACGTGTCCGCCGCTGGTGCCGAGGAAGTCGTCCATGCCGTCACCGCTGACGGCGGCGCCGATGAGGGCGAAGGGGATGGTGACGATCGCCGAGACGATGTTGGCGATGAGCCAGGCGAGCAGCTGGATGCCGAAGACGCGCCACCAGGAGCCGCGCACCAGCTTGGCGGAGCGGCTCATGGCCTTGGTGACGCTCTGGCGTTCCAGCATCAGGGCGGGAGCGGCCAGGTAGTAGCGGATGGCCAGCCACACCGCGACGACGACGGCTCCGAGGATGCCCAGGGCGAACAGGGCGGCCCCGCCGGCGTCGCTGCCGCCGCTCAGCAGTACCAGGAAGCCGGGCAGTGCGCCGACGACGATCACTCCGATGGTGATCAGGCCGAGCAGGATGAGCAGTCCGGCCAGCCTCGGGATCTGCGGTCGGGCCTCGCGCCAGGCCTCGCCGGTGCTGACCGGCTTGCCGAGCACGGCGCGGCTGGTGATGGTCGTGAGCAGGGCGGTGGCGACGATGACGGCGGCTGCGGAGATCACCGTGACGATGCCGGTGCCGATCATGGAATCGCGCAGGGACTGGTAGGCGTCGTCGAGGGTGGCGGTCCGGCCGTCGAGCGAGGTGCGCGCGAGGGCGTCGTTGACGAAGAAGCCCTGGACGAGGACCAGGCAGGTGTCCGTGACGACGGCGACGGCCAGCGCGATGCCGAGGACCGTGCGCCAGTAGGTGCGCATGGTGGAAACGGCACCGTCGAGGATCTCGCCGACGCCGAGCGGGCGCAGCGGGATGACGCCGGGCTTGGCCGCCGGCGGGGGACCTCCCCAGCCGCCGCCCCAGGCGGGGTAGCCGGCCGGGGTGCCGTAACCGCCGCCGTAGCCGGGAGGGGGGCCGCCGTATCCGCCGCCGGGGACACCGTAGCCGCCGGGGCCGCCGGGCTGCGGGCCGCCCCAGCCCGGGCCGGGGGGTGGGGGCGGTGGGGCCTGGTCGGGGCTGGGGGCACCGGTGGGCGCGGACCACTGGCCGGCCGGCGGCTGCTCCTTGGACCACTTCGAGCCTGGGCCCTGCGGGTCCGAGCCCGGCTGTGGCGCGGGTTCGGTGGGGCCGGGGCGGTTCGCGGGCTCGGCGGGGCCGGACGCACCGGGTTCCCGCCCCTCGGACGACGGGGCGGATCCGGGCGAGGCCCAGCCCGGAGTGTCAGTCATCGAAGCTCCTTCTCGGTGCCCGTCCGCGGTCGCGGCGGCAGGTTGGCAGCCATCGTGCCATGGGCTGGTCACCGGGGGACCGGCCGCGGTGGGGGCTGGACTCCTTCAATTGTCCGCCGGATCCGGGGCAGACTGACGGCATGGTTGATCAGCAGGCGCGAACCGGCGGGGACAAGCGGCCGACCGAGATACCGGCGATCCGATGGGAGGAACCCCCAGAAGGTCCCGTACTGGTCCTTCTTGATCAGACGAGGCTTCCGGCCGAAGAGGTCGAGTTGGTGTGCACGGACGCGGCGGCGCTGGTGGAGGCGATCCGTTCGCTCGCCGTGCGGGGCGCGCCGCTGCTCGGGATCGCGGGGGCGTACGGCGTCGCGCTCGCCGCCGCGCGGGGCTTCGACGTGGCCGAGGCCGCGCGGGCACTGGAAGAGGCCAGGCCCACCGCGGTGAACCTGTCCGTCGGGGTGCGCCGGGCGCAGGCCGCGCACCAGGCGGCGCTGGCCCGGACCGGAGACCCCACCGCGGCCGCCGTGGCGGCGCTGGCCGCGGCGCGGGCGCTGCACCAGGAGGATGCCGAGGCCAGCGCGCGGATGGCGGCCCATGGTCTGGCGCTGCTGGACGAGCTGCTGCCCGCGGGCGGGCACCGGATCCTGACCCACTGCAACACCGGGTCGCTGGTGTCGGGCGGGGAGGGCACGGCCTTCGCGGTGGCCCTCGCCGCGCACCGGGCGGGCCGGCTGCGGCGGCTGTGGGTGGACGAGACGCGTCCGCTGCTGCAGGGCGCTCGCCTGACGGCGTACGAAGCGGCCCGCAGCGGTATGGCGTACACCCTGCTCACGGACAACGCGGCGGGTTCCCTGTTCGCGGCGGGTGAGGTGGACGCGGTGCTGATCGGAGCGGACCGGATCGCGGCCGACGGTTCGGTGGCGAACAAGGTGGGGAGCTATCCGCTCGCCGTGCTCGCCCGGTACCACCATGTGCCGTTCATCGTGGTGGCGCCGCTGACGACGGTCGACCCGGACACTCCCGACGGGGCCTCCATCGAGGTCGAGCAGCGTCCCGGCTTCGAGGTGACCGAGGTGGCGGCGCCGCAGGCGGCGGGAGCGGCGGGCGGGATTCCGGTGGCACCGCTGGGGACGCAGGCGTACAACCCGGCGTTCGACGTGACCCCGCCCGAGCTGGTGACGGCGATCGTCACCGAGGAGGGAGCGGTCTCGCCCGTGACGGCCGAGGCGCTTGCGGAACTGTGCGCCCGGCCCCCGGCCGGGGCTCCGCCGGCGTCGAGCTGACACCGGTGCCCGGCATCGCCGTCGACGACAGGGGCAGACAGTGACGGCTCCGTACGACTATCGTCACCGGCCAGTGACCTCCCTCACCAGGGCGCCTGTCGCTGTTATGAGAATGGGATGATGTCGTTTATGAAGGGACGAGTCCTTGTCGTCGACGACGACACCGCACTGGCCGAGATGCTCGGCATCGTGCTGCGTGGTGAAGGTTTTGAGCCGTCTTTCGTAGCCGACGGCGACAAGGCGCTTGCCGCTTTCCGTGAGACGAAGCCCGATCTGGTGCTGCTCGACCTGATGCTGCCCGGACGGGACGGCATCGAGGTGTGCCGGCTGATCCGGGCGGAGTCCGGTGTGCCGATCGTGATGCTCACGGCCAAGAGCGACACCGTCGACGTCGTCGTGGGCCTGGAGTCGGGCGCCGACGACTACATCGTCAAGCCGTTCAAGCCGAAGGAGCTGGTGGCCCGGATCCGGGCGCGGCTGCGGAGGTCGGAGGAACCGGCGCCGGAGCAGCTCACCATCGGTGACCTGGTCATCGATGTCGCCGGGCACTCGGTGAAGCGGGACGGGCAGTCGATAGCGCTGACCCCGCTGGAGTTCGACCTGCTGGTCGCGCTCGCGCGCAAGCCCTGGCAGGTGTTCACCCGTGAGGTGCTGCTGGAGCAGGTGTGGGGCTACCGGCACGCGGCCGACACGCGGCTCGTCAACGTGCATGTCCAGCGGCTGCGCTCCAAGGTCGAGAAGGACCCGGAGCGGCCGGAGATCGTGGTGACCGTCCGTGGTGTCGGTTACAAGGCGGGACCGAGCTGACGTGTCCGGGGACAGCGCCGCTTCGGCTCCCGGCGGTTCTGGGGCCCGTCCGGGGCGGTCTGTCGGCCGGCCGGCGGCGGGTGCGCGCCTGCGGGCGCTGTTCGACGGCGGGCTGCTCGAGGGCGGAGTCCAGGGCAGCCCGGTCCTTCGCCTGTTCCTGCGCTGGGTGCGCCGTCCGCTGCTGCCGGTGATGCGGCTGTGGCGGCGCAACATCCAGCTCAGGGTCGTCGCCACCACCCTGCTGATGTCGCTGGGTGTCGTGCTGCTGCTGGGCTTCGTCGTGATCGGGCAGGTGCGCAACGGCCTGCTCGACGCGAAGGTCAAGGCGTCGCAGAGCCAGGCCACGGGAGGGTTCGCGGTGGCCAAGCAGAAGGCCGACGAGGCGGTCGGCGGGGCCGGTGCGGGCACCGGTGACGGCACGGCGACCGGGGACGGGCGGCAGTCGCAGAACGTCATCCAGTGGATGAGCGACCTTGTGGAGTCGCTGTCCAGTGGCGGCGCGGGAGCCTTCGACGTGGTGACGCTGCCCGTGGGCGACGACAGCGGCGGCGGTCGCAGCCCGCGCGGCTCCGGGAACGTGAACCCGACCTCCAGCGTGCCCGCCGCCCTGCGCGAGCGGGTCAACAGCGGTACGTCGGCCGTCCAGAGCAACACGCGGATCGTCTACTACGGCGGCAAGGACTCGCAGCCGGGGCTCGTCATCGGCAAGCAGGTCAACGACCCCAACGGCCGCCCGTACGAGCTGTACTACCTCTTCCCGCTCACGCAGGAGGAGAAGTCCCTGAGCCTGGTCAAGGGCACGCTCGCCACCGCCGGGCTGTTCGTCGTCGTCCTGCTCGGCGCCATCGCCTGGCTGGTGGTGCGGCAGGTCGTCACGCCGGTGCGGATGGCGGCCGGGATCGCGGAGCGGTTGTCGGCCGGACGGCTGCAGGAGCGGATGAAGGTCACCGGCGAGGACGACATCGCGCGCCTGGGCGAGGCCTTCAACAAGATGGCGCAGAACCTGCAGGGCAAGATCCAGCAGCTGGAAGATCTGTCGCGGATGCAGCGGCGGTTCGTCTCCGACGTCTCGCACGAGCTGCGCACCCCGCTGACCACCGTCCGGATGGCCGCCGACGTCATCCACGAGGCGCGCGAGGACTTCGACCCGGTCACCGCGCGGTCGGCCGAGCTGCTCGCCGACCAGCTGGACCGGTTCGAGTCGCTGCTCGCCGACCTGCTGGAGATCAGTCGTTTCGACGCCGGGGCGGCGGCGCTGGAGGCCGAGCCGATAGACCTCAGGGAGGTCGTCCGGCGGGTGGTGAGCGGTGCCGAGCCGCTCGCCGAGCGCAAGGGCACGCACATACGGGTCCGCGGCGACCAGCAGCCCATCGTCGCCGAGGCGGACGCCCGGCGCGTGGAGCGGATTCTGCGCAACCTCGTCGTCAACGCCGTCGAGCACGGCGAGGGCAAGGACGTCGTGGTCAAGCTGGCCGCCGCGGGCGGAGCCGTGGCCATCGCGGTGCGGGACTACGGCGTGGGCCTGAAGCCGGGTGAGGCGACCCGGGTCTTCAGCCGCTTCTGGCGGGCCGACCCGGCACGCGCGCGTACCACCGGCGGCACCGGCCTCGGGCTGTCGATCGCCCTGGAGGACGCGCGGCTGCACGGCGGCTGGCTGCAGGCCTGGGGCGAGCCGGGCGGCGGCTCCCAGTTCCGGCTGACGCTGCCCAGGACCGCGGACGAGCCACTGCGGGGCTCGCCGATCCCGCTGGAGCCCAAGGACTCCCGCCGCAACCGCGGCCTCGACGTCGCCGGTCTGCCCAGGGCGGGCGAGGAGAAGCGGGCGACCGTTCCGGTGCAGCAGAACGGCGCCCAGGCGCCCTCGCTGCCGCCACGGGCGGAGATCGCGCCGCGGCTTGCCACGGCCACCCCGGCCGTCGACCCGACCGCCCTGCCCGGCAACGGCAACGGCGCGCGCGTCGTGCCCCGGCCCACCGCCGGCGCCCGGCGTCCGGGCGACGGGCTCGCCGCACGTCCGGCGCCCGGCGCGAGCGCGGGCCGGCCGGACGCCGCCACGCCGGAGGACTCGACCGAGGACTCGACCGAGCCAGGGGAGGTATTTCGTGGCCGCTGACCGCGAGGGGGGCGCGCGGCGGCGGTCGTGGCGCGTGGTGGCGTACGCCGCCCTGGGTGTCGTACTGCTGGCCGGTTGTGCCTCGATGCCCGACAGCGGGGACCTGAGGGATGTGGAGTCCACGCCGCGGCAGGACACCGGGGTCCGGGTGTTCGCCATGCCGCCGGCCGACGGCGCCGGTCCGGGCGAGATCATGCAGGGTTTCCTGGAGGCGCTGACCAGTGACGACCCGGGGTACGACACCGCGCGCAAGTACCTGACGGCCGACGCGGCCCGCACCTGGCGGCCCGAGCAGTCGACCACCGTCCTCGCGAACGGGCCGACCATCGAGACGGACTGCCGGTCGGGCGGCCGGGAGGAGACCAACAGCGTCACGTGTGTGCTGGCCGGCAGCCAGGTCGCCACCGTCGACGCGCAGCAGGCCTATCAGCCCGCCGACGGGACCTACCGCAAGAAGCTGCACCTCGTGAAGGACGCGAAGAACGGGCAGTGGCGCATCGACGGGCTGCCCGACGGGGTCGTCATGGGCAAGTCGGACTTCCAGCGGAACTACAGGTCCGTCGACAAGTACTACTTCGCCTCCAACGCGTCCGTCGGGGAGAGCGGGCAGCCGGCGGCGGTCGCCGACCCGGTGTTCGTGCGCAGCAAGGTGGACCCGATGACCCAGCTGGTCCGATCGCTGCTGAAGGGACCCACCACCTGGCTCGGACCGGTGGTCAGGTCGAGCTTCCCGACCGGTACGGCATTGCAGAAGGGCGCGTCCGGGCTGGCGCCGGACGACCAGAACAAGCTGACGGTGCCGCTGAACCTCAAGCCGTCCCGGGTGGCGCCCGGGAAGTGCACCGAGATGGCGACGCAGATGCTGTTCACCCTGCGGAACCTGGCGCCGACGCTGGAATCCGTGGAGCTGCTGGGGACCGGCGGCGACCGGTTGTGCGAACTGAGGGAGGAGCGCGCCGAGGACGTCGCCTGGCACGGGTCGTCCAAGCGTCCCGAGTACCTGTACTTCCTCGACGGCAAGCACCGGATGGTACGGATGCAGACCGGGAGCACCGGGACGACGTCCATGCCGGTGCCGGGTCCGCTGGGCGAGGGCGGCAGGGGGCTGCAGTCGGTGGCGGTGTCGCGGGACGAGCACACCGCGGCCGCGGTCGGCGACGAGGGCAGAACGCTGTACGTGACGTCGCTGGCGTCGGACGGATCGCTCGGCGAGCCGCTGGTGTCCAGCGCCGGTACGACCCCCGACCACCGGCTCGCCACCCCGAGCTGGGACGCCCGCGGCGACCTGTGGGTGGCCGACCGTGACCCGCACCGGCCGCGCCTGTTCGTCCTGGAGCAGGGCGCCGACAAACCGGAGCCGGTCGCCGTCCCGGACCTGTCCGGTCAGATCAAGGACGCGCGGGTGGCCGCCGACGGGGCGCGGATCGCGCTGGTCGTGGAGAAGGACGGCAAGCAGTCCCTGTTCATCGGGCGCATTCAGCGCGACGACGGAACCGGGCAGGGCATCTCGGTGGACGGACTGCGGTCGGCGGCACCGGACCTGGAGCAGATCAGCGCCATCTCCTGGGCCGGGGACAGCAGGCTGCTGGTCGTCGGGCAGGAGCAGGGGGGCGTGCAGCAGATGCGGTACGTCCAGGTCGACGGCTCCACCCTGGACGGCCCGGCACCGGGCGCGCTCACCAGCGTCAAGGCGATCGCCGCGTCCGAGGACGAGCGGGTGCCACTGGTCGCCTACTCGGAGGACGGGGTCGTGCGACTGCCGTCCGGGGCGCAGTGGCAGAAGGTCGACAAGGACGGGTCGGCGCCGGTCTATCCGGGCTGATCAGACGGCAGCCGGCGGTGACGGCGCCCGGTCCGGGACGGTCGCCAGTGGTCGGGTGGCGAGGGTCCGGTCCGGGAGCGGGGCACCTGCCAGTCAGAGCAGGGGGCCCGCCTCCCGACGGAGAGCAGGGCACGCGCCTCCCGACGGCTGCCAGTTGCCGGGCGGCGAGTGGGCCTGTCTGAGAGCAGGACACCCGCCTCGCCGTAGCCCTGCGCCACGCCCGGTCACCTCGCGCTGCACCGCGCCCCGGTCACCCGCCCTGGACCGTGCGCCGAGTTGTCCACAGGGCGTTGTCCACAGGGGTGGCAGGCCCGCGGTCGCGTTGGCACAGTGGTGATCATGCGGGGGTGGTGGCAGGACCTCACCGACCTGGTGCTGCCGGCCGACTGCGCGGGCTGCGGCGCACCTCGTACGGCGCTCTGCCCGCGGTGCCGGGCCGCGCTGCACGGGAGCGCGGCGCGGCGGGTGTGGCCGGTGCCGGAGCCGGCCGGGCTGCCGGTGGTGCACGCGGTGGCCCCCTACGCGGCGGAGGTGCGCACGCTGTTGCTCGCGCACAAGGAACGGGGCGCGCTGACGCTCACGGGAGCGCTGGGCACGGCGCTGGCGGGGGCCGTGCGGTCGAGCCTCGGCGCGGACGGCGGTGCCGGTGTCCGTCCGGGCGGCGGTGCCTACGTCGGCGCCGGGCCGGTCGGGCCCGCCCGGTGGCCGGGGTGCGGGCCCGTGCTGCTGGTTCCCGTGCCCTCCGCCCGGTGGGCCGTGCGGGCGCGTGGGCACGATCCGGTGCGGCGGATGGCGCTCGCGGCGGCCGGGGAACTGCGGCGCACCGGGACGCCGGCCCGGGTGGCGGCCGTGCTGCGCCAGCGGCGGGCCGTGGCCGACCAGGCGGGGCTGGACGCGCGCCACCGCCTGGCGAACCTCGCCGGGGCGCTGGAGGTGAGTCCGGGAGGCGGACGGCTGCTCGGCGTCGGCCGTGTCGTGCTCGTCGACGACCTGATGACGACGGGCGCCAGTCTCGCGGAGGCGGCGCGGGCCCTGCGGGAGGCGGCCGTGCCCCGTCGTGAGGCCAAGAGGGCCGTGTATGAGGCCACAACTCGGGAAGGTAGGGAGGAACAACGGATCGGTGCGCCGCAGGAGAGAAGGGAGTCGGTGCATAGTGCACCGGAAAAGGCGGCGCCGAACGCCCTGCGGCGGATCCTCCATGCCGCCGTGATCGCGGCTCCTCGCGATTCTTTCGAAATGAACAGGAACTGATCGTCAACTTGCATCGTTCCAGCTAGTGACAGGGGTAATTCACCTGAATGGAGGTACGCCGCAGTAGAGGGTGACGACATCCGTCCGGGCGAGATATGTTCGGGTGTGAGGAAAGGCGCAGGCCACACCTCTCATATCCGAATGCCGTGCTGCGGGTTTTCCACAATCACCCGCGCCGGTGGGGTGGAGCTCTCGCCCATGGGGGAGGAGGAGGTGGAAGTCACCGAGTCCGAGGTCCGGTGATCACCGGACCTGGTGCGAAAGGGAGATGCTCCGCCGAGTCAGCGGAGCGATCCGGGAACGGAGTTCTGCGTGGACATCGTCGTCAAGGGCCGCAAGACCGAGGTGCCCGAGCGGTTCCGCAAGCACGTGGCCGAGAAGCTGAAGCTGGAGAAGATCCAGAGGCTCGATGCCAAGGTGATCAGCCTCGACGTCGAGGTGTCCAAGGAGCCGAACCCCCGACAGGCCGACCGCTGTGACCGAGTGGAGATCACGCTCCGCTCCCGCGGTCCGGTGATCCGGGCGGAGGCAGCGGCCAGCGATCCGTACGCGGCTCTCGACCTGGCGGCGGAGAAGCTGGATGCCCGGCTGCGCAAGCAGCACGACAAGCGGTTCTCGCGCCGTGGCGCGCGCCGGATCTCCGCGGCAGAGGTGCCCGACCACGTCCCGGGCGCGGCGACACTGAACGGCAGCGGCCTCCCCGTCCAGGAGGAGGAGACGGACGGAGTGCCGACCAAGAAGATCGGCTCGCTGGAGGTCAAGGGTGAAGGCCCCCTCGTCGTCCGCGAGAAGACCCACGTCGCCTCCCCGATGACGCTCGACCAGGCCCTGTACGAGATGGAACTGGTCGGCCACGACTTCTACTTGTTCGTCGACTCCGAGACGAAGGAACCCAGCGTCGTCTACCGGCGACACGCCTACGACTACGGCGTGATCCACCTCAGCACCGACCCGATGGTCGCCGAGGCGCAGGCGCAGCCCCCCGCGGCGGGTGGCACGCTGGGCGGCTGATCCACCCGGCTGAAGCTGTGCGGGTGCCCCTGGAGCGCGTGTGCGCCCCCAGGGGCACCGATGTGCGACCGCTTCGCGCCCCGCACGTCACCTCTGTGCCGCCCGGGCATGAAATCATGGCCGCATCGGCCCAACCGGTGGGCCGCTGCCTTGGGTTGGCGATGGCACAGGACCACAGGCCACAGCCTTCAGGGGGAGGAACGATGGCGGACACCTTCGGACCGATGCGGGACGGGGACGCCGACGACGATGTCATCGGCAGGAACCCCGACGCGGGCTCTTCGGGCGACGAGCCGATCAGAGTCCTGGTCGTGGACGACCACGCCCTCTTCCGGCGCGGCCTGGAGATCGTGCTCGCGGCCGAGGAGGACATCCAGGTCGTCGGTGAGGCGGGCGACGGGGCCGAGGCCGTCGACAAGGCCGCCGACCTGCTGCCCGACATCGTGCTGATGGACGTCCGCATGCCCAAGCGCGGCGGGATCGAGGCCTGCACCTCCATCAAGGAGGTCGCCCCCAGCGCGAAGATCATCATGCTGACGATCAGTGACGAGGAGGCCGACCTCTACGACGCGATCAAGGCGGGCGCGACCGGATACCTCCTCAAGGAGATCTCCACCGACGAGGTGGCCACCGCCATTCGCGCGGTGGCCGACGGACAGTCGCAGATCAGCCCGTCGATGGCGTCGAAACTCCTCACCGAGTTCAAGTCGATGATCCAGCGCACCGACGAACGCCGGCTCGTACCCGCGCCCCGGCTGACCGACCGCGAGTTGGAGGTCCTCAAGCTCGTCGCCACGGGCATGAACAACCGGGACATCGCCAAGGAACTGTTCATCTCCGAGAACACCGTGAAGAACCACGTCCGCAACATCCTGGAGAAGTTGCAGCTCCACTCCCGCATGGAAGCCGTGGTGTACGCGATGCGGGAGAAGATCCTGGAGATCCGCTAGCGCCTATCCGAGCAGCCCGGCGACTTCCCTGGCCAGGGGTTCGCGCAGCTCGGGTGCGTCCACGCGCTCCACGCGGACGTTGGTGCAGCCGACCCACGCCGCCGCCTCGACCAGGGCCTGGGCGACCGCCGGGACCGCCTTCGGGCCGTCCAGGGTGACCTGCTTGGCCACCAGCGTGCGGCCCTCCCGCGCCGGGTCGACACGCCCGACCAGCCGACCGCCCGCGAGCACCGGCATCGCGAAGTAGCCGTAGACCCGCTTGGGCCTGGGGACGTACGCCTCCAGCCGGTGGGTGAAGCCGAAGATCCGCTCCGTGCGCGCCCGCTCCCAGATCAGTGAGTCGAACGGCGACAGCAGGGTGGTGCGGTGCCGGCCGCGCGGTGGCGTCGCCAGGGCCGCCGGGTCCGCCCAGGCCGGCCTGCCCCAGCCCTCGACCTCGACCGGCACCAGACCGGAGTCCGCGATCACCGCGTCGACCTGCTCGCCCTTGAGACGGTGATAGTCGGCGATGTCCGCGCGCGTGCCGACCCCGAGCGACTCGCCCGCCAGCCGCACCAGACGGCGCAGGCACTCGGCGTCGTCCAGCTCGTCGTGGAGCAGCGCGGCCGGGACCGCGCGCTCTGCCAGGTCGTACACCCGCTTCCAGCCGCGCCGCTCCACGCACACCACCTCGCCGTACATCAGCGCGCGTTCCACGGCGACCTTCGTGCCCGACCAGTCCCACCAGTCGTTCGTCTTCTTGGCGCCGCCCAGTTCGGTGGCGGTCAGCGGGCCCTCCGCGCGGAGCTGCTTGATGACCTGGTCGTAGGCGCCGTCGGGGAGTTCGTGGTGCCAGTGCGGCCGGTCGCGGTAGGCGCGGCGGCGGAAGGCGAAGTGCGGCCACTCCTCGATGGGGAGGATGCAGGCCGCGTGCGACCAGTACTCGAAGGCATGGGCGTCCGTCCAGTACGCGGCCTCCACGGCCTTGCGGCCGACCGCGCCCAGCCGGGCGTAGGGCACGAGTTCATGGGAGCGGGCGAGCACCGAGATCGTGTCGAGCTGGACCGCGCCGAGGTGGCGCAGCACCCCGCGGACGCCCGCGCGCCGGTCCGGCGCGCCGAGCAGGCCCTGGGCCCGCAGGGCGATCCGGCGGGCGTCGTCCGCGGTGAGAGTGGTGGTCGGGCGCGGAAGGGTCGTCATGCGTCGGACGATAGAGGGTGCCACTGACAGCCCGCGACGAGCTGCCCGTTCTCTGGGAACTGCCCGTTCTCCGGGAACGGCGAACAGGCTCAGGACCGCGCGGGCAGGTACGGGGCCGTGGAGGGCAGGCCCAGGTCAGAGGGGAGCAGGGAGCCGACCCAGCAGTCGCGGCGCACTCCTTTGTTGTTGAGGCCGGAGCGCAGGGTGCCCTCGATGGTGAATCCCGCGCGTTCGGCGACGGCGCGGGAGGCGTAGTTGCCGACCTCGGCCCGCCATTCGACACGGTCGACGCCGACCTCGGTGAAGATCCACCGGCAGGCGGTGAGCGTGGCCTCCACGACATATCCGTTGCCGCGGTGTTCCTTGGCCGCCCAGAAGCCGACCTCGGCCGTGCCCAGTGAGCGCATCATCAGGGCGAGCATGGCGACCAGCTCGCCGCCCGTGAGGAAGACGCCGAAGGTGAACGTCGAGCCCTGCGACCAGCCGTCCGGGACGGTCTGCTCGGTGAAACCGATCGCGTGCTCCGGGAGATAGGGCGAGGGGACGAGCGTCCAGCGCTGGATCTCGGGGTCCTGCGCGGCCGCGTACACCGCGTCGGTGTCGGCGGGGCCGACCGGGCGCAGCACGAGACGGTCCGTGGTGAGCGTGACGGGTTCCATCGCCCGATTCTGCTCGGGACACCCCGGTCCGGCCACGGATTTTCGCGATGAGTGAGCGGGTGATCACGTTTCGCGTAATTCCTGGCGCCGAGGCGGCACTATCCGGTTGCCACGTCCGTTGTCCTGGGTGAAGCAGCCGTCGAGCCGCCAGGCCTCCCGGCGCAGCCGGGTCCTCGCATACGATGGCCGTTGCTCAGTACGTCAGAAGGAAAACCGACCGTCCCAGGCCCGACCGGCAAGGAGACCAGCCCCCGTGTCCGTCCTCTCGAAGATCATGCGTGCAGGCGAAGGCAAGATCCTGCGCAAGCTGCACCGCATCGCGGACCAGGTCAACTCCATCGAAGAGGACTTCGTCGACCTCTCCGACGCCGAGCTGCGGGCCCTCACCGAGGAGTACAAGCAGCGGTACGCCGACGGTGACAGCCTCGACGACCTGCTCCCCGAGGCGTTCGCCACCGTCCGCGAGGCCGCCAAGCGCGTCCTCGGCCAGCGGCACTACGACGTGCAGCTGATGGGCGGCGCCGCGCTCCACCTCGGCTACGTGGCCGAGATGAAGACCGGTGAGGGCAAGACGCTCGTCGGCACCCTGCCCGCTTACCTGAACGCCCTGTCCGGGGACGGCGTCCACCTCATCACGGTCAACGACTACCTGGCCGAGCGCGACTCCGAGATGATGGGCCGCGTCCACAAGTTCCTGGGCCTGAGCGTCGGCTGCATCCTGGCCAACATGACGCCGGCTCAGCGCCGCGAGCAGTACGCGTGCGACATCACCTACGGCACGAACAACGAGTTCGGCTTCGACTACCTGCGCGACAACATGGCGTGGTCGAAGGACGAGCTGGTGCAGCGCGGCCACAACTTCGCCATCGTCGACGAGGTCGACTCCATCCTCATCGACGAGGCCCGTACGCCGCTGATCATCTCCGGCCCGGCCGACCAGGCCACCAAGTGGTACGGCGACTTCGCCAAGCTGGTCACGCGCCTCAAGCGCGGCGAGGCCGGCAACCCGCTCAAGGGCGTCGAGGAGACCGGCGACTACGACGTCGACGAGAAGAAGCGCACGGTCGCCATCCACGAGTCCGGTGTCAGCAAGGTCGAGGACTGGCTGGGCATCGACAACCTCTACGAGTCGGTGAACACCCCGCTCGTGGGCTACCTGAACAACGCCATCAAGGCCAAGGAACTTTTCAAGAAGGACAAGGACTACGTCGTCATCGACGGCGAAGTCATGATCGTCGACGAGCACACCGGCCGTATCCTCGCCGGCCGCCGCTACAACGAGGGCATGCACCAGGCGATCGAGGCGAAGGAAGGGGTGGACATCAAGGACGAGAACCAGACGCTCGCCACGATCACCCTGCAGAACTTCTTCCGCCTCTACAAGAAGCTGTCCGGCATGACCGGTACGGCGATGACCGAGGCCGCCGAGTTCCACCAGATCTACAAGCTCGGCGTGGTCCCGATCCCGACCAACAAGCCGATGATCCGCAAGGACCAGTCGGACCTGATCTACCGCACCGAGGTGGCCAAGTTCGAGGCGGTCGTCGACGACATCGCCGAGAAGCACGAGAAGGGCCAGCCGATCCTCGTCGGCACGACCTCGGTCGAGAAGTCGGAATACCTCTCGCAGCAGCTCAGCAAGCGCGGCATCCAGCACGAGGTGCTGAACGCCAAGCACCACGAGCGTGAGGCGCAGATCGTCGCCCAGGCCGGCCGCAAGGGCGCCGTCACCGTGGCCACCAACATGGCCGGCCGTGGTACGGACATCAAGCTCGGCGGCAACCCCGAGGACCTCGCCGAGGCGGAGCTGCGCCAGCGCGGCCTCGACCCCGAGGAGCACATCGAGGAGTGGGCCGCTGCCCTGCCCTCCGCCCTGGAGAAGGCCCAGCAGGCCGTCAAGGCGGAGAAGGAGGAGGTCGAGGAGCTGGGCGGCCTCTACGTCCTCGGCACCGAGCGGCACGAGTCGCGGCGCATCGACAACCAGCTCCGCGGCCGTTCCGGTCGTCAGGGCGACCCGGGCGAGTCCCGGTTCTACCTCTCGCTGGGCGACGACCTGATGCGCCTGTTCAAGGCCCAGATGGTCGAGCGCGTGATGTCGATGGCCAACGTGCCGGACGACGTGCCGATCGAGAACAAGATGGTCACGCGCGCGATCGCGTCCGCGCAGGCCCAGGTCGAGACGCAGAACTTCGAGACCCGCAAGAACGTCCTGAAGTACGACGAGGTGCTCAACCGGCAGCGCGAGGTCATCTACGGCGAGCGCCGGCGCGTCCTTGAGGGCGAGGACCTGCACGAGCAGGTCCGGCACTTCATGGACGACACCATCGAGGCGTACGTCCGCGCCGAGACCTCCGAGGGCTTCCCCGAGGACTGGGACCTGGACCGGCTGTGGGGCGCCTTCCGGCAGCTCTACCCGGTGAAGGTCACCATCGAGGAGCTGGAGGAGGCGGCCGGCGACCGGGCCGGTCTGACCGCCGAGTTCATCGAGGAGTCCATCAAGGAGGACATTTACGAGCAGTACGAGGCCCGGGAGGCGCAGCTCGGCTCCGAGATCATGCGTGAGCTGGAGCGCCGGGTCGTGCTGTCGGTCCTGGACCGCAAGTGGCGCGAGCACCTCTACGAGATGGACTACCTCCAGGAGGGCATCGGCCTGCGCGCGATGGCGCAGAAGGACCCGCTGGTCGAGTACCAGCGCGAGGGCTTCGACATGTTCACCGCGATGATGGACGGCATCAAGGAGGAGTCCGTCGGCTACCTGTTCAACCTGGAGGTCCAGGTCGAGCAGCAGGTCGAGGAGGTCCCGGTCGAGGAGGCCCAGCCGGTGGGCGAGGGCGTCCAGGACACCGTGCCGGCCCAGGCGGGCGCGCGTCCCGAGATCCGTGCGAAGGGGCTGGACGTTCCGCAGCGGCGGGACCTGCACTTCTCCGCGCCGACGGTCGACGGTGAGGGCGGCATCGTCGAGCGTGACCTGGAGGAGGACGAGCCGGTGCGGTCCGAGTCGGACGGGCTCACGCGGGCCGAGCGTCGCCGGCAGGCCAAGGGCGGGCGGCGCCGCAAGAAGTAACGGTCGCCCGCGGCGCCTCAGCGGTTGAGCAGGGCCGGGTTCCCCTCGGGGACCCGGCCCTGCCGCGTTGCTGCCGTGCGGTGTCCGGTGCTGGGACTGGGCGGGGGCGGATTTGCCTGCCGGGCGACGGCTGCTGCGGTTCCCCCAGGGGCGCGGGGACCGCGCGATCGGCCACGGCGCGCCCGCACCTCGACGGCCGATCGCATCACGACGGCCGATCGCACTTCGTCGACCGTCGCCCCTCGTCGACTTCGCACCTCGTCGACCGTCACCCCTCGACGACCCGCACCTCTACGGCGCGCCCGTTTCCACCGCTGTGCAGCGCCAGCGGAGGTCCTTGCCCAGTTCCAGGCGGAAGGCCATGGCGCGCAGCCGGTCCCCGGCGGCGATGCGGGCGAACACCTCCAGGGCGCCCTGGCTGGGGACGTAGTAGCCGATGTCCTGGACGACCGGGCGGGAGCCGAGGGTGCGCAGGGGGCTGCGTTCGGCCAGGCGGGCCAAGTCGTCGTAGGCGCGGCCCGCGGTGTGCCGCAGCATCCAGTGGACGGGCCGCTGGCCGCTCAGGACGGCCAGCAGGCGCTCGGCGAAGAGGTCGGTGGGCCTGGGCTGCCGTACGGCCGTCGCGGGCTGTGTACGGACCGTCTCCGGCCGCGTGGCGGCTGGGCGGCTGGGGGTGCGGGGCGGGGCGCCGCCGGGCCGGCGGGAGTCGCGGCGGGTCGGCGGGCGGTGCCGCGGGCGGGGCTGGGCGGTACGGCTCATGACCTTGTTCATGGGGCGTCCCCGTTCGGCGGGCCCGGGAGATACCGGGCGGTAACTAGATGGTGGGGATCTTGTACGGGGCGCCGGAGGCGGTGGCAAGGAAGCGGCGATGGGCGGGGGAGGGCCCGGAACGTTCACCTATCCGAGGGGCCCGGGGAGCCCTGAGCCCCATGGCCAAGCGGCGGGAGAGGGTGAATCTGCGGCTCGGAGTGGACGCGTGCGCGGGTGCGGGCAGGGGCCCGAAAGGGGACGGCCGCACGTATCCTGAAGGCCCTCCGGGAGCCGCGCCAGCCGCCCTCCCCGGGACCCCAGCGGAGCCTTCGACCAGGAACAGGAAAGAGCGGCCAGCATGCGCGTCTACGTCCCCCTGACCCTCCCCGCCCTCGCCGAGGCGTACAAGACGGGTGAGCTGGGGACCGGCCCCTTCGTCGCGTACGCCGTCACGCCCGCACTGCGCGAGTGGTACCTCTCCGAGGACATCGAGGAGCTGGAGTACGCGGCGCTCGGCCGGGCCGCTCTGGCCTCGCTGCGGCTGCTCGCGGCGGACCCGGACGCGGTACGGCGCCGGGTCGTGGTCGCCGTGGACGTGCCCGATGGCGCCGCGAGCGCCGACCCGGACCGCGCGCTCGAACCCGCCGCGCTCGGCGAGGTCACCGTGAAGGTCGCGGTGCCGCTGGCGAAGGCGGCCTCCGTGCACGTCGACGCGGAGGACGCGGAGCCGGACGTGGCCGCCGCGGCGGGCGCGCTGGAGGCGGCGGACGGCGGGGACGACGACGCGCAGTTCGTCGTGGACGGGGCGGACGACCACGAACTGCTGTGGTACGCCACGCAGGAGATCCCCAACCTGGTCGGGCTGGGCTGACCCGCGCTGATCGCGGTGCGGCCTTGATTGTCAGTGGGGACGGGTACGGTCTTGGACATGGGGATGCAGGCAAGCGCGCACATCGTCTGGGACTGGAACGGGACGCTGTTCCACGACAATGACGCGATCATCGGGGCGACGAACGCGGCCTTCGCGGAGCTGGGGCTGGCGCCGATCACGCTGGAGCAGTACCGCGCGCTGTACTGCGTGCCGGTGCCGAAGTTCTACGAGCGGCTGCTCGGCCGGCTGCCGACCGACGCCGAGTGGGAGCTGATGGACGGGGTCTTCCACCGGTACTACGCCGAGCACCGGGTGCGGTGCCGGCTGACCGAGGGGGCGGAGGAGCTGCTCTCGGGGTGGCGGTCGGCGGGGCACAGCCAGTCGTTGCTGAGCATGTACGGGCACGAGGAACTGGTGCCGCTGGTGCGGGGCTTCGGGATCGAGGCGCACTTCATACGGGTCGACGGGCGTACGGGGCCGTCCGGTGGCAGCAAGGCCGAGCACATGGTGCGGCATCTGGAGGCGCTGACAGGGGTGGTGGCGCCGGAGCGGACCGTGGTGATCGGGGACGCGGCGGACGACGCGGTCGCGGCGCGGCATGTGGGGGCGCGGGCCGTGCTGTACAGCGGGGGGTCGCACAGTCGGGTGAGTCTGGAGGGGGTGGGGGTGCCGGTGGTGGACACGTTGGCCGAGGCGGTGGCCGAGGCACGGAGGATTGCGGCGTAACCCTGCGGGGCGTCGGTGTGGCCTGAGCGACGCGGGCCCGGTGCCGCGGCCGGCCGGGCGGTACGCCGGCCGCCGCGGCTCCCCGAGGAACGCGGGAAACCGCGGCCGGCCGGCCACAGCGCACGGCGGACCTGACGTCGCCGGCGTACCGCGCGCCGGACGGCGGTACCGCGCGCGTTTCTCAGCTCACCGGCGCCTTGGAGCGGAGCACCGTGAGGAACTCCCGCATCCACGCCGGATGGTCCGGCCAGGCCCGGGAGGAGACCAGGGTGCCGTCGACCACCGCCTCGGTGTCCTGGAAGCCCGCCCCGGCTGCCTGCATGTCCGGCTCCAGCGCCGGGTAGGCCGTGACCCGGCGGCCTCGCAGGGAGTCGATCGCGGCGGTGAGCAGCGGACCGTGGCAGATCTGGGCGACCGGCTTGTCGGCGTCGAAGAAGGCCTTGAGGATCTTGCGCAGCTCGGGGTCGTTGCGCAGGTACTCCGGGGCCCGGCCGCCGGGGATGACGAGGGCCGCGTAGTCCCCCGGGTCGACCTCGGAGAAGGCCAGGTCGGCGGGCCAGGTGTAGCCGGGCTTCTCGGTGTATGTGTCGTAACCGGGTTCGAAGTCGTGCACGACGAAACGGAGGGTCTTGCGGGTGGGGGCGGCGATGTGGACCTCGTAGCCTTCCTCGCGCAGCCGCTGATACGGGTAGAGCACCTCCAGTGACTCCGCTGCGTCGCCGGTGACGATGAGGATCTTGGTGGGCATGTCGGCTCCTCCGGGAGACTCCGCACAGTGTCATGGGCACCGTGCCTCCGCCGGGCGCCCCTTGCCAAGAGGTCCCGGCGCTTTTCAGGGTGCGACCATGGACGGGGCGGCGCGACCGGGTGACCTGGACCCCCGTACCGGCGTGACCCAGCAGTCGCGTCCGGCACCGGTGCCCCGGCAAACACGGCCCGGAACCGGGCCCCTGGCAACCGCGGCCCGGAACCGTGCCCCGCCACCCACGGCCCGGAACCGTGCCTAGGCAACCGCGCCCGCCGTCGGCGCCGAGCAACCACGCCCCCACCGGCGTCCCGCGGCCACGGCCCAACCCGCGCCCCGCAACCACGCCCCCACCCGCGCCCCGCAACCGCGGGCCCACACCGGTGGCTCGGAATCAGCCGTCGGATACGCCACCCGCCCGCACCCCGCCGCTGTGCAGAACGTCAAACTTCACCCCTCGGTTTTGTACACATACGGCTCATGACGGGCCCGGGGTAAGTGGCGATAGCCTTGTGGCGTGATCAGCGCGATATCTCGCGGGGGCGATCCTGCTCCTGCCCTGCGCCCGGGTTGCACGGAACACCTCCGTGACCGGGCCGCGATCGCTGGTCTTCGCGGGCGGGACGGGGGCGCGGACGCCTCCAGGACGCCGAGGACGGCCCGGGACACGGCGGTGCCGAGAGCAGCGTCACAGTCGACGGACGTGCCGAGAATGGCCGAATTCCCCCCGCTCATCTCACCTCGCGGCATAGCGTCGGATCGGACCGGACACCCCGGGCCGTGGCGTCGAGCCGGAGGGAAAGAGACCGTACTTCCTTCTACGTCACGCAACGGCGCGCGACAGGAGCCAGAGGACAATGCAGACCAAGCTGGACGAAGCCAAGGCCGAGCTGCTCGAACGGGCCGCCCGGGTAGCTGAGAACAGCCCGGTCGGGGGGCACCTACCGACCGGGACGACGAGCGAGGGCACCCCCGGCACCCCGGACAGCGAATCCGTGCTCGCGTTCCTCCAGCGCTACTACCTGCACACCGCCCCGGAAGACCTCGCCGACCGCGACCCGGTCGACGTCTTCGGCGCCGCGGTCTCGCACTACCGTCTCGCCGAGACCCGCCCCCAGGGCACCGCGAACGTCCGGGTGCACACCCCGACCGTGGAGGAGAACGGGTGGACCTGCAGCCACACCGTCGTGGAGGTCGTCACCGACGACATGCCCTTCCTGGTGGACTCGGTCACCAATGAGCTGACCCGGCAGGGCCGCGGCATCCACGTCGTGATCCACCCGCAGTTCGTCGTGCGGCGCGATCTGACCGGCAAGCTGATCGAGGTGCTGCCGGACCGGTCGACCGGGTTCACCGAGGACCTCCCGCACGACACCCACGTCGAGTCCTGGATCCACGTCGAGATCGACCGCGAGACCGACCGCGCCGACCTGAAGCAGATCACCGCCGACCTGCTGCGCGTGCTGTCCGACGTCCGCGAGGCCGTCGAGGACTGGGAGAAGATGCGGGACTCGGCGATCCGGATCGCCGACGGCCTGGGGAGCGAGCCCGTCCCCGGCGACCTGCCCGGGCCGGAGGTCGAGGAGGCCCGCGAGCTGCTGCACTGGCTGGCCGACGACCACTTCACCTTCCTCGGCTACCGCGAGTACCAGCTGCGCGAAGACGACACGCTCGCCGCCGTGCCCGGCACCGGTCTCGGCATACTGCGTTCGGACCCGCACCACGCCGAGGACGACCAGCACCCGGTCAGCCCCTCCTTCGAGCGTCTCCCGGCCGACGCCCGGGCCAAGGCCCGCGAGCACAAGCTGCTCGTGCTGACCAAGGCCAACAGCCGGGCCACCGTGCACCGGCCGTCGTACCTGGACTACATCGGCGTCAAGAAGTTCGACGCGGACGGCAACGTCGTCGGTGAGCGGCGCTTCCTCGGCCTGTTCTCCTCGGCCGCGTACACGGAGTCCGTGCGCCGCGTCCCGGTCATCCGCCGCAAGGTGGACGAGGTGCTGGAGCGCGCCGGGTTCTCGCCCAACAGCCACGACGGCCGCGACCTGCTCCAGATCCTGGAGACCTACCCGCGCGACGAGCTGTTCCAGACGCCCGCGGCGGAACTGCAGTCCATCGCCACGAGCGTGCTCTACCTCCAGGAGCGCCGCCGGCTGCGGCTGTACCTGCGCCAGGACGAGTACGGCCGCTACTACTCGGCCCTCGTCTACCTCCCGCGCGACCGCTACACCACCGGCGTGCGCCTTCGGATCATCGACATCCTGAAGGAGGAGCTCGGCGGCAACAGCGTCGACTTCACCGCCTGGAACACCGAGTCGATCCTGTCCCGGCTGCACTTCGTCGTCCGGGTCCCGCAGGGCACCGAGCTGCCCGAGCTGTCGGACGCCGACAAGGAGCGCATCGAGGCCCGCCTGGTCGAGGCGGCCCGCTCCTGGGCCGACGCGTTCGCCGAGGCACTGACCGCCGAGTGCGGCGAGGAGCGCGCGGCCGAGGTGCTGCGCCGCTACAACAACGCCTTCCCCGAGGGCTACAAGGCCGACCACAGCCCGCGCGCCGCGGTCGCCGACCTGGTCCACCTGGAGCAGCTCAGCGAGGACAAGACCTTCTCGCTGAGCCTGTACGAGCCGGTGGGTGCCGCTCCCGAGGAGCGCCGCTTCAAGATCTACCAGAAGGGCGGCTCGGTCTCCCTCTCCAAGGTGCTGCCGGTGCTGAGCCGGCTCGGCGTCGAGGTCACCGACGAGCGGCCGTACGAGCTGCGCTGCGCGGACCGCACGACCGCCTGGATCTACGACTTCGGTCTGCGCATGCCCAAGGCGGCCGGCGGCGGGGAGTACCTCGGTGACGACGCCCGCGAGCGCTTCCAGGAGGCCTTCGCCGCGACCTGGACCGGCCAGGCCGAGAACGACGGCTTCAACGCGCTCGTGCTGAGCGCCGGGCTGACCTGGCGGCAGGCGATGGTGCTGCGCGCCTACGCCAAGTACCTGCGGCAGGCCGGCTCGACCTTCTCGCAGGACTACATGGAGGACACCCTCCGCAACAACGTCCACACCACCCGGCTCCTCGTCTCCCTGTTCGAGGCGCGGATGTCCCCGGAACGGCAGCAGGCCGGTGTGGAGATCACCGATGCGCTGCTGGAGGAGCTGGACGCGGCCCTGGAGCAGGTGGCCAGCCTGGACGAGGACCGCATCCTGCGGTCCTTCCTGACCGTCATCAAGGCGACCCTGCGCACGAACTTCTTCCAGGAGGCGCCCGGCGGCCGGCCGCACGACTACGTCTCCATGAAGTTCGACCCGCAGGCCATCCCGGACCTGCCCGCGCCGCGCCCGGCGTACGAGATCTGGGTGTACTCGCCGCGCGTGGAGGGCGTGCACCTGCGCTTCGGCAAGGTCGCCCGAGGCGGCCTGCGCTGGTCCGACCGGCGCGAGGACTTCCGCACCGAGATCCTCGGCCTGGTCAAGGCGCAGATGGTGAAGAACACCGTCATCGTGCCGGTCGGCGCCAAGGGCGGCTTCGTCGCCAAGCAGCTCCCCGACCCGAGCGTGGACCGCGACGCGTGGCTGGCCGAGGGCATCGCCAGCTACAAGACGTTCATCTCGGCGCTGCTCGACATCACCGACAACATGGTGGCCGGCGAGGTCGTGCCGCCGCGGGACGTGGTCCGGCACGACGGCGACGACACCTACCTGGTGGTCGCCGCGGACAAGGGCACCGCGACCTTCTCGGACATCGCCAACGAGGTCGCGAACACCTACAACTTCTGGCTCGGTGACGCCTTCGCCTCCGGCGGCTCCGCCGGTTACGACCACAAGGGCATGGGCATCACCGCGCGCGGCGCCTGGGAGTCCGTGAAGCGGCACTTCCGTGAGCTGGGCGTGGACACGCAGAGCGAGGACTTCACGGTCGTCGGCATCGGTGACATGTCCGGTGACGTGTTCGGCAACGGCATGCTGCTGTCGGAGCACATCCGCCTGGTCGCCGCCTTCGACCACCGGCACATCTTCATCGACCCGACCCCGGACGCGGCCGTCTCCTACGCCGAGCGCCGCCGCCTGTTCGAGCTGCCCCGCTCCAGCTGGGCCGACTACAACACCGAGCTGCTGTCGGCGGGCGGCGGGATCTTCCCGCGCACGGCCAAGTCGATCCCGGTCAACAGCCACATCCGCGAGGCCCTGGGCATCGAGGGCAAGGTCACCAAGATGACCCCGGCCGACCTGATGAAGACGATCCTCAAGGCGCCGGTGGACCTGCTGTGGAACGGCGGCATCGGGACGTACGTGAAGGCGTCGACGGAGTCGAACGCGGACGTCGGCGACAAGGCCAACGACGCCATCCGCGTCGACGGCCAGGACCTCCGGGCCAAGGTCGTCGGCGAGGGCGGCAACCTGGGCCTGACCCAGCTCGGCCGGATCGAGTTCGCCCTGCACGGCGGCAAGATCAACACCGACGCGATCGACAACAGCGCCGGCGTGGACACCTCCGACCACGAGGTGAACATCAAGATCTTGCTGAACGGCCTGGTCGCGGACGGTGACATGACCGTCAAGCAGCGCAACAAGCTGCTCGCCGAGATGACCGACGAGGTCGGCGCGCTGGTCCTGCGCAACAACTACGCGCAGAACACCGCCCTGGCCAACGCCCTGTCCCAGGCCAAGGACATGCTCCACGCCCAGCAGCGGTTCATCCGCCACCTGGTGCGTGAGGGCCACCTGGACCGGGCGCTGGAGTTCCTGCCCACCGACCGGCAGATCCGCGAGCGCCTCGCGGGGGGCCAGGGCCTGACCGGCCCGGAGACGGCCGTCGTCCTGGCGTACACGAAGATCACGGTCGCCGAGGAGCTGCTGCACACCTCCCTGCCGGACGACCCGTACCTGCGCGGACTGCTGCACGCCTACTTCCCGACGGCCCTGCGCGAGCGGTTCGCCGACGCGATCGACAACCACCCGCTGCGCCGCGAGATCACCACGACCGTGCTGGTCAACGACACGGTCAACACGGGCGGTACGACGTATCTGCACCGGCTGCGCGAGGAGACCGGCGCCTCCCTGGAGGAGATCGTCCGCGCCCAGACCGCGGCCCGCGCGATCTTCTGCTCGGCGCCCGTGTGGGACGCCGTCGAGGGCCTGGACAACCAGGTCGACGCGGCCGTCCAGACCCGCATCCGCCTGCACTCGCGCCGCCTGGTCGAGCGCGGCACCCGCTGGCTGCTCAACAACCGGCCGCAGCCGCTCCAGCTCGCCGAGACGGTGGAGTTCTTCGCCGACCGGGTCGAGCGGGTCTGGCAGGAGCTGCCGAAGCTGCTGCGGGGCGCGGACGTGGAGTGGTACCAGCACGTGTACGACGAGCTGTCCGCGGCCGGCGTCCCGGCCGAACTCGCCACCCGCGTGGCCGGTTTCTCCTCCGCCTTCCCGGCGCTCGACATCGTGTCGGTGGCCGACCGCATGGGCAAGGAGCCCCTGGACGTCGCCGAGGTCTACTACGACCTCGCCGACCGGCTGAACATCACCCAGCTCATGGACCGCATCATCGAGCTGCCGCGCGCCGACCGCTGGCAGTCCATGGCCCGCGCCTCCATCCGCGAGGACCTGTACGCGGCGCACGCGGCCCTCACCGCGGACATCCTCGCGGTGGGCAACGGCACCTCGACGCCGGAGCAGCGGTTCAAGGCGTGGGAGCAGAAGAACAGCGCGATCCTGGGCCGCGCCCGCACCACGCTGGACGAGATCCGCAGCTCGGACTCGTTCGATCTCGCCAACCTGTCGGTGGCGATGCGCACGATGCGGACGCTGCTGCGGACGCACTCGTAGCCGTACGGCGAGGAAAGGGCGCCCCGGGGACCGTGTCCCCGGGGCGTCCTTCTTCTTGTCCGCCTCTTGCCCGAAACGGGCGGTGAATTTACCTTTTCCTGCTCTTCGCGGTGCTTCGGATAGGGTCGGCGTGTGCACACCGCGCCGTCTGATTCCGAACAGGTGAGCCGTACGGCACCACGGGGCGGCTCCGCGTCGCGCGTGGGCCGTGAGTTGCCGCAGGTCGCCGCCGCGCTCGTCGTGGTGCTGATGCTCTGGGTCGTCGTCCGCCTGCCGTGGGCGGGGGACCTCGGCATGCACGCGGCCACGATCCAGCGCTTGCGGCACAGCCTGCCGCATCCCGGCAACCCGCTGGTCGACGCCGACACGCCGAGCCCCTACTACTCACCCTGGATGCTGCTGCTCGGCACCGTCGCCAAGCTGACGGGCCTGTCGGTCTTCGTGGTCCTGCGTCTGGCCGCGCTCATCGGACTGGGCCTGCTGGCGACGGGCGTCCGACGCTACGTCCGAACGCTGAGCAGCCACCGGGCCGCCCCCGCGCTGGCCTTCCTGAGCCTGCTCCTCCTCTGGGGCCCGCTGCTGTTCGACTGGAGCGGCTTCCTCGGGCTGAACTCCCTCGCGCTGACGGTGTCGTACCCCAGCGTGTTCGCGCTCGGTCTCACCTTCCACTTCTGGGCCTGGCTGACGCGGGCGGTGCGCCGGGAGGCGGCGTGGAGGGCGTGCCTGGGGCTGGGTGCGCTGTGGGCGGTGATCCTGCTGTGCCACCAGTTCACCGGCGTGGTGGCCTCGTTGGGCGGGGTGGCGATGGTGCTCGCGGCGCGACCGGCGCGCGGGGCGCTGCTCCGGCTGGGCGCCGGGCTGCTCCTGGGGCTGCTGGTGCTGTGGGTCTGGCCGTACTACGACTTCTTCGCGCTGTTCTCCGCCGGCGCGGACCTCGAGGCCGTCCACCGGCCGCTGTACCAGCACCTGGCCGGGCGGTTCGGGCTGGTGCTGCTCGGGGTGGTGGCGCTGGGCCTCCGCCTGCGCCGCGACCACCGCGACCCCCTGGTCCTCTTCTTCCTGCTCGGCGCGCTGGTGTTCGCGGCGGGGGGCCTGATCGGCCACTACTCCTGGGGCCGGGCCCTGCCCGCCGCGCTGATCCCGGCGCAGCTCGCGGCGGCGCTGGAGGCGGTGTCGGCGGGGCGGACCGTGGTGCGGCGGGTGTGGGCGTGCGCGCTGCTCGCCGCGCTGGCCGTGGGAGCGTGGACGCAGGCCGGGACGCTCGGGTACGTGGTGCCGAGGGACGCGCTGCCCGGGCCGGTCGCGGCGAAGTACCGGACACCGTGGGCCGGTTACCAGTGGATCATGCGGGCGGGGGTGCGGTACGGGGACGTGGTGATGGCCCGTAAGTTCCCCGCTCGGCAGATCCCCGCGTACGGTCCCTACACCGTGGCGCCCGGGTACCCGGATTTCTTCCTCCCGGACGCCGGACGGAGACAGGCGGCGGTGGAGCGGTACTTCTCGCCGACGGCGGGCGCCGAGGAACGGCGGGGGATTCTGCGGGAGTACGGGGTGAAGTGGGTCGTGGGCGGCGGCGAGGCCCCGTGGCTCCGCAGGACGGCCGTGGGCCCGGGCGGACAGGTCCTGTACCGAGTGCTCTGAGAAGCAGACGGCACTGCGGCTCCCCAGGGGACCCGCGGTAGCCCACGCACGCACACCACAACGGCGCTGAAGCCCGGGTTACTTCAGCACACTCGCCACCAGTCGCACAGCGTTGCGTACCCGGGGCCGGGCCAGGCGGCGGATGGCGGGCCGGGTGATCCGGGCCGTCATCCCCACCGGACACCAGCGCAGTTGCAGCCGCCCGGGGTTGCGGCCCTCCGGTTCGACGGTGAGTTCGTGGGGGGCCGCGCCGGAGTGGTAGTCGATGCGGGCCGTGCGGGCCGGGAAGTCCAACGGGGCCAGGAGCAGGCCCGAGTTGGACAGGCCCTGCTGGTCCAGGCGGACCAGGGGGTGTCGTACGCCCTGGAAGCCGTGGAGCGGGACCGGCGCGGACGCGAGGTCGAGGTGGACCGTGCCCTCGAAGACGCCGGGCCGGACCGGGTCCAGGCGGAACGGGATCGTCATGCGGCGCCGGCCGGGGGTCAGGAGCAGGGACGCGCGCTGGGGGCCGACCGGCAGGCGCAGACCGGGGTCGTAGGTGCGGATCGCCAGGGTCAGGGTCGCTCCCGCACCGGGCGTCAGCTCCGTGATCTCGTGACGGAACAGGGCGGTCGGGAACGGCCGGGTGTCCAACTCCAGCTCGGACACGTCCAGTTCGCGGCGGGCGCGGTCCGTCGAGGGCACGGTGTCACCCCAGTACGGCGCCCCCGTACCGTCGGTCGTCACCCGACGCGGCGCCACCGCGTGCCCCAGTCCGCGCGCCGCCAGCCGGGCCTCGGCCGGGCGGCCGTCCCGCAGCAGCTCCAGCACCACCCGCTCGGCGCGCGGCAGCCGGCCGTACGCCTCGGGGGAGAGCGTGTCCAGGTAGGGGTTCATGATGTCCGCGAAGGACGTCAGCCACTCCTCGTCCCGGTACGGCAGGTCACCGGCGTACATCCGGAAGTCGTGCTTGAGGAACTTGTAGTCCTTGTCCTCCCGCAGCCCCGCGTGCCCGCTGCTCACCAGGAACTCGTCGATCAGCCGCTGGACGTGCACGCGGTCGCTGACGTTGGAGATCTTGTGCCGCTGGTTGGAGATGGAGGCGGAGGACGCGTCCGCGTACGGCTCGATGTACCAGACGTACACCGGGTCCGGGATGATCGTGAACGCCGTCGCCAGGCAGTACGCCTGCGCGGAGAAGAGCTGGTCCTCGTAGTGGATGCCCTCCGGGAAGCGGAGCTGGTGGCGGTCGAGGAAGGCGCGCGCGTACATCTTGCTCGTCGACAGGTGCTCGAACAGAAGACGGGGGTCCGCCTCGATGCCCTCCAGCGTGCGCCGCTCGGCGACCAGGTGCGGCATCCACGTCGAGGTGCGGCCGTTGTCCACCCGGACCCGGCGGACCGCGCCCATGGTGAAGTCGACCTCCCGCTCGCGGTGCGCGGCGAGCAGCGACTCGACGGCGCGCGGCGGGAGTTCGTCGTCGCTGTCGAGGAACATCAGGTACGGCGCCCGGGCGATCTCGATGGCCCGGTTGCGCGGGGCACTGCACCCGCCGCTGTTCTCCGGCAGCCGGATGCAGCGGATGCGGTGGTCCTGGGACGCCAGCTCCCGGGCCACCGCGGGCGTCTCGTCCGTCGAGTGGTCGTCGCTGATGACGATCTCGATGTTCGCGTGGGTCTGCGCGCGCAGCGAGGCGACCGCGCGGGGGAGGCGGGCAGCGTCGTTGTAGACGATGACCGTGACCGTGACGTCGGGGCGGGTCATGCCGTGGCCTCCTCGGGCGTCGGGGCGGGGGTGCGGTCCTCGATGGGGAGCACGGGCGGCAGCGCGTGCTCCGGTTCGTCCAGGAACACCCGGCGTACGACCCGTTCGGCGGCGCGTCCGTCGTCGTACTCGCAGAACCGGCGCCGGAACGTGGCCCGCGCCTTGGCCGCGCTCTCGTCGCGCCAGGCCCCTGAGAGGAAGACCTCGGCCAGTTCCTCCTGGGTGCGGGCGACCTGGCCGGGGTGCTCGGCCATCAGGTCGAAGTAGACGCCGCGGGTGGTGCGGTACGTCTCCCAGTCGTCGGCGTAGACCACGATCGGACGGTTCAGGTTGGCGTAGTCGAACATGATCGACGAGTAGTCCGTGACCAGCGCGTCCGCGGCCAGGCACAGCTCCTCGACGGGGTCGTAGGAGGAGACGTCGATGATCCGGCCGGAGCGGCGCAGGCCGGTCAGCGGGGAGGCGGCGCCGCCGTAGAAGTAGTGGGCGCGGACGAGGAGGACGGTGTTGTCGCCGAGGCGGTCGGCGAGGGCGGCGAGGTCGAGGCGGGGGGTGAAGCCGGCCTCGTAGTCGCGGTGGGTGGGGGCGTAGAGGACGGCGGTCCTGCCCGGGGCGATGCCGAGGCGGTCGCGGGCCGCGCGGACGTCGGCGGCGGTGGCCGTGTAGAAGACGTCGTTGCGCGGATAGCCGTAGTCCAGGGACGTGTAGCGGGACGGGTAGGCGCGTTCCCACATGCGGGTGGAGTGGCTGTTGGCGCTGACGCTGTAGTCCCACTTGTCGATCCGGCTCAGCAGGGCGGCGAAGTCCAGGCCCTTGGCGGCGGCCGGGTGGTCCATCTGGTCCAGGCCCATGCGCTTGAGCGGGGTGCCGTGGTGGGTCTGGAGGTGGACGGCGTCCGGGCGTTTGACCACCGCGTTCGGGAAGTTGACGTTGTTCGTCAGGTACTTGGCGGTGGCGAGGGTCTCCCAGTAGCGGCGGGTGCCGGGGACGACGTGGTCGGTGCCGGGTGGCAGCAGGGCCTCGTTCTGCTTGTTCACCACCCACACCGGGTGGATGTGCGGGGCGAGTTCGGCGAGCTTGGCGGCGATGGCGGCCGGGTTGCAGGCCACACCGCGCTCCCAGTAGGCCGCGAACACGGCGAGCTGCGGGTCCACCGGGCGGCGCAGGGCGCGCTGGTACTGGTGGTCGCGGACCCTGGTGCTCAGCTGCCGCTTGCGGGCGCGTACGGCCTTGCGGGCGGCGCGGCGGGTGCGGTTGGCGGCCTGGAACGCCCGGTACTTGGTGTACGCGCCCTCCTCCAGCAGCGCGTGCCGCACGCCCTCCAGGCCCGCCGGGCGCCGGTGGTCCTCGGGGCGCCAGCGGACCGCGGCCACGGAGGCGCGGCGGAAGAACTCGCGGGCCACCGGGTCGGGCAGGTCCTCGCGGGCGAAGGTGCGGATGAGGTCGCGCACCATCAGGCCGTACAGCGCCGCGCGGGGTCCGCGGCGGTCCTTGGTGAGCGGGAGCAGGGACTCGTAGCGGTCGATGAGCCGGAGCCGGTCCTCGGGGGCGCGCGGCGGGAGGCTCTCGGGGCGCAGCACGCGGTGCTCGTACGCCGTCTGGTTGAGGCAGGCGACCCGGCCGGCGTACAGCAGGGCCGCGTGGGCGGCGCGCTGTTCGTCGTCGGTGTTCAGCCGCTCCTCCTGGGCTCGCCAGAACGCGGTGCGCAGGGCGCGGTTGCCGAGCAGCGGGGTGAGTCGCAGCAGGTCGGCGGCCTCGTCCAGGGGCCGGCCCGACCGGCCGACGGCGGCCAGGTGGCGGCCGTCTCGGGAGGGTCTGGCGGCGGTCTGCCAGGTGGTGGTGACGTGGTCGAAGAGGAGGACGTCGACGGGTTCGGCGGAGGTGGTGGCGTCCAGTTCGGCGGTCCGCTCGGCGATCAGGCGGGGCGCGCCGGCCGGCAGGCCGTCCTTGGCGTGGACGAAGTGGAGCCAGCGGCCGGCCGCGCGGGCGGCGCCGGCCGCCCGGGCCGCCGGGTCACCGGTGCCGTCCGGCAGCGGGACGACGATCGTCTCGGGTGCTTGGCGCTCGGCCGTCTCCTGGGCCCAGTCGCCGACGGCGGCGACGATCACCTCGGCGTCGGTGAGGGGATGGGCCGCCAAGGAGTCCAGCAGATCGGTCAGATGCCCCTGTGCGTTCGGCCCGTAGACGATCACGCTCAACTGGGGCATCGCGATGGACTCCTTCGACTCGTCGTCTCCCGGCGCACCCTTCATAACATACTGTCATTAAGCGGATGAAAGGGATAACTGCGGTTGGCGTAAGAGCTGCGCTCAGGAAGGAAGACCGGCTTTCAGGGCGTCCGGTTGCGGTGTGCCCGCTTTTGTGGCATCCGGCTTCGGCTTTGTGACATCCGCCTTCGGTGCGGGCTTCTTCGGGGCCGGTTTCTTGTCGCCGGTGAACGCCTCGTACTCCTTCATGACGTCCTCGGTCGGCCCGTCCATGCGCAGCTCGCCGCGTTCCAGCCACAGGACCCGCTCGCAGGTGTCGCGGATCGACTTGTTGTTGTGGCTGACCAGGAAGACCGTGCCCGCGTGCTGCCGCAGCTCGCGGATCCGCGCCTCGGAACGCTTCTGGAAGGAGCGGTCGCCGGTGGCCAGCGCCTCGTCGATCAGCAGGACGTCGTGGTCCTTGGCGGCGGCGATGGAGAAGCGGAGCCGGGCCGCCATGCCGGAGGAGTACGTGCGCATCGGCAGGGTGATGAAGTCGCCCTTCTCGTTGATCCCCGAGAAGTCGACGATGTCCTGGTAGCGCTCCTTGATCTGTTCCCGGGACATGCCCATGGCGAGTCCGCCGAGGAAGACGTTCCGCTCGCCCGTGAGGTCGTTCATCAGGGCCGCGTTGACGCCCAGCAGGGAGGGCTGGCCGTCGGTGTAGATGCGCCCGTTCTCCACCGGGAGCAGACCCGCGACCGCCTTCAACAGGGTCGACTTGCCGGACCCGTTCGTCCCGATGAGCCCGATCGCCTCACCCTTGTGGGCGACGAACGACACCTTCTTCACCGCGTGCACCTTGCGCACGCCGGCCGCCTTCTCGGTCTGCTTGCGACGGAGGATGCGGTTGAGGGCGGCGGTGGCGGAGCCCCGGCCGGCGCCGGTGCCGTTCACCCGGTAGACGATGTCGACGCGGTCGGCGACGACGGTGGGGACCTTCTCTTCGCTGCGCTCAGCCACGGCCGTACGTCTCCTCAGCCTTCCAGAAGTAGATGAAGCCGCCGATGCCCGCGGCCAGGGCCCAGCCGATCGCCGCCGCCCACACGTGCGGGGGCAGCTGGCTCGCGTGGAAGCTGTCGATCAGCGCGAACCGCATGAGGTCGATGTAGACGGCGGCCGGGTTGATCTCCAGCAGGACGGTGACGAAGTGCGGCAGGTCGTCCTTGTCGGCCAGCTTGTCGATGCTCCACATCACGCCGGACACGTACATCCAGGTGCGCAGCACGAACGGCATCAGCTGGGCGATGTCCGGGGTCTTCGCGCCCATCCGCGCCAGGACCATCGACACGCCGGCGTTGAACGTGAACTGGAGCGCCAGGGCCGGCAGGGCCAGCACCCAGGAGGCGGAGACCGGTACGCCGAAGCAGAGCAGGATGACGATGAGCGCGACCATCGAGAACAGCAGCTGCTGGAGCTGCTGGAGCGCGAAGGAGATCGGCAGGGCGGCGCGCGGGAAGTGCAGGGCGCGGACCAGGCCGAGGTTGCCGGAGATGGCCCGGGTGCCCGCCATGATCGAGCTCTGCGTGAACGTCCAGATGAACACGCCCGTGACCAGGAACGGCACGTAGTCGGGCACGTTGTGCTTGGTGCCGAGCAGCACGCCGAAGATGAAGTAGTAGACCGCCGCGTTCAGCAGCGGGGTCATGACCTGCCAGACCTGGCCGAGCTTCGCCTGGCTGTACTGCGAGGTGAGCTTGGCGGTCGCGAAGGCGCTGATGAAGTGGCGGCGGGCCCACAGCTGGCGGACGTACTCCGGCAGGGTGGGGCGGGCGCCGCTGACCGACAGGCCGTGCCGGGCGGCCAGCGCCGCGAGATCGTCGTCTGCCGGGGCCCGGGTGGGGGGCGGTGTGTGGAGGACCTGGCTCACATCCGCTGCTTTCGCTCGGGGGAGGGGGTGCTGCGCCCGACTTTCGCCGGGAGCGCCGCGTCCGTGCCCGTCGTCCGGCGTTTCCTTACGCTTCTCTTCACGTTCTCTTACGTCGGGACGGGACCGTATCGTCGCAACGCGAGCGTAAGTCCAACAGACGTCGGAACGCAACCGTTTCGTCGTAACGCCCTATGCTGTGGGTATGACGACGAACGCCGCCGAGTCCGCCGACGAGCCGCCGGCGCGTCCGCGCCGCCGGGCGCCCGCCGGGGCGGCCGTGCTCCGGGAGGACGTGACCGAGGCGATCCGCGCCGCCGTCTTCGAGGAACTGGCGGCCGTCGGTTACGCGCGCATGTCCATCGAGGGGATCGCCCGGCGGGCCGGGGTCGGCAAGACGGCGGTCTACCGGCGGTGGCGTTCGAAGCTCCACCTGGTCCTGGACGTCGTCTCGGCGATGGCGGTGACCGGGTTCCCGGTGCCCGACACCGGCTCCCTGGAGGGGGACCTGCGCCTTCTGTACGAGGTCACGTCCCGTGCCCTGCGCCATCCGGTCGCGTCCCAGATCATTCCCGACCTCCAGGCCGAGGCGGCCCGCAATCCCGAGATCGCGGAGGCCTTCCAGAAGGCGCTGCGGGACGGGCAGGAAGGGGTGGCGAGCAGGATCGTGGCGGCGGCGGAGGGGCGTGGCGAGCTCCGCGCGGGCGTCGACCCCGACCTGGCCCTGGACCTGATCTCCGGGCCGCTGTACTGGCGCTCGGTGGTCATCCGCTCCCCGAAGCTGCCCAAGGGCTACCTGGAGAAGCTGGCCCGGGCGACGGCGGGTGCGCTGAAGGCGCTGTGAAGCGCCCCGAAGGAGTGCGGGGAACCGCGCGAGCGGTCGCCGCAGGCCCGCGGCCGGCGTACGGCCCGGGCCCCGACGGCGGGTCCCCTACGACCGTGCCGCCTCCGGATGCCGCCGTACCCAGCCCTCCCACGCCGACGTGATCATGTCCTGGACGTCGTACTTGGCCCGCCACCCCAGTTCCGTGGCGATGCGGGTGGCGGAGGCGACGACGCGCGCGGGGTCGCCGGGGCGGCGCGGGGTGACGGTCGGGGGACGGTCGTAGCCCGTGACCGCGTTGACGCGGTCGACCATCTCCCGGACGGACACGCCCTCGCCCCGGCCGATGTTCAGGGTCAGGTCGGCGCCCGGCGCGGAGCGCAGCGCGCGGGCCACGGTCACATGGGCCTCGGCCAGGTCGGCCACGTGGATGTAGTCGCGGACGCAGGTGCCGTCGGGCGTCGGGTAGTCGTCGCCGAAGATGCGCGGCGCCGCCCCCTCCGTGAGCCGCTCGAAGATCATCGGGATCAGGTTGGACACGCCGGTGTCGGCCAGCTCGGGCCCGGCCGCGCCCGCCACGTTGAAGTAGCGGAGCGACGCCGTGGCGAGGCCGGTCGCCCGTCCCGTGGCGCGGACCAGCCACTCGCCGGCGAGTTTGGTCTCGCCGTAGGGGGACAGCGGGCGGCAGGGGGTCTCCTCCGTCACCAGGGCGACGTCGGGCATGCCGTACACGGCGGCCGAGGAGGAGAAGAGGAACGACGGGATCTGCGCCGCCGTCACCGCTTCCAGCAGCACGCGCAGGCCCTCGACGTTCTCCCGGTAGTAGTGCAGCGGCCGGTCCACCGACTCGCCCACCTGCTTCTTCGCCGCCAGGTGGACCACCCCGGTGATCTCGTGCCCGGCGAGCGTGCGGGCCAGCCGCTCCGCGTCCAGCACCGAGCCGCGCACCAGCGGCACCTCGTCCGGTACCCGCTCGGCGATCCCCGTGGACAGGTCGTCGTAGACGACGGCGCGCTCGCCCGCCTCGGTCATCGCCCGTACGACGTGCGCCCCGATGTATCCGGCGCCGCCGGTGATCAGCCAGGTCATGTACGGCCATCCCCTCGTCGGTTCGTCGGTCGGCCCGTGTCCCGGTGAAGCAGCCGGCGGAGCCGGCCGCGGACCACGGCCAGCACGCCGTGGAGCCCGGTGGCCACCCGCAGGGCCAGTGCGCCGGAGTGCGTGGCGTACGGCTGTGCCAGGAGCACGCCGTGCAGGACGCTCGGCACGGCGCGTCGGCGCAGCCGGCCCGCGCCCGCGAGGGCGTGCGCCGTGACCTCGCGCCGGGTGCCGTCCGCGAAGCGGAGGGTCAGCCGCAGGTCCCAGGTGCCCGAGCCGAGCCCCGCCGGGTCGACGGGCACCTCGGCGGACCAGCCGTCCGGGCCGGAGGGCGTCAGCGCCACCGTCGTGCGTCCGCGCGTGCGGTCGCCCTCGCGGGCCTGCCACTCCACGTCCACCTCGGGCGGGCCCGCCTCGGCCACCTTCCCGTACAGCTCGTGCAGCCGCAGGCGCAGCAGCGAGGCCCGCGCGCGGAGGTGCAGGTCCGCGTCCACCGCGAGCGGGAGCGTGGCGACGGGCCTGGTCAGCAAGGGGGCCAGGGAGACCTCGGGGAGGTCGGCGGACCAGACCGGGTCGCCCTCGGGGGTGCGGGCGTACGGCGGCAGGAGGCGGGCCGGGCGGGCGGCGAGTTCGCGCAGGCGGGGCAGGTCGCACGGCTCGGGGGAGGCCATGACGACCCGTGCGAGCAGCCGGCCAGGGGCGGCGGGGTCCAGCTCCCAGTCGGCCGCGTCGTAGCGCGCGAGGTACGCCCGGGTGTGCGTCCACCACGCACGCTGGTAGAGCGCGTCGCGCAACCCCAGCTCGCGCGCGTACATGCGCACGTCGTGGTCGAGGAACTTGGCGCGGGCCGCCCGCGCCAGCTCCTTCTGCCCGGCGCCCAGCAGGATGTCGTACGCCAGCGCGCCCGCCTCGACACGCGCCGTCCAGTTCTCGATGCGCCCCCGGTCCAGCGAGAGCGACAGCCGCCCGGCCGACCGGCGTACCTGCCAGACGTACACCCGGTCCGGTACCAGCGCGATGCGCGGGGACGCGGCCAGCACGCGCGCGGTGAAGACGAAGTCCTCGTAGAGGAAGCGGCCCTCGGGGAAGCGGATGCCGTGGTCGCGCAGGAAGCCGGTGCGGTACAGCTTGTTGACGCACAGCGTGTCGTGGACCAGCCGGGGGCGCTGCGAGGGGCGCGCGAGGACGGTGTGCGCCGTGTAGAGGGGTGCCTGCCAGGGCTGTTCGCGCCCCGACGGCAGCTCCCGGCGCACGCACAGACCGCTCGCGACCTGGGCGCGCGCCTCCGTTGCCGCCGCCAGCAGCGCGTCCACCGCGCCGGGCGGCAGCACGTCGTCGCTGTCCAGGAACATCACGTACGGCGCGGTCGCCGCGTCGATCCCGGTGTTGCGCGGACTGCCGCAGCCGCCGCTGTTCACGCTCCGGCGCACCACCCGCAGCCGCGGCTCGCCGGCGGCCAGCCGGGCGAGCAGTCCGTCGCTGCCGTCCGTGGAGCAGTCGTCCACGGCGATCACCTCGGCGACCGCGGGTCCCTGCGCCAGCGCCGAGCGCACGGCCTCCCCCACATGGGCGCGGTCGTTGTAGCCGATGACGACCACGGCCACCTGAGCCGCCGGCACCGGGGGCGGTCCAGGTGCCGTCGGCGGGGCCGGGTGCGGGTCTCGCGGTTCTGGGTGCATGGGGTCCACGGGCCGGGAGCGTAGAAAAATTCGGTAATACCCCGTTAAGAGGCGCTTAGTGCTCGCTCCGGAAGACGGTCGGAACCGGGCCGGGGTTGCGTCCTCGGCACCGGTTTTCCGGCCGGCGGCCGCGCGGACCGCCACAGCCGGACGAAGGACAGCACGGCGGCGGCCGCCAGCAGCCCGTTCCGGGCGAGCATCAGCAGGCACCCGGCCCAACTGCCGTCGATCACCTCGCGGTAGTACATCGGGAACGCCACCGTGCTCAGCGCGGACGCCAGGAGGATCAGCACCGCCACCGGCCGCTGGCGGGTGTGCCGCGAGGTCAGGCACACGGCGGCCAGCCCGATCAGCCAGATCATGTACTGGGGACTGATGACCCGGCTGGTGACCGTGAACAGCAGCACCGCGCTCAGTGCCGCGTCGTACGGCGTCGCCTCGCTCCAGTGCCGCGCCCGCACCCGCCACAGCACCAGCAGCCCGAAGGAGACCGCCGTCAGTGCCAGCGAGGCGGTGGCGACGGCGTGCACGTGGGGGCCGGTCATCTCCATCGCGCCGTACTGGTAGCGGGCCCGGCCCGGCCAGCCGGCGTGCCGGGCCAGATTGAGCGCCGTACCGCCGAGCGACTCGATCTGCACGCCCCGGCCGCCCTGCTCCCGCAGGAAGGACAGCGGATGCGTGAAGAGGGCCGCGAGCACGGCCAGGCAGCCGGCCCCGGCCCACGCCCCCCAGGCCCACGCCGTGCGTGTCGGCCGGCCCCGGGGCGTGCCCAGCAGCACCAGCGCCGGCCACACCTTCACCAGCGCGCCCAGCGCCCCGAGCACACCGCCCGCGCGCGGGGAGCGCGCCGAGGCCAGCAGCGACAGTACGGCCAGGGCGGTGACCTGGACGTCGTACCGGGCGAGCGGCATGTGCAGCAGCAGGGGCAGGCCGCCGGTCCACACGGCCGCGCCGAGCAGGCTGCGCCCGGGCCGGCCGCCCGCGCGGAGCAGCGCCGCCACGGTCAGCGCGTCCACGGCCAGCGTCAGCAGCACGAACGCCTCGAAGTACGTCAGGCCCGGCAGCAGCCCCGGCGCCAGCAGCACCGCCCCCGCGCCCGGCGGGTACTGCCACAGCGTGTCGTGCACCGGGAACGAACCGTGCGCGAGGACGCCGTACCAGTGGAAGTACAGCCGCCACACCTCACGGGTCACCGAACCGCCGCCCAGCAGCCGGGCGCCGCCGTGGACGAGCAGCCACAGCATCAGGGCGCGGGTGGTGAGCCACAGGACGGCGAGGGTGAGGACCGGGCCGGGGGTGACACGGAGACGGTTCATCACATGGGAGCCTAAGCGGTACGGATGGTGTATTGATGCTGATACGCCGTCAAGGACCGCAAATATTGGCTAATCGCAAGAGATCGGGCCATGGTGAACGTCGGGCTTCCTGCGAAAGCGCAGTCGCGTCGGGCGGCTGGAACGACCACGGACGTACCGACGGGTGCAACGAGTCACCCCCCGCACGGGACACCCGGGAACACCCGGTTCCACCGGGCCGCCGTCGTGGGAGTGCCCGCGCTGGTGATGCTCGCGCTCGGGCTCTGGGGCCTGGACCGGGGCGGGATGTGGCGCGACGAGGCCGTCAGCTTCCAGGTCGGACGCCGTACGGTGCCGCGGATCTGGCTCCTGCTGCACGAGGTGGACGCGGTGCACGGCCTGTACTACCTGCTGCTGCGGCCGGTCCTCGCCGTCCACCCCGGGGAGGTGGCCCTTCGGCTGCCGTCGGTGTGCGCGGCGGCCGCCACGGCGGGCCTGGTGGCCGCCCTCGGCGCCCGGCTGGCCCGGCCGCGGGTCGGCCTGTGGGCCGGACTGCTCTACGCCGTCGCGCCGATGGCCGGCCACTACGCGCAGGAGGGCCGCTCCTACGCCCTGGTCGCGGCCGGCGCCACCGGGGCGACCCTGCTGTTCGTCCGGGCCGTGCGGGGCGGGTCCTGGTGGCCGTACGGCGCGGTCCTCGGACTCACCTGCTGGCTCCACGAGTTCGCGGTGCTGCTGCTCCTCGCCCACGCGGTGACGCTGGCGCTGGCGCGGGCCGGGGCGCGGGTGTGGCGGGGGTGGGGGAGCGCGGCGGCGGTGGTCGTAGTGGCGCTGGTGCCGATGGTGGTGGTCTCGCGGGGGCAGTCGGCGCAGGTGGCCTGGTTGCGGACGCCTACGGCGGATACAGCGGAAAGGTTGCTGCGGAGGTTCCTGGGGCCGACGGACGAAGTGTTCTGGGTGTGTCTCGCGCTGGCCGTGGTGGGGCTGGTCGGGCTGGTGGGGCGGCGGGGCGAACCGACCTGTGCGGGCGTCGCGCTGCCCTTGGTGGCGGTGCCGCCGGTGGCACTCATGCTGGCGTCCCAGTTCTCGCCGCTGTACGTCGACCGGTACGTGCTGTACGCGCTGTCGGGGGCACCGTTGCTGGTGGCGTCGGGGGCGGAGCGGGTGGCGGGAGCGCTGACCAGGAATCCCCTCGCGCCGTCCCCCTCCGTCCCCCTCGCCGGCGTCCTCGCCATCGCCCTCTCCCTCCTCCACCAGCTCCCCCTCCTCCAGGAGGACCGCGACCCGGGGAGCCGGCCGGACGACCTCGGTGCCGTCTCCCGTGTCGTCGCGCGCAAGGTGGCGCCCGGCGATCAGGTGCTGTTCCTGCCGGCCTCCACGCGGAACGTGGCGCTCACGTATCCGGGGGCGTTCCGGGGGATCAGGGACGTGGCGTTGGTGGCGGGGGCGGCCGGGTCCGGGACGCTGTACGGGCGCGAGGCCGGGCCGGCGGAGGTGCGCCGCAGGCTGGCGCGGGTGGACCGGGTGTGGGTCGTCGCGGACCGGAAGCTGCTCGCCGGCCGCTGGGTCCCGCGTGATCCCGTCGAGCGGGTGAAGGCCGACGTGCTGGGGCGGGAGTTCATCGGCCAGGACGAAGCCGTGCGCGGCGGGGCGACGGTACGGCTGTACGTCCGCCCGGTCAGCCCGCTGCTCGCGCCTCCGCCTCCGCCGCCGCGTCCAGGGCCGTCGTGAGCCGCTCCAGGCGGGCGTGCAGGTCGACGATCTCCGCCAGGTCGAAGCCGGTCGCCGACATGATCCGGTGGGGCACCTCCAGGGCCCGCTCGCGCAGTGCCGTGCCCTCCTCGGTGAGGTGGACCCGGACCGAACGCTCGTCCTCCGTGCTGCGCTCGCGCCGCACCAGGCCGGCCCCCTCCAGCCGCTTGACGAGGGGGGACAGCGTGCCGGAGTCGAGCCTGAGCTGTTCGCCGAGCTTCTTGACCGGCAGGTCGCCGTGTTCCCAGAGGACCAGCATCACCAGGTACTGGGGGTAGGTGAGCCCGAGGTCCTTGAGGATCACGCGGTAGACGCTGTTGAAGGCGCGCGACGCCGCGTGCAACGAGAAGCAGATCTGGCGGTCCAGGCGCAGCAAGTCCGTGTCGTTCATGCGTCCAGGATAGCTCTTGCGGCCCATTTAGTTGCGCACAATCTAGTTGTGTGCTCTACTTGTGGTCACAACGAACCGCACACCCGAGAGGGATGGTCTTCATGGACGCGCTCTACACCGCTGTCGCCACCGCCACGCATGGCCGCGAGGGCCGCGCCGTCTCCTCCGACGGCAGGATCGACCTCAAGCTGGCCCCGCCGGTGGAGCTGGGCGGCAACGGCGAGGGCACCAACCCGGAGCAGCTCTTCGCCGCCGGGTACGCCGCCTGCTTCGGCAGCGCCCTCGGACTCGTCGGGCGCCAGGCGAAGGTCGACGTCAGCGACGCGGCCGTGACCGCCGAGGTCGGCATAGGCAAGCAGGGCGAGGGCTTCGGGCTGAAGGTGACCCTGCGCGTCGAGCTGCCCGACACCGTGGACCAGGAGACCGGCCGCAAGCTGGTCGAGAGCGCCCACCAGGTCTGCCCCTACTCCAACGCCACCCGCGGCAACATCGACGTCGACCTGGTCGTCGAGTAGGCACCGCGTGCACCGAAGGGGCCGGCCCGGTCGGGGCCGGCCCCTTCGGCGTTCCCGCTAGGCCGACGTCAGCGCGTCCGGGGACGCCGCCTGGCCCGGGATCCGGGGCGCCGGGGCGGGCATCCGCTCGCCCAGCAGCAGGGTCCGTACGACCCGTTCGGCGGCCCGCCCGTCCTCGTACGCGCAGAACCGGGCCCGGAAGTCCGCGCGCAGCCGCGCCGACTCCTCGTCCCGCCACCCGCCCGAGGCGAACAGCCAGGCCAGCTCCCGGTAGGAGTGCGCGACATGGCCGGGTGGCTCGGCCGTGACGTCGAGATACGTGCCCCGGCTCGCCGTGAACGCCGCCCAGTCGTCGGCGTGCACCACGATCGGCCGGTCCAGGTTGGCGTAGTCGAACATCACGGACGAGTAGTCGGTGACCAGCGCGTCCGCCGCGAGCAGCACCTCCGGCAGCCGTGGTTCGTCGGTGGCGTCGACCACGACCCCGCGCCGGGCCAGCTCGGTGAGGCCCATGCCGCGCGCGGGACCGTTCGCCAGCGACGGGTGCAGCCGGACCACGAGGGTGTGCCCCTCGCCGAGGTCGGCCGCGAACCGGGCCAGGTCGATCCGCTCCACGTACCCGCCGCGGCGGTAGTCCCGCCGGGTCGGCGCGTACAGCACGACCGTGTGGTCCGCCGGGATGCCGTGCCGCTCCCGGAAGTCGCTGGGCCCGCCGTTAACCAGCACGTCGTTGCGCGGGCTGCCGGTGCGCACCGAGGTGAAGTGGCAGGGGTAGGCCCGCTCCCAGACCAGCTCGGAGTGGAGGTTGGCGACCAGGCTGTAGTCCCAGCGGTCGGCCCGGCGCAGCATCTGCGGCACGTCGAAGCCGAGCCGGGCACCCGGCTTGTCCAGCAGGTCGGCGCCCAGGTACTTCAGCGGGGTGCCCTGATGGGTGTGGATGTGCACGCTGCCGGGGCGCTTGGCCAGGGCGCCGGGCCAGTTGACGTCGTTCACGAAGAACTTCGCGCGCGCGGTCACCTCCAGATAGCGCCGGGAGCCGGCGACCACGTGCTCGACGTCGGGCGGCAACTGCGCGGCCGTCTCCGCGTCCCGCACCACCCACACCCCGCGCAGCCGCGGGGCGATCTCGCGCGCCGTGTGGTGGATCGCCGCCGGGTCGCCGAGCAGGCCCCGGTGCGAGGACGCCGAGTAGACCACGAGGTTCTCGTCGAGCGGCCGGCGGGCGTGCAGGGCCGTCCAGCCGGTACGGGCCCGCGCGGCGGCGGCCCGGCGCGCCCGGTCCGCCCGCCGGGCCGCCTCCCGCCCGGCCCGCGCCGCCTGCCGCTTGACCCGGTACCCGGTCCAGGAACCGGTCAGCACGGCGACCTCGCCGTCCACCGCGGCGCCCTCCGGCCGGTGCCGGCGGAACATCTCCGCCGTACGCCGGAAGAACTCGGCCTTGTCGGCGGGCGGCAGCCGGTCCGGCTTGGCCAGGATGTCCAGGCAGTGCTCACCCATCTTGCGGTGCAGATACGGCCGCCAGTCCGCCAGCTCCGGCCGCTCGGCCACGAAGGCGAAGACCCGCTCGTACTGGTCGTGGATGTCGAAGTGCTTGCGGCTGGTGGTGGACAGGATGTTCCCCTGCCGGCGCTGCCGGTAGTTCAGGCAGATCCGGTCCAGGGCGGCGATCCGGCGGGCGCTGAGCATGACCGGGAAGGTCCAGGGGGTGTCCTCGTAGTAGCCCGGCGGGAACGCGAAGTCGTTCTCCGTGACGAACTCGCGCCGGTAGACCTTGTTCCAGACCACCATCAGCAGGTCGAGGACCTGCGGGTACTCCGAGACGTTGAACGTGCCGGGGGCCTGGGCCAGGACGTGGGCGAGGACGTTGCGCCGGGTACCGCCCCACCAGTAGGTGCGCGCGTAGTCGAAGACGAGCACGTCCGGGTCCTCCGCCTCGGCGAGCCGGTCCGCGACGGCCCGCAGCGCGCCCGGGGTGAGGGTGTCGTCGCTGTCCAGGAAGAAGAGGTAGTCGCCGGTGGCGTGCGGCATGCCGGCGTTGCGGGCCCGGCCCAGGCCCACGTTCTCCGGCAGGTGCAGCACCTTCACGCGCGGGTCGCGCTCGGCGTACTCGTCCAGGATCGCGCCGCAGCCGTCCGGGGAGCAGTCGTCCACGGCGATCAGCTCGAAGTCGCCGAAGGACTGCCCGAGCACCGAGTCCAGGCACTCGCGCAGAAATCCCTGCACCTTGAAACAGGGCACGATCACACTGAAGCGGGGCACGTGGGTCAGCTCCTCACGAGGGTCGCGGCGGCGGGGGCGGGGATGCGTTCCGCGAGCGGGATCACGGCCGGGACCGCCTCCGGCGGCTCGCCGAGCAGCACCCGCCTCACGACCCGCTCGGCGGCCCGCCCGTCGTCGAACTGGCAGAACCGCTCGCGGAACGCGGTCCGCAGCGCCCTGGCCTCCGGGCCCGCGTACGAGCCGTCGCGGAAGACGGCGGCCAGCTCCTCGGGGGTCCGGGCGACCAGCCCGGGCGGCTCGGCCATCAGGTCGAAGTAGACGCCCCGGGTCTCCCGGTAGACGTCCCAGTCGTCGGCGTACACGACGATCGGCCGGTCCAGGTTGGCGTAGTCGAACATGATGGACGAGTAGTCGGTGACCAGCGCGTCCGCGGCCAGGCACACGTCCTCGGAGGAGCGGTGCGCGGTGACGTCGATGATCCGGTCGGAGCCCCGGACGCCGCCCCGGTCGTAGAAGTAGTGGGCGCGCAGCAGCACGACCACGTCCTCGCCGGCCGCCGCGCAGAACGCCTCCAGGTCGAGGCCGGGCTCGAAGCCGGTGTGGTGGTCACGGTGGGTCGGCGCGTACAGCACGGCCGTCCTGCCCTCCGGGATGCCCAGCTCCCGCCGGATCCGGGCCACGTCCCGCGCGGTCGCCGTGTAGTAGACGTCGTTGCGCGGATAGCCGTACTCCAGGTGCTCGTAGGAGCCGGGGAAGGCGCGCTCCCACATCTGGGTGGAGTGGCGGTTGGACGACAGGTTGAAGTCCCAGCGGTCGACCCGGCCGAGCAGCTTGGCGAAGCTGCCGGACTGCGCGGCCACCACCGGGTACGTCGACTGGTCCACGCCCATCGTCTTCAGCGGGGTGCCGTGCTGGGTCTGCACGTGCACACTGCCCGGCCGTTTGACGACGCCCTCGGCGAAGTTGGCGTTGTTGACGAGGTACGTGGCGCGGGCCAGCACCTCCCAGTAGCGGCGGGAGCCGATGACCGCGTACTCGACGTCCTGGGGCACGGCGTGTTCCTGGCCGGCCTCGACCAGGAACACCGAGCGGATGTGCGGGGCGAGTTCACGGGCCTTGGCGTGGATCGCGGCCGGGTTGCAGGCGTAGCCGCGGCCCCAGTAGGCGCAGTAGACCGCGAGGTTCGGGTCGAGCGGGCGGCGCAGGTCGCGGGCGTAGCGCAGCCGGGTGCGCAGCATGTGCGGGCGGGGCAGCCGGCCGGCGGCGTCGCCGGCCGCCCGGTTGGCGCCGCGCAGGGCGCGGAACGCGGTGTACGCGCCCGCCGCCAGCAGCCGGTGCTGCACGCCCAGGCTGCCGCCCGGCACCCGGTGGCCGGCCGGCCGGTGGCGCCGGTAGAGGCGGGCCGCGCGGCGGAAGAACGCCCGGCGTCCGGAGAGCAGCCGCTCCGGCCGGGACGCCGTCTTCAGCACCACGGCGAACAACTGGTCGAACAGTGGTCCGGTCCGCTCGGCCGGCAGGTCGCGCTCGGCCGCCCGCGTCAGCACCCGCTCCACCTGGTCGAGCAGGGTGTGCTGGTGCGGGCCGGGCAGATTGAGCCGGCTGCCCTGGCGGCGCAGCCGGTGCCGTACGACGGTCCGGCGCAGCACCGCGATCCGCTCGGCGGCGACCGTCACCAGCCCGCCCCAGCCGAGGTCGGTGAAGTGGCCCTCGGGGAAGGCGAGTTCCCGCTCGGTGAGGAAGGCACGGCGGTAGACGGCGCTCCACGCGGGCAGCTGCACCCCGGTCAGCGCGGGCCGGTCGGCGGGGGCGAAGGCACCCTTCGGGGCCCCCGCGAGCAGCGGCGCGGCCGGGTTCGTCGGCTCGCCCTCCCACCAGGGGGCGCGCTCGTGCTCGGCGTACAGCACGTCCACGCCGGCCGTCTCGGACAGCCGGACGTCCAGTGCCGCGAGCGCGCCCGGCAGCAGCAGGTCGTCGCCGTCCAGGAACAGCAGGTACGTGCCGGTCGCCGCCCGGATCCCGGCGTTGCGCGCCCCGCTCAGCCCGGCGGACGGCGGCGAGTGGACGGGGGTCACCCGGGAGTCCCGCTCGGCGTACCCGGCGGCGACCTCGGCGGCCGGGGCGTCGGGGGCGTCGCAGACCGGGATCAGCTCCAGGTCGCCGAAGGACTGGCCGAGGACCGAGTCCAGCGCCTGGGACAGCCGGCCGGTGACCCCGTGGGACGGGACGATGATGCTGAAGCGGGGCATTCTGTTCTTTCTGTCGTCTTGCGGACGCGGCCGGGCCGTCCCGCCGGACGCCAGGTGGACGGCCGGCTCGGGGTGGGCCGCGTCGAGCCGAGGGGCATGGGAACTCCCGGAAGGACCAACGCCGTTCAGCGGCTCTCGGTGACGGGGAGGGGGCCGGAAGGTTGCGGCACGGTGGCCAGCGGGGCGCGCGCGCAGGACGACGGGGCCGGGACGCGGTCCGCCAGGGGCACCGCCGCCGGCGGCTCCGTCTCGCCCAGCACCACCCGCCGTACCACCCGCTCGGCGGCGTGCCCGTCGTCCCACGGGCAGAACCGCTCCCGGAACGCCGCCCGTAGCTGCGCCGAGCGCGAGCCGCGCCAGTGCCCGGAGGCGAAGATGTCGATCAGCTCGTCCTCGCTGCGCGCCACCGCGCCCGGCGGAAACTCCCGCAGGTCGAAGTAGGCGCCGCGGCACGCCTCGTACGCCGCCCAGTCCTCGGTGTGCACCACGATCGGCCGGTCCAGGCCCGCGTAGTCGAACAGCACCGGCGCGTAGTCGGTGAGCAGCGCGTCCGAGGCGAGGCACAGCTCCGCCAGGTCCGGATGGCCACAGACGTCGACGATCCGGGTGCCCTCGACGGGGACGGGGGTCCGGGCGAGGATCACGAAGCGCGGGCCGAGGCGGCGCAGGATCCGCTCCAGGTCCAGCAGCGGGACCTGGGTGCGCCGGTGGTCGCGGTGCGCGGGCGCGTACAGGACGGCGACCGCGCCCTCCGGGACGCCCAGCGACGCCCGCAGCCGGGCCACGTCCGCCGCGGTCGCCCGCTGGAGGACGTCGTTGCGGGGCAGCCCGTACTCCAGCGTGGTGTAGCCGCCCGGCAGGACCCGCTCCCAGGTCAGGGTGGCGTGCCGGTTGCCGGACAGGACGTAGTCCCACTGGTCGACGTCCCGCAGCAGCTCCGCGAAGTCCAGGTCACGGGCCGCCGCCGGGCGCTCCAGCAGGTCCAGGCCCGCGTGCCCGAGCGGGGTGCCCTCCAGGACCCGGACGACGACCTGCCCCGGCCGCTTGCGCAGCCGCCGCTCGAAGCGGGCGTCGCTGACCAGGTAGCGGGAGCGGGCCAGCGCCGTCCAGTAGGCGGCCGTGCCGGGCGTCAGCCGGCGCGGGCCCGGCGGCACCGCGCGCCCGGGCGTGGCGACCCACGCCGTGCGCAGCCGCGGGGCGTGCGCCCGGAACGCCTCCTCCAGCGCGGCCGGGTCGCCGTACCCCTCCGGGGACGCGAACACCGCCCGGTCGGACCGCAGCGGCAGCCGCAACTGGATGCCGTAGTGCAGCCGGAGCGCGCCGGTGCGCAGGGCGCGGGCGAGCTTCAGCGCGGTCCTCAGCACGCGTCGGCGGACGGCCGCAGCCAGCCGGAGCGCGCGGAACGTGCGGTGCAGCCCGAAGCGGATCAGGCCGTGCCGCAGCCGCGGGCGCGCTCCCGGCACGCGGTGGCGGCGGTAGTGGGCGCGGGCCCGGCGCAGGAACTCGCCGTGGCTGCCGCGCGGCAGCCGGCCCCGCCTGGTGAACACCACCGCGAAGTGATCGACCATCCGCCGGAACAACTCCGGGCGCCAGCGGGCGAGTTCGGGCCGCTCCTCGACGTACGCGAACACCCGGTCGTACTGCTCGAACAGGTCGAAGTGCCTCCGGCTGGTGGTGCCGAGGATGCTGCCCCGCCGGCGCTGCCGGTAGTGCACGCACACCCGGTCCAGGGTGGCGAGCGACTCGGCCGTCAGCAGCACCGGGAAGGTCCACGGGGTGTCCTCGTAGTAGCCCGGCGGGAACGTGAAGCCGTGCCGGGCGACGAACTCCCGCCGGTACGCCTTGTTCCAGGCCACCATCAGCACCCGCAGCAGCCCCGGCCGGTCCTCCAGCCGGAACGGCGCCGGGCCCTGCTCGGTGAGCTGGGCGGCGAGCTGGTTGCGCACCTGGCTGCCGTCCCAGTAGGTGCGCGCGTAGTCGAAGACCAGGACGTCCGGGTCGCCGGTCTCCTTCAGCCGGTCGGCGATCGCCCGCAGCGCGTCCGGGGTGAGCGTGTCGTCGCTGTCCAGGAAGACCAGGTAGTCGCCGGTGGCCTCGGCGAGCCCCGCGTTCCGGGCCCGGCCCAGCCCCTGGTTCTCGGCCAGGTGGACGGGCTTCACGCGGGCGTCCCGGGCCGCGTACTCGTCGATGATCGCGCCGCAGGCGTCGGGTGAGCAGTCGTCCACGGCGATCAGTTCCAGATCGGGATACGACTGCGAGAGCACCGAGTCCAGGCACGCGGAGAGATACGCCTGGACCTTGTACGCGGGAACAATGACACTGAACCTGGGCAAGGGGCATCCATGGGTCGGTCGGCGCGGGCGTTCTGCCCGGGAACGGCCGATGGAGTGACTTGGTTACGGCCCCTACGGCATTCGGGCTACCCCAGGTGCACGCGAAGGGGCGGGCCGCCGACGGCCCGCCCCGCGCGAGACACCCCTTCCGCGGCTACTTGACCGCCCCCGCCATCACCCCGGACACGAACTGCCGCTGGAACGCGAAGAACACGGCCAGCGGGATCACCATGGAGATGAACGCGCCGGGCGCCAGCACGTCGATGTTGTTGCCGAACTGCCGTACCTGCGTCTGCAACGCCACCGTGATCGGCTGGGTGCCCGACTTGGTGAACACCAGCGCCACCAGCATGTCGTTCCACACCCACAGGAACTGGAAGATGCCGAGGCTCGCGATGGCCGGCCCGCCGAGCGGCATCACCACCCGTGCGAACAGCCGGAGTTCACCGGCGCCGTCCAGCCGGGCCGCCTCCAGCAGCTCGCGCGGGATCTCCGCGAAGAAGTTCCGCAGCAGGAACACCGCGAACGGCAGACCGAAGCCGGTGTGGAACAGGATCACCCCGAGGATCGTCCCGAACAGCCCGATCTTGCCGAACAGTTCGGCGATCGGGATCAGCGCCACCTGCACGGGCACCACCAGCAGGCTCACCACGCCCAGGAACCACCAGTCCCGGCCCGGGAACTCCATCCACGCGAACGCGTACCCGGCGAGCGCCCCGACCACCACGACCAGGACGGTCGCCGGGACCGTGATCAGCACCGTGTTCACCAGGGAGTTGGTGATGTCGGAGTTCTCCAGCAGCTTCTGGTAGCTGTCCACGGTGAGCTGGGACGGCTTGGTGAACACCGTCCACCAGCCGCTCGCGCTCATGTCCTGCGGGGTGCGCAGCGAGGAGATGAGCAGGCCGATGGTCGGCACCAGCCAGAACAGGCCCACGACGATCAGGACCACGCGGACCAGCCCGCCGCTCAGCCGCTCCGCGATCCGGGACGCGACCGACCGTCTGGCCTTCACCGCCCCGACCGGGTCGGCCTTCCCGATGCTTCCGGCGGTCGCCGTCATCGCCGTACCTCCCGCCTGAGCCGACGAATGTTGAACAGCATCACCGGGATCACCAGCAGCAGCAAGAACACCGAGATCGCGCTCGCGACGCCCGGCTGGCCCTCCGCGAAGCCCTTGCGGTAAAGCTCCAGCGCCAGCACGTTCGCGTCGTCCTGGGAGGAGCCCGGCGCGATGATGAACACCAGGTCGAACACCTTCAGCACATTGATCATCAGCGTGACGACGACGACCGCCAGCACCGGCGCCAGCAACGGCACGGTGACCTTGCGGAACACCTGCCACTCGGTGGCGCCGTCCACCCGGGCCGCCTCCAGCAGCTCCCGGGGCACGCCCGCGAGCCCGGCCGCGATCAGCACCATCGCGAAGCCCGCCCACATCCACACGTACGAGCCGATGATCGCCGGGGTGACCAGCGCCGGGCCGAGCCAGTCGACCCCGTTGTACGGCTCCCTGAAGTTGCTCGCCGGCAGCCGGAGCCGCGCCCCGTCGGCCGCCGCGGGCAGGGTGAAGGTGCCGTCGGCGGAAGCCTTCGCCGAGGCGACCACCTTGCCGTCCTTCACCGCCTCGATCCGCATCCCGGCATAGCCCACCTCGGACGGATCGGGCGCGCCGAGCTTGCCGACGCCCTTGCCCCGGGTGAAGTCCTGCCAGGTGGTGCCGGTGACCTTCCCCGGCTCCGGCCGCGCGGCGGCGGCCTTCTTCGCGTCGTCCGGCAACTGGTCCGGGGCGACGCCGACGAGCGGCAGGGCGACCGGCTGCCCGGCGCGCACGGCGGCCTTGGTGACGAAGCCCCCGCCCTGTGCCACCAGCGGCGATTCACGGCCCGGGTGCGCCTTCGGGAACGCCGACGACTGCGCGAACGTGTCATGCACGCCCACCCACACCGCGTTCGCGACGCCCTTGTCCGGGTCCTGGTCGTACACCAGCCGGAAGATGATCCCGGCGGCCAGCATCGAGATCGCCATCGGCATGAAGACGACCAGCTTGAACGCCGTTCCCCAGCGCACCCGTTCGGTCAGCACCGCGAAGACCAGGCCGAGCGCGGTGGAGACCGTCGGCGCGAACACCACCCACAGGACGTTGTTCTTCAGCGCGGTGCGGATGCCGTCGTCGGTGAAGAGGGTCTGGTAGTTGTCGAACCCGGCGAAGCCGTCGCCGGAGGCGTTGTAGAAACTGCGGACGAGCGAGTACCCGATCGGGTAGACCACGAGCGCGCCCAGCAGCACCAGCGCGGGCAGCAGGAACAGCACCGCCACGGTCCTGCGGGTGCCGGTCACGCTCTTGCGACTGCGGGGCGCGGCGGGGCCCGGTGGGGCCCCGGCCGCCGCTGCCGACGCCATGACCGGATCAGCCCCCGTTCCCGTACGCCGCCGCCGCGTCCTTCTCCAGCTTCGCCTGGGCGCCCGCGACGTCCTGCGGGTTCTTCAGGAAGTCCTGGAGGTCCTTCCACTCGCCCTTGCCGGGCGTCCCGCCGAAGGCCTGCGGGGCCTGGTCGGACATGTCGAAGCGGAAGTCGTCGCCGGACGCGATCAGGGCCTTGGCGATCTTCTGCTGCACCGCGTTCGGGTACGCGGAGATCGGCACGTTCTTGTTCGGCGAGAGGTACCCGCCGAGCTTCGCCTGGATCGTGGCCGCGTCCGGGGAGGCGAGGAAGGTGGCGAGGGCCTGCGCCGCCTTGGAGTCCTTCAGGATCACCGCCGCGTCACCGCCGGAGACCACCGGCGCCGACTGCCCGACCGCCGGGAACGGGAACACCTTCGCGTCCGTGCCCACCTTCGCCTTGGTCTCCCCGATGTTCACCTGCACGAAGTCGCCCTCGTACACCATCGCGGACTTCGGCTGGTCGCCACCGGTGAAGGTCTGGGTGACCGACTGCGGGAACTCCGTCTGCAGCGCGCCCTTCTGGCCGCCGGCCAGGTAGTCCTTCTTGCCCCAGATCTGGGCGAGGGTGGTCAGCGCCTGCTTCACCGACGGATCGGTCCACTTGATCTTGTGCTGGGCGAGCTGGTCGTACTTCTCCGGCCCCGCCTGCGACAGGTACACGTTCTCGAACCAGTCGGTCAGCGGCCAGCCGTCCGCGCCGGCCACCGAGAACGGGGTGACACCCGAGTCGTACACCGCCTGCGACGCGGTCAGCAGGTCCTTCCAGGTCTTCGGCTCCTGGGCGCCCGCGTTCTCGAAGACCTTGGCGTTGTACCAGATCAGCGACTTGTTGGCGGCCTTGTAGTACACGCCGTACTGCTTGCCGCCGACCTTGCCGATGTCCTGCCAGCCCTGCGAGTAGTTCTTCGCCAGCTCCTGCTGGGCCTCGGCCCCGAGCGGTTTGGCCCAGCCCTTCTCGACGGCCTGCTTGATCGCGCCGGGCTGCGGCAGCAGCGCCACGTCCGGCGGCTGGCCGCCCGCGATCTTCGAACCGAGGAAGTTGATGATCGGGTCCTGCGCGGGCACGAAGGTGACCTTGGCGCCGGTCCGCTTCTCGAACTCGGCGAGGACCTTCTTGAAGTTGGCCTGCTCCCCGCCGGTCCAGACGGCGGCCACCTCCAGATGGGCGCCGTTCAGCTTCGGCAGGTTGACGGTGGAGCCGGCGGCGGCCCCGCTGCTCTTGTCCCCGTTGTCCTTCTTGTCGTCGTCACTGCCGGAGCAGGCGGTGAGCGCGAGCGCCCCCGTGAGCAGTGCGGCGAGTGTGGTGACGGCCCTGTGTGTCCGGAACGTGCTGCTCTTGCTGCGCATCACTTCCCCGTTCGTCGTTCTCCGTTGAACGCTGTTGAACGTCAGAACTCTGTCCCGTGCGGTCCGGTGTACGCCGGGCCGCGACGGGTGGGCAAGAGCGCCTGCGGTGTCCACCGGCTCATCGTGACCGGCTCGTGACCAGGGGTGCATGCCCGCGGACATCCGACGGCGCGGGGAGAGGGCCGCTTCGCCGGGGAGAGGCCGGGTTCATCTGGAGGGGTGACGGGCGCCGTCAGAGGAGCGAGGGCACCTGCGCCGCCGCGACCTCCCGGGCCGCCCGCTCCACCGCGCTCGCCAGCAGCGCCAGGTCGGTCGGGCCGTTGCCCAGCTCCCGCACGGGCCGGCGGGTCGGCGGATCGCCCATGCGCTCCCAGTCCAGCGGGACGACCGTGGGCCGCTGGGTCGCGGTCCGCGGGATACGGCCCGTCACCCGGCCGCCCTGGAAACCGGTGGCCCGCCCGTCCGCGTACGCCAGCGCGCCCCGGCCCGGCGCCGGCTGGTCCGGGCCCGGCTGCGGGGCGTCCAGCGTGACGCGCAGCGCGGCCCGGCGCGCCGGCTCGGACTCCGCCGTACGGCCGCCGGTCCCGGCCGCCGCCACCAGGTGGACGCCGAGCCGCTCGCCCTCCCGGGCCACCGCCTCCAGCGCCCGTATCACCGACCCGGCGGCGGGCCGGCCCGGCGAGCCGAGCGCCGGGGAGACCAGCGCGTCCAGGTCGTCCACGACCACCACCAGCCGGGGCAACGGCGACACGGCCGCGGCCCGCTGCCGGGCGGCGGCGCCCGGCCGCAGCCGGAGGGTGGAGCTGGGGGGCGTCTCGATGTCACCGGAGGGCGCGGAACCGGGGTGGGGCGTGCGCTGGGTGACCAACCGGCCGGAGACCTCCTGCCCGGCGTGCCACTGGGCGAAGTCGGTCCGGCCCAGCAGCTCCGCCCGGCGCTTGAGCTCGGCGGCCAGCGACTGCGCGAACTCCCGCATGCGCACGGGGTCGTTGGCGATGAGGTGCGTGGTCACGTGCGGTATGTCCGTGCACACGCGCAGGCCCTCGCCGCGGCCGGCGCCCGTGCCGACCCCGTCCCTGCCGTCGAGCAGGACCATGGCCAGCCGGTCCGGCCGCTCGGCCGCGGCCAGCGAGGCGACCACGGCCCGCAGCAGCTCGGTACGGCCGCTGCCGGCCGGCCCCTCGATCAGCAGATGCGGCCCGTCGGCCACGAGGTCCACGGTGACCGGCCCGCGCGGCCCGGCACCCAGTACCGCGCGGGCCCGCCCGCCCAGCGACCGCGTGTCGTCGGCCGCGTCGGCCCAGCGGGCCATCAGCGACGCCGGGGTGGCCCGGGCCAGCCCCAACTCGTCCAGCAGGCGGGCCGACTGGGGCAGTGGCGTGGCCACGCGCGCGTGGTGCTCGCCGGCGGGGCCGTCCGGACGCAGCGGTGCGAGTGCCCGCGCGAACCGCTCCGCCCAGGCGGCGGAGACCGCGTCGACGGTGGCGGGCGAACCGGGGGCGACGGGGCCGCCCGGCGCGACCCGCATCAGCCGCAGCGTGGCGGCGACGTCTCCGCTGAGCAGCGCCACGGCACCGCAGTGCCGGAACGTCGGCGTCACCGCGCAGGCGGCCTCGTACGTCTCCGCCACCGGGGAGGCGGGCGACGCGGTCGGGGTCTCGGCGAGACACACCACGTGGACCCCGGCCCGCGGGCCGGCCGCGGCCAGCCGCGCGAGCGCCTCCCGCAGCGCGGCCCCGCCCGGGTCGCCGTCCACGACGACAACGGTGAACGGTCCGGCGAAGCCACCACCGGCACCGGGGGCTTCCTTGGCCCAGGAGGGGCGACGGGTGGGGGGTTCGGCGTGAGCGGGAGAAGCGGGAGCGGTGGGCGCGCCGGGGCCTCCGGCGTCCGGCGTGTCCCCGGGGCCCTCGGGGGCGGCGGGGCGCACCGCGTGTCCCGGGCCGCCATAGGTCCCGTACGTCCCGTAGGTTCTGGGGGAGGCGTCCGGTCCGTGGTGGGCGCCGGTGCCGGCCGGGCCCGGGGCGGTCGGAGCGCCGGAGGTCGCGGTCGGCCCCTGGGCGCTCGTCGTACCCGCCGTGGGAGCCGCGTCGCGCGCGGGCGTCGGGTGGGCCGTCGTACGGCCCGTCGCCGCGTGGTCCTCCACCCGGCGCAGCAGTTCCTCCACGCGGGCCGCCGCCTGCTCACGGTCGTAGGCCAGCAGCAGCCGGCAGTCCTGGCCGTGGCCCGGCCGGACGTGCGGGAGCCAGCCCAGCCAGGCCCACTCGGCCGTACGGTCCACGACCGGCCGCGAGTGGTCCGCGCTGATCAGCACGATCTCCAGCAGGTCGGGTGAGTGCAGCGCGGCGAGCTGGGCCAGCACCGCGCGGGCCAGCCCGGACAGCCGGGGGCGCGGACCGGCCAGGCCCAGCGCGCCCGCCTCCCGCAGCGCGGCCGTCACCGGCACCGCCGGCAGCAGGTCCGAGCCGTCCGGCGTGCTCCGGTCGGCCGTGCCGAGCCGTACGGTCAGCGCCTCGGGGTGCCCCGGCCCGCGCTCCCACAGCCGCGGCCCGGGGCCCAGCGCGGTGAGCAGCAGTGCGGCCGGGTCCGGCCAGGTCTCGGGCTGCCGTGGCACATCGGCCGCGGGGGTGTCACCGGCGGGGGCGGCCGTACCGTCGTACGACTCCGGACCGGCCGGCTGCTCCCCGCGCCCGCCCGCCAGCCGACGCGCCCAGGCGCCGAGCCCGCGCCGCCGGACGCCCTGCGGGAGGTCGGTGCCCCTGAGCGGGGTTCCCTTGCGCCCGCGCGCCCGCGCGTCCTCGTCACCGGTACCGGCGACGCCGAACCGGCCCGCGTGGGTGTCCCCGCCGGACGCCGCGCCGGGCGCACCGGTGAAGCCTTCGCTCCGGCTCTCCACGCCGGGCGCGCCGGCCTGCCCCGGCACCACGGGCGACTGCCCGCGCCGGTGCTCCTGGGCCCCCGCGTCCCAGCCGGCGGTGCCGTGGGGGTCGTAGGCGTGCTGGGCGCTCCCGGAGGACCCCCGCGCACCGGAACGCCCACCGGCGGAAGGTGCCCCGGCGTCGGGGGAGTACCCCGCGCCCCGGGCCGCGCTTCCTGCCCCGCCGTACCCACCACCGGCGCCGGAAGCCGCTCCCGCCCCGCCGGGGCCACCCGCACCAGGCGCAGCAGCCGGCCCCGCGCCGCGCCCCCGATCAGCCGCACCCGCCGACGGCGACCGCCCGGTGCCGGGGCCCGCGGATCCGGGGCCCAGCGGATCCGCACCCGACGGCCCGCGCTCCCCGCCCACGGCAACCCGCACGCACCCCTCCCCGTCGGCCACCGTCCGCACCCGCATCCCTGGTCCCCCGGACGGAGTAACCCGCAGGGCGGACTCGCCGATCCGCAGCAGGCCCCCGGCGGGGACCCGTACCGGCCGCTCCGTCACCCGTACGCCGTCGAGGGAGGTGCCGTTCGTGGAGCCGAGGTCGGCGACCGAGACCAGGCCGTCCGCGCCGACGGTGACCACGCAGTGCAGACGGGAGACGTCGGGGTCGTCCAGCGGGACGTCGGCGTCGGCGGAGCGGCCGACCGTGATCCGACCGCCGTGCAGCAGATGGACCCCGCCCGCGTCGGGGCCGGCGACCACGTGCAACTGGGTCGGCGCGTCGTCCAGCTCGGGATGCGGCTCGGGTGCCGCCGGGGCGCCCAGGGACAGCACGGCGCCGTCGACCAGCGGAGGCTCGCCGAGGGTGCTGCGGCGCGGGTCGAGCCGCTCGGTGCCCGCGTACAGCACTACGGACGCGCCGCCGGCCTCCCGGCCCGTGCCGCCCTCTCCGGTGACCGCCCCGGCCAGCGCCGACGCGACCGCGGCCAGCTCCGTGCCCGCGGGAGCCGTGACCAGCACGTCGCGGCTCGCGGCGCGGCCCCGCTGCGGGGACGGGCCGAGCGGGTCTACGACGGTCAGCCGGATCTGCATCGGCGTCAGCGGTCCCTTCTGCGCGGATCTGCGCGGGCGCGGACTTCCCCCCACCCCCACACGAGCACGTCGGCCAGCAGCCACTGAAGGCATCCCAGGGAGCTGCTGCACGCATCCTCGCACCTGCCACCGACAACGCGCCCGTGACCCGGGCAGAAGTGATCTTGATTGGTCGGCTCTGCCCCCAAAAATGCCTGACCAATACGCCACCGGCGATCAGTTGAGATCGGTCACGTCCATCCCCGGCAACCAGCGGACCGGGACGCGCGTCTTCCCGTCGAGCCCGCGAACGTGGTCGTGAACGCGTGCGTGGTGCCGTGGAGCACGGCCTACAGTGGGTCGGAACACCGGAACGCAGGCAAGCGAAGCAACAGCAACCAGCAGGGAGCGCGAGACGTGCGGCCAGTCGGCAGCAAGTACCTGCTTGAGGAACCGCTCGGACGCGGCGCCACAGGCACCGTCTGGCGTGCCCGCCAGCGCGAGACCGCGGGCGCCGAGGCGGCCGTGCCCGGACAGCCGGGAGAGACGGTCGCGATCAAGGTCCTGAAGGAGGAGCTGGCGAGCGACCCGGACATCGTGATGCGCTTCCTGCGCGAGCGGTCCGTGCTGCTCCGGCTCACCCACCCGAACATCGTCCGGGTCCGCGACCTGGTCGTCGAGGGCGATCTGCTGGCGCTGGTCATGGACCTCGTCGACGGCCCCGACCTGCACCGCTACCTGCGCGAGAACGGTCCCTTCACCCCGGTCGCCGCGGCCCTGCTGACCGCCCAGATCGCCGACGCGCTCGCCGCGAGCCACGCCGACGGCGTCGTCCACCGCGACCTGAAGCCCGCCAACGTGCTGCTCATGCAGCACGGCGGCCAGATGCACCCGATGCTGACCGACTTCGGCATCGCCCGCCTCGCCGACTCCCCGGGGCTGACCCGCACCCACGAGTTCGTCGGCACGCCCGCCTACGTCGCGCCGGAGTCCGCCGAGGGCCGCCCGCAGACCTCCGCCGTCGACGTCTACGGCGCCGGCATCCTGCTGTACGAGCTGGTCACCGGCCGTCCGCCGTTCTCCGGCGGCTCCGCCCTCGAAGTCCTGCACCAGCACCTGAGCGCCGAGCCGCGCCGCCCCTCCACCGTTCCCGAGCCGCTGTGGACGGTCATAGAGCGCTGCCTGCGCAAGAACCCGGACGAGCGGCCGAGCGCCGAGAACCTCGCGCGCGGGCTGCGGGTCGTCGCCGAGGGCGTCGGGGTGCACGCGAACGCCGCGCAGATCGCCGCCGCCGAGGGTGTCGGCGCGCTGCTCGCCCCCGACCCGGCCCCGGCCGCCGTCCCGGGTGTGCCCGGCGCCGCCGACCCCACGCAGGTGCTGCCGACGAACGCGCCGCAGGGGGCGTACGACCCGAATGCGGCGACCAGCGTGCTGCCGCACACCGGCGGCCCGGCCGGCGCCGCCGACCCCACCGCCGTGCTCCCGAACACGGGCGCGGCGGACCCGACGGCGGTCCTGCCGCCCGTCCCGCAGGGCCAGCAGGGTCAGTACGGCCAGCAGCAGGGCCAGTACGGCCAGGGCCAGCAGGGACAGGGGCAGCAGGGCGAGCAGCCGCATCCGTGGCAGACCCAGCTACGGGCCGCCCGTGACCGCAACGAGCAGACGCAGATCCAGTACCTGGACCCGGACGAGGACCCGCTGCGCCGCCGTCCTCAGCGGCAGGTGGCCCGGCCCCAGCAGCAGCCGCGCCCGGCCCCGCAGCCCCGCCCGCAGCAACCGCAGCCGCGCGGCCGGCAGAACCGGCAGGGCGCCGGGTACGGCTATCCGCAGCAGCAGCCCCAGCAGTACGCCCCGCCGCAGCAGCCCCAGCAGCCGCAGCGGTACGCGCCCCCTGCCCCGCCCGCGCCGCAGCGGCCCGCGCGGGAACCCCGGGAGCCGCGGCAGCGCAGCGCCAACCCGATGAAGATCCCCGGGCTGGGCTGTCTGAAGGGCTGCCTGTTCACGATCGTCATCCTGATCGTGGCGAGCTGGCTGATCTGGGAGCTGACCCCGTTGCAGGACTGGATCGGCACCGGCAAGGGCTACTGGGAGCAGATGTCCGACTGGATCGGCAAGGCCGGTGGCTGGATCAAGGACCTGGGCGGCTCCGGCAGCGGAAACTGACCGCTGGTTCGGAGATTTGTCGACATCTGCCGGGTGATTTCCGTCTCCGCGGTGAAGGTTGGCTCGTCGGACGCGTAGTTTTGGCGACAACACGCGTCTGTAGGAGCAGTCTTGGCACGGAAGATCGGCAGCCGGTACACCGCGAACCAGATCCTGGGGCGGGGGAGCGCCGGCACGGTGTGGCTGGGCGAGGGACCGGACGGCCCCGTCGCCATCAAGCTCCTGCGCGAGGACCTCGCCTCCGACCAGGAGCTCGTCGGACGCTTCGTGCAGGAGCGCACCGCGCTGCTCGGCCTGGAGCACCCGCACATCGTCACCGTGCGCGACCTGGTGGTCGACGGCAACGACCTGGCCCTGGTCATGGACCTCGTGCGCGGCACCGACCTGCGCACCCGGCTGGAGCGGGAGCGGCGGATGGCCCCCGAGGCGGCCGTGGCGATCGTCGCCGACGTCGCCGACGCGCTGGCGGCGGCCCACGCGGCCGGGGTCGTCCACCGGGACGTCAAGCCCGAGAACGTCCTGCTCGACATGCAGGGCCCCATCGGGCCGGGCGGCTCCCACCCCGCCCTGCTCACCGACTTCGGCGTCGCCAAGCTGATCGACTCGCCGCGGCGGACCCGCGCCACGAAGATCATCGGTACGCCGGACTACCTGGCCCCGGAGATCGTGGAGGGCCTGCCGCCCCGGGCCGCCGTGGACATCTACGCGCTCGCCACGGTCCTGTACGAGCTGCTGGCCGGCTTCACGCCCTTCGGCGGCGGCCACCCGGGCGCGGTCCTGCGGCGGCACGTCACCGAGACCGTCGTACCGCTGCCCGGCATCCCCGAGGAGCTGTGGCAGCTGCTGGTGCAGTGCCTGGCCAAGGCCCCGGCCTCCCGGCTGCGCGCCTCGGAGCTGGCGGCCCGGCTGCGCGAGCAGCTCCCCACGCTGGCCGGGATGCCCCCGCTGGACGTGGACGAGCCGGACCTGTCCGAGGAAGACGCCGAGGAGTCCGAGCCGTCAGCCCCGCAGGGTGAGCCGGTACGTCGGCGGGGCGCGGTGTCCCTGGTCCCCGGGGCCAAGCCCGACTCCAACCGCGACACGCACACCTCGATGCGGGTACCGGGGCCGGACGAGCTGGCGGGGGGTGCGCACGGGACCGCTCGCGCGCCACGGGCCGCTGGTGCGCCCCGGCCGGGCTCGGCCCGCCACAAGGCCGCGGTGCGGCGGCGCCGGGTGACTCTGGGAGTGGCCGGGGTGGTGGTGGCCGCGGTCGTGGCCGCCGGCGCCTGGTTCGCCTCCTCCGGCGGGGACGACGACCAGCCTGCCCCCGCCACCCACAGCACGTCGGCCCCCTGACCCGAGTCCCGCCCGCCAGGGGGCGACGGCGGTACGGGGGGCGGCCCGGCCCCCGGCGCTCGGCGGAGCCGTTACGCTGGATGGCGTGGCAGTCGTCGATGTATCCGAAGAGCTGAAGTCCCTCTCCTCGACCATGGAGTCGATCGAGGCCGTCCTGGACCTCGACAAGATGAGGGCAGATATCGCCGTGCTCGAGGAGCAGGCGGCGGCCCCGTCCCTGTGGGACAACCCGGACGAGGCGCAGAAGATCACCAGCAAGCTCTCCCACCTCCAGGCCGAGGTCAGGAAGGCGGAGGCGCTGCGCGGCCGGATCGACGATCTCGCGGTCCTCTTCGAGATGGCCGAGGAGGAGGACGACCCGGACACCCGCGCCGAGGCCGAGTCCGAGCTGGTCGCGGTGAAGAAGGCGCTGGACGAGATGGAGGTCCGCACCCTCCTGTCCGGCGAGTACGACTCCCGTGAGGCGCTCGTCAACATCCGCGCCGAGGCCGGTGGCGTCGACGCCGCCGACTTCGCCGAGAAGCTCCAGCGCATGTACCTGCGCTGGGCCGAACAGCGCGGCTACAAGACCGAGCTGATCGAGACGTCGTACGCCGAAGAGGCCGGCATCAAGTCGACCACCTTCGCCGTGCACTCGCCCTACGCCTACGGCACCCTCTCCGTCGAGCAGGGCACCCACCGCCTGGTGCGCATCTCGCCCTTCGACAACCAGGGCCGCCGCCAGACCTCGTTCGCGGGCGTGGAGGTGCTGCCCGTGGTCGAGCAGTCGGACCACGTCGAGATCGACGAGTCCGACCTGCGGATCGACGTGTACCGCTCCTCGGGCCCCGGCGGCCAGGGCGTGAACACGACCGACTCCGCGGTCCGCATCACGCACCTGCCCACCGGCATCGTGGTCTCCTGCCAGAACGAGCGGTCGCAGATCCAGAACAAGGCCACCGCGATGAACGTCCTCCAGGCCAAGCTGCTGGAGCGGCGCCGGCAGGAGGAGCAGGCCAAGATGGACGCCCTCAAGGGCGACGGCGGCAACTCCTGGGGCAACCAGATGCGTTCGTACGTGCTGCACCCGTACCAGATGGTCAAGGACCTGCGCACCGAGTACGAGGTGGGCAACCCGGAGGCCGTGTTCAACGGCGAGATCGACGGGTTCCTGGAGGCCGGGATTCGCTGGCGCAAGCAGCAGGAGAAGTAACTTTGTCGATATGACAACTGCCGCCCCAGGGGCGGCAGTTGTCATATGTCTGGGTTTTACGTCACACTCACAGGCTTCAACTCTCCGCAAACGCCACCCCACCGGACATTGCGCCCGCAACGCCCTTGACGTTGCTTTGAAAAATCGGAAGGGTGAGGCGCGGCATGCGTACCTTGGGGCGCATGTGAACCGGGGGATCGAGTTGACGCCACTTCGTCACCAGCTGCCTCCGTCGATCACGGCACGCCCCACGCGCCGCCTCATTGACGAACAGCTACTGGGGGTAGCAACCATATGACGAAGAAGACGCGGATCCGGGTCGCGCGGATAGCCGCCGGCGCCGTGATCGCGGCCGGTGCGTCGCTGACCGCCGCCGGCGCGGCTTCCGCCCTGGACCTCGATGTCCAGGCGGGCCCGATCAGCCTCGGCGTGAGCGGTGTCGGCGCCGACGGTGGCAACACCGACGGTGGCACCGACGGCGGATCCATCGAGGGCGCCACCATCGGCGTGACCGAGGGCACGACCCTGGGGACCGACGGCGGCTCCGTCACCGGCTCGGCCGGCACCGACGGCTCGGCTGCCAGCGGCGGTGACGTCACCTCCGGTGGTGACGCCTCGATCGGCGGTGACGCCTCCATCGGCGGCGACGCTTCCATCGGCGGTGACGCCTCGATCGGCGGTGACGCCTCCATCGGCGGCGACGCTTCCATCGGCGGTGGCGACAGCGCCTCCGGCGGCAACGGCAGCGGCGGTGACGCCTCCACCGGCGGCGACAACGGCAACTCCGGCGGCAACGGCAACTCGGGTGGCAACTCGGGTGGCAATGGCAACTCGGGCGGTAACGGCAACTCGGGCGGCAACGGCAACTCCGGTGGCAACAGCTCCGGTGGCGACAGCGGCACCAGCGGCACCAGCGGTTCCACGGGCGGCGGTTCCACCGACGGCGGCACCGGTGGCTCCGGCAGCACGGGCGGCTCCACCACGGGCGGCAACCACACCGGCCCCGACGGCGGCAACAACAACGTCCCGCAGGACGAGGGCTCCTCGGCGCTGACCGACACCGGCTCCGACACCTCGGCCCAGGGCGGCGACAAGCAGCTCGCCGAGACCGGTGCCGGCCAGACCGCGTTCCTGCTCATCGGCGCCGCCACGATGATCGCCGGCGGCATCGGCTTCCGCGTCCTGCCGCGCCTGGCGAGCGGCCGCGGCGGCGCCGCCGCCTGACCGTAGCCACAAGGTCACGCACGGCACACGCACAAGGGCCCGGAGCCTCGGCTCCGGGCCCTTTGTGACGCGTCGGTCAGGCGGTCTGGTGGGCCAGCAGCGCCACCGCGGCGATCAGCACCGCCAGCAGCGCGATCAGCGCCATCGGGTTCAACCCGCTCAGGCCTCCGAGGAAGCCCTCCTGCTGCAGTCGCTCGCGGTTGGCACGGCACACCGGGCACCGGCCCTCGCTCACGGGCGCCGCGCAGTTCGCGCACACCAACCGGTCGTACGTCATGCGCTCGCCCTCCTTGCACCGGCCATCACATGCACAACGCTCACGGGGACGAGAACGTTCCCCCGCGTTCCCGTCGTCCTTCGTTTCCCTTCCACTGTGCCAGGTTCCCGCGGCGCGTGCGCGGGGCCTCCGGGAAGGGGGCGCGGAAAGCGGCCGGTACAAAAACGTACAAGTCTTGCCCAACCTCAACCCGCGACTGCACTTGCACACCCGGTTCGCGTATGGTCACGCTCATCTACCCCCGGCGACCCGTGGTGCATCCGTGATCCGATTCGACAATGTCTCCAAGGTCTACCCCAAGCAGACCCGCCCCGCACTCAGGGATGTCTCCCTGGAGGTGGAGAAGGGCGAGTTCGTCTTCCTCGTGGGGTCCTCCGGCTCCGGAAAGTCCACCTTCCTGCGGCTCATCCTCCGCGAGGAGCGGTGCAGCCACGGCCAGGTGCACGTGCTGGGCAAGGACCTCGCGCGCCTGTCCAACTGGAAGGTGCCGCAGATGCGCCGCCAGCTGGGCACGGTCTTCCAGGACTTCCGGCTGCTGCCGAACAAGACGGTCGCGGAGAACGTGGCCTTCGCCCAGGAGGTCATCGGCAAGTCCCGCGGCGAGATCCGCAAGTCCGTGCCGCAGGTGCTCGATCTCGTCGGGCTCGGCGGCAAGGAGGACCGCAGGCCCGGCGAGCTGTCCGGTGGTGAGCAGCAGCGCGTCGCCATCGCGCGCGCGTTCGTCAACCGGCCGAAGCTGCTCATCGCCGACGAGCCCACCGGCAACCTCGACCCGCAGACCTCCGTCGGCATCATGAAGCTGCTCGACCGCATCAACCGGACGGGCACCACCGTCATCATGGCGACGCACGACCAGAACATCGTGGACCAGATGCGCAAGCGCGTCATCGAGCTGGAGAAGGGCCGCCTCGTCCGCGACCAGGCCCGCGGCGTCTACGGCTACCAGCACTGACCGCACCAGCACCCAGTTCCGGAAAGGCCTGAAGAACCCGCCATGCGCGCCCAGTTCGTCCTGTCGGAGATCGGTGTCGGTCTCCGCCGCAATCTGACGATGACCTTCGCCGTCATCGTCTCCGTCGCCCTGTCCCTGGCCCTGTTCGGCGGCTCGCTGCTGATGAGCGACCAGGTGAGCACCATGAAGGGCTACTGGTACGACAAGGTCAACGTCTCGATCTTCCTGTGCAACAAGCACGACGCGGAGAACGACGTCCACTGCGCCAAGGGCGCGGTCACCGAGGACCAGAAGAAGCAGATCCTCGCGGACCTGGACAAGATGCCGGTCGTCGAGAAGGTGACCCACGAGTCGCAGGACGAGGCGTACAAGCACTACAAGGAGCAGTTCGGCAACTCCCCGCTGGCCGGCTCGCTGACGCCGGACCAGATGCAGGAGTCGTACCGGATCAAGCTCAAGGACCCGCAGAAGTACCAGGTGATCGCGTCCGCGTTCAACGGGCGGGACGGCGTGCAGTCGGTGCAGGACCAGAAGGGCATCCTGGACAACCTCTTCCAGTTGCTGAACCTGATGAACCGGGGCGCGCTCGGCGTGATGGCGATGATGCTGATCGTCGCTCTCCTGCTCATCGTCAACACCGTGCGCGTCTCGGCGTTCAGCCGACGGCGCGAAACCGGGATCATGCGCCTGGTCGGCGCCTCGGGCTTCTACATCCAGGCGCCGTTCATCGCCGAGGCCGCGGTCGCCGGACTCATCGGAGGCGGCCTCGCCTGTGTGGCGCTGGTCGTCGGCCGGTACTTCACCATCGACCACGGCATGGAGCTGTCCCACAAGCTCACGCTCATCAACTTCGTCGGCTGGGACGCGGTGTTGACCAAGCTGCCGCTGATTCTCGCCACCAGTGTCCTGATGCCGTCGCTCGCCGCGTTCTTCGCGTTGCGCAAGTATCTGAAGGTGTGACGCATGCCAACGGGGTCGTACGGTCATCGGGCCGTACGGCCCCTTCGCGTTGCCCTAGACTCGCCGCCATGTCAGGCCGTGACCTGTTCTGTCAGCCCCGCCGCGTCCGCCGTGGGGCCACCCTGACATTGGTCTTCGCCGGTGTGCTGATCGCCGGTGCCGCCACCGGTTCCTTCCCCGAATCCGACGGTCCCGCGCGGAAGTCCGCCGCCGGCCCGGCGGGTCCGGCCGCCCGGCACGAGGCCGTCGAGAGGGCCGCCGCGCAGGCGCTGGCCGACGGCAAGTCCCCGATGGAGGCGGCGGAAAGGGCCGTCAGCCGCAGCGGGGACCGCTGGGCCGCGGTCTACTCCGAGGGCGAGTACGAGGAGTTCCAGGACGCGCTCGACGGCCGGTACACCGGCGTCGGCCTGTGGGCGCGGCAGGAGGCGGACGGCGGGATCGAGGTGACCCGGGTGCAGCCCGGCTCGCCCGCCGCCGACGCCGGGATCCGGGTGGGCGACCGGTTGCGCAGCGTCGACGGCAAAAAGGTCGACGGGCGGCCGGTCACCGAGGTGGTCGCCCTGCTCCGCGGCGACGCGCTGCGCGGCGACACCGACGACGCCCCGGCCGGTACGACGGTCACCCTCGGCCTGGAGCGCGGCACGCGCGCGTGGACCGAGACCCTGCACCGGGCCCGGCTGTCCACCGACTCAGTTACCGCGCGCCGGCTGCCCGGCGGCGTCACCGTGCTCAAGATCGCCGCGTTCACCAAGGGTTCCGCCGACGCGGTCCGCGAGGCGCTGCGCGCCGCCCCCGCCGACGGCCGGACCGTCCTGGACCTGCGGGGCAACTCCGGCGGCCTGGTCACCGAGGCCGTGGACACCGCCTCCGCCTTCCTGGACGGCGGCCTGGTCGCCACCTACGACGTCGACGGCGCCCAGCGCGCCCTGCACGCCGCCTCCGGCGGCGACACCACCCGCCCCCTGGTCGTCCTCGTCGACGGCGGCACCATGAGCGCGGCCGAGCTGCTCACCGGCGCTCTCCAGGACCGGGGCCGCGCGGTGGTGATCGGCTCCCGCACCTTCGGCAAGGGCTCGATCCAGATGCCGACGAAGCTGCCCGACGGCTCGGTGGCCGAGCTGACCGTCGGCCACTACCGCACCCCCGCCGGCCGCGCCGTGGACGGCCGGGGCATCACCCCCGACCTGGAGGCGGGGCCGGAGCAGGCCCTGCCACGCGCGGAGACGGTGCTCACCGGGCTGGGCGACCCGTCGTAGCCGCGCCGCGTGGCCATGCGTAATCGGCTGTACGCACACCCCCTGTGTGGTGCGAAAATGGCGGCACTATGAGCAAGGGAATGTACGTACCGAAGGAGTCCCAGCCCAAGCAGGGCGGCGGGGCCGCCAAGGCCAGGGACGGCGAGAAGGGCGGCAAGCGCAAGATCGTCGCCCAGAACAAGAAGGCCCGGCACGACTACGCGATCATCGACACCTACGAGGCCGGACTCGTGCTCATGGGCACGGAGGTCAAGTCGCTGCGCGAGGGACGGACCTCGCTGACCGACGGCTTCGTCCAGATCGACCGGGGCGAGGCGTGGCTGCACAACGCCCACATCCCCGAGTATCACCAGGGAAGCTGGACCAACCACTCCGCGCGCCGCAAGCGCAAGCTGCTCCTGCACCGGGAGGAGATCGACAAGCTGGAGTCGAAGTCCCAGGAGACGGGACACACGATCGTGCCCCTCGCCATCTACTTCAAGGACGGCCGGGCGAAGGCCGAGATCGCTCTCGCGCGGGGCAAGAAGGAGTACGACAAGCGCCAGACGCTGCGCGAGCAGCAGGACCGGCGGGAGGCGGACCGGGCGATCGCGGCGGCGAAGCGCAGGCAGCGCGGCGTCTAGCCGGCCGACCGGCCGGAATAGGCTGGCATCGTCGGGCGTTGGTCACGTACGATGGCAGTGCACTCCACAGAGGGTGCGCGAGCCCCTCCCCGGAGGGGATTGAAAAATCAACATGGGGATGATCGGTTTCGACAGCGGCTGTCGAAGCAGGGGAAGCGTGTCGAGGAAGCGGCAATGATCTCGTAAACCATATGTCGCAAAAAATAATCGCCAACACCAAGCGCGATTCCTTCGCCCTCGCTGCCTAAGTAGCGACTTGCGAAGTGTCAGCCCGGGGCTGTTCCCGACCCGGATCCTGGCATCAGCTAGGGAACTAAACCTCTAGGCCCGGTCACGGGGTGTAGAGGGAAATCAAACAGTGACTGAGCCCGTCGGAGACTTGTCCGCGTGATCTCCGGGGCTGAGAAAATCGCAGCGGACTGCACACGGAGAAGCCCTGATTCTGCACCGTTGGACGCGGGTTCGATTCCCGCCATCTCCACGAGGCCCCTTAGGGGGTCGACCCCATGTGGGCAGAGGCCCCGTCGCTCCTAGCGGCGGGGCCTTTGTCATGGGGTGGCGCCCCGCGGGCGCGGGTCTGCTCCCGGCTGCGGGTGCGTCGTGGCTGGTCGCGCCCCTCCGGGGCGCTCCCGTACCCGGTCGGCGCCGGTGAGCGCGGCCAGCCCCAGGGCGAGGGTGGCGGCGGCCAGTGGTGCGGCGTACGCGGTGGTGGGGGAGAGGTGTTCCGCCGCCCAGCCGCCCGTCGCCGAGCCGCACGCGATACCGGTGAGCAAGCCCGTCACCATCAGGCTCATCCCCTCATTGAGCCGGTCCGCCGGGGTGCGCCGCTGCACCACCGTCATGGCCGTCACCATGGTCGGCGCCGTCGCCATCCCCGCCACCAGCAGGGCCGCCGCCAGCACAGGGAGGGAGCGGGTGGCGGCCGCGAGCCACGGCAGGGTCATGAGCCCGGCCATGGCCGCCAGACACCAGGAGAAGCGCACCCCCGCCGGCTTCCGCGCCCCGTACACCAGCCCCGCCGCGCACGAGCCCGCCGCCTGGAGCGCGAGCACGGCACCGGCCGCCGCGCGGTGCCCCTGCGCGTCGGCGTAGGCGATCGTGACGACCTCCATGGAGCCGAACACCGCGCCGGTCGCGGTGAAGCACACCAGCAGCGGCGGGATGCCCGGGCTGCGCAGCGGCGAGGGCCCCTGCGAGCGCGGCACCGGCGGCGGCTCGGTCGCCCGCTGGGTGAGGAACAGCAGCATGCCGGCGAGCAGCAGCGCCGCCCCGGTGAGCGTGCCCGCCTCCGGGAAGAAGGTGCCGGTCAGGAAGGACGCGAGCACCGGCCCGAGCATGAAGCACAGCTCGTCCGCGGCCTGCTCGAACGCGTTCGCGGTGTGCAGCGCGGCGGGCTCGTCCCGCAGCAGATGGGCCCAGCGGGCGCGGGACAGGCCGCCGATGTTGGGGGTGGCCGCCGTGCCGGCGTAGGCGGCGAACAGGGTCCAGTCCGGGGCGTCGTAGCGGACGCACAGCAGCAGCGCGAGGCTGCCCAGCACGGACACGACCGTGGCCGGCAGCGCGACCCGGGCCTGCCCGTGCCGGTCGACCAGCCGGGCGAGCCAGGGCCCGGCCAGCGCGGTCGCCGCGAGCCCCACCGCGGTGACGGCACCGGCGAGGGCGTACGAGCCACGGGACCCGGCGATCATCACGACCGCGCTCACGCTGAACATGCCCATCGGCAGGCGGGCGAGGAGGTTGCCGGTGGTGAAGGCGCGGGTGCCGGGGAGACGGAACAAGCGGCGATATGCACCGCGTTGTCGTCTCTCGCTGCCTATTTTGCCGTCCTGGGCGTCTTGGACCGTCTCTTGGGGCATGGCCCCACAGTCACCCGGAGCGGATCACCGGGTCCAACACCTTCTGCGTCCCGATTCACGCGCCCACGTTGTAAATTCGCCGGCATGCCCGCCTCCGCCGCCCACATGGACCCCCGCCTGCTGCGTTCCTTCGTCGCCGTCGCCGAGGAGCTGCACTTCACCCGGGCGGCGGCCCGTCTCTACGTCGCCCAGCAGGCGCTCAGCCGGGACGTACGGCGGCTCGAACGGGAACTGGGCGCCGAGCTGTTCGTTCGGACCACCCGGCAGGTCACGCTGACCCCGGACGGCGAGCGTCTGCTGCCGCACGCGCGCCGGGTCCTCGCCGCCCAGGACGACCTGCTCGCCGCGTTCGCCGCCGGCCAGGCGCGCCCGCTGCTGGTCGACCTCAACTCGCCCGGCCTGGCCACCGGCCGCCGCGTACTGCACCGGGCCCGCGAACTCGCCCCCGACTGCGAGCTGATGGCCCGCTACGAGAGCGGCCTCACCGGGGCGGCCGCCGAGTTGCTCGCCGGTCGCCTGGACGTCTCCTTCGGCCGGTTCGCCGGCCTCGACCCGGCGCTCCGCTCGGGCCTGGAACAGCAGCCGGTGCGGTACGAGCCGATGGCCGTGGTGCTGCCCGAGGACCACCCGCTGGCGGCCTCGACACGGGTGCCGCTGTCCGCGCTGGCCGGTGAGACGGTGTACGCCGGTGCCGGCAACCCGCGCACCCGGGAGTGGACCGACCTGGCCCTGCGCCTCTTCCAGGACCGCGTCATCCGGCTCGCCCCGCCGCTCCCGCTGGCCGTCGGCGACGAGGAGTTCGGCCGCATCATGGCGAAGACCCGCAATCCGGTGCTGGCCGTCGTGGATTTCCCGCCACTGCCCGGGACGGTACGACGGCCCCTCGTCGACCCCGTCCCGCTGTCGCCCGTCTCCCTGGTCTGGCGGAAGGGACTGGTTCATCCCGGGTTGACCGCCCTGCGTCAGGCGGTGGCCGAGATCGCACGGGTGGAGGGGTGGCTGCGGCGGCCCGTCGACGGATGGATTCCGGCCATGGACGAGGACGTGATGAACGCCAAGTGACGGGCGGTGACGGGGCTCCGCCCGTACCGACCCGGCGCGCAGCACTCCTTCGCGTGCGTTACATTCTTGGCCCGGGCTCAGGGTGGTAATGGGGGCGCTCGGACCGGGTGGGGGCCTGGTTCGGTCGACGGATGCCCGGGATCGCGAGCGCGCCCGGAACTGTCCCGTGGGGGGATGAACGCGCGTGAAAAAGTGTCCTGAAGACGCCCAACCTGAGGGGCGAGAGCCGGCGTCCGCGGGACGCGGTGAGCCGGTGGGCGGGGGCGGCGAGCGGATGAAATCGGACGCCGGTGTGGTCGCGGGGGCTGTGGACTCCGGCGGCGGTGCCGATGATGCCGATGGCGACGCCGGTGAGGTCACGGGGGCCACGGTGGCCCTGGCCGACTCCGGTGCCGAAGGCGCTGTCGAGCCCGGTGAAGCTGCGGAGTCCGTCGAGACGGATGCCGAGTCGGCTGCGTCTGCCGGGCCCGGTGAGCCGGACGACTCTGACTCTGCTGAGCGTGGGCAGTCGGCCGGGGCTGAGGTGTCTGCCGGGTCTGAGCATGTCGGATCTGAGGCGTCTGCCGGGTTTGAGGCGTCCGCCGAATCCGAGGCGTCTGCCGGGTTTGAGGCGTCCGCCGAATCCGAGGCGTCTGCCGAATCGGAGCGGCCCGCTGAAGCTGACGCGTCTGCCGGGTCTGAGGCGTCCGCCGAATCGGAGCGGCCCGCTGAATCGGCCGAGCCCACAGAGCCCATCGAGTCCGCGGAGCCCATCGAGCCCGGCGAGTCCGTGGAACCTGTAGGGGCCGGCAAGGCTGCTGGCCCCGCCGAACCCGGGATGCCCGCTGAGTCTGCTGGCCCCGCCGGACCCGGGATGCCCGCCGCCCCCGTCAAGTCGGCCGACCGCGCCGCCGCCAAGGAGCCCTCCGAGACCTCCGAGACCTCCGACGGCGCCGGAGATTCCCCGGCACCTTCCCCCGCGCCCATCCCCGCCCCCGCCCTCGCTTCCACCCCGCACGACGAGACCATCCAGCTCGACGACGTCCGGCTCGGTGCCGTGGGCGCGGAGCCGGCCGTACGGGACCCGCGTGGCTCCGACGGGCCGGTCTTCGTGGACGAGTCGGGCCGCCGTAGCCGCCGTTTCCGCCGTCTGGGCGTGGCCGTGGCCGTCGCCTGCGCCGGGTACGCCGCCGTCATCGTCGCCACCCTGCTGTCCGGCAACTCCGCCGCCCCCTGGCTGCCGGTGCCGGGCCAGCACGAGGACAAGCCGGCCGGCAAGGTGGACACCTCGCCGCTGCCCAGCGTCTCCACGACTCCGACCCCGCCGGGAGCCGGCACGGTGACCGCACCCGTCGTCGGCGCCGAGGCGGGCGGCACCGTCGTACCGGGCAGCGGAGCGCCCGCCGACGCCTCCGCGTCCACCGGGCCGGACGGCGGTACCGCCTCCGCGCCCGCCACCGACGCCGGCACCACCGCTTCCCCGACCCCGTCGGCCCCGGCCACGGCCGTGTCCCCGGCACCCTCCGCCACCGGCACCGCCACCGCTCCGGCCCCCACGCCGACCCCGTCGGGCCGTACCCACACCCCGCCCGGTCACACCCGGCGCCCGCACCCCAAGCTCTCCCTCTGACGACCGGGCGGAACACCCTCAGATGGCTTCACACCCCCGCCGCCGTACCCGGCTGCCGCTGCGCTACCTGCTCCCCCTCCTGGTCCTGGTGGCGACCCTGGCGATGCTCATGCTGCGCGGTTACGTGCACAACGAGATCCTCGCCGACCACCGCATCCGGCCCTCCGCGGCGAACGACCGGGTTCCGCAGCGCATCCTGGACGGCGGTCCGGTGATCGACACGCGCAACGGCCGTAGCGACAGCCTGCGCATACCCGACCACCGCATCGTCCTCACCTTCGACGACGGCCCCGACCCGACCTGGACCCCGAAGGTGCTCGACGTGCTGAAGAAGCACCACGCGCACGCGGTCTTCTTCGTCACCGGCACCATGACCTCGCGCCACCCGGAGCTGGTCCGGCGCATGGTCGCCGAGGGGCACGAGGTCGGCCTGCACACCTTCGGCCACCCCGACCTGTCGTACCACTCCCCGAAGCGCATCGACTGGGAGCTGTCGCAGAACCAGCTCGCCCTCGCCGGGGCGGCCGGCATCCGCAGCTCGCTGTTCCGGCCGCCGTACTCCTCCTCCGCCAACGCGATCGACAACCGGTCGTGGCCGGTCACGCGGTACATCGGCAGCCGGGGCTACCTCACGGTCGTGGACGACGCCGACAGCGAGGACTGGCGCAAGCCGGGCGTCGAGCGGATCATCCGCAACGTCACGCCCCACGGCGGCCGGGGCGCGGTCGTCCTCATGCACGACTCGGGCGGCGACCGGCACCAGACCGTCCAGGCGCTCGACAGGCTCCTGCCCCGGCTCCAGCAGCAGGGCTACACCTTCCAGACCCTCACCGGGGCGCTGCGGGCCCCGAGCGCGGACACCCGGGTCACGGGCCTCGACCTGTGGAAGGGGAAGGCCTGGATCCTGCTGGTGAAGGCGTCCGACGACATCACCACGGTCCTCGTCGCCGGCCTCGCCGTCGTCGGCTGTCTCGTCTTCGCCCGCTTCGGCCTGATGCTGCTGCTGTCCGGCGCGCACGCCCGCCGCACCCGGCGGCCCGGCTTCCGCTGGGGCGAGGAGCCGGTCACCGAGCCGGTGTCGGTGCTGGTGCCGGCGTACAACGAGGCCAAGTGCATCGAGAACACGGTCCGTTCACTGACGCGCAGCGAGCACCCCGTGGAAGTGCTGGTCATCGACGACGGCTCGGCGGACGGCACGGCCGACATCGTGGAGGCGCTGGACCTGCCGGACGTACGGGTGATCCGCCAGGCCAACGCGGGCAAGCCGGCCGCCCTCAACCGGGGCCTGGCGAACGCCCGGCACGAGCTGGTCGTGATGATGGACGGCGACACCGTCTTCGAACCGGCCACCGTCCGCGAACTCGTCCAGCCCTTCGCCGACCCGCGCGTCGGCGCCGTCGCCGGCAACGCCAAGGTCGGCAACAAGAACCGGCTCATCGGCGCGTGGCAGCACATCGAGTACGTGATGGGCTTCAACCTCGACCGCCGCATGTACGACGTCCTGCGCTGCATGCCGACGATCCCAGGTGCGGTCGGGGCGTTCCGCCGCTCGGCCCTGCAACGGGTCGGCGGCATGAGCGACGACACGCTCGCCGAGGACACCGACGTCACGATGGCCCTGCACCGCGACGGCTGGCGCGTGGTGTACGCCGAGAAGGCCCGCGCCTGGACGGAGGCGCCCGAGTCGGTCCAGCAGCTGTGGTCCCAGCGCTACCGCTGGTCGTACGGCACCATGCAGGCCATCTGGAAGCACCGCCGGGCGCTGTTCGAGCGGGGCCCGTCGGGCCGCTTCGGCCGAGTGGGCCTGCCCCTCGTCTCCCTGTTCATGGTCGTGGCCCCGCTCCTGGCCCCGCTGATCGACCTCTTCCTGGTCTACGGCCTGGTCTTCGGCCCGACGGCCAAGACGGTCCTGGCCTGGTGCGCGGTCCTGGCCGTCCAGGCGCTCTGCGCGGCGTACGCCTTCCACCTGGACCGCGAACGCCTCACCCCGCTCCTCTCCCTCCCCCTCCAGCAGCTCCTCTACCGCCAGTTGATGTACGTCGTCCTGCTCCAGTCCTGGATCACCGCCCTCACCGGCGGCCGACTGCGCTGGCAGAAACTCCGCCGCACGGGCGGGGTGGCGGCACCGCCGGCGGAGCGGCCCCCGATCCCGGAGGCGACGCCGGTCGGCTGACCACCTACTCCCGATGGGCCACGGCGTCCTTCTGCAACTGGACGGCCGCCAGCAGGCTCAGACCAGGCTCGGCCTGACGCAGTGCCTTCACGGCGGCGACGGAGGCGAGGTCCCCGGTGAACCCGACGTCGGCCAGCCTGGCGCGGACCCAGTCGGCACGCAGCCGTCCCTCACTGGCGCCGGCGGTGGCCCCGACGAGCGCGACCGCCCGCTCCAGCCCCGCCCGCTCCGCTTCCGAAGCCCCGTCCAACGCCTCTCGCAGCGCGGCCGCGACCAGGTCCGAGTCCCGGATGACCAGCACGAGGTCTTGCTTCTTGCCGAATCCCGCGAGTCCCTTCATACGGCCAGGGTGGACGCGAGGAGCCGCCCGTCTCAAACCACTTGAGGAGTTCCAGAGCCTTGGTCCGCTCGGAGGCAGGGAAGGAAGTCCGCCCAGGTGGAGGGGGTGAGGGTGAGGTGGCGGGCGGTGGGGGTCTTGGAGTCGCGGATGTGGATGGTGGTGGGGGTGGTGGCTATCTCCACGCAGTTCGAGCCGTCGGAGCTGTAGGTGGACTTCCGCCAGTGGAGGGTCGGCATGGTTTCTCCTTACAGGTTCTGGATGCGGTGATGGATGAAGTCGCGCGTCTCGGCGGGATCGAGCGCGCAGGACTCCATCCGGTTCAGCACAGCCCGGTACTTGTTCAGCGGAGCCTCGGCGTCGATGAATTCACAGGCGCCGTGATGCGAGTCCAGCTGAACGGTGTCGAGCTGTGGGACGGGGCCCTCGACATAGTCGAAGGGCTGGCCGGTGGTCGGGAAGTCGTCCGCTCCGAAGGTGATGACGCGAACGGTGACGTGCGGGAGTTCGCTCATGTCGAGCAGGTGCTTGAGCTGCCCCCGGGCTACGGCCGGGCCACCGAAGTTCATGTGGAGCGCCGATTCGTGGATGACCGCGGTGTACGGCGGGGGATCCGTCCTGTGCAGCACGCCCTGCCGCTTCATGCGGTGTGTGAGGCGGTGTTCGATCTCGTACTGCCGCATCGGCGGTGCTGCCGACTGCAAGATGGCACGGGCGTGGTCGGTGGTCTGCAGAAGTGCCGGGATATGGATCATGAGTGCCACCCGCAACGCGGTGGCATGGTGCTCCAGTTCGGCCAGGTCGACCAGCGCGGCAGGCAGGTGTTCGCGGTACTCCTCCCACCAGCCACGGGCGCGTCGTCCCGTCATCGCGGCAAGGGCGTCGATGAGCGCTTCATCCGAGCAGTCGTAGACGTGCGCCATGGAGCGCAGCCGGTCCGCACTGATGGGCGTGCGGCCGGTTTCGATCATGCTGACACGCGACTGGTTGACGCCGAGCAGTTCGGCGGCACCTGTGGCGGTGAGTCCCGCCCGCTCCCGGAGTTTTCGCAGCTCTGCACCCAGCCTTCGCTGCCGCAGCGTAGGGCTGTTGGTGGGCGGCACGACGTCTCCTTCCCGGCCGCGAAGCGGCGTTGCGCTCCCTCACAAGAGTGAAGTATGGACGCATCTAGCCAGTTCCGTTAGATGCATCTAACCAGCTGCCCTACGGTTACGACGTACCCCTCAACTCCCAGCGCTCGTAAGCCGGAAGCGCACCTGCTCCGCAGGCAGAGCCACCGCCCGGCGTGACCAGTTGAGCGAGCCCGTTCCCTTCTCTCACCGGAGGTTTTCATGGGCACCGTATCCCTGCCCGACACCTGGGTGTACGCCCTTCGGCTGCCGCATGATCCCCGCGCGGCACGCGTCGCACGTATGACCGTACGGGCCGTGCTGAACGGGCACGACAGACACGAAGTCCTGGACACCGTGGAACTGTTGACGTCCGAGCTGGTCGGCAACGCCTACCGGCACAGCACCGGCCCCACCTCCCTCCGGCTCACCGCCCTCGCGGACGGCCGGCTGCGGGTCGGCGTCTGGGACAGTCACCCGTGCATCCCGGCGCCTTTCGGGCAGCCGCCCTGGGATCGCGTTCCGGTGCCACCGCTGGACGCCGAAGAGGGGCGCGGGCTGCACCTCGTGCAGGAGTACGCCGACTCCTGGGGCGGCCTGTCCCTGGCCGACAGCCCGCTGGACCGGGGCGCCGGGAAGCTGCTGTGGTTCGAGGTGGGCGGGGTACGGCCGCGCCGGACGCCAGGTCGCTGTCCGTGATGCCCAGTACGTGCAGGAAGCCGAGCACGTGCGCACGGAGGAGCGGCCGCGTGATCACACAACCGGACTACGGCCACGAGCTGATCCCGCACCCCGAGGGAACTCCGGCGGCGGTTCGCATCGCGCTGGCGCGCACCTTCAGTACTGGCTCGCTTACTGGCAGGCACAGGTGGAGATCGAGCGGCGACCCGACCTGCGTTCCCGCTGCCAGGCCGCCCTCGTCGCCCTGCACAACGCCGGCAGCCGGGACGACCCCGGGTTCCGCACGGCGATGGCGGAACCGCGCGCCGTTTCTCTTTGATCGTCCCGCGGCACGAGTGCCTCTACGTCCACTCGGCCACCTACTTGTGAACAGGGTCCGGACGCCGGCTCACGCGTCCGAGTACTTCGCGTCCGCCGCCGGGTCCAGGGCCAGCCGGTAGCCCCGCTTCACCACCGTCTGGATCAGCTTCGGGGCGCCGAGGGCCGTGCGGAGACGGGCCATCGCCGTCTCGACGGCGTGTTCGTCGCGGCCCGCGCCGGGGAGGGCGCGGAGGAGGTCGGCGCGGGGGACGACCCAGCCGGGGCGGCGGGCGAGGGCGCGCAGGAGGGACATGCCGGCCGGGGGGACCGGCTTGAGGTCGCCGTCGACCAGGACCGCGTGGCCGCGGATCTCCACCCGGTGCCCGGCGATGGGCAGGGACCGGGCGCGGGCCGGGAGCTCCTGGCACAGGAGCTGGACCAGCGGGCCGAGGCGGAAGCGTTCCGGCTGGACCGTGTCCACCCCGCGGGCCTGGAGCGGGATCGCGGTGACCGGGCCCACACAGGCGGGGAGGACGTCGTGGGCCAGGGCGGACAGCAGGTCGTCCAGCAGGCCGCGGTCCTCCGCGCGGGAGAGGAGGGAGGCCGCCGCGGGGGCGCTGGTGAAGGTGAGGGCGTCCACGCCGCGGGTGACGGCCGCGTCCAGGAGCCGGTCGAGCGGGCTGAGGTCCTCGGGGGGCATCCAGCGGTAGACCGGGACGGGCACCACTTCCGCCCCGGCGGCGCGCAGCGACTCCACGAAGCCGGGGAGCGGCTCGCCGTGGAGCTGCACGGCGATGCGGTCGCCGTCGACACCCTCCTCCAGGAGGCGGTCCAGTACCTCGGCCAGGGATTCGGAAGAGGGTGACCATTCCTCGGTGAGGCCTGCCGCGCGGATCGCGCCCTTGACCTTGGGGCCGCGGGCCAGCAGGCGGACCCCGCGCAGCCGGCCCAGCAACTGTTCGCCGAGGCCCCAGCCGTCGGCGGCCTCGACCCAGCCGCGGAAGCCGATCGCCGTGGTGGCGACCACGACGTCCGGCACCTGGTCGATGATCTCCTTCGTGGCGGCGAGCAGTTCGCCGTCGTCCGCGAGCGGCACGATCCGCAGGGCGGGGGCGTGCAGAACGGTGGCGCCGCGCCGCTGGAGCAGGGCGCCCAGCTCCTCGGCCCGGCGCGCGGCGGTGACGCCCACGGTGAACCCGGCGAGGGGGCCGTGCTCGGGTTGCTGCTCTTCGTCGTACATGGGCTCTCCTAGCTGACCGGCACGCCGATCGAGCCTGTCAACGATGCGTGACAGGCTCGGTTCGGCTCGATGTCGCCGGTGTTACGTCACACCTCGGCATAGCTGAGCTGGGCCTTCGCCTCCGACGCGGCAGCCGCGGCAGGAACCCGCGCCGCCGTACGACGAAGGTATACGGCCCAGGTGACCGCGAAGCAGACGCCGTAGTAGGCGAGGAAGGCGACGAACGCGCCGGTGCCGGAGCCGTAGGAGAGGAAGGACTGGCGGAAGGCCATGTTGATGCCGACGCCGCCGAGCGCGCCGACCGCGCCGATCAGGCCCATGGAGGCGCCGGACAGCCGCCGGCCGTGGGCGACCGCCGCCTCGCCCTCCAGGCCCTTGGCCAGCGCCTTGGCCTGGAAGATGCCGGGGATCATCTTGAACGTCGAGCCGTTGCCGAGTCCGCTCAGCACGAACAGGACGACGAACACGGACACGAACAGCGGCAGCGACTTCTGCATGCTGGCGACGATGAGCACGGCGGTGGCGGCGGCCATGCCGACGTAGTTCCACAGGGTGATGCGGGCGCCGCCGTAGCGGTCGGCGAGCCAGCCGCCGAGGGGGCGGATGAGGGAGCCGAGCAGCGGGCCGATGAAGGTGAGGTACGCGGCCTGGAGGGGCGTCCGGCCGAACCCGTTCGTCAGCACCTGGCCGAAGGCGAAGCTGTAGCCGATGAAGGAGCCGAAGGTGCCGATGTAGAGGAAGGACATGATCCAGGTGTGGGCGTCACGGGCGGCGTCCTTGGCCGCGCCGGTGTCGTTCTTCACCGAGGACAGGTTGTCCATGAAGAGCGCGGCGAGTACGGCGGCCACGACGATCAGCGGGATGTAGATCCCGAGCAGCACGCGGGGGCCGCCGCTCGCGCCGATGATGGCGAGCGTGACGAGCTGGATGACCGGGACGCCGATGTTGCCGCCGCCGGCGTTGAGGCCGAGCGCCCAGCCCTTCTTCCTGAGCGGGAAGAAGGCGTTGATGTTGGTCATGGAGGAGGCGAAGTTGCCGCCGCCGATACCGGCCAGCAGGCCCACCAGGAGGAACGTGGAGTACGACGTCCCCGGCTCCATGACCACGAACGCGGCGACGGTCGGGATCAGCAGCAGGCTCGCCGAGACGATCGTCCAGTTACGGCCGCCGAAGACGGCCACGGCGAAGGTGTACGGCACCCGGACCACCGCGCCGACCAGCGTGACCACCGACGTCAGCAGGAACTTGTCGGCGGGGGTGAGGCCGTACTCCGGGCCCATGAACAGGACCAGGACCGACCACAGGGTCCAGACGGAGAAGCCGATGTGTTCGGAGAGGACGGAGAACCAGAGGTTCCGGCGGGCGATCCGTTCCCCGGTCGCCTGCCAGAACGCCTCGTCCTCCGGATCCCAGCGCTCGATCCAGCGGCCACTGCGACGGGTTGGGGCTGGGCCTGTCATCACGCCTCCACGGTGCTCCGGCTGCTCGGTCTGCCGACCACTGACTCAGCCCGAAGGTAGGGAGGACGCGTTTCCGGCCTGTGCCTGTGAGTGACCGGAAGGGAACGTTGCTCTCACTCGGCCGGGGAACCTCCGGTGAGGCTCACCGCCGCCGTCACCGCGGGGTGCCGCGGAACAGGCCTGCGACGCGTGACCGCGCGGGTGGCCGGACCGCGGCCCGCCCAGGGCTAGCTAGGCCCTGGCGTTCGGATCATCCCGGCGTCGCGGGGCCTGGCACGCGCGTCTGCCGCGTTGTCGTCGGCTGCCAGCTCCCCCCGCGCTCGGCTGCGCTTGCGCGGCCCGGACGTCTCCCACTGCTCCCGGCAGTGCCGGACGTGGGCCGCGACGCCCTCCCGCGTGCCGGGCGTCGGCCCCCGAGGTTCCGTGAGATCTCGTCCCGGCGCGGTGCGAGGGGTTCCGGTGTTTCCTCCGCGCGGGCACTGTGGGGGGAGACCCCGCACGGTTCCTGCCTAGGCGGTGACTGGCACATGGCACTCGGGAGCGCCCCCTCCGCGTACGCGCCGCGGTTCGATGCCGGGCGGGTGTGCCTGGATCTCCTCGCCACCACGCATCCGGGCGAACGGCTCGACGGCGTCGGCGCGTTGTGCGCGTGGATCAAGGGGGCCGGGCTCGTGCCCGACGGTACGGCGCTCGGTCACGCCGATGCGTCCTGGCCGGCCGCGTTCCGCGAACTGCGCGGATGCGTGCGGGCGTTGGTGCGCGGGCCGTGCCCCGGAGACGCGTCGTCGTACGGGCGGGCGCTCGGGCGCGTGAACGAGCTGGCCCTCGGCGCGACCCCCGCGCCCGTCGCCGTACGCGCAGAAGGCGGCGGACTCGTACGGGAGTTGGCCGGGCCGCCCAGTTGTGCCGCGCTGCTCGCCCTCGTCGCCCGGGACGCCGTCGAGTTGCTCACCGACCCCGTCGCGCGGGCCGCCGTACGGGAGTGCGAGGGGGACGACTGTCCGCTCGTGTACCTCGACACCTCCCGCGGCCGGCGCCGCCGCTGGTGCTCCAGCGAGGCCTGCGGCAACCGCGAACGAGTGGCCCGCCACCGCCGCCGAACGGCAGCCCTCACCCGAACCTGATCCCCCGGCCCTCCCGCCACACAGCCGGAGTGATTTCTGCAACACCGGGTTTGGATGGCCCGTACACGGGAATCTCCCGGCAGCCTCACTCGCGTGTCGGAGATGTGAAGATCGCGCGGTGGGAATGTGTGCGCATGTCCCGCTCGTCACGTCACCCCCAAGAAATCTGTCACTCGGGTTTGAACACCGGGCCGCCCCCGTCCGTACGGGTGGGCGAGCGACCGACTGGGGGAACCCCCGGACACCGGAGGTGGGCGTGCGCAAGGATGCGGCCGTGGCCAATGAACGTGGAGCGAGGGCCCGACATCGCATGTCCTCACAGCCCTCGGAGCCGGATGAGGAGCTGATGCGTGCGCTGTACCGGGAGCACGCCGGCCCCCTGCTCGCGTATGTCCTGCGGCTGGTCGCCGGTGACCGGCAGCGCGCCGAGGACGTCGTACAGGAAACGCTCATCCGTGCCTGGAAGAACGCCGGTCAGCTCAATCGGGCGACCGGTTCGGTACGCCCCTGGCTGGTGACGGTCGCGCGCCGCATCGTCATCGACGGCCACCGCAGCCGGCAGGCCCGGCCGCAGGAGGTCGATCCGTCGCCGCTGGAGGTCATCCCCGCGGAGGACGAGATCGACAAGGCGCTGTGGCTGATGACGCTGTCGGACGCGCTCGACGACCTGACCCCGGCCCACCGGGAGGTGCTCGTCGAGACGTACTTCAAGGGGCGTACGGTCAATGAAGCGGCCGAGACCCTGGGCATACCGAGCGGAACGGTCCGTTCCCGGGTGTTCTACGCCCTGCGGTCGATGAAGCTGGCACTGGAGGAGCGGGGGGTGACGGCGTGATGAGCAGCGGGTACGGGGGGATGCAGGGATTCGGACCGGGTGGTCCGGGTATGTCTGGGCCCATGAACCCCAGTCAGGGATCTTCGGTGCCGAGCGAGCACGAGACCGTCGGCGCCTACGCCCTCGGGATTCTCGACGACGCCGAGGCAACCGCCTTCGAGGCCCATCTCGCCGGCTGCGAGTGGTGCGCCCAGCAGTTGGACGAGCTGGCCGGGATGGAGCCGATGCTCGCCGCGCTCGCGGACCTGCCGGGCTCCGGCAGCACGCCCGCGATCGGCGAGTCGCTGTCCGCCAAACCCAGCCCGCGGCTGGTGGAGAAGCTGGTGGACGAGGTCGCCGAGAAGCGCGCCCAGAAGCGCCGGCGCAGCTTCTACATGATCGCGGCGGCCGCCGCGCTGATCATCGCCGGGCCGCTGGCCGCGGTGGCGGTGAACGGCGGCTCGGACGGGGGCGGGCAGGTCACCGCGACGCCGGCCCAGGCGACCTTCCGGACCATGTCCGACAAGAAGTCCGCCACGGACGCGTCGACCCACGTCAGCGCGACCGTCGCCATGGCGCCGAAGGACTGGGGCACCCAGGCGGTCCTGGAGCTGAAGAACGTCAAGGGCCCGCTGAAGTGCTCCCTGGTGCTCGTCGCCAAGAACGGGCAGCGCGTGACCATGTCGTCGTGGTCCGTGCCGAACTGGGGGTACGGCGTCCCGGACGCCAAGACGGAGCAGTCCAAGCAACCGCTCTACATCGGCGGGGCCGCGGCGTTCCAGCCCAACGAGATCGACCACTTCGAGGTGGTGACGTTCGAGGGCAAGAAGCTGGTCCAGGTAGACGCGTAGTCGGCGTAGCTTCGACGGGTCCCCTTCGCGTACGGTTGACGGCTGCCCAGCACGTCAGAAGGGGGCCCGGTGGCCGCTCAGGTTCAGCAGTCCGCGGTCGGCTCGGTACACGACGCACAGGATTCCGTCCGCGACCGAGAGATCAGTGTCGAGCAGGAACACCTGGACCGGGTGTACCAGCGCCTGGAGGAGAAGATCCACGAGGCCGAGTTCCTGATGCGCGACGCGGCCAAGCGCGGCCAGGTCGGCACTCCGGGGGCGCTCGCCGAGCGGGACGCGCAGGTCTTCCGGGCCGGTGTCCACCTGAACCGGCTGAACAACGAGTTCGAGGACTTCCTCTTCGGCCGGATCGACCTGCTGCTCGGCAAGGACGGCAAGAAGGGGCCGGACGGGGCCTACACGGCGGTCGAGCCGGCGGAGGGGGCCGTACGGCCGGACAACACCGCCGACATCGCCGAGACCCTGCACATCGGCCGTATCGGTGTCCTGGACGAGGACTACTCCCCGCTGGTCATCGACTGGCGCGCCCCCGCCGCCGCCCCCTTCTACCGGGCCACGCCCGTGGAGCCGGGACGGGTGGTGCGGCGCCGGGTCATCCGCTCCAAGGGGCGCCGGGTCCTCGGCGTGGAGGACGACCTGATGCGGCCCGAGCTGACGGCCTTCCTGGACGGCGACCGGCTGCCCGTCATCGGCGACGGCGCCCTGATGGCCGCGCTCGGGCAGGCCCGCGGCCACACCATGCGGGACATCGTCTCGTCCATCCAGGCCGAGCAGGACATGGTCATCCGGGCCCCCGCCGCCTCCATCACCTACGTGGAGGGCGGCCCGGGCACCGGCAAGACGGCCGTCGCCCTGCACCGCGCCGCCTACCTGCTCTACCAGGACCGCAGACGCTACGCGGGCGGCATCCTCATCGTCTCCCCGACCCCGCTGCTCGTCGCCTACACCGAGGGCGTGCTGCCCTCGCTCGGCGAGGAGGGCCAGGTCGCGATCCGCGCGATCGGCTCGCTGGTCGACGGTGCGGAGGCCACGCTGTACGACTCCCCGGCCGTGGCCCGCGCCAAGGGCTCGTACCGGATGCTGAAGGTGCTGCGGAAGGCCGCCCGGGGCGCCCTGGAGCTGGGGCCTGCCGCGCCGGCGGAAGCTCCGGCGGAGGAAACGGTCACCGGTCCGCCCGGCCGCCTGCGCGTCGTCGCCTTCGGGCGCCGCCTGGAACTGGAGGCCGACGAGCTGGAACGCATCCGCCGTACCGCCCTCGGCGGCACCGCGCCCGTCAACCTGCTCCGTCCGCGCGCCCGCAAGCTGCTCCTGGACGCCCTGTGGGACCGCTCCGGCGCCGCCACCCGGCACACCGACCCGGAGCTGGCCGCCGAGCTGCGCTCCTCCTTCGACGAGGACATCACGAGCGAGGACTCCTTCATCGCCTTCCTCGACGCCTGGTGGCCCGAGCTGACCCCGAAGGCCGTGCTCGCCGCCATGGCCGACGAGAAGCGGCTCGGCCGCTGGGCCCGGCGCGTCCTGAACCCCGGGGAGGTCCGCAAGGTCGCCCGCTCGCTGCGGCGGGACGGGTACTCCGTGCACGACATCGCCATGCTGGACGAGCTCCAGGCGATCCTCGGCGCCCCGGCCCGGCCCCGGAAGAAGCGGGAGCTGGACCCGCTGGACCAGCTCACCGGCCTGGAGGAGCTGATGCCGGTGCGCGAGGAGTCGCAGCGGGAGCGGGCCGAGCGGCTGGCGCAGGAGCGCACCGAGTACGCGCACGTCATCGTGGACGAGGCGCAGGACGTCACGCCGATGCAGTGGCGCATGGTCGGCCGCCGCGGCCGGCACGCCACCTGGACGGTCGTCGGCGACCCGGCGCAGTCCTCCTGGTCCGACCCGGACGAGGCGGCAGAGGCCCGCGACGAGGCCCTCGGCACCCGGCCCCGGCGCCGCTTCCAGCTCACCGTGAACTACCGCAACCCGGCCGAGATCGCCGAGCTGGCCGCCAAGGTCCTGGCGCTCGCCATGCCCGGCTCCGAGGCCCCGTCGGCGGTGCGCTCCACCGGCGTGCAGCCGCGCTTCACCGTCGTACGGGAGTCGCTGGAGCGGACGGTGCGCGCGGAGGCCGAGCGGCTGCTCGGGCTGGTGGACGGCACGGTCGGCGTGGTCGTCGCGATGAACCGGCGCGAGGAGGCCCGGCGCTGGCTGGCCGGTCTCGGCGACCGGGTGGTGGCCCTCGGCAGCCTGGAGGCCAAGGGCCTGGAGTACGACGCGACGGTCGTCGTCTCGCCCGCGGAGATCGCCGACGAGTCGCCCGCCGGCCTGCGCGTGCTGTACGTGGCGCTGACCCGGGCCACCCAGCAGCTCACGGTGGTGTCGGGGGAGCGGGACGAGCCGGACGCGGCGGGGGTCCCGGATCTGCTCAGAGACTGAACCTCCCGTACGGGAATGGCCTTACGGGATCCGTTTGTTAGCCTTGGTGTGGCACCGGCCCGATCCAAGCCCCCGGGCCCAACCTTCGTCCCTTCGAGGGACCACTTGCCGCGAGGCGAGCATGGCGGGTCGGTGTCATGAACGTGTGAGAGACCCACGTCACCACAGTGACGTGGGTCTCTTTCTTTGCCCCGCGCGCCTCTTTCCCCGACTGATCGTTTCTCGTATGGTGGAAGTGGTTTTCCGAATCCAGCACCCGCCGGGGAACCCCGCGTGAACAAAACGTCCGTAACCCAGGGCGACTACCACGTACTGAGCGGTAGGTGCGACGATCGGACGGCACAACTCGCGACACGGTGAAAGCAGAGGAAGTCGGCCATGGCAACGGCGCCCAGCGTCTCCTACTCGATGACCATCCGGCTGGAGGTGCCCGCGAGCGGAACCGCCGTCTCGCAGCTCACCACCGCCGTGGAGTCCTCCGGAGGCTCGGTGACCGGCCTCGACGTCACCGCGTCCGGCCACGAGAAGCTCCGCATCGACGTGACCATCGCGGCCACCTCCACGGCCCACGCCGAGGAGATCGTCGAGAAGCTGCGCGGCATCGAGGGCGTCACGCTGGGCAAGGTCTCGGACCGTACGTTCCTCATGCACCTCGGCGGCAAGATCGAGATGGCGTCGAAGCACCCCATCCGCAACCGTGACGACCTCTCCATGGTCTACACGCCCGGTGTGGCCCGGGTCTGCATGGCCATCGCCGAGAACCCCGAGGACGCCCGCCGCCTCACCATCAAGCGCAACTCCGTTGCGGTCGTGACGGACGGCTCCGCCGTGCTCGGCCTCGGCAACATCGGCCCCAAGGCCGCGCTGCCCGTCATGGAGGGCAAGGCGGCCCTCTTCAAGCGCTTCGCCGGCATCGACGCCTGGCCGATCTGCCTGGACACCCAGGACACCGACGCGATCGTGGAGATCGTCAAGGCGATCGCCCCCGGCTTCGCCGGCATCAACCTGGAGGACATCTCCGCGCCGCGCTGCTTCGAGATCGAGGCCCGGCTGCGCGAGGCCCTCGACATCCCCGTCTTCCACGACGACCAGCACGGCACCGCCATCGTCGTGCTCGCCGCCCTGACCAACGCCCTGCGCGTCGCGGAAAAGGCGATCGAGAACATCCGGGTCGTCATGTCCGGCGCGGGCGCGGCCGGTACGGCCATCCTCAAGCTGCTGATCGCCGCCGGCCTCAAGAACGCCGTCGTCGCCGACATCCACGGGGTCGTCCACGCCGGCCGCGAGGACCTGGTGAACGCCCCGTCCGACTCGCCGCTGCGCTGGATCGCCGACAACACCAACCCCGAGGGCCTCACCGGCACCCTCAAGGAGGCCGTGCGCGGCGCCGACGTCTTCATCGGCGTCTCCGCCCCGAACGTCCTGGACGGCACCGACGTGGCCGCCATGGCCGAGGGCGCCATCGTGTTCGCGCTCGCGAACCCGGACCCCGAGGTCGACCCGGCGATCGCCCGGCAGACCGCGGCCGTCGTGGCCACCGGCCGCTCCGACTTCCCGAACCAGATCAACAACGTGCTGGTCTTCCCGGGCGTCTTCCGCGGCCTGCTGGACGCCCAGTCCCGCACGGTCAACACCGAGATGATGCTCGCCGCCGCGAAGGCCCTCGCCGACGTGGTGACCGAGGACGAGCTGAACCCGAACTACATCATCCCCAGCGTCTTCAACGACAAGGTCGCGGGCGCCGTGGCCGGGGCGGTCCGCGAGGCCGCCAAGGCGGCCGGCGTGACCGTCTGACCTCGGCGTGTCGTAATGTGCAGGGGGCTGTGAGCATCACCACGGCGGCCCCCGCACCGGCGCGTCGTGGAACCCCGCGATGCCAGGCTCGCTCTAGGGTGACGGCCGAGCAGGCGCTTTTCGTGTGACTCCCCAGGGTGTTCTCACGACTCCTACGGGTGCCGGATTGGCTTTCCCGCCGCAGGTAGGGGCAGGATGCTCCCTCAGGGACTTCGTTCCAGGGGGCACCCCCAAGGGCGCGAGCGCATCGGCATCGCAGTGCCTCGGGCGGCTCAGCCGCGTGGCACACCCCAACGGCAAGAAAAACACGGGAGTAACAACATGAACCGCAGTGAGCTGGTGGCCGCGCTGGCCGACCGCGCCGAGGTGACCCGCAAGGACGCCGACGCCGTGCTGGCCGCGTTCGCCGAGACCGTCGGCGAGATCGTCGCCAAGGGCGACGAGAAGGTCACCATCCCCGGCTTCCTGACCTTCGAGCGCACCCACCGTGCCGCTCGCACCGCGCGCAACCCGCAGACCGGCGAGCCCATCAACATCCCGGCCGGCTTCAGCGTGAAGGTCACCGCGGGCTCCAAGCTCAAGGAAGCCGCCAAGGGCAAGTAAACGCTCCGCTTCGAGGCGCCGTCCCACTGAAGCGCCGTGGCATGGAGCGCCGTGGGTGACTGCGGGCCGGTCGTGGCTGGCCGCGCAGTTCCCCGCGCCCCTTCGGGCGCGAACGGCTGAAGACGTCGAAAGGGCGGCCCCCCGCAGAGGGGGCCGCCCTCTCGACGTTCGTGGCCGTTACGCCGGTCCGCTGGAGTGCCGTGGGTGACTGCGGGCCCGTTGTGGCTGGTCGCGCGGTTCCCCCGCGCCCTTTTCGGGGCGCGCCGCTGGTGGAGACACGAAAGGGCGGCCCCCCTTCCACCCAGGGGGCCGCCCTTTCGTCGTTCGTGGCCGTCAGCCGAGCGCCTTGCCCGGCAGTTCGACCTTCGCGCCGAGTTCCATCAGCTTTTCCATGAAGTTCTCGTAGCCACGGTTGATCAGCTCGATGCCGTGGACACGGGACGTGCCCTCGGCCGCCAGGGCCGCGATGAGGTACGAGAAGCCGCCGCGCAGGTCGGGGATGACCAGGTCGGCGCCCTGGAGCTTGGTGGGGCCGGAGACGACCGCGGAGTGCAGGAAGTTGCGCGCGCCGAAGCGGCAGGCGGAGCCGCCCAGGCACTCCCGGTAGAGCTGGATGTGGGCGCCCATCTGGTTCAGCGCGGAGGTGAAGCCGAGGCGGGACTCGTAGACCGTCTCGTGGATGATGGACAGGCCCGTGGCCTGGGTCAGGGCCACCACCAGCGGCTGCTGCCAGTCGGTCTGGAAACCGGGGTGCACGTCCGTCTCCAGCGCGATGGACTTCAACTGGCCGCCCGGGTGCCAGAACCGGATGCCCTCGTCGTCGATCTGGAAGGCACCGCCCACCTTGCGGTAGGTGTTCAGGAACGTCATCATCGAGCGCTGCTGGGCGCCGCGGACGTAGATGTTGCCGTTGGTCGCGAGGGCCGCGGAGGCCCAGGACGCGGCCTCCAGGCGGTCCGGAAGGGCACGGTGGGTGTAACCGCCGAGCTTGTCCACACCCGTGATGCGGATCGTGCGGTCGGTGTCCATCGCGATGATCGCGCCCATCTTCTGCAGCACGCAGATGAGGTCCTCGATCTCCGGCTCGACGGCCGCGTTGGACAACTCCGTGACGCCTTCGGCCAGTACGGCCGTCAGCAGCACCTGCTCGGTGGCGCCCACGGACGGGTACGGCAGCCGGATCTTCGTGCCGCGCAGCCGCTGCGGAGCCTCCAGGTACTGCCCGTCGGCCCGCTTCTCGATGGTCGCGCCGAACTGCCGCAGCACGTCGAAGTGGAAGTCGATGGGCCGGCCGCCGATGTCACAGCCGCCGAGGCCCGGGATGAAGGCGTGGCCGAGGCGGTGCAGCAGCGGACCGCAGAACAGGATCGGGATGCGGCTGGAACCTGCGTGGGCATCGATGTCAGCCACGTTGGCGCTCTCGACCCGCGTCGGGTCCAGCACCAGCTCGCCGGGCTCCTCGCCCGGACGGACCGTCACCCCGTGCAGCTGGAGCAGGCCACGGACGACCCGCACGTCACGGATGTCCGGAACATTGCGCAGTCGGCTCGGCTCGCTGCCCAGCAGGGCGGCGACCATGGCCTTCGGCACGAGGTTCTTCGCGCCGCGGACACGGATCTCGCCCTCCAGCGGGGTTCCGCCGTGGACAAGCAGGACATCGTCGTTGACGGTCATGTATCTCGCGTTCCGATGAGTTGGTCAGGGGCCGGCCGATCACTGTGCGCACGGGCCGGGAAGACAGGGTAATCGCCGATTACCCCCCGCCCGTAAGCCCAAGTACCGCCCAGGCACGTCATAGCTGTGTCACAACACGAACCGTTCCCTGCCGGGCACATCGGGTCACCGGCGCGGGGACATGCGCCGGGGGCGCTCCCGTACGCCCTGAGCTGCCTTCACTCCCGTGCCCCCGATTGGCTCCCCACACCGGGGGAAGATGCGGGATCATGTCTGGCATGACCGAGGTGTCCTCGCTCACAGGGCGGCTGCTCGTGGCCACCCCCGCCCTGGCGGACCCGAACTTCGACCGTGCGGTGGTGCTCCTTCTCGACCACGACGAGGAGGGCTCCCTCGGTGTCGTCCTCAACCGGCCCACCCCGGTGGTCGTCGGCGACATCCTGGAGGACTGGGCCGACCTCGCCGGCGAGCCCGGCGTCGTCTTCCAGGGCGGCCCCGTCTCGCTGGACTCGGCGCTCGGCGTCGCCGTGATCCCCGGCGGCGCGAACGGGGACGGCGCGCCGCTCGGCTGGCGGCGGGTGCACGGCGCGATCGGACTGGTCGACCTGGAGGCACCGCCGGAACTGCTCGCCTCCGCCGTCGGATCCCTGAGAATCTTCGCCGGGTACGCCGGCTGGGGCCCGGGCCAGCTCGAGGACGAGCTGGTGGAGGGCGCCTGGTACGTCGTCGAGTCCGAGCCGGGGGACGTGTCCTCCCCGGCCCCGGAGAGACTCTGGCGCGAGGTGCTGCGCCGCCAGCGCAACGAGCTGGCGATGGTGGCCACGTATCCGGACGACCCGTCGCTCAACTGATGCCTGTGAGCTTCAGTACCCTTGCTGGTATGAGCACTCTTGAGCCCGAGCGCGGGACTGGTACGGGGACCCTCGTAGAGCCGACGCCACAGGTGTCCCACGGCGACGGCGACCACGAGCGCTTCGCCCACTACGTCCAGAAGGACAAGATCATGGCGAGCGCCCTCGACGGCACCCCCGTCGTGGCGCTGTGCGGCAAGGTCTGGGTGCCGGGCCGCGACCCCAAGAAGTACCCCGTCTGCCCCATGTGCAAGGAGATCTACGAGTCCATGGGCAGCGGTGGCGACGAGGGCAAGGGCGGCGACAAGTAGGTCGCGTCCTGTCCCCCCGCGGACGGTGAGGTCCCCGGGGCGCGCGTGAGGCGCGTTCCGGGGATCTTCGTGTTTTCCGGCCGCCGAGTGGTCCAGACCTCTTGTGGGGGCCCTCGCGCAGTGCCTAGCCTTCGGGACGACGGTGCATGCGTTGTGCAGGGCGGCAGGAGTGTTGCGTCACACGCAACGCGGGAGGGGCTGATGTCGTGGAACTGATTCCGGCGCCGCGCGCGATCGAGGGACCGGAGGGGTCCGCCGTGCCTTTCGGCCCGGACACCACGCTGTGGGCCGGTCCGGGCACCGAGCGCACCGAACGCTGGCTGCGGGCCACCCTCGGCACGGCCCTGGGCCTGCCGCTGCGCCCCGGGCCGCGGGACGCCCGCGACGGCGTGCGACTGCTGCTGGACGACACGCTGGAACCGGAGGCGTACCGGCTCAGCGCCGCCGCCGACCGGGGCGTGGAGATCCGCGGCGGCGGGCCCGCCGGCGTGTTCTGGGGCGCGCAGACCCTGCGCCAGCTCCTCGGCCCCGACGCCTTCCGGCGCGCCCCCGTGCGCCCGGACACCGCCCTCGGCGTCCCGCACCAGGTCATCGAGGACGCCCCCCGGTTCCGCTGGCGCGGCCTGCTCCTCGACGTCGCCCGGCACTTCATGCCCAAGGAGGGCGTGCTGCGCTACCTGGACCTGATGGCCGCGCACAAACTCAACGTCCTGCACCTCCACCTGACGGACGACCAGGGCTGGCGCATCGAGATCAAGCGCTATCCGCGACTGACCGAGGTCGCCTCCTGGCGCACACGGTCGAAATTCGGCCACCGGGCCTCACCGCTGTGGGACGAGAAGCCCCACGGCGGTTACTACACCCAGGACGACATCCGCGAGATCGTCGCCTACGCCGCCGAGCGGCACATCAGCGTCGTCCCCGAGATCGACGTGCCGGGACACTCGCAGGCCGCCATCGCCGCGTACCCCGAACTCGGCAACACCGACGTCGTCGACACCACCGCCCTCTCCGTCTGGGACACCTGGGGCATCTCGTCCAACGTCCTGGCCCCCACCGACACCACCCTGCGCTTCTACGAGGGGGTGTTCGAGGAGGTCCTGGAGCTGTTCCCCGCGGACGCCGCCGCCTTCTCGGAGTTCTTCCACGTCGGCGGCGACGAGTGCCGCAAGGAGCAGTGGACCGAGTCCGTCACCGCCAAGGCCCGCATCACCGACCTCGGCCTCGCCGACGAGGACGAGCTGCAGTCCTGGTTCATCGGGCACTTCGACGCCTGGCTCGCCGCGCGCGGGCGCCGCCTCATCGGCTGGGACGAGATCCTGGAGGGCGGCCTCGCACCCGGCGCCGCCGTCTCCTCCTGGCGCGGCTACGGAGGCGGCGTGGCCGCCGCGCGGGCCGGCCACGACGTGGTCATGTGCCCCGAGCAGTACGTGTACCTGGACCACCGTCAGGCCCCCGGCGAGGACGAGCCCGTGCCGATCGGCTTCGTGCGCACCCTGGAGGACGTCTACCGGTTCGAGCCCGTGCCGGACGGGCTCACCGAGGAGGAGGCCCGGCACGTGCTGGGCACCCAGGCCAACGTGTGGACCGAGGTGCTGGAGGACACCGCACGCGTGGACTACCAGGCCTTCCCCCGGCTGGCCGCCTTCGCCGAGGTCGCCTGGAGCCCGCTGCCCGCCCCCGCGGACCGGGACTACGCCGGCTTCGAACGCCGGATGGCCGCCCACTACGGGCGACTTGACGCCCTCGGTGTCGCCTACCGGCCGCCGGCCGGGCCCCGCCCGTGGCAGCGCCGCCCCGGCGTGCTCGGCCGCCCGATCGAGGGGCCGCCCCCGAACAGGTGACAGCGCGGGCCGGCCCCCGAACAGGCAACGGAAAAACCCCGGCAGCATCACCGAAGAGTGGCAATCCGCGCACACCGCTGATGCCGTGCGAAAACGGACCATTTCCCTGGTGAGGCGGGCGAACGCCTCCTAGCGGACCCCCGCGTTCGCACGTTGCGAAGATGTGCCAGAGTTGCGTCGTCCGCCCTGTCAGCACGTACCGTACGGCAACACAGGCGGGACCAGGTGGGGCAGCGGGAAGGGGCAGCCGGTTTGACCACGCACGCACCGCAGGCGGCGCAGGCCGTCACGTTGCCCACGACGCTGGACGAGGCCGTGGCGGCCCTCGCGGCCATGCCGACCGCCGTCCCCGTGGCGGGCGGCACCGACCTGATGGCCGCCGTCAACTCCGGCCAGCTCAGGCCCGCCGCGCTGGTGGGCCTCGGCCGGATCAGCGAGATCCGCGGCTGGCAGTACCAGGACGGCCACGCGCTGCTCGGCGCCGGCCTCACGCACGCGCGCATGGGCCGCCCCGACTTCGCGGCCCTGATCCCGGCGCTCGCCGCCGCCGCGCGCGCCGCGGGCCCGCCGCACATCCGCAACGCGGGCACCCTGGGCGGCAACATCGCCTCCGCCGCCCCCACCGGGGACGCGCTGCCGGTGCTGGCCGCCCTGGAAGCGACGCTGATCATCGCGGGCCCGGGCGGAGCCCGCCGGGAGATCCCGGTGTCGCACCTGCTGGCCGGCGTGGAGATGCTGCGCGGCGGCGAACTCATCGGCTACGTGCGCGTACCGCTGCTGCACGCCCCGCAGGTCTTCCTGAAGGCGACCGGACGCACCGGCCCGGGCCGCGCGCTGGCCTCCGTGGCCCTCGTCCTCGACCCGGCCCGGCGCGGCGTGCGCTGCGCCGTCGGAGCCATAGCGCCGATGCCGCTCCGGCCGCTGGACGCCGAGCAGTGGGTCGCGCGGCTCATCGACTGGGACAACGACCGCGCGCTCGTCCCGGAGGCCCTGCACGCCTTCGGCGAGTACGTCGCCGCGGCCTGCATCCCCGACCCGGCCCCCGAGCCCGACGGCTCGGTGACCCCGCTTCCGCCCGCCGTACTGCACCTGCGGCGCACTGTCGCCGCGCTGGCCCGACGAGCACTGGGGAGGGCGCTGTCGTGACCGACGACCAGCACGGAGAGGGCACGCCCCAGGGCGGCGGACGCTGGGACCCGCTGCCCCAGGGCGACTACGACGACGGCGCCACCGCCTTCGTCAAACTCCCCGAGGGCGGCATCGACGCCCTGCTGTCCGGCGACAGCCCGCTGGCCGCGCCCGGACACGGCTACGTGCCGCCGCGGATCACGGCCACGCACACCGACGGCACGCACCCCGACGGCAGCACGGGCACCTGGCCCGCGCCCGACGGCGGCGGCCGGTGGCCCGACCCGAACGCCGCACCGGCCCCGCCGCACGCCGCGGACGACCGGTTCACCTACCAGCCCGCCGCCACCCAGCACTGGACCTTCGAGGAGCCCGCGGCACCGGCCGCCCCGGGGCACGACGTCACCGGGCAGTGGTCCATCCCCGTCGCCGGGGGCGACCTCCCGGACGAATCGGGCGAGTTCACCACGTCCTCGCTGGTCGAGCAGTGGGGCGCCGCACCGCCCGCCACCCTGCCCGGCGGCGCGCCGGCCCCCTGGGCGACGGACGGCCCGAGCCACGCGTACCCCTCCGGGAGCGAGCCGGCGGGCGCGCCGCAGGAGTACGGCGCGGAGGACGGATACGGCCCGGAGGAGGCGTACGCGTCCGAGGACGGGTACGCCGCGGAGAGCGGGCACGGCTCGGACGACGGGTACGGCGCCGCGAACGCGTACGTTCCGGAGGGCGGGTACGGCGCGGAGAACGGGTACGGGCACGGTCCGGCCGGTCACGCGGCGGACGGTCACGTGGCGAACGGTCACGCCGGGGCCGGTCATCACGGGGCCGCGCCCCAGGACTCCGGACACGCCGACGCCGACGCGCCCGGCGGTACGGCCGCTCCCACCGCGCCCGCCGAACCGGCCCCGTCGGCGCACGAGTCGGCCGAGCCCGGTACGGCGCCGGAAGGCGACGCCCACGGCCCCGCCGAAGCCCCTGAACGCCCCGCTGACGCCCCCGCGGGCCACGAACCACCGGCGGGCCCGGCGGCCCCCTCCCAGCCCGCCACGACGCCGGACACGGAGGACCCGGCGGCACCGGACGACCCCGCGGCCTCCGCCGACGCGCCCGCCACCACCGCGGCCCCCGGCACGCCCGGCGCGGCCCACTCCCCGACGCCGGAGCCCTCCGCCGAGGCGGCCGTACCCGACGACCCCTCCGAAGGCACCGGCGCCCAGGAGGACGCCGAGGGGGCCGCCGTACCGGTCCCGCAACACGACGACCACCCGCTCGCCTCCTACGTCCTGCGCGTCAACGGCACCGACCGCCCGGTCACCGACGCCTGGATCGGCGAGTCCCTGCTCTACGTGCTGCGCGAACGGCTCGGCCTCGCGGGCGCCAAGGACGGCTGCTCACAGGGCGAGTGCGGCGCCTGCAACGTGCAGGTCGACGGCCGCCTGGTGGCCTCCTGCCTGGTCCCGGCGGTCACCGCGGCCGGCAGCGAGGTGCGCACGGTCGAGGGCCTGGCCGAGGACGGGCAGCCCTCCGACGTACAGCGCGCGCTCGCCCGCTGCGGAGCCGTGCAGTGCGGTTTCTGCGTGCCCGGCATGGCGATGACCGTGCACGACCTGCTGGAGGGCAACCCCGCGCCGACCGAACTGGAGACCCGGCAGGCCCTGTGCGGCAACCTGTGCCGGTGCTCGGGCTACCGGGGCGTCCTGGAGGCCGTCCAGGAGGTCGTCGCCGAGCGCGAGGCGGCCCACGCCGGACCCGAGACGGACGCGGACGAGGCCCGTATCCCGCGCCAGGCGGGCCCCGGCTCCGGCGGCGTCCACCCGTCGGCGTTCGAGGCGCCCGGCGCGTTCGACACCCCGCGGCGACAGGACCCCTACGACACGCCCGACGCGTACGGCGGCCCGGACCGGTACGACACACCGGACCCGTACGGCACGCCGCCGGGACCGCACGACCAGCACTACGGCCAGGACGGAGGCCAGGCGTGAGCAACGAAGCCGGCACCGCGACCACCGCCGCGGAAGCCGCCCCCGAGGCCGAGGCGCTGCCGCACGGCATCGGCGCGTCCCTGCCGCACGCCGACGCCCGCGCCAAGACCGAGGGCACCTTCCCGTACGCGGCCGACCTGTGGGCCGAGGGCCTGCTGTGGGCGGCCGTCCTGCGCTCCCCGCACGCGCACGCGCGCATCGTCTCCATCGACACCACCCACGCGCGCGAGATGCCCGGCGTCCGCGCGGTCGTCACCCACGAGGACGTGCCCGGCACGCCCCGCCACGGCCGGGGCACGCCCGACCGGCCGGTGTTCGCCTCCGAGGTCGTACGCCACCACGGCGAGCCCATCGCGGCCGTGGCCGCCGACCACCCGGACACCGCGCGGATGGCCGCCGCCGCCGTCATCGTCGAGTACGAGGTGCTGGACCCGGTCACCGACCCGGAACAGGCCTTCGAGGCCGAGCCGTTGCACCCCGACGGCAATCTGATCCGGCACATCCCGCTGCACCACGGCGACCCGGAGGCGGTCGGCGAGGTGGTGGTCGAGGGCCTGTACCGGATCGGCCGCCAGGACCCGGCCCCGATCGGCGCCGAGGCCGGTCTCGCCGTACCGCGCCCCGACGGCGGGGTGGAGCTGTACCTGGCCTCCACCGACCCGCACACCGACCGCAACACGGCCGCCGCCTGCTACGGCCTGTCCCCCGAACGGGTGAAGATCGTTGTCACCGGGGTGCCCGGCGCCACGGCCGACCGCGAGGACCAGGGCTTCCAGCTCCCGCTCGGCCTGCTCGCCCTGAAGACCGGCTGCCCGGTGAAGCTGACGGCGACCCGCGAGGAGTCCTTCCTCGGTCACGCCCACCGCCACCCGACCTTGCTGCGCTACCGCCACCACGCCGACGCCGAGGGCAAGCTGGTGAAGGTCGAGGCGCAGATCCTGCTGGACGCGGGCGCGTACGCCGACACCTCCGCCGACGCGCTCGCCGCCGCCGTCTCCTTCGCGTGCGGCCCGTACGTCGTCCCCAACGCCTTCATCGAGGGCTGGGCCGTCCGCACCAACAACCCGCCCTCCGGGCACGTGCGCGGCGAGGGCGCCATGCAGGTGTGCGCCGCCTACGAGGCGCAGATGGACAAGCTGGCGAAGAAGCTGGCACTGGACCCGGCCGAACTGCGCCTGCGCAACGTCCTCGCCACCGGTGACGTCCTCCCGATCGGCCAGACCGTGACCTGCCCGGCCCCGGTCGCCGAACTCCTCCAGGCCGTCCGGGACTTCCCGCTCCCGGCGCTGCCCAAGGACACGCCCGAGGAGGAGTGGCTGCTGCCGGGCGGCCCCGAGGGCGCGGGCGAGCCGGGCGCGGTGCGCCGGGGCGTCGGCTACGGCCTGGGCATGGTGCACATGCTGGGCGCGGAGGGCGCCGACGAGGTGTCGACCGCGACGGTCAAGGTCCACGACGGCATCGCGACCGTGCTGTGCGCGGCCGTGGAGACCGGCCAGGGCTTCACCACCCTGGCCCGGCAGATCGTCCAGGAGACCCTCGGCGTGGAGGAGGTCCACGTCGCCCCCGTCGACACCGACCAGCCGCCGGCCGGCGCGGGCTGCCGGGGCCGGCACACCTGGGTGTCGGGCGGCGCGGTGGAGCGGGCGGCCAAGATGGTCCGCGCGCAACTGCTCCAGCCCCTGGCGCACAAGTTCGGCATGTCCACCGAGCTGCTCCAGATCACGGACGGCAAGATCACGTCGTACGACGGCGTGCTGTCGACCACCGTCGCCGAGGCGATGGAGGGCAAGGAGCTGTGGGCCACCGCCCAGTGCCGCCCGCATCCGACCGAGCCCCTGAACGCCTCCGGCCAGGGCGACGCCTTCGTCGGCCTCGCCTTCTGCGCGATCCGCGCGGTGGTGGACGTCGACGTCGAGCTGGGCTCGGTCCGGGTGGTGGAGCTGGCGGTCGCCCAGGACGTGGGCCGGGTCCTGAACCCGGCGCAACTCGCCGCGCGCATCGAGGCGGGCGTCACCCAGGGCGTGGGCATCGCCCTCACCGAGAACCTCCGCACACCCCGCGGCCTCATCCGCCATCCCGACCTGACCGGCTACGCCCTGCCGACCGCCCTGGACGCCCCCGACATCCGGATCGTGAAACTGGTGGAGGAACGCGACGTGGTGGCCCCCTTCGGCGCCAAGTCCGTCAGCGCGGTCCCGGTGGTGACGGCCCCGGCGGCCATCGCCTCCGCCGTCCGCGCCGCCACCGGCCGCCCGGTCAACCGCCTCCCGATCCGCCCCCAGGCGGCGGTGGTGACGGACCGGTGAGCACGCCGCCGCCCGGGGAACCGCGCTACGAACCCACGCCCGGCGTGGGCAAGTTGTTCCTGTGGATCCTGCTGTTCGCCGTGGCGGCGCTGGCCGTGGTCCTGGGCGGGATCTACTTCACCTGACGGGCCCGGCTCACCGGGAGCGTCCCGTCCTCCGGCCGGACGCCGGAGGAGGCGGCGCGGGCGATTCCCGCGGACGCGCAACGTGCCCGGCCCGTCTGAGGTCCTTCCTCGTGAGGGTCGTTGTCAGTGGGGCGGCGTAGTCTGCCGAGCAGTGGGGCACCTGCCCGTGGGCGGCGTACGAAGGGGTACGCGGGCCTGTCACGCACAGGGAGATCGCGGGGGAGCGATGAGCACGACGGACGCCGAAGTTCCGGCGATCACGCTGACCGAGGCGGAACTGGACCGCTACGTCACGCACGCGCCGACGCGCGGCCTGCTCGCGGGGGCCGGACTGCCCGCGCAGACCGACCTGCTGACCTTCTCCCCGCTGCGCACCCACGGCCTGCGCACGCTCGCCGACGCCGCCGACAGCCCCTTCCACCTCGCGGAGGAGCTGCGCGGCCGGCTGGTCATAGGCGAGCTGCTCACCCCGGCCGGCATGGAGCGCCAGTCGATCCTGCTCGACGGGACCACGGGCGAGCTGACGACGGCCTACCTCTTCGACCCGTCCGACCCGCGCCCCTTCGCGCCCTCCCTGAACACGCTGCTGCGCTTCGCCGCGGTCACCGAGGAACTGGCGGGCCTGCGCGGCCGGTTCGCCTCCCTGGCGGGCCAGTACGGCCCCAGGACCGTGACCGAGGCCTCCCGCCGCCTCCTCACCCTCTTCGAGGAGGGGACGGACGGCGAGGTCCCGCCGTACTGGAAGGCGGCGGCCCTGATCCGTCCGCTCTCCCTCATCGCCGGCCCCGGTACGGCATCGGGCCTCACACTGGACGTCCCCGCGCGCGTCCTGGACCAGCAGTTCGGACACGGCAGAGTGGCCCGCTTCGAGGAGGTCGACTTCCCGAAGACGCTCACCCACGAGCCGACCCGCCGCTTCCTGCGCGAGACGGGCCTGCCCGAGGAGGCGGTCTTCTTCCACGCCGACACGGACGTCCCGCTCCCCACGCTCCGCGAGTACTTCACCCAGGAACGCCCCGACTACCCCCTCGCCGAACTCCCGGCCCACTGCGACCACTTGATCCGCCTCGGGCAACTCCTGGAGGACAACAGCCTGGTGATCGACGGCAGAACGGGCGCGGTCCTCACCTTCAACGAGCCCGAGGCGACGCTCTACCCCCTCAACACCGACGTCTCCACCCTGGCCTGCACCCTGTGGCTCATCCACCACGAGCGCACGATCGACGCCCACCTCGCCCACGAACTGTCCACCCAGGCCTACGACCACCTGGTCGCCCTGATGATCCACACCCTGCACGCGATCGACCCGACGGGCACCTCACCGGAGGCGACCTGGCACTACTGGACGGACCTCTTCCAGGACGAGGCGGGCGGGGTGTTCTGAGGCGGCCACCCCGGTCCCTGTCCGCGTTGGGCCGGGGTGTGGCGACGCCGGCGGCCGGGCGGTCAGCCGAGGACCAGCCGCCACCTGATCTCTCCGTCGTGCCACTGGTCGGTGGGAGTGAGTCCGGCCGCGGTGGCGACGGCGCCGGACGCCGCGTGGTCGGGGTGGATGTGGGCGACGACCGTGTGCACCGGGTGCTGCCGGAGCCAGGTGACGAGACCTCGGGCCGCCTCGGCGGCGATGCCGCGCCGCTGCCAGGGGGTGCCCACCACCCAGGCGATCTCCGCGGCTGCCCCGCGGTCGTCGGTGGTGATCGTCGCCTGGACCGTGCCGGTCAGGCAGGCGGCGTCACGGAGCTGGATCACCCAGTTGCACCAGGACACGGCGGGGTCCGGGGAGCCGGCGGTCCAGCGTTCGTAGCGGGCGCGCAGGGCCTGGGCGGAGTCCGGGCTGCCGCCGATGAAGGTGTGCAGGCCGGGGTCGGACAACACGGCGGCCATCTCGCCGGCGTGCTCGACCCGCAGGGGCAGCAGGGTCAGCCGGTCGGTGTGGATGGTTTCGGGCTCGAGCGCGGTCACACTGCCTCCTGGAGAGAACGTTCGACGAGTATGCCGACACCTCCTGCACAGCCCGAGTGACGGTCGACGAAAAGGGTGGCACCCCTCCCGGGGTGCCACCCTCTCTCGTCCGGCCTCGTCGAGGCACTCGAGGCCGTGGCGGGAATCGAACCCGCGTAACTCGCTTTGCAGGCGAGTCCCTGAACCACTCGGGCACACGGCCGTGTTCTGTTGTCGTTCTCGGCCGTGGCGGGGATCGCACCCGCGTGACTCCCCGCGAGCGGAGCTCGCTGATGGATGCTGCGCAGGCGAGTTTCTGAACCACTCGGGCACACGGCCGTGTTCGTGTTGATGAACGTACGGGGGCCGGGGCGGGGGCTCAAGGGGATGGGGCGGGGTGCAACGGGACTGCCACACGGCGTTCACGAAGCGGGGCGGGCGTACGACCAAGGGCCTAGTGGGGGTCGGACTCCTGACAGGGGCCAAAGTCGGTTGCGGGCCTTACTCTGGCGAACATGAGTGCCCTTGGATCCCGTGAGCCCGCCGTCCTCGATCCGCCCGCCGAGCAGGACGGCGGTGTGCTGGGCAAGGCGTACCGGGCGCTGAGTGTCGGGATCGTGTCCGTCGTGGTGCTCATCGCGTTCGAGGCGACGGCCGTCGGGACCGCCATGCCGGTCGCCGCGCGGGAGCTGGACGGGCTGGCGTTGTACGCGTTCGCCTTCTCCGGGTACTTCACCACCAGCCTCTTCGGGATGGTGCTCGCCGGGCAGTGGTCCGACCGGCGGGGACCGCTCGGGGCGCTGACGACCGGCATCGCGGCCTTCGCGGTGGGGCTCGTCGTGGCCGGGACCGCGCAGGTCATGTGGACGTTCATCCTGGGCCGGGCCGTGCAGGGGCTCGGCGGCGGGCTCGTCATCGTGGCGTTGTACGTCGTCGTGGGACGCGCCTATCCGGAGCGGCTACGGCCCGCGATCATGGCCTCCTTCGCCGCCGGCTGGGTCGTCCCCTCCATCGTCGGACCGCTCGGCTCCGGCGCCGTCACCGAGCACCTCGGCTGGCGCTGGGTCTTCCTCGGCATCCCGGCCCTCGTCGTGTTCCCCCTCGCCCTCGCCCTGCCCCAGATACGGCGGCGGGCGGCCGGCCCGGTGGACGCGGAGGCCGGCGCCGGCTCCTTCGACCGGCGGCGGATCCGGCTCGCGTTCGGGATCTCCCTCGGCGCCGGGCTCCTCCAGTACGCCGCCCAGGACCTGCGGCCCCTCGCCCTGCTCCCGGGGCTGGCGGGGGCGGCCCTGCTGGTGCCCGCCGTGCTCGGGCTGCTGCCCCACGGCACCTACCGGGCCGCCCGCGGGCTGCCCTGCGTCGTGCTGCTGCGCGGGCTCGCCGCGGGGTCCTTCATCGCCGCCGAGTCCTTCGTGCCGCTGATGCTGGTCACCCAGCGCGGGCTGTCCCCGACGCTCGCCGGGTTCTCCCTGGCGGCCGGCGGCGGGACCTGGGCGCTGGGCTCGTTCGTGCAGTCCCGGCCGCGCCTGGCGCCGTACCGGGAGCGGCTGATGACCGTGGGCATGGTGCTGGTCGCCGCCGCGATCGTCACCGCGCCGAGCGTGCTCCTGCACTCCGTGCCCGTGTGGACCGTGGCCGCCGCCTGGGGCGTCGGCTGCTTCGGGATGGGCCTGGTGATCTCCTCCACCAGCGTGCTGCTGCTCCAGCTCTCCGCCCCGGAGGAGGCCGGCGCCAACTCCGCCGCGCTCCAGATCTCCGACGCCCTCTCCAACGTCGTCCTCCTGGCAGCCACCGGCGCGGCCTTCGCGGCCCTGGGCGGCGGGAGCACCGCCGCCACCACGGGGGCCGACGGCGGGCATCCCGCCGCCTTCGCCGCCGTCTTCCTGCCGATGGCGGTGGTGGCGGTGGCGGGGGCCTGGGTGACCACGCGGCTGCGGGAGCGCACGGCCCCGGCGCGGTGAGTGCGGTGGGGCGGCGGGGGCCGCTGTGACGTCGCTCCCACCCACGGGCGACCCGGGGTCGTCCGCGCGTTGAGCGCAGGGCGGCGCCGGTAGGGTGGCCCGGTTGTCATACGTAGCCGCCCTACCCCGCTCGGAGACCGTGACTACCACCGCCGCCTCGTCGACTTCCTCCCACCACCTCTCGCCCGCCTTCCCGGGCCGGGCCCCCTGGGGTACCGCCAGCAAGCTGCGTGCCTGGCAGCAGGGGGCGATGGAGAAGTACATCCAGGAGCAGCCGCGTGACTTCCTCGCCGTCGCCACGCCCGGCGCCGGAAAGACGACCTTCGCGCTGACGCTGGCCTCCTGGCTGCTGCACCACCACGTCGTACAGCAGGTCACCGTGGTCGCGCCCACCGAGCACCTGAAGAAGCAGTGGGCCGAGGCCGCCGGCCGGATAGGGATCAAGCTCGACCCCGAGTACAGCGCGGGCCCGCTCGGCAGGGAGTACGACGGCGTGGCCGTGACGTACGCCGGTGTCGGGGTGCGTCCGATGCTGCACCGCAACCGGGTCGAGCAGCGCAAGACGCTGGTGATCCTGGACGAGATCCACCACGCCGGTGACTCCAAGTCCTGGGGCGAGGCCTGTCTGGAGGCATTCGAGCCGGCGACGCGGCGCCTCGCGCTGACCGGTACGCCGTTCCGTTCCGACACCAACCCCATCCCCTTCGTGACGTACGAGGAGGGGGCGGACGGGATCCGGCGGTCCGCCGCCGACTACACGTACGGCTACGGCTCGGCGTTGTCGGACGGGGTCGTCCGGCCGGTGATCTTCCTCTCCTACAGCGGCAACATGCGCTGGCGGACCAAGGCCGGTGACGAGGTCGCCGCGCGGCTCGGCGAGCCGATGACCAAGGACGCGATCAGCCAGGCCTGGCGTACGGCCCTCGACCCGCGCGGCGACTGGATGCCGAGCGTGCTGCGCGCCGCCGACCAGCGGCTGACCGAGGTCCGCAAGGCCATCCCGGACGCGGGCGCGCTCGTCATCGCCTCCGACCAGGAATCCGCGCGCGCGTACGCCAAGCTCATCCGGGAGATCACCGGGACGAAGGCGACGCTCGTGCTGTCGGACGACGCCGGCGCGTCGAAGAAGATCGACGAGTTCAGCGCGAGCGACGACCGGTGGATGGTCGCCGTGCGGATGGTGTCCGAAGGCGTCGACGTGCCGCGGCTCGCGGTGGGCGTGTACGCGACGACCATCTCGACGCCCCTGTTCTTCGCGCAGGCCGTCGGGCGCTTCGTACGGTCCCGGCGGCGCGGCGAGACCGCGTCCGTGTTCCTGCCGACCGTGCCCGACCTGCTGACCTTCGCCAACGAGATGGAGAAGGAGCGGGACCACGCCCTCGACAAACCGAAGAAGGAGGGCGAGGAGGACCCGTACGCCGAATCCGAGAAGGAGATGGAGGAGGCGAACAAGGAGCAGGACGAGGACACCGGCGAGCAGGACATGCTGCCGTTCGAGGCGCTGGAGTCCGACGCCGTGTTCGACCGGGTGCTGTACGACGGCGCCGAGTTCGGCATGCAGGCGCACCCCGGTAGCGAGGAGGAGCAGGACTACCTGGGGATTCCGGGGCTGCTGGAGCCCGAGCAGGTGCAGTTGCTGCTGCAGAAGCGGCAGGCTCGGCAGATCGCGCACAGCCGGAAGAAGCCGGACACCGAGGCCGACCTGCTGGAGCTGCCGGCCGAGCGGCGGCCGGTGGTCACGCACAAGGAGCTGATGGAGCTGCGGAAGCAGCTCAACACGCTGGTGGGCGCGTACGTGCACCAGAGCGGCAAGCCGCACGGGGTGATCCACACCGAGCTGCGGCGGGTGTGCGGGGGGCCGCCGAGCGCGGAGGCCACGGCGGGGCAGTTGCGGCAGCGGATCGAGAAGGTGCGGGAGTGGGCTACGCGCATGCGGTGACGCTGCGCTGGCTTGGTGGATTTTCGCCCACCCGCCCACCCGACTCGGTCCGCCGAAAAGGCACCGCCCGGGGGCTCCGCCCCGGACCCCGGGTGGGTGGGGCGGCTCGGTCCGGTGGGAGGGTGCCGTCCTGGGCCACGGATGCAGGTTCGGTCCGCTCGGAGGGTGCCGCGCAGGGGCTCCGCCCCGGCGGTAGGTGGGGTGGCTCGGTCTCTGGTGGGAGGGTGCCGCCCTGGGGTTCGCCCTGGCCCCGGGTGGGTGGAATGGCCCGGTCCGGTGGGAGGGTGCCGTTCTGGGGGTTCGCAGCGGGCCCCGGGTGAGGGCTCGGTCGGTCGGGTCTCCTTGCCGTCTTCGTGTGTGCGTATCCGGACGAATCGAGGCAGGCCGGATCTGGGCTTGCCCGGATTCTGGACGAAGACTTCCGCTCAGCGAACCGGCTTCGCTACTGTCCCGCTACGCACACGCCCCGTGGCAGCGCCGCCGCGGAGCGCAGCCGTGAAGCGACTCGGCCCGGGAGCCGCCGGGCCGTCCTGCCGATCGGCGGCCTCTCAAGCGCGTCGCCGACGGGACTCGGTGGTGACGCATCCGCCGAGCAGGGGCTGCCGACCTCACCGCCGAAGGAGTGGGCGTCGTGACCGCGGAGACCTCTCAGACGCTCGACCGGGGACTGCGCGTCCTCAAGCTGCTGGCCGACACGGACCACGGGCTGACCGTCACCGAGTTGTCCACCAAACTGGGCGTGAACCGTACCGTGGTGTACCGGTTGCTCGCGACGCTGGAGCAGCACGCACTCGTACGGCGTGACCTGGGCGGGCGAGCCCGGGTCGGACTGGGCGTGCTGCGGCTCGGACGGCAGGTGCACCCGCTGGTACGCGAGGCCGCGCTGCCCGCGTTGCGGTCGCTCGCGGAGGACATCGGGGCGACGGCGCACCTCACGCTCGTGGACGGGTCCGAGGCGCTGGCCGTGGCGGTGGTGGAGCCCACCTGGACGGACTACCACGTGGCCTACCGGGCCGGGTTCCGGCACCCGCTGGACCGGGGCGCGGCCGGCAAGGCGATCCTCGCCGCGCGGCAGTCGCCGTCCTCCGACCCCGGGTACACGCTCACGCACGGGGAGCTGGAGGCGGGGGCGAGCGGAGCCGCCGCGCCCCTGGTCGGGGTGACGGGGGTCGAGGGCAGCGTGGGCGTCGTGATGCTCGCGGACGCCGTGCCGGAGCGGGTGGGGGCGCGCGTGGTGGAGGCGGCGAAGGAGGTCGCCGAAGCGTTGCGCTGAGCCTCTCGCAGCGCTGAGCCCCTCGCAGCCGACGCCACCGCAGCGCCCCGAAAGGGCGCGGTGAACAGCGCGAGCTCCGACGTCAACACGACCGACTGGCAGTACGACACCGGGATGTCCAACCCCGGCAGGGCCGCCAACCGGGGCACCGGCGAGTTCGAGACGATGACGTCGAGCACCGGCAACGTCGCACTGAACGGGAACGGCAACCTGCTCATCACCCCGCGCCGCGACACATTCGCTCGCACCGCCCGCACTCGGCCACCCCCTTGGCCGCCCCTCCAACCCCGCTCGCCAACCTTTGGCCGATCCGCACACCCCCCGGCGCCCGCCCCTCCGCATCATCAAGGGCCAGGCAACCCCGAGGCGGAGGGAACGGCACGGTGGACAGAGTGGGGACAGTCGCCGCACCAGATCGGCGGACAGGACGTACGGCAGGCAGGCTCACCCGGCGGCAGAGCATGGGAACCCTCGTCGGTGAAGCCGCCGGGAGTCCGCTGAAGCGGACGATGGGCGTGGCCCAGCTCACCCTGCTCAGCGTGGGGGCCACCCTGGGCACCGGCATCTTCGTGGTGCTGGGGCAGGCCGTGCCTCAGGCCGGTCCCGCCGTCGTCGTCTCCTTCGTGCTGGCCGGCGTCACCGCCCTGTTCTCCGCGCTGTCGTACGCGGAGCTGGCCGGCATGATCCCCGGATCGGGTTCGTCGTACAGCTACGCCTACGCCACCCTCGGCGAGCTGGTCGCCTGGGTCTGCGGCTGGTGTCTGATCCTGGAGTACGGGGTGTCGGTCGCCGCCGTCGCCGTGGGCTGGGGACAGTACGTCAACGAACTGCTGGAGCTCACCCTCGGTGTCTCCCTGCCCGAGTCCCTCAGCGCGCCGCCCGGCGCCGGCGGTGTGCTCAACATCCCGGCCGCCCTCATCGTCGTCCTCGCCATGGTGGTGCTGCTGCGCGGCGCGAAGGAGAGCGCCGTCGCCAACACCGTCATGGTCGCCGTCAAGATCGCGGCTCTGGTGCTGTTCTGCGCCGTCGCCTTCACGGCCTTCCGGGCCGGCAACTTCCAGCCCCTGTTCCCGCTCGGCGCGGCCGGCATGAGTGCCGGGGCGGCCTCCCTCTTCTTCTCCTACATCGGGTTCGACGCCGCCTCCACGGCGGGTGAGGAGGCGCGCGATCCGCAGCGGGACCTGCCGCGCGCGATCATCCTGTCCCTCGTCCTGGTCACCGCCCTGTACGTCCTCGTCGCCGTCGCCGCGCTCGGCGCGATGCCCTGGCGCCAGTTCGCGGGGACCGAGGCGACGCTGAGCGAGGTGCTCGTGCGGTCGGTCGGCGGCGGGAGCCTGTGGCCGATCCTGCTGTCCGTCGGGGCCGTCGTCGCGACCACCAGCGTCGTGCTCACCGTGCAGTACGGGCAGATCCGCATCCTGTTCGCCATGGCCCGGGACGGACTCGTGCCACCGCTGTTCGCCAAGGTGCACCCGCGCACCGGGGTGCCCCGCGCGGGCACCGTCATCGTCTCCGGCTTCATCGCCGTCCTCGCCGCCCTCGTCCCGCTCGGCAGCCTCGCCGACGCCACCAGCATCGGCACCCTCTTCGCGTTCATGCTCGTCAACGTGGCCGTCGTCCTGCTGCGCCGGCGCGACCCGGGCGCCCCCCGCTCCTTCCGGGTGCCGTTCTCCCCGGTCACGCCCCTGCTCGGCGTCGCGTTCTGCGGCTACATGCTGTGCAGCCTCGGCGCGGACACCTGGATCGCGTTCGGCGCGTGGCTGGCGGCCGGAGTCGTCGTCTACGGCTGCTACGGCATCCGGCACTCCAAGCTCGCCCGGACCCAGGAAGACCCCGCATGACCGCCCTCGATCTCACCACCGACGTCGTCGGCCTCACCCGTGCCCTCGTGGACCTGCCCTCCGAGAGCGGGGAGGAGGAGCGGATCGCCGACACGGTCGAACAGGCCCTGCGCCTCCTGCCGCACCTCGCGGTGGAGCGGGTCGGCAACTCCGTCGTCGCCCGCACCGGCCTCGGCCGCGCCGAACGCGTCCTGATCGCGGGGCACCTGGACACCGTGCCGGCCGCCGGGAACCTGCCCTCCCGGCTGGCCGACGGGCGGGTCCACGGGCTCGGCGCCTGTGACATGAAGGGCGGGGTGGCCGTCGCGCTGCGGCTCGCCGCCACCGTGCCGGAGCCCGCCCGCGACCTCACCTACGTCTTCTACGAGTGCGAGGAGGTCGAAGGGGAGCGCAACGGGCTCGGCCGGATCGCCGCCGCCCGGCCGGGGCTGCTGGAGGAGGCCGGCCTGGCGATCCTCATGGAACCCTCCGACGCCGGTGTCGAGGCCGGCTGCCAGGGCATCCTGACCGCCGACATCGTGGTCAGGGGCGCCCGCGCGCACACCGCCCGCGCCTGGCAGGGCACCAACGCCGCGCACAAGGCGGGGCAGGTGCTCCAGCGGCTCGACGCACACGTCCCGGAGCGGGTCGTGATCGACGGCCTGGAGTTCCGGGAGGGGCTCAGCGCGGTCGCCGTACGTGCCGGGGTCGCCGGGAACGTCGTACCCGACGAGTGTGTCGTGACCGTCAACTGCCGTTTCGCACCCAGTCGTTCGGCTCAGGAGGCGGAGGAGTACGTGCGGGGGCTGTTCCCGGAGTACGAGGTGCGGGTCACCGAGGTCGTCGGCGGGGCGCTGCCGCACCTGGACCGGGTGGGCCCACTGGTGGCCGCGCTCGGGGCCGAGCCCCGGGCCAAGCTGGGGTGGACGGACGTGGCCCGGTTCGCCGCGCTCGGGGTGCCCGCGCTCAACTACGGCCCCGGGGACCCCTCGTTGGCGCACACGGCGGGGGAGTACGTGCCCGTGGCGCACCTGGAGCGGTGCGAGGCCCGGCTCAGGGCGTGGCTGCGCTGAGCCCGGCCAGCGTCCGCAACTGGAGCCACAGCACCAGCCGTTCGTCGGGGTCGTCCAGGTCGACCCCGGCGTGCTGCTGGAGCTGCTTGAGGCGGTAGCGGCAGGTGTTGGGGTGCACGGCCAGCAGCCTCGCCGCGCCGGCCATGTCGCAGCCCGCGTCGAACCAGCAGACCAGCGTGCGCGCGTACTCGGTGCCGTGCCCGGCGTCGTAGGCCAGCACCCGCCGCCACGCGCCCGCGCTCAACTCCCGGCGTTCTTCCATCACTTCGGTCAGCCGCAGCAGTGTCACCCGGGCGCGCACCTCGTCCACCACGGCCACCGGCAGGTCCGCGTCCAGGACCCGCAGCACCAGGTCGGCGTCCGCCCGCGAGTCCGTGAGCCCGTCCGCGTCCGGCACCACCTCGCCGAGCGCCGCCCGGACCGGCGCCCGCAGCGCCTGTCCGGCCCGCGCCACGATGTCCCCGGCCAGCGCCCGGTGCCGCTCTCCCGGCCCGGGCAGCACCGCGTACACCACCCCGTCCAGCAGCACGCACGCGTGCCGGCCGTAGCGGGCCTCGCACTGCAGGCGTACGACGTCCAGCAGGCGCAGCGCGGTGCGTTCGGCGTCCGGGACGCTCGCGGCGGAGTCCAGGGCGAAGGCCGCCACCCGGGCCGGGCCGTCCACGCCCAGGCGGGCGGCGGCCGTCGCCGGGTCGTCCGCCGTGCCGTCCAGGAGCCGGCGCAGCAGGTCGCCGCCCCGGTGCCGGGCCAGCTCCCGGGCCGCCCGGGCGCGCAGCAGGAGCAGCGCGGCGGTGGACGCGCCCTGGGCGAGGGTGTCCTCGGCGTCCGGGGCGAGCGAGCCGCCGTCGATCACCCACACCGAGCCGAGGGTCTCCCCGCCGGCCCGTACCGGCATCGCCAGCCGGGGCAGGCCGCTGCCGGTCAGCGCGGGCAGCCGCACCGGCCGGTCGGCGGCGAACAGCCGCCGGTACTGCTCGGTGTTCTCGGCGCTGGCCGGCACCTGCCGGCCGAGGATGCCCTGCCGGCGGTCCTCGTCCACGGGCTGGCCGGGGACCGTGGAGTAGGCGAGGATCCGCTGGCGCGGGTCCTCGATGGCGGTGGCCCCGCCGGTGGCCGTCGCGATGGCGTCGGCGAGCGCGAACAGGTCGCCGAGCCCGCTGTCGCCCGCCCCGGAGTCGGCGGCGAGGGCGGTGGGCCGGGCGGCGACGGCCGAGGCCAGCAGCAGATGGACCCGGTGCCAGGCCGCGTCCTCGGCGACCGACAGCAGGGCCACGCCGTGCTCCCGCGCCGCCGCCACCGGCCCGTCCGCGCCGCGCACCACCACCCCGGTCAGCCCGGCCTCCGCCGCCGCCCCAAGCAGCGGCCCGGCGTCCGCCGCCCGAACCCCGACCGCCAGCAGCAGCGCGCCGGGCAGCCGGGGGAGCGGGGTACGGCCCTCGTACAGGACCGCCTCGGTGACCGGGGCGGCGAGGCCGGCGGGGGCGGTGTGCAGGCGCAGCGTGGGGGCGCCGACGACGTCCAGGAGGTCGCCGAGGGTGCAGGCGTCCATGAGGGTCCTCAGCATGCCGGTTGGCGGATGGTGCAACGAACGTACGCGTGCCTTGGCCGCTCGCACAACACATCCGCCACCGGCGACTCCGAGACTCGTCCCATGACAGGAGGAGCCACCATCCGTACCGTCCACGACGTCGCCGGGCTCGCGGCCGTCGCCGACCACTTCAGCGACGTCTGGCGGACGCCCCGCACCGCCCCGCCCTACCCGGCCGAGGTCCTGCACAGCCTGGTGCACGCCGGCGGCGCCGTGCACGCGGCCCACGACGGGCAGCGGCTCGCCGGGGCGTCCGTCGCCGTGCTCGGCCCGGACCGGAGCACGTACTCGCTGGTGGCCGCCGCCGAGACCGGTCTCGGGCACCGCCTGAAGCTGGCCCAGCGGGAGTGGGCCGTCGCCCTCGGCGCCCGCACCATGCGCTGGACCTTCGACCCGCTGGTCGGCCGCAACGCCCGCTTCAACCTGGTCAAGCTGGGCGCCGTCGGCACCGAGTACCTGGTCGACTTCTACGGCCCCATGACCGACGGCGTGAACGACGGCGACGAGAGCGACCGGCTGACGGTGACCTGGGACCTGACGGCGCGGGCAACGCCGTACGACGCCGAGCCGCACGGGCCCGTCCTGCGCACCGCCCCCGACGGCGGGCCGCTCGTCCGGCGCGCCGGACGGCACGTCTGGTGCCGGGTCCCGGACGACGTCGTCGCGCTGCGCGCCGCCGATCCCGCCCTGGCGCTGCGCTGGCGGCACGCGGTGCGCGAGGTGTTCCTGGAGGCCTTCGTGGAGGGGTTCCGGGCCACCGGGATGTCCCGCGCCGGCTGGTACACGCTCACCGGGCCGGAGGAGGTCGCGTGAAACTGGAGCGCGTGGAGATCGTGCATGTGGCGATCCCGCTGGTCACCCCGTTCCGTACGTCCTTCGGGACCATGACGGCGAAGGACACCTTCCTGCTGCGCGTCGTCACCGACTCCGCCGAGGGCTGGTCGGAGTTCGCCGCCGACCCCGAGCCGCTGTACTGCTCGGAGTTCGTCGCCGGCGCCGAGATCGTGCTGCGCGACTTCCTGCTGCCCCGCGTGGCCGCGCTCCCGCACCTCACCACGGCCGCGCTGGCCCCCGCCATGGCGAAGATCAAGGGCCACGAGCTGGCGAAGGCGGCCCTGGAGACGGCGGTGCTCGACGCCGAGCTGCGCGGCCACGGCATGTCGCTCGCGACCTACCTGGGCGCGGTACGGGACCGGGTGCCCGCCGGGGTCTCCGTCGGCATCAAGAACTCGGTGCCCGAGCTGCTGGACGACGTCGAGCGGTACCTCGCCGAGGGGTACGTCCGCATCAAGCTGAAGATCGAGCCCGGCTGGGACGTCGAGCCGGTGCGGGCGGTCCGCGACCGCTTCGGTGACGACCTCCCCCTCCAGGTCGACGCCAACACCGCCTACACCCTCGCCGACGCCGAGCACCTGCGGCGGCTCGACGCGTTCGGGCTGCTGCTCATCGAGGAGCCGCTGGAGGAGAACAACCTGTACGCCCACGCCCGGTTGCAGAAGCGGCTGGGCACCCCGGTCTGCCTGGACGAGTCCCTGCACCACGCCCGGGACACCGCGTCCGCCATCGCCCTCGACGCCTGCCGGGTGGTCAACGTCAAGCCCGCCCGAGTGGGCGGCTACCTGGAGGCCCGCCGGGTCCACGACGTGGCCCACGCGCACGGCGTGCCGGTGTGGTGCGGCGGCATGCTGGAGACCGGCATCGGCCGCGCGCCCAACCTCGCCCTGGCCGCGCTGCCCGGCTTCACCCTGCCCGGGGACACCTCGGCGTCCAGCCGCTACTTCGCGGAGGACATCACCGAGCCGTTCGTCCTCGGCGCGGACGGCCACCTGCCCGTCCCGGATGGCCCCGGCATCGGCGTCACACCCCTGCCGGACGCGCTGCGCCGGTTCACCAGGGCCCGACGGGACCTCTACACGGCATGACGGGGCCTTCCCGCGGCATGAAGGCACCCGCACGCGGCGGAAGGGGCACGTGGTTGTCACGTTAGATTGACCTCGTGCTCTCACGTCTCACACGCCCCCAGGCCCTCGCCGTCTGCGCACTGCCCGTCGTGGCCCTGCTGGCCACGACGGCCTTCGCGCCGCTGCCGTTCTCGGTGGCGCAGCCCGGCATGACGGCGAACGTGCTCGGGCGGAACCAGGGCACCCCGGTGATCACGGTCTCCGGGGCGGAGACCCGGAGGACCAGCGGCCAGCTGCGGATGACCACGATCGAGGCGACCGGTCCGGACGCCGAGGTCAGGCTCGGTGACGTGGTCGACGGCTGGTTCCGCACCGACCGCGCGGTGCTGCCGCGCGACTCGGTCTACCCGAGCGGCGACACCGTCAAGGAGATCGAGCGGCACAACGAGGCGCAGATGCGGCAGTCCCAGGACGCGGCGACCCAGGCGGCGCTGAAGTACCTCGGGCTCGGCGCCGGCAAGGTCAGGGTCACGCTGCGGCTCGCCGACGTGGGCGGACCCAGCGCGGGGCTGCTGTTCTCCCTGGGGATCATCGACAAGCTGAACGGCGACGGCAGCGGCGGCGACCTCACGGGGGGCCGCGTCATCGCCGGTACGGGCACGATCGACGCGGCCGGCCAGGTCGGCGCGGTCGGCGGGGTGGCCCTGAAGACCCAGGCCGCGCGCCGGGACGGGGCCACCGTCTTCCTGGTGCCGAAGGCGGAGTGCGCCGACGCGAAGGCGGAGCTGCCGAAGGGGCTGCGACTGGTCCCAGTGACCACGCTCAAGGGCGCGGTCGACTCCCTGGTGGCGCTGGAGAAGGGCAAGGGCTCGGTCCCGAGCTGTTAGCCCACCCGCACGGGCCGCCGCCTACGACCGTTCGGCGTCCGCCGCCGCCTGCTCCACCAGCGGGATGATCCGCAGCGGAACGGGGTTCTCCATGACGATCGCCGTGGAGGCCCGGACGATGCCGTCGAAGCCGACGACCCGGTCGATCACCCGCTGCAGATCGGCGTTCGAGCGGGCCACCAGCCGGCACAGCATGTCCCCGCTGCCGGTGGTCGTCAGCAGCTCCAGCACTTCGGGCACGGTCGCCAGGTGCGCCCGTACGTCGGCGCCCTGGCCCTGCCGGATCTGGAGGGTGGCGAACGCGGTGACCGGGTAGCCGAGGGCCGCCGGATCCACCTGCGGGCCGAAGCCGCGGATGACCCCGTTCGACTGGAGCCGGTCCAGGCGCGCCTGCACGGTCCCGCGCGCCACACCCAGCCGCCGGGACATCTCCAGCACCCCGATGCGCGGCTCCCGGGCCAGCAGCACGATGATGCGCCCGTCCAGATGATCGATCGCCACGGGACCCCCTGAGATGGTCATCCTGTACAGAAAGACCGCCGAGACGGCCGTACCGCTGGTCGGATTGCCCAGCGATAGCGCGAACTATTGCGCACCTTGCAGAGCAGAGCCACCCTTCCGCTATGACGCAGACCACACACCTCACTCCCGAGACGACCGCCCGGCAGGACGACCCCTTCCCGGTCAAGGGAATGGACGCGGTCGTCTTCGCCGTGGGCAACGCCAAGCAGGCGGCGCACTACTACTCCACCGCCTTCGGCATGCGGCTGGTCGCCTACTCCGGACCGGAGAACGGCAGCCGCGAGACCGCCAGTTACGTGCTGGAGAGCGGCTCCGCCCGCTTCGTCTTCACCTCCGTGATCAAGCCGAGCAGCACCTGGGGCCACTTCCTCGCCCAGCACGTGGCCGCGCACGGCGACGGCGTCATCGACCTGGCCATCGAGGTCCCGGACGCGCGCGCCGCGTACGCGTACGCCGTCGAGCAGGGCGCGAAGAGCGTCACCGAGCCGTACGAGCTGAAGGACGAGCACGGCACGGTCGTCCTCGCCGCCATCGCCACCTACGGCGAGACCCGCCACACCCTGGTCGAGCGCACCGGCTACGACGGCCCCTACCTGCCCGGGTACACCGCCGCGGAGCCGATCGTCGAGCCGCCCGCCCACCGCGTCTTCCAGGCCATCGACCACTGCGTCGGCAACGTCGAACTCGGCCGGATGAACGAGTGGGTGGCCTTCTACAACAAGGTCATGGGCTTCACGAACATGAAGGAGTTCGTGGGCGACGACATCGCCACCGAGTACAGCGCGCTGATGTCGAAGGTGGTCGCGGACGGCACCCTCAAGGTCAAGTTCCCGATCAACGAGCCCGCCATCGCCAAGAAGAAGTCCCAGATCGACGAGTACCTGGAGTTCTACGGCGGCGCGGGCGTCCAGCACATCGCGCTCAACACCGGCGACATCGTGCAGACGGTCCGCACCATGCGCGCGGCCGGCGTCGAGTTCCTCGACACCCCCGACTCCTACTACGACACCCTCGGCGAGTGGGTCGGCGACACCCGCGTGCCGGTCGAGACCCTGCGCGAGCTGAAGATCCTGGCCGACCGCGACGAGGACGGCTACCTGCTGCAGATCTTCACCAAGCCGGTCCAGGACCGTCCGACCGTGTTCTTCGAGCTCATCGAGCGGCACGGCTCCATGGGCTTCGGCAAGGGCAACTTCAAGGCGCTGTTCGAGGCGATCGAGCGCGAGCAGGAGAAGCGGGGCAACCTGTAACGGCGGACGCTACTCGCTGGGCGGCGGCTCGTCGGGTACGTCGCCCAGCTCCCGCAGCGCCTCCCGCGCCATCGGCGCCTTCAGCGGCGAGAAGTACGGGTTGATGCGCAGGGCCTCCTCCAGATGCCGCCGCGCGGGACCGTACCGCTCCACTTCCGCCTCGATCACGCCCCGGTGGAACGCGTACAGCGCGCTGCGCACCCCGCCCCCCTTCGCCTTGTCCGTCGCGGTGGTGGCGTAGGTCAGCGCCTCCTCGTCCTCACCGGCCCGGTGCAGCGCCCAGCCCAGCGCGTCGGCCACCTCGATCCCCGGCTGCCGCTTCCACTCCTCCCGCAACCGCTCCACGGCGTCCCACGGGTCCCCGTGGTCCGCCTCGAACCGCCCGATCAGCAGCTCCTCGTCCACCCCGCCGGACACCGCCCGCCGTACCGCCGCCTTCATCCGCGTGTACTGCTCCTCGGCGACCCCGGGCTGCCCCAGCGACTCGTACAGCTCGCCCAGTTCCAGCAGGTCCGCGGGGTCCGGCTGTTTCGCGACGGCGGCCCGGTACGCGGTCAGCGCCTGCGCCGTGCGCCCCAGCGCGGCCAGCGTCCGCGCCCGCCCGGCCCGTGCCGCCCGCTGGTCGGGATCGAGCCGCAGCGCGGCCTCGAAGTGCCGCAGCGCGTCCGGCAGGTCCCCGCGCTCCCACGCGAGCTGCCCCAGCCCGGTCAGCCACGCGGCCTGCTCCGCCGGGGTCCGCGCGGCGGCCGCCGCGTCGGTGAGCTGGGCCACCGCGTCCTCGCGCCAGCCCCGGTCCCGGTACACCGCCGAGGCCCGCGCCATCACGGCCGGCCGCGCCGTCGCGTCGGTGCGCAGGGCCAGCAGCTTGTCCAGGGTGGAGCGGGCCTTCTCGTAGTCCCCGAGCCCGGTGTACGCGTCGATCAGCGGCGCATACGCCTGCCACCGCTTCGGCGCCGCCTTCAGCGCCTGCTCGCCGTAGCTCTTCGCCGCCGGGAAGTCCCGGCGCGCCAGCGCCAGCGCGGCCAGCCCGTCCAGCGCCTCGGTGTTCCGGCCGCCCCGCACCTCCAGCGAGGTCCGCAGCGCCCGCTCGGCCTTCGGGTAGTCCGCCACGTCACCCGCCCGGCGCCCCCGCTCCACGTACGCCGACCCCAGCACCGCCCACGCCCGGGCGTCCCGTGGCTGCGCCCGCACCCGCTGCTCCTGCCGCCCGATGAGCGCCGTCAGCCCGGGCAGCGCGGCCGGCACCCCGTAGGTCACCGTCGTCAGCGCCGGCACCTGCGCCCGTGGCCGCGCCTGCGGACCGGCGGCGGGCGGCGCGGCCGGCCCGTGCCGGCGCTCGTGCGGCAGCAGCATCAGCACCGTGCCCGCCATGACACCGCCCGCCAGCGAGGCGACCAGCACCCGCCGCAGCGCCCGCCGGGGCCGGCGCGGCGCCGGCGGCTCCGGTACCAGGGACGTACCCACGCACTGTCGGTTGTCCATGGCGCTCACTGTGCGTCAATACGACGAGCACATCCGCGCGGCCCCGGGGCGGCGCGGGCGGGGTTCACACCGATGGCCGCGAGTGACACGCTGTGATCATGAGCCGTATCGAAGCACCCCGCGACGAGCACACCGGTAACCTCACCGACCGGCTCCTGGCCGGCCTGCCGCCCGAGGCCGTCCTGACCGACTCCGACGTCACGGCCTCCTACGCCCACGACATGGCGAGCTTCTGCCCGGCGGGCAGTCCCGCCGTCGTCGTCCTCCCGCGCACCGTCGAACAGGTCCAGCACGTCATGCGCACGGCCACCGAGCTGCGCGTCCCCGTCGTCCCGCAGGGGGCCCGCACCGGCCTGTCCGGCGGCGCCAACGCCACCGAGGGCTGCGTCGTGCTGTCCCTCACCAAGATGGACCGCATCCTGGAGATCAGCCCCGTCGACCGGATCGCCGTGGTCGAACCGGGCGTGGTCAACGCGACCCTCTCCCGCGCGGTCGAGGAACACGGCCTGTACTACCCGCCGGACCCCTCCAGCTGGGAGATGTGCACCATCGGCGGCAACATCGGCACGGCCTCCGGCGGCCTGTGCTGCGTCAAGTACGGCGTGACCGCGGAATACGTCCTCGGCCTGGACGTCGTCCTCGCCGACGGCCGCCTGATGTCCACCGGCCGGCGCACGGCGAAGGGGGTCGCGGGCTACGACCTGACCCGGCTCTTCGTCGGCTCCGAGGGCTCCCTCGGCATCGTCGTCCGGGCCGTCCTGGCGCTGAAGCCCAAGCCGCCCCGGCAGCTCGTGCTGGCCGCCGAGTTCGCCTCCGCGGCGGCCGCCTGCGACGCCATCTGCCGGATCATGGAGGGCGGTCACGTGCCGTCGCTCCTCGAACTCATGGACCGTACGACGGTCAAGGCGGTCAACGACCTCGCCCACATGGGGCTGCCCGAGACCACCGAGGCGCTGCTGCTGGCCGCGTTCGACACCCCGGACCCGGCCGCCGACCTGGCCGCCGTCGGCGCCCTGTGCGAGGCCGCCGGCGCGACCCAGGTCGTCCCGGCCGAGGACGCGGCCGAGTCCGAGATGCTGTTGCAGGCCCGGCGGCTCTCGCTGACCGCGCTGGAGGCGGTGAAGGGCACGACGATGATCGACGACGTGTGCGTGCCCCGCTCGCGGCTCGGCGCCATGCTGGAGGGCGTGGAGCGGATCGCCGCCGAGTACGGCCTCACGATCGGCGTCTGCGCGCACGCCGGCGACGGCAACACGCACCCCACCGTCTGCTTCGACGCCCGTGACCCCGAGGAGTCCCGCCGGGCCCGTGAGTCCTTCGACGAGATCATGGCCCTCGGCCTGGAGCTGGGCGGCACCATCACCGGCGAACACGGCGTCGGCGTCCTGAAGAAGGAGTGGCTGGCCCGGGAGATCGGCCCGGTCGGGGTGGAGATGCAGCGGGCGGTGAAGCAGGTCTTCGACCCGCTGGGCATCCTGAACCCGGGCAAGCTCTTCTGACGCCTCCTTCCCGGGGCCGTTCACCGGGCGAGGAACTGGTCGAGCGCGTCGTCGATGCCGAGCTGCCCGCCCTCCGTGCCCGGCGGCACCGCCCGCAGCGTCCGCTCCAGCCAGGCCGACACCTGCGGGACCGGCGCCTCCAGCAGCGCGTCGCCGTCCGGTGAACTCAGCGCCATCAGGACGACACTGCGCCCGTTCGCCTTCGTCGGCCACACCCGCACGTCCCCGTGCCCGCACGGCCGGAACACCCCCTCCACCAGCAGGTCGCGGGCGAACGTCCAGTCGACGGGGTGCTCGGAGTCGATGTGGAAGGTGATGTGGACGGCGTAGGGGTCGTCGGAGCGGTAGCCGAGCCGGGCCGGCACCGGGACGCTCCGCTCCGGCGACAGGATGAGCCTCAGCTCCAGTTCGCGCTCCACCACGGTGTGCTGCATGACCTGCGTCTCCTTTCGCGTCGGGGCCGCTCGGACGGGGCCCGCACCGGAAGGAGAGGGGACAGGGGCCGGGCCATTACGCGCGTTCGGGGAAATTCTTTTCGCGAGCCGGGGGAGTCCGTCACGGCGTTGCCCGGAAAGGGGTGGGTCCGGCGGGACTGGCGGTGGGGGATGCCCGGGTCTGATAGATGTGGAGGCCCCCATCCCACCCCCGAGCAGATACGGGACGACGGACATGAGCGCCCCAACCCCGGCCCCAGGTGACGACCGGCCCCGCGAGGGCTACTACCCGGACCCGTCCATCCCCGGCTACGTCCGGTACTGGAACGGCGCCTCCTGGGTGCCTGGCACGAGCCGCCCGGCGCCGAAGAACGGCGAACCGCTCACCCCGCCCCCCGGCGCCCGACCGGCGTCCCCGTCCGTGGAGGAAACGGGTCCGCACTTCTTCGACGAGGACCCGCCCGACGGGGAACAGCCGGACGGCGCGGGTCGGCAGGGCGGGCAGAGCGGGCATCCCGTGCAGCCCGCGCAGGGAGCGCAGTGGGGCCAGCCGGGTGCGCCGGGTCAGCCCGGTCAGCCCGCTCAGCCCGGTCAGCCCTGGGGCGCCGATCCCAGGGTGCCGGCCGAGGCCCCCATCGCCCCCGACGGCCGTGCCACGGGCCGTACCGACGGCACCGCGACGATCCCGCCGACGGAGGACGACCCCCACGACCCCGGCACCTTCATCTTCCGCCGCCCGATCCCCGGCCCGGCGGCAGCCGACCGCACCGACGACGGCACGATGACCTTCCGCCCGGTCCCGTCCGCCCCGCCGGCCCCGTCCGGCACCGACAGCGGCCCGGCCGGCTTCGGGACGCAGGGCCCGGTCGGCGCGCCCGTGAACTCCGGCTTCGGCGCCGGAAAGGCCGCCGCGGCCCGCGCCGCCGCCGCACAGACACCCCCGGCGGCCCAGGCACCGCAGGCACCGCAGGCACCCTCCACCCCGCAGCCCGCCCCGGCGGCCCAGGCACCGCAGGCACCGTCCGTCCCGCAGCCCGCCCCGGCGCCCCAGCCCTCCCCGGCCGCCCCGGCTCCCGCCTCCGTGGCCCCGTCGGTGCCGCACCAGGCGGGTCCCGTCCAGGGCGGTGCCCCCGTCACCCCGCTGACCAGCGGACCCGGTGGCGGGCAGGCCTCCTGGGCGCAGCAGGTGCATCAGCTTGCCGGAGGCGGGGACGAGCAGCCCGTGGCGCCGTGGAAGCCGCCGGTGGAGGACCTCTTCCAGGCCGCCGCGCGCCGGCAGGCCGCCGCCCGCCCCGCCGGACTCGGCAAGCGGCTCGCCGCGCGGCTGATCGACCTGCTGGCCATCGGCGCCGTGACGGCCGCCGCCGCGGTCCCGCTCGGCACCCGGGCCGTGGACCACGTCCAGCAGAAGATCGACGCCGCCCGGCTGTCCGGCCACGAGGTCACGGTCTGGCTGCTCGACGGCACGACCGGCACCAGCCTCGGCATCGTCCTCGCCGTCCTCCTGCTGGCCGGTGTCCTGTACGAGGTGCTGCCCACGGCCAAGTGGGGCCGCACCCTCGGCAAGAAGCTGTGCGGTCTGGAGGTCCGGGACATCGAGGCGCACGAGCCCCCGACGTTCGGCGCGGCGCTGCGCCGCTGGCTGGTGCTCAGCGTGCCGGGCCTGCTGGCCGTCGGGATCGTGGGCGTGCTGTGGTGCCTGTTCGACCGGCCCTGGCACCAGTGCTGGCACGACAAGGCGGCCCACACCTTCGTGGCCGGCTGAGCGCGCGTACTCCGTCCGGCCGTCTGCCGGATGCGGGGCCGGGATCTTCGGGTTCCACTCGGGCCATGAGCACCGAACCGCCCCCCGGCTCCGGAGAGCAGCCCCCCGAGGACGATCCCTTCAGGAAGCGGCCCCCGTCGGACCAGGGCTCGGGCTCGCCGTACGACGCCCCGTACGGCGGCGCCCAGCCCCCTCCCCCCGGCGACGGCGCGGGCGGTCCCTACGGCGGCGGTCCGGGCGGTCCTCACGGCGGTGGCGGTCCTTACGGCGGTGGCCCCTACGGCGGCGGTCCGGGCGGCGGCCCCTACGGCCCCGGCGGCTACCCCGCCGACCCGCTGGCCGGCATGCCCCCGCTCGCCGACAGCGGCAAGCGCACGCTCGCGCGCATCATCGACCTGATCCTCGTCGGCATCGTCGTACTGCTGCTCACCTGGGCGTTCGGGGTGAGCGAGTACACGGTCGACGGCGAGCGGATGCAGGTCGGCAGGTCCCTCGCCCAGTCCTTCATCGCGGCCGTGCTCTACATCGCGTACGACACCTTCATGATGACCAGGTCGGGGCAGACCCTCGGCAAGAAGTGGCTCGGCCTGCGGGTGGCCAACCTGGAGAACGGCGCCACCCCCTCCGTGCAGACCATGCTGATCCGTTCCCTGGTGCTGTGGGTGCCGTTCGCCTTCTGCTGCGCCTGCATCTGGACGGCCATCTCGGGTGGTTGGAGCTTCTTCGACAAGCCGTACAAACAGGGCCTGCACGACAAGGCGGCCAAGACGGTGGTGGTCAGCACCGGTTGAGCCGTCCGCCGGGGGTGCAGCCGCGACGGTGGCGGTTCCGGGACGTCCCGGAACCGCCACCGTCGCGGCCGTGCGACGCTGTGCCCCTGTGCGTCACAGGGTCGTGGGGATACGTTCCTCCTCCGCCACGGGCTCGGCGGGCGCCCGCTCCGAGCGCGCCCCGGGGACGGGGACCGTCAGGGCGACCAGCAGGCCCAGCGCGAGGGCCGCGAGGGCGATGACGGCGACCCCGAGGCCCGAACTCGTCTGGGACAGCAGCAGCATGGCGAGCGTCGAGAAGATCACGGTGCAGGAACCGTAGGCGAGCTGTGCGGCAGTCGGACGAGGCATGGCAATCGTGTCCTCGGCAGTCTTCGGAAGATTGGGGTGCCACTCTGTTGGCCTGCATGCCCGAGCGGGACGCCCGGTAAGCCTGACCTAACCCACGGTACCGGTGCACAGGGGGCGCATGGAGTCACCGTCCTGGCCAAAGGGGCGTCCCCCTGCGCCCGTTTGGCGAGGTGACACGCGTCCGTAAAGCGAACGCCACCTCCGCATAGTGCACTTGTCCTGCTCAAGTCAAGATCTGTTTTTTCAGCTAAACCTCTAGTCAAATGTCGTCACTTGACTACACGCGTTGATCGTGCGCGCACGGATTCCTCCATGACCCGGAACCCTCTGTCCGTGTGCGCGGCGCGGGGGAGGAACTCAAGTGACCAGCAGATCCTGGACGTTCAGAGCGGCCGCCATCGGCGTGACGCTCGCGGCGGCCTCCGCCACGTTCGCCACCTTCGCCGTCGCGGAGGCGGGCACCCAGGCCCACACCGCCGCGGCCAACCGGCACGACCCGGCTCCGGTGAAGCAGCGCGCGCACGACCTGGACGGCCCCCTGAGCAAGACCCAGGAGGCCCAGCGTGAGGAGGCCCTGAACCAGCTCATATCGGGCAAGGCCACCGCGAAGGAGCGCAACGGCTCCAAGGTCGTCGAGCTCAAGAGCCGCAAGGGCCAGAGCAAGTACGTCGAGCTGAGCCGCGAGAAGACCGACAAGATCTTCACGATCCTGGTGGAGTTCGGCGACCAGACCGACCCCAAGTTCGGCGGCACCCCGGGCCCGCTGCACAACAAGATCGCCGCGCCGGACCGCAAGAAGGACAACTCGACGGCCTGGCAGAAGGACTACAACCAGAAGCACTACCAGGACCTCTACTTCGGCACCGGCAAGAAGACCGAGTCGCTGAAGAAGTACTACGAGAAGCAGTCCTCGGGCCGCTACTCGGTCTCCGGTGAGGTCACCGACTGGGTCAAGGTCCCCTACAACGAGGCCCGTTACGGCAACAACGCCTGCGGCGACACCAACTGCCCGAGCGTGTGGAACGTCGTCAGCGACGGCCTGAACGCCTGGGTCGCCCAGCAGAAGAAGGCCGGCCGCACCGACGCCGACATCAAGAAGGACCTCGCCAAGTACGACGAGTGGGACCGCTACGACTTCGACGGCGACGGCAACTTCAACGAGCCGGACGGCTACGTCGACCACTTCCAGATCGTGCACGCCGGTGAGGACGAGTCCGCCGGCGGCGGCGCCGAGGGCGAGAACGCGATCTGGGCCCACCGCTGGTACGCCTTCGGCACCGACGCCGGCGCCACCGGTCCCGAGAGCAACAAGCTCGGCGGTACGCAGGTCGGCGACACCGGCATCTGGGTCGGCGACTACACCATCCAGCCGGAGAACGGCGGCCTCGGCGTCTTCGCCCACGAGTACGGCCACGACCTCGGTCTGCCGGACGAGTACGACACCGCCGGCGGCGACAACTCCACCGGTTTCTGGACGCTGATGTCCTCCGGCTCCTGGCTGGGCACCGGCAAGGAGTCCATCGGTGACCTGCCGGGCGACATGAACGCCTGGGACAAGCTCCAGCTGGGCTGGCTGAACTACGACACCGCCAAGGCCGGCAAGCAGTCCACGCACAAGCTGGGCGTCGCCGAGTACAACACCTGGGACAAGCAGGCGCTCGTGGTGACCCTGCCGGACAAGGCGGTCACCACCACCATCACCGAGCCGGCGCAGGGCGCCACCCAGTGGTGGAGCGGCAGCGGCAACAACCTGAAGAACACGCTGACCCGTTCCGTGGACCTCACCGGCAAGTCCTCGGCGAGCCTCACCCTGGACGGCTGGTGGGCCACCGAGGCCGGCTACGACTACGTCTACACCGAGGTCTCGACCGACGGCGGCGCCAACTGGACCGCCCTGGACGGCACGGCCGACGGCCAGGCCCTGCCGAAGGACGCCAGCGGCAAGCCGGCGCTGAGCGGCTTCTCGCAGACGCACAAGAAGCTGCAGTTCCCCCTCGACGCCTACGCGGGCAAGAAGATCGACCTGCGCTTCCGCTACGCCACCGACGGCGGTGTCGCGGAGAACGGCTTCACGGCCGACGAGATCGCCGTGACCGCCGACGGCACCCCGCTGTTCTCGGACAACGCCGAGACCGCGGACGCCGGTTGGACCGCGGCCGGCTTCTCCCGCATCGGTGCGTCCTTCACCAAGGACTACAAGCAGTACTACATCGCCGAGAACCGGCAGTACGTGTCGTACGACAAGACGCTGAAGACCGGCCCGTACAACTTCGGCTTCGCGTCGCGCCCGGACTGGGTGGAGCACTACCCGTACCAGAACGGCCTGCTGATCTGGAAGTGGGACACCTCCCAGGCGGACAACAACACGAACGCCGCCAACGGCCACCCGGGCACCGGTCTGATCCTGCCGATCGACTCGCACCCGAAGGCGCTGAAGTGGACCGACGGCACGCTGCTGCGCAACCGCATCCAGGCCTACGACTCGCCGTTCAGCATCTACGGCACGGACGGCATCACCCTGCACAAGGCCGACGTCGCGCTCAAGATCAAGGGTTCGAAGGGTGTCCGGGTCTTCAACGACCACACCAGCACCTACTACGACCCGTCGAACCCGACGGGTGGGGTGAAGGTCACTGACACCAACACCAAGATCACGATCGTCAAGGAGGCCAAGGACGGCTCCACGATCCAGCTCAAGGTCGGTCCCGCGGTGAAGTAGTCCGCATCACCGCAGGTCAGAGGCGTATCGGCGGCAACCCCTTGGCGGGTTGCCGCCGGTCGTGTTTAGGTGCGTCCTGTGGACCGCTTATTGACACCGACCGGAACGGGGATGTGACCGCATGGCCGCTGGAGGCTTCTGCAAGCTGCCGAACGGCACGGTGGTGGTGGCGCTGAACCTGCCGTACGGCTCCGCCGGGGTGCGGGTTCTCGTGCACGCCCAGAACCGTGCCCGGGCCCTGACCAGGCTCCGGAACCTGGGCCTGCGGGCGATCTACCTCCGGGGGAACGCCGAGCCTCCGACACCGGACGAGATCACGGCGGTCCTGCACCATCCCGACGGCCTGATATGGCGTACGGCCCCGGCCGACAACGGTGTCATCGTCAACGAGCTGTGGCATCCGATCCGGGCGCTGCTGCGCGGGCCGGCGGTGGCGCGGTGAGGGGAGCGGCCGTACGTCACCGGGTGCGGCCGCGTGGTGGCCGGTCGCGCAGCGCCCCGCGCCCCTTCGGGCGCTCTCCTAGCCGCTCACCACGGGCTTGCCGGTGAGTTCCACGCCCGCTTGTCTGAGCTCCTCCAGGGCCCGCTCGGTGGTCTCGCCCGCCACCCCGGCCGTCAGGTCCAGGAGCACCTGGGTGCGGAAGCCCTCCCGCGCGGCGTCCAGGGCGGTGGCCCGTACGCAGTGGTCCGTGGCGATGCCCACCACGTCCACCTCCGTGATCTCCCGGGCGCGCAGCCAGTCGGCCAGGGGGACGCCGTTCTCGTCGGTGCCCTCGAAGCCGCTGTACGCGGCCGCGTAGGCACCCTTGTCGAAGACGGCGTCCACCGCGCCGGAGGCGACGGCCGGGGCGAAGTTCGGGTGGAAGCCCACCCCTTCCGTGCCCGCGACGCAGTGCGCGGGCCAGGAGCGGACGTAGTCGGGGTTGTCCGCGAAGTGGCCGCCGGGCGCGATGTGGTGGTCGCGGGTGGCCACCACATGCCGGTATCCGGTGCCCGCCGCCTGGCCGATCAGCTCGGTGATGGCGGCGGCCACGTCGGCACCGCCGGCCACCGCGAGGCTGCCCCCCTCGCAGAAGTCGTTCTGCACGTCTACGACGATCAAGGCGCGGCGCATGGTGGGTGTCCTTCGACTGAGAGTGAAGTAACTGAGCCTAGAGAATTCCGGGCTCCCGCGGGAGGGGGCGTCCAGGGGCGGACGGGGGTCCCGCTCTAGCTACCCGAGCGCCCGTGGACGTACTCCGTCGGAATGACGGGTTCCCCCCTGGACAGCTGGATAGCGGAGAGCGGCAGATTCGCGCGGGCCGTGATGTGGCGGTCCCGGGACACGTCCAACGGCTCCCGGGCGACGACCTCGCCGCCCTTGACCAGCTGCACCAGCAGTTGCCGGTCGGCCAGCTCGGCCGGGACCGGCCCGGTGCCGACGACCTCGGCCTCCGCGACCCCCTCCGCGTCCAGCCGGCGCGCCGCCCACTTGCGCCCGCCGACGGACGTCTTGCCGCCGCTGGACTTCTTCGCGACCGGCAGCAGCGGGGCCCTCGGGTCGGCGGACTCGGCGCGGGCGACCAGCTTGTAGACCATGGAGGAGGTCGGGTGCCCGGATCCGGTCACGAGCTGGGTGCCGACGCCGTACGCGTCCACCGGCGCGGCGGCCAGCGAGGCGATGGCGTACTCGTCCAGGTCGGAGGTCACGACGATCTTCGTGCCGGTCGCGCCCAGCTCGTCGAGCTGCTGCCGCACCCGGTGGGCCACCAGCAGCAGGTCGCCGGAGTCGATGCGGACCGCGCCCAGCTCGGGGCCGGCCACCTCCACCGCCGTACGGACGGCCTCGGCGACGTCGTACGTGTCCACCAGGAGGGTCGTGCCGCGGCCGAGGGTGTCGACCTGGGCCTGGAAGGCGTCCCGCTCGCGGTCGTGCAGCAGGGTGAAGGCGTGCGCGGAGGTGCCGACGGTCGGGATGCCGTAGCGGAAGCCGGCGGCCAGGTCGGAGGTGGTGGCGAAGCCGCCGACGTAGGCGGCCCGGGCGGCGGCCACGGCGGCCAGCTCGTGGGTGCGGCGGGCGCCCATCTCGATCAGCGGGCGGTCACCGGCGGCGGAGGCCATCCGGGAGGCGGCCGCGGCGATCGCGGAGTCGTGGTTGAGGATGGAGAGGATCACCGTCTCCAGCAGGACGCACTCGGCGAAGGTGCCCTCGACGCGCATGATCGGCGAGCCCGGGAAGTACACCTCGCCCTCCGGGTAGCCCCAGATGTCACCGCTGAAGCGGTAGTCGGCGAGCCACCGCAGCGTCTCCTCGTCGACGATGTCCCGCTCGCGCAGGAAGCCGAGCACGCCGGAGTCGAAACGGAAGTTCTCCACCGCGTCCAGGACGCGGCCGGTGCCGGCCACCACGCCGTAGCGGCGCCCGTTCGGCAGCCGCCGGGTGAAGACCTCGAACACGCTGCGCCGTTCGGCCGTACCGGCCTTCAGGGCGGCGCGCAGCATCGTCAGCTCGTACTGGTCCGTGAAGAGCGCTGTCGAGGGAACGTCCACCGGCAGCCCAAGGTCCGCTGTGTTCATGGCGAGGAATCGTACTCCCTTTTCGTCGGTGTGACGATTTATGGGGGCCGTGGCAGCATGGGCTGTGTGACGTCACCCGCGCCCGTAGAGATCGAACGCACCGAGTCGGCGGAGGAGGTCTTCGCCGTACCCGAGCCCGACGTCCCCTGGGTCACGATCGTCCACAACGACCCGGTCAACCTCATGAGCTACGTGACGTACGTCTTCCAGACGTACTTCGGCTACTCCAAGGACAAGGCCACCAAGCTCATGCTCGACGTCCACCACAAGGGCCGGGCGGTCGTCTCCAGCGGCAGTCGCGAGGAGATGGAACGCGACGTGCAGGCGATGCACGGCTACGGTCTGTGGGCCACCCTCCAGCAGGACCGGAAGTAAACGCACCCAGATGCCCGGACACTTCGAACCGCTCCCCGGCGGCGGCGCGGCCGTCGCCCTCGACGACGTCGAGATCTCCATCATCCGGTCGCTGGCCGTCCAGCTCCTGGAGCTCATCGGTCCCGGACCCGGCGCCGACGCCCCGGACGACCCGCTCGCCGAGCTGTTCGCGGAGGGGCCGAGCGAGCCGCCCGCCGACCCGGTGCTCCGCAGGCTCTTCCCGGACGCCTACAGCGACCCGGAGGAGGTGCCCGCCTCGTCGGCCGAGGCGGAGGAGCGGCGGGCGCACTCCGCCGAGTTCCGCCGCTTCACGGAGAACGACCTGCGTGCCGGCAAGCGGGAGAACGCGCTCGGGGTGATCCGCAGCCTGGACGCGCTCGCCCCGGTCGACGAGGGCGGGGCGGTGCTCAAGCTGTCCCCGGAGGAGTCCCGGCAGTGGCTCGGCGCCCTCAACGATCTGCGGCTGGCGATCGGTTCCCGGCTGGAGATCACCGACGAGGACGACACCGACCTGCTCTACCGGCTCCCGGAGGAGGACCCGCGCAAGCCGATGGTCCTGGCCTATCTGTGGCTCGGCGGGCTCCAGGAGACCCTGGTGACGACCCTGATGCCGTAGTTCGTACGGTTTTGTCACCCGGAAGTGTTCGCTCAGAGGACGCTCAGATCCGGATAACGATCCCGTCACCTTCGCGGCCTGTTTTGCCGCATTCGAGCGCTCTTTGTCCGCTTTTACCTGTGTGATGCGCCACATCGCGCCCCTGTGATCAATATTGCGGCCGTGATAAATCTTCACGACCGCCCGGCCGACACCACCCACGTTCGGCCGGGTGCGCCACCGAGCCGACGACCGTCGGCCAGGCAGACAACTCCATCATCCGGGGGGATCGAGACCCGATCCGAGGCCGACGAAAGGCCCGGGTCGGCATGGAGAAAGGCGCACCACACATGACCTCTGAGAAGGTCACCACCGCCCCTGAGGAGGGGTACGAGCGCGGGCTCGGCAGCCGTCAGGTCCAGATGATCGCCATCGGCGGCGCGATCGGTGTCGGGCTCTTCCTCAAGGCAGGCGCGAACATCGAGAAGGCCGGCCCGAGCCTCATCCTCATGTACGCCCTCGCGGGCGTGATCATCTTCTTCATCATGCGGGCCCTGGGCGAACTGCTGCTCTACCGTCCCGTCTCGGGCTCGTTCGCGGACTACTCCCGCGAGTTCCTCGGCCCGTTCTTCGGCTACTTCACCGGCTGGACGTACTGGCTGATGTGGGTCGTCACCGGCATGGCCGAGCTGACGGCCGCCGCGATCTACATCAACTATTGGTTCCCGGCCATTCCGCAGTGGGTGACGGCGCTCGTCTTCCTGGTGGTCCTCTTCGGGGTCAACCTGATCTCCGTGAAGCTCTTCGGTGAGCTGGAGTTCTGGTTCTCCATGGTCAAGGTCACCGCCCTGATCGGCATGATCGTGATCGGTATCGGTGTGCTCACCTTCGGCTTCAGTGCCGCGGGCGACACCGCGCACGTGTCGAACCTGTGGCAGTTCGACGGCTTCTTCCCCAAGGGCATCGGCTCCTCGCTGATGACCCTGCAGGGCGTGATGTTCGCCTACCTCGCCGTCGAGCTGGTCGGCGTCACCGCGGGCGAATCCGAGAACCCGGAGAAGACCCTCCCCAAGGCCATCAACACGCTGCCCTGGCGCATCGGCCTGTTCTACGTCGGTGCCCTCACCGTCATCCTCTGTGTGGTGAAGTGGACCGAGTTCACGGAGGGCGTCAGCCCGTTCGTGAAGGCGTTCGCGATGATCGGCATCCCGGCCGGCGCGGGCATCGTCAACTTCGTGGTGCTCACCGCCGCCCTGTCGTCCTGCAACTCGGGCATGTACTCCACCGGCCGCATGCTGCGCACGCTGGCCGACAACGGCGAGGCCCCCCGCGTCTTCAGCAGGCTGTCGGCGTCCAAGACCCCGGCCCTCGGCATCACCGTCTCGGTGCTGTTCATGGGCATCGGCGTCGTCCTGAACTACGTCGTCCCGGAGAAGGCCTTCGGTTACGTCACCTCCGTCGCCACCGCGGCCGGCATCTGGACCTGGCTGATGATCCTGATCAGCCACGTCCTCTACCGCCGCGCGGTCGACGCGGGCCGGCTGCCCGCCAGCTCCTTCCCGGCGCCCGGCGGCGCGGTGTGCTCGTACATCGCCATCGCCTTCCTGCTCTTCGTCACCGGCCTGATCGCCTACGACGCCGACTCCCGCGTCTGCCTGTACGTGATGGCGGTCTGGGCGGTCGCCCTCGGCATCGGCTGGCTGGTGCTGAAGTCCCGGACGCCGTCCATCGCGGACCGCCGCGAGCCGGAGTTCGAGAAGGTGGGCTGAGCCCGGAAACGATCCTCGGAAGACCCCGGGAGACCCCCGGAAGACCTCCGGAAAAGGACGTCCGGCCGTCGGGAGCTCTCGTGGCGCCCCCGCCGGCCGCCGCTCAGGACGTCCGCGATGTGGGCCGTCCCGTACCACTCCTCGGTACGGGACGGCCCCTCTGCTTATCCTGGCCCCCATGCTGACCATCACCCAGGCGCTCTACGACCAGATCGTCGCCCACGCGCGCGAGGACCACCCCGACGAGGCGTGCGGCGTGGTCGCCGGACCGGTGGGCTCCGGCCGCCCCGAGCGCTTCATCCCGATGCTCAACGCGGCCCGCTCGCCCACCTTCTACGAGTTCGACTCCCAGGACCTGCTCAAGCTCTACCGCGAGCTGGACGACCGCGACGAGGAGCCGGTGATCATCTACCACTCCCACACCGCGACCGAGGCGTACCCCTCCCGCACCGACATCAGCTACGCCAACGAGCCCGGCGCGCACTACGTCCTGGTGTCCACCGCCGACACCGACGGCGCCGGAGAGTTCCAGTTCCGCTCCTTCCGCATCCTGGAAGGGGAGGTCACCGAGGAGGAGGTCAAGGTCGTCGAGGCGTACTGATCTCAGCAATCGGTCGGATTTAGTCCGGGATGTGGGATCACACTCCGGGACCCGGACCGGGAATCGATACGATGAGCCCATGGTTCTGAACGACGTGAGCGAGAAGGCGCCGGGCACGCTGCTCGTGGCGCGGCTGCACGTCGATCTGTGCAGGCTGAACAGCGCCATCTGTTGACGTTCCCCGCCGCCGTACGGCCGTGAGCCGCGGCGTGCCCCGCCGCGCGCCCACACCTTCCGACACTTCCCGACAGGAGCCCGCAACCATGGCCATCGAGGTCCGCATCCCCACCATCCTCCGCCAGTACACCGACGGTCAGAAGGCGGTGGAGGGCAACGGGAGCACCCTCGCCGAGCTGTTCGCCGACCTGGAGTCGCGGCACGCGGGCATCCAGGCCCGCATCGTGGACGGCGACCAGCTGCGCCGCTTCGTCAACGTGTACCTCAACGACGAGGACGTCCGCTTCCTGGACGGCATCAACACCAAGCTGTCCGACGGCGACAATGTGACGATCCTGCCGGCCGTCGCCGGCGGCATGCGCTGATCGGTCGCTGAGCAGCGATGCGCTACGACTCCCCGCTGGCCGCGGTGGGCAACACCCCTCTGGTGCGCCTGCCGCGGCTGTCGCCGGCCCCGGACGTGCGGATCTGGGCCAAGCTGGAGGACCGCAACCCCACCGGCTCGGTCAAGGACCGGCCCGCCCTGCACATGATCGAGCAGGCGGAGAAGGACGGCCGGCTGACCCCGGGCTGCACGATCCTCGAGCCCACCTCCGGCAACACCGGCATCTCCCTCGCCATGGCGGCCAAGCTCAAGGGCTACCGGATGGTGTGCGTGATGCCGGAGAACACCTCGCAGGAGCGCCGGGACCTGCTCGGCATGTGGGGCGCCGAGATCATCTCCTCGCCGGCCGCCGGCGGCTCCAACACCGCCGTGCGCGTGGCCAAGGAACTGGCCGCCGAGCACCCCGACTGGGTGATGCTCTACCAGTACGGCAACCCGGACAACGCGGGCGCCCACTACGCCACGACCGGCCCCGAGATCCTCGCCGACCTGCCCTCGATCACCCACTTCGTGGCCGGCCTCGGCACCACCGGCACCCTCATGGGCGTCGGCCGCTATCTGCGCGAGCACAAGCCGGGCGTCCAGATCGTCGCCGCCGAACCGCGCTACGACGACCTGGTCTACGGTCTGCGCAACCTCGACGAGGGCTTCGTCCCCGAGCTGTACGACGCGTCCGTCCTGACCACCCGGTTCTCGGTCGGCTCGGCCGACGCGGTCACCCGCACCCGCGAACTCCTCCAGCAGGAGGGCATCTTCGCGGGCGTCTCCACCGGCGCCGCCCTGCACGCGGCGATCGGCGTCGGCCGGAAGGCCGTCAAGGCGGGCGAGAGCGCCGACATCGTCTTCATCGTGGCCGACGGCGGCTGGAAGTACCTCTCCACGGGCGTCTACACGGCGACCACCACGGAAGAGGCCATCGCGACACTCCAGGGCCAGCTCTGGGCCTAGGCCCCGCCGTCCGGATCATCCCGGCGGCGCGGGGCCTGGCACGCACATCCGCCGCGTTGTCGTCGGTTGCCGGCTCGGCCGCGCTCGCGCGGCAGGGCCTGGCTGTGGATCCGCGCGCGCCGGTGGTACGTCACATCCGTACCAGGACTCCGGCAGAAAGGCGGACCCCATGCGCCGTACGACGCTCCTCGCCCCCGCGGTGGCAGCGCTGCTCCTCGCGGGCTGCGGCTCCCAGCAGGACACCGGGAGCAGCGACAAGGTGTCGGCGCCGCCCCGCACGGGCACGCCGTCGCCCATCCGGTCCGCCGGCGACTGCACCGGTCACGTGGAGCTGACGGCCGCCGATCACGGCCGTACCGTCTGCGTGACCGAGGGCGGCGAGGTGCGGCTGACCCTGGACGGCACCAGGGCCCGCCCCTGGCAGCCGGTCGCCGCGAGCGGTACGGCGCTGAAGGCCGTCAACGCGGGCTTCGTGCTCCAGCCGGGTGACGCCACGGCCGCGTACCAGGCGGTGGCCGCCGGCACCGTCAAGCTCACGTCGTCCCGCCCGCTGTGCGCCGAGCCGACCGCACCGGGCCAGGTCTCCTGCAAGGGCATCGAGGACTGGACGGTCACCGTCCGCGTGAGCTGAGGTGCCCTAACCCGCCAGGTGCCGCACCTGGTCCCACAGGACCGGGTCGACCACGCCGACGCGGCGGCGGAAGCCGTCCACCGGGACTTCGCGCAGCTCGTCGGTCTCCAGGAAGCTGGGCCGTCCCTGGGCGTCGCCGACCGCGCCGGGCGGCAGCGGGATCACCCCGCAGCGTTCGTCGTGGTACTTGCTGGTGATCTTGGCGACGGTGGCCCGGTTGCCGCGCACGGCCAGGACCAGACAGGGCCGGTCCTTGGCCTCGGTCCGGTCCTCGTAGGGGACCTCCGCCCACCAGATGTCCCCGGGGGAGGGCCGTACGGCGTGCGCCGTCCGCGGGCCCGGCCGGCCCGGGGGCCGCAGGCGTCGTCCGCCGGGCCGGTGGCCGCGGCCCCAGCCGTCGACGAGCGTGGCGACCAGCGCGAGCAGTACCACCGCCGCGAGCGCCAGCCACCAGGACGTGTCCATACGACGACGTTACCGGCGCACGCCGAACATCGCGCGCCCTCTTCCTGTCCTTGTGCGCCCTGCGTCCAGCCGAACCGGTGACAGCACAGGTGAGTTCGCCCACAACGGCCCCTGGCGGAGGAGCGACCCGCGCTTTCGCCCCTTACGCTCGACGAACCGCACGACCCCCGACAGCCCCCGCCCCGCAAGGGGTTTACGTCCCGCCCACCGGTTACCCGCCAACGGAGGTTTCTGCTTCATGAAGCTCACCGTCGTCGGCTGCTCGGGGTCGTTCCCGTCCGCGGAATCGGCCTGTTCGAGCTACCTCGTCGAGGCCGACGGCTTCCGGCTGCTCCTCGACATGGGCAACGGCGCCCTTGGCGAGCTGCAGCGCCACTGCGGTCTCTACGACCTCGACGCGATCTTCCTCAGCCATCTGCACGCCGATCACTGCATCGACATGTGCGCGTACTTCGTGGCGCGCTACTACCGGCACGACGGCGGCCGGTGCGACACCATCCCGGTCTACGGCCCCGAGGGCACGGAGCACCGCCTGACCACGGCCTACGCGGACACCCCCTCCGCCTCCTCGATGAGCGAGGTCTTCGACTTCCACACGGTCAAGCCGTCCACGTTCGAGATCGGCCCGTTCACCGTGCACACCGAGCGGGTCCGCCACCCCGTGGAGGCCTACGGCATCCGGATCGAGCACGGCGGCAAGTCCCTGACGTACTCCGGCGACACGGGCGTCACCACGGCGCTGGACGAGCTGGCCCGGGACACCGATCTGTTCCTGTGCGAGGCCGCGTTCACGCACGGCAAGGAGAGCATTCCCGACCTGCACCTCAACGGCCGGGAGGCGGGGGAGACGGCGGTTCGCGCGGGCGCACGGAGGCTCGTCCTCACCCACATCCCGCCGTGGACCGACCCGCTGGTGAACCTGCGGGACGCCCGCGAGGTGTTCAGCGGACCGGTACACCTGGCGGCGCCGAGACAGACGTACGAGATCTGAGGCCATCGCGCGCACGACAGGGCCCCCGGAGCATCGCGGCTCCGGGGGCCCTGTCATGCCGTGGCGGCCGGCCTCACGCCTTGGCGAGGTCCTCGACCTCGTCCTCGGGCTCACGGCCCGGGGTCTTGAGGTCGAACTTGAGGATGGCGAACCGGAAGGTCACGTAGTAGATCGCGCCGAACACGAGGCCGACCGGGATGATCAGCCATGGCTTGGTCGCCAGGTGCCAGTTGAGGGCGTAGTCGATCAGGCCGGCGGAGAAGTTGAACCCGGCGTGCGCGCCCAGGCCCCACGTGACGGCCATGGACACCGCGGTGAGCACGGCGTGCAGGACGTACAGCAGCGGCGCGACGAACATGAAGGAGAACTCGATCGGCTCGGTGACGCCGGTGACGAACGAGGTCAGCGCGAGCGAGACCATCATGCCGAGCACCGCCTTGCGGCGCTCCGGACGGGCGCAGTGGGCGATGGCGAGCGCGGCGGCCGGCAGGCCGAACATCATGATCGGGAAGAAGCCGGTCTGGAAGAGGCCGGCGGACGGGTCACCGGCGAGGAACCGGGTGATGTCGCCGTGCACGATGTCGCCCGAGGCGTTCTTGAAGTCGCCGAGCTGGAACCACGCCACGGTGTTGACGAACTGGTGCATGCCGACCGGGATCAGCGCGCGGTTCACCGCGCCGAACAGGGCCGCGCCGCCCGATCCGAGACCGGTCATCCACTCGCCGAAGTGCGCGATGCCGTTGCCGATCGGCTCCCAGACGAGTCCGAAGAAGACGCCCAGCACGATGCCGACGAAGGCCGTGATGATCGGCACGAGCCGGCGGCCGTTGAAGAAGCCGAGCCAGTCGACCAGCTTCGTGCGGTGGAACCGCTGCCACAGCACGGCCGCGAGCAGACCCATGATGATGCCGCCGAGGACGCCGGGGTCGTTGTACGTCGCCTCGACGATCTTGCCCTTTTCTATGTGCTGCTCGGTCAGCGGGAAGGCCTGGAGGACCTTGCTGTAGACGAGGAAGCCGACCACCGCGGCGAGGGCCGTGGAACCGTCGGACTTCTTGGCGAAGCCGATGGCCACACCGATGCAGAACAGCAGCGGCAGGGAACCGGTCAGCGCGCCGCCCGCGTTGTTGAACACGGCGGCGACCTTGTCCCAGCCCAGGCCGTCCTTGCCGAAGATGTCGTCCTGGCCGAGGCGGACCATGATGCCTGCGGCGGGCAGGACGGCGATCGGCAGCTGTAGGCTGCGACCGACCTTCTGCAGGCCTTGGAACAGGCCTGCACCCCGCTTCTTCCCCGGCTTCGCCGCCGGGGCCGCCGTCTCGGTGGCGGTGCTCATACTTCCTCCATCGGGCAAGGCGCCGCCCGGGAACCATGGAAGGGGACGGCAGCGTCTCTGGTCTACACCACTTGTGGTGTAGACCTGTTGTAGCACGATGAAGGCGGCGTAAGGAACCCGCGAATCCGCTACCGCGGCACTACGCGCTGTGTGCTCAGACCTTGGTGACGTCCTCCACCTCGTCCGCCGGCTCCCGCCCCGGCGTCTTCAGGTCGAAGCGCGTGATCGCGACGCGGAACACCAGGTAGTACACGGCCGCGAAACACAGCCCGATCGGGATGATCGCCCACGGTCTCGTCGCCAGCCGCCAGTTGATGACGTAGTCGATCAGGCCCGCCGAGAAGCTGAAGCCGTCGTGCACGCCCAGCGCCCACGTCACCGCCATCGACACACCGGTCAGCACCGCGTGGAGGGCGTACAGCGCGGGCGCGATGAAGAGGAACGAGTACTCCAGCGGCTCGGTGATGCCGGTCACGAACGAGGTCAGCGCGACCGAGAGCATCAGGCCGCCGACCTCCTTGCGGCGCTCCGGCCGGGCGCAGTGGGTGATGGCCAGCGCCGCGGCCGGCAGCGCGAACATCATGATGGGGAAGAAGCCCGAGGTGAACTGGCCGGCGTTCGGGTCGCCCTGCAGGAACATGTTGATGTCGCCGTGCACCACCGTGCCGTCGGGCTTGGTGTAGCTGCCGAACTGGAACCAGATGGGCACGTTCAGGAACTGGTGCAGGCCCACCACCAGCAGCGCCCGGTTCGCCACCCCGAACACGCCCGCGCCCCAGGACCCGGCGTCCCGCAGCCACTCGCTGAGGCTCTCCAGCGCGGCGCCGACCGGCGGCCAGACGAACAGGCACACCACGGCGAACACGATCGCGACGAAGGCCATGACGATCGGTACGAGCCGGCGCCCGTTGAAGAAGCCCAGCCAGTCCACCAGTCTCGTGCGGTGGTAGCGGGCCCAGAAGAGGGCGGCCAGCAGGCCCATGACGATGCCGCCGAAGACGCCCGGGTTCTGGTAGGTGAACGAGGACACCGTGCCGTTCGCCGCCTGGCAGCCCGTGACGACCACCTTCGCGCCCGCCGGGCAGGTCTCCGGGAACTGCCGCAGGACGCCGTAGTAGACGAGGAAGCCCGCCACCGCCGCGAGCGCCGTCGAACCGTCGGCCTTCTTCGCCATGCCGATCGCGACGCCCACGCAGAACAGCAGCGGCAGCCCCAGTTGTCCGTCCAGCAGCGCGCCGCCCGCGCCGCTCATCACCTTGGAGACGTTCGTCCAGCCCAGGCCGTCCCGGCCGAACACGTCCGGCTGCCCCAGCCGGTTCAGGATGCCCGCCGCCGGCAGCACGGCGATGGGCAACTGGAGGCTGCGGCCCATCTTCTGCATGCCTTGGAACAGACGGTTCCAGCGGACCCTGGCGGGACTTGCCGTGCTCTCTGCACTCATGGGTTTGGCGACCTTCCCCACGGTGGTGTAGACCAGTCGACGGACGGTTCCGCTGTCGTGATCGCCATCATTCGACACGGACGGCAAGACCGCTCGCGAAGATGGGCCAACTGTGGGTTACTGCGACAAAGCGGTTCGGAGCAGGGAGAAGGAACATGGCCAGCAAGGCTGAGAAGATCGTCGCCGGGCTCGGTGGCATCGACAACATCGAGGAGATCGAGGGCTGCATCACCCGGCTGCGCACCGAGGTGTCCGACCCCGCTCTGGTCGACGAGGCCGCTCTGAAGGCCGCCGGCGCCCACGGCGTCGTCAAGATGGGCACGGCCATCCAGGTCGTCATCGGCACCGACGCCGACCCGATCGCCGCGGAGATCGAAGACATGATGTGAGCCGCACCGGTTCACCCGAAGGGGCTCTTCCCGACGCCGGAGGAGCCCCTTCCCCATGTGCGGCTAGGCTCATCGCCATGTCTCGCATCGACGGCCGTACCCCCGAACAGCTCCGCCCGGTCACCATCGAACGCGGATGGAGCAAGCACGCCGAGGGCTCCGTCCTCGTCTCCTTCGGCGACACCAAGGTCTTCTGCACCGCCTCCGTCACCGAGGGCGTTCCGCGCTGGCGCAAGGGCAGCGGCGAGGGCTGGGTCACCGCGGAGTACGCCATGCTGCCCCGCGCCACCAACACCCGCGGCGACCGCGAGTCCGTCAAGGGCAAGATCGGTGGCCGCACCCATGAGATCTCCCGGCTCATCGGCCGCTCCCTGCGCGCCGTCATCGACTACAAGGCGCTCGGTGAGAACACCATCGTCCTCGACTGCGACGTCCTCCAGGCCGACGGCGGCACGCGTACGGCGGCCATCACCGGCGCGTACGTCGCACTGGCCGACGCCGTGGCCTGGGCCCAGGGCAAGAAGCTGATCAAGGCCGGCCGGCAGCCGCTCACCGGCACCGTGAGCGCCGTGTCCGTGGGCATCGTCGGCGGGGTCCCGCTGCTCGACCTCTGCTACGAGGAGGACGTGCGCGCCGACACCGACATGAACGTCGTCTGCACCGGCGACGGCCGGTTCGTCGAGGTCCAGGGCACCGCCGAGGCCGCGCCGTTCGCCCGCGAGGAACTCGACGCCCTGCTCGACCTCGCCGTCACCGGCTGCCGGGAGCTGGCCGTGATCCAGCAGGCGGCACTGGCGGCCACGCGCGCGTAAAGAAGTCCCCAAGACCGAGGGGCAACCCGGCGGACCCCAGCGACGTCCCTGTGGGTACGGGCGCGCGCTCACCAGCGTGCGCCCGGCCAGCCGTATCAGGGGAGGGACACCACCATGGCCGCCAGCCGACGCCGACTCACCGTTGTCGCCGCCGTAGCGACCGCCGCGCTCGCCGCCGGCCTCACGACCGGCTGCGACGCCGTGGACAAGGCGCTGGACTGCGTGCAGACCGCCGACGCCATCGCCGACAACGTCACCGATCTCCAGCAGGCCGTGGAGAACGCGGCGAACGATCCCTCCCAGGCCGACCAGTCGCTCGACTCCATCGAGAAGAGCCTGCGGAAGATCGGCGACAAGACGGACAACACGGATGTCAACAAGGCCGTGGACGACCTGAACAAGGCGGTCGACAACGTGCGTACGGCCATCAGGAACGGGGACGAGACACCGGACGTCAGCCCGGTGACGGACGCCGCGGGGGAGCTGACCAAGGTCTGCACGTCCTAGCGCAGCGCCGACAGGCCGCTCAGCGCCGTTTCCTCAGGCGCTTGCGTTCCCCCCGCGGAAGTTTGCGTTCCACACCCACTCCGCCCCAGAACGCCAAGCCGCTGATGATCACACGGGGGGCGCCCGGCTCGGGCGGCTCGTCGTCCCTCGGGTGCTCGAAGCCACCCATCACGCCGATGCCGCGTACGACGACCTCGACGCCGGGCGGCACGATCACCTGGACCCCGCCCATGACCGCCACGCAGTAGAGCTCGACCTCGCCGGCGGCGAAGTTCGCCTCCCGCAGGTCGAGTTCGCCGCCGCCCATGAACGTGAAACAGGAGAACCGCCTCGGCACCGTCCAGCGGCCCTTGCGCTCGAACCCCGAGAGGATCGCCACCGCACCCGTCGAGGAGCCCTCGGCACCAGTGATCCGCTCCGCCCAACCACCGGTCGTCCCAGGGGACTTGACGAAGGAGACGGGAAGGGCCGGGGCGACCGCGCCGGCCGCCGGCAGATCGCGGGTCAACGGCGCCAGCTCTCCGTACGTCCGCGCCTTGTACGCCGCCTCCAGCCGCTCGTCGAACTCCCCCATGTCCAGCCGCCCCTCGGCCAGGGCGTCCCGCAGGATCTCGGCGACCCGGTCACGGTCGGCGTCGGACGCCCGGAGATCCGGGACTGCGTCGTCGCTCATGCCGGCAGCCTACGAGACCGCCTTCTCGGCGTACATCCTGGCGATGACGGCCTCGATGTCCGGTTCCCGCACCGACAGGTCCACCAGCGGATACCGGGCCGCGAGATCCGCCACGATCGGCGCCGCCGACTGCCCCGCCGGGAACGCCAGCCACTGCCGGGGGCCCTCCACCCGCACCACCCGGGCCGACGGCACCTGAACCGGCGGCAGTTCCCGCTCCAGGTCCACCACCAGCGTCCGCTCGCTCTCGCCGGCCTCGTGCAGCCCCGCGAGCGGGCCGTCGTACACCAGCCGCCCGTGGTCGATCACCATCACCCGGGAGCACAACTGCTCGATGTCCTGCAAGTCGTGCGTGGTGAGCAGCACCGTCGTGCCGCGCTCGGCGTTCACCTCCCGCAGGAACTCCCGCACCTTCGCCTTCGACACCACGTCCAGACCGATCGTCGGCTCGTCCAGGTACAGCACGTCCGGATCGTGCAGCAGCGCCGCCGCGATGTCACCGCGCATCCGCTGGCCCAGCGACAACTGCCGCACCGGCACGTCCAACAGGGCACCCAGGTCCAGCAGTTCCACCAGCCGGTCCAGGTTCTCGCGGTAACGGGCGTCCGGGATGCGGTACATGCGGTGCGCCAGCCGGTAGGAGTCGATCAGCGGAAGGTCCCACCAGAGCGTGGTCCGCTGCCCGAACACCACCCCGATCCGGTGCGCGAGCCGCGACCGCTCCCGCGCCGGATCGATGCCCGCCACCCGCAGCCGCCCGGCACTCGGCGTCAGGATCCCGGTCAGCATCTTGATCGTCGTCGACTTCCCGGCGCCGTTCGGCCCGATGTACCCGACCATCTCACCGCGCGCCACGGTGAACGAGAGCGCGTCCACCGCCCGCACCTCGCGCCGCTCCCGCCGGAGGAACCCCGTCTTCCGGCGCACCTCGAAGACCTTCTCGACCTTCTCCAGTGCGATGAAGTCACTCACGCTAACTCCCAGTACTCCGGTACGAACGAAGCCCCGCCCGCCAGGCCAGCCCCGCGAGCGCACCACAGGCGACCGCCACCAGCGGCGGAGTGAACGCGGTCCACCCCGGCAGGTCCAGCGGATACGGCCGCCCCAGCACATAGGTCGCGGGCAGCCAGTTGACGAAGGCCAGCGGCAGCACGAAGGTCACCCCGCGCACCAGCTCCTTCGCGAACACGGTCGGCGGATACTGCAGCAGCGTCGTACCGCCGTAGGTGAACGCGTTCTGCACCTCCGAGGCGTCCTGCGCCACGAACTGGAACGCCGCGCCCGCCACGAACACCGCGCAGAAGATGCCGCAGCCGCTCACCACCATCACCGGCATCAGCAGCAGCCTGCCCGCCGTCCAGTCGATGTCCACCCGGGTCAGCGACCAGCCCAGCACCAGCGCCCCCTGCGTCACCCGGCCCAGCCGCCTCAGCCCGAAGCGGTCGGCCGCCACCTGCGCCAGCACCGGCGCCGGCCGCACCAGCAGGGTGTCCAGCGTGCCGTCCCGGACGCGCCGGCCCAGCCGGTCCATCGACCCGATCAACAGGTCCGCCAGCCCGAAGGAGGTCGCGGACAGGCCGTACAGGAACGCCACTTCGGCCAGCGCGTAGCCGCCCAGGGCGTCCACCCGGGAGAACATCAGCATGATCGCCACGAAGTCGAGGAAGGTCGCCGCGAAGTTCCCGAACGTGGTCATGGCGAAGGAAGCGCGGTAGGCCATCGTGGAGCGCACCCACATCCCCGCGATCAGCCGGTACGCCCGCACCCCCTCGGCCAGCCGGTGGCCCGTACCGGGGGCCTTGCTCTCAGCCACCCTGCACCACCACCCGGCGCGTCGCCGCCGACTGCACCAGCCGCCCGGCCCCCAGCAGCGCCACCGCCCACGCGGCCTGGAAGAGATAGGTGGGCAGCGGGTCCGCGTGCCCCAGCAGGATGTCCGCCGGGGCCTGCAACAGGGACGACCAGGGCAGGGCCCGTACGACGTCACCGAGCGCGCCCGGGAACACGTTCAGCGGCAGCAGCATGCCCGAGCAGAAGAAGCCCAGCAGCCACGCCATCTGCACCACACCGGTGCCGTCCAGCAGCCAGAACGCGCTCAGCGCCACCAGGTAGCGGATGCCGAAGCCGACCAGCATGGCGAGGACGACGGCGACGAGGAACGCCGCCCAGGTGCCGGCGTCCGAAGGCAGGTACACCGGGAAGCACAGCGCGCCGAACACGAACGGCACCAGGCCCCGGCCCAGCAACTGGAAGAACGCCCGGCCGAGATCCGCCGCCAGCCACCACAGCTGCAGATCCACGGGCCGGTACAGGTCGATCGCCACGTCCCCCGTACGAATGCGTTCCATCAACTCGTCCTCGACGCCGCCGCCCCCGATGGCGAGGGTCGACAAGAACGCCTGCCCCAGCCAGACGTACGTCACGGCCTGCGCCTGGTCGTACCCGCCGAGATGCGGCTTCTCGTCCCACAAGGCGCGATACGTGTAGACGAGGATGAGTCCGAAGACGGTGTTCGTGAACACCCCTGCCGCAGTGGCGGCCCGGTAGGTCGCGTACCGTCTGAATCCCCCTGTCGCCACGGCCGCGTACAACCGTCCCGCGCCCACGCCAGTCGACCTCCTCGGACCGCTCGACACCGAAGCGCAGGAGCCTAGTCCGGAGGCCCGGCGGCCGGCCACGCGATTTCCGGTCGGAAGCGTGCCGGAATCCGGGAACGGAACGCCAGGTGCGAGAGTCTTCAAACAGGGGGAGCGCAGAAGCGTACGAGGCGTACGGGAACGTACGACGCGAAACAGGAGTCCGTGCACGACATGAGCGACGAGCCGCAGCCGCAGCAGCCGAACGAAGGCGTGGCACCGAAAAGGCCGCTGCCGGCTGAAGGGCCCGGAAACCCGGGAGGCCGCGAACCCAGCAGCGCACCACCGGAACCCGTGGGGGGAACCAGGAGCGACACCAGTGCGCGCGCCGAGGACCCCGGGAGGGGCGAGGGTGCCGTGAGCGGCGACGACGGCATGCGCGCCGATGGGGCTCCGGGGGGCGCCGGGAGCCGCAGCGGTGCCGGGCGGAACGAGAGCGCGGGGAAGCCGCAGCGCGGCGAGCGGGGAGCCGACGGCCCCCGTGGCGCCGGCGCGGGTGACCCCGAGACGGCCGAGCGTGGCCCGGGCTGGACGGCCGAGACCGGCAACGACCCGGCGGACTCCCCGTCCCGTACCGGTGCCGGTACGCCGGGCCCGGGGTCCCGGAACCGCTCCGGTACCACGGGCGCGTCCTCCCGGGACGGCTCCCGCACCGGAGACTCGGCCGAGCAGGAGCGGGACCGGACGGCTTCCATCGCCCGCGCCCGCCAGGCGGCCCGCGCCCGCACGGAACAGACGGGGGCCGCGGGGGCCGGCGGCAGCGCGGTCTCCGGAGGCGCTCCCGCGTCCGGCCGCGGCCCGGCGTCCGGCGGTGGTTCGGAGTCCGGTCGTGGCTCCGGGGCTGGTCGTGGCTCGGAGTCCGGGCGCGTGCAGGGGGACGGCGGCAGCCCGTCAGTCGGCGGTGGCTCGGTGTCCGGTGGGGCACCGGCAGGCGGTACCGGCCCGGCGTCCGGCCGTGGCCCGGTGCCCGGTGGCGGCTCGGGGTCCGGTCGTGGGCCGGTGTCCGGTGGGGCTTCGGCCGGCGGTGGTGCCGGTGGTGCTGCCGCCGGTGGTGGTGGCTCGCGTCCCGGTGCGTCCGGTACCGGCAAGGCGTCTGGTGCCGGCAAGGCGTCCGGTGCCGGTGAGGGAGGTGGCAGCGGGGAGTCGGCTGCTCCCGAGGCACCGAGCGGTTCCGGGCAGGAGCCGCCGGCCGAGAGCACCCAGGTGCTCCGGCGTATCACCCCGCCGCGCGGGCCGAGGTCCGGTGCCCGGCAGGAGGCCGACGCCGCCCCGGCGCCCGAGACCACGCAGGTGCTCCGGCGGGTCAACGCGCCCCGCTCCGGTGAGCCCGGCGGCACCGGTGCCGCCGCCGGCGAGCCGGACCCCACCCGCCGTAGCCCCCGCCCCACCGTTCCCCGCCCCGCCGGGGAGAACCGCGCCGACCCGGCCGGTGCCGCCGCTCCCTCCTCCCCGGCCGCCGCACGGGCCGCCCGTGCCGCCCGCGCGGCCGGCACCGCCGCAGCGGGAGCCGGGGCCGCCGCCGGTACGGGAGCCGGTGCTCAGGCCGCCAAGGCCGCCGCCGCGTCAGCAGCCGGTGTCGCCGGCCCCTCCGCCCCCGGCACCGGAGCCACCCCCGGCACGCCCTCCACCCCCGCTTCAGAAGCCTCCACCACCGCCCTCCCCGCCACCGACGGTCAACCCGCCGGAGGCGACGGCAAGGGCAAGGGCAAGAAGGGCAAGCGGCCCAAGCGGACCGGTTGGCGACGGATCGTGCCGACCTGGCGGATGGTGCTCGGCACCTTCTTCGTCGGCGTGCTGCTGCTCGTCGGACTGTTCTTCGTCGGGTACTCCCTGGTGAAGATCCCGCCGGCCAACGCGTTCGCGACCAAGCAGAGCAACGTCTACCTGTACGCCGACGGCTCACAGCTCGCCCGCGACGGCGAGGTCAACCGCGAGAACGTCACCCTCGCCCAGGTCTCCAAGGACGCCCAGCACGCCGTACTGGCCGCCGAGGACCGGGACTTCTACACCGAGTCCGCCGTCGACCCCAAGGCCATGCTCCGCGCCGGCTGGAACACCGCGACCGGCAAGGGCAAGCAGTCCGGCTCGACGATCACCCAGCAGTACGTGAAGAACTACTACCTGGCCCAGGAACAGACGGTCACCCGCAAGGCCAAGGAGTTCTTCATCTCGATCAAGCTCGACCGGAACAAGTCCAAGGACGACATCCTGGAGGGCTACCTCAACACCAGCTACTTCGGCCGCAACGCCTACGGCATCCAGGCCGCGTCCCAGGCGTACTACGGCCGCGACGCCGCCGACCTCGACCCGGCCCGCGCCGCCTACCTCGCCGCGCTCGTCAACGCGCCCAGCGAGTACGACGTCGTTGCCCACCCCGAGAACCGCAAGGCGGCCGTCGCCCGCTGGAACTACGTCCTGGACGGCATGGTCACCAAGGGGTGGCTCAGCGAGTCCAAGCGCGCCGGCATGAAGTTCCCGATGCCGAAGGAGCAGACGGTCTCCACCGGCATGTCCGGCCAGCGCGGCTACCTCGTGGAGGCGGTCAAGCAGTACCTCACCGCGAACAACATCATCGACTCCGACCACCTCACGGCCGGCGGCTACCGCATCACCACCACCATCCAGAAGGACCGCCAGGACGCCTTCGTCAAGGCGGTGGACGACCAGCTCATGTCCAAGCTGGACAAGAAGAACCGCAAGGCGGACACCTACGTCCGGGCCGGCGGCGCCTCCGTCGACCCCAAGACCGGCAAGGTCGTCGCGATGTACGGCGGCATCGACTACGTGAAGCAGTACACCAACGGCGCCACCCGCGGTGACTTCCAGGTCGGCTCCACGTTCAAGCCGTTCGTGTTCACCTCCGCCGTGGAGAACGGTTCCACCACCCAGGACGGCCGCGGCATCACCCCGAACACGGTCTACGACGGCACCAACCGGCGCTCGGTCCAGGGCTGGAACGGCGGCGCCTACGCCCCCGAGAACGAGGACCAGAAGTCGTACGGCCCGATCACCGTCCGCAAGGCCACCGACCTGTCGGTGAACTCGGTGTACGCCCAGATGGCCGTCGACGTCGGCCCCGCCAAGGTCAAGCAGACCGCAGTCGACCTGGGCATCCCCTCGGACACCCCGGACCTCCAGCCGTACCCGTCCATCGCCCTCGGCACCGCCACCGCCAGCGTCCTGGACATGGCGGAGGCCTACGCCACGCTCGCCAACCACGGCAAGCACGGCACCTACACGCTGGTCGAGAAGATCACCAAGGACGGCACCGACGAGGTCAAGCTGCCCGAGCAGCCGGTCAAGCAGGCCGTCAGCCGGGAGGCCGCCGACACCACGACCTCGGTCCTGCAGAGCGTGGTCGAGAACGGCACCGCCACGGCCGCGCAGGCCGCCGGCCGTCCGGCGGCCGGCAAGACCGGTACCGCCGAGAGCGACACCGCCGCCTGGTTCGCCGGCTACACCCCGGACCTCGCCACGGTGGTCTCCGTCATGGGCCAGGACCCGGTGACGGCCAAGCACCAGCCGCTGTACGGCGCGCTCGGCCAGCAGCGCATGAACGGTGGCGGCCCGCCCACCCAGATCTGGGCGCAGTACACGCGCGACGCACTGCAGGGCAAGCCGGCGAGCAAGTTCGACCTGGAGCTCCAGCAAGGCGCCGACCAGGTCCAGGAGCCGCCCGCCACCAGCACCGCCCAGCCCGGCACCGACGGCGGCCAGAACGACGGCGGCGCCACCGCCACGCCGACGGACGGCGGCACCACGGGCAGCACCCCGACCGACGGCGGCACCACGGGCAGCACGCCCACCGACGGCGGCACCACGGGCAGCACCCCGACCGACGGCGGCACCACCACGGACGGGGGCGCCACCACCGGCGGTGATCCGACCGGCGGAGGAACGACCACCGGCGGCGGGACCACGGACGGCGGCGGCACGGCCGACGGCGGGACGACCACCGGCGGCGGAACCACCGGCGGCGGCACACCGGGCGGCGGCACCACAGGTGCGGACACGGGCACGGGAGGCTTCCCCGGGACCTGACGCCACACCCGACGCCCCCCTCACGCCTCAGTGACCGCTGGTCGCCTTCAGCCCCACCACGGCGACCAGCAACAGGCACACGAAGAAGATCCGGGCGGCGGTGACCGGCTCACCCAGCACCACCATGCCGAGCACCGCCGCACCGGCCGCGCCGATACCCACCCACACGCCGTAGGCCGTACCGATGGGCAGGGACTTCGCCGCGTACGACAGCAGGACCATGCTCGCGACGATGCCGACGCCGGTGAACAGGCTGGGGCACGAGCCGGGTGAACCCCTCGCTGTACTTCATCCCGATCGACCAGCCGACTTCCAGCAGACCGGCGACGACAAGCAGAACCCAGGCCATGACAGGCACCTCCGAGACACGGCGACTCTTCTCCGGGGTGCGTCGTCTTTGCCTTCGACCCGGTACGGCGCGTCTCGTCGGGTTCCTTCCGAACATAGCAAAACCATGACGAAGAGGGCCGGTGACCATGGTCACCGGCCCTCTTCGTCCGTGGTTCTACAGGTACAGCCCCGTGGAGTCCTCCGACCCCTCGAACCGGTCCGCGGCGACGGCGTGCAGGTCACGCTCGCGCATGAGCACGTACGCCACGCCCCGCACCTCGACCTCCGCCCGGTCCTCCGGGTCGAACAGGACGCGGTCGCCGGGCTCCACCGTCCGTACGTTCTGGCCGACGGCGACCACCTCGGCCCAGGCCAGCCGCCGGCCGACCGCCGCGGTGGCGGGAATCAGAATGCCGCCCCCCGACCGCCGCTCGCCCTCACCGGTCTCCTGCCGCACGAGAACCCGGTCGTGCAGCATCCGGATGGGCAGCTTGTCGTGGTGGGGAGTGCTGTGCTCGTTTCTGTTGGCGCTCACGGCTCGAACCTACCTGTCCTGGTCAGTCCCTGCGCCGCCGGGCCCCGAGGGCGAGCAGCCCCACGACCCCCACGACGACCAGCGCGACGGGCACCACCCGCTCCAGACGCGGCGCCCCCTGATCGTTCACGAGCTGTGCCCGTACCTCACTCACGACGCGGTTGACCTGCACGTACGCCCGTCCGACCGTGTGGTCGACGTTGGCGATGACCTTGGCCTTCGCATCGCCGACGATGGTCTTCGGATGCACCCGCACCCCGATCTCGTCGAGCGTCTCGGCCAGCACTTCACGGCGGCGCTTGATGTCCGCCTCGATCTGCGCCGGGGTTCTGGTGTCCGACGTGTCCGCCACCGTACGGCCTCCGAAGTCTGCTGATGCTGTTCCGAACAGTTTGTCAGCTCCGGTCCGCGCCGCACCGCAAGGCCCCCCGGTTAGGCTGGCCCGATGAGCGAGCGACTCCAGCCGGGGGACGTGGCCCCCGCCTTCACCCTCCCCGACGCCGACGGCACCGAGGTGTCCCTCTCGGACCACAAGGGCCGCAAGGTCATCGTCTACTTCTACCCGGCCGCCCTGACCCCCGGCTGCACCAAGCAGGCCTGCGACTTCACGGACAACCTGGAGCTGCTGGCCGGCGCCGGCTACGACGTCATCGGCATCTCCCCCGACAGCCCGGAGAAGCTGGCGAAGTTCCGCGACAAGGAGTCCCTGAAGATCACCCTCCTCGCCGACCCGGACAAGATGGTCACCGAGGCCTACGGCGCCTACGGCGAGAAGAAGAACTACGGCAAGACCTACATGGGCGTCATCCGCTCCACGATCGTCGTGGACGAGGAGGGCAAGGTCGAACGCGCCCTCTACAACGTCCGCGCCACCGGCCACGTGGCGAAGATCATCAAGGACCTGGGCATCTGACCCCGCCCGCCCTACGCACGGCCCGCCCCGGGAGCCCCCGGCGCGGGCCGTTTTCCATGATTCCGGGCGTGACTGTCCGATAAACGGTTCGTTATCCCGTACGGGCGACGAACGCACGCCCGGAGCGGAGGGGGCTCGATGGGGGCCGGCGCGTACACGAGGGAGCGGCTGCAAGAGGCGGCTCGCGGAGCGAGGACGTTGTCGGAGGCGTTGGAGAGGCTGGGGGTGGATCCGAGGAGTCCGACACGGCGGTACGTGCTCGGGCGGATGAAGAAGTTCGGGGTGGACGTCTCGCACTTCGAGCGGGAGGGGGTGAAGTGGACGCGGGAGCGGCTTGAAGGGGCCGTGGCTGCCTCCACGAACATGTGCGAGGTGCTGCGCCACCTCGGCCTGGAGGTCGTCGGCGGCCATCACACGCACATCAGCCGCAGGATCAAGGCGTACGGCATCGACACCTCGCACTTCCAGCTGCCGACCCGGCGAGGGAAACCCTGGCGCGCCCGCACGCCGGAGGCCCTGCTCGTGGAACAACCGGCCGGCCAGGACCGGCGCATTCCCAGCGACCGGCTCAAGTGGGCGATGACGGCCGTGGGCCGGCAGGAGCGCTGTGCCCGCTGCGGTACGGGGCCGGAGTGGAGGGGTCGTCCGCTCCCGCTGGAGGTCGATCACATCGACGGGGACTGGCGGAACAACCGGATCGAGAACCTGCGGTTCCTCTGTCCCAACTGTCACTCGATCACGGACAATTACCGAGGCCGCGGCAAGGGCCGTTCCCGGGGCGGCGCCGTATGAGCAGCGGGGCCGACATCTCCCACTTCTCCGACTCCGGCAGTCATGGCAGCCCCGCGCACCGGGAACTGCGTGCGGCGGTCACCGAGTCGATCTCCATCGCAGAGACGCTACGCCGCCTCGGACGGCCGGATACCGGTACGCAGCGCGCGCTGCTTCGGCAGTGGGTCGCCGAGGAGGGCATCTCGACCGCCCACTTCCTGGGGCAGGCGCACCAACGCGGCAAGACCCGCACGGACCGCGCCAGGCGCCCCGAGGACATCCTGGTCAAGCACGACGGCCGGCGCCGGACGCGAACCCACCTCCTGCGCCGTGCGCTCCGCGAGGTGGGCGTACCGGAGGAGTGCGCCGAGTGCGGCGTAGGACCGCAGTGGTGCGGGCAGCCGATGACGCTGGAGGTCGACCACATCGACGGTGACTGGAGCGACGACCGGCGTGAGAATCTCCGGCTGCTCTGTCCCAACTGCCACGCGGTCACGAGTACCTGGTGCCGAGGGGGCGCACGGCGAAAGGCGCGGCCCCGTACACTGAGCGAGGCAAAACGGCCTGTAAACAAATAGTCCGTTTTGGGGCGGCCGTGGCGAAATAGGCGATACGCGCGGGTTTTAGGTGCCCGTGGGAGAAATCCCGTGTGGGTTCGAGTCCCACCGGCCGCACGTGTGAGGGGGTCGTCCGGCTGGGCGGCCCCCTCGGCCTCTCTCAGCGCAACAGCTCCCGCACCACCGGCACCAGCGCCCGGAACGCCTTGCCGCGGTGGCTGATCGCGTTCTTCTCCTCCGGGCTCAGCTCCGCGCACGTCCGCGTCTCGCCGTCGGGCTGGAGGATCGGGTCGTAGCCGAAGCCGTTCGTGCCGGCGGGGGCGTGCCGCAGGGTGCCGCGCAGCTGTCCCTCCACCACCCGCTCCGTGCCGTCCGGCAGGGCGAGGGCCGCGGCGCAGGCGAAGTGGGCGCCGCGGTGTTCGTCGGCGATGTCCGAGAGCTGGGCCAGCAGCAGGTCGAGGTTGGCCTTGTCGTCGCCGTGGCGGCCGGCCCAGCGGGCGGAGAAGATGCCGGGGGCGCCGTTCAGGACGTCGACGCACAGGCCGGAGTCGTCGGCGACGGCGGGCAGTCCGGTGGCCCGGGCGAGGGCGTGTGCCTTGAGCAGGGCGTTCTCGGCGAAGGTGACGCCGGTCTCCTCGACGTCGGGGACGTCCGGGAAGGCGTCCGCGCCGACGAGTTCGTGGGGGAGCCCGGCTTCGGCGAGGATCGCCCTCAGCTCGGTGATCTTTCCGGCGTTGCGGGTGGCGAGGATCAAGCGGGTCATGCCCGCCAGTATTCCTCGCCGTCCGGTCACAGTTCCGCCTGGCCCGCGCCGTTCAGGGTGCGCAGGTCGAAGACCTCGGCCATGGTGCGGTAGCCCAGGTCGCTGGGGTGCAGGTGGTCGCCGGAGTCGTACTCGGGGCGCAGCCGGCGCGGGTCGTAGGGGTCCCGGAGGGCCTTGTCGAAGTCGACGACCGCGTCGTAGACCCCGCCGGCCCGGATCTGGGCGTTGATCTGTTGCCGTACGGCTTCCCGGGCGGGGGTGTAGCCGCGGTGGCCCTGGAACGGCATCAGGGTGGCGCCGACGACCTTCAGGCCGCGGGCGTGGGCCTGGCGGGCGAGCGTGCGCAGGCCGGTGACGATGCGGTCGGCGTCGGCGAGCCGGCGGTTGCGCAGAATGTCGTTGACGCCGAGGTCGATGACGACGACCTTGACGTTGGGGCGGGAGAGCGCGTCCCGGCCGAAGCGGTCGAGGCCGCTCTGGTTCTCGGCGGGCCGGCCGAGGCCGTCGGCGAGGACCTGGTTGCCGCTGATGCCTTCGTTGACGACGCTGTAGCGCGGCAGTTGCCGTCCGTCTTGCAGGGCGCTGCGCAGCCGGCCGGAGAGTATGTCGGGCCAGCGGTGGTTGGCGCCGGTGGTGGAGGTGACGCCGTCGGTGATGGAGTCGCCGAAGGCGACGACGGTGCCGGTGGCCTCGTTGCTGAGTACGTCGAGGGCCGTGACGTACCGCCAGTAGGGGGTCTGTCCGGTGTAGGGGGTGCCGGTGGCGTCCTCGGTGTGGTCGCCGGTGGCGGTGTACGAGATCTGCCGGGCGCGGGGGTGGTAGGTGACGGGGCCGGAGGGGGTGGGGGAGTAGGTGGTGATCAGGACGTCGGCGCCGTGCGGGACGGTGATGCGTACGGTGTCGCTGACGGTTTGCGCGCCGGCGGGTATGACCACGCTGGGGGCGCCGTTGAAGGTGAGGCGCCGCATCGTTTCCGCGTCGGCGGCCGCGCTGTCGTCGCCCAGGGAGAGGGCGAGGGAGGCGTGGCTGATGGTGAGGGCGGACTGGCCGTAGAGATTGGACAGTGTGACGCGGGCACTCGTACCGCCGGTGCTGGTGTGGACGACGTTGCGGACGGAGCGGCCCGCGAGGCCGGTCGTCTCGGTGCCGGGTTCGCCGCCGACGGGGGCGGTGGCCCAGGCGCCGACCCAGGTGCCGGTGGAGGCGGGGGCGGCGTTGGGGTCCCGGTGGGGGCGGTTGTCGGTAAGGGTGCCGCGCGGGGTGCCGTCGTCGGTGGCGACGGTGAGGTATATGGCGGCGGACAGGGCTGCGACCAGGGCGACGAGCGCGCTCAGGACGGCATAACCATGACGCTTGGTCACGCTTGTGTTGTTCTCCTCGACAGATGGGAGCCGGGGGCTCCGATCTTGCTCACCCATGATGCGACATGGGGTGGGGAGAACTGACAGGACCCTGCCACGACTCCCCTCCAGACAGACGCCGGGAACTCCTGTTCCGTTCCGGGAGTCGGTCAGGAAGGGACAATTGTGTGCGGGATCACCGAACGGGTGGAGCTGATGGAACCTACCGAAACGGGAACACCGGGGCGGGTCGCGTCGTACAAGACGATGACGGCGTTCACCCCGGCGGACGAGGAGCGCCGGCGCGGGGTACGCCGGATGAAGCTCACGGCGACGGGCATGCTGCTGTTCGTCGCGGTGGTCTACGTCGTGGCGAAGACGGCCGGGAACGCGGGCGCCGGGGTGTGGACGGACTATGTGGCGGCGGCGGCCGAGGCGGGCATGGTCGGTGCGCTCGCCGACTGGTTCGCGGTCACGGCTCTCTTCCGGCATCCGCTCGGGCTGCCCATTCCGCACACCGCGATCATCCCCACGAAGAAGGACCAGCTCGGCGTCTCCCTGGGCGAGTTCGTGGGTGAGAACTTCCTTTCCGAGGACGTCGTTCGGCAGCGGTTGCGCGCGGTGGGCATCGGTAGCCGGCTCGGGGCGTGGCTGGCCGAGCCGGAGCACGCGGACCGGGTGACGGCCGAGCTGGCGACGGCGCTGCGGGGCGCGCTGACGGTGTTGCGGGACTCCGATGTGCAGGCGGTCGTCGGTGAGGCGATCACCCGGCGGGCGAACGCGCAGGAGATCGCCCCGGGTCTGGGCAAGACGCTGGAGAGGATCGTCGCCGACGGCGGGCACCGGCGGGTGGTGGACCTGGTGGTGGCCCGTGCGCACGACTGGCTGGTGCTGCACCGGGACGACGTGATGGTGGCGGTGGAGGGCGGTGCGCCCGGGTGGACGCCGCGGTTCGTGGACCGGAAGGTGGGGGAGCGGGTCTACAAGGAGCTGCTGCGGTTCGTCACGGAGATGCGGGACATGCCCTCGCATCCGGCGCGCGGCGCGCTGGACCGTTTCCTCACCGACTTCGCCTCCGATCTCCAGTCCGACACGGACACCCGGGCGCGGGTGGAGCGGCTCAAGGGCGAGGTGCTGGGCCGGGGTGAGGTGCAGGACCTGATCGCGTCCGTGTGGACGGCCGTACGGTCGATGATCGTGGCGGCGGCGGAGGACGAGCGCAGCGAGCTGCGGACGCGGGTGCGGGCCGCGCTGCTGTCGTTGGGCACGCGGATGGCGACCGAGCCGAAGATGCAGGACAAGGTCGACAGTTGGGTGGAGGGTGCCGCGGTGCACGTCGTGACGACGTACCGCAAGGAGATCACGTCGCTGATCACGGACACGGTGGCGGGCTGGGACGCCGAGCACACCACCCGCAAGATCGAGGCGCACATCGGTCGTGACCTGCAGTTCATCCGTATCAACGGCACGGTGGTGGGCTCTCTGGCCGGCTTGCTGATCTACAGCGTCTCGCGCTGGCTGGGGGCCTGACCGGACTGTTCCGCGTGGGCCAGGGCACCCGTTATCCCGTCCTTCGACGCGGAGGGAGCGCCCATGAGCACAGCCGAGGCCGGCACCGGCCGGACCCTCACCACCGACATCCCCGCCCGACTCGACCGCCTGCCCTGGTCCCGCTGGCACTGGACGATCGTGATCGGTCTGGGAACCGTGTGGATCCTGGACGGCCTGGAGGTCACGGTCGTCGGCAACATCGCCAGCCGGCTGTCGGAGCCCGGCAGCGGCCTGGCGATCAGTTCCGGTCAGGTCACCGGCGTCGCCGCCGCGCTGTATGTGGCGGGTGCCTGCGCGGGCGCCCTGTTCTGGGGCCGGCTGACCGACCGGTTCGGCCGCAAGAACCTCTTCATGATCACGCTGGCGGTGTACCTGGCGGCGACGGCGCTCACGGCCGTGTCCTGGGAGGCCTGGTGGTTCTTCCTCTTCCGCTTCCTGACCGGCTTCGGCATCGGCGGTGAGTACGCGGCCATCAACTCCGCGATCGACGAGCTGATCCCGGCGGACTACCGCGGCCGGGTGGACCTGATCATCAACGGCAGCTTCTGGCTGGGCGCGGTCGGCGGTTCCCTGCTGTCGATCGTCGCGCTCGACACCGGCCTGCTGGCGAAGGACGTCGGCTGGCGCCTGACGTTCGCGCTCGGCACGGTCCTCGCGCTGGTCATCCTGCTCGTACGGCGGCACGTCCCGGAGAGTCCGCGGTGGCTGCTGATCCACGGCCGGGACCGGGAGGCGGAGGAGATCGTCTCCGGCATCGAACGCCGGGTGGAGGAGGAGCGGGGCGAGCGGCTGCCCGCGCCCGAGGGGGAGCTGGAGATCCACCAGCGCAAGAGCGTGTCGTTCATGGAGATCGCCCGTACGGTGTTCGGCCGCTACCGGAGGCGGGCGGTGCTCGGCTTCTCCCTCTTCATCGGCCAGGCGTTCCTGTACAACGCGATCACTTTCGGCTTCGGCGCGATCCTGACCAAGTTCTTCGACGTGCCCTCCGGCCACACCGGTTACTACTTCGCGGTGATCGCGGTCGGCAACTTCTGTGGCCCGCTGCTGCTGGGCAAGCTGTTCGACACGGTCGGCCGCAGGGTGATGATCTCCTCCACCTACCTGCTCTCGGGCCTGCTGCTCTTCGGCACGGCCTGGCTGTTCGACCGGGGCGCGCTGAGCGCGGGCACGCTGACCGCCTGCTGGTGCGCGGTGCTGTTCTTCGCCTCGGCGGGCGCTTCCAGCGCCTACCTCACGGTGTCGGAGATCTTCCCGATGGAGACGCGGGCGATGTCCATCGCGTTCTTCTACGCCCTGGGCACCGCGGCCGGCGGCATCAGCGGCCCGCTGCTGTTCGCCGACCTCACGGGCACGGGCCGGGTCGGTGACACCGTCCTCGCCTTCTGCATCGGCGCGGCGCTGATGTGCGCGGCGGGGCTGGTCGCCGCGTTCCTGGCGGTGCGGGCCGAACGGCGCTCCCTGGAGGACATCGCCCGTCCGCTGACGGCGGTGGCCGGCCGGGCCAAGGCGGCGGCCCAGGGTGCCCGGCCGTCCCGGGGTACGCCGGGTTCGCAGGGCCCTGGTCCCACGCCGCCGCCGGCGGCGAGCAGGCCGTGACCGTCAGGCGCCGGTCGTGGAGCCGGGCCGGACGATCATCAGGACGGTCACGGCGGCCCACAGCAGGTTGAACAGCCCGGTGACCATGGCGAGCCGGGCGGTCCGTCCGGTCCCCGCGCTCCCTTCGAGGAGCGCGGACTGGGCGGGCAGTATCAGCGCGGCGAGGACGAGGGCGGCGAGGGCGGTGAGGACGATCGACGCGATCAGCCAGGCGCTGCCGAGCACGCCCATCTCGCTCGCGGTGGCGAACCCGAAGACGGGGACGACGACGCCGACGACGGCGTAGACGCGGCAGATGCGGTGGAACACGGCCAGGGTGGCGGTGGGGTCGGGGGTGCCGTGGCCGTGTCTGTCGTCGCCGGGCCCGGTGGTCAGGGCGCGGCGGGCGGCCGGCGGGAACATGCTGGCGGCGACGGCGACGGGACCGATGGCGAGGATCGCGGCGATGACGTGGACGGCGAGGAGGAACTTGGTCACGGGGGGACGGTAGAGGGCGCCGGGATCTTGCAGAAGTGGCGAGATTGCCAGGGTTCGACGGGTTCCGGCCAGCGGGTGGCCGGGTGGAGCGCCGCCCTTCCCCGCTGCTGGGCGCCGGTTGGCGAGAAGCCGTCGTACCGCTACCTTCCTGCCATGCATACGGTGGCCGTACTGGCGCTGGACGGCGTCATCCCGTTCGATCTCTCCGCACCCATCGACACCTTCGGCTGGGCACGACTGCCCGACGGCCGGGAGCCGTACCGGGTGCGGGTGTGCTCGGTGCGGGAGGAGGTGAGCGCGGGCGCCTTCACGGTCCGGGCGCCCTACGGCCTTCAGGCGCTGGCGGAGGCCGACACGATCATCCTGCCCGGGGTGGCACAGCCTCCGGAGACGCTGCCGCCCGGGGTCGCCGAGGCCTTGCGCGCGGCGGCGGCGAACGGCACCCGGATCGCGTCGGTCTGCGTGGGCGCGTTCCTGTTCGCGGCGACGGGCCTGCTGGACGGTCTGCGCGCGACGACCCACTGGGTCGCGGCCCCGGACCTGGCCCGGCGCCACCCGGCGGTGACGGTCGACCCGAACGTCCTGTACGTCGACAACGGCCAGTTCCTGACGTCGGCGGGCGCCGCGGCCGCCCTGGACATGTGCCTGCACATGATCCGCAAGGACTTCGGCTCGGCGGTCGCCGCGCACGCGGCCCGGATGTCAGTGATGCCCCTGGAACGCGAGGGCGGTCAGGCCCAGTTCATCGTCCACGACCTGCCTCCGGCCCCCGCCGGCACCACCCTGGAGCCCCTGCTGGCCTGGCTGGAGGACCACTGCGACCAGGATCTGACGCTGGCCGAGATCGCGGCGAAGGCCGGCATGAGCACCCGTACCCTCAACCGCCGCTTCAGGGAGCAGACCGGTACGACACCTCTCCAGTGGCTGCACCGGGCGCGGGTACGGCGGGCCCAGCACCTGCTGGAGACCACCCCGTACCCGGTGGAACGCATCGCCGTCCAGACGGGCTTCGGCTCACCGACGGCTTTCCGGGAACGCTTCCGGAGGGTGGTGGGGACGAGCCCGCAGGCGTACCGGAGGGCGTTCCGGGCGGGGGAGAGGGTGTCGTGAAGAGGGGGGCTCAGGCGGTCTTGCGGTCGGCGACGGCCCAGGAGGCGAGGGCGACGGCGCCGGCGACGCCGAGGACGGACGGCCAGGCGCCGACCTTCTTGGCCAGGGGGTGGGAGCCGGCGAACGCGGCGACGTAGGCGGCGGTCAGCGCGCCCGCGGCCTTCCCGCCGGCGCGGGTGCGCCACTGCTGGGCGGCCGCGGCGCCGGCGACGGCCAGGACGGCCCCGCCGAGCTGTCGCTTCTTGGTCCAGCGGGCGACGCCGTAACCGCCGACGAGCCCGGTGGCGGCGACGACCGCGCTGGGAACTGTGGCCATGGTGGCCTCCTCGTGTCCGTTTCACTGCCATTGGGTCTGGCCCGAGGCTAACGCCGGCCCGAGACGGACGCGCAGGTGGGTGGGCGAATCCGACCCGGGTCGAACCTGAGTCGAGGCTTGTCAAGTTTTCGGCGGAGAGTTATATAAGAAGTCGTAGGGCATCGCACACCAGCCCCTGATGGAAGGAGTGACCTGTGATGCTCATGCGTACGGATCCGTTCCGGGATTTCGACCGGCTCACGCAGCAGTTGTTCGGCGCGAACCCCCGTCCGTCCGCGATGCCGATGGACGCCTACCGTTCCGGCGACGAGTTCCTGGTCCACTTCGACCTCCCGGGCATCGACCCGGAGACGATCGAACTCGACGTCGAGCGCAATGTCCTCAACGTCCGCGCGGAGCGGCGCAGCCCCGCCCCCGAGGACGCGGAGATGCTGGTCGCCGAACGGCCCACGGGTACGTTCACCCGCCAGCTGTTCCTGGGGGAGACGCTCGACACGGACCGCATCGACGCCTCGTACGAGGCCGGCGTCCTGACCCTGCGCATCCCGGTGGCCGAGCAGGCCAAGCCGCGCCGCATCCAGATCACCGGCGGGGGCGGCGACCGCAAGGAGATCAGCGGCTGAGGCCGCCGCACAGGCCGTGTGACGGCAGGAGGCAGATGCCGCTCGCGACGCAGGACAAACACGTGCCCCGTACGCCACGCCGGCGGCGGGGCACGGAAGCGCACGGCACGCACATGCAGCCGAAGCAGCCCATGCAGCCCATGCAGCCCATGCAGCGCATGGAGCCCAAGCAGTCCATGCAGCCCATGCCGCACATTGGCCGAACTCCCGCCCATGTCCGCTGCATTACGGGGTACCGGGCTTCCGGTGCCCCGAAGCGTCCCGGAGGAGGAGCCAGCACGATGACCGTGACGACCCCGCAGCCCAGAACCACCATCCCCGCCCCGTCCCTGCGCCCGCGCACCAAGGACGAGACGCAGGACACCGACTGGCTGGAGCTGACCGAGGCGGTGCGAGACGCGGGTCAGTACCCGACGAGGGCGGAGGCGGAACGCGTCACGCGCATCGTCCTGTCGGCCCTCGGCGGCCACGTCACCGGCGACGAACGCGTGGCCCTGGCCCAGGCCCTCCCCCGGGAGGCCGGCCGCGTGATCGCCTCGCAGATCCCCGCGACCCACCCGTTGACGGCCCGCGAGTTCGTGGAGTCGGTGGCCACCCGCATCGAGGGCTCGACCCCCGCGACGGCCCGCTGGGACGTCAGCTCGGTCCTGAGCGTCCTGTCAGCCCGCGTCGGCGAATCACTGACCACCCGAGTCCTGGACCAACTCCCTCCGGGCTACGCCTTGCTGTTCGGGCGGGCGGATCTGGCACCTACGGTCTAGACCTTACGAGGACACCGGGCGCCGCCACCGCACGCGGCGCCCGCCGTCCCTGCCGACCTCGTGTGGGAGAGCCTGAGTGGTTTAACCCGCGGCGATCGAGGAGTAAGTCCACACGTCCGCTGGCAGCTCATGATGGAGATCCCAGATGATCGCCATCGGCTTGCTTCCCGAGTGCTCCGCATAGGAAGCGGGACCCAGAAACATCCAAGGGGCAGCCTTCCTGATGCTGGTCTCCTTGTAGCGGCGCAGGAACAGTAGGACGTGACTTCCTCGTTCAGCGTGCTCTTGGTAGCGCTGTCCTGTCGCTGAGCTCTCCGATGTGCTGTTCTGTGATTCCCAGTGGAAGCGCGTGGGGCTGATCGCGTAATCCTTGTAGCGCACATTGGGTGAGAAGTCTCGTTCGTTCTTCTCCAAGGTGATGAGGAGTGCATCCGTGGCGATGTTCTCGACCCAGGTGACACCTTGACTGAAGACGCCCGGCATTTGGCCGCCCAGACGTGCGAGGCTGAGAGCTGTCAAGACTTCGGATCGGTTGTACGCGCTGTGGATTTTCAGCGGAAGGTGACTGAGGGGACCCTCCAGCGTGATGGGGTAATGATCCGTCCGGTCGATGACGTACGACAGGACCTCGCGCAGTTCGCGGCGGAATGCATGCTGGTCATGGAGGGATCGCAGGCCTTCCTGGTAACTGGCGAAGCCACCTGCCTTGTCCCAGAGGTTGAAGAACAGCATGCGGGCGTACATCTGGTCGGCGGGGGACAGCGAGTCGTAGTCAGGGGCGTCATTCCGCAGTAGGCGGCGGTAGGCCTTGGCGCGTTCGGGGTCGTCGACGTGGAGGAAGGCGTGGACGCGCTTGAGGAGTTCCTCTTCCCCGGGCGGAGCGGGCTCAGTGATCTTTCCTGCCCTGCGGAGCACCTTGGTCCAAGAGCTGTCACTCTTGTAAAGCTCGTGGATCTCCCGCCGGCTCTCACGCAAGTATTCTGCCAACGTGGGCGTGCTGTAGTCCCGGACCTCCTTGGCCAACGTGGTGATCGTGGCCTTGAGCTGGGTGCGGATATTGTCGAGAACGAGATCCTTCGACTTGCCTTCGAGGATGATTTGGCACCCCGAGGGCAACTGGGGAAAGTCTCGCTCAATGTTGTCGACAAGGCGGTTGCGAGAGAGGTTCGTGAGAGCACGGAATTGCTCTTCGAAGCGGAATTCGGCCCGGTGCTGCCCGATGAAGTCGAGCACGGTGAGCACGGGCTTGTGCGGGGTGCGACGCAGGCCGCGTCCAAGCTGTTGAAGGAAGACGGTCGCGCTGCTGGTCGGGCGGAGCAGAAGCAGCGTGTCGACGTCTGGGATGTCCAGCCCCTCATTGAACAGGTCCACGGAGAAAATGACCTGGATGCGGCCGGCCTTCAGGTCCTCCAAGGTTCGCTCGCGGACCTCGGGGGCCGACTCACTGTCGAGATGCGCCGCTTGAAGCCCTGCTTGACGGAAGCACTCGGCCATGAAGCGCGCATGCGCCTTGGTCACACAGAAGCCGAGGGCGCGCATCGCAGCGGGGTTGGAGATCTTGTCCCGGACCTGTTTGATGACGATGCGAGCCCGCGCATGATCACCCGTGTAGAGACTGCCCAGTTGCTCTCGCTCGTAGCTGCCTGATCGCCAGCTCACCGTCGTCAGATCGGTGCCGTCGGGTAGTCCAAAGTAGTGGAACGGGCACAGGAGGTCGTTCTCGAGAGCCTCCCAGAGCCGCAGCTCTGCTGCGATACGTCCGTTGAAGAACTCGTCTTGCACATTCCGGCCATCCATCCGCTCAGGAGTGGCCGTCAGACCCAGGAGCTCGGTGGGTTGGAAGTGTTCGAGTACCCGCCGGTAGGTGTCCGCTGTTGCATGGTGGAACTCGTCGATGACGATGATGTCGAAGTGGTCGGGTGCAAGTTGCTCCAACCGGCGGAGGTTGAGGGACTGGACGCTGGCGAACACGTGCGTCCAGTCGCGGGGCTCTTGGCCGTTGAACAGCAACTCGCCGAAGGAGGCGTCGTCCAGTACCTCGCGGTACGTCCGCAGTGACTGTTTCAGGATCTCCTTGCGATGGGCGACGAAGAGTAGCCGCGGGAGTTTCCCACCAACGGCATTGCGCAGGTTCCGGTAGTCCAGGGCTGCCATGACCGTCTTGCCGGTACCTGTTGCGGCGACCAGGAGGTTGCGGTGGTGGTCTCGAATCTCGCGCTCTACGCGAAGCCGCTCCAGCATGTCCTTTTGATGGGGGAGCGGGTGGACTTCAAGACCGGACAGGCTGATCTTGAGCTCGCCGGCTTTACCCGTGCCGCCTGCGTGGGCCAGTGCTTCAGTGAGTCGTTCACCGTCACGGTCGGGGTCGTACGTCTCGAAGGCAGGGTCGGCCCAGTAGGCATCGAAGGTTGCTTCGAACTTCTCCAGCACTTTGGGAGTGGCAACGGATGCCAACCGTACGTTCCACTCCAGGCCGTCGAGCAGCGCGCTCTTCGAGAGGTTCGAGCTGCCGACGTACGCCGTATCAAAGCCGGTATTGCGACGGAACAGCCATGCCTTGGCGTGCAGTCGGGTGGACCGGATCTCGTAATTGACTTTGACTTCGGCGCCGAACTCGCGGACCAGGCGGTCGAGGGCAAACCGATCAGTGGCGCCCATGTATGTGGTGGTGATCACCCGGATGGGCACCTTGCGGTCCTTCGCCGCACGAAGCGAGTCTTCAAGGACCCTGATGCCGTACCACTTCACGAAGGCACAGAGCAGGTCGATGCGGTCTGCCGTGGCCAACTCCGCCCTCAGTTCGGTCCCGAGACTTGGGTCATCCGGAGCGTTGGTGATCAGTGCTGTCTCGGACAACGGGGTCAGCGGGCGCATGGCGTAGACACCTGGAGCTTCCTGCTCGGCCAGCGCGAGCAGTTGCCGAGGGCCATCAGCGATCGTGTCGACCACCTCGCCCACCTCGGGGTCAGGAGTGTGGGAGACCAGCGAGCGCAGGATCGCGTTGGCCGCGTTGACCTGCTTGTCATGCGGGAGTTGGCTCAGCCGAATGCGTACCGCTTCGCTGATGTGGCGGGCGAGCACGTGTGGAGTGGACTCTTCACTGACTTCCGCATCCACCGCTCTCCAGCCGGCTGCTCCCAACTGCTGCAAGTGGTCTCGCAGTCGACGGGTGACAAGCTCCTCGTACACCCCTGCCACTGGCTGCGCCTGCTCTGACTGCGTCACGCCCGCCCCCTTAGTCCCTCGCGGTACGACCAGTTGTAACAGGGACCACTGACAGCCCGTGTTCGCGTCAAACTGCGAATCTGGAGTGACACAAGTGATCGATTCCGTTCAGTATGGCGCCCGTGGGAGAACAAAGGATCGGTCACATCGATGGCATCGCTCCAGGCGCGGAGTTTCACCGACGGAGACAGGTGAAGCGCAACAACCTGCACAGCGACACGGTCAGGGGCATCTCAACACTCGTAGACAAGGACGGCACTCGGATCGCGGACGCCATCGTCCTGCACGGGGGGTATGAGGACGATCACGACGACTGGGAGAGCATCCGCTACACGGGAGCCTCACCGGACGTGGACAAGTACAAGGTCAAGGGCGTGCCAAGGCTCCGGCGCAGCCAGTCCTGGGACTATGCGGACAATGCCGCTTTGAAGCGAAGTTACGAACGCGGCCATCCCGTTCGGGTCATCCGCGGTTGGAAGGGGGACAAGCGGTACTCGCCGATCGACTGCTACAGGTATGACGGCCTATACCTGGTCACGGACATCCGTACCGCCATCGCACAGTCCCCGGCCCCCGACGGTACGCCTGTCGAGATCTGCCAGTTCGATCTGAAGCGTCTTCCTGAAGACAGGCAAGATCCGACTTCCCTGGAGCGCCAGATCGCCGACTTGCTGGAACGGCAGGAGCAGGTGCCCGAGGAGGAGGGAGACGACGAAGGCGCCGAGGACGAGCCCGAAGAGGAGGCCGGGGACGCCGAGGAGGAGCCGCCCTCGGGTGAGAAGTTCCCTCAGGCACGGACTGCCCGCGTGCAGCGTCTGGTTCGGGACGACGCAGTGATACGGAACGTGAAAAGGCTGCATGACGGAGAGTGCCAAGTGTGCGGCCTTCGCCTGCTTGGCCCGGACAGCAAGCCGTACAGCGAAGGCGCCCACATTCGACCCCTGAGCAAGCCGCACAGGGGCCCTGACGTCGAGCCGAACGTCCTCTGCCTCTGCCCGAACTGTCACGTCCGCCTAGACATAGGCGCCATCGTCATCGAGGACGACTGGTCGATTGTCGTACGGGCAGGAGCTTTCGGCGTGGACGTTCGGCCGAAGCTCAAGCGGCACCGGAAGCACAAGATCCACCTGGATTACGTCCGCTACCACCGCGAGTGGTGGTTGAGCCGCTAGTCCACCCCGTGACACTCCTGGTACGCCCCGCCCGACCCACACCAGCAAGAAGCCCCCCTCCCCGGCGGCCAAGCCACCGCCCGCCCCCGTGCCGCCAGCGTCGTCGCGTACTGGGGCAGCAGGGTCGGGTCCGACGGGGACGAGCCCTCCGATGCCGCGAACGCCTCGTAGGACGGGACCGTGCCCGTGACGATGCCCAGGTTGGCCGTGCCCGAGGCGGACAGCTCGCGCAGGGAGGACTCTATGGTCGCCAAGTGGTCGGTGTGGGACGGGTACTCCGACGACAGGGCGGGGTACGCCGACAGGAGCTCGGAGAGTTCCGGGGCCGGCCAGTGCAGGACCGCGACCGGGAACGGGCGGGAGAGGGCCTCGCGGTAGGCGCCCAGTTCGGCGCGGAGGCGGGAGATCTCCGCCGCCAGTTCCGCCGGGTTGTCCGAGCCCAGCGACCACACGCGCTTGGGGTCGTGGAGTTCGTCCAGGGAGACCGGGGACGTGTGCAGGGTGTCCGCGAGAGTGTCCCGGTCGTCGTGCGGCAGGCCCAGCATGCGGCGGACGCGGTGGCGGCCGTAGAGGAGGGGGTGGGTCGCGGGAGGGGGTTCCTCCGACGCGTCCGGCAGCAGGAGGTCGGCGGCCTCGCTGAACGTCTTCGCCGCCGCCTCCAGCTCGTCGTGGGACTCCAGGGCCTCCGCCACGATCACCCACGGGGCCGGGTCCCGGGGCGCAGTCGCGCGGATGCCCTCGATGATCGCCCTGGCCTCGGCCTCATGGCCGTACTCCCACAGGTTCGACGCCTTCAGGGCGCGGACCAGGGCGGGGTTGTCCAGCCCGTCGGCGGACGACAGCAGGCGGTCGTAGAGCGTGGTCGCCGCGGGGCGGTCGCCGGACAGCTCCAGGTGGGCCGCCGCCCGCAGGAGGAGGGTCTCGGCGTCCTCGGGATACAGGCCGGCGGTCCGCTCCAGGCGTGCCGCTTCGGCGGTGTGGTCGACGTTCTCGGCAGGCGTGTCGGGGCGCATGGGGGACACCGTACTGCCGGGACGCGACAAAAGTGAGGCGCGGAGGGCTGCCGAGGAGGGGGCCGCCCCGCCGGTACGCACGTCTGGATATCTTCTGTCCCGACGTCTACACGCGGAGTCGGCATGCAGAAGGCGGGAGTGCTGGTCGAGGACGATCGTCCGGCCGGCGTCGGGGAGGGGGCTGACACCCCCGCGCCGCCCCGGCACTGGCCGGTCCTGCTCCTCGGGGCCGCCGTCGTGCCCGGCACCCTCCTCTTCCTCATCGGGCGCTGGGGCGACGCCCCGGCCGTGCAGGCCTGGCGGACCGTGTGCCTGGCCGTCACCGTGCAGGCCCTGCCCTTCCTGCTGCTCGGCACGGCCCTGTCCGGCGCGATCAACGCCTTCGTGCCGGACGGCGTGTTCAACAGGATCCTGCCCCGGCGGCCCGCGCTGGCCGTACCGGTGGCCGGGGTCGCGGGGGTCGTGCTGCCGGGGTGCGAGTGCGCTTCCGTGCCGGTCGCCGGCAGTCTCATCGGCCGCGGGGTGAACCCGGCCGCCGCCTTCGCGTTCCTGCTCTCCGCGCCCGCCATCAACCCCGTCGTGCTCACCGCCACCGCCATCGCGTTCCCCGGCAACCCCGCCATGGTGCTCGCCCGGCTGCTCGCCTCCCTCGCCACCGCCGTCGTCATGGGCTGGCTGTGGCTCCGGTTCGGGCGGGCCGAGTGGCTCAGGCCCGTCGTACGGCACACCGGGCACCAGCACGGGCACAGCCGGTGGGACGAGTTCCGGCGCGGGTTCCAGCACGACTTCCTGCACGCCGGCGGGTTCCTGGTGCTCGGCGCCATGGCCGCGGCCACCTTCAACGTGGCCGTCCCGCGTTCCGTGCTCGACACCTTCGCCGCCGCGCCCTGGCTGTCCGTGCTCTTCCTGGCCGGGCTCGCCGTGCTGCTCGCGGTGTGCTCCGAGGCCGACGCCTTCCTGGCCGCCTCGCTGACCGGGTTCCCGCCGGTCGCGCGGCTGGCGTTCATGGTGGTCGGGCCCATGGTCGACCTGAAGCTCATCGCCCTCCAGGCGGGGACCTTCGGGCGGGCCTTCGCGGTCAGGTTCTCCGCCGCGACCGTCGTCGTCGCCGTCACGTGCAGCGCGCTGATCGGAGGGGTGCTGCTGTGAGCCGGTACGCGAGAGGGGCTGGGGGAGGGTCTGTGAAACGGTCGCTCCAGGCGGGGCTGCTCGTCCTCTGCGGGCTCGGGCTGCTGCACGTCTCCCTCTTCACCGACCTCTGCCTGCGCTACGTCAAGGAGGGCATGCGGCTCCCGCTCATCGCCTCCGGGGCCGTCCTGCTCCTGCTGGGGATCGCGAGCGCCGCCCTCGACAGAGGCGACGCCGGCACCGGTCACGGGCACGACCACTCGGGCCTGCCCCGTGTCTCCTGGCTGCTGCTCCTGCCCGCCCTCAGCCTGCTGCTCTACGCCCCACCCGCCCTCGGCGCCTACACCGCCGCCCGGCAGCCGGCGAAGGCCGTCACCCATGACAGCGACTTCGAGCCGCTGCCCGCCACCTCGCCCCTGCCCATGACCCTCTCCGACTTCACCAGCCGGGTGCGGGAGGACCGCGGGCAGGCCATCAAGGGGCGCACGATCCGGATGACCGGGTTCGTCACGCCCCTCTCCGGCACGCGCGGCGGCTGGGAGCTGACCCGGATCATCCTCAACTGCTGCGCCGCGGACGCCCAGTCGGTCAAGGTGCGGATCCACGGCGGCCCCGAGCTGCCCGCCGACACATGGGTGACGGTCACGGGGACCTGGCACCCCGGCGGGCGGCTCGGCACCGGCTCCGCGGCGGTCGCGCTGGACGCCCGCACGGTCACGAGGGTCCCGCGGCCGGCGAACGGCTACCAGGACGCCCTGCCGCTGCGATGACGAGTCCCGTCACACGGTGACACCGTCGACCTGGAGCGTCTGCACCGACTTCGCCGCGAAGGGGACGGCCACCGATGTGCCGTTCAGGCGGGTGTCCGAGCGGGCCGTGTACCGGTCGCCCCCCGTGGTGACCGTGTTCCAGCGGGGGACCAGGCCGCCCGAGCCGCCGGTCACGGCGGTGAAGCGGGAGAGGTCGAAGGTCAGGGTCTGGGCGGAGGAGGAGGTGTTCGCGGCGACGATCACCAGGCGTTTCGCCGGCCGGTCCAGGGCCGCCACCGCATAGCTCACGCCGGTGTCCAGGATCGTCATGCCGGGGCGGATGTGGCGGGTGAACTGGGCCAGGACGTAGTACTTCGTCTGCACCGCGCCCGGCTGGAGCGTGCCCGGGTCGTAGGCGATCGTCGCCCAGCCCGCGCTCGGGTCCATCACCTGCCAGTACACCCAGGCGGTGGGGTGCAACCAGCGGAAGTCGTAGAGGAGGTTGCTCGCCATCGTCAGGCCGGTGGCGTCGCCGTCGCCGGTCTCGGAGTTCCACAGGGCCTTGCCGGCCGTGGTGACGACGTCCGTGTAGAGGAGGTCGCGGCGGCCTCCAGAGCCCTGGTAGCCGTGGACGTTGACCCGGTCGACGTAGCCCTTCGTCGTGGCCGAGAAGGAGTTCCAGGTGGTGCGGGCAAGGTCGTAGCTCGTCTCGTCCGATGCGGAGATCCGCGTGCCCGTCAGGCCGCGCTTGTCCAACTCGCTGCGCAGGTACGGCAGTACGGCCGCCTGCACGCCCGCGTCGATGTGGCAGCCCTCCTGCGTTCCGGTCGCCGTCCACCAGGACGAGGAGGGCTCGTTGAAGGCCTCCACCGTGGCGAAGTCCACGCCCCAGTGCTGCTTCGCGTACAGGGCGACCGCGGCGAGGTGGGAGGCGTGCTGGCGGTGGTTCCAGGACTGGAGGTTGTCGCCGCCGTCGGCCGCGCCGGACGGGTTGTGGTTGGAACACATCCACCACATGGGGGAGTTGGCGAAGAGTTCGGTGATCGCGCCGCGCTGGGCCGCCTTCACCAGCATGGCCCGCTGGGTGGCGTCCGCCGTCCACTTCCAGGCGGCGGACGCCGGGTCCTCGTTCGTCCAGTCCTGCCAGTAGCCCTCGATCTGCTTGAAGGAGGGGATGTTCGGGGAGACGGCCATCGACGCGCCGTTCACGCTGTTCCAGCTGCACGCGCCCAGGTTGTAGCGGGCGATGTTCAGGCCCAGGCCGGGCAGGGACGTGCCGTTGTACGTGGTGTTCGTGGTGGTGAAGAAGATGTCGGCGAAGTCGTCCCGCGCGCCGAAGACGTTCGCCCACCAGGCCAGGGAGGTGCCCCAGCCCTCCCAGGTGCCGTACGTCGTGGACGGGTTCACGGCGATCGTCGCGTCCGCCCGGGCCGTGCCCGTGGCCAGCGCGCTGCCGAGGAGGCCGCCGCCCGCGGCGGCCAGCAGAGTTCTGCGTCGGATCATGGGTCGTTCGCTGCCTCTCCGTGCGGCTCCGGCACCGCGTTCCTGGGAGCGGTGCCGACTCGTCCCCCCGGCATGCCACAGGAAGCATCGGGGGTGCCGGACGGCGTTGTCGAGGGTTGTGACGGCCCTTTCTCAAACCCGTTGAAGAAGCCTGCCTCCGGACCACCGCCCTTGTGTCACTGGCCAGTTGGAGGCGGTGCGCCTATCGTGCGGGCGGCTCCGGTGGAGGTGGGCGCGGATGCGGGCTGCGGCGGGCGTGCGGGTCGTACGGCACAGCGATCGGCGCCGGCGCGCCCGGCGCAGGCGGGTGCTGTGGAGCGGGGGCGAGGTGCTCGTGACGGCCGGGCTGGTCCTCCTGCTGCTGGTCGCGCACCAGATGTGGTGGACCAACCGGGAGGCCCGGCGTGGCGCCGAGCGGAAGGTGGCGGCGCTGGAGCGGGAGTGGCGCGGCGGTACGACGGCCGGCGACGACGGTACGACGAGCGCGGCCGGCGCCACGGTGGACGGCGCCGGCGGCTCTCCCGGCGGTTCCGGCGTGCCCTCCGCCGCGCGAACCGGGGATCCCGGCGCCTCTCGTGCCCCTCGGCGCCCGTCCACCCCCGCAGCCCTGCCCCGGCGGTCCCAGGCGTACGCCGTGCTCACCGTCCCCCGGCTGGGCCTGCGCGTCCCCGTCGCCGAGGGCGTGAGCAAGGCGGACGTACTGAACAAGGGGTACGTCGGCCACTATCCCGGGACCGCGCAGCCGGGCCGGGCCGGGAACTTCGCGCTCGCCGGGCACCGGAACACGCACGGCGAGCCCTTCCGGCATCTGCCCCGGCTGCGGCGCGGGGACGCCATCGAGGTGGAGACGCGGACGGCGACGTACACGTACGACGTCGACCGGATCCTGCCGCGCACGTCGCCCGTGGACGCGGCGGTCGTCCGGCCCGTCCCGCGCTCGCTCGTGCGGCCGGGGTACGGGTACGTCGAGCCGGGCCGCTACATCACCCTGACCACCTGCACCCCGGAGTTCACCTCCCGGTACCGGCTGGTGGTCTGGGGGAAGCTGGTGTCGATGCGGCCCAGGTGAGCCGGGCCCGACGCGCACCCGTCCGCGCCTGGGCACGTCCGGTCATGCCCGCACTGCTCACGCCCGCTCCCGCAGCGCCAGCACGCTCACCGCGCCCGCCACCGCCAGCCCCGCCGACACCAGCAGGGCGATGTTCGTGCCCCGGGCCAGGCTGCCGCCCGACGTGGCGATGGCGATGGTCAGGGCCACGCCGGCGCAGGAGCCGATGTAGCGGAAGGTCTGCTGCGCGCCGGAGCCCATCGCGGCCCGCTGCGGCGGCACCGAATCGACGGCGAGCAGCGGCAGCGCGCCGTTGAGCAGGCCGCTGCCGATGCCGCCGACGATCAGGCCGGGCAGCAGCCGGGTCCAGGAGCCGGAGCCGATGGCGCCGAGCATCGTGACCATGGCGATGGTGTGCAGGACGAAGCCCAGGGCGAGCTGGGTGCGGGCGGTGACGCGGCCGGCCAGGTGCTTGACCTGGAGGGCGACGACGAAGCTCAGGCCGGACCAGAGCAGGAACAGTCCGGCCGTGGCCAGCGGGGAGAGCCCGAGCGACTGCTGGAGCAGCGCCGGCAGGAAGCTGAACAGGCCGATCACGGCCAGGCCGGTGAACAGGCCGCCCGCCGAGGAGGCCAGGAAACGGGCGTGCCGCAGCAGTCCGAGGTCGATCATCGGGGTACCGGTCCGGCGCTCCACGGCGACGAACACGGCGACCAGGACGACGGCCGCCGCGAACAGCAGCCCGACCGGCGCGCGCAGCCAGCCGTCCCGGCCCAGCGTCAGGGCCGCGACCAGGGCCACCAGCGCCAGGCCGAAGGTGAGCGCACCGAGGGCGTCCGGCCGGCCGCCGCGCGGGGCGCGCGACTCGGTCAGCGCCCGGGTGCCGAGCGCGGCCACGACGAGGGCGGCGGCGCCCAGGACGCCGTAGGCCACCCGCCAGTCGGGGAGCGCGCCCGTGAGCAGCGGGCCCGCGGCGATGCCGCCGCTGACGAAGGCGCCCCACACCCCGGTGGCGTGCAGCCGGCCGCGCGGGCTGGGGAAGGCGTGCACGATCAGGCCGAGGGAGCTGGCCAGCAGGGCCGCGCTGGCCGCGCCCTGGGCGACGCGGGCCAGGGTGAACTGCCAGGTCGACGTGGTGAAGGCGCCGAGGGCGGTGGTGAGGCCGAGGGCCAGGGTGCCGGCGAGGAAGATCCGGCGGCGGCCGTAGTCGTCGGCGAGGCTGCCGGCCACCAGGAGGAGGGCGGCGAGGCCGAGGGGGGCGCCGTTGAGCAGCCAGGCCTGGGCGGACAGCGGGGTGTGCAGGGCGGCCGCGGTGTCCGGCAGCGTGACCATCGGGGCCGTGTACGTCATGAGGGCCACGGCGGTGGCGGCGCTGGTCAGGGCGAGGGTGGCGCGGGGGCGCGCGGGGGCGTCCCGGGGTGTGCTCCGGCGTAGTGAGGCGGGGGAGGTGGCGGAGTCGAGCCGGGTCATGGCCTGTCCTGTGTCCTGTCTTCCGGGCCCCGGTCCTGTCCGCCGGGGTCTGGCCGTGGGGTTCGGCATGTGGGTCGTCCGTAGTTGGTTCGGTCATTGAACCAACCTCGTGCTCGCCACCGTAGCACTGTCGGTTCGTTCGCTGAACCAATGTCCGGCCAGTGGTTACAGTGGAGGACATGGCACTGGGCAAGGACTATGTGACGCAGGAGTGCTCGATCGCCCGCGCGCTGGAGGTCGTCGGCGAGCGGTGGACGCTGCTCGTCGTCCGCGACGCGATCTACGGCGTCCGCCGCTACAACGACTTCCTCGTCCACCTCGGGATCCCCCGCGCCGTCCTCTCGGCCCGGCTCCGCACGCTCACCGAGGAGGGGATCCTCGAAAAGCGCCGGTACCAGGAGAGCCCGCCCCGGGACGAGTACGTCGTCACCGAGCGCGGCGCCGCCCTGTGGCCCGTACTGCGCGCCCTCGGCCACTGGGGGCGCGAGCATGTCGACGCGCACCGGCTGCGGTCCTTCCGGCACGCGGACTGCGGCGGGGACGTCGAGCCGTACGGAAAGTGCGCGGCGTGCGGAACTCTCGTGCCGGTCGCGGACGTTGTCATGGTGCCGGGGCCGGAACTCGACTCCGCGCCGGCGGATCCGGTCAGCAGGGCGCTGCTGCGGCCCAAGCGGCTGCTGGAGCCCCTGGAGACGGAGCCGCTGCAACCGGCACGCTGACGAGCGGTGCGAAGAAGACGAGTGGTGCTAAGGGGGGAGTGCTGATGTCCGGCCGTGTCGGCGCCGCGCGCCCCCTCGCCCTCCTGCTGATCCTCGCGCAGCTCCTGCTGCTCCAGGCCGCGCTGCTCGGCACCGGCGGCCTCACCACCGCCGTCGCCCTCGCCGCGACCGCCACCGCGGCCGCCACGCTCGCCGCCTGCGCCCTGCTGGCCGCGCGCGGCGTGCCCGCCGTACCGCCGACGCGCGTCCGCACGGCGATACGCGACCGGGCCCGCCGTACGGCCTTCCTGCCCCAGCGCGATCCCGACGCGCCCGGCCGGCGGCGGCCCAGAGCTCCCGGACTCACCGGTCCGGCGACCGCCGCGTAGGGCACGTCCGCACACACGTCAGCGCGTGACCCCGCGCGGGTCGTCCTGCCGATCTCCCTCCAGGACCGGCTCCTCCCGGTCCTCCTGACCAGGTGCTCCCGGTCCCTCATGACCGTCCGCTCCCGGTCACTCCCGGCACGACGAGACCCCGGAGGGCTCACCCATGTCCGTTTTCGCGCGTCTGGTCGAGCACCTGGCCGACCTGCTGGCCCCGCTCTTCCACGCCTCCGCGGCAGCCGCCGCGATCGTCCTGTTCACCGCGCTCGTACGGTTCCTCGTCCACCCGCTGTCCCGGGCCGCCGCCCGTGGCCGCCGCGCCCGCGCCGCGCTCCAGCCGAGAATCGCCGCGCTGCGCGAGAAGCACGCCAAGGACCCGCAGCGCCTCCAGCGGGCGGTCCTGGACCTGCACGCCGAGGAGAAGGTCTCACCGCTCTCCGGCTGCCTGCCCAGCCTGCTCCAGCTCCCCGCGTTCTTCCTCCTCTACCACCTCTTCTCCAGCACCACGATCGGCGGCGAGGCCAACGGCCTGCTCGGCCACCGGCTGCTCGCGGCCCCGCTCGGCGGCCACTGGGCCGACGCGCTGGCGGACGGCGGGGCGTTCGGCCCGGCCGGACTGGTCTACTGCGGCCTCTTCGCCGTCGTCGCGGCCGTCGCCACGGTTAACTACCGGCGCGCCAGACGGACGATGGCCGAGCAGCCGGCACCCGCCGGCACCGGCGGCGAGGTGCCCGGGCTCGGCGCCGTCAACCGCGTCGCACCGTTCCTGTCCTTCTTCACGCTCGTCACCGTGGCGGTCGTCCCGCTCGCCGCCGCGCTGTACGTCGTCACCAGCACGGCCTGGAGCGCGGCGGAACAGTCCCTGTTGTCCCGCTGATCGGTAAAGGTTGCTCCTTCTGCCCCTGGTTACGGTCCAGTACGTGAACAGGGTCTTGTGGACTGGACGACGTGATTGGAGGATCGGCCAGTCCTCCGATGGCTGCACACATCGGCCGGGCGCCGCCGATCGAGGGAGATGGTGACCATGAAGCTGCTGCGAGTCGGTACGGCGGGGGCGGAGCGCCCCGCACTGCTCGATGCCGACGGGACCCTGCGGGACCTGTCGGGCCTCGTGGACGACATCGACGGCGCGCTCCTCGCCGACGACACCGCGCTCGGCCGGGTCCGGGCCGCCGCCGAGGCCGGTGAGCTGCCCGCGCTGGACGCCACCGGTCTGCGGATCGGGCCCCCGCTCGGCCGCATCGGCAAGATCGTGTGCATCGGGCTCAACTATCACGACCACGCCCGCGAGACCGGGGCCGAACCGCCCGCCGAGCCGGTGGTGTTCATGAAGGCGCCGGACACCGTCGTCGGGCCGAACGACACCGTGCTGGTGCCTCGGGACTCGACGAAGACCGACTGGGAGGTCGAACTCGCGGTCGTCATCGGCCGTACGGCCCGCTACCTGGACTCGGCCGAGGAGGCGCTCGCGCACGTCGCCGGATACGCGGTCGCGCACGACGTCTCCGAGCGGGAGTTCCAGATCGAGCGGGGCGGGACCTGGGACAAGGGCAAGAACTGCGAGACGTTCAACCCGCTCGGGCCGTGGCTGGTGACGGCCGACGAGGTCCCGGACCCGCAGCGGCTGTCGCTGAAACTGTGGGTGAACGGGGAGTTGAAGCAGGACGGCACGACGGCCGAGCAGATCTTCCCGGTGGGCGAGGTCGTGCGCTACCTCAGCCGGTTCATGACGCTGTACCCCGGCGACGTCATCAACACGGGGACCCCGGCGGGGGTGGCCATGGGACGGCCCGAGCCCAAGCCGTACCTCCGCGGCGGGGACGTGGTGGAGCTGGAGATCGCGGGGCTCGGGCGGCAGCGGCAGGAGCTGAAGAACGCGTAGACGCTCCGCCGGGAGCGCCGGCAGCACCGGGACGGGAGCGCCGGGAAGCCCCGGATCCGTCGCCGGACGCGGGAGGTTCGGGCCGGTCGCGCCCGCGCGGCGGGGCCGTACGTCGAACACGGCCCCGCGCTCCCGACGCCGGTCGGCTCACGCCAGCAGTGCGGCGAGGGTGCGCCATTCCTTCCTCGGCAGGGAGTCGCCCGCGTCCGCCCGTACCACCTGGAGGGCCACGTGGTCCGCGCCCGCCTCGTGGAAGGCGGTGACGCGCTCGCGGATCCGGGTCTCGTCGCCCCAGGCGAAGACCGCGTCGACGAGGCGGTCGCTGCCGCCGTCCGCGATGTCCGCCTCGGTGAAGCCCAGGCGGAGGAAGTTGCGGGTGTAGTTGGGGAACTGCAGGTAGCGGGCCAGGTAGGCGCGGGCCGTCTCCCGGGCACGGGCCGGGTCGGCCTCCAGCACGACCTTGAACTCCGGTGCCAGCAGCGGCCCGTCGCCCAGGATCTCCCGGGCCTGCGCGGTGTGCTCGGGCGTGACCAGGTAGGGGATCGCGCCGGCCGCGCGGTCCCCGGACAGCTCCAGCATCTTCGGGCCCAGCGCGGCGAGCACACGGCGGTCGGCGGGCACGCCCGCCGCGTCCAGCTCGTCGAGGTAGCCGACCATGGCCGCGTACGGGCGGCGGTAGTCCTTCACCAGCGGGCCGTGGCTCACGCCGAGACCCAGCGCGAAGCGGCCCGGATGCGCCGCCTCCACCTCGGCGAAGCCGGCCGCCGTCGTCGCGGCGTCCCGCTGCCACACGCTCTGGATACTGGTGCCGACGACGACGCGTCGCGTCGCGCCGACGAGCGGGGCCGCGTGGTCGACGGTGCTGCTGCCGCCCAGCCAGACGGCGCCGTACCCGAGCTCCTCCAGTTCGGCCGCGGCCTCGTCCAGTTCCCCGCGCCGGGCCGGGTCCTCCGAGCGCAGCTCGACGCTCCAGACGCCGTGGCGCCCGACGGTCTCCTTCAGTGAAGCGGTCATCGGATGTGAGCCCTCCGGTGGTGGTCCGCGCCGTGATCCCACGGCCTCTCTCCCTGCCAACCGGAGGGCGTCCCGGCGGGATTCCCGCCGTTCGCTCAGTCGGCCGAACGGCCCAGGAACTCCTCCAGCGCCTCGACCACGAACCGGTGGTCCTGGAGCTGGGGCAGCCCCGAGACGGTCACCGCGCCGATCACACCCACGCCCTCGACCGTGATCGGGAAGGAGCCGCCGTGCGCCGCGTAGACGTCCGGGTCGAGACGGGAGGACTCCTCGAACGTCGTGCCCTTGGCGCGGAAGCGGGCGCCGACCAGGTAGGAGGCGGAGCCGTAGCGCTCCACGACCCGGCGCTTGCGGGCGATCCAGGCGTCGTTGTCCGGAGCGGAGCCCGGCAGCGCGGCATGGAAGAGCTGCTGGCCGGCGCGGTGGATGTCGATGGCGACCGGCGCCTGGCGCTCCCGGGCCAGCTCCACCAGGAGGGAGCCGAGCGCCCAGGCGTCGTCGTGGGTGAACTGCCGGAAGACCAGCCGGCGTTCCTGGGCCTGAAGCTCCTCCAGGCTCGGCGTGAGTTCGGGCGTCGTCCTCGGGGTGATCTGCTGGTGCTGCATCAGAGGGTCACCGTCACCTTGTCGCGGGCGGACCTGCGGGCCGCTTCCAGTACGTCGAGCGCGGCGGCCGCCTCCAGGGCGGTCACCGGGTTGGCGCCGGCGCCGCGCAGGGCGGCGGCGACGGCCGCGTAGTACGCGGGGTAGTCGCCGGGGAGGGTCGGCACCGGGGTGCCGCCACCGGTCAGCGGGGACTCCCCGGAGCCGATCCGGCCCCACAGGGACTCGTCCTCGGCGCCCCAGTCGGGGGTGGTGCCGGGGCGGCTGCCCTCGCGCAGGGCCGCTTCCTGGGGGTCCAGGCCGTACTTGACGTAGCCCGCACGGGAGCCGAGCACCCGGAAGCGGGGGCCGAGCTGGGCGGTCGTCGCCGAGACGTAGAGGTGGGAGCGGACGCCGCTCGCGTGGGTGAGCGCGATGAAGGTGTCGTCATCGGCCTCGGCGCCGGGGCGGCGGACGTCCGACTCGGCGTAGACCTCGGTGACCGGTCCGAAGAGGACCAGGGCCTGGTCGACGACGTGGCTGCCGAGGTCGTAGAGCAGACCTCCGATCTCTGCGGGGTCGCCGGACTCGCGCCAGCCGCCCTTGAGCTGCGGGCGCCAGCGCTCGAAGCGGGACTCGAAGCGCCAGGCGTCGCCGAGTTCACCGTCGGCGAGGAGCCGCCGGAGGGTCAGGAAGTCGTTGTCCCAGCGGCGGTTCTGGAAGACGGAGAGGAGCAGGCCGCGCTCCTCGGCGAGGGCGGCCAGCTCGCGGGCCTCGGCCGCGGTGCCGGCGACCGGCTTGTCCACGACCACCGGCAGGCCCGCCTTGAGGGCGGCCGTGGCCAGCGGGACGTGGGTCTTGTTCGGGGAGGCGACGACGATCAGGTCCAGCTCGTCCGCGCGGTCGAGCAGCTCTTCGGCGGTGGCGGCGATCCGCACGTCCGGGAACTCGGCGCGGGCCTGCTGCTGCCGCTCCGGGTGGGAGGTGACCACGGTGTCCAGGGCGAGGCCCTCGGTGGCGGCGATCAGCGGGGCGTGGAAGACCGAGCCGGCGAGGCCGTAGCCGATCAGACCGACGCGGAGGGGGGTAGCAGTCATGCCTCCCACTTTGGCAACGCTGTTGCGGAAGTGCAAGCGGCGAGGACAATGGGGGTGTGAATCGGGTGAGGACGGCGACGGCGCCGGGGTCGGCGAACGGCGGGGCCGCGGGCGCGAACCTGGGGGCCCTGCGCAGTCACAACACCGCGTTGGTGCTGGGGCTGCTGCGGGACGCCGGGGCCGAGGGCATCAGCCGGCTGGAGCTGGCGGAGCGCACCGGGCTGACCCCGCAGGCCGTCAGCAAGATCACCGCGCGGCTGCGGGCCCAGGGGCTCGCGGCGGAGGCCGGGCGCCGGGCGTCGACCGGGGGCAAGCCGAGGACCGTACTGCGGCTGGTACCCGAGGCGGGCCACGCGGTCGGGGTGCATCTGGACCGCGACGAGCTGCGGGTGGTGCTGGTCGACCTGGACGGGGCCGTGGTGGGGGAGCGGCGCGGGGAGCTGGACCTGGGCGCGGGGGCCGAGGCCGTGCTGGGGGCGGTGTGCGGGGCGGTTCGGGAGGTTGTCGGGGGGCTGGGGGGTGGCGGCGGTGCTGAGGCCGGCGCCGGTACCGGTGTCGGTGCCGGTGCTACGGGTGCCAGTGGTGCCGGGCTTGCCGGTGTGGGCTCCCTGTTGGGCGTGGGGGTCGCGCTGCCGGGGCCGTTGGACCATGTGAACGGCGTGCTGCACCGGGTCACCGGGTTTCCCGAGTGGGACGGGTTTCCGCTGCGGGACGCGCTCGCGGAGCGGCTCGGGGTGCCGGTGGTGGTGGACAAGGACACCAACGCGGCGGCGCTCGGGCTGGCGGTCGGGGGCGAGGAGGGCGCGGCGGGCCGGTCCTTCGCCTACCTGCACCTCGGTACCGGGCTGGGGGCCGGGCTGGTGATCGACGGGAGCGTGCACCGCGGGGCGCGGACCGGGGCCGGGGAGTTCGGCCACCAGGTGATCCAACTGGACGGGCCGCTGTGCGAGTGCGGCAACCGGGGGTGTGTGGAGGTGCTGTGCCTCGGGGCCGTGGGGCGTGGCGAGGTGGCCGAGGCGGCGCGGGTGCTGGGGGTGGCGGCCGGCAACCTGGTGGGGCTGCTGGACATCGACGTGGTGCTGCTGGGAGGCAGGACGGTCTCCGGGGCGCCTGAGGCCTACGTGAGCGGGGTCGGAGAGGTGCTGGGGGCCCTGGCCCGGCGGGAGGGTGCGGGCGGGGACGCGGTTCCGGTACGGGTCGCTCCGCGCGGGGAGCGGATCGTGGCCGAGGGCGCCGCCCAGTTGCTGCTGGCGCCGCTGTTCGGACGGGGGGACGCCTGAGGAGGGCTGCGCACGGCCCTGCGCCGATGCTCAGCTCCGCGGTGTGCCGGGTGCCCAGTTCGCCGTGTGCCGACTTCAGCTCCGCCGTGCGCCGGGTGCTCAACTCGCCGTGTGCCGGACGCCCCGCTCAGGTTGCGCGGGCCCTCCGCCCAGTCCGGGCCCGGCCCTCAGCTCGTCCCGATCCGGTGCTCCGTTCGCCCTGCGTTGTCGCTCCGCCCGGCCCCGTGCCGGTCGCTTCCTTCGCCCTGTGCCAGCGCTTCGCTCGTCCTGCACCGGTGCTCTGCTCAGCCTTCCGCCGGACGCCCCGCTCAGCCCCGTGCCGCCCCCCCGCTCAGCCCTGGCGTTCCGCTCGCACCGGACCGCCGGTCAGCGCCTCCACCGGAGCCGATCCCGGTGGGGACTGGGGCTGTCCGGGGCGGCCCCGCTGCGCTGACCGAGCGGACTTCGTCGCCGCCACCGGAGTGGCGCGGGCGGTCCCCCGCCCCACCCGGCATGGTCATGTGTTCATGCGACTGTGTACGTCCCTGTCCCTCTGCCTCACCGCAGCCGCCGCCGTCGTCGTCCCCGCCGTCGTCCCCGCGTCGGCGCATGCCGCGTCCGCCGAAACGACCCCCTCGTGCGTCGCCGCCGACGCGCGGTCCTTCCCGCTGGCCACCCGGATCCGGGGCGGCCCCACGTCCTACGAGGCCGGCGGCGGATACGGAACCTGGTACATCGACCTCACCAACACCACCGGCCGGACCTGCGCCGACATCCACCCGGTCGTGGTCCTCGTCGACGACAAGCGCGCCCTGCGGCCGGGGCAGCCCCAGCTCGACTTCTACGACGGCCCCCGGGCCCGGCCGGTGACCTTCGAGAGCACCGACGAGCAGGAGCTGGTCGGGGTGCTGGACGGCGCCGGCTTCGCCGGGTTCACCGTGCCGCCCGGCCGGACCGTCAGCGTCCGGGTCCGGCTCGCGCTCACCTCCGACACCGAATCCGACCAGGTCACCGCCAACGCGGCCGTCGTGCAGCGGCGCGGCCAGGACGGCGACTGGGTCGGACAGTCCAACGCCTACCGCTTCGGGATCGGCGAGGAAGTGGAGGACGTCCCGGAGGGTTCCCTGGAGGACGCCCAGGAGGCCGCGCAGGAGGGCTCCGCGGAGCCGTCGGAGGGGGTGCGGGCGACCGCGGACGCGCAGGCGACCGCGGACCCGCAGGCGACCGCGGACGCGCAGGCGGCCGAGGGCCTGCCGGCCGCCCCGTCCGGCGGCAGCACACCGTCCGCTGCCTCGCCGACGTCCGGCGCTTCGGGTACCGACGCCCCGGGCGCCTCGCTGCCCCTCGCCCAGGACGAGGCGGCCGGAGAGCGGGCGCGCGAGCTGGCCCGCACCGGCCCGGGACTCGCCTACGGCCTGCTCACGGCCGTCGCCGCACTGGTCGCCGTGGGCACCACCGCGCACCTGGTGGTCCGCGGCCGCCGCTGACCCGGGCCACCGCCGCGTTGCTGGAGGAACTGCGGGAGGGGGGCGTCCTCCCCACCGAGCGGGATCTCGCCGAGCGGTACGACATGGCGCGCGAGACCGTACGGCAGGCCGTGCGGGAGCTGGCGCTGGAGGGGCGGGCGGCTGCGGCATCGGGGCCGGGGGGGCCTTGCCATGTCGCCGGGCCCGAACTGGCCCAGCGCTGTTCCCCGCCGGCCACACCGGGGCGGGCGTCGGCAGGGGCGCACGCCCGGCCGTACCCGCGTCACCCTCGACCGGTTCCCCTGCCCGGACACCCTCCCGGCCGAGACCGGGCGGCCGGAGAGCGGGCGCGCGAGCTGGCCCGCACCGGCCCGGGACTCGCCCACGGCCTGCTCACGGCCGTCGCCGCGCTGGTCGCCGTGGGTACCACCGCGCACCTGGTGGCCCGCGGCCGCCGCTGACCCGGGCCACCGCCGCGTTGCTGGAGGAACTGCGGGAGGGCGGCGTCCTCCCCCCGGGGGGCCTTGCCTTGCCGCCGGGCCCGAACTGGCCCAGCGCTGTCCCTCGCCGGCCAAATCGAGGGCGGGCGTCGGCAGGGGCGCACGCCCGGCCGTACCCGCGTCACCCTCGACCGGTTCCCCTGCCGGACGCCCCGCCGAGACCGGGCGCCCCGGGGCGAGCCGGTCTGGCACCTGGAGCGCGTGCCGCTCGCCGACGACGAGCGGGTCGGCCTGGAGAGCACGTACGTCGCCGCCGCGCGGCGCGGCCCGGAAGCCCGTCACCGCTAGCTGACCAGTGGGTACACGGTGATCGACGGGGTCAGGATCGGCCGGTCCTGACTAGGCTGGGGGCCGTCGGTACGCCGTGGTTCCGGCGCCCCCGTTTCTCGACCGTACGTACGCCAGGAGACGCACAGCATGGCAGACCGCAAGCCCATAGAGTCATGGCTCACCGACATGGACGGCGTCCTGATCCACGAGGGTGTCCCGATCCCCGGGGCCGACGCCTTCCTGAAGAAGCTGCGCGAGTCCGGCCGGCCCTTCCTGGTGCTCACCAACAACTCCATCTACACCGCCCGTGACCTGCACGCCCGGCTGCGCCGGATGGGTCTGGACGTCCCGGTGGAGAACATCTGGACGTCGGCCCTCGCCACCGCCCAGTTCCTGAACGACCAGCGGCCCGCCGGCAGCGCCTACGTCATCGGCGAGGCCGGTCTCACCACCGCGCTGCACGACATCGGCTACATCCTCACCGACCACGACCCCGACTTCGTGATCCTCGGCGAGACCCGCACCTACTCCTTCGAGGCCCTGACCAAGGCCGTCCGACTGATCAACGACGGCGCCCGGTTCATCGCCACCAACCCCGACAACGTCGGCCCGTCCACCCAAGGCGACCTGCCCGCCACCGGCTCGGTCGCCGCCCTGATCACCGCCGCGACCGGCAAGAAGCCGTACTTCGTCGGCAAGCCCAACCCGCTGATGATGCGGGCCGGGCTGAACGCGATCGGCGCCCACTCCGAGACCTCGGCGATGATCGGCGACCGCATGGACACCGACGTGCTCGCCGGCCTGGAGGCCGGGATGCGGACGTTCCTGGTGCTCAGCGGCGTGACCCAGCCGACCGACGTGGACCGCTACCCGTTCCGCCCGTCGGAGGTGGTCGACTCCATCGCGGACCTGGTCGACCTGGTCTGAGCCCGGCCGGAACCGGCCTCACCCGTTCGGAGCAATCCGGTGCCTCCCGGGGATGCGGGGGCGCCCTGGGCGGGGGAGCCTCCTGATAACTGGAGGTTCACGATGGGCTCACTACGCCTCACGCTCTGTACGGCAATCCCCGCGGTCGCCCTCGCCGCCGTCGCCGCGGTCGCCCCGTCTGCCCAGGCGGCGGACGGCGGCGCGGTCACCGTGACCCCGGCGAGCCCGGCGCCGGGCGACGACGTCACCCTGCGGGTCGGCGGCTGCTCCGGTGAGCAGGGCACCGCCGCCTCGTCCGCCTTCGTCGCCGACGCCCGGCTGACCGGCGCCCAGGGCAGCCTGAGCGGCGAGACCCGGGTCCGGTCCGCCCTGGAGCCGGGCACCTACCCGGTGAAGGTCACCTGCGCAGGCACCGTGCTCACCGGCATGATCACGGTCGCGCGCCCGGGCGCCGCCGCCGGCCGGCCGGAAGAGCCCATCCGGCTGCCCGCCCAGTCCCCCTCGCCGATCGCCCCGGTCCCCGCGGGCGGCGGCGGAACCGCCCACTTCGCCACGGTGGCCACCAGTGGCTCCGGCCCCGACGCCGTCCAGGCGGCCACCGGTCTGGCGCTCGCCGGGACCGCCGCGGTCGCCGTCGGGCTGCGCGCCCGCCGGAGCCGCGCCCCCCGCTGAGCGCCGACATGTCCGACGACCACGGGCGCACCACCGGTACCGGCCGGTTCGTCACCGGCCTGGCCTGGACGCTGCTGCTGTTCGGGCTGTGGCTATGGGGGCGCGCGGTGACCGACGTCCCGTGGGGCACGGACGGCCTCACCACGGGTGACGTCCTCGGCCGCGCCGCCGGCCCCGCCCGGCTGCCGCGCGCGGCGAGGCCCCTGACCGGCGCGGTGCCCCAGCGCGTCGACATCCCCCGCCTGGGCGTCCAGGCACCGGTGGTGGCCCGCGGTCTGGACGCGCGGGGCGCGGTCGACCCGCCGCCCTACGACCAGCCGGGCGTGGTCGGCTGGTACGGCGCCGGCCCTGAGCCCGGTGCCGCCGGAGCGGCCCTGCTGGTCGGGCACGTCGACACCGAGACCCGGCCCGCCGTCTTCTACCGGCTCAGCGCCGCCAAGCCCGGCGAGCGGGTCCGGGTGTTCCGCGCGGACGGGAAGGTCGCCGAGTTCACCGTCGACGACGTCCGCGTGCTGCCCCGGGACGACTTCGACGCCCGGCAGGCCTACGGCCCTCGCAAGCCGGGCCGCGCGGAACTCCGCCTGATCACCTGCGGCGGTTCCTTCGACCGAGCCAGCCGCAGCTACACGGCGAACGTGGTGGTCTCGGCGTACCTCACCGGCACGACCGGCTGAGCGTCCGAACGGCGGCTCCGGGCGGGGCGGATCCCGTCGGGAGGGCTGGTGGGGCGTCCGGGATGGTGGTTCCCGGTGGGGCGAATGCCGGCGGGTGGGCCGTTGGGCTTCCGGATCCGTGGTCCCCGGTGGGGCGCATCCTGTCGGGTGGGCTGGTTAGAGCGTCCGGAGCGGTGGCTACCGGTGGGGCCGTCGGGTGGGTCGGTTGGGCGCCCGGGATGGTGGTTCCCGGTGGGGCGAACGCTGCCGGGCGGGCCGTTGGGCTTCCGGATCCGTGGTCCCCGGTGGGGCGCATCCTGTCGGGTGGGCTGGTTAGAGCGTCCGGAGCGGTGGCTACCGGTGGGGCGGGCCCTGCGGGGTGGGCCGGTGCGCTTCCGCGATGGTGGTCACCGGCGGGGCGGATCCCATCGGAACTGGCGGATCACCTCGGAACCGGCGGATCCCACCGAAACCGGCGGATCCCACCGGGACGGCCGGTCGAGAGTCGGGGGCGGTGGTCACCGGTGGGGCGCGGCCAGTGGGGTCAGCCGGCTGCGGATGTTGCCGAAGTGGTCCCTTATGGCCCGCTCCGCCCGCAGGGAGTCGCCGGACCGCACGGCGTCCAGGATCTCCCGGTGCTGCCGGCAGGTGACCCGTGGATCCTGCGGCACGTCCACCAGGTCCCGATGCACCCGGTGGAAGGCGTCCCAGAACGCCTCCAGCACCTCGCCGAGCAGCACGTTGTCCAGTCCCCGGTAGAGGGTGGCGTGAAAGGCGCGGTCGGTCTCGCCGAGCCCGGTCCCCTCGGCGGCCTCCCGTTCCATGCGCTCCACGAGCGCCTCCAGCTCGACGAGGTCCGCCTCCGGCAGCCGCCCGGCCAGCCGGGACACCAGCCCGGTCTCGACGGCCTCGCGCAGCTCCAGCAGCTGGAGCAGGGAGTCCTCGCCGCGGTAGTGGCCGGCGACGGTACGGAAGGCGAGCCCCTCGATCATCGGCGCGAACGACATCGAGCCGACGTACGTGCCGAACCCGTGCCGGATCTCCACGATGCCCATCGCCTGGAGCGCCTTCAGGGCTTCCCGCACCGAGTTCCGGCTCGCCCCGAGGAGCCGCATCAGCTCGGGCTCGGTGGGCAGCGGGGCACCCGAGGGCAGCCGCTGGTCCACGATCAGCTTCTTGATCCGCTCCTGAAGGTCCCGGGCTGCCATGGCCAGAGGGTATCCGGCCATTCGGGCGGAGGGGATACGGCGGGAGCATGCGGCACAGTGCCCGCGGGCACAGGGCATGCGGAAGGCCCCCCGCTTTCGCGAGGGGCCTTCCGGTCGGTGCGCCGCCAGGGACTCGAACCCCGGACCCGCTGATTAAGAGTCAGCTGCTCTAACCAACTGAGCTAGCGGCGCCTGCTGACGGAGAAAACTCTACCCGACCTCCAGGGGTGCTCCCGACCACCGGGAGATGGCGCGGCAGCCGCAAGGGGAGCCGCGTACATCATTCGGACCGTCAAAATGCGCGCTTCGTACCCAGTTGGGAAACTGATCAACGTGCACACTCGCGGACAAACCACGCCCGAATGTGAGGCAGATCGCATGACCGCTCCGCTGTTCGAGGACATCGACCCCGCGAGCGACTGTGACTGTCCCGGCTGCGTCCACGGGCGCAGGCCGACCCCCCGCCTCCTGCCCACCCGCGGCCGTCCGACGGCCCGCGGCGTCGTCGTCGTGGCCGCCGCGTCCGCCGCGCTCGGCACGGTGGCGCCGGCCGCCGCCCTCACCCCCGGACACTCCCCGCACCGGCAGGCCCTGCCCGGCGACGGCGTACCCGACACCCCGCAGGGCGCCAGGGCCCCCCTGCACGGCCGGGCGGGCCAGCCCGCGGAGCCGGGCACCGTCCCGATCCCCGCCACCACCCGGACCCAGATCATCAACCGGGCCAAGATCTGGGTGGCCGCCAAGGTGCCGTACAGCATGTACGACTTCTGGTCCGACGGCTACCGGCAGGACTGCTCGGGCTATGTCTCCATGGCCTGGGGGCTGCCGAACAACGAGTGGACCGGCAGCCTCGGCCAGTTCGGCGTCAAGATCAAGAAGGAGGAGCTGCAACCCGGCGACATCCTGCTCTACCACAACCCCGACAACCCCGAGAAGGGCTCCCACGTCGTGATCTTCGGCGGCTGGACGGACCACACGCACACCTACTACACGGTCTACGAGCAGACGCCCCCGCGCACCCGCCGCCAGGCCACCCCCTACCCGTACTGGAGCAACGCCGGCAAGTACGTCCCCTACCGCTACAAGGGCGTGACCAAGGCCGGGGCCGCCGCCGAGCCGGCGGCCGGCGGGAAGGCGGTGGTGGCCTACCCGGGCGCGGCCTACTTCGGCCCCGGCGCCGACAACAAGTACGTCACCCTGCTCGGCCAGATGCTGATCGCCCGGGGCGGAGCCTCCTTCTACGCCACGGGCCCGGGGCCGGTCTGGGGCGCGGCGGACCTGCGGGCCACCCAGGCGTTCCAGCGGGCCCAGGGCTGGACCGGCGCGGACGCCGACGGGATCCCCGGCCGGCGCACCTGGGAGCTGCTGAGCACGGGCCGGGGCAGGGACATCGCGTCCCCGGCCGCCGGACCCGCCTCGCACGGGGTCCCCGGCTACCCGGGCCGGAACTACTTCCGGCCGGGCCAGAGCAACGACCACATCACCCGGCTCGGCGCCCAGCTGGTGAAGAAGGGGTTCGGCCGGTTCTACGCCCTCGGTCCGGGTCCGCACTGGGGCGAGGCGGACCGGCGCGCCGTCGAGGCCTTCCAGCGCGCCCAGGGCTGGCGGGGCGGCGCGGCGGACGGCTACCCCGGGCCGGAGACCTGGCGCCGTCTGTTCGCCTGACCGGCCCGGCACCCGACCCCCACCCCAACCCCCCTGTTCATGACGCGTCTGGCGCGGAGGCTGGAGCACGCATGAGTACGACCACATCCCACACGCCGCCCGAGTCCGAGGGGCAGTCGGAGGGCGCGGCCACCGGCCCCTGCATCCGGCCCGCCCGGCTGATCCAGAACGAGGCCACCACCGAGATCCCCGTCCACCTGCTCTTCCGGGACGATCCCGACCCGGTGAAGGTGCCGCTCCGGCCGGCCGTGGTGGCCCGCCGGCAGGGCACCGGCGAGCAGCCCCGCCTCCGGCGCCCGGCACCGGTGCGCAGACGGCCGCTGCCGGAGGTCGACCCGGAGTTGGCGGAACGCCCGGCGCGGGTGCTGCCCGGGGCGGCCGGGGTGCTCGCCGGGGTCTGCGGGGTCACCGGCTGCCTGGCCACCACCTGGTGGGCGGGGTTGCTCCCGCCGCTCGCCGCGCAGGCGCTGGGCCTGCCGTCGGGCCCGGGCACCGGTCTCGGCCCCGCGCAGTGGGCCGCGTACGCCGGGGCCGGGATGCTCGGGGCGTTCGGCTTCGGCGGGCTGGCCCGGGGCCGGACCGGGCGGGCCTGGGTGCTGGGGCTGTTCGGGCGGTACCGGGGGACGGTCCGGCGCACCGGGCTGCTGTGGGTGAACCCGCTGCTGCCGCGCCGCCGGGTGGACGTGCGGCTGCGGCACTGGCGCAGCGCGGCGATGCCGGCCGCGGATCCCGACGGGCTGGCGCTGCGGGTGGTGGTGCTGGTGGTGTGGCGGGTGCGGGACACCGCGCGGGCCCTGCTCGGCATCGACGACCACGAGACGTATCTGCGGGAGTGCGTGGAGGCGGCGCTGGCCCGGGTGCCGGTGGAACCGGCGGGTGGGACGCGGGGCGGGGTGACGGCGGCCGGGGCGGCGCTGACCCGGCTGGTCGCGGCGGAGACCGCGCCGGTCGGCGTGGAGGTGTTCTCGGTGCGGCCGGTCCGGGTGGAGTACGCCCCCGAGGTGGCCGGGGCGATGCACCGGCGCCGGATCGCCGCGCTGGACGCCCGGCAGCGGGCCAGCATGCTCAGCTCGGTGGTGGACTCGGTGGAGGACACGGTGACCCGGCTGACCATGCGCGGTCTGGTCGAACTGGACGACTACGAGCGCAAGGTGCTGGTCCGTGACCTGACGGTGGCGTTCTGCTCGGGGCGTGGGGAGCCGGTGTAGAGCGGGCGCGGCGAACCGGGGCGGAGCGGGCGCGCGGCCGGTCCGCGATTGGTATGGACATGTTCAACTGGCGGCAATAATCTGAGACTTGGTCTAGACCTAATCTGCACGGCTCACCGAACTCCCCACGTTCTCAGGAGCGGCAGCATGCGCACCAAGACCAAGTTGTCCGCGGTCGTGCTGGGCGCGGTGACCGCCGGAGCGTTCGCGCTCTCCACCGGCGGCGCCAGCGGGCACGGCTACACCGACCTCCCCATCAGCAGGCAGAAGCTCTGCCAGAACGGCACCGTGGCGAACTGCGGCCCGATCCAGTGGGAGCCGCAGAGCGTCGAGGGCCCCAAGGGCTTCCCGGCCGGCGGGCCCGCCGACGGTCAGCTCTGCAACGGAGGCCTGAGCCAGTTCGCCCAGCTCAGCGCACCCAAGACGCCGTCCGGAGCCGCCTGGCCCACGACCAGGGTGACGGGCGGACAGTCGTACACGTTCCGCTGGCAGTTCACCGCCATGCACGCCACGACGGACTTCAAGTACTACGTCACCAAGCCGGGCTGGAACCAGAACCACAACCTCTCCCGCTCGGACCTCAACCTCACCCCGTTCCTGACGGTGCCCTACAACGGCCAGCGCCCGCCGGCCACCCTCAGCCACAGCGGCACCCTGCCGAGCGGTCTGAGCGGACACCACGTCATCCTCGCGGTGTGGACGATCGCCGACACGGGCAACGCGTTCTACGCCTGCTCCGACGTCACCTTCTGATCACCCTTCGGGTAAGGTCCGCGTGCGCCGGGCCGGTGCTCCGGCACCGGCGCACGTGAGTCCGGGAACCGCACACGGGGGTGACAGGCGCCATGGACGCCTTGTTCCACATCAGCATGGCGGGGCTCCTCGCCGTCCTCGCCTGGGGCGCCGTGGCGATAGTGCTCCGCACACGGCAGCGGCTCGCGGCCTGGCAGAGCGGGTTCACCGCACCGGCCCGGGTGGTGCGCGCCTGGGCGATCGCCCAGGTCGTCGACAACGCCGCCCGGCGGGTGCAGTGGCACGAGTACGACTTCACCACCCAGGACGGCCGTGCCGTCCGCTTCAAGGAGAGCGGCGGCCCGGCCGGCCGCGGCGTGGGCGACCAGGTCCTCGTCCACTACGCCCCGGGGCGGCCCGAAAAGGCCACCGTCGCCGAGCCGCGGCCCGGCAGGAACCTGACGGTCGCCGTCGTCTGGGTGGCGGTGCTCGCGGGCTGCGCGGTCTTCGTCGTGCGCGAGTGGATCGCATTGTCCCAGTTCTGATACTGAGCTTCCCTTGAGGCGGTCCGCCCCGCGTGCCGGGTACGTTCCTCGCACGCCGGCCGAGCGGGGACGGCGTACCTGACCTCGGGGGATCTCATGGAGCTCTTCTTCTACGCCGTGCCCGGCCTCATGATCGCGGGGTTCGCCTACGCCGCGTACCTGCTCGTCCGCCGCGCCCGGCGGCTCCGCAGGACCTGGACGCACGGGCTGACCGCCGAGGCGCGCTGCCTGCGGATGTTCACGACGACCAGCGGGGGCGGCGGGGACACCTCCGTGAGCACGACCGTGCACCACGTCTACGAGTTCACCACCCGCGAGGGCCGCACCTTCCGCTTCGAGGAGGAGGGCGGCCCCGCGACCGTCCTGGAGGGCGACTTCGTGACCGTGCGCTATCTCCCGGAGCTTCCCCAGCGGGCCACCGCGCTGCCGCCGAGGCCCGGCAGGCTCGCCGTCGGCACCGGCGTCGGGCTGGTCCTCCTCGGCGTCGCCGGCTCCTTCTGCGTCGGCTTCATGGTCCTCGCCCACCTGATCTTCGCCGAGTCGGACGGCCTGCTGCCGTAGCCCTCCACTTCTGACGCTGTGTCAGTTACCGTGCCCGGCCATGGAGTCCACGACGGTCGCCGCGCTGGTCGCGGCGCGCTGGGGCGATCACCGGCCGGGGTTGTGGTGCGAGGAGCGGACGCTGACCCACCACGAGGTGGCCGCCGGTGCCGCCGCCCGGGCCGCGCTGCTGGCCGACCTGCTCCCGCCCGGCGCCGTACCGCACCTCGGGGTGCTGCTCGACAACACCGAGGAGTTCCCGCTCTGGCTCGGCGCCGCCGCCCTCGCCGGGGCGGCCGTCGCCGGGATCAACCCCACCCGGCGCGGACCCGAGCTGGCCCGGGACATCCGGCACACCGAGTGCGCGCTGCTGGTCACCGAGCGGGTCCACCTGCCGCTGCTCGCCGGGCTCGACCTGCCCGGCGTGCGGCTGCTCGTCACGGACACCCCGGAGTACGCCGCCCTCCTCGCGCCCTACGCCGGTGCCGTGCCCGACCCGTCCCGGGCGGCCCCCGCCGACCGGCTGCTGCTGTACTTCACCTCCGGCTCCACCGGTGCCCCCAAGGCCGCGCTCTGCTCCCAGGGGCGGCTGGCGGCGGCCGGGCAGGCCCTGGTCCGTCAGTTCGCCGTCCGCGCGGACGACGTGCACTACCTGTGCATGCCGATGTTCCACGGCAACGCGGTGATCGCGGACTGGGCGCCCGCGCTGGCCGCCGGCGCGGGGGTGGCGCTGCGCCGCCGCTTCTCGGCCTCGGGCTTCCTGCCCGACGTGCGCCGCTACCGCGCGACCTACTTCACCTACGTCGGCCGGGCCGTCCAGTACCTCCTCGCCACCGAGCCGTCCCCCGACGACCGCGACCACCGGCTGCGGCTCGGTTTCGGCACGGAGGCGGGCGCGGTGGACGCGGCGGCCTTCGAGCGGCGCTTCGGGGTGCGGCTGGTGGAGGGGTACGGATCCTCGGAGGGCGGGGCGGCGATCCGGTGGGCGCCGGGCACCCCGGCGGGTGCGGTGGGCCCGGCCGGGCCCGGACTGGTGGTGCTGGATCCGGCCACCGGGCGGGAGTGCCCGCCCGCCGTCTTCGACGGTGCCGGGCGGCTGCTGAACGGGGAGGAGGCGATCGGTGAGCTGGTCAACCGGGGCCCGAACCCCTTCGAGGGGTACTGGCGCAACCCGGCCGCCGAGGCCGAGCGGCGCCGGGAAGGGGCGTACTGGACGGGCGACCTCTTCTACCGGGACGCCGCCGGCCACCTGTACTTCGCCGGACGCGCCGACGACCGGATCCGCGTCGACGGGGAGAACCTGGCCGCCGCGATGATCGAGAACATCGTCGCCCGCTATCCGGGCGCGGAGGCCGTCGCCGTGTACGGCGTCCCGGACCCGGTCACCGGGGACCAGGTGATGGCGACCATCGCCGGGACCTTCGACCCGGCGGGGTTCGCCGCGTTCCTGCGGGCCCAGCCGGACCTCGGCACGAAGATGGCGCCCCGGTTCGTGCGGGTGGTGGAGCGGATGCCGGTGACGGCGACGAACAAGATCGAGCGGGCTCGGCTGCGCCGGGAGGGCTGCGTGTGCCCCGACCCGGTGTGGTGGCGCCCGCCGGGCGAGGAGTCCTACCGCCGGCTGACCGGGGAAGACGTCGAGGGGTCCCTCGCTTCCGCGAAGGGCCCGGCTTCAGGGGGTGTGGGTGGCGAAGCCCCCACCGCGCGCGGCGAAGCCGCGCAATAACAGAGATGGCGAGCCATGTCCGCGCTTTCCGCGGACGTGGCTCGCCATCGTCATCGTGCGCCGCCAGGGACTCGAACCCCGGACCCGCTGATTAAGAGTCAGCTGCTCTAACCAACTGAGCTAGCGGCGCATGACCCCCGCCTGCCTCGGGTTTTTCCTCCCGCGGCTGGCGACAAAGAAAATACTACCTGGTCCTCAGGGGTGCTGGTGACCACCCGCGGGCCCCTCAGATCGTCAGCGACAGGACCACCGGAGCCGCGTTCCGGTTCAGCGTCTCCGCCGCCCGCTTCAGCCGGTGCGCGTGCTCCAGCGGGAGCGAGACGGCCAGGCAGCCGACCGTGGAGCCCGCGGTGAGCGGTACGGCCGCGCAGACCGTGCCGACCGCGTACTCCTGGAGATCGAGCACCGGCACCGTCGGCGGCTGCGACTCCAGCCGGGACAGCAGCAGCTTGTCGCTGGTGATGGTGCGTGAGGTGAGGCGGGCCATCTTGTGCCGGGAGAGATGGTCCCGGCGGGCGTTGTGGTCGAGCTGGGTCAGCAGGCTCTTGCCGACGGCGGTGGCGTGGGCGGAGTAGCGGAAGTCCACCCACTCGTTGACCGCCGGGGCGGCCGGGCCGGCGGCGTACTGGGTGACCCGGACCTCGCCGTCGAGGTACCGGCTGAGGTAGACGGCCGCGCCGACCGAGTCGCGCAGCCGGTCCAGGGTGAGCTGGAGCTTCTCGCGCAGGGCCCGCTCCCGGTCGTGCGCCGAGGTGATCCGGCGCAGGGTGTCGCCGGTGACGTACGCCCCGTCGCCGATCTGCTCGACGTAGCCCTCGCGGCGCAGCATGCGCAGCAGTGCAATGAGCCGCTCGGCGCCGAGGCCGGTGCGGCGGGCCAGCTCGGTGTCGCTGGCACCGGCGGGGTGCCGGGCCACGGTCTCCAGCACGCGCAGGGCGTCCTGGGCGGAGTGATACGGGGCGGTCGGCTCGATCCTCATGTCGGTCCCCCTCGGCCACGACCCGGGTCGGCGGATCGTCTCCACGATAGCCGTCAAAGAGGCCCTGCGGAGAGGGGGTTGCGAGATTGCGCCCCGCGCGTCCGTGCCGCCAACCGGGGCGGAAACCCGCTGGCATATGCCACAGTCATGCCCCAGGGGACGGACCTCGGCTCTTCCGCTCCGGACCCGGCACGCACGGGGCCGCGCTTCACAGCACCGCGCTGATGAATTCCCGGGTGCGCTCCCGCTCCGGGTCGCCGAAGATCTTCTCCGGCGGCCCCGCCTCGATGACCCGGCCCGCGTCGAACATCAGGACCTGGTCGGAGATGTCCCGGGCGAAACCCATCTCGTGGGTCACGCACAGCATCGTGATGTCCGTGCTGCGCGCGATGTCCCGGAGCAGGTCGAGCACGCCCGCGACCAGCTCCGGGTCGAGCGCGGAGGTCACCTCGTCCAGCAGCAGCACCTGGGGCCGCATCGCCAGCGCACGGGCGATCGCCACCCGCTGCTGCTGCCCGCCGGAGAGCCGGGTCGGCTTCGCGTCGCACTTGTCGGCCAGGCCCACCAGGTCCAGCAGCTCCCGGGCCCGCGCCTCGGCCTCGTCCTTGGACAGCCCGAGCACCCGGACCGGCGCCTCGGTGAGGTTCCGCAGCACCGACATGTTCGGGAACAGGTTGAACTGCTGGAACACCATCCCGATCTTCTTGCGGACCTCCCGGACCTGCTTCTCCGGCGCCGGGAACAGCCGCTGCCCGTCCACGGTGATCGTGCCCGCGTCCGGCTTGGCGAGGGTCATCAGCAGTCTGAGGATCGTGGTCTTGCCCGAGCCGGACGGGCCGATCAGGGTGACGTGCCGGCCCGCGTCCACGGACAGGTCGAGGCCGTCGAGGACGGTGTTCTCCCCGAACCGCTTGGTCACGCCCTCCAGGCGGATCAGCTCGGTCGGCAGGGTGCCGGTCGTGGCCGGCTGCTTGCGGGTCTCAACGGACAAGGCGTCGCTCCAGGGTGCGCAGACAAAGGGAGGCCAGGTAGGAGACGACGATGAAGGCGATCCCGATCACCGTCAGGGGCTCGGTGAACTGGAAGTGCTGCTGGGAGACGAGCCGCGCCCGGCCCAGCATCTCCAGCACACCGATGGTCATCAGCATCGGCGTGTCCTTCAGCATCGCGATGACGTAGTTGCCGAGCGGCGGCACCACCCGGCGGACGGCCTGCGGCAGGATCACCGCCGTCCAGGTGCGCCGCACCGGCAGGCTCAGCGCCGTCGCGGCCTCCCACTGGCCCGCCGGCACCGCCTCGATGCCGGCCCGGTAGACCTGCATCGTGTACGTCGAGTAGTGCAGCCCGAGCCCGAGGACACCGGTGGTCAGCGGGGACAGGGTCACACCCGCCTCGGGCAGCACGTAGAACAGGAAGAAGAGCTGCACCAGCAGCGGGGTGTCCCGTACGAACTCCGTGAAGACCCCCACCGGCCAGCGCACCCACCGGGTCGGCGTCCGCAGCAGCAGCGTCCACACCAGGCCCAGCGCGAACGAGATCAGCGACCCCAGGGCCAGCGCCTCCAGGGTGACGGCCAGACCCTTCCAGAAGTACGGCAGGAAGTCGGTGACCGCTGTCCAGTCCCAGGTCATCGGGCCACCTCCGCCTTCAGCCGGCGCTCGAGACCGCGCATCCCACGGGTGAGCAGGAAGGCGATCACGAAATAGATCAGCAGCAGGTACGCGTAGATCTGGCCGCTCTGCTGGAGGGCGAGGCGGACCAGGTTGCCGCTGAACGCCAGGTCGCCCATGCCCGTGATGGACACCAGCGCGGTGCCCTTGAGCAACTCGACCAGCAGGTTGGAGAAGGACGGGATCATCTCCGGCACCGCCTGCGGCAGCAGGATCAGCCGCAGCCGCTGCCAGGGCGAGAAGCCGAGCGCGATCCCGCCCTCCCGCTGCGCCGGGTCCACCGCGGCGAGGGCACCGCGCACGATCTCCGCGCCGTACGCGCCGTAGGTGAGGCCCAGCGCGAGCGTGCCCGCCCACATCGGTACGAGCTGCCAGCCGAAGGCGACCGGCAGCACGAAGAACACCCAGAAGATCATCACCAGCGCCGACGTGCCGCGGAACACCTCGGTGTAGAACGCCGCGACGAAGCGGACGAGCCGCGACCGGTGGGTGCGCGCGGCACCGGCGACGAACGAGACCGCGGCGGCGAGCAGCGCGCTGTACACCAGCAACTGCACCGTGGTGCCTATGCCTCGGAGGACGAGTTCCCAGAGTCCCGCAGTCATCAGCCGCACAACTCCTTCGCGGTCAGGGTCGTCATCTCGGCCTTGGTGAAGCCGAAGGGCCGCACGATCCGGAACAGCTCACCGCTGCGGCGCAGCTTGTGCAGCTCGGCGTTGAACGCGTCGCGCAGCCGGGTCTCCGTCGGCCGGAACGCGAACGCGCCGCCGTCCACCTTCGGTTTGCCGTCGACGAGCGCCACGAACGGCTCGGTCGACTCGGCCTTGGCGGAGCCCCGGGCGACGAGCCGGGCGGTGACGGCCGTGGCCGCGAACAGGTCGACCCGCCCCGACTCCACCGCGTTCAGCCCGGCGACCTGGTCGGGGACGATGACGAGGTCGTTCTCCCGGTAGCCGGCCTCCACGGCGTGCTGGATCTGCGCGTACCCGGTCCCGGTGGCCACCTTGGCGTGTCTGCGCAGCGCGTCCGCGTAGGTGCGCAGGCCCAGCGGGTTGCCCTTGCGGACGATGAAGGCGTCCGGCATCTGGTAGTCGGGGTCCGCGAAGATCACCTGCTCGCAGCGGTCCGGGGTGACGTACATGCCCGCGGCCACCACGTCGAACTGCTGCGACTTCAGTCCGGGGATCAGCGAGCCGAACTCCGTCGGCACCGGCTGCACCCGGTCCACGCCGAGCCGCTTGAAGACGGCCTTCGCCAGCTCCGGTGCCTCTCCGGTGAGTTCGCCGTCCTTGTCGATGTACCCGAAGGGGATCTCCCCGGCGATCCCGAGCCGTACGACACCCTGCGCGCGCAGCCGCTCCAGCAGATCGCCGCCGTTCTTCCCGGACGCCGACGCCACCCGGGTGCAGCCCGCCGCGCCCAGCGCGCCGAACGCGGCGAGACCCGCGAGCACCGAGCGCCGGGTGTGTCTGTGTTCCGACCGGATGGTGTGTACGTCGTTGCCAAGTGGTGGAGCCATGGCGGCGCGGCTACCCAAGCGGAATCGGGCTATGCACCCTGGTTTTCATGGCCGAACGATTCGTCACCGTCTCGCTGAACCGGCGGGATGTGCACTGCACGGCACGACTGTTGGACGACCGCGCGCCCCTGACCTGCGCGGCAGTGTGGGAGGCACTGCCGCTCGCGGGCGACGTCTACCACGCCAAGTACGCGCGCAACGAGATCTACGCCCTCTTCCCGCCCTTCGCCTCCACGGAACCCCCACTGGAGAACCCGACGGTCACCCCGATCCCCGGCGATCTCTGTTACTTCTCCTTCGCCGGCACCGAACTGGGCACGCGGGCCTACGGCTACGACCGCGAGGTGCGCCCCGGCGCCACGGTGGTCGACCTCGCCCTGTTCTACGAGCGCAACAACCTGCTCCTCAACGGCGACGTCGGCTGGGTGCCCGGCATCGTCTGGGGCCAGATCACCGAAGGCCTCGACCGCATGGCCGAGGCCTGCACCGACCTGTGGCGCGCCGGGGCGGCGGGGGAGGTGCTCAGTTTCCGGCGGGCGTGACCTTCCCGGAGAGGGGCAGGCCGGCCTCGTACATCGCGTGCGCGGCCCGCAGCACCAGGTCGTCCCGGTGCCGGGCGGCGACGAGTTGCATGCCCACCGGCAGCCCCTCCCCGTCCACCCCCACCGGCACGCTCGCCGCCGGCTGCTGGGTCAGGTTGAACGGGTACGTGAACGGGGTCCACCCCGTCCAGCGGCGGGACAGGCAGCCCCTCGGCACCTCCAGCCCCGCCTCGAACGCCGTCAGCGGCAGCGTCGGCGTCACCAGCAGGTCGTACCGCTCGTGGAAGCGGCCCATCCGCCGGCCGAGGGCCATCCGGACGTCGACCGCGGCCAGGTACTCCAGCGCGCTCGTCCGGGCGCCCTGCGCGCAGATCTCCCGCAGACCCGGGTCCAGCAACTGCCGGCGGCGCGGGGAGAAGTTCTGGGTCAGCCGGGCCGCGCCGCTGAACCACAGGGTGTGGAAGGCGTCCACCGGGTCGCTGAAGTCCGGGTCGGCCTCCTCCACGTACGCCCCCAGGTCCGCGAGGGCGGCCACCGCGCGCCGTACCGCCGCGGCGACCGCCGGCCGGACCGCCACCTGCCCGCCCAGCGTCGGCGAGTACGCCACCCGCAGCCCCCGCACCCCGCCCCGCAGCGCCTGGGTGAACGAGCCCGGCGCGGGCGGCAGCGCCGACCAGTCGCGCGGGTCGGGCGTGCCGATCACATCGAGCAGCAGGGCCGCGTCGGCGGCGTCCCGGGTCATCGGCCCGGTGTGCGACAGCGTACCGAAGGCGCTCGCCGGATACAGCGGCACCCTGCCGTACGTCGGCTTCAGCCCGAAGATCCCGCAGAACGCGGCCGGGATACGGATGCTGCCGCCGCCGTCCGTGCCCAGCGACAGCGGGCCCGCGCCGAGCGCGACGGCCGCCGCGCTGCCGCCGCTGGAACCGCCCGCGGTGCGCGTGGGGTCGTACGGATTGCGGGTGATCCCGGTCAGCGGGGAGTCGGTGACGCCCTTCCAGCCGTATTCCGGTGTGGTCGTCTTGCCGAGGAACACCGCGCCGTGCTCGCGCAGCCGGGCGACCGGGGGCGCGTCCTCGTCCCAGCTCCCCTGCTCGGAGATGGTCCTGGAGCCGCGCAGAGTGGGGTGGCCGCGCAGCAGCAGGATGTCCTTCACCGTCACCGGCACGCCGTCGACCAGCCCGGCCGGCTCACCGCGCAGCCAGCGCGCCTCCGACTCCCGGGCCCGGGCGAGCGCGTCCTCCTCGGTGAGCCGCACGAACGCGTTCACCTCCGGCCCGCTCCGCCGCGCCCGCTCAAGCGCCTGTTCGGTCACCTCCACCGGACTGAACTCGCCCTTGCGGTAACCGTCGAGGAGCCGGACGGCGGTCAGGTCGGTGAGCTGCATGCACCCTCCAGGGGTCGGTGACAGACCTTCAGTGACCGGGCACGTAACCACGCGTCTTGTCGACCACGTTCGGCAGAGATCTGCCCGCCGCCCACCGCTCGTACAACTCCACGAACTGGGCGCCCAGCTCGTCCCGCCAGCCGACCGTGTCGCCGCTCATGTGCGGGGACACGATCAGCCCCGGCAGCTCCCACAACGGGCTGTTGGCGGGCAGCGGTTCGGTGGCGAACACGTCCAGGGCCGCGCCCGCGATCCAGCGCCGGGCCAGCGCCCGGGCGAGGGCCTCCTCGTCGACCAGGCCGCCCCGGCCGACGTTCACGAAGAACGCCGAGGGCTGCATCACGCCGAACCGGTGCGCGTCGAACATGCGGTACGTCTGCTCGGTCAGCGGAGCCGCCGCGATCACCCAGTCCGCGCGGGAGATCAGCCGGTCCAGGTCGTCCGGGCCGTGCACGCCGGTCCGCGGCACCCGCCCGACCAGCGCCGTCGTCACCCCCAGGGCCTTCAGTGTCCGGACGATCGCCCGGCCGATCGGGCCCGAGCCGACCACGCACGCGCGCGTGCCCGCCACCCGCCGGGTCTCCCGGTGCCGCCAGACCCGCTCCCGCTGGTGCTCCAGGGTGCGCGGCAGATCCTTGGCGGCCGCCAGCACCAGGGCCGCCACGTACTCCGCGATCGGCTGGTCGAAGATCCCGCGCGCGTTCGTCACCACCGTGTCCGACGCGGCCAGCTCCGGGCACATCAGATGGTCCACGCCGGCGCTCGCCGTGTGCACCCAGCGCGGCCGGGGCCCCTCGCCGGGCCACGCCTGCCGCACCGCGTCCGAGGTGAAGTCCCACACCAGCAGCACGTCCGCGCCGGGCAGCCGCTCGGCCAGGTGCGCCGCGTCCGTGCGCACGATCCGGGCACGGCCGGTGAGGCGGCCGAGCCGGGGCGGCGGGTCGGCGTCGAGGACCACAACGGTGGGGACGGTCGGCGTCATGCGGGGCGGCTCCCGGCGTCTGACATGCGCGGATTATGCGCGGATTGACCACGCTCGCACCCGAACCTACCTTCGTCAACACGGGCGTACCCACGATCCGTTGCCCACTCGTCTCCCAGCGTGAGGCCGGTGCCAGCCATGGACGTCTCCTTTCTCGGCGGCCCCCGCCCCCAGCTCGGCGTCGGCGTGGTGGCCCCCTTCGACTTCGCCCTCGACCGGGAGCTGTGGCGCTGGGTGCCCGACGAGGTCTCGCTGCACCTGACCCGGACCCCGTTCGTGCCGGTCGAGGTGAGCCTGGACCTGGCCCGGCTGGTCAGCGAGCACCAGACCCTCGGCGAGGCGGTCCGCGCGCTCACCGCGGTGGCCCCGGAGGTCGTCGCCTACGCCTGCACTTCCGGCAGCTTCGTCGGCGGGATCGCCGGGGAGCGGGCGATGTGCGCGGCGATGACCCTGGCCGGCGCCCTGCCCGCGCTGACCACCTCGGGCGCCCTGCTGGAGGCGCTGACCGAACTGGGCGCCCGCCGGGTCGCGCTGGTCACGCCGTACACGGTGTCCGTCACCCGGGCCCTGGAGCAGTACGTCGCCGAGGCCGGCGTCCAGGTCACCGGCCGCGCCTACATGGGGCTGACCCGGCACATCTGGAAGGTGCCGTACCGGGACGTCGTCGCCATGGCCCGCCGGGCGGCCCGCCCCGGCTCCGCCGACGCCCTCTTCCTCTCCTGCACCAACCTGCCGACCTACGACGTCATCCCCCAGCTGGAGGCGGAGCTGCGGATGCCGGTGATCTCGGCCAACCAGGTCACGATGTGGGCTGCGCTGCGCCGATTGGGTACCCGGGCCGTGGGGCCTTACCAGGCGCTGCTGGACGCGGCCGCCCGCGCATGGCCCGTACTGCCCGAAGAGACGCAGGAAGGCTGGACATGACCGCACTCGGATTCCTCTACCCGGGCCACTCCGCCGAGGACGACTATCCACGCATCGAGCAGCTCCTGGGCAGCGACATCCGGGTGGACCTGGTCCACACCGACATCGGCGAGGACGCGCACCGGGTGGACGCGCTGCGCGAGATGGGCTCCGCCGACCGGCTCGCCCAGGGCATGGAGGGGCTGCGGCTGTCCGGCGTCGAGGCGGTGGTGTGGGCGTGCACCAGCGGCAGCTTCGTGCACGGCTGGGAAGGCGCCCAGGAGCAGGTGCGCAACCTGGCCCGGCTGGCCGGGATGCCGGCCTCGTCGACGTCCTTCGCCTTCGTGCACGCGGCCCGGGAGATCGGCGTACGACGGGTCGCCGTCGGCGCGACCTACCCCGAGGAGGTCACCGCGCTGTTCGCGGAGTTCCTCCGGGCCGGCGGCCTGGAGGTGACCGGCGCGCGGTCCTCGGGGATCGTCACGGCGGCGGAGGTCGGCACCTGGGGGGAGGAGGACGTGCTGACGCTGGCACGCGCGGCGGACGCCGTCGACGCGGAGGCCGTCCTGCTGCCGGACACGGCCCTGCACACCGCCGCGCACCTCTCCCTCCTGGAGAAGGCCCTGTCCAAGCCGGTGCTCACCGCCAACCAGGTCACGGTGTGGGAGGGCCTGAGGCTCGCGGACCGCCGGGTGAACGCGCCGACCCTGGGCACCTTGTTCACCCGGCAGCCGCTGGTGCAGGTGTAGCCCCGGGCTCCTCCTGCGGACGTGGCGCGCCCGGGTGCTCGTGGGTGCCTCTTGCGCCGGCGCGGGACAATGGACGGTGGCCCACCTGAAGGCGGCGCCCACCGACCGTACGAGGAGGAGACAAGACATGGCGGAGCCCACGCCGCGTCGTCACGAACCGCGGCTACGCCCCGCGCCCCTGCTCTTCGAGCCCGGGGAGGCGGCCGCCGATCCGGAGCACTTCTTCGCCCTGGAGTCGATCGAGGACCCGCGGGCGCTGCTCGCCCGCGCGACGGAGCTGACCCAGGCGTTCCGCGCGGCCGCCGACCGGGCCGTGGAGTTCCAGGCCATCGCGGCGGCCCAGCTCGCCGACCCGCGCCGGTTCGACCGGCTGACCCCGGCGGACATCGCCGAGCGGGCGGAGTGGACGGAGGACTACGCGAAGAAGATGGTCGAGTTCGGGCGGGACCTGATGCGGGGAGAGGGCGAGGGGCGGACGACCGCCGACCCGCTGTAGCACTCGCACGGCATATGCCAGGCGGGCAAGATACTCCTCCTCGCACGCCGCTGTCCCGGTTTTCGGCAACCCAGGAGAACGGTCCGCTCACTGGCTGTACACATGGGCGTCATGACCAGCGCCCCGAACGTCACCCGTGTCAGCTCCGACGGCGTCGCCTGGCTCGCCTCGGCGGGAACGTACCCCCGGAGCACCCTCGCCCTGTGGGAGGAGCGCCCGGACGCCCCGGTCGTCCTGCCCTGCGGCACCGTCTTCGACGTGGTGAGCGCCCCCACGGTCTTCGGCCGCCGCATGCTGGACCGGCTCTGGGACGAGGGCGCGGGCTCGGGCCCGGTCGCGGTGTTCCGGGGCCGGACGCTGCTGTTCGCCGCCCCGGGGACGGCCCAGCGGCTGCCCTCGCTGCTGGACTGGGAGGAGTGGGGGTCCCAGCGGGCCCGGGAGGTGCCGCCGCTGCTGTGCCACGGAGTCGGCGACGCCGTCACCGTACCGCCCTTGACCTGCGAAGATACCGGGGGCGCCGCTCGCTGGCTGGTCGCCCCGGACACCCGGCACCCCTGGCTGCCGGGGCCCGAGGTGCTGCTCTGGGCGGCCGTTCCCCGCCGTTTTCGTATACGAACCGGCCGTCGCACGGTCGGTCCCTCGCCCGGTCGGTCACTCACCCCGGCGTGATCTTCACCGTCCACGCCCCGGACGCCGTCCGCCCCTCCGCCTCCACCTTCACGCCCTGGCCGGGGACCGTGAAGCTCTCCCCGAGGGAGACCGGCGCGTCGGCGAGCGGGGCGTAGACCGAGTTCTCCCAGCAGGCCTCGGTGCGCGGGTGGGCGTCCACGACCCGGATCGGGCCGTCGCCGGACTCGGCGCCACCGCGCACCCGGTAGACCAGGATCCCTTGCCGGCAGGACACCCGGTCGTTGCCGGCCGCACCGCGCGCCTCGAAGGCGAGGGCGCTGTCCGGGCCGGTGCGCACCACGGCCAGCTTGACGCCGTGGCCGAGGCCGAAGGCGGGGGTGCCGCCCGGCCCCGGCACCGGCACGCCGGGCCCGGCCTCGAGGGGTTCCAGGGTGAGCCGGGTCGGCGCGGCGCCGCGCACGCACACCACCTGGCGCGGATCCAGCCAGCCGAGCCGCCACTTGTGCCAGGCGAACAGGTCCGGAGCCAGCCCGAACTGGCTGCCCATCAGGTCCCAGTCACCCACGTAGGTGTCCCAGTCCCCCTTGCCGTCGACCGGGCGGTGGTAGAGGTCGGGCAGGTCGAAGACGTGGCCGGTCTCATGGGCGAGAACCAGCCGGTCCGGCGGATGGTGCTCGAACACGGTGACGACCCGCCGGACGTCGGTGCCGTCGACGCGCAGGGGCGTGTCCAGGTTGACGACCTTCGTGGCGTCCGAGTCGACGCCGGGCGCGTCCGGGTCGGCGACGAGATACACGATCGGGTACCGCGAGAAGTCGACCACCTTGTCGGCCACGGCGAACGCGTCGCGCAGATAGGCGGCCCGGTCCTCCGCGTCCCAGTCCCGCCGCATGGCGTACGAGGTCGACGGGCGCGGCATGCGCAGCCAGCGTTTCAGCGGGTGCGGGCGCAGGGTGAACCTGCCGTAGGACGCCTGTGCGTAGAAGCGGCTGGTGGCCGGGAAGTGGTCGGCGGTCAGTTCGGCGGGGGTGGTGCGCGGGGCGGCGTCCGGGAAGGAGAGGAAGATCATCACGGCGTCCAGCGTGCCGGTCGGGCGGGTGTAGCCCGGGTTCCAGCTGTCGACGCCCTCCGAGTGGTGGGCCTCGGTGCGGTGCAGGGCGCAGGGCGCGGGTGAGAAGGGTTCGGCGGCCGACGGGCCGCTGAGGATCGAGGTCGCGGCGAGCGCCGACATCGTGGTGCACACGGCGGCGGTGCTGCGCAGCTTGGGCACGGACATGACCTCCGGATGCGGTTCGGGACCCGCACCCAGATTGCTGGCAATCGATGTGTTTTGCCCTGTTTACCTGCACCAGAAGGGTGAGCGCGCCCCTATTGCGCCCCGGCGCGCCCCGGCGCTCGACACCCCCGAAACACTCACGGAACGTCACAACTGGTCGGGGGCCTGAAGAACCCGTCCAGGTGCGGGCAGAAACGATCTGTCAGAACCTGTGCTCTGTCCGGGACACTGGAGACCGGCTGGAAGGGCCCGGAGCCAGCCTCTATGATCGGCACACTTTCCGGCACGGACAGGCACGGACACAGATCGAGTGCACTGCGGGAGCGAGCGGTGAGCGGAACGTCCGAAGGGCCGACGCCCGCGGCAGACCTCGACCGGTCAGCCGTCACAGACAGTCACTACACCACCTACCACCGTGTCTTCGCGACCGCCCCGCTCGCCATGGCGGTCGTGGCCCCCGAGGGGGTGGTCGTCAGCGCCAACACCGCCTTCGGTGAACTGCTCGGGACCGATCCGGACACCCTCGTCGGGCGGGTCGCCGCCGACCTGGTGGACCTGGCCTCGGACGCCCGTAGCTGGCACGCCTACCGCGAGGTGCTGCGCGGCCGGCAGGCCCGCCTGCGCTGCACCCGCCGGCTGAAGCACCCCGAGGGGCACTCGCTGTGGGTTCAGGTCACCGTCGCCCCGCTGACCGGCGAACCCGGCGTCCTGCTGTCGGTCGCCGACATCAGCTCCCGCCGCGAACTCCAGGCGAGGCTGCGGCACTTGCAGATGCACGACCCGGTGACCCGGCTGCCCAACCGCACGCTGTTCTTCGAGCGCCTGACGGCCGCGCTGGAAGCGGAGGCGTACGAGGAGAGCGGCACCGGCCGGATCGGCCTGTGCTACCTGGATCTCGACGGCTTCAAGGCGGTCAACGACACCCTCGGCCACCGCATCGGCGACCGGCTCCTCGCGGCCGTCGCCGAGCGCCTGACCCGGGTCGCCGACGAGACCGGGTACGCCCGCGCCGCCACCCCCCTCGTGGCCCGGCTCGGCGGCGACGAGTTCGCCCTGCTGGTGGAGGACTCCACCGGCACCGAACAACTCGCCGACCTCGCCGAGTCCGCGCTGAAGGCGCTGGAGGAACCCTTCGACCTGGCCGGTCAGCGGCTGTCGTTGACCGCGTCCATCGGCGTCGTCGAGCGTCACGCGGCCGGTACGACGGCCACCGGGCTGATGCAGGCGGCCGACACGACCCTGTACTGGGCCAAGGCGGACGGCAAGGCCCGCTGGACCCTGTTCGACCCCGAGCGCAACGCTCACCGGATGACCCGCCAGGCGCTGTCCTCCACGCTGCGGCCCGCGATCGAACGCGAGGAATTCGCCCTCGAATACCAGCCGTTGGTGGCCATGGAGGACGGCCGGCTCAACGGTGTCGAGGCCCTGATCCGCTGGCACCACCCGCAGTTCGGCACCTTGACGCCGAATCGGTTCATCGGACTGGCCGAGGAGGACGGCTCGATCGTGCAGCTCGGCCGCTGGGCGCTCCGCACCGCCTGCCGGCAGGCCCGCCGCTGGCAGTTGGACCACCCCGGCGAACCGCCCATCTTCGTCAGCGTCAACGTCGCCGTACGGCAGGTGTGGGACTCGGACCTGGTGGCCGACGTGGCGGAGATCCTCGCCGAGACCGGACTCGCCCCGCAGCTCCTGCAGTTGGAGCTGACCGAGTCGGCGGTGATGGGTTCGGCCGGCCGGCCGCTCCAGGCCCTGCAGGCCCTCAGCGACATGGGCGTACGCATCGCCATCGACGACTTCGGCACCGGCTACTCGAACCTCGCCTACCTCAGCCGGCTGCCGGTCTCCACGCTGAAGCTGGACGGCTCCTTCGTCCGGGGCTTCCAGTACGAGGGCGACAAGAAGGCGATCGCCCCCAACCCGGCCGACGAGGTCATCGTGGAGGCGATGATCCAGCTCGCCCACCGGCTCGGCCTGACCGTCACCGCGGAGTGCGTGGAGACCTCCGCCCAGGCCACCCGGCTGCGCCGGATCGGCTGCGACACCGGACAGGGCTGGCTGTACTCCCGTCCGGTGCCGCCGGATCGTATCTCCGAACTGCTGGGGGCGCAGGCCTACGCGGTCGGCAATCCGTAGGCGTCCGCGATCAGCTCGTAGGAGCGCAGGCGCAGTTCACCGCGGTGCGCGTGCGAGGTGAGCATCAGCTCGTCGGCGCCGGTGCGCTTGCGCAGGTCGTCCAGTCCGGCGCGGACCTCGTCGGCCGTGCCGTGCACGATGTTGGACGTCCAGGAGGCGGCGAACTCCTCCTCCATCGGGCTGAACTGGTGCCGCTCGGCCTCCTCCGGGTCGGGGAACAGGCCGGGGCGGCCGGTGCGCAGCCGGATCATGTTCAGCGCCATCGCCCGGCTCTGCCGGCGGGCCTCCCGCTCGTCGTCCGTGGCGAGGACGGAGACGCCGATGAGGGCGTACGGCTCGGAGAGGACGGCGGAGGGCCGGAAGGTCTCCCGGTACAGGTCGAGCGCCGGGACGGTGTTCTGCGCCGAGAAGTGGTGCGCGAAGGCGAACGGCAGGCCGAGCAGACCGGCCAGGCGGGCGCTGAAGCCGGAGGAGCCGAGCAGCCAGATCGGCGGCCGGTGCGGCGACTGGACCCCGCCGGGAGTGCTGCCCTGGATCGGTCCCGGGATCGCGTGGATGCGCCGGTACGGGTGCCCGTCCGGGAAGTCGTCGTCCAGGAACCGGGTCAGTTCCGCGAGCTGCTGCGGGAAGTCGTCGGCGCCCTCGTTGAGGGTGTCGGTGCGGCGCAGGGCCGCGGCCGTGGCCCCGTCCGTGCCCGGCGCCCGGCCGAGGCCCAGGTCGACACGGCCCGGGGCCAGGGCCTCCAGGGTGCCGAACTGCTCGGCGATCACCAGCGGCGCGTGGTTGGGCAGCATGACGCCGCCCGAGCCGAGCCGGATGCGGTCGGTGTGGGCGGCGAGGTGGGCGAGGATCACGGCCGGGGAGGAGGAGGCCACGCCGGGCATGGAATGGTGCTCGGCGACCCAGTACCGGTGGAAGCCGCGGGACTCCGTGAACCGGGCGAGCGCGACGCTGGTGCGCAGGGCGTCGGTGGCGGTACTGCCCGCGCCCACGGTCACCAGGTCCAGTACGGAGAGGGGGGCGGGGGCGGTACCGAGCGCGGTGCCCCGGATCTCGTCTGCCTCGTCTGCCGACACGGTGCGGGCCTCCTGATTCGAGCGTGAGCTGTCCTGAAACGCCTAACAGGAGAGAGTCCCCGCTTATTCCCGCCGACCTTTACGGCCGCCAGGGCACCCGGTGTTCCCTCAGGTGGGACAGGACCGCGTGGTGGGCCTCCCAGCCGTCCGGGGCTGTGACCATCGGCCGCCTCCGGCGG
>NZ_JNWV01000011.1 GCF_000716535.1 Streptomyces flaveolus | reverse complement strand
GTGGGGCATCTTCCTGCGCAACCACGACGAGCTGACCCTCGAAATGGTCACCGACGAGGAACGCGACTACATGTGGGCCGAGTACGCCAAGGACCCGCGCATGCGCGCCAACATCGGCATCCGCCGCCGCCTCGCGCCCCTGCTCGACAACGACCGCAACCAGATCGAGCTGTTCACCGCCCTGCTGCTGTCCCTGCCCGGCTCACCGATCCTGTACTACGGCGACGAGATCGGCATGGGCGACAACATCTGGCTCGGCGACCGCGACGCCGTCCGCACCCCCATGCAGTGGACCCCGGACCGCAACGCCGGCTTCTCGACGTGCGACCCCGGCCGGCTCTACCTCCCCACGATCATGGACCCGGTCTACGGCTAGCTGCCGTCGTCGAACCCGGCGGTGCTCGCCTTCCTGCGCGAGTACGAGGACGACCTCGTGCTGTGCGTCCACAACTTCTCCCGCTTCGCCCAGCCCACCGAACTCGACCTGCGGGCCTACGACGGGCGGCACCCCGTCGAGCTGATCGGCGGTGTGCGCTTCCCCGCCATCGGTGAGCTGCCCTACCTGCTCACCCTGCAAGGCCACGGCTTCTACTGGTTCCGGCTCACCCGAGTCGCATCCCGCATCGGCCGCCGCCGCTGAACGCCGGCGCCGAGGAAAGGACGCGTCACCATGCCGAAGACCATCACCCCCCGACCGCGCACCGCGGCCGGGCCCGACGGGCCACTGGCCTCGTTGGGCGGGCTGCTGCGCGACTGGCTGCCGAGGCAACGCTGGTTCGCGGGCAAGGACCGGCCGGTCACCGATCTTTCGGTGCTGTCCGTGACGGAGCTGTTCCCGGGGTGTCTGCACCTGCTGGTGCACGCCTCGCACGTGCCGGTGCCCACCCCCGGCGGCACTCCCCCGCCCGGGGACTGCTACCAGCTGCTGCTGGGCCTGCGTCAGCACCTCGCCCCGCGGCTGGAACGGGCGTTCATCGGGCGCGCCGTGGACGGCCCGCTGGCCGGGCTCGCGGTGTACGACGCCCTGCACGACCCGCGCTCGGCGCATCTGCTGCTGGAGCGGCTGCGGCAGCCCGGTGCGGCGGGCCCGCTGCGGTTCGAGACGGACCCGGCCGCCCACCTGCCCGGCGGTCTGCCGCCGCGGCTGCTGGACGCCGAGCAGTCCAACTCCTCGATCGTGTACGGCGACGCGTACATCCTCAAGCTGTTCCGCCGGATCCAGCCGGGTGTCAACCCGGACCTGGAGGTGCCGGCGGCGCTGACCGCGCAGGGCTGCACCCGGGTGCCCGCGCCGGTGGCCTGGTTCACCACGACCGCCCCGCGCCCGGCCACCCTCGGGGTGCTCCAGCCGTTCCTGCCGGACGCCACCGACGGCTGGACGCTGGCGCTGCGCGCGCTCGCCGCGGGCGACCACTTCACCGCCGAGGCCCGCGCGCTGGGCCGGGCCATGGCCGAGGTGCACCTGGCGCTGGCCGAGGCCTTCCCGCCGGCCGGGCCGGGCGAGAACGGCCGTACGGCCGAGGCGATGTGCGCGCGGCTCGACGCCGCCGCGCACGCCGTCCCCGGGCTGCTGCCCTACGTGCCCGGTCTGAAGGCCGCGTTCGCGGCGCTCGCCACGTGCGACACCGGGCCGCCCGCCCAGCGCATCCACGGCGATCTGCACCTCGGGCAGGTGCTGCGGGCCGGACGCGACTGGTTCGTCATCGACTTCGAGGGAGAACCGTCCCGTCCGCTCACCGAGCGGCGGGCCCCGCAGTCCCCGGTGCGGGACGTCGCCGGGATGCTGCGCTCCTTCGACTACGCGGCCCGGCAGCGCCGCCCCTGGCGACCCGAGTGGGCGCGCCGCTGCCGGGAGGCGTTCTGCGCGGGCTACGCGGTCCGCGCCGGCTGGGACCCACGCAAGAAGCACGCGCTGCTGCGCGCGCACGAGACGGACAGGGCGGTCTACGAGGTGCTGTACGAGGCGAGACACCGGCCCGACTGGCTGCCGGTACCGATGGCGGCGATCAAACGGCTCGCCGTGTGGGGAGGCTGACTCATGGCACTGAAGGACACCACGCGCCCCGAGGCCGCGGGGCCCAAGCCGCCCGCGGCCGTGGCCCTGGACCCCGCCGACCGCGGCCGGCTGCTGGCCGGCGCGCACCACGATCCGCACGCCCTGCTGGGCGCCCACCCGGTACCGGGCGGCACGCTGTTCCGGGCGCTGCGCCCGAACGCCCGGATGGTGAGCGTCGTGATCGACGGCAGTCCGACCGAGCTGCGGTCGGAGGGCGACGGTCTGTTCGCCGCCGTCCTGCCCTGCGCGGAGGTCCCGCCGTACACGCTGCTGGTGGCGTACGACGACGCCGAGCAGGAGGTGCACGACCCGTACCGCTTCCTGCCCGCCCTCGGCGAGCTCGACCTGCACCTGATCCGGGAGGGCCGGCACGAGCAGCTCTGGCGGGCGCTCGGGGCCGAGCCGATGGTCCACCAGGGCGTGGCCGGCACCCGCTTCACCGTGTGGGCGCCGAACGCCCAGGGGGTGCGGGTGGCCGGGGACTTCACGTACTGGGACGGCACGCAGTACCCGATGCGGTCGCTCGGCGCGTCCGGGGTGTGGGAACTGTTCCTGCCCGGGATCGGCGAGGGCACCCGGTACAAGTTCGAGATCACCTCGCGGTACGGGCACCGGTTCCTGAAGGCCGACCCGATGGCGCGGGGCACGGAGGTGCCGCCGGACACGGCGTCGGTCGTGACGTCCTCGCACTACGAGTGGGGCGACGCGGAGTGGATGGCGCACCGCGGTGACACGCCCGTGCACCAGGCGCCGTTCTCGGTGTACGAGGTACACCTCCCGTCGTGGCGGCCGGGGCTGACCTACCGTCAGCTCGCTGAGGAACTCCCGCCGTACGTCAAGGAGATGGGCTTCACCCACGTGGAGCTGATGCCGGTGGCCGGGTACCCGTTCACCGGGTCCTGGGGCTACCAGGTCACCTCCTACTACGCGCCGACGCCCCGGCTCGGCTCGCCGGACGACTTCCGGTACTTCGTGGACGCCTGTCACCGGGCTGGCCTCGGCGTGATCATGGACTGGGTGCCGGCGCACTTCCCCAAGGACGACTGGGCGCTGGCCCGGTTCGACGGGGACCCGCTGTACGAGCCCGGGAACGCGCTGCGGGCGGAGCACCCGGACTGGGGGACGTACGAGTTCGACTACGGCCGCACCGAGGTGCGCAACTTCCTCGTCGCGAACGCGGTGTACTGGTGCGAGGAGTTCCACATCGACGGGCTGCGCGTGGACGCGGTCGCCTCCATGCTCTACCTGGACTACTCGCGGGACTCCGGGCAGTGGGAGCCCAACGTGTTCGGCGGCCGGGAGGACCTGGACGCGGTCGCCTTCCTCCAGGAGATGAACGCCACCGTGTACCGGCGCTGCCCGGGCGTGGTGACCATCGCCGAGGAGTCCACGGCGTGGGACGGGGTGACCCGGCCGACGGACAGCGGCGGGCTCGGCTTCGGGCTGAAGTGGAACATGGGCTGGATGCACGACTCGCTGGAGTACATCCAGAAGGAGCCGGTCCACCGCAAGTACCACCACAACGAGATGACCTTCTCGATGGTGTACGCCTACAGCGAGAACTACGTGCTGCCCATCTCCCACGACGAGGTGGTGCACGGCAAGCAGGCTCTGGTGTCGAAGATGCCCGGCGACTGGTGGCAGCGGCGCGCCAACCACCGGGCCTACCTCGGGTTCATGTGGGCGCACCCCGGTAAACAGTTGTTGTTCATGGGGCAGGAGTTCGCCCAGGGAGCCGAGTGGTCGCACACGCACGGCCCGGAGTGGTGGCTCCTCTCCGACGACTACCACTCCGCCGGCGACCACCGGGGCGTGCAGTCCCTGGTGCGGGACCTCAACACGGTGTACCGGGCGACGCCGGCGCTGTGGCAGCGGGACACCGACCCGGGCGGCTTCCGGTGGGTGCTGTGCGACGCGGCGGACGACAACGTCCTGGCGTTCCTGCGCTTCGCCGCCGACGGCGGCCCGCTGCTGGCGGTGTCGAACTTCTCCCCGGTCGTCCGGCACGACTACCGCCTGTGGGTCCCCGACGTGTTGCCCGCCTGGCGCGAGGCGCTGAACACCGACGACACCCGGTACGGCGGCAGCGGCGTCCGCACCGAGGGGCCGGTCAAGCCGGAGGAGGGGTTCCTGAAGCTGACGCTGCCCCCGCTCGCCACCGTCTGGCTGACGCCGGAGGGCTGAAAGCCGCAGGTGTCGGCGGCCGTACGAGGGGCAGTCGGGGTCGTACAGACAGCGACTGCCCCTCGTGGCACGGACAGAAGGGCGGCACCACGTGCGCACCGTCGGAGTGGAGGAGGAACTCCTTCTGGTCGATCCGGACAGCGGCGACCCGAAGGCGCTGGCGGCGGCCGTCCTCGCCCATGCGGCCCAGGACGATCCCGGACAGGACGTCTTCGAGAAGGAGCTGTTCGGGCAGATGCTGGAGTTCGCCACGCATCCGCAGTCGGACATGGCGGACCTCGGTGACGAGATCGTCCGCTGCCGCAAGGAGGCGGCCCGGCACGCCGGGCAGATCGGCTGCGCGGTCGCCGCGCTGGCCACCTCTCCGCTGCCGGTCAGTCCCTCCCTCAGCGTGAACGACCGGTACCAGTGGCTGGCCGAGCGGTTCGGCATACCCACCTGGGAGCAACTGGTCTGCGGCTGCCACGTCCATGTGTCGGTGGAGTCCGACGAGGAGGGCGTCGCGGTCCTCGACCGGCTCCGTCCGTGGCTGCCGGTACTGCGCGCGATCAGCGGGAACTCCCCGTTCTGGCGGGGCCGGAACACCGGCTACGCCAGCTACCGCAGCCGGGTGTGGAACCGGTGGCCGTCGGCCGGGCCGACCGAGCCGTTCGGGTCCGCCGAGGGGTACCACCGCAAGGTGGCCGACATGGTGGCCACCGGGGTCATCCTCGACGAGGCCATGGCCTACTTCGACGCACGGCTGTCCGCCCGCTACCCGACGGTGGAGATCCGGGTGGCGGACGTGTGCCTGAGCGCGGAGAGCGCCGTACTGATCGCGACGCTCTGCCGTGCCCTCGTGGAGACGACCGCCCGGGAGTGGCGGGCGGGCCGGTCGGCACCCGACCCGGGCGTGAGCCTGCTGCGGCTGGCCGACTGGCAGGCCGCCCGGTACGGCCTGGAGGAGGACCTGCTCGACCCGTCGACCATGCGGCCCCGGCGCGCGCCCCGGGTGCTGCGCTCCTTGCTGGAGTACACGGGGGACGCGCTCAGCGAGAGCGGCGACGCGGCCCGTGCCGAGCGGGCCGTCGAGGAGCTGCTGCGCACGGGCAACGGCGCACGGGAGCAGCGCCGGCTGCTGGAGCACACCGGCAGCCTGCGGGACGTCGTCACCGAGTGCGTGCGGCGCACACAGGCCTGAGCGGGCCGGTCAGAGGATCAGTACCAGGGCGTACACCAGGAAGAAGGCCGCGATCAGGACGACCAGCAGCAGGATCAGGGTCAGCGGTGCCTTGGCCCAGCCTCTGTGCTGGACGTGCGGCTCGCGGGGGCCGGCCTCGGGCATGCTGCTCTCGGCCGGCGGGGTCTCACCGGGCGGAACTCCCCCACCTGGTTCCAGACCGGTCGTGCGCTCGGGTTCCGGATCGGGGTTCACATGACTCATGTCTCCCGAGTCCCCAGGACACGCCCACATCATCAGCCGATCACGACTTACACGTTACCGTCACCGAACGCGCTTGCCTGGGCTACATTCGAGCACCGCCGACACCGAGCCGATCGGCGGAGTGACCCTCCGTACCCCAGGAGCAGCGCATGCGGAACCTCGCCCCCGGTCCCGCCGTCGCCCCGCCGCTCACCGGCGGCCTCGCCGACAGCGTGTTCGCCATGGCGGAACGGGATCCGGCACTGCCGGTCCTCGCGCGCCGGCCCGTTCCGGCCGCTGCCGGCTGGCAGGAGGTGACGGCGGTCGAGCTGCGGGACGAGGTGGTCGACCTGGCCAAGGGCCTGATCGCCGCCGGGATCTCGCCCGGCCACCGGGTGGCCCTGATGGCCCGCACCCGCTACGAGTGGACGGTGCTCGCCCACGCGCTGTGGGCGGTCGGCGCCGAGATCGTGCCGGTCCATCCGGCTTCCTCGCGGGACCAGGTGGAGTGGATCCTGCGGGACGCGGGCTGTGTGGCCGTGGTCGTGGAGGACGAGCAGGGCGTCATGACCGTCGGCACCGTGTGCACCCGGCTGCCGCGGCTGCGGCACGTCTGGCAGCTCGACGCGGGCGCCCTGCCGGACCTCGTGGAGCGGGGCACGGCCGTCCCGTACACCACGGTGGAGTCGCTGCGGAGGATCGTGCTGCCGGATTCCACGGCGGCCGTCGTCTACACCTCCGGCACCTCGGGGCGCCCGATGGGCTGCGCGCTCAGCCACCGTGGTCTCGCCTATCCCTGTGACACGCTGCTGGCCGGCTGGGCGCACACCGCCGCGCCCCCGGGCGAGCAGCCGTCCGTGCTGGCGTTCCTGCCGTTCTCGCACGTCTACGGCATCATGATCATGCTGATGTGCGTGCGCGGCGGGGTCCTGATGGCGCACGAGCCGGAGCTGACCGGGCCGGCTCTGGCGTCGGCCCTGAGCACGTTCCGGCCGACGTACCTGTACGGCGTGCCGTCGGTGTTCGAGAAGCTCTACAAGACCTTTCTGCGCACCGCCCGACAGGCGGGCCGGGGCGCGCTGTTCGAGCGGGCCGCGCAGACCGCGCGTGACTTCGCCGCGGCGGAGGAGCGCCGGCGGCTGGGCACCGGGCCGGGTCCCGGTCTGGATCTGCGACTGCAACACGCCCTGTACGAGCGGACGGTGTACCGCAGGCTGCGGGCCGCGCTCGGCGGCCGGGTGGTGCGCGGCACCTCCGGCGGCAGCGCGCTCGACCGCGAACTGTGCCTGTTCTACGAGGGCATCGGCGTGTACCTCCACGACGGGTACGGGCTCACCGAGGCCTCCGGCGGGATCACCATGCAGCCGCTGGGCCGGGAGAAGTCCGGGACCGTGGGCCTGCCGCTGCCCGGCACCGAGATCCAGGTGGCCGACGACGGGGAGATCCTGGTGCGCGGTCCGTCGGTGTTCCAGGGCTACATCAGCGACGAGCGGGCCACCCGGGCCGCGCTGCGCGGGGGCTGGCTGGCCACCGGGGACATCGGACGGCTGGACTCCGAGGGCTATCTGACGATCACCGGGCGCAAGAAGGACATCATCGTCACCAGGGGCGGCAAGAGCGTGGCCCCGGCCCCGCTGGAGCAGCGGCTTCGGATGCATCCGCTGGTCCACCAGGCCGTGGTGATCGGCGACGACCGGCCGTGCGTGGGTGCCCTGATCACCCTGGACCCGGAGTTCCTCGCGGACTGGCGGGCCGCCCTGGCACTGCAGGGCGACCCCCAGGGCAGGGAGACCCGGGAGGAGAACGCGCTGCGGGAGGAGATCGTGCGGGCGGTGGCCTCCGCCAACAGTGCGGTGTCCCGCGCGGAGTCCATCAGGGTCTACCGTGTCCTCCAGGAACCGTTCGCACCGGACAACGGCCTGCTGACGCCGTCCATGAAGCTGCGCCGGGACGCCGTCGTACGGCACTACGCGGCCGAGATCGAGGCGATGTACCAGGCCCGCTCCCGGTCGCGGCCGGGTCCGCAGGAGCCGGCCGAGTGGGACGAACCGGACGATGTCTTCCGCTGACGAGGGCCGCGGGAGTACGACGTACGGGCGGCCGGGTCAAGGGGAGACGGATAGCCTGCGCGGCTGGGGGAACCCGCAGCGCAGCGAGAGATCAGCAACGACGACCGTTCTGGTCGGAAGAGGCCGTCCCCGGCCCCTTCCGGGCCGGGGCCGGGGAATGCGAGATGGTGACGGAGCCGCGCTGGGACGACACACCGCCCTCGGAGGAGAAGTACGAGCGCACGTTCTCCTTCCCCGGTGAGCTGCGCAACGTCACGGGGGCGCGGCTCGCGGCGGAGGAGTTCCTGTGCGCCCTCGCCCGGGACGCACCGCCGGGCGCGCACGAGTACTGGGACGACATCCTGCTGGTCGTGACCGAACTGGCCGCGAACGCGATCCAGTACGCGCCCGGCCCGTTCGACCTGCGCATGCGCCGCACGTTCGACGGTGTGCACGTGACGATGCGGGACACCAGCACGACCAAGCCGGAGCCACGGCCGTTCCACCCGCACACGGGCGGTGGCGGCATCGGCTGGCACCTGGTGCACACGCTGTGCACCCAGGTCAGTGTGGTCGTGCACGACCACGGCAAGGACATCCACGCGTTCCTGCCCTGGTGACAGGTGTTCGACGTGTAGGTGTGCGCCAGCCGGTTACTCCACCCCCCAGTGGGGGCATGCTGGTCCCCACGCGTTCGTCTGCCTGCCGTACCCAGCTGGCGGAACGGCTGGAGGAACGGTGGGATCGGAGTTGGCGCAGAGCGATCCAGGGCATGCGAACGGCGTCGAGTCGGACCGCCTGGAGCCGCAGAAAGGGATGAACACCGTGACACGACCCAGGATCCTGGTGGTTGGCGCAGGCTTCGCCGGAGTCGGATGCGTCCGCCGCCTGGAGCGGAAACTCGGCCTCGACGAGGCCGACGTCACGCTGGTGACGCCATTCGCCTACCAGCTCTATCTGCCGCTGCTGCCCCAGGTCGCCTCCGGCGTGCTCACGCCGCAGTCGATCGCCCTGTCCTTGCGCCGCAGCAAGAAGTACCGCACCCGGATCATCCCGGGCGGTGCGATCGGCGTGGATCTGAAGGCCAAGGTGTGCGTCGTCCGCACCATCACCGACAAGATCGTCAACGTGCCCTACGACTACATCGTGCTGGCCCCGGGCAGCGTGACCCGCACCTTCGACATCCCGGGCCTGACCGAGCACGCCTTCGGGATGAAGACCCTCGCCGAGGCCGCCTACATCCGCGACCACGTCATCTCGCAGCTCGACCTGGCGGACGCCAGCGACGACCCGGCCGAAAAGGCCGCGCGGCTGCAGTTCGTGGTGGTCGGCGGCGGCTACGCGGGCACCGAGACCGCGGCCTGCCTCCAGCGGCTGACGCACGCGGCCGTGCAGCGCTACCCGCGGCTGGACCCCGGCCTGATCAAGTGGCACCTGATCGACATCGCGCCCAAGCTGATGCCCGAGCTGGGCGACAAGCTCGGCCGCAGCGCGCAGGAGATCCTCAAGCGGCGCGGCGTCGAGGTCTCGCTGGGCGTGTCGATCGACAAGGCCGGCCCGGAGGAGGTGACCTTCACCGACGGCCGAGTGGTGCCGACGCACACTCTGATCTGGACGGCCGGGGTGGTCGCCAGCCCGCTCATCGCCACGCTCGGCGCGGAGACGGTCAAGGGCCGGCTCGCGGTCACCGCCGAAATGTGCCTGCCGGGCCACGACGGGGTCTTCGCGCTCGGCGACTCGGCCGCCGTGCCGGACCTGGCCAAGGGTGAGGAGGGTGCGGTCTGCCCGCCCACCGCGCAGCACGCCATGCGGCAGGGCAGGAAGGTCGCCGACAACGTCATCGCGACGCTGCGCGGGCAGCAGATGCAGCCGTACGTCCACAAGGACCTGGGCCTGGTCGTCGACCTCGGCGGCAAGGACGCGGTGTCCAAGCCGCTGGGGATCGAGCTGCGCGGGGTGCCCGCGCAGGCGGTGGCCCGCGGCTACCACTGGTCGGCGCTGCGCACCAACGTCGCCAAGGCCCGGGTGATGACCAACTGGCTGCTGAACGCGGTCGCGGGCGACGACTTCGTCCGTACCGGCTTCCAGGCCCGCAAGCCCGCCCGGCTGAAGGACTTCGAGTTCACCGACTCCTACCTGACACCGGAACAGGTCCGGGCCCGGGTGGAAGGCGCGGGCATCGACCATCCGTGACGTGACGTGGATCACCGAGGGACCGCCGATCACTTCCGTGCGGACCGGCGGTCTTCTCAGGTGACCGCGAACGTCACACGGAGGGGACACCCCGGCATGACCGAGAAGAACGTCAAGGGCCCGGCGAGCTACTTCCCGTCGATCGAGAAGAAGTACGGCCGCCCGGTCGGCGAGTGGCAGGAGCTGATCCGCTCCTCGCCGCTGACCAAGCACATGGAGCTGGTCGCCTGGCTGAAGTCCGAGCACGGTGTAGGGCACGGACACGCCAACGCGCTGGTCGCCGCCACCCTGGCCGAAGGCAGGTGAGCCGGGGCCGCGTGCGATGCTGGGTCGGAGATCGATTTCCGGCACGGGAGAGAGCACGGCGGCGTGAGGGCAGTGGGACGGTCGGGACGGGTACGGATGTGGGACCGGCTCGCGGCGTCGGACCCCGGACTGCTCCGGCTGACCGCGGGACTGCGCACGGTCACCGCGATCGCCCTCACCCTCGCCGTCCTCGCCGCGCTGCACGTCCCGGTGCCCCAGCTGGTCGCCGGGGCGATCGCGGCGATGGTGGCCACCTTCGCCATCCGGGAGAAGCAGCGCGCCCAGCAGGCCGTGACGCTGGCGGTCGGCCTGCCGGTGGCGCTGGCCTCGGTGTCGCTGGGCGCGCTGCTCAACCAACGGGTCGTCGCCGGCGACCTGTTCTTCGTCGTCCTCATCTTCTGCGCCGTCTACGGCCGCCGGTTCGGTGACCGGGGCACGGCACTGGGGCTGATCGGCTTCCAGGTCTACTTCCTGTCGCTGTTCGTGGGCGCCACCGCGTCCGTGCTGCCCGAGCTGTACGGCGTCATCTGCGTGGCGTTCGCGTGCAGCGCCGTCGCCCGGTTCGTGCTGCTGCCGCAGACCCCGGCGGGCACCCTGGACCGGCTGCGGCGGGCCTTCCGCGCCCGGCTCGCCCAGCTGCTCGCCAGCCAGGCCGAGTTGCTGGACGCCGGTCCCGACGAGGCCGAGAAGGTGCTCGCGGACCTGCGCACCGGCACCGCGCGGCTGCACGAGACGGCGTTGCTGATCCAGGGCCGGCTGGAGGACGGCACCCCGGACCCGGCGGTGGCCCGGCTGCTCCAGCGCCGGATCGCGGACGCGGAGATCGCCGCCGAGCGGCTCGGCCTGCTGCTGCTCACCGCGCGCAGCGCGCAGCGGACCGACACCCTCACCCTGCACCTGCCGGGCGCCCCGCTGCCCTCCGGCGGCGAGCTGCCGGTGCGGGACGAGGCGACGGCCGCTCTGCGCCGGAATCTGCAGGCGCTGCGGCTGCTGATGCTGCGCCCGGCCGGGGAGGCGTCGGGGACGGCGCTCGCCCAGGTGCGCAACCGGCTGCTCGGCTACCGCGAGGAGGAGAACCTGCCGCAGGCCTCGCCGGCCGTGCAGGACGTCTTCCGGGGTCTGGGCGAGGCCGCCCGGGCCGCCCTGGGCCTGCGGGTCGCCCTTGAGGGGCCGCAGGACGAGTCCGACGACACCCCGGCGACCGCCCGCTCACGCGAGGAGCTGGACGCGGAGGACGCCGCGATCGAGAGCAGCGAGGAGAGCGAGACGGCGGAGCCGGAGCCGACCGGCCTGGAACGCCCCACCACCCGGGCCGCCGTCCAGGTCGCCGTCGGCTCCTCGCTGGCCATCGCCGGCGGTGAGCTGCTGTCCACCCAACGCTGGTACTGGGCGGTGCTGACCTGCTGGATCGTCTTCCTGAACACCGCCTCCACCGGCGAGATCCTGGTGAAGGGCTACCGGCGGCTGCTGGGCACGGTGCTCGGCGTGGTGGCCGGCATCGGGCTCGCCGCCCTGGTGGGGCACCACACCTGGACGGCGTTCGCGCTGGTGCTGCTGTTCATCTTCGCGATGTTCTACACCGCGCCCCTGTCGTACACGCTGATGTCGTTCTTCGTGACGGCCATGCTGGGGCTGCTGTACACGCTGCTGAACACCTACAGCCTGTCGGTGCTGGTGCTGCGGATCGAGGAGACGGCGCTCGGCGCGGCCTGCGGGGTGATCGCGGCGGCCGTGGTGCTGCCGGTCCACACCGACCGCCGTACCAACGAGCTGCTGGTCGCGGTGCTGGACCGGCTCGCCGACGTCACACGGGGCGCCGTCGACCAGCTCAGCGGCGGGGCGGGCGGCGATCTGGTGGAGCAGGCGCGCGAGCTGGACCAGGCGCTGGCCGACCTGCGCGCGGCCACCCAGCCGCTCACGCATCCGATCACCCCGATGCGCTCGCGCCGGAACACGGCCCGCTATGTGGTGGCGCTGCTGGAGACCTGCGCGTACCACGGGCGGTCGCTCGCGGCCACGGCCGAGTTGCTGCCGACGCATCCCGCGATCGCTGCGGATCCCCGGCTGCGCGGGGCGGGCCGGCGGATCGTGCACAACATCGAGGCGATCGCCGCGCACGTCGCGGACCCGAAGTCCCCCGCACAGATCGAGACCGGCCCCAGCATCGCGTCGATGCTGGAGCCGGGCACCCTGCGCACCCCGCGCTACGGCCGCGTGACCGACCGGGTACTGCGCCATCTGCAGCGCCTGGACGAGGCCGTCTCCGGCCTGGCCCGGCCGCTGGGCCTGGCCGGCGGGCCGGCCCAGCCGCGGAAGTGAGCGCTCACCGCGGGTCGGCGCCGGGGCGGCGGCTGCCCAGCACCTCGTCACGGACGCGGGCGCAGCTACGGCTGATCAGTCGGGAGACGTGCATCTGGGAGATGCCGAGCCGGTCGGCGATGCGGCTCTGGGTCATGTCCTCGAAGAAACGCATGTAGAGAATGGCCCGCTCGCGCTCGGGCAGTCGGCGCAGCCCCTCCTTGGCGGCCTCGCGGTCGACCACGACGTCGTAGGAGGTGTCCGTGGCACCGAGGGTGTCGGCGAGGCTGTAGCCGTCGTCGCCGCTGGAGAGTTCGGCGTCCAGCGACAGGGTGCTGAAGCTCTCCAGCGCCTCCATGCCGGCGGTCACGTCCTCCTCGCTGAGCCCGGTGTGGGCGGCGATGTCGGCGACCGTGGGCTCGGGGCTGCCGGGGTTCTGGGTGAGTTCCCGCCGTGCCACCCGCACCCGGTTGCGCAGTTCCTGCACCCGGCGCGGCACCCTGAGGGCCCACATCCGGTCGCGGAAGTGCCGCTTGACCTCGCCGGTGATGGTCGGCACGGCGTAACTCTCGAAAGCCCCGCGCGAGGGGTCGAAGCGGTCGATGGCCTTCACCAGGCCCAGGGCCGCCACCTGGCGCAGGTCCTCGACGGACTCGCCCCGGTCGCGGAACCGGCCGGCGATCCGGTGGGCCATGGGGAGCCAGGCGGTGACGAGTTCGTCGCGTACGGCGTCCCGCTCGGGTCCGTCCTCCAGTTCCGCCAGCCGGACGAACAGCTCCACGGTGTCCGGAGCGTCGTCGTGGTTGCGCCGGGTGGGCGCCGCGGCGGCACCGGCGGTGTCGCCGGCGGTGGCGGTCGTGCCGGGACGGCTTGTCGACATGTCGGTCAGCATGCGGAATCGCTCCTGAACGTGGTTTCAGGGCACACGGCCGGAACTGCGGTTCCGGGTCCTGGCCCGAACGGTGGTGTCAGGGTTCGCCGCGGGTGAGCCACCGGGCCCGCCGGAAGGGGGGCCCAGGCAGCGGGACTGTCCCCGCGGGGCGCGCGCCTCCGGTCCGAAGCACGAGATTCCGTCTGCCCCTCGCCCCCACGCGCAAACGCGGTGAGCGGAACTTCCGAAACCGCTTCAGCGCAGCGGCACGAGGGCCGTGATGCACTTGCCGCCGCGAGGCAGCTCCGCCACCCGGACGTCCCGGGCCAGCCGGCACACGATGGGCCAGCCACGGCCGCCCGGGCGGGCGTGGCCGCGTTCCTCGCCGGCCGGGTCGGCGACCGGGAGGTCGTCGCTGTTGTCGCTCACCGAGACGCGGACGCCGCCGGCTTCGACGTCGACGTCGAAGCCGGTGATGCCACCCCCGTGCAGCAGGGCGTTGGTGGTGAGTTCCGAAGTGACCAGCAGTGCGTCCGCGACGGCCTCGGGAGGACACGGCAGGGCGCGGGCCCGGCACCGCTCGGTCATGACGCGCTCCACCGTTCTGCGGGCCTCGGCCGGCCGGCACGGCACCCGGCCGTGCGTCTCCGGCAGGGTCGCGGTGGAACTGGTCCGGTGCTTTTCGAGCATCCCTTCCTCCTTGAGCGGTGCCCGGATTGCAGGGTTCTCTTCACCTTTCGGCTGACCCCTGCGGGCGATGTCAAACACCCTCAGTGCCGGTGTCATCACGGCGGATCGAGCGGGTACCCGCCGGGCATGACCGATGTGGTGGACGCGGACGAGTTGTTGCGGCGGATCCGGCGGGGCCAGGAGCGCGCGGCCGAGGAGGAACGGGCCTGGCGGGAGCGGGCCCGGAGCCTGACGGCGACGGACCCGGAGGGCGCGCGGGAGGCGGCGGACCGGGCCCGGGCGTTCGAGGCGGTGCTGCGGGTGCTTGAGGAGATCGTCCGCCCGGGCGGGGGCCCGGTGCGGGCGGAAGGAGTGAAACAGGTCACCTGACCCGCTTCCGGTTACCCAAAAGTACGGCAGATGGTTTATGGTTCATCCATAAGTGACGCGGGAGCGGTGCGGAACCGTCCTTCCCCGCTCCTCGTGTCACCACATACGGCCCTGGCTGGTTTCCCCCGTCCAGCCAGGGCTTTTCGCTGCCCCGGCGCGACACGCCGGTGGAGATCCGCTCCCCTCGACGTGCTCCGGACGGTCACAGCGGCTGAAATGGGCTTTGGGAGCACTGCCGAAACGGGCTCGCCAGCCCAGCACCCGGACCGCAACCGCCGCCGGCGAGGAGTCATGCGCCATGACCAAAGCGATCAAACTGCTGACCGCCCTCCCCCAGGCGCAGCGCGAGCGCCTGATGGAGCTGGCGAAGGAGGCGTCCTTCCCGGAGGACACCCACATCTTCGAGGCCGGCGGCACCGCCGACCGGTTCTGGGTGATCCGCTCGGGCGCGGTCCACCTCGACCAGCAGGTCACCTCGCGGCAGCGGGTGACCGTGGCCACGCTGGGCGCGGGCGACATGCTCGGCTGGTCCTGGCTGTTCCCGCCGTACGAGTGGGACTTCGGCGCGGTGGCCTTCAGCAACGTACGGGCCTACGAGTTCGACGGGCCGTCCGTGCTCGGGCTGTGCGTGGAGGACCCGCTGCTCGGGCTCTCGCTGGTGCGGACGGTGGCCGAGATCCTCGCCCACCGCCTGGAGACGACCCGGGGAAAGCTGATGGAGCAGTACACGATGCGGCGGCGCAGCAGCCCGATCTAGAGGAGCGGCGCCATCGAGCCGAGCCGAGCGGTCCGGTACGTGCAGCCGCAAGGCGGAGGACGGCGACAACGCGATGGGGGTCCCCCCGCGCGAGCGCAGCCGAGCGCGGGGCAGCCGGCAGCCGACGACAACGCGGCAGATGCGCGTGCCAGGCCCCGCGACGCCGGGAGGGTCCGACAGGGCCCGGGGCATCGGGCCCGCCGGGCCCCGGGTGCGCCGGGCGCTCAGATCCGGTAGCGGCGCAGGGCCGGCACGGCGGCGGCCAGGGCCAGCATCACCACGACGACCAGGGCTCCGCCGCCCGCGACGGCGGCCCGCGGGCCGAAGGCCGCACCGGCGGTGCCGTGCAGTACGTCGGCCAGGCGCGGCCCGCCCGCGACGACCACCGTGAACACGCCCTGCATCCGGCCGCGCATCTCGTCGGTCGCGGCGGACAGCAGGATGGCGCCGCGGAACACCATGGAGACCATGTCGGCGACCCCGGCCACGGCGAGGAAGGCGACGGCGACCCAGAGGTTCCCGCTCAGCCCGAACCCGGCGACGGCCACACCCCAGCCGACGACCGCGCCGATGACCATCCAGCCGTGCCGGCGGGCCCGCGAGAAGACCCCGGAGAACAGGCCGCCGAGCACCGCGCCGACCGGGATGCCGGCGAACAGCACACCGAGCGCGAGGCCCTCGCCGTAGGAGCCGTACGTGTGCGCGGCCAGCTCCGGGAACAGGGCGCGGGGCATGCCGAACACCATGGCGACGATGTCGGCGAGGAAGGACAGCAGCAGCACCTTGTGCCGGGAGATGTAACGGAAGCCCTCCGCTATCGCGCGCAGGCCCGCCCGGCGGGCGGTGGCGCCGAGCGGCGGCAGCGCGGGCAGCCGGAAGACGGCCCACACCGTCACGCACAGCGCCAGCGCGTCGATCAGGTACAGCTCCGGCAGCCCGATGACCGGGATGAGCACACCGGCGAGCAGCGGGCCGGCCACCAGGCCGGTCTGCATCACCGTAGAGCCGAGCGCGTTGGCGGCCGGCAGCTGCTCCGCGGGGACCAGCCGGGCGATGGAGGCGGTGCGGGCGGGCGAGTTGAGCCCGAAGAACGCCTGTTGCAGCGCGAGCAGGACCATGAGGCCGACGACCGAGTCCAGACCGGTGACGGCCTGCGCCCAGAACAGCAGCGAGGTCACCGCGATGCCGATGTTGGTGACCAGCAGCAGCTTGCGCCGGTCCACCGTGTCGGCGACCGCCCCGCCCCACAGCGCGAAGACCACCATGGGCACGAGGCCCGCGAGGCTCGCGTAGCCGACCCAGGCCGAGGAGTGGGTGATGTCGTAGATCTGCTTCGGTACGGCGACCGCGGTGAGCTGGCTGCCGACGGCGGTGACGATCGTGGACGACCACAGGCGCCGGTACGCCGGGATCCGCAGGGGCCGGGTGTCCATCGCCCAGCGGCGCCAGCCGCGCCGGGGCGGGTCGTCGGCCGCCGGCGCGTGGGTCTCGGACCGGCTCTCCGGCCGGCTCTCGGGCCGGTCGGTCCCGGTGCTGCTGCTCTCGCTCGTGTCCACGGATGTCCTGGTTGCTCGTTACACCTTTTCGTTTCGAGAGCCTAACTGTCCCAGGAACTCCTGTGCGCCACGAACGAGTCTCACGATCCGGCGACCAGGGTCGCGCCGAGGGCCAGCATGGTGAGGGCGACCAGCCCGTCCAGGACCCGCCAGGCGCCCGGCCGGGCCAGGAACCGGCCGAGCAGCCGGGCGCCGAAGCCGAGTGCGGCGAACCAGCACAGGCTGGCGAACGCGGCACCGAGCCCGAACGTCCAGCGCAGTGGGCCCCGGTCGGCGGCCAGGGAACCCAGCAGGAACACGGTGTCCAGGTAGACGTGCGGGTTGAGCCAGGTCATCGCCAGGCAGGTGAGCACGGCCCGGCGGCGCGAGCCCGCCGCCTCGCCCTCCGCGCGCAGCCCGGTGCCGGGTCTGAGCACCCGGCGGGCGGCCAGGGCGCCGTAGCAGAGCAGGAACACACCGCCGACGATCCCGATCGCCCGCAGCGCGCCGGGCCAGGCGACCACGACCGCGCCGACCCCGCCGACGCCGAGCGCGATGAGCGCCGCGTCCGACAGGGCGCAGATGCCGACGACGGCGAGCACGGCGTCCCGGCGCACCCCCTGCCGCAGGACGAAGGCGTTCTGGGCGCCGATGGCGACGATCAGGGACAGGCCGGTGCCGAAGCCGGCGGCCGCGGCGGTCAGGGCGTGGTTCATGCCGTCGACGCTAGGAAACTCCTGGTCACAAGTACAGCTAAAGATTTTTACGTACCATTAGTGCTCGTGATGACCGATCTGCCTCTGGAACAGGTGCGGACGCTGCTGGCCGTGGTGGACGAGGGCACCTTCGACGCGGCCGCCGCCGCGCTGCACGTGACGCCGTCGGCCGTCAGCCAGCGGGTCAAGGCCCTCGAACAGCGCACCGGCCGGGTGCTGCTCCAGCGCACCAAACCGGTGCGGCCCACGGAGTCCGGCGCGGTGCTCGTGCGGTTCGCCCGGCAGCTCGCCCGGCTGGAACGGGACGCCTGGGGCGAGCTGGGGCTGAACGGCACCGGGGAGCCGACGCGGGTGTCGGTCGCGGTGAACGCGGACTCGCTGGCGACCTGGTTCCTGCCGGCCCTGACCAGGGTGGCGGGCCTCTGCTACGAGCTGCACCGGGAGGACGAGGACCACACGGCGGCGCTGCTGCGCGAGGGCCTGGTGATGGCGGCGGTGACCTCCTCGTCCGATCCGGTGCCCGGCTGCACGGTCCGTCCGCTGGGCCGGATGCGCTATCTGCCGGTCGCCGCCCCCGAGTTCACCGCGGCCCACCTCGACGGGCGGTCCCTGCCGGAGGCGCTGTCCCGGGCGCCCGTCGTGGTGTTCGACCGCAAGGACGACTTCCAGGACGGGTTCGCCCGCCGGCTGGGCCGCGCCTCCGCCGGCCCGTTCCGGCACCACGTGCCCACCTCGGAGGGGTTCCTGGACGCGGTCGCGGCGGGGCTCGGCTGGGGCATGGTCCCGGAGGTACAGGCCGGCCCGCTGCTCGACCGGGGGCGGCTGGTCGTGCTCGCCCCCGGCGAATGGATGGACGTCACGCTGTACTGGCAGCAGTGGAAGCTCGACTCCCCCGCACTGGCGTCCCTGGCCGAGGCGGTGACGACGACGGCGGCAGAGACACTGCGCGGCTGACCGCCGCAACCCGCCGGGACGAAGCCGTGGCGCCGAAGAGGCTGTGCCGCCGCGCCGCGCCGCTTCGGCACGGGAGCCCAGCCGGGCCGAGACGCCGTACCGCTGACCGGCGCGGAAGGCCGCCCGGGCTGGGACACCCTGGCGCAGCCCGCTCGTGGCGCCGGACCCCGGCCAGACGGGGACGCCGTACCGCTCCCGCACTGGAGCACGCAGGGCCAAGACGCCGCGCCGCCGTCCCCGCTGACCGGAACGGAACGCCGACCGGACGGGGACACTGCGGCGCACTCCGCTCCGACGGCCACCCCCGGCCAGGCCGGGACGCCGTACCGCTCCCGCACTGGAGCACGCAGGGCCAAAACGCCGCGCCGCCGTCCCCGCTGACCGGAACGGAACGCCGACCGGACGAGGACACTGCGGCGCACTCCGCTCCGACGCCCAACCCCGACCAGACCGGGACGCCATACCGCTCCCGCACTGGAGCCCGGTGGCGCGAGCCGCCGTGGCGCTCGTCGGTGCCGGAGGCCGACGGGACGAGCCGCCGTGCCCCTGCCCGCTCCCGCTGAAGCCGACGGGGCCCGGACGCTGTCCTCGTCCGGCGATCCGTCACCTCGTCGGCGCCGGACGGCCCCCGGCGGTCGGCCGGTTCGAACTCCCCGTCGCCGGCCCCCGGCAGTCGGCCGGTTCCAACTTCCCCCCGCCAACCCCTGGCGGTCGGCCGGTTCCAACTCCCCCCGCCAACCCCTGGCGGTCGGCCGGTTCGAACTCGCCGTCGCCGCCCGCCTGGTCGGGCGGTCCGGTGTCCTCCGCGCCCCGCCGCGCGGCCTGTTGACCGGGTACGGCCCCGCCGGGCCGGCGCCCCCCGGGGTGGCCGCCGCGCGCTCGTCACGCGATCTCCGCCCCTTGCGCCGTTTCACGCCCTCTTGACCGGTCACCCGAAACCGGAGAACGCGTGCGGAACGCCTCCACGACCCATCGGCGACGCATGCGACAGGCACGGACGACTTCGATTCCGAACCAGGAGATTCCGATGGACAACTGGCGCGAACATGCCGCGTGCCGCCACGAGGACCCCGATCTGTTCTTCCCGATCGGCACCACCGGACCCGCGCAGGTGCAGGCCCAGCAGGCCAAGGCGGTGTGCGGACGCTGCCCGGTCCGGGAGCAGTGCCTGGACTGGGCGCTGGACACGGGCCAGAGCATCGGGGTCTGGGGCGGTACGACGGAGCTGGAACGCCGGGCGCTGCGGCGCCGTGCCCGCTCCCGGCAGCGCTCCGGCTGACCGGCGGCCCGGCGGGGGGACTCAGCGGCCACCGCGGCGCAGGGTCCCCCATTCCCGCTCCTGCCGGCTCACCTCGTCCCGGGCCGCGTCGATCACCTCGTCGGCGATCCAGCACAGCGGCTCGACGTCGGCCACGAGCGGCTCGTTGTCGGGGCCCCGGCCCGTCTCGCGGCCCCGCAGGACCCAGGGGCGCACACCGGGGCCCTTGTCGTGCGGCAGGTGCGCGTAGTCGTAGAGGCGGCGCGCCACCCACAGCTCCACCGACCGGTCCTCCCACCAGTTCTCCACGTCGAGCGGGTTGGCGGACAGCCCGGGCATGGGGACGCCGGTCAGTTCGTCGGTGCTGGAGACGTCGTCGAGATCGGTGCCCGGCCCCTTGGACCAGCGCACGTACAGACCCCGGTGCCGTTCCACCAGGCGGGCCACTTCGGCCAGCGTGGACAAGACTGGCAGGTCGTCCGGTCCGCTCATGGCATGACCTCCCTGTGCTGCCTCCCTGTGCTGCGCCTGCGCGACCGGAGTACCCCCGGCGCGCGCCGGAAACCGGATCCCCTCGCTCCGCTCTCGGGGCCCGTCGCGCCTCTCACGGCTCGTCGCCGGGCGGCGGCGCGGCCGGAAGCCGCAGCGTGAAGACCGTTCCCGCCCCCGGCTCGCTCGTGACCCCGGCGGTGCCGCCGTGGGCGGCCACCAGGTGCCGGACGATCGACAGGCCGAGCCCGCTGCCCCCGGTGCGGCGGCTGCGGGACTTCTCCGCGCGCCAGAACCGCTCGAAGACGAGCGGCAGGTCCTCGGGGGCGATGCCCGAGCCGGTGTCGGTGACGGTGAGCACGGCCTCGTCGCCGTCCCGGCGGGCGGCGAGCGTGACGGTGCCGTCGGCGGGGGTGTGCCGCAGCGCGTTGGAGACCAGGTTCCCGAGGGCCTGCCGCATCCGCACCGGGTCGGCGTCCAGCCAGGCGGCGGCGTCGGCCTCGGTGCGCAGGGCGACCCCGGCGGCGTCGGCGGCGACGCGGTGGGCCGCGGCGACCTGGTCGAGCAGGTCGCCGGCCCGCAGCGGCTCGCGGTGCAGGCGCAGGGTGCCGGCGTCGGCCGCGGCGAGGTCCTGGAGGTCGTCGATGATCCGCTGGAGGACGAGTGCCTCCTCGTGCAGCGATTCCAGCAGCGCCGGGTCGGCGTCGACGACACCGTCCCGGACGACCTCCAGCCAGCCGCGGATGTTGGTGAGCGGGCTGCGCAGCTCGTGCGCGATGTCGCTGACCATGGCCTTGCGCTGGGCTTCGAGGCGGGCGCGGCGCTCGGTGAGGTCGTTGAAGGCCTCGGCGAGGATGCCGGTCTCGTCGCGGGTGGTCACCGGCACGCGCACGTGCAGCTCGGGCGGCTGCTGCGCGGCGAGGGTGAGCGCGCGCAGCGGCCGTACCAGCCGGACGGCGACGACGGCGGTCACGGCGACGGTGACGGCGAGGACCAGACCGGCGACGCCGACCACCTTGGCCTTGTTGGCCGGTGACATGTCGAACCGGGCCGGGTTCTGGTCGCCGATGCCGAGGAACAGCTCCGTCACCGGGGCGACATAGGGCTGGAGCTGGGTGCGACGGGCGGCCTGGACGCAGCGCTCGGCCGTCCGCGCGGCCTCGCCGGTGGCGGGTTTGGCGTACTTGCCGACCAGGTAGCCGCCGAAGGAGTCCTTGCTGCGGGGGTCGGAGGTGAGGAACAGCCGTACGTCGAGGTCGATTCCGCTCTTGCGCAGGCACGGCCGGGCCAGGTCGGACAGGGTGTCCAGGGCCTTCTGCTCGGTCGGGGTGGGGATGTTGAGCCGGCCGTCCTCGCACACGTCGGCGCCGGAGGCGGACGGGTCGGCGCCGTCCGCGACGGTGACGACGGGCCGCCCGCTCGCGGTCCGTTCGACGGTGGCCTGGAGGCCGTAGCGCTCGTAGCACTGTTCGCGTCGCGCGGCCAGCGTGTCCAGCTTGGCGCGTTCCGCGGCCGGCAGCCGGTAGGGGCCCACCACGCGCGGGTCGATGCCGCTGAGCTGGGCGCCGGTCTCGGTGTAGGTGTCGGTGCGCAGCGGGTCGACGGTGGCGGCGGGCCGGGGCGGCAGGGGGGTGCCGCGGGGCGCGGAGTCGGCGACCAGGGTGCGGTCGGCGGTGGTGAGGGCGATCCGGCGTCCGGTGCGGGCGGCCAGCTCCCGCAGGGTCGGCCGGACCCCCGCCCAGTCGGAGTGGGTGGCGGCGTAGCCGCTGAGCTGGGCGAGGATGCGGTTGTCGGCGGCGAGGTCCTGCCCCTGCTCCTCCTTCAGGGCGCTGGTGGTGGTGGTCACGGCGAGCCAGGCGGTGGCCGCCACGGAGCAGACGGCGATCAGTGCGGAGACGAACAGCAGCCGGACGACCAGCCGTTTGCGCACCGGGATCCGGCGCCTCATCGCCGGGTGCCGCTCAGCTTGTAGCCGACGCCGAACACGGTCAGCAGCCGCACCGGCCGCCGCGGGTCGGCCTCGATCTTCCGGCGCAGGTTCATGATGTGCACGTCGACGGCCCGCTCGGTGGAGGCCCGGTCGAAGCCGCGGGTGCAGTGCAGCAGTTGCCGCCGGGTGAACACCCGCTCCGGCTCGCCCGCCATGGCCAGCAGGATCTGGAACTCGGCCGGCGTGCACTCCACCGGCGCGCCGTCGCAGCGCACCTCGTGCCGTACCGGGTCGACGCTGATCCCGGCGGCCCGGACGACCGGGTCGTCGTCCCGGGCGCCGACGCCCCGTCCGCTGCGCCTGAGGACCGTACGGATACGGGCCATCAGCTCGCGCGGGCTGTACGGCTTGGTCAGGTAGTCGTCGGCGCCCACGTCGAGGCCGAGCAACAGGTCGTCCTCGGCGGAGCGGGCGGTGAGCATGACCACCGGGATGTCCGGCTGCTCCGGGCCGGCGCGCAGCGCCCGGCACACGCCGTAGCCGTCGAGGAGCGGGAGCATCAGGTCCAGGACGACGAGGTCGGGCCGCAGCCGGCGGGCGGCGTCGAGCGCCGCCGCGCCGTCGTGCACCACCGTGGCGGTGTGACCCTCGGCCAGCAGGGAGCGGCGGATCAGTTCGGCCTGTTTCTCGTCGTCCTCGGCGACCAGCACATGTGCGCACACGAGTTCGGATCCTAAGCGGCTCAGTGCGCGAGCCAGTCGGCGTGCCCCATGACGACGACCGGGTGCCGGCCGGGGTCGAGGGTGCGCAGGAGGTCCTTCATGTGCGCCTTGGCGACGCTGACGCAGCCGTGGGTGGGTCCGCCGTGGTCGACGTGCAGCCACACTCCCCCGCCGCGCTCCGGGCCGAGCGGCCGGGTCCAGTCCAGGGGCGAGGTGCCGCGCGCGCGGTTGTAGTCGATGGCGATGACGTAGTCGAAGGAGCCCTCCAGGGGTTCGCCCTCGAAGCCGGTGCCGGGCGAGTGGAATCCGCTGGAGTGGTGGTACGGGAGCTTGGCGCCGGGGTCCGGGAGCAGGCCGCCGGCGTCGGAGAGGGTGTAGACGCCGATCGGGGAGCGCAGGTCGCCGAGCATGTGGTGGGCGCTCCAGCCGTGCAGCGCGTTGTGGCCGGGCCAGGCGGGTCCGGCCTGCCAGCCGGTGGCGGTGCGCTGGTGCAGGACGACGGTGCAGAGCGGGGAGTTCTCGCCGCGCCCGGTGACGACGACGGCCTGGGTGCAGCGCGCGGGTATCGCCGCGGTCCGCTCGGGCCCGAGGCCGGGTATGCCGCGCGGGGCCGACGGGCTGGGGGTGCCGGGGGTGGGTGCCGGTGCCGGACGGCGGGCCGGGGTCCGGCGTTCGGTCGCCTCGGCTCCGCCGCCGCAGCCGGTGAGCAGCAGCGGGGAGGCGAGGAGAGCGACGGCGGTTCTGCGTCGGATCATGTGCCGATCTTGACCGGCAGTTGTTTGGAACCGGTCAGCGTCGGGGGTGCCGGAACGCGGAACCGGTCGAAGTTCAGGGGCGGTCCGGCTTGCCCCGCGTGTACAGCCAGGTGTGGAACAGCCCGTCCAGCCGCTTCCCCGAAGTCTTCTCGGCGAGCGTGACGAACTGTGCCGTGGTCCCGTGCCCGCCGCGGTGCCCGGTCGCCCAGGCGCGCAGGATCCGGAAGAAGTCCCGGTCGCCGACGGCCCGGCGCAGCTCGTGCAGGGCCATGGCGCCGCGGGCGTAGACGGGCGTGCCGAAGATGTTCTCGCCGCTGCCCGGGTCGCCGGGCGGGTAGTCCCACAACTCGTCGCTCGCGGGGCGGGCGTAGAGGGAGTCGAAGGCCTGCTGGGCGCTTTGGCCGCCGTGGCTCTCGTCGTAGAGCCACTCGGCGTAGGTGGCGAAGCCCTCGTTGAGCCAGATGTCCTTCCAGGCGGTGAGGGTGACGGAGTCGCCGAACCACTGGTGGGCGCTCTCGTGGACGAGGGTGTCGAGGTCGGGTGCGGAGTCGTAGACCGGCCGGGTCTGGGTCTCCAGGGCGTAGCCGACGTCCGGCGCGTGGTCGACGATGGCGCCGGCGGCCCGGAACGGGTACGGCCCGAACAGCTTGCTCTCCCACTCCAGCACGGAGGGCAGTTTCTTCAGCGCGGGGGCGGCGGCGCGGGCCTCGCGGGCGTCGACGGCGTTGTACACCTGGATGCCGTCGCGGGTGGTGTACCGCTGGACCTGGAACCGTCCGATGGTGGCGGTGGCCAGGTAGGCGGCCATGGGCTGGGTCTCGCGCCAGCGGAAGGTCGTCCTCCCGTGGGCGGTGCGCTGTCCGAGGAGGACGCCGTTGGCGACGGCGGTGCGCCCCTCGGGCACGGTGATGGTGAAGTCGTACGACGCCTTGTCCTTGGGGTGGGCATTGGCCGGGAACCACGTCATCGCGCCCTGCGGTTCCCCGGCGACGAACGCGCCGTCGTCGGTGGGGATCCAGCCGTCGGCCGAGCCGTCGGGGTCGGTGACCGGCTTCGGGGTGCCGTGGTAGGCGACCGTGACGCGGAACTCCTGCCCGGCGCGCAGGGCGTGGCGGGGGGTGACGACGAGTTCCTGGCCGGCGCGCCGGAAGGCCGCCTTCGCGCGGTCGACGGTGACGGCGGTGACCTTCAGGCCCGCGAGGTCGAGGTCGAAGCGGGTGAGCCGCTGGGTGGCGCGGGCGGTGAGCACCGCGGTGGCGTCCAGGTCGCGGGAGGAGGTGTCGTAACGCAGCGTCAGGTCGTAGTGGCGGACGTCGTAGCCGCCGTTGCCGCTCAGCGGGAAGTACGGGTCGCCCGCGCCGGGCGCTCCGGTGGTGCCCGGGGCCGTGGGTCCGGCGGCGCCGAGGAGTGCGGCCACGGCGACGGGGACGGTGGCGAGCACGGCGGCACGGCGTCGGGCGGGCTGTCTGCGGGGTGGCGTCACATGCGCTCCTCGGAAGTGGCCGGTGATCGACTGGCCGACAGAGTAGGCGCGGTGCGGGCCCGGTTTCCCCCTTGTTCCGGTCAAGTCCTGTCGCGTCGCCGCCGGGTGGGGGCGGCTCGGCGCAGTACGCTCGCACAACCGTCCACGACCCGAGAGGGGCCCCCACCGTGAGCGTGCGTGTGCGCCGGATCTACGAACCGCCCGAGCCCGACGACGGCCTGCGCGTGCTGGTCGACCGGCTGTGGCCGCGCGGTCTCGCCAAGGACGCGGTACAGGTGGACGAGTGGCCGAAGGAACTGACCCCGTCGAGCGAGCTGCGCACGTGGTATCACGGCGGGGGCTCCTACGAGGAGTTCCGGAGCCGGTACGAGCAGGAGCTGGAGGCTCCCCGGGCCGCCGAACTGCTGGACCGCCTCCGGACGGAGGCCCGCGAGGGCACGGTGACCCTCCTCACGGCGTCCAAGAAGACCGAGGAGAGCCACGCGCACGTCCTCGCGGAGCTGTTGCGGGACTGAGGTCAGCCGGTGTGCCGGGCCGCGTGCCGGCCGGCCGCGCGGCCCGAGAACAGGCAGCCGCCGAGGAAGGTGCCCTCCAGGGCGTTGTAGCCGTGGACACCGCCGCCGCCGAACCCGGCGACCTCGCCGGCCGCGTACAGCCCCTCGATCGGCGTGCCGTCGGTGCCGAGCGCCCGGGAGTCCAGGTCGGTCTGGATGCCGCCGAGGGTCTTGCGGGTCAGCACGTGCATCCGGACCCCGATGAGGGGGCCCGCGGCCGGGTCGAGGAGGCGGTGCGGGGTGGCGACGCGGCCGAGCCGGTCGCCGATGTAGCGGCGGGCGTTGCGGATGCCCTGGACCTGGGCGTCCTTGCTGTAGGGGTTGGCGATCTGCAGGTCGCGGGCCTCGATCTGGCGGCGCACCTCGGCCGCGTCCAGCAGCGGCTTCCCGGTCAGGGCGTTCATCTTCTCGACGAGCTGCTCCAGGCTGCCGGCGGTGACGAAGTCGGCGCCGTGGTCGAGGAAGGCCTGCACCGGTGCGGGGGCACCCTTGCCGAGCAGCCGGTCGCGCAGGACGGCCTTGCGGTCCTTGGCGGTGATGTCGGGGTTCTGCTCGGAGCCGGAGAGCGCGAACTCCTTCTCGACGATCTTCCGGGTGAGGACGAACCAGGAGTGGTCGTACCCGGCGATGTCCTCGGTGGTGCGCAGGTACCTGAGGGTGCTGAGGGTGTCGTAGCCGGGCAGGCAGGGGTCGGGCAGCCGGCGGCCGAGGGCGTCGAGCCATATGGAGGACGGGCCGGGCAGGAGGCGGATGCCGTGGCCCGGCCATATCGGGTCCCAGTTCCGCAGGCCCTCGGTGTAGTGCCACATGCGGTCGCGGTTCACCAGGCGTACGCCGGCCTCGGCGCTGATGTCGAGCATGCGGCCGTCCACGTAGGCGGGGACGCCGGTGACCATCTCGGCGGGGGGTGTGCCGAGCCGCTCGGGCCAGTGGCGGCGGACGATGTCGTGGTCGGCGCCGATGCCGCCGGTGGTGACGACCACGGCCTGGGCGGTGAGTTCGAAGTCGCCGGCGCGCTCGCGGCTGGAGGCGACGCCGCGCGGGGAGTCGTCGGGGGCGAGGACGGTGCCGCGCACACCGCGTGCCGTGCCGCCCTCGATGACCAGCTCGTCCACCCGGTGGCGGTGGTGGAAGGTCAGCAGCCCGTCCCGGGAGGCCTGCCGGGCGTACCGCACGAAGGGCTCGACCACGCCGGTGCCGCTGCCCCAGGCGATGTGGAAGCGGGGTACGGAGTTGCCGTGCCCGTCCGCCCGCAGGTCACCGCGCTCGGCCCAGCCGACCGTGGGCAGCAGATCGATGCCGTGCTGCTGGAGCCAGGACCGCTTCTCGCCGGCCGCGAACTCGACGTAGGCACGGGCCCAGCGCACCGCCCAGGAGTCCTCGTCGGCGAGCCGGTCGAACCGCGCGCTGCCCCGCCAGTCGCTCCAGGCGAGGGCGAAGGAGTCCTTGACGCCGAGGCGGCGCTGCTCGGGCGAGTCCACGAGGAAGAGCCCGCCGAAGGCCCAGAACGCCTGGCCGCCGAGGTTGGCGGCGTTCTCCTGGTCGACCAGGGCCACCCGGCGGCCCCGGCTGGTGAGTTCGTGTGCCGCGACCAGGCCGGCGAGACCCGCTCCGACGACGATGACGTCCGCGTCCATGACGACTGTGTCCTTCCTGACGGTGCTCGGTGCCGGCCCGTGCCGGTGCGCGTGCGCCGGTACGACGGTGCTGTGCCGGCCGGGCTCATGTGGCGGGGGTGCGGCTGCCGTCCGTGAGCAGCGCGGTGAGCAGCTGCCCCAGCCAGGCCCGGGCGGCCTCGACGTCCCGGTCGAGCAGCAGTTGGGTGGTGACCCCGTCGTACGCGGCGACCACGGCGTGCGCGGCGCCGTCGACGTCGCCGAGCACGGCGGGCAGTGCGGTGTGGCCCCGGGCCCGGGAGAGCCGGTCGGCGATGGCCTGCCGGAGCCGGGCGCGGTGGTCGAGGAGGGCCCGGGCGACGGCCGGGTTCCGGGCGGCGTGCACCAGGAAGTCGGTCTTGACCAGCAGCCAGTCGACGTCGAGCAGCAGCACCTCGGTGACCCGGTCCACGGAGGCGGGCACGTCGAGGTCGGGCCCGTCCTGGGCGAGCGCGTCGGCCACCTGGGCGGCGATGAGGTCGGCGCGCTGCTGGTAGAGGGCGAAGAACAGCTCGTCCAGGGTGGCGAAGTTCGAGTAGAAGGCGCCCCGGCTGAATCCGGCGGCCTCGCAGACCTCCTCGATGGAGACGCGCCCGTAGCCCTTGGCCGCGAACACCTCGAACGCGGCGTCGAGCAGTCGGGCACGGGTGCGGACCCGGCGCCGGGTGACGCGTCCGGCCGTCTCCATGGCTGCCTCCCTCGTTGAATACGCGAATGTATCGGATACACCGATGTATCGAAACCCTCTGGGAGCGCACTGATCAAATGGAACGGATTTTCGATTAAGGAGTACGCTGGTCCCATGTCCACGCACCTCCAGGGCTCCCTGTTCGACCAGACCGACGAGCTGCGGCTCGGCCCGCTCGACGGGCTGCGCCGGACCGAGCTGGGCTCCGGCGCCTGGATCGACGTACTCCCGGGCTGGCTGAGCGGCGCCGACGACCTGTTCGAACGCCTGGCGGCCGAGGTCCCGTGGCGGGCGGAGCAGCGCAAGATGTACGACAACGTGGTGGCCGTGCCGCGCCTGCTCGCCTTCTACCGGGCCCAGGACCCACTGCCCCACCCGATCCTCGACGAGGCCCGCACGGCCCTGTCCCGGCACTACGCCGAGGAGCTGGGTGAGCCGTTCACCACCGCGGGGCTGTGCTACTACCGCGACGGCCGGGACAGCGTCGCCTGGCACGGCGACCGGATCGGCCGCGGCTCCCGGGAGGACACGATGGTCGCGATCCTCTCCGTCGGTGAGCCCCGCGACCTGCTGCTGCGGCCCGCCGGCGGAGGCGGTACGGCGGTCCGGCGCCCGCTCGGCCACGGCGACCTCATCGTGATGGGCGGCTCCTGCCAGCGCACCTGGGAGCACTGCGTCCCCAAGACCAGCCGGTCCACGGGACCGCGCATCAGCATCCAGTTCCGCCCGCAGGGTGTGCACTGACGACCGGACCCGCTCGCGCGGGACCAGCGCCCATCTGGTTGGCTGTCCCCGACGATCCGCCGCTGAGGGCTCGGAGAGATCATGCGGGCAGAGGTAAGACAGGTGGCCGACGGCACCTACCTGGTGCACGGCCACAACACGAACTGGGTGATCCTCAAGGACGGTGACGCCGTCACGCTGGTGGACACCGGGTATCCCGGGGACCGGCAGGGGCTGCTGGAGTCCCTCGCGGAGGTGGGGAGTTCACCGGACGCGGTCGCCGCCGTCCTCATCACCCACGCGCACAACGACCATCTGGGCTCCGCCGAGTACCTGCGCGCCGCCCACGGCACCCCCGTCTATCTCCACCCCGCCGAAGTCCCGCACGCCCGGCGTGACTTCCTTCAGCAGGCGACCATCGCCGACGTGGTCCGCAACGCCTGGCGGCCCGGCGTGCTGCCCTGGGCGGTGCACGTGATCCGCGTGGGCGGCACGGAGCAGCACCCCGTCAAGGCGCCCGAGCCGTTCCCCGCCGAGGGAGCGCTCGACCTGCCGGGGCGGCCGGTCCCCGTCCACACCCCCGGCCACACGGACGGCCACTGCGTCTTCCACCTGCCCGACGCCGGCGTCGTGATCTCCGGGGACGCCCTGGTCAGCGGGCACGCCACCTCCCGGGTCAAGGGCCCGCAACTGCTGCCCGACTTCTTCCACCACGACCGCGCGCGCACGCTGGCCTCCCTGGATGTGGTCGGCGCGCTCGACGGCGACACCCTGCTGCCCGGCCACGGACCGGTCCACCACGGTCCGGTGCGGGCCGCCGCCGAGCAGGCCCGCGAACGAGCGTCGTAGGCGAACGCGCGTCCCGGGCCGACGAGCCTCCCGGAAGGACCGGCCGCCCGGAGCACCGGGCCTCCTGACGGACCGGGCTCCTCGAACACACGCGCGGGGCCTTAGGGTTCGTGCCATGGCCTTGCAGATCAGCGCCACGAACCCGGAGCACCCCGCGCTCCTCCTCTCCCTGCCCTGGGACACGCCGCTGGAGGAGTGGCCCGAGGAGTACCTCGTGCCGCTCCCCCGCGGCATCTCCCGGCACGTGGTGCGCTACGCGCACGCCGGCGACGAGGTGATCGCCGTCAAGGAGCTGGCCGAGCGGCCCGCACTGCGCGAGTACGAGCTGCTGCGCGACCTGGACCGGCTCGGCATCCCCGCCGTCGACCCGCTCGCCGTGGTCACCGGCCGCACCGACCCCTCCGGCGCCCCGCTGGAGCCGGTGCTCGTCACCCGGCACCTGCGCGGCTCGATGCCGTACCGGTCGATGTTCGAGACGACCATGCGCCCGGCGACCATGCACCGGCTCATGGACGCCCTCGCCGTGCTGCTGGTCCGCCTCCATCTGGCGGGGTTCGCCTGGGGCGACTGCTCGCTGTCCAACACCCTGTTCCGGCGGGACGCGGGCGCCTACGCGGCCTATCTCGTCGACGCCGAGACCGGCGACCTGCACCCCCGGCTCAGCCCCGGGCAGCGGGAGTACGACCTGGACCTGGCCCGCGTGAACATCAGCGGCGAGCTGCTGGACCTGGAGGCGTCCGGCGCGCTGCACCCGTCCGTCGACCCGGTCGAGTTCGGCCACGAGATCTGCACCCGCTACCAGGGGCTGTGGCAGGAGCTGACCCGCACCTCGGTGTACCCGGCGGGCAAGTACCACTACATCGAGCGCCGGATCCGCCGCCTGAACGACCTCGGCTTCGACGTCGCCGAGATGCAGATCGAGCACTCGTCCAACGGCGACACCGTCACCTTCGTGCCGAAGGTCGTCGACGCCGGCCACCACCAGCGCCAGCTGCTCCGGCTGACCGGCCTGGACGCCGAGGAGAACCAGGCCCGGCGGCTGCTGAACGACCTGGAGAGCTGGATGGCCACCCAGGACGACTACGCGCCCGGCGACCCCCTGGCCGCCCGCCCGGAGGTCCTGGCGCACCGCTGGGTGCGGGACGTGTTCCGGCCGACCGTGCGGGCGGTGCCGCCGGAGCTGCGCGGCTCCATGGACCCGGCCGAGATCTACCACGAGCTCCTCGAACACCGCTGGTACCTGTCCGAGCGCGCGCAGCACGACATAGGCCTCGACACCGCCGTCGAGGACTACATCGAGAACGTGCTGCCCAAGGCCCGGGCCGGCCTGGAGACGGCCGACCCGGAGTAGGTCACTCGTGCGGGACCACGGCCACCGGGCAGTCGGCGTGGTGCAGCACCCCGTGCGCGACCGAGCCGATCCGGGCGCCGACGGCGGTACGGCGCGCCCGGCGCCCGACCACCATCAACTGGGCCCGGCCGGTCATCGACAGCAGCACCTGGCCGGCGCTGCCCATCTCGACGTGCTCGGCCACGGGCACCTCGGGGAACCGCTCCCGCCACGGCTGGAGGGCGTCGGCCAGCGCCTGCTTCTCGTACGGTTCGAGACCGCCCGCGTCGTCCAGCAGCCTGAGCGAACCGGGGCTGTAGGCGAAGACCGGTGGCAGGGTCCACGCCCGGACCGCGCGGACGGCCGCGCCGCGGGCCGCCGCCGTCTCGAACGCGAACCGCAGCGCCGCCGCGCTGTCCTCCGGGCCACCGTGCTGGCCGACCACGACCTCCCGGCCGGCCGCCTCCGCCGTGGGCTGGTCCCCGGCCCGCACCAGGACCACGGGCCGGGTCGCCTCCGCGATCACCTGCTGGCCGACCGAGCCCAGCAGGAACCCGACGACGGGGCCGTGGCCGCGCGAACCGAGCACCAGCATCTCGGCCTCGGCCGCCGCGCCGGCCAGCGCGTGCGCGGCCGCGCCCTCCACCACGTCGGTGGTCACCGGCAGCCCGGGGTGCCGCTCGGAGACGGTGCGCACGGCCTCGGCGACGCCCTCCGAAACCCAGCCGCGCTGGGTGTCCCGGTCGGCGGTGGCCAGCGCCTCGGCGTACCGCCAGGCATGCACCACCCGCAGCGGCAGCCCCCGGCGTACGGCCTCCCGCGCCGCCCAGTCCAGCGCGGCCAGGCTCTCCTCCGTACCGTCCACCCCTGCCGTGATCGGGCGTGTCATCCGTGGGCCTCCTCGTCGTCGCGTCCTCGGGTACCGGGTGCCCGCTGTCGGGCACCGGCGCACCGTCATGATGATCTCTCCCACGGGCCGTCGCACCGGTTCCCCGGACAGCGGGCGCGCTCGGTGGTCGCTGTGAGGCAAGTACCGGTCTCCGTCGGACAAGCGCAACCCGGTGGACCGAACATACGATGGCCTGGAACGGTGCGGTGGTCCGCACGACACCGACCGGGGGGATCCGGCAACTCGGGTGGGAGACGTATGACACAGGCCGCCGACACCGCGCGGACCGTCATCCTGACCGTGGACGACGACCCGGGGGTCTCCCGCGCCGTCGCCCGCGATCTCAGACGGCGCTACGGCGAGTCGTACCGGATCGTGCGCGCGGAGTCCGGCGAGTCCGCGCTGGACGCGCTGCGCGAGCTGAAGCTGCGCGGCGACCTCGTCGCGGTGATCCTGGCCGACTACCGCATGCCGCAGATGAACGGCATCGAGTTCCTGGAGCAGGCGCTCGACGTGTATCCGGGGGCGCGCCGGGTGCTGCTGACCGCGTACGCGGACACCAACGCGGCGATCGACGCGATCAACGTGGTCGACCTGGACCACTACCTGCTCAAGCCCTGGGACCCTCCGGAGGAGAAGCTCTACCCGGTCCTGGACGATCTGCTGGACGCGTGGCGCAACAGCGCCTACAAGCCGGTGCCCAGCACCAAGGTCGTCGGGCACCGCTGGTCGGCGCGCTCCTCCGACGTGCGGGAGTTCCTGGCCCGCAACCAGGTGCCGTACCGCTGGTACTCGGTGGAGGAGCCGGAGGGGCAGCGGCTGCTGGCGGCGGCGGGGCAGGACGGGCAGCGGCTGCCGCTGGTGATCACCCCGGACTGCACGGTCCTGGTCGAGCCCGAGGCGCCCGAGCTGGCCGCCCACGTGGGCCTGGCGACGACGCCGACGGCCGACTTCTACGACCTCATCGTGATCGGCGGCGGCCCGGCCGGGCTCGGCGCGGCCGTGTACGGGGCCTCCGAGGGGCTGCGGACCGTGCTGGTGGAGCGCTCGGCGACCGGCGGGCAGGCCGGGCAGAGCTCCCGGATCGAGAACTACCTGGGCTTCCCCGACGGGGTCTCCGGCGCCCAGCTCACCGACCGGGCCCGGCGGCAGGCGGCCAAGTTCGGCGCCGAGATCCTGACCACCCGCGAGGTGACGGGCCTGGAGGTCAACGGCGCCGCACGGGTCGTACGGTTCGCGGACGGCTCGGCGATCGCCGCGCACAGCGTGATCCTCGCGACCGGGGTGCAGTACCGCCAGCTGGAGGCGGCGGGCTGCACCGACCTGACCGGCTGCGGCGTGTTCTACGGCTCGGCGCTGACCGAGGCCGCCTCCTGCCAGGGCCAGGACGTGTACATCGTCGGCGGCGCCAACTCGGCGGGCCAGGCGGCCATGTACCTGTCGCGCGGCGCGAAGTCGGTGACACTGCTGGTGCGCGGCCCGGACCTGTCGGCGTCCATGTCGCACTACCTGATCCAGCAGATCAGCGAGGCACCGAACATCTCGGTGCGCTGCCACACGGTCGTCGAGGAGGCGCACGGCGCCGAGCACCTGGAGCAGCTGACGCTGCGCGACACGGTGTCCGGGGAGACCGAGCGGGTCGACGCGCAGTGGATGTTCGTGTTCATCGGCGCCGCCCCGCTGACCGACTGGCTGGGCGACACGGTGCTGCGCGACGGGCGCGGGTTCATCCTGGCCGGGCCCGACCTGACCGCCGACGGGCGGCCGCCGTCCGGCTGGGAGCTGGACCGGCCGCCGTACCACCTGGAGACCAGCATCCCCGGGGTGTTCGTGGCGGGTGACGCGCGCGCCGAGTCCGCCAAGCGAGTCGCGTCCGCCGTCGGAGAGGGAGCCATGGCCGTGATGCTCGTCCACCGGTATCTGGAGCAGTCATGAGCGGGCAGATCGTGGCGTGCAGCCCGCAGGAGATCGGCTCCCTGTTCCTCTTCGAGAAGCTGACCCCCGAGCAACTGGGCCGGCTGTGCGCGCAGGGGCGGGTGGAGCTGTTCCAGCCCGGCCCGGTGTACACCGAGGGCGACCCGGCCACCTGCTTCTTCGTGATGATCGAGGGCACGGTCGTGCTGTCCCGCCGGGTCGGCGGTGACGACGTCGAGGTCACCCGGACCTCGCAGCCCGGGGTGTACGCGGGCGCGATGCAGGCGTACCTCGGCGACCGGGTGCGGCAGGTCTACAACAACTCCATGCGGGTCACGGTGCCGACGCGGTTCTTCGTGCTGCCGGCGGACCTCTTCGCGGACGTCATGCGCGAGTGGTTCCCGATGGCCGTGCACCTGCTGGAGGGCCTGTTCTTCGGGACGAAGAACACCCAGGCGATGATCGGGCAGCGGGAGCGGCTGCTGGCGCTGGGCTCGCTGTCGGCGGGCCTCACGCACGAGCTGAACAACCCCGCCGCGGCGGCGGTCCGGGCGACCGCGACCCTGCGGGAGCGGGTCGCCAAGATGCGGCGCAAGCTCGGCGTGATCGCCGAGGGCCCGTTCTCCCGCGATGTGCTGGTGAGCCTGGTCGAGATCCAGGAGCGCACCGCGGAGCGGGTGGCGAAGGCGCCGGCGCTCAGTCCGCTGGAGGCCAGCGACCGGGAGGACACGCTCACCGACTGGCTGGAGGACCACGGCATCGACCACGGCTGGCAGCTCGCGCCCACCTTCGTGCAGGCCGGGCTCGACGTGGACTGGCTGGAGCACGTCGCGGCGGTGGTGGACGAGGAGATCCTGCCCAACGCGGTGGGCTGGCTCAACTACACCATCGAGACCGAGCTGTTGATGAACGAGATCGAGGACTCCACCACCCGCATCTCGCACCTGGTCGACGCGGCGAAGCAGTACTCGCAGCTGGACCGGGCGCCGTACCGGGTGGTGGACGTGCACGAACTCCTCGACAGCACGCTGCTGATGCTCTCCGGGAAGATCGGTCCGGGCATCGAGGTCGTCAAGGAGTACGACCGTACGGTCCCGCCGGTGCCCGCGTACCCGGCCGAGCTGAACCAGGTGTGGACCAACCTGGTGGACAACGCCGTCTCGGCCATGAACGGCGCGGGCGGCCAGGGGACGCTGACCGTGCGGACGGCGCTCCACAACGAGCGGCTGCTGGTCGAGTTCCGGGACACCGGTCCCGGTGTGCCGCCGGAGATCAAGGACCGGATCTTCGACCCGTTCTTCACCACCAAGCCGGTCGGCGAGGGCACCGGGCTCGGCCTGGACATCTCCTGGCGGATCGTCGTCAACAAGCATCACGGCGCCCTGCGGGTCGAGTCGGTGCCCGGTGACACCCGCTTCCAGGTGCTGCTCCCCCTGACCGCCGAGACCCCCGACGAGGAGCCGGTATGAACGACATCGACGGAATCGACCCCAGCGTCCCGCCCAGCGGCACGGGCTGCGTGGAGTGCGAGGAGGCGGGCGGCTGGTGGTTCCACCTCCGCCGGTGCGCGCAGTGCGGGCACATAGGCTGCTGTGACGACTCCCCGTCGAAGCACGCCAGCGCCCACTACCGGGAGACGGGACACCCGATCATCCAAAGCTACGAGCCGGGCGAGGACTGGTTCTGGGACTTCAGCACCGACCAGCTCTACGGCTCCGGGCCGGAACTCGCTCCCCCGGACTGCCATCCCGCCGACCAGCCGGTACCGGGTCCGGCGGGCCGGGTGCCGGCGGACTGGGCGCGGACGCTGCGCTGAGGAACGCGACGGCCGGGCCGGGGTCGTCCCCGGCCCGGCCGTCGCGTTCCCCGGGGCGCGGCCCTCAGCGGGCGCAGTCGAGGCCGTCCAGGTCGACGGCGTCGGCCATGGCCTGCATGCCCTTGTCGTTGGGGTGCAGGTGATCGCCGCCGTCGAGGAACGGCAGCAAGCGCTCGGGGTCGTACGGGCTGCGCAGCACGCGGTCGAAGTCGGTGACGGCGTCGACGTCGTCGCTGCCGCGCACGAACCGGTTCACCTCCTGTCGTACGGCCTCTGCGGCCGGGTCCCATTCCGACCAGCCCTTGAACGGTGCGACGGTCGCGGCGACCACGCACTTGCCCGCCGCGTGCGCCCGCCGGGCGATCTCCCGGTAACCGGCGATGAGATCGTCCGCGGTGACACCGGTGTGGGCCTTGATGTCGTTCACGCCTTCGAAGAGGAAGACCGTGCGCACCCCGGGCTGGGACAGCACGTCCCGGTCCAGCCGGTGCAGCGCGGCCTGTCCGGCGCCGTCCGCGAGGACCTTGTTGCCCGAGATGCCCTCGTTGGCCACGCCCTGGACGGGCCCGCCGGCCGCGTGCAGACGCCGGGCGAGGTAGTCGGGCCAGCGGCGGTTCAGGTCGGTGGTGGACTGCCAGCCGTCGGTGATGGAGTCGCCGAGCGCGGCCACGGCACCGTCGGCCGGCCGGGAGGGCCGTACGGCGACGGAGTCGATGTACCACCAGGACCCGGTGGTCTGCGTCCAGTTCGCTCCGCTCTCCTCGGCGGTGTGCTCGCCCTGTCCGGTGTAGGAGGTCTGCATCGCCATCCAGTGGCCGGTGGCCGGGCCGGCCGCGTCCGGGGTGCGCAGACTGATGAGCAGGTCGGTGCCGGCGGCGATCCGGCCGGGCAGCGGGTCGCTCCAGGCGACGGCCCCCGCCGGGACGGTGACCGTGCGGGCGCCGCCGAAGGTGAGCGGCCGGTTGCTGCCCGGCCGCAGGGCGGCGCCCTGGGCGCGCACTCCCGCGTAGACGCCGTCCAGGGTCAGCGGCCGGTCGCCGAAGGCGTTGGTGAAGCGCACGCGCAGGTCGCTGCCGCCGACGCTGGTGTGGACGACGAGCCGGTAGGCCTGGCCGGCCGTGCCCTCGCCCATGCGGTCGGCGCTCGCCGCCCAGGTGACCACGCCGGTGGCCCGGGTGGCGGACTCGGGCAGCGTGGCGGCCCGGGCGGCGGGCGCGGACTGGCAGACGACGGCGGTGAGCAGGACGGCGAGGACGCGCCAGCAGCGTCCGAAGCGGGCGCTCACCGGGAGAAGTCCCGGAGCGTGACGGTCTCGCCGGGCCGGACGCGGACCGTGCGGAACGTGCCCGCGTGGCCCACGGAGGTCGTGGTGCCGCCGATGCTGTGCAGCCGTACCTCGGTGGGTTTCCCGTCCCGCCACTCCAGGTCGACGACGAAACCGCCGCGGGCCCCGGCTCCGGTGAGCGAACCGGCCGCGGCCCAGGCGTCCGGGAGGGCCGGCAGCAGTTCCAGGTGCCCGGGGCGGGAGTAGAGCAGCATCTCGGCGACGGCGGCCGGGGTGCCGAAGTTGGCGTCGATCTGGAAGATGCCCCGGCCCCGCTCGACCTCGTAGATGTCGAAGAGGTTGGACGCGGTGCCGTTGCCGCCGTCGGTGGAGGGGCGCAGGTTGGTGACGACGAGCTGGTAGGCCTTGTCGGCGTTCTTCAGCCGGGCCCAGCACAGGGCGCGCCAGGCGTTGGCCCAGCCGAAGCTGTTCATGCCGCGCGCGGTGAGCAGGGCGGTGGCGCCGGTGACGATGTCGGCGGGGGTGGAGCCGTCGGGCCGGATGCGGTCGCCGGGGAACAGGCCGACGAGCGGGGAGAGGTGCCGGTGGGTGGTCTCGCCGAGGTCGTCCGGGGACATCCACTCCTCGAGCAGGCCGGTCTTCGGGCTCACCACGGGCAGGTACAGCTTGTCGCGCAGGGCGCCGATGGTGCGCGCGTACCCGGCGTCCCGGCCCAGTTCACGTGCCGCGGTGCGGTAGTTGCCGAAGAGGGCCCAGACCAGCTCCTGGGCGTAGGTGATGCCCTTGGCGTCGAGCGGGCCCTGCTCGGGCGACCAGTCGCTGTCGGCGATCAGGACCTCGCGGCCGCTGTCGGGCAGCGTGGTGGTGAGCAGCCGGGCCTCCCAGAACTCGCAGGCGCCCTTGAGCAGTGGGTAGATCTTCTCCAGGTGGGCGCGGGAGTTGGTGTACTCGTAGTGCTCGAACAGGGAGTTGCACACCCAGGCGTTCCCGGCCGGGTGCCACCACCAGCCTCCGCCGCCGAAGGGGTTGGTGGAGATGGCGAGGGTCCAGCCGGCGTTCTTGCCGCTGGAGTTGCGGTAGCGGTTGCGGGGGTCGTTGAAGAGCCTGCGGGTGAGGTCGGTCCAGGAGGGGAGCTGGGCCACGCAGTAGTCGGTGAACGCGTCGAAGCAGGACGACAGGCCGGCGCGGTCGGCCATCCAGTAGTTCATCTGGAGGTTGATGTCGGTGTGGTAGTCGCCCATCCAGTCCGGGTCGTTGCCGTCGAGCCAGGGCCCCTGGAGGCCGAGCGGCAGGCTGTCCCGGGAGCCGGCGATCATCAGGTAGCGGCCGAAGTGGACGTAGGCGGCTTCCAGTTCGGGGTCGGGTGCGCCGTCGCGGGCGCGGGCCTGGATCCGCTCCCAGGTGTCCAGGGCGCGCTGCTCGGCGGAGGAGGTGCCGAGGGAGAGGCCGAACCGGTCGAAGAGGGCGCGGTGGTCGGCGACGTGCGTGCGCAGCAGGGTGTCGGCGGAGTGCTGTGCGGCGGTACGGACCTTGGTGCGGGCCAGTGCCCGGGGGTCCAGGCCGGGGTCGCGGTAGTGGGCGGCGGCGTCGGGGGTGTAGTTCGTGCCACCGCTGAGCACGACGGTCAGTTCGCGGCAGCCGGTGAACTCCAGGCGCGAGCCGGTCGTGCGGACGGTGCCGCCGCTGCCGTGGGCGGCGACCGCGGCGCCGTAGCGCAGGCCGCCGGGGAAGGCGCCGGCGAAGGAGTCGGCCGTGCCGTTCTCGCCGTGGGTGCCGTCGAGCGTGATCGTGCCGGTGTACCGGCCGCCGCCGCTCTGGCTGAAGTGCAGCACGATGACGTCGTCGGGGTGGCTGGCGAACAGCCGCCGCCGGTAGGTGACGCCGGAGCGGACGTAGGAGGTGGTGATCACGCCCTGGGCGAGGTCGAGGGTGCGGCGGTAGCCGGTGACGGCGGACAGGTCGTGGTCGGGGATGTCGACGGCGAGCCGGGCGAGGAGGGTGAGGGACCCGAAGTCGTCGCGGCCGTAGGGGAACTGTCCGTCGGCGTCCAGGGTGTCGTTGAGGCCGCCGGTCCACATCGTGGCGTCGGTGACGAGGAGGAGTTCCCGGCCGGGGTCGTTGGTGGCGAGGGCGCCGAGGCGGCCGTTGCCGACGGGCAGGCCCTGCTCGATGAGCGAGTGCTCGTCGGCGGGGGCCCGCCACCAGAGCTGGTGGCGGGTGTCGGCGGAGGGCACCGCGGTGGGCCGCTGCGGGGCGGCCGTGGCGGTGAAGGCGGGCAGTGCGGCGAGGGCTCCGGTGGCCGCGGCGAGCGCGAGGAAGCCACGTCTGCTGGGCGGGGTGGGTATCAAGGCGGGCTCCGAACTTCTGTCGGGGGCGGTGCGGCGCCTGGAGGGGCGCGGGGCTGTGTCGGTGTGCGGCTCCGCCGCGTGGGCGCGACCGGCCACGACGGAGCCGCGGTTCCCCTTGCGGCGTTCCCGGCGGAGCGTCAGCGCGGGGACGAGGGGACGTCGATGCGGTCGATGTCCGGGGCGTAGTCCGAACCGCTGTCGAAGGTGACGGTGTTGCTGCCGGCCTTCAGGGTGACGGGGACGCTGACCGTCTCGACGGTCCCCCAGTCGCCGGTGGAGGGGAAGCTGTGGCGGGTGGCGGCGCCGGAGTTGGCGGAGACGTTCACGGGGCGGGGGTCACCGCTGACGTAGGCCACCTTGATCAGGTAGGTGCCGGCCCGGTCCACGACCACGTTGTTGAAGCGGAGGCTGCCGCCGACGTAGAGGTCGCCGACCTTCTTGCCGCCGGAGCAGGCGGAGCAGTCGGAGACGGAGGCCCGGCCGCCGAGGGTGTTGGCACCGGCCTCGGCCTCGTAGCCGGTGGTGGTGAGGGCGCTGCCGTGCGGGGTGACGGTGAACAGCCGGGAGCCGTGGGCCGGCAGGGCCTCGGCGATCTTGTTCTTGTAGGAGCCGAGGTTCTCGTGGTTCCACAGGTCGCGGACGGACGCCTTGCCGGTGAAGCCGAGGGAGGAGAAGTCGGCGGTGACGGCGGCGGGGGCGTCGGCGAGGTTGAACAGGGCGACGGTGTAGGTGCCGTCGGGGTTCTTCGCGGCCCACACCTGCTGGGGGTCGGAGGGGGTGACCGGCCGGGCGGGCGGCGAGTCGCCCTGGTCGACGGCGATGACCTCACGGTTGGTGAGGAGCTTCACGCCGTAGTCGTCGAGCTTCGTCAGGTCGTCGCCGGTGTAGAGCGGGGACTTGGCGATGGCCCAGAGGGTGGCGTAGGTCTGCCGTTCGGCCTTGGTCAGGCCGTCCATGGCGCCGTTTCCGACGTCGAGGGAGTCCAGGTCGTTCCAGCCGCCGGGGCCTGCGTGCTTCGTCCAGCCGGGGGTGTCGGTGAAGCGGTCGTCCACCGAGTTCTCCCAGCTGACGAGGGTGTTGCAGTAGCACTCGACGTCGGTGTCGACGCGCCAGCCGTTGGAGTACTTCTTCCAGTCGGCGGCGTGGCCGATGTCCAGGGACCAGGAGAGTTCCAGGTGGATGGGGCGGCCGGTGGCGGCGATCGCCTTCTGCCAGGCGGCGACGTCGGCGACGTTGTCGTAGTTCTCGCCGCTCTTGAAGGAGCCGGGCCCGACGCCGTCGAGCTTGAGGAAGTCGTAGCCCCAGGAGGCGAGCAACTGGGCCTGGGAGTCTATGTACTTCTGGGTGCAGGGCTTGTCGAAGTCGAGTTTGTAGGCGCTGTCCCAGCCGTTGGTGGTGCGCAGGTCGCCGTAGACGATGTCGCCGGTGGTGCAGCCGTCGGCGTGCCAGACCGGCACCTTGCCGTCGCCGTACGCCTCCTTCTCCAGGCCGACGGGCAGGTAGATGCCGGCCTTGAGGCCGAGCCCGTGGATGTGGTCGGCGACCGCCTTCATGCCGTGCGGGAAGCGGACCGGGTCGGCCTGCTGGCGTGCGTAGGCGTCGAACTCGGGCTTCCAGTCCTTGTCCCGCCACCAGCCGGAGTCGATGTTGACGTAGGTGTAGCCGTACGGCTTGAGCCGGGCGGCGAGGGCGTCGGCCTGCTTGAGGACGTTCGCCTCGGTCAGATAGCTGTAGTCGCCGTCCGGGTTGAGGCCCGGGTACTTGGACGACTGCATGCTCCAGCTCGACCAGCCCATGAAGGGCTTGGCGGCCGGGACGGGTGCGGTGTCGGCGTGCGCGGTGGCGGGGACGACCGTCGCGAGGCCCGCGGTGAGGGCGAGGACGACGGCGGCTCTGAGCCCGCGAGCGGGCAGGACGGAAGACGAGGGTGACCGCATGGGTCTGCCTCCTGGGTGGGTCGGGTCGGGGCGTCAGCCCTTTCCGCTGGCGGGGTTCTGTGTGATGAAGGTCTGGATCGCGGCGGCGGCCGCGCCCCGCGCCCACTCCTCGAAGGGGAGCGGGCGGGTCTGGACGTCGCACCGGGCGGCGGATCCGAAGGCGGCCGTGGTGAACGCCTCCCGGATCTGTTCGGCGAAGAGGTCGTAGGCGGCGAGCCCCTCACCGGAGATGATCACGCGTTCGGGGCCGAGCAGGTTGGCGACCGTGGCGATGCCCCGGCCGATGGCCTCGCCCGCCCGGGCGTACACCTCGCGCGCGCCGGGCAGGCCCTGGTGGGCGAGGGCCACCGCGGCGGCGCTGTCGGGGACCTGGTGCCCGGTCACCTCGCGCATGCGGGCGACGATCGCGGCGTCCCCGGCGATCGCCTCCACGCAGCCGCGGTTGCCGCAGTGGCACGGGGGTCCGGCGGGGTCGACGACGACGTGCCCGATCTCGCCCGCCACCCCGTGGGCGCCGGCCACCACCCGGCCGTGCACCACGAGTCCGCAGCCGATGCCGGCGCCGACGGTCACCACGGCGAAGTCGCTGAGTCCCGCTCCGGCGCCGAACCACTGCTCGGCGACGGTGAGCGCCCGGACATCGTTGTCGACGGTGACGGGCAGTCCGCAGGCGGTGGTGGCGAGTTCGGCCAGCGGCACGTCCCGCCAGTCGAGGAACGGTGAGTAGCGTACGACTCCCTCGGCGCGGTCCACGTCGCCGGAGACGGCGATGCCGAGGCCGGCCACCGGTGCGTCCGACTCGGCGGCGTGGGCGAGGAGTTCGTGGACCAGGCCGGTGATCGAGGCCAGCGCGGACCCGGCGGCCCGGTCCGGCAGGGGGGCGCGGCGGGCCAGCCGGACCCGGCAGCACAGGTCGGTCAGGACGGCGATCAGCTCGTCCCCGGTCGCCTTCACGCCGACGAACAGGGCGCGTTCGCCGTTGACCCGGACCAGGCTGGCGGGCCGGCCGAGCACCGGGCGGGCCTCCTCCACGGCACTCTCCCCCGGGTCACCGCCCTCCACCAGGTATCCCGCCGCCAGCAGGGGGCGTACCGCCTTGGTCACGGCGGCCGGCGACAGTCCGGCCCGGCGGCCCGCCTCCAGGCGGGTCAGGGGGCCGTGGGACAGGACCGTGGTGAAGACCTGGGCGGCAGCCGGCGTGTGCGCCGGGAAGATCTCGGCGTGCGGGGTGGAGCGCATGGCCGGGAACCTAAGCCTCTTATTTTCCGCTGTCAATAAAAGAAACAGCGGCTGTTACGGAGGCCGTTGGGACTCGCGAGTGCGTCCGGACACGCGGATGCCCCGCACGAGGCGGGGCATCCGGTGGGGTCCGGTGTCCGTCAGTGACGGGCGCTCGGCGTGTTGGCGGCGGTGACGTTGACCGCGGCCCACGACTTGTCCACCGTCTTGTACTCGGTGCTGTTCGCGCCGTACAGGTCCTTGGCCGCCTTCAGCGTCGCGGTGCGCGCCTGGTGGAAGTCGGTCGTGGAGACCATGTAGCGGGTGAGCGCACGGTAGTAGATGGCCGTGGCCTTGGTACGGCCGATGCCCTTGACCACGATGTTGTGGTACGTCGGCGAGTTGTAGTTCACGCCGTTGATCGTCTTCTTGCCGCTTCCCTCGGCAAGGAGGTAGTAGGCGTGCGAGGAGACACCCGAACCGGCGTGCACCTCGGTGTAGTAGGTGTCCGGCGACCAGTAGTCGATCGTGCCTTCGAGCTTGTCGAGGGACGGGTGGTCCAGACGGCGCAGGAACTTCTGCGCGAGGCCCAGCTTCTCACCGACCAGGTAGTCCGGCGTGTCCTTCGTGTTCTTGGCGTAGAACTCGACGTTCGAGCCGAAGATGTCCGCGAGCGACTCGTTCAGCGAGCCCGGCTCGCCGTACTGGTTGCCGTCGGAGTCGACGAAGGTCGGCTGAAGGTTGGCGGTCGCCTCCACCACGCCGTGGGTCAGCTCGTGACCCGTGACGTCGAGCACGACGAGCGGCTTCTTGAACATCTGGCCGTCGCCGTCGCCGTACAGCATGCAGTTGCAGGTCGGGTCCCAGAAGGCGTTGGCGACCTTCTTGCCCCAGTGGACCATCGCCTGCGCGGGCTTGCTGTTGTTGGCGATGCCCTTGCGCTTGAACGTGGACTTGTAGAAGTCCAGCGTCTTGGTGATGCCGTACTGGGCGTCCGCGGCGGCGCTGACCCGGCTGCTGGTCGTGCCGTTGCCCCACACGTTGGTGGTGTTGGTGAACTTCGTGCCGGCGCTGAACTTCTCCGTGTACGAGCCCTTGGCGTCCCGCGTCTCGGTACCGTACCGGTTCGGGTCCTTGAGCTGGTAGTGACCGCGCGAGGTCTGCGTGGTGGTCAGGGAGACGGTGCCCACGAAGAGGGTCTTGCCGGTGCCCTTGGCGGCCGACGGGTAGGCCGCGGCCCCGGCGCCCTGGGAGCCGACCAGGCCGGAGACGGCGGCGCCGGAGCCGGTGCCGGTGGCCGGGTCGAGGGTCTCGCCGCGCTCGCGCAGGGCGTCGAGCAGCTTCGGCGACAGGAACTCGTCCCTGGTCGGCGTGTTGCTGCGCACCTTGCCGGTGACCGCGTCCACGACGACCGTGCGGGAGCTGTCCTTGTCGGTGACGGTGACCTGGTAGGCGAGCGCGGAGGCGCCGCCCCGGGCGTCGACGACGAGCTGTGCGCCGCCCGCCTCGCCCTTGGCGGCCTGGGCGGCCTTGGCGGCGGCCTGGCCCGCGGTCAGCTTGGCCTTGGCGGCGGCCGGCTTGACGGCGTGGTCGGCGGCACGGGTCACGCCCGTGTAGCCGAGCCCGCGGTCGAGGTGGACGATGAGGTCGCCACCGAGCACCGGCAGGTCGCCGTGGGTGCGGACGAAACGGACGTGCCGGGCGCCCTCGGGGTCGATCATGACGTCCTGCGCGTGCAGTTCGTCGCCCTGGGAGACGCCGGTCGCCGAGGCGTGCGCGAAGGCCGCGGTGCGCGCCGCCTCCACCACCGCCGTGGCGTTCGGGGCGGCGGTGGCGGCGGACCGCTCCACCCCCGTGGAAGGAGCCGCGAAGGCCGTACCGGCCAGGCCCGTGGCAGCGGTCGTCACCGCGACGGCGACCGCCACGGTGCGTATGTGCGGTCTACGCAATCTGATCAGGGTTCCTTCGTTCGAAGGCGGCCGGGTTACCCAACCGCCTTGAGGCATGGCGCGGTTGGGCGCCACGGGGGCTGGTCTGGCCCCGAGGGGCAACCCTTGCGGATCAGTCATGGGCACGTAAAGCCGGAATGATCCATTTCGCGAACTTCTATGACAATCCTTTACGAACCGCCGCCGCAGAGTGATCACCAGATGACCAACTGTGTGTCGGCTGTGGAGACGTGGTCCCGATCCCCTAGGTTCCCAGGGCGGAATGTGACCGATATCGCATCAGGAACCGACCGATGGGAGTGGGTAGGGGATGGTCTCAGCAACGGTGGGGCGGGGAGCGGTACTCGGAGCGGTCGCGCTGTCCCTGCTCGCGGTCCCGGCGCGGGCCGCGACCGGGGGCCCGGACACACCGGTGCCGGCGGCGGCGCTGCCGGCACCCGACACCGCGGGCCTCGCCGCGGTGCTGCGATCGGCCGTGAAGCAGGGCGCGCCCGGGGCGCTGGCCCGGATCGACGACCGGGGCAGGACGTACCGGGTCACCCAGGGCGTCGCCGACCGTGCCACCCGGCGGGCCATCAGCACCGACGACCGCTTCCGGATCGGCAGCGTCACCAAGACCTTCTCGGCCGTCGTGCTGCTCCAGCTCGTGGACGAGCACCGGCTCTCGCTCGACGCGCCGGTCAACCGCTACCTGCCGCACCTGCTGCCGGACGACCGGATCACGGTCCGCCATGTGCTCGGCCACCGCAGCGGGCTGTACGACTACACCGAGGACATGTTCGCGAACAGTGTCTCCGGCTTCGAGGCGGTCCGGAACAAGGTCTTCACCTACCGGCAGTTGGTCGCCCTCTCCCTGAAGAAGCCCCGCACCAACGCGCCGGGCGCCGCGTACGCGTACTCCAACACCAACTTCGTCGTCGCCGGCCTGCTCATCGAGAAGCTCACCGGGCAGTCCGTGAGGACGGCGTACGAGGACCGCATCATCCGGCCGCTGAAGCTGAAGGACACGTTCTACGTCCATCCGGACACCGCGATCCCGGGCCGGTACGCCCGCGGGTACCTGACCCCGGACACGGCGGGCGCCCCGCTGGTCGACGCGACCGCGCAGACCGTGTCCTGGGCGCAGAGCGCCGGGGCCATCATCTCCAGCGCGCGGGACCTCGACGTCTTCTACGGCGCGCTGCTGAAGGGGAAACTGACGTCCGCCGCGCGGCTCGCCGAGATGGAGCGGTTCACCAAGGTGAACAGCACGACGGCGTACGGGCTCGGGCTGCGGCGGCGGGATCTGTCCTGCGGAATGTCGGTGTACGGGCACACGGGGGCGGTGCAGGGGTACTACACGTACGCGTTCAGCACGAAGGACGGGGGGCGGAGTCTCACGGCCGTGGCCAACACGTCGAACAACGGGAAGGTGCTCGACACGTTGGCCCGTGCCCTGGAGTCCGCTTTCTGCGGGGGAACCTCCTGACCTGTGACCGGCGTTGTACCGGACATGGGCGAGCTGGTTCCCGGGGGCAATGTGCCCCTGCCCTGTGGTCCGGTACGGCTTCGGGTGGCCGGTGCCTTCGATGTGTCCGCTCTCGTCACCGGGGCCGACGGGAAGGTCGCCGGAGACGGTGACTTCGTGTTCTACAACCAGCCCGACGCGCCCGGTGTCCGGCTGCGCGGGGACACGCTGGCCGTCGATCCGGCGCGGCTGCGCGGTGGTGCGTGCCGGGTCACGGTCGTGGTCAGCGCGGCCGAGCCCGGCATTCCGCTCGGGCGGCTGCCCGCGCCCCGGCTCGACGTCACCGACCGCTCCGGCCGTGCCGTGGCCGGGTTCGCGCCGCCACGGCCCGGGCCGGAGACCGTGCTGCTCCTCGCCGAGCTGTATCACCGTCCGGGCACCGGCTGGAAGCTGCGGGCGATCGGGCAGGGTTACGCCGACGGGCTGGCGGGACTCGCCCGGGACTTCGGGGTGGACGTAGCGGACGACGGCGGACAGACGGCTCCGTCGGCACCGCAGCGCCCGGCCGGCCCCGGGCCCTCCCCCGTGCCCGACGAGTTCACCCACCTCGTCAACTCCGCCCGCGCCCGCGCCGGTCGCCCACCGGTCGTACCGGATCCCCGCCTGCTCTCCGCCGCGCGGGCGCATGCCCGGGCCATGGCGGACGCGGGGCGGCTCGGTGCGGAGGGGCGGGACGGGGTGTCGGTGTACCAGCGGATCTCGGCCGCCGGGTACGGGTACGTGACCGTCGGCGAGCATCTGGTCTCGGGGCCGCGCACCCCGGCCGAGTTCGTGGACCACTGCCTGGGCTCGGCACGGGCCCGGGGCACCCTGCTCGACCCGGCGTTCCGGCATGCCGCACTGGCCCACGCCGACGCGGGGAACCGGTACTGGACGGCGCTGTGGGCCGCTCCGCTGACACCGGACGGGCTGGTGCGCACGGCCGACGAGGTCGTCGCCCGCACCAACGCCGAGCGCGGGCGGGCCGGGCTGCCCCCGCTGGCCGTCGACCCGCTGCTCACCACCGCGGCGCAGGCGCACTGCGCCGACATGGCGGCCCGGGACTTCTACGCGCACACCTCCCCCGACGGCGCCCAGCCCTGGGACCGGGCCGCGGCCGCGGGGTCCCGGCGGCGCCTGATCGGCGAGAACATCGCCTGCGGGCAGCGCTCCCCCGCCGAGGTCGTGGACGGCTGGATGAACAGTCCGGGCCATCGCGCGAACATCCTCAAGCGGAAGTTCACCCACCTCGGCGTCGGGTTCACGGGCGGCGGCCGGGCGGGTACGTACTGGACGCAGCTGTTCGGTGGCTGAACCGGTACGTTCCGTGATCTTGGCGGAATGACATCCTCCGGGACACCATGCCCCGCATGAAGGGTGATCTCTTTTCCAGTCAGCACGTGGTGCAGCCGGCCGTGGAGCCGGGAATGTCCGTCGAGAACGCCAAGTGCATCAAGTACGCGGTGAACGGCGAGATGTACGCCCGGCAGGGCGCGATGGTGGCCTACCGCGGCGGCCTCAAGTTCGAGCGCAAGGGGCAGGGCGTCGGCGGCATGCTCAAGCGTGCTGTCACCGGTGAGGGTCTGCCCCTCATGGCGGTGCGCGGGCAGGGCGAGGCCTGGTTCGCGCACGAGGCGCAGAACTGCTTCATCGTGGAGGTCGAGGCCGGCGACCAGTTCACCGTCAACGGCCGCAACGTCCTGTGTTTCGACGCCTCGCTGTCGTACGAGATCAAGACGGTGAAGGGCTCCGGCATCGCCGGTGGCGGTCTGTTCAACAGCGTCTTCAGCGGGCAGGGCCGGCTCGGTCTGGTCTGCGACGGCAACCCGCTGGTCATCCCGGTGTCGGCGCAGGCACCGGTGTACGTCGACACGGACGCCGTGGTCGGCTGGACCGCGCACCTGGAGACGTCGCTGCACCGCTCGCAGTCCATCGGCTCCATGCTGCGCGGCGGTTCGGGTGAGGCCGTGCAGCTGATGCTCCAGGGCGAGGGCTTCGTCGTGGTGCGGCCGAGCGAGGTGACGCCCCAGAAGGACCAGCACTGAACCTGCACAGGTGATCCTGGTGTGATCCTGGGCGGGCAGACAGACCCGCGCCGCCGTACCGGCGTCTTGACCGTCGACGGACCGAGCCCCGGCCCCCTCGGGCCGGGGCTCTTTCGAGGGCAAGACCTGAGCGCCGTGCTCGGCGGGGCGCCCCGGGACGCGGCCGACGCGCTCGACCGGGCCGGGCGCCACCCCGGCGAGCCGGTGGGCGGCGGCCCACGGGCACGGAAGAAGACGTTCCCGGTGCCGGCCGCGCTCGGCTCCCCGACGGCCCGGTGGCTGCCCGCGCTGCTCGCCCGGGACGGGCACGCCGAGGAGGCCGCCGCGCTGATCGAGGCGGCGGGTGGGCGTACGGCGGCCCGGGCCGAGGCCCGTGCCCACACGGCCGCCGCGCGGGAGCTGACGGAACCGCTGGACTCCCTGGTGGGCCGCGCGCCGTGGCCATGATCCGGAACGGCGTTGACCTCCGGCCTCCCGACGGGTCAAGGTGCGAACGGCGCGGTCCCGATCCGCGCCGGAAGGGTGAAGCACCGTGATCGAGATCTCGGACATCGAAACCGCCGCCCAGCGGATCGCCGAGCACGTCGTCCGCACGCCGACGGTGTCGAGCCCCGGCCTCGGCGCACTGCTCGGCGTCCCCGTCACCGCCAAGCTCGAACTGCTCCAGCGCACCGGCTCGTTCAAGGCCCGCGGGGCCACGGCGAAGCTGCTGTCGCTGAGCGAGGCCGAGCGGGCGGCGGGCGTGGTCGCGGTGAGCGGCGGCAACCACGGGATCGCGCTCGCGGTGATGGCGGCGGCCCTGGATGTGAAGGCGACCGTGGTCATGCCGCGCACCGCGCCGGCGCGTTCCCTCGCGCTCGCCGAGGAGGCCGGGGCGGTGGTGCGGCTGACCGACGGCATGGACAGCGCCTTCGAGCTGGTGACACGGCTGCGGGACGAGGGTCTGACCCTGGTGCACCCGTTCGACGACCCCGTCGTGATCGCCGGACAGGGCACCGTGGGTCTTGAGCTGGCCGAGGACGCCGGGGAGCTGACGGACGTCGTCGTCAGCGTGGGCGGTGGCGGACTGATCGCCGGGATCGCCGCGGCCCTGCGCGCCCGGCGGCCCGGGGTGCGCGTGTGGGGCGTGGAGACCGAGGGCGCGGAGGCGATGTCCGGGGCGCTGAAGGCCGGCGCTCCGGTGCCGGTGCCGTTGTCCTCCCTGGTCACCACGTTGAGCGCGCCCTCGGTGTCGCACCTGACGTACGAGCATGTGTCCGCGCTGGTCGAGGAGGTGCTGGTGGTCCCGGACCGGGACGCGGTGCGGGGCTGTCTGGACCTCGCCGAGCACGCCAAGGTGTGGGCCGAGCCGGCCGCGGGCTGTCTGCTGCCGGCGGCCCGGCAGGTGGTGGAGCGGGTCGGCGGCGGGGCCCGGATCGGGCTCGTGGTGTGCGGCGGCAACACGACACCGCGGGAACTCACCGACTGGGCCGGCCGCTTCGGACTGCTGTGACGACCCCGCTGTGACGGCCCTGCTGTGACGGCCCTGCTGTGACGACTCTGCCGTGACGATCGCGCTGTCGGGACTCCGCCGCGGAGGTTTTGGACGCGCCCCTGAACGCACCCCCGCTCGCCCCGCGTACCTCTGGGAAAGACGAGGCAGGGGTTTCAGCGAGGGATGACCATGGTCAAGGCGCACGTCTCCGCACACGAGTTGCTCGCCGGACGGTACCGGCTCCTGGACGTCTTCTCCCGCGAGACGAACCGCCTGTGGTGGTACGCCGAGGACGTGGCGGCGGAACAGCCCCGCCTGGTGGCGCAGACCGCCCTGCCGGAGTCCGCCGGCCAGGACACCGCGCGGCGCGTCACCGCCCGGGTCGTCCGCACCTCGGAGACCCTGCGGCTGCTGCGCCCCGGCCAGGTGGCGGCGGTCGTCGACGCCGTGGTGGAGGCGGGCGCCCTGTGGACGGTCACCGAGTGGGTCCACGGCACACCCCTGGGCGAACTCCTCGCCCAGGAGGGCTCGTTCCACCCGGTGCGCGCGGCCCGGCTCGGCCTGGAGCTGCTGGACGTGCTGCGGGCCGCGCACGACGAGGGCATCACGCACGGCGAGCTGAGCCCCGGCCAGGTCTTCGTGCGGGACGGCGGCCCGGTCGTCGTCACCGGGTTCGGGCTGGCGGGCGCGACGCTCGTGCCGCGGCTGACGGCACCGTCGTACGCCTCACCGGAGCAGGCCCGCGACGAGCGCATCGGTCCGGCCGCCGACCTGTGGGCGCTGGGCGCGCTGCTCTACACGATGGTCGAGGGCCGGCCGCCGTTCCGGGACCGGGGCCGGCCCGACGCCACGCTGAAGGCGGTGGACCGGCTGCCGCTGCGCACCCCGCTGCGCGCCGGGCCGCTCACCCAGGTCGTGCAGGGCCTGCTGCGCAAGAACGCGCGGGAGCGGCTGACCCGGCCGGTGGTCCGCGAGGCGCTGACCAGGGCGCTGCGCGAGGACACGGACGCGGAGCGGCAGCCGGCCCCCGAGCCCCGGCTGCGCGGCGCGTACCGGGCCGTGCGCCTTGCCGGACCGCTGCGCGGGAGGCGGGCCCTGGCCGCCGGCACCGCGCTGGCCGTGGTCACCGTGGCCGCGGCGGTGCTGGTCGCCTCCGGCGCGCTGTCGTCCGGCACGGACCGGGCCGGGGCGCCGCCGCGGGCCACCCCGTCCGCCCCCGCCGGCCGGCAGACCGACGGCGGCACCTCTCCCACCGCCACGCCCCCCTCGCAGCCGAGTGGCCCGGCCTCCCCCGCCCTGCCGGCCGGCTACCGCCGGTACACCGCCCCGGAGGGCTTCTCGGTGGCACTGCCCGACGGCTGGCGCCGGCTGACCACCTCCCGGGTGTCCGGCCTGGCCTATCGCGTCACCTTCGGCCGGGGCGGCGACGCGCCGACGCTCGCCGTGACCTACAGCGAGCGCGTCGGCCCCGACCCGGTCGCCGTGTGGCGGGACGACGTCGAGCCGGGGTTGAGGAAACTGCCCGGTTACGACCGTGTCGGCGCCGTGCGGGCGACCACCTACCAGGGCCGCAGGGCCGCCGACCTGGAGTGGCTGGCGGGGACCGGGGACACCCGGGTGCACACCTTCGGGCGGGGCTTCCTGCTGGGCGGGACGCGCGGCTTCTCGCTGCGCTTCACCACCCCGGCCGCGGCCTGGGACGACGCGGCCAGCCGGCTGGCGCTGAAGACGTTCCTGGGGACCTTCCGCACGCCGGAGGAGTGACCCTGGCCCGTCGGCCGTTTTCCGCGCGCCGACCCGGGGACTCGCCACCTATGGTGCGAATCGGATACACGATGATGACCGAGCAGGCAGGTCCCCGGGACCTGGTGGACCACGTGGTGAAGGCCGAGGAGGCGGGCTTCGACTTCTCGGTGATCTCGGACCACTACTTCCCGTGGCTGCGCTCGCAGGGGCACTCCTCGTACGCGTGGAGCGTGCTGGGCGCCGCCGCCCAGGCCACTTCGCGGATCCCCCTGATGACGTATGTGACCTGCCCCATCCTGCGCTACCACCCGGCGGTCGTGGCGCAGAAGGCGGCGACCGTGCAGCTCCTGTCGGAGGGCAGGTTCCGGCTCGGGCTCGGCGCCGGCGAGAACCTGAACGAGCATGTCGTGGGCGGTGGCTGGCCACCGGCGGACGTCCGCCACGAGATGCTCGAAGAGGCGGTGGAGATCATCCGGGCGCTGTTCGAGGGCGGCCACGTCACGCATCACGGGCAGCACTACGACGTGGAGTCGGCCCGGCTGTGGGACCTGCCGGAGGAGGCGCCGCCGATCGGCATCGCCGTCTCCGGCGAGCAGTCCTGCAAGCTGGCCGGGCACTTCGCCGACCTGGTGATCGCGACCGAGCCGAAGGCGGGCCTGCTGGAGGCCTTCGACCGGCACGGCGGCACCGGAAAGCCCCGGGTCGGCCAGCTACCGGTGTGTTACGACCCCGACCGGGACACGGCGATCAAACGCGCCCACTCCCAGTTCCGCTGGTTCGGGCTGGGCTGGAAGGTGAACGCCGAACTGCCGCACCCGGACTCCTTCGAGGCCGCGACCCAGTTCGTGACCGAGGACGACGTCGCCTCGTCCATCCCGTGCGGTGACGACCCGGACGCGTTCGTGGAGGCCGTACGGCCCTACGCGGAGGCAGGGTTCGGGGAGGTCGCCCTGGTCCAGATCGGCGGCGACACGCAGCCCGAGTTCCTGGACTGGTCGGCGAAGACCCTGCTGCCGGCCCTGCGGGAGGCGTTCGCCTGACCCAGAACCGCCCCGCGGGAGGCGTCCGCTGACGCCGTGGCACCCCGCGGCAGGACTCCGGGGCGTGGCCCCTCGGGCCGGGCGGCCACGGCGGCCGCCCGGCCGCGTGGCGCGCCGTCCTCGGGATTCAGTCACACGGGTGAGCATTCCGGGCGCTGCGGGGGTACTAGAGGGCTCTACGCCGATCGTCCCGGAGGCCCCCGCGTGAACTCGTTCGTGCACAAGACCCTGGTGGTGCAGCTCCTCGCGCACGGCACCGGCCGGTGTCCGGTGCTGGCCCACCTCAGCTACGACGCCGACGACCCGTTCGCCGTCACCGCCGCCTTCGCCCACGACGGCCGGGTGCTGGCCTGCTGGCGGCTGGACCGGCAGATGCTCGCCGACGCGCTGGCCGGGCCGGTCGGCATCGGCGACGTCCGGATGCGTCCGGAGGCCACCGGCCTGTGGCACGAACTGCGCCTGGAGTTCCTCGGGGACACCCGGCCGGACGGCGGCCGTCACCACGCGGTGGTGTTCGCCTGGGCGCCCGCGATCGCCGCGTTCCTGCGCGAGACGCACCAGGTCGTCCCGCCGGGCCGGGAACGGGTCCCGGTGGACGAGCTGCTGGCGGAGATCCTCTCCGCGGCTGAGTAGCCGTACTCATGCCGGCGGCCCCGGCCCGGCGCCACGATGGGGCTCCTACGACCCCCAGGCCGCCCTCAGGCAAGGAGCCCCGCCGTGACCGCAGTGCACCCCGCCCCGCTCCGCGCGCCGCGCCGCGTGCCGCCCGCCCTCTTCGCCGGCGTGGTGGCCGTCGGGCTGGGCGTGTCGGCGTCGGGCGCGCGCGACCGCACCACCTGGTTCCTCGAGACGTTCTGGGCGCTGGCCGGGCTGCCCCTGGTGGTGCTGCTCTGGCGGCGCTTCCCCCTGACCGGGCTGCTGTGCGGGCTGCTGACCGCGCACGCGCTGGTCCTGGCGGTCGGCGGGCACTACACCTACGCGCAGGTCCCCGTGGGCGACTGGGTGCGCGACACCTTCGGCCTGGAGCGCAACCCGTACGACCGCTTCGGGCACCTGATGCAGGGCTTCGTCCCGGCCGTGCTGGTGCGTGAACTGCTCAGCCGCACCTCGCCGTTGCGCGGCAGTCGCTGGCTGGCGCCGCTCACCGTGTGCGTCTGCCTGGCGTTCAGCGCCTGCTTCGAGCTGCTGGAGTGGCTGGCGGCCGAGATCGGCGGGCACGGCGCGGACGCGTTCCTCGCCACCCAGGGCGATGTGTGGGACACCCAGTGGGACATGTTCTGCGCCCTGATCGGCTCCGTCCTGTCCCTGCTGCTGCTCAGCCGGGTCCACGACCGCCGGCTGCGGACGCTGGAGGGCGTCGCCCCGGTCCGCGCCGACGGGTAGAACCGCCCCGGCCTAGCCGTCGGAGCGGGCCGTGTGCCTGCGGCGGGCCCACAGGGGCAGGCCGTACCAGCAGCCGACGTACCAGGCGACGACGGCCGCCACCAGGTACGGCACGTAGCCGTCGTGCGTGGCCACCCGGAGGATCAGCAGCAGGGAGGACGTCATCGTGGCGAGCAGCAGGACCAGGCCGACGAACGTCATCCGGGAGGCCAGCCGTACCGCCTGCGGCTTGACCCGGCGGCCGGCGACCAGGCGGTGCAGGGACACCGGTCCGATGAGGGCGCCGGTCGCGCAGGCGCCCAGGACGACGGTCACGATGTAGATCACCTGGTCGACGGTGGCGAGCTTCCCGTACTTCGGCTGGAAGACGACCGTCAGCAGGAAGCCGAACAGGATCTGTACGCCCGTCTGCGCCACCCGGACCTCTTGGATGAGCTCGCCCCACATCCGGTCGGCCCGCTCTTCCTCGGTCTCGTCGCGCCCCCTGCGCCGCTCTTGCGCCGTCATGCGGTGCGTGTAACCGCCCGGCCGTTCGTTCAAACGGCCGGTGTTCCCGCGCCCGCCGCGCGCACCGCTACCAGCGGGACTCGACCTGGTCCTTGATCCGGCGGTCGTACAGCTCGCGGATCGCGGTGAACGTCCGCGGCGGCAGCGGCGGCAGCTTGGCCGCGGCGGCGTTGGCGCGGGCCTGCTCGGGGTTGCGGGCGCCCGGGATCACCGTGGTCACGCCGTCCTGCTCGATGATCCAGCGCAGCGCCAGCTGGGCCGGGGTGTACCCCTCAGGGGCGAGCGCGGCGAACTCGGCGGCTGCCTCGACTCCCGTCTCGTAGTCGACGCCCGAGAAGGTCTCGCCCTGGTCGAAGGCCTCGCCGTGCCGGTTGTAGGTGCGGTGGTCGTTGGCCGCGAACACCGTGTCCTTCGTGTACTTGCCCGACAGCAGCCCGGAGGCGAGCGGCACGCGCGCGATGATGCCGACGCCGGCCGCGCGGGCGGCGGGCAGCACCTCGTACAGGGGCTTCATCCGGAACGGGTTGAGGATGATCTGCACGCTCGCCACGTTCGGCCGGGCGATGGCGGTGAGCGCCTCCGCGCAGGTCTCCACGCTCACGCCGTAGGCGGCGATCCGCTCCTCCTCGACCAGGGTGTCCAGGGCGTCGAACACCGCGTCCGAGGAGTAAACGGGGGTGGGCGGGCAGTGCAGCTGCACCAGGTCGATGCGGTCGACGCCGAGGTTGCGGCGCGAGCGGTCGTTCCAGGCGCGGAAGTTGTCCAGGACGTAGTTCTCCGGGACCTGTTCGACCCGGCGGCCCATCTTGGTGGCCACCAGCACGTGCAGATCGGGCCGGCCGCGCAGGAACGAGGCGATGGTGGCCTCGCTGCGCCCGTCGCCGTACACGTCGGCCGTGTCGAAGAAGGTCACCCCGGACTCGGCCGCCGCCTCCAGGACGGACAATGCCTCCTTGTCGTCCACGTCGCCCCAGTCGGCGCCGAGCTGCCACGTGCCGAGTCCGACCACCGATGCCCACTGACCCGACCTGCCGATTACGCGTTCGTCCATGGCGTCAGTCTGTCATCCGGCCGGCGGTCCCGCGTCGGCGGCCGCCCCGGTACGACCGCTGCCGGCCCGGCGGCGGCCCCGGCGGAACTCGCCGGGGCTCCTGACGAGATGAACCCGCGGCCCACGGCCGGCCACGCGCGGGTCCGCCCGGCCGGGTTCTTCCGGTCGGCGCCGGGTGTCAGTCGCCGGGCGTCAGCTGCGCCTGTACGGCGGGCCCGTAGCGGTCGGCGAGGGCGTCGGCGTCCGTCTCGCGCAGGTGGGGGCCGCGGGCGATGCCGTACATGACGCCGAGGCCGACCAGGGCGGCGACGGCGAGTTCGGCGCGCAGGCCCGCGTCGGGGCCGGTGAGCCGGGCGGCGAGGCGTTCGGTGACCTGGGCGCGGAAGTTGGCGCGCAGGACGTCGCCGTGGTCGCCGTGCAGCGGGGCGAAGGCGATGCGCAGCAACGGGTCGGCGCCGCGCTCGCGCTGGCTGGACACGACGTGCCGGACCATGTGCCGGCCGAGTGCGTCCAGCGGTGCGTCCAGCAGCGCGTCGGCGTCGGTGTCGAAGGACATCACGCGGGCGAACAGGGCGTCCTTGTTGCCGAAGTACTTCAGGATCAGCGGCGGGCTCACCCCGGCGCGGTCGGCGACGGCCTTGAGGGTGATGTCGGCGTGCGCGTGCCGGGCCAGGAGGTGGCGGGCGGCCTTCAGGATGGCGGCCTTGGTGGCCTCGGCGTCCCGGCGAGCGGGGGCGGACGCCTGACCGGGTGGCGTGGTCATGGTCCTCATGCTCCCTCCAGCGCCTCGTCGCGGGCGCCCCGGGTGGCGCCCCGGGTCCGCCCGGTGTCCGCGCCGGGGCGATCGCCGGGGATGGACAGGGCCGCCGCGCAGGCCGCGAGGGCGACGGTGCCCGCCATGGTGAAGGCGAGCTGGTAGCCGTGGAGGCTGGGCACGGGGACGCCGCCGAGGGGACTGCTGTGGTGGACGAGGACGGCGGCGACGGCCGCGCTGGACACGGCCTGGCCGATGGTCCGCATGAGGACGTTGACGCCGTTGGCGGACGCGGTCTGCGCCGCCGGTACGGCGCGCAGGATGAGGGTCGGCAGGGCGGAGTAGGCGAGCGTGGTGCCGGTCGCCACCACGGTGGCGCCCAGGATGATCATCCACAGGTCGCGGCTGTCGGCGATGCGGAGCGCGTACCCGCAGGCGATGACGGCGGCGCCCAGCGCGAGCGTGATCCTGGGGCCGCGCGCGGCCGAGATGCGGGCCGACAGCGGGGAGAACAGCAGCATGGTGACGCCGCCGGGCAGGAGGCAGAGCCCGGTGGCGACGATGGACAGGCCGAGGCCGTACCCGGTGGCCTTCGGTGCCTGCACCAGCTGGGCGGTGACCAGGGAGTTGGCGTAGAAGGCGAACCCGGTCAGCAGGGCCGCCACATGGGACAGGCCCACCCGGGGCCGGGCGACCAGCCGCAGGTCGACCAGCGGCCGTGCCGTGCGGAGCTGCTGCCGGCACCACAGGGCGAGGACGGCGACCGCCCCGAGGAACAGTGCGAGGACCCGCGCGCTCCCCCAGCCCCAGGTGCCGCCCTGCGAGACGCCCAGCAGCAGGCAGACCAGCCCGGCGGCGAGGCCGAGGGCGCCGAGGACGTCGAACCGGCCGGGTTCCCGCACCGGGGACTCCTTGACCGCCCACCAGGTCGCCGTGACGCCCGCCGCGCCGAGGGCGCTGGTCAGCCAGAACATGGTGTGCCAGTCGGCGTACTGCACGACCAGCGCGGCGAGCGGCAGGCCCAGTGCGGCGCCGATGCCGACGGTGGAACTCATCAGCGCCACCGCCGAGCCCCGGCGTTCGGGCGGGAGTTCGTCGCGCAGGATGCTGATGGACAGCGGGACCACGGAGGCGGCGGCGCCCTGGAGCGCGCGGGCGGCGATGAGCACGCCGATGTCGGAGGAGAGGGCGCACATCACGGAGCCGACGGTCATCAGGGCGAGCGCGGTGATGAGCACCCGGCGCTTGCCGTACATGTCGCCGGCCCGGCCGAGGACGGGGGTGAGGACGGCGCCGGAGAGGAGGGTCGCGGTGACCGTCCAGGAGACGGTGGCGGCCGACGCGCCGGTGAGCCGGGGCAGGTCGGGCAGGAGCGGGACGACCACGGTCTGCATGACCGCCATGAGGATGCCGCCGGAGGCCAGTACCGGAATGGTGAGCCGGTCGCGCAGCCGGGTCGACGGCGATATCGGGGCGGTCTGGTCCATCAGCGCTCCTGCGGCGGCACGGTGACGAGGTGAATACTCATTCACCTTATCGAGTGAATGGGCATTCACCAACGTTTCCTAGCCCGATCGGGGAGGACGCGACGGCAGGACACGGGAAGGTTCGGGCTCAGGCCAGGTTCTGTTCCAGGACCGCCAGGTAGGCGTGCATGGAGTGGTCGCGGACGCCGTCGGAGGCGGGCGCGAACGGGTCCGCGGTCAGGCCCCTGGCCCGGTCGCCCAGCGCCGACAGCATGGGCATCGACTCGTGCAGCCGGCCTTTGGAGTCGAAATAGCGCAGGGCCCGTACGTGGGTGTAGGCGGGCTCCGGCGGGAGCTGGGCGATGATGTCGTTGTTGTTGACGAAGCGGTACATCCGGCCGCCGAATCCCTCGTGGAACGCCTCGGCCAGCAGCCGGTCGCAGGTGCGGGGCTGGCCGTAGGTGTAGACGCCGTCCGCGGCCAGGTGCGGCTCCTCCAGGTAGAGGCGGGCGCCGGCCAGCATCGCGAGGGCCCCGCCGAGGCCGTGCCCGGTGAAGTAGACGGCCTGGCCGTCGGTGCGCAGCTCGGTGAGGGTGTCGTGGACCGCCGGGTGGACCGATGCGAGGGCCTCGGCGAAGCCGTGGTGGACGTAGCCGTGGCCGCCGGGTCCGGGCCGGGGCGGGGTGGTGGCGTCGGAGAGCCAGTCCTTGATCCGGTCGGGCTCGGTGCCGCGGAACGCGGTGACGATCATCCGGTCGCTCGCCAGGGTGCAGGCCCGGGTGTCCTGGAGCGGGAAGGGCGGGGTGAACCGGGTGTGATGGTGGCGCACCTCCTCGAAGCCCCACCGGGCGGCCTGTTCCTCGATGGCGGCCCGGTCCTGGTAGGCCAGGTGGGCCGCGCGGGCCAGCCAGTAGGCGCGTTGGAGGCTGTAGCCGGTGGAGGTGTGGTCGAACGCGAGGGGTACGGCCATGCGGGACTCCTCGGCGGAGGCGGGAGGGAGTGGCTAGCCCCGGCGGGCCGTCGCGCGGGCGTGCAGGGCGCGGGCGGCGCGCGGGCCGAGCCAGCGCTTGAGCCGGCGCAGCGCCTGGAGTTGTCCGGCCGCCTTGTCCAGGCCGTAGTAGAGCTGGGGCGGGACGTACGGCAGCAGCGGCGAGTGGCGCTGGCCGAGCAGGGCGAACATCCGGTGCGGGGGCAGGTGGATGTAGCGGGGCAGGTTCTCGTACCACTGGGCGCTGTAGCGGGCCGCGCTCTGCACGGACAGCAGCTCGGCCTGGCGGCGGTGCTGGTAGGCGGCGAGGGCGTCGGGCAGGACGGGGTGTTCGCGCAGGGCGTCGGCGAGGCACATGGCGTCCTCCAGGGCGAGGGTGGTGCCGGCGCCGACGGAGTAGTGGGTGGTGTGGGCCGCGTCGCCGAGCAGGACCACGTTGCCGTCGTGCCAGGTCTCGTTGGTGAGGGTGCGGAAGGTCAGCCAGGAGGCACCGGAGCGGGCGGTCAGGGGGTGGCCGTCGAGAACACCGGCGAAGAGTTTCTCCAGCAGGGCGAGACCCTCGCCCTCGTCGGCCCGGTCCAGGCCGAGGCCGGTGAAGGTCTCCGGGGAGCACTCGACGACACAGGTGCTGTGGTCGCCGCTGTAGCCGTAGCCGTAGGCCCAGATCCAGCCGTGCTCGGTCTCGGTGAAGGCGAAGGTGAAGGCGTCGAAGACCTTGCTGGTGCCGAGCCAGATGTAGGAGTTGCGGCCGGAGGTGGTCCGGGTGCCGAAGTGGCCGGCCCGGCGGGTGCGCAGGGCGCTGTGCACGCCGTCGGCCGCGACGACGAGGTCCGCGTCGGCGGGCGGTTCGGTGAGTTCGCTCTCGTACTCCAGGCGGACGCCGAGGGCGCGGGCCCGGGTGGCGAGCAGGTCGAGCAGACGGTGCCGGCCGATCCCGAAGCCCTGGTCGCCGTGGTGCCGGGTCGTCAGGTCCCGTACATGGGCGACGCCGTCGCTCCAGCGGACGGAGTGCTCCTCGATCGCCCACGCCGAAGCGGGGTCGTACGCCTGGAGCTTGTCGAGGAGGCCGCGCCAGTACGTCACGCCCCAGCCGTAGGTGGAGCCCTGCGGGTTGCGTTCGTGGACGGTGATGTCATGGGAGGGGTCCTGCCGCTTGAGCAGGATGGCGAGGTACAGACCGGCGGGTCCGCCTCCGACACAGACGACCTTCACGCGCACACCCCTGACAGTCACCGGACGTGGTCGATCGACACCGGAGGGTAGCAGGGGTGCGGGCATGCCCGATCGCGTCAGTCTGGCGCGGTGAGCCGCGCCACCCGGACGGACCGCAGCCGGGAAGGATCACCGGAAAGCCGGTCCACACGGCAAGGAATTCCCCGTTCCGGGGCGGATCGGACCGCCGTCACGCCAAGATCATCTTGGTTCAACTCTGTACGACATGTAACTGATTGTCCGGATCGCAGCCAACCGGTTCCGGCCGATTTCTTTCGCTCCCCGACGTCCCGATAGGCATGCGTCGTCACCACCGGACCACTCCTCGGGAGGACCCCGCATGCCCGACATCACCCGGCGCCGCGCGCTCACCGCGGCGGCCGCCGTCGCCGCGACGGCCACGGCCACCGCCCTCGCCGCACCCGCCGCGTCGGCCGCCGGCCACCACGCGCCCGCCACGTCCGATTCCTTCGACGAGGTCTACAAGGGCCGGCGGATACAGGGCCGTCCGGCGAGCGACGGCGGACACCACCACGAACACGGCGGCGGATACGCGGTGTTCGTCGACGGCGTGCGGCTGCACGTGATGCGGAACGCCGACGGGAGCTGGATCAGCGTCGTCAGCCACTACGACCCGGTGGCCACCCCGCGCGCCGCCGCCCGTGCCGCGGTGGACGAGCTGCAGGGCGCGCCGCTGCTGCCGTTCCCCGCCAACTGACCGCCACCGCAAGGACTTCCGGAGTACCCCGCACCATGACCGTACGCAAGAACCAGGCCGCCCTGACCGCCGACGAGAAGCGCCGGTTCGTCGCCGCCGTCCTCGAACTCAAGCGCGGCGGGCGCTACGACGACTTCGTCCGTACGCACAACCAGTTCATCATGGCGGACACCGACACCGGCGAGCGGACCGGCCACCGCTCCCCCTCCTTCCTGCCCTGGCACCGCAGATTCCTGCTCGACTTCGAGCAGGCGCTGCAGTCCGTGGACTCCTCGGTCGCGCTGCCCTACTGGGACTGGAGCACCGACCGCACGGTGCGGGCCTCGCTGTGGGCGCCGGACTTCCTCGGCGGCACCGGGCGCGGCTCCGACGGCCGGGTGATGGACGGCCCGTTCGCCGCGTCCACCGGCAACTGGCCCGTCAACGTGCGCGTCGACGGCCGTACGTTCCTGCGCCGTTCGCTCGGCACGAGCGTGCGCGAGCTGCCGACGCGCGCCGAGGTGGAGTCGGTGCTGTCGATCGCGACGTACGACACGGCGCCGTACAACAGCGCCTCGGACGGCTTCCGCAACCATCTGGAGGGCTGGCGCGGGGTCAATCTGCACAACCGCGTCCACGTGTGGGTCGGCGGGCAGATGGCCACCGGGGTCTCCCCCAACGACCCGGTGTTCTGGCTGCACCACGCCTATGTCGACAAGCTGTGGTCGGAGTGGCAGCGGCGGCACCCGGGCGCCGCGTACGTGCCGGCCGGCGGCACGCCGGACGTGGTGGACCTGAACGACACGATGAAGCCGTGGAACACCGTGCGCCCGGCGGACCTGCTGGACCACACCCGGTACTACACGTTCGACGCCTGATCAGGCCTCGGCGGTACGGCACTCCGGGTGGCCCCAGCCCTGGTCGTTCTTGGCGATCTTCTCGCCGGCCGCGTAGGACCGGCCGCACAGGCAGCGGCCGGGGAACTTCGCCTTGATGGTGCGGGCGGACGCGGCGGCGCCGGTGCGTGGGGACGCGGTGCCGCCGGTGCGGCGGGGCGCCTTCCTGCGCGGCGCCCCGGCCCCCGCCGGGGTGTCGGGAGACGCCGGGGGCTCCGGCGAGCCGAGCGCGCTGCCGGCCGCTTCCTGGACGGAGGCCGCCTGGCTGGCGGCGCGGTCGGCGAAGTCGTTCAGCGGGTCGCCGTCGACCTGGTGGGCCGGGACGTAGCGGAACTCGACGGACCGGCCGCCGAGCAGTTCGTCGATGCGGACGACCAGGTCCTGGTTGGCGACGGGCTTGCCGGCGGCGGTCTTCCAGCCGTTGCGCTTCCAGCCGGGCAGCCAGGTGGTGACGGCCTTCATCGCGTACTGGGAATCCATCCGGATCTCCAGCGGGACGTCCGGGTCGACGGCCGTGAGCAGCCGCTCCAGGGCCGTCAGCTCGGCGACGTTGTTGGTGGCCCGGCCGAGCGGGCCCGCCTCCCAGCGGGCCGGGGTCCGCTCGTCGTCGTCCGAGACCACCCACGCCCATCCGGCCGGTCCGGGGTTCCCCTTCGAAGCCCCGTCGCACGCGGCCACCACACGTTCACGCATGTGCCCGATCATGCCATGGCCGTGCGGGACGCCGTTCCGGGACCGGTCAGACGTCCTTGACCTTCGGCATCTCGCCCTCGGTGGTGGTGATGTCGATCACCGAGAAGTTGGCGCCCTGCGGGTCGCTGAGCGCCGCGAACCGGCCGAAGGGGCTGCTCATCGGCCCGAAGCGGAGGATGCCGCCGAGCTTGACGGCCCGGTCGACGGCCGCGTCGCAGTCGTCGACGGTGAAGTAGACGTTGATGTACGACGGCACCTCGGGCGGGAAGTCGTCGGTCATCCGCATCCGGCCGAGGACGGTGTCCTCGCCGACGTCGAACATCCGGAAGTCCACCGCGTCGTCCTCGATCTCCTTCATCCGGTACGGGAAGACCGCCGAGAGGAAGGCGTCCGCCTGTTCCGGCTCCCTGGTGAAGACCTCGGCCCAGCAGTAGGCGCCGGGCGTGGCCGTCGCCTCGAAGCCCTCGTGGGTGCCCGCCTGCCACACGCCGAACACGGCTCCGCTGGGTTCCCGGGCCAGGCACATCGTGCCGAAGTCACCGACCTGCATCGGCTCCATCAGCACCTCGCCGCCGTTCTCCCGGATCTTCTCCGCGGTGGTGGCGGCGTCCGGCGAGGCGAAGTACAGGCACCACTGTGACTGACCCTCCTGACCGGGCATGGGCGGGACGACCGCCGCCACGGCCTTGCCGTCCACGTAGGCCTGGGTGTAGTTGCCGTACTCCGACGACGACTCGCCGAAGGTCCAGCCGAGGACGTCTCCGTAGAACCGCTTCGCTCCCTCGACGTCACTGAACATCGCATCGGCCCAACAGGGCGTTCCTTCGGGTTGCACGGCCATGCTGGCGGCCCTCCTGAGGTGGTGTGTCCCGTTTGTTCACGCTAGCCATCCGGGGTCCGGCCCGCGCGCCGAGCCGGACCCGCAATTCGGTCGACAGCGAGGCCCGCTCCCCGCTGTGATGAGCGGCGATGAATACGGTCAAGATGCGCGAGGGCGAGGTCGACATCGACCCGCCGCTGGTCGGCCGGCTGATCGCCCGGCAGTTTCCCGAGTGGTCGGCGCTGCCCGTACGGCGCCTGGACTCCTCCGGCACGGAGAACGCCATGTTCCGCCTGGGCACCGGCCTGGTGGTACGGCTGCCCCGGCATCCCGGCGCCGTCGCCGACGTGAGGCACGAGCAGCGCTGGCTGCCCCGTCTCGGCCCGCTGCTGCCGGTGGCCACGCCGGAGCCGGCCGGGCTCGGCGCGCCCGGCGAGGGCTTCCCGTGGCCCTGGTCGGTGTACCGCTGGCTGGACGGGCGGAACCCGGTCGCCGGTGCCGTCGCGGAACCGGAGCGCCTCGCCGAGCGTCTCGGGGCGTTCGTCGCCGCGCTGCGCCGGATCGACCCGCACGACGGGCCGCCCGCCTCCCGGGGTGTGCCGCTCACCGCCCGGGACGAGCCGACCCGGGCCGCGCTGGCCCGGCTCACCGCTCTCACCGACCGGATCGACACGGCGGCCGTGACGGCCCTGTGGGAGGAGGCGCTGCGGGCCCCGGCCCACGCCGGTCCGCCGGCCTGGGCGCACGGGGATCTCTCCCCGGGGAACGTGCTGGTCGACGGGGACCGGCTGAGCGCGGTCATCGACTTCGGCTGTGCCGGCGTCGGCGACCCGGCCGTGGACCTGATCGTGGCCTGGAACCTGCTGCCCGCGTCCGCCCGGGACACCTTCCGCAAGGCCGTCGGCGCCGACGACGCCCAGTGGGCGCGCGGGCGGGGCTGGGCGCTGTCGATCTCGCTGATCCAGCTCCCGTACTACTGGCACACCAACCCGGTCCTGGCGGAGAACTCCCGGCATGTGATCGCCGAGATCCTCGCCGAGGCCGGTCGACGGTGACGGCCGGTCGGACGTCGGGCTACTCGCCCGCGTACGCCTTCTCCAGCGCGGCCGCGTCCAGCTTGCCCATGCCCATCATGGCCTTGACGGCACGCGCGGCCTTCTCCGGGTCGGGGTCGGCGACCATGTCCAGCAGCGGCGCGTAGACGACCTGCCAGGAGACGCCGTACTTGTCCTTGAGCCAGCCGCAGGGTCCGCCCTCGCCGCCGTTCTCGGTGAGCTTCGTCCAGTAGTGGTCGATCTCCTCCTGGCCGGAGCAGAGGATCTGGAAGGAGACCGCCTCGTTGAAGGTGAACTCGGGGCCGCCGTTGAGCGCGACGAAGTTCTGGCCGTTGGCCGTGAACTCCGCGGTCAGCACCGAGCCGGCCGGTCCGGCCCCGCCCTCGGGCCAGCGGACGACGCGCCCGATGCCGGAGTTCTTGAAGACGGACACGTAGTGGTGCGCGGCCTCCTCCGCCTGGCCGTCGAACCAGAGGCACGTGGTGAATCCGGCGGTGGTCATGAGCGCCTCCCGGGGCGTGAAGGTGGGTGGGGAACCGGGCGTGGAACGCCGTCATGGATGGGGACCGCTCCCCCGGGCGAAACTCATCGGCCCGGCCGCCGGACCATCCGAAAGGGTGAAGGAAGTCCGCCTGGCATCCGGATCGCGACCTCGACGACCCGCATGCCCCGACCGCACCCGCCGGCCCGTCCGGCCCGTCCGGCCGCCGGGACGGGCTGGGGGTACGGCGTTCGGCCGGCCACCCGTGCGAGCTGGTCGCGCACCGGCGGCCCTCATGACCGGCGGGCCGCCGAGGCACGGCCGGACGGTGGGACAGCGAGCGGCGTCCGCCTCGACCTGCGGTCCGGCAGGCACGCGTACACCGGGCCGGGCCAGGAGAGGACCCGGCCGGGCCCGACGCCGAGGAACGTGAGCGGACGCCGCGGTCGTGGCGCGTCCGGTCAGGCGGCCAGGCAGAGCCCCCGGTACGGCCGGTGCGGCGCGCTGGCGGGCCGGCGGGGCACGACGGCGGGCCGGTGCCGCTCGGCCGTGCGCCGAATCAGCTCGCCGTGCGCCAGCGACAGCAGGTCGCCGAGGCCCAGGCCGAGCGCGTGGGCCGCAGCGGCCAGCACCTCCGACGAGGCCTCCTTGCGGCCCCGCTCGACCTCCGACAGATAGGGCAGCGAGATCCGGGCCGCGTCGGCCACGTCCTTGAGCGTGCGCTCCTGCGCCTGCCGCTCCCGGCGCAGCACCTCGCCGACGAGATCCCGCCACAGGGGCTCCCTGGGGGCGGCCTCGCCGTCCGGCGCTTCCGGGCGGACGGGGTCCGGGCGCAGGGGGATCACTCGGGCTTCCTCGCTCAGCGGGTTGCTCATCCCGTCAGCCTAGGAGCGGTACGGTGCGGTACAAGGGCGCGGCGTTCCGCCCTCAGGGAAACCCGGCCGGAGCGGCGGTTTCGCGCCACTGCGGCGCGGCGGACGCATGCGTGCCGTCACCGGGGGTACTCGCGCCGTGAGCGGCTTCGTCGGGAGGAATAACCCGCCGCGCACCGGGTAACCGCAGGGCACGCGACCTGCGTCCGGGGCCGTCGAAGCCGCCGTACAGGGAGACGTCGAACCGTGACTTTCGTGGGAGAGGTAATGAACACCGCCGCCGGGATCCGGTCGGAAGCAGAGGTCATCGAGCGGACCGAGCAGGACAGGACGGGCGAGGGATCACTGCCTGGCATCGCGGACCCCGCGTCCGTCGCCCCCCGGGACGCACGGGAGCTGTCCCGCCAGTTCTTCCGCCGGCTGACCGAGCTGGAAGAGGGGACGCACGAGTACCAGTACGCGCGCAACACGCTCATCGAGATGAACATGTCGCTGGTGCGGTTCGCCGCCGGACGGTTCCGGGGCCGCGGCGACGACATGGAGGACATCGTCCAGACCGGCATGATCGGCCTGATCAAGGCCATCGACCGGTTCGAACTGGCGCGCGAGGTCGAGTTCACGTCGTTCGCGCTGCCGTACATCGTCGGCGAGATCAAGCGGTTCTTCCGGGACACCACCTGGGCCGTCCACGTGCCGCGCCGGCTCCAGGAGCTGCGGGTGGAGCTGGCGAAGGCGCGTGAGGAGTTGTCCAGCCGGCTGGACCGGGACCCGACGGTCGCCGAGCTGGCCACGCTGATGAACATCTCCCAGGACGAGGTGGTCGAGGCCCAGATCGCCTCGAACGGCTACAACTCCGCCTCCCTGGACGCCGCGCTCACCGGCGACGGCCCCGAGGACGGCGAGGCCGTGCTCGCCGACTTCATCGGTGTGGAGGAGGAGGGGCTGCGGCTCGTCGAGGACTTCCACGCGCTCGCCCCCCTCATGGCGGAGCTGAGCGACCGTGACCGGCAGATCATCCACATGCGGTTCGTGGAGGAGGCCACCCAGGCCGAGATCGGGGAGCGGCTGGGGTGCTCCCAGATGCACGTCTCCCGGCTGATCAAGCGGATCATCACCCGGCTGCGGCAGGGGATGCTGGGCGAACTCGGCTGCGCCTGACCTCCCGGTCGGGCCGGCGTCGCGGCGTCGACCCGACGCCTCAGCGGGTCCGGGGCGGGCCGTCCCCGTTCGGCCGGAGCGGGAAGACGGCCCGCACGCGTTTGCCCACGGGCACCCGCTCGACGGTGACCTCCGTGGCGAGGGCGTGCACGATCTCCAGCCCGTGCCGTCCGACGCGCTCGGGGTCCTTCGGGTAACGGCGGGGCAGGGCCGTGCTGCTGTCGTACACGGACACCGCGACCGAGGAGTCGGTGCCCTCCAGCTCCAGGATGTAGGGGCCGTTGCTGTGCTGGTCGGCGTTGGTGACCAGTTCGCTCACCATCAGCAGCAGCTCGCCGTCAACCCGGCCGTCGGCGGTGGCGCACCACTCGGTACGCAGCTGCTGGAGGAACTGGGCCGCGAAGGCGCGTGCCTCGGCGATGCATCCGGGTTCGCCGGTGTAGTGCGCCGCGCGCCGCAGCGGCTCCACGGGTACGTCGAAACCAGTCGGTATCACTGCCTCGCCCAGGTGCTTGGTCATGCTGTCTCTCTCGAAAACCCGGTCCGGCCGGTCGCTGTTGCACCAGTCCTCGTACCCCGAGCCCGGCCCGCCAGTCCACCGGATGCGTTCGCCGACCGCGCACAGTGCCGAGGCTCACGGTCTCCGTCACCGGGGCCTCGGTCACCAGGGGCTTCTCCGGCGACGCGGACCAGCCGTCGGCGCAGCGTGGCCCCGGTACCACCGGCCGGGGCGAGCATGAATGCCGGCTGTTCGTTCACCAGTGCGCCCCGCGCGGGGCGAATGGAATCCGGTCAGGCGACGGGTACGACGAGGGCCGGGATGGTCCGCTGCATGCGCAGCGCGTCGACGGACTCCGCCAGCAGCTCGTACTCGGTCGTGTCGTCGCCGGTCGCGATCCGCACCAGCCTCCCGGCGGCCAGCTCGTCGGCGACCAGCTCCTGCTGGGCCGGGTCGCCGCACCACGCGCGCAGGACGGCCGGCACGTCGGGCACGGTGTCCGCGACCGGGACGAGCGCGTTGGGCGGGAAGTGCCCGGCCTCGGGCCGCGGGTCGAGGCGGTCGGCGATCCAGTTGGCACGGTCCCGCAGCCACCACAGGGCGAGGGCCAGGGTGGGCGCCCGGTAGGTGCCCAGGGGCACTCCGACGCGCTGTCCGCCGCAGGTGCCGTACGCGGTGACATGGCACAGGAACTCGTCGTGCATGCGCACTCCCCCGTCGCGTCGTTCGCCTGCCGGCGGGCCTCGCTTTCGGTGCGGCTCATCTGCGGTGCGGCCGTGTGCGGTGCGTGATCGGAACCTCGCTGGAAGTGAAGTCCTCACAGTCGAGTATGTTCACTACTGAACCACTGTCACCATGACTTTCCGGCCACTCTCTTGGCATATTCCGCGTCCGTTCTGGCCGAAATGAGACGGCCCCACCGACGTCGGCCATGACCCCGGAGGTAATCGACCCGGGCCCCGCTCCTCCCGCATGGTGGTCACACCGGATCGGCGAACCCCGGATCCGGGACCTGACCAGCAGAGACGACCTCGATGGAGGATGCTTCGCCATGGCCGCTCACACCGACCGTCACGAGAACGCCGCCGCCCGTTACTTCGAGGCCTGGAACGCCACCCGGCCGGAGGACGTCGAGAAGGCCGTCGCCGCCGCCTGGACCGAGGACGGCGTCTACACCGACCCGCTCGTGGACGTCCGCGGGCACGAGCAGATCGCGGCCGTGATCGCGGCGGCCCACGAGCAGTTCCCCGGCTTCGTGTTCCGTCCGCTCGGCGCGGTCGACGGCCACCACGACACCGCGCGCTTCGGCTGGGAGCTGGTGAACGAAGTGGACGGCTCGGCGCCGGTGGCCGGGTTCGACGTGGTCACGCTGGACGAGGAGGGACGCATCCGGCGGGTGCTGGGATTCCTGGACCGGGTGCCGGCGGGCGCCTGACCGGACCGGTGCCGTCGCGCTCCGGAGGGCGACGGCGTGACGGTACGACTGAGGGAGCGGCCGCGGATGTCGCGGCCGCTCCCCTGTACCGTCCGGTGCGCCGGTGCTACCGCCGGACGATCCCGTCGATCCGCGCGAGCTCGTCGGCGTCGAAGTCGAGGTTGCCGATGGCCGCGACGCTGTCCTCGATCTGCCGCGGGCTGCTCGCGCCGACCAGGGCGGAGGTCACCCGGCCGCCGCGCAGCACCCAGGCGAGGGCGAGCTGGGCCAGGGTCTGGCCGCGGGACTTGGCGATCTCGTCCAGCGCGCGCAGCCGGGCGACCAGGTCCTCGGTGACCGCGTCCGAGTTCAGGAACGGGCTGTCGCTCGCCGCCCGGGAGTCCTCGGGGATGCCGTCGAGGTAGCGGCCGGTGAGCAGGCCCTGCTCCAGCGGGGAGTACACGATGGAACCGACCTGGAGCTCGTCCAGGGCGTCGAGCAGGCCCTCGTCCTCGGGGCGCCGGTCGAGCATCGAGTAGCGCGGCTGGTGGATGAGGAGCGGCGTGCCCAGCTCGCCGAGGATGCGGGCGGCCTCGCGGGTCTGCTCGGCGGAGTAGTTGGAGACCCCGACGTAGAGGGCCTTGCCCTGCTGCACCGCCGTGTGCAGGGCGCCCATCGTCTCCTCCAGGGGAGTGTCCGGGTCGAAGCGGTGCGAGTAGAAGATGTCGACGTAGTCCAGACCCATCCGGCTCAGGCTCTGGTCCAGCGAGGACAGCACGTACTTGCGCGAACCCCACTCGCCGTACGGGCCGGGCCACATCAGATAGCCGGCCTTGGTGGAGATCACCAGTTCGTCGCGGTAGCCGGCGAAGTCCGCCTTCATCGCCTCGCCGAAGGCGGACTCGGCGGCGCCGGGCGGCGGGCCGTAGTTGTTCGCCAGGTCGAAGTGGGTGACGCCGAGGTCGAAGGCGCGGCGGAGGATGGCCCGCTGGGTCTCCACGGGCCGGTCGGGCCCGAAGTTGTGCCACAGGCCGAGCGACAGGGCGGGGAGCTTCAGGCCGCTGCGTCCGGTGCGCCGGTAGGGCATGTCGGCGTAGCGGTCGGGGTGTGCGGTGTACAACGCGACTCCAGAGGGGTTGGCACACGATCTACCGGTGCCACTCTTCCCCGGGCGGCGGGCAGCGGTCCAACAGAAGAATCCGATGGAATTCAGCGGATAAGCTTCTCAATCATGGAACTGCGCCATCTCCAGCACTTCGTCGCGGTCGCCGAGGACCAGCACTTCACCCGGGCCGCCGAACGCCTGATGGTGTCCCAGTCCGGCCTGTCGGCGTCCATCCGGGCGCTGGAGCGGGAGCTGCGGGCGCCGCTGTTCGTGCGGACGACCCGCCGGGTGACGCTCACCGAGGCCGGGCGCGCGCTGCTGGCGGAGGCCGAACGGATCCTGGCGCAGGTGCGCTCCGCGCACGAGGCGGTGGCCGCGGTGCAGGGCGTGCTGCGGGGCACGCTGGCCCTCGGCACCGAGCAGTGCATCGCCGGGGTGAACGTGGCCCGGCTGCTGGCGGCCTTCCGGCGCCGGCACCCGGACGTGGAGATCCAGCTGCGGCAGGCCGGCTCCGGCGCGCTGGCCGAGGAGGTCGCGGCCGGCCGGCTCGACCTGGCCTTCGCCTACCGCACCCAGGCCGACACCGACCAGCTCCGCTCGGTGTCGCTGACCAGCGAGTCCATGACCGTGCTGTGCCATCCGAGCCACCGCCTGGCCTCCGCCCCGGCCGTGCTCGGCCCGGCGGACCTCGCCGGGGAGGTCTTCGTCGACTTCCACCCCGACTGGGGCCCGCGCCGCACCACCGACGCCGCGTTCGCCGCGGCCGGCGTCCGGCGCACGGTCGCGCTGGAGGTCAACGACGTGCACAGCCTGCTGGACCTGGTGGACGAGAACCTGGGGATCGCCGTCGTACCCCGGCACTTCCGGCTCAAGCGGCCGTCGCTCACGGCGCTCCCGCTGAAGGGCGCGGACGAGCCGGAGTACGAGACGGTCGCCCTGCTGCCGCCGGAACGGGCCACGAGCCCGGCCGCGCGAGCGCTGGTCACCCTGCTCGAAACGGGGTCCTGACCGGTCCCTCCGACCAGGTGCGGTGACGCTGGTCGGGAGCCACTCACGTCGGCCGACGGCGCGCCGGCCGCCGGCCCGCGGCCGGTGGCGCCGACAGGGCCGCGGGGGCGGGTGCCGGCGGGGCCCAGGGGAAGCCGGGTTCCGGGCGCGTGAGCGCCGGCGATTTGCGATGGTGGACGGTATGCATGCGAAGGACATCCTCATCGACGGCTACGGCCGCATCCAGGAAGAAGTCCATGCCGCCCTCGACGGCCTCGGCCCGGACGAGCTGCACCACCGCCCGGCCCCCGGCGCCAACTCCATCGCCTGGCTGGTCTGGCACCTCACACGGGTGCAGGACGACCACATCGCCGACGCCTTCGACCTGGACCAGGTGTGGCTCGCGCAGGGCTGGGAGAAGCGTTGCGGCTTCGACCTGCCCCGGCACGACACGGGGTACGCGCACACCCCCGGCAAGGTCGCGAAGGTGCGGGTGGAGTCGGCGGACCTGCTGACCGGGTACTACGACGCCGTCCACCAACAGACCCTCGGCTGCCTGCGCGCGCTGGCCGCCAAGGACCTGGAACGCATCGTGGACGAGCGCTGGGACCCGCCGGTGTCGCTGGGGGTGCGCCTGGTGAGCGTCCTGTCCGACGACCTTCAGCACGTCGGACAGGCCGCCTACCTCAGGGGACTCCTCTAGAGCGCGGCTTCGTAGGCCGGCAGGACCACGTCCTCGATGAGGGCCTTGCGCTCGTCGTACGGGAGGAACGCGCTCTTCAGGGCGTTCACCGTGACCGTGCGCAGGTCCTCGACGGTCCAGCCCGCCTGCTCCACCAGCAGGGCCATCTCGCGGGTCATCGTCGTCCCGGACACCAGACGGTTGTCGGTGTTCAGGGTGACCCGGAAGCCGAGGTCCTTCAGGGCCGTGATCGGGTGCTCGGCGATCGAGGTCGCGCAGCCCGTCTGGAGGTTGGAGGTGGGGCACATCTCCAGGGCGATGCGGCGGTCGCGCACCCAGGAGGCGAGACGGCCGAGCTTGCCGGCCGCGAGGTCGGGGATGTCCTCGGTGATGCGGACGCCGTGGCCGATGCGCTGGGCGCCGCAGACCTGGAGGGCCTGGTGGATGCTGGGCAGCCCGTGCGCCTCGCCGGCGTGGATGGTGAACGGCACGCTCTCGCGGCGCAGGTGCTCGAAGGCGTCGAGGTGGTCGGCGGGCGGGAAGCCGTCCTCGGCGCCGGCGATGTCGAAGCCGACGACGCCCGCGTCGCGGTAGGCGACGGCCAGGTCCGCGGCCTCGCGGACGCGGTCGAACATGCGCATGCCGCACAGCAGGGTGCCGACGCGGACGGGGGTGCCGGCGGCGGCCGCCTTGGCCATACCGGCGGCGAAACCTTCCTGCACGGTCTCCACGACCTCGCGCATCGTGAGCCCGCCGCTCGTGTTCAGCTCGGGGGCGTAGCGGACCTCGGCGTAGACGACACCGTCGGCGGCGAGGTCGAGGACGTACTCCTCGGCCGTGCGCAGCAAGCCCTCGCGGGTCTGCATGACGGCGAGGGTGTGCTCGAAGGTGGCTATGTAACGGACCAGGTCACCGGAGTTGGCGGCCTCGACGTACCAGGCGGCCAGCTCGTCGGGGTCGGTGGTGGGCAAGGTGTGGCCGACCGCGGCCGCGAGCTCGACGACGGTGGCGGGGCGCAGGCCACCGTCGAGGTGGTCGTGCAGGACGGCCTTGGGGAGCCGGCGGAGGGTCTCGGTGTCGATGCGGGACGCGGTCATGGGCGTTTCGTTTCCTCGGGTCCTCGGGCAGGTGGTGCGGTGGTGGTTCAGTGGCCGGCGGGCTGGAGCAGGTCCCAGCGGTTGCCGTACAGGTCCTGGAAGACGGCGACCGTGCCGTACGGCTCGTGGCGCGGCTCCTCCAGGAAGGTCACGCCGGCGGCGGTCATCCGGGCGTGGTCGCGCGCGAAGTCGTCGGTGTGCAGGAAGAAGCCGACGCGCCCGCCGGTCTGGTCGCCGACGCGGGCCCGCTGCTCCTCCCCCTTCGCGCGGGCCAGCACCAGCCCGGGTCCGTCGCCCCCGGGCTCCACGACGACCCAGCGCGAGCCGTCCGGACGCGGGGCGTCCTCGACGAGACGGAAGCCGAGGGCTTCGGTGTAGAAGCGGATGGCCTCGTCGTAGTTGTGCACGACGAGGGTGACCAGGGCGACGCGACGCATGGCGACCTTCCGGTGGGGGTGGTTAGCCGGTGAGGTTATACGTAAAACTACTCGGACGCCAGTCTCGGTCTACGCGCGTTGCGGGGTGGGGGCGGCGGCTCCGCCGTCTGGGGCCTCGTGGGGGCGTCAGGGCGGGTCGGTGTGCAGGTCGTGGCCGCCGAGCGGGTCGGCGACGTCTCGGTTCAGGGGCCTTCGTCGCCCTGCGCGATTTCCACGCGGTGGTGGACGTCGGCCGTCGCCGTGGCCGAGGCCACGCAGGAGAGGGCGGTGCAGGCGATGAGGAGTGTGGAGATCGCGCGGGCGGTACGGGCGCGGGGGGTGGCCAGCAGGGCCTGGACACGTTGGGGAACGGGGCCCGTCGCCGCGCCGGGCGCGAAGCCCGGCCGCGCGGGCCGGGCGGCCTGCCCGGCGAGGGCCGCGCGGGCGATGGCGCGGGCGGTCAGACGCCGGTCGCCGACCGAGACCGCGGCGGCCTCGTCGGCGGCGCGCTCGGCGGCCAGCCGGATCGTCGCCCGGACCGGGCGCAGCGCGGGGTGGCAGTGCGCCGCGAGTTCGGCGGCGGCGAGGGCGTAGTGGTGGCGCCCCGCGGTGTGGGCACGCTCGTGGGCGAGCAGTGCCTCCCGCTCGGGACCGTCCAGGCTGCGCAGCATCGCCGTGGTGACGACGACCCGGCGCGGGCGGCCCGGCAGGGCGTAGGCGTCGGGTCGGGGCGAGTCGATCACGCACAGGTCACCGGCGACGGCCCCGCACGCGGCCTCCGCACGGGCCGCCCGGAAGGCACGGGCCTGGCCCAGGACCGCGCGGACGAGGCTCACGCCGCACCCGGCCAGCACGCCGGCCGAGGCGATGGCGGCCGGGACGACGAAGGCGTCGGAGGCGGTACGCAACGGGTGGACCAGTTCGCCGAGCGCGGCGAAGAGCGGCAGCTTCAGCAGCCCGGTCAGGACGGACGTGCCGAGTGCCAGCGTCGAGCAGCCGGCGAGGAGCACCGCGCAGCCGGTGACGGACCACAGCGCCGCGACCGGGGTCAGCCGCTCCAGGGCCCGGCGGGCCAGGGGCGGCAGGGCGAACGGCAGCAGCAGCGGCAGGAGCAGCAGGAGCGGGGCGGTCATCGGCCGTCGGCTTCGAGCAGGTCTCGCAGGATGCGTTCGTCGTCCGGGCTGAGCTGGGCGACGAACCGGGCGAGGACCGTCTCGCGGTCGCTGTCCCGGTCCAGTTCGCTGTGCATCCGACGAGCGGTGAGGCCGTGGGCGTCCTGGACGTCCTGGGCCGGGAAGTAGGCGTACCCGCGGCCCTGGCGCCGCCGGTGGACGACGCCCTTGTCGTGCAGTCGGGTGAGGATCGTCGTCACCGTCGTACGGGCGAGGTCCGCACCGAGGCTGAGCTGGACCTGGCCGGGAGTCTGGGGTGCGCCGGCGGCCCAGAGCGCGGCCAGGACGCTCGCTTCGAGCTCGCCGGCCGGCCGGCGTTCGTCCTTGGCGTCGGTCATGGGGAGGTTCTTCACCCGTCCTCGTGTGCGGTCGGCTTCGTGCGCGGTCGGCTTCGTGTGCGGTCCGGCAGGGCGTCTACGCCATCGTAGTCAGCCGGCGCCGGCCCCGGCCGCACGCCGTCGTGATCACGCAGCGGGGTACGGCTCGCTCCCGGACGCGCCCAGGACCTGGCCGTCCTCACGGGTAGACCTGCCGGCCCTCGGTGCCGGTCACCCCGCCCGCCCCCGCGCGGGTACCGCGCGCCGCCCACCCCGGTCAGCCCGCCTGCGCGCGGCCCTCGCCGAGCCGTGCCAGCTCCTCCTCGGTCAGCCGCAGCGCGCCGGCCGCGATGTTCTCGACCAGGTGGGCGGGGTTGCCGGTGCCGGGGATGGCGAGGACGTGCGGGCCCTGGTGCAGGGTCCAGGCGATGCGGACCTGCGCGGGGCTGACGCCATGGGCCCGGGCGACGGAGAGCACGGCGTCGTCGTGAGCGGTCGTCGCACCGCGCTCTCCGGTCCTGCCGGCCACGGCGTAGAAGGGGACGAAGGCGATGCCGTGCTCGCCGCACAGCCGCAGCACCTCGTCGTCCACGGGGTCGGGCCGGTCCACCGCGTACCGGTTCTGCACGGACACCACCGGCGCGATCTCCAGCGCCTCGGCGAGGTGCCGGGGTTCGACGCCGGAGATCCCGAGGTGCCGGATCAGACCGGCCTCGCGCAGTTCGGCGAGGGCGCCGAAGTGTTCGGCGATGGAGTCCTGGCGCATCCGGCGGAGATAGACCAGGTCGAGGTGGTCCCGCCCGAGCTGGCGCAGGTTCTCCTCGACGTGCCCGCGCAGTTGGTCGGGCCGGGCGGAGGTGCCCCACTCGCCGTGGTAGTCGCGGTAGGGGCCGACCTTGGTGGCGATGACCAGGTCGTCGGGGTACGGGGACAGCGCGCTGTTGATGAGTTCGTTGGCGGACCGCAGCGAGGAGAAGTAGAAGGCCGCCGTGTCGATGTGGTTCACACCCAGCCCGACGGCCTCGCGCAGGACGGCGAGGGACCGTTCCCGGTCGCTCGGGGTGCCGTGGTGGAAGGCGGCGCTGCCCGTCAGCCGCATCGCGCCGAAGCCGACGCGGTGGACGGGCAGGTCGCCGAGTTCCCAGGTGCCGGAGGCGTCCGCGGTGATCGTGTCTGCAGTCATCGGCGGAGTCTCGCACACGGCACCCGGCCGCCGTCACGGCCCGTCAGCAGTACAGGCCGGCGCCCGGTGAGACCCCGAGGACCTGGGCGAAGCGCTGGTAGACGGAGACCCGGCTCTGCACCTGGGAGGGGTTCTTGCCGTCGCACTCCAGGAAGCCGTTGATGCTGCGTATGGTCTGCCCGAACCCGGCGCCGTTCACCATGGCGTTGTGCGGGGTCATGCTGCCGGGCCCGGACTGGGTGTTCCAGTACCACAGGCCGGTCTTCCAGGCCACGGACGCGTTGTTCTGCACCAGGGACGGGTTGTTGAGCAGAGCGCGTCGCCGGCGGCCTTGTAGTTGAAGTTCTCGTGGCTGACGTTGGCGAGGAAGGCGGCGGCCTCCTGCTTCTTCACGGTGTCGCTGCCGGTGTTCGCGAAGGCGGGGTAGGCGCCGAGGGCGGCGGTCAGACCGCTGTACGTGTAGAAGGAATTCCGGTTCGGGAACATCTGGTTGAACTGGGCCTCGCTGACCACGAAGCCGGCGGCGGAGGCCGTGGGGGCCGCCTGGAGCACCAGGACGGAGGTGCCCAGGGCGAGCGAGGTCAGGAGCGCGGCGATGCGACGCCTCGGCATGGACCAACTCCTTTGTGCGGCACGGCCGCACCCACAGAGGTGGGAGCGGCCGTGGTGGGGGGTTGGGCCCACTCAACCGCCTTGGTCTGTACCAGTCAAGGGTGTAGACCAGTCAATCGTCGACCGGTTGCGTCGGCGAACACCGGCGAGGTGGAGCGGAGTTGCGCACACGGAGGCCGGGCCCGGCCGCGCGCACGCGGCCGGGGCCCGCACTGTGGAGGACGTCAGCGCAGCGGCTTCGACAGCACGGCCTTGCGGTGGCTGAACGTCTCGATGGAGTAGCGGCCGTGGTAGCTGCCCATGCCGCTCTCCCCCACCCCGCCGAACGGCAGGTCGGAGACGGTGAGATGGGCGAGGGGCAGGCCGTGGCCGAGGCCGCCCGAGGAGGTCTCGGCGGCGATGCGGTCACGGGTGTCCGCGGACTCGCTGAAGACGTACAGGGCGAGCGGCTTGTCGCGGTCGTTGATGAAGTCGATCGCCTCGTCCAGGCCCGGCACGGTGACGATCGGCAGGATGGGGCCGAAGATCTCCTCCCGCATGACGGGCGCATTCGGGTCGACGTCCGCGAGGACGGTGGGCGCGAGGTACTTCGCCGTCCGGTCGCCCACGCCGCCGACGGCGACGCGGCCCGAGTCGAGCAGGGCGGAAAGCCGGTCGAAGTGGCGTTCGTCGACGATCCGGCCGAACTCCTCGCAGTGGCGTGGGTCCGCGCCGAACAGTCCCTCGATCGCGCGGACCAGCGCGGCCTCCAGGGCGGTCGCGGTCTCCGGGTCGGTCAGGACGTAGTCCGGGGCGACACAGGTCTGGCCCGCGTTGAGGAACTTGCCCCGGGCGAGCCGGTCCGCGACCGTGTCCAGGTCGGTGCCGCGGTCCACGAACACCGGTGACTTGCCGCCCAGTTCGAGGGTGACCGGGGTGAGGTGCTCGGCGGCGGCCCGCATGACGATACGGCCGACGGTGCCGTTGCCGGTGTAGAAGATGTGGTCGAAGCGCTCGGCCAGCAGGGCCGTGGTCTCCGGTATGCCGCCCTCGACGACGGCGACCGCGTCGGTGTCCAGATAGGCCGGCAGCAACTCGGCCAGGACGGCCGAGGTGGCCGGCGCCAGCTCGCTCGGCTTGGCGACGACCGCGTTGCCCGAGGCCAGCGCGCCGACCATGGGGGCGAGCAGGAGCTGTGCCGGGTAGTTCCAGGGCGCGATGACGAGGACGACGCCCAGGGGGTCGTACTGCGTCCAGGCCGTGGCGTCGGCACCGAGGTGCGCCGGGACGGGCGCGGGCTCGGGGCGCAGCCAGTCCGCCAGGTGCTCCAGGGTGTGGTCGATCTCCCGGACCGTGAAGTCGATCTCGGTGCGGTGGGCCTCCGTGCCGCTCTTGCCCAGGTCGGCGTGGAGGGCGGCGGCGAGGTCGGCGCCGCGTTCCGTGAGCATCGCGCGCAGCCGGCGAAGCTGGCCGGTGCGCCACTCGACGGGCTTGGTCCGGCCGGCTGCGAAGGTGGCGCGCAGCCGGGCCACGACGTCGGCGGGCTGCTCGGGCAGGGAGTCGTTCACGGGTGCCTCACTGGGTGCACAGGCCGGTTCGGGCCGGGCCCGGGTTTCCGGTCGGTCAGGTGTAGATACCAACCTTTCATATTTCATTCCGAAGCCGCGCAGGGGTGAAGAGGGTCACGTCCCCTTACGGCCCGGCCCCCGCCGTTCCGTCTCCCGTCGTCGGCGTTCCAGGTACGTCCGTTCGGCCTCGCTCGGCGCCAGCTCCGCGGCGTGGCCGTACTCCGCCGCCGCCTCGGCGGTCCGGTCCAGTCGGCGCAGCAGGTCGGCACGGACGGCGTGCAGCACGTGGTACCGGCCGAGGCCGAGGGCGTCGACCAGCTCCAGGGCCGCCGCGGGGCCCTCGGTCTCGGCGACCGCCACGGCGCGGTTCAGGGCGACGACCGGAGACGGCGCCACGGCCATCAACTGGTCGTAGAGAGCGAGGATCTGGTGCCAGTCCGTGTCTGCCGCACTGGACGCGTCGCTGTGCACCGCGTTGACGGCGGCCTGGATCTGGTACGGCCCCGGCTGGTTGCGGCGCAGGCAGCGGCGGACCAGTTCCTGACCCTCGGCGATCAGCGCGCGGTCCCACCGGGCGCGGTCCTGCTCGGGCAGCGGGACGAGCACGCCGTCCGCGTCCTCCCGGGCCGGCCGCCGGGCCTCCACCAGCAACATCAGCGCGAGCAGACCGGTGACCTCGGGTTCGTCCGGCATCAGCTCGGCGAGCAGTCTGCCGAGGCGCAGCGCCTCGACGCACAGGGACGGGTCGCCGGTGTAGCCCTCGTTGAAGATCAGGTAGACGACGGCGAGGACGGCGGAGAGCCGGTCGGGCAGGTCGGCGTCCCGGGGCACGCGGTACGGGATGCCCGCGTCCCGGATCTTGGCCTTGGCCCGCACCAGTCGCTGGGCCAGGGTGGTCTCGGGCACCAGGAAGGCACGGGCGATCTGCGCGGTGCTCAGGCCGCCGAGCAGGCGCAGGGTGAGCGCGACCCGGGACTGCGGGGCGAGCGCGGGGTGGCAGCAGGTGAAGATCAGTCGCAGCCGGTCGTCGCGCACGGGGCCCTCCTCGGGCGGTGCGTCGGGGGCGTGCAGCCGGGCGGCCTCGGCGTGCCGGGCGTCCCGGGAGGACTCCCGGCGCAGCCGGTCGACGGCCCGGTTGCGGGCGGTCGTGATGATCCAGCCGGCCGGGCTCGGCGGCACACCGGTCTCCGGCCACCGGGTGACGGCCGTGGCGAAGGCGTCCTGGACCGCTTCCTCGGCGAGGTCGATGTCGCCGAGGAAGCGGACGAGGACGGCGACCGCGCGCCCGTACTCGGCGCGGAAGACGGCCTCGATGTCGCGGGCCTCGGCCATCGGTGCCGCTCCGTCGTCAGTGCTGGTCCACGAAGGGCCGTACCTCGATGGGCAGGGTGGTCGCGAGGGCGGCCTTGCGGCCCCACTCCAGGGCCTCGTCCAGGTCGGCGGCCCGGATGAGGCACAGGCCGCCCAGGTACTCCTTGCCCTCGGCGTACGGGCCGTCGGTGACGAGCACGTCACCGTCCTGGGGGCGGAGCATGGTCGCGGTCTCCGGGCCGTGCAGACCGCCGGCGAAGACCCAGGCGCCGGCGGCGCGCAACTCGTCGTTGAAGGCCTCGACGTTGCGCATGATCCCGGCGAGGGCTTCGGGACCGGGCGGGGTCGCGCCGGCCGGCTGGACCACGCTGAGCAGGTAGTGCTTCATGACGTCCTCCAAGGCGTCGGGCCCGGGGCGGGCTCTGTCTCACCTCCTACACGAACGGCCGGGCCCGGGATCGACACCGCGCGCCATGAGTGGCGAAAAAAATCCGGAGCGCGGAGCGCTGCCGCGCCAGCCCGCCGGAAGACCGGAGCGCGGAGTGCTGTCGTGTCGGCCTGCCGGAAAGACCGGGATGCCGGAAAGCCGGAATGACCAGGCGGAGGGAAGAACGGAAGAATCTCCCGCATGGACCTCACCTCGCATCAGCTCGTCGTCCGCGCCCGTCGGCTCGCCACGGACCTGCTGGTCCCCGAGGCCGAGCGGGTCGACCAGGAGTGGGTGCCCGCGAGCCACCTCGAGGCGGTGAAGCGGTCGGGGCTGCTCGGGGTGGCCGCGCCGGCGGAACACGGCGGCGCGGGGGCGTCGCCGGCCGTGCAGCGGGCGACCGCGGAGATCCTGTCCGGCGCGTGCTGTGCGACCTGGTTCGTGCAGACCCAGCACCACACACCCGTGCAGACGCTGGCGCGCAGCGAACTCCCGGTGCGGGAAAGGCTGTTGGGCCCGCTGTCGCGTGGGGAACTGCTGTCCGGGGTGGCGTACGCACACCTGCGGTCGTATCCGCGCCGCCCGGTGCGGGTCCGCAGGGAGGGCGCCGGCTGGCGGTTCGACGGGACCGTCCCCTGGTACACCGGATGGGGCCTGAACGACGTGATGCTGCTGGCCGGGGTGACCGACTCCGACGAGGTGCTGTTCGCCTTCGCCGAGGCACGCGAACAGCCCGGGCTGCGGGCCTCGCCTCCGATGCGGCTGGCGGCCCTCACCGCCGCGCGCACGGTCTCGCTGGAACTGGACGGCCTGTGGCTGCCCGCGGAGGCGGTGGCCCTGCACACGCCGTACGACCGGTGGGCCGCCGGCGACCGGGTCAAGACCCTGACCACCAGCCCGGCGGTCTTCGGCGTGGCGGAGGCGGCGCTGTCCCTCCTGGACGAGGCCACGGCCACCCCACTCCGCTCCCGCCTGGCCGACCTCCGCGAACGGGCCTACGCCTTGGCCGACGCTCCGGTTCCTCAGACGTGGGCAGAGGAACAGGGGACGGCGGGCGCCGCGGGGGCTGGGCACGGGCTGACGGTGCGGGGAGAGCGGGCCGGGGAAGGCGCGGACGACTGGGCCGAGGAGCGGCTGGCCGTGCGCGCGGAGGCGTACGACGTGCTGCGCGCGGCCACCACCGCCGCGGTGGTGGCCGGCGGCGGCCGTGCGATGGCTCTGACGAGCCGCGCCCAACGCCTGGCCCGGGAGGGGCTGTTCCTGCTGGTGCAGGGCCAGACGGCGAAATCGCGCGCGGCGCATCTGCGGGCGCTGAGCGGGGCGCCGGCCGCCACCGGGGAACGGCACCGATAGAAGCAGCCGCTGTCGGCCGACGGCCTGCGTCCGGTTCCTTCTCCCCCCGGCCCACGCCCGCGCATGCCTGCCGCGGCCTTGGCCGCCGGCCTTCAGCCACTCCCCTGTGCGTACGACGGACCGCCGTCGAGATCGCCGCTGACCTGCTCCACCTGCTCCACCTGCTCCACCTGCTCCACCTGCTCGGCCCCGGCCACTGGCTCAGCCCGCGACCGGCACCCCCGTCGACGCGGCCGCCCTGCTGTCGGGGTGTGCCCACAGCCCCTGTGCGGTGAGGCGGGGCAGGACGCCCTCGCCGAACCAGTAGGCCTCCTCCAGGTGCGGATACCCGGAGAGGACGAACTCGTCGATGCCCAGGGCGTGGTACTCCTCGATGCGCTCGGCGACCTCCTCATGGCTGCCGACCAGCGCCGTGCCCGCACCGCCGCGCACCAGCCCGATGCCGGCCCACAGGTTGGGATGGATCTCCAGGCTCTCCCGGCTGCCGCCGTGCAGCGCGAGCATCCGCCGCTGCCCTTCCGACTCGCTGCGTGCGAGGCCGGTCTGGACGGCCCGTACGGTCTCGGGGTCGAAGCCCTCGAGCAGCCGGTCCGCCTCCGCCCATGCCTGCGCCGAGGTGTCCCGGGTGATGACGTGCAGCCGGATCCCGAAGCGCGGGGTGCGGCCGTGCTCCGCGGCGAGCTTCCGGATCCAGGCGATCTTCTCGGCGACCTGCGCGGGCGGTTCGCCCCAGGTGAGGTACACGTCGGCGTACCGGGCCGCGACCTCCCCGGCGGCGGGCGAGGAGCCGCCGAAGTACACCTCGGGGACCGGATCGGGCAGCCGGCTGAGCCTCGCCTCCTCGACCCGGAGGTGCTCGCCGTGCAGGTCGACGCTCTTGCCGTCCCACAACTGCCGCACGATGTGCAGGAATTCGCCAGTGCGGCGGTACCGGGCGTCCTTGTCGAGGAAGTCGCCGTAGGCCCGCTGTTCCTGGCTCTCGCCGCCGGTGACGACGTTGAGCAGCAGCCGTCCGCCGGTGTGCCGCTGGAAGGTGGAGGCCATCTGGGCGGCGAGCGTGGGAGAGACGAAGCCGGGCCGGAAGGCGACCAGGAACTTCAGCCGCTCGGTGTGCCGGCTGACCATGGCGGTGGTCAGCCACGCGTCCTCGCACCAGGCGCCGGTCGGGGTGAGCGCGCCGGCGAAGCCCAGGTCTTCGGCGGCCCGGGCGATCTGGCTCAGGTACGCGACGGTCGGCGGCCGGTCCCGGCCGGAGGCGGTCGCCGGGGTGCCGTGTCCGCCGCCGACGACATGGCGGCTGTCGCCGTTGGTGGGCAGGAACCAGTGGAAGGTGAGGGACACGTGGGGTCTCCGATCAGAGCGGGCCGTGCCGGGGCGGCCGGATCGAGCGGTGCGGCGCGAGGCGCCTCGCCGGGGGTGGGGGCGGGGGGCGGGTGCGGGGACTCGGCGGCCGGGGCCGTCAGCCCGCCGCCGCCAGCAGCGGGGTGCGGTCCAGGGCCGCGGCGAACTGGTCCACCACGTGCCCGAGGGCCTCGGCGGTGGTGGGCGCGAGGGTGACCGAGCCGTCCTCCCCCACGGTGATGTCCTTGTCGAGGGTGAACCAGCCCTGGACTATGTGCGCGGCACCCATGGAGTTCAGCACCGGGCGCAGGGCGTAGTCGATGGCGAGGACATGGGCGGTCGAGCCGCCGGTGGCGAGGGGCAGCACGGTCTTGCCGGTGAGCGCGTACTGCGGGAGCAGGTCCAGAAGGGCCTTGAGGACGCCGGAGTACGACGCCTTGTAGACGGGGGTGCCGACCACGACGCCGTCGGCGCGGGCGAACAGTTCGGTGGCCTCGACGACGGCGGGGTGCCGGAAGTCCGCGCCGAGCAGGGCCTGGGCCGGGACGGTACGGACGTCCAGCGGGATCACCTCGTGGCCCTGGGCGATGAGCCGCTGGTCCAGGTGGCGCAGCAGACGGCCGGTGCGCGAGGAGGCGGAGGGGCTGCCGGAGACGGACAGGACGGTGGCCATGAGTGCCTCGTTTCGGGAATGCGCCGGGCCTGCGTACGGAGACGACGGCCCGGTGAGGTCAGCGGAGAATGCCGCACGGAACTCCGGGAACCGCCTTCGCCGATTGGCTGGACGGCGCGTTTTCGGGCACGCCGGTCGCAGCGGGAGAAGAACGTCGGGGGCGAGGAGGCCGGGCGTGCGGGGAGAACCGGGAACCGGCGGGGAAACGGCTGATCAGACCGCGAGGCGACAGGAGGCGCTGGAGACGCGCGCGAGGTCGACATGGCGTCGCCGCGTGAGGTCCAGTCGCATCATCATGCCGTGATCGTGGCAGCCGCCGACGACAGCCGTCAAGGAAAACCAGGCCGGTCTCGCATCACGGACCAGCGCATTCCCGAGATGGGGACGGGCGGGTGAGGGAAACCCTCCGGACCCGGACCGCCCGGCTCCCGTCACGCGACACGGGGCCGGGCGGCTCGGACGCCGGGGACCGGGCGGTCAGGCGCGGCCGTCCTCCTCCTGTCCCTCGACCACCACGAGGAACGCGTCGGAATTCAGGTCCATCACCACGGTCGCCGGCTCCCCCTCGGCTCGCCTGGCGGCGGCGTACTCCTCCGCGGGCCACGATCCACGTGGAGACCCTGCGGGAAATCGCTCCAGCACCTTGGCACTCATGGCGGCGGACACCTCCTGCGTCGCTGACCGAACGGAATGTACGGCTTGTACCGGTCCGGCTGCCCCCGATCGGTGAGGACATGTCACCAACCGTTCACCGTTCACCGTTCACGTTCGCCGGGCACCGGGCACCGGCCACCGCGCGGGACGTGGGATCGACTCGCACCGGTCGACCGGCCGTAGGGAGACCACGCCCAGCCGATCGGCCGACCGGAGGACACGCATCCGCGCGCCGCGCACGGCGGGAAGTGATTCCCGGGGGACCGCCGACGCGGAGGACCTGCACGGGATGAACCACGACGACTCGACGGACCGGCTCCACTGCCTGGTGACCGGAGCCACGGGCTACATCGGCGGCCGGCTGGTGCCCGAACTGCTGGCCGCCGGTCACCGGGTGCGCTGTCTGGCCCGCTCCCCCGGCAAGCTGCGCGACCACCCGTGGGCCGGTGAGGCGGAAGTGGTGCGAGGGGATGTCACGGACGCGGACTCGGTCGCCGCGGCGATGCGGGACGTCCACGTGGCCTACTACCTGGTGCACGCGCTCGGCAGCGGCAAGGACTTCGAGGACACCGACCGCCGCGCGGCCCGCGTCTTCGGGGAACGGGCGAAGGCGGCCGGTGTGCGGCGCATCGTGTATCTCGGCGGTCTCGCGCCCGCCGGAGTGCCCGAGGACCGGCTCTCCCCGCACCTGAGGTCCCGGACGGAAGTGGGCCGCATGCTGCTGGCGTCCGGGGTGCCGACCGCCGTCCTGCGTGCCGCCGTGATCATCGGCTCGGGCTCGGCCTCCTTCGAGATGCTGCGCTACCTGACCGAACGGCTCCCGGTGATGGTCACGCCCAGCTGGGTGCGCACCCGCATCCAGCCCGTCGCCGTACGGGACGTGCTGCGGCTGCTGGTCGGCAGCGCGGGCCTGCCGGACGACGTGAACCGGGCCTTCGACATCGGCGGGCCGGACATCCTCACCTACCGGGACATGATGGCCCGGTACGCGCGGGTGGCGGGGCTGCACCGGCGGCTCATCGTGCCCGTGCCGGTCCTCACCCCCCGCCTGTCCAGCCTCTGGGTGGGACTCGTCACGCCCGTCCCGGCGTCCATCGCGCGGCCGCTGACCGAGTCGCTGCGGCACGAGGTGGTCTGCCGCGAGCACGACATCACCCGGTACCTGCCCGACCCACCGGGGCATCCGCTCGGCTTCGAGCAGGCCGTACGGCTGGCCCTGCGCCGGGTGCGCGAGGCACGGGTGACCACCCGCTGGTCGTCCGCCGCGGTACCCGGCGCGCCCAGTGATCCGCTGCCCACCGACCCCGACTGGGCCGGCGGCAGCCTGTACACGGACCGTCGCGAGACGGTGGTGGACGCCCCGGCGCACGAGCTGTGGCGGGTGATCGAGGGCGTGGGCGGAGAGCACGGCTGGTACTCCTTCCCGCTGGCCTGGAGCCTGCGCGGGTGGCTGGACCGGCTGGTCGGCGGCGTGGGACTGCGCCGGGGCCGACGGGACGCGGAACGCTTGCGCGCGGGCGACGGGCTGGACTTCTGGCGGGTGGAGGAGATCGAGCGGGGCCGCCTGTTGCGCCTGCGGGCGGAGATGCGGCTGCCCGGGCTGGCCTGGCTCGAGATGTGCGCGGAACCGGCCGGCGACGGTCGCAGCCGGTACCGGCAGCGGGCCATGTTCCACCCGCGCGGGCTGCTGGGCCACGCCTACTGGTGGGGCGTCTCGCCGTTCCACGCCCTGGTCTTCGGCGGCATGGCCCGCAACATCGCGCGGGCGGCGGCCCGGCAGGGCACCGACGGCGCCCGCTGACACCGCATCCACCGGACCCGCCGGGCCGGAACCACCCGGTTGTCCCCCTTTCCCGTTCGGAGCCGCCATGTACGTCTCGGTCGTCCTGTTCACCGCCGACCTGCGCCTGCACGACCATCCACCGCTGCGGGCCGCGCTGGACGGCCCCCGTCAGGTCGTCCCGCTGTTCGTCCGCGACCGGGGCGTGGCCGACGCGGGCTTCGCCGCGCCCAATCGGCTGGCGTTCCTCGCCGACTGTCTGCGGGATCTGGACGCCGGGCTGCGGGAACGCGGCGGACGGCTGGTGGTGCGCTCCGGTGACGTCGTCGAGGAGGTGTGCGCGGTGGCCGCGGAGGCGGACGCCGACGAGGTGCACATGGCGGCCGACGTGAGCGGCTACGCCCAGCAGCGGGAGCGGCGGCTGCGGCGCGCCCTGGAGGCCGAGGGGCGGCGGCTGCACGTCCACGAGAGTGTGACCACGGTGGTGCCGCCCGGCCGGGTGACACCCGCGTCCGCGGACCACTTCGCGGTCTTCACGCCGTACTTCCGGCAGTGGTCGGGGCAGCGGCCCCGGGACGTCCTCGGCGCGCCCCGCTCGGTCCGGGTGCCGCCCGGCATCGGCTCGGAGGAGCTGCCGTCCCGGGCCTCGCTGCCGGGCGTCTCGCCGGGGCTGGCGGAGGGGGGCGAGACGGCCGGCCGGAGACGGCTCGCCGCGTGGCTGCGCTCCGGCGTCGCCGCCTACGCGGACCGGAACGACGACCTGGCCGGGGACGCGACGTCCCGGCTCTCCCCGCACCTGCACTTCGGCACGCTGTCCCCCGTCGAGCTGGTCCACCGGGCGCGCCGTGCGGGCGGTGAGGGGGCTGAGGCGTTCGTACGGCAGGTCGCCTGGCGGGACTTCCACCGCCAGGTGCTGGCGGCCCGTCCGGGCGCGGCCCGCGCCGACTACCGCACCCGGCACGACCGCTGGCGGTCCGAGCGGACGGCGCGGGACGACATCGAGGCCTGGCGGGAGGGGCGTACCGGCTATCCGGTGGTCGACGCGGCGATGCGCCAGCTGCGCCACGAGGGGTGGATGCACAACCGGGCCCGCCTGCTGACGGCGAGCTTCCTGACGAAGACGCTGTACGTCGACTGGCGCGTCGGCGCCCGGTACTTCCTGGAGTGGCTGGTCGACGGGGACCTGGCCAACAACCAGCTGAACTGGCAGTGGGTCGCGGGCACCGGCACGGACACCCGCCCCAACCGGGTCCTCAACCCGGTGACCCAGGCCAAGCGGCACGACCCCGACGGCGCGTACGTCCGGCGGTGGGTGCCGGAGCTGGCGGAGGTGGCGGGCGCGGCGGTGCACGAGCCGTGGAGGACGGCGGGCCCGGACCGGGAGCGCGTCGCCGCGTACCCCGAACCGATCGTCGACCTCGCCGAGGGGCTGGCCCGGTTCAGGCGGGCGCGGAGCCGCGACTGAGCGGGCCGGCCGGCGGCCCGGCCGCGTAGCGGGCCGCCAGGGTGTCGAGGGCGTCGGACAGGGTGGCCGGGCGGAGCATGCCGCGAGCGGGCCGCCCGGCCCAGCCGGGGCCGCCGAGCATCACCAGCGGTGTCGTGCGGGCGCCCCTGGTGCCCCACTCCATGCCGGCGAGATGCTCCGCCAGCGGCAGGCTCGCGGTGGAGCGGGCCTGCGCCCACAGCACCACGACGGCCGGGCCGAGCCGCCGCACCGCCGCCACCAGTGCCTCCGCCGGGACCGCGGCGCCGAACATCCGCGCCGGGATGCCGAGTCCGCCCAGTGCGGCGTTGAGCGCCTCCAGCGGGAGGGTGTGCTGTTCGCCGGGGACGCAGGCCAGCAGCACGGGGCCCGCTCCCGCCGGCACCGCGGGCCGCGGGGTGTGCCGCCGAAGAGTGGTGGAGACATGCCAGGCCAACAGGTGTTCCACCTCGACGTACCGGTCCCCCGCCGAGACCCATCTGCGGCCCACGGCGTGCAGGGTCGGCACCATCACCTCCTGCCACGCGGTCACGACGCCGTACTCGGCGACGGCGGCCTCCAACCGCTCCTCGACGGCCGCGGCGTCGAGCCGGACGGCGGCCCGGGCCAGCCCGCGGCCCTCCTGCCGGACGTCACCGTGGGCCGGGGGGCGGGCGCCGGCGGGGCCGACCGATGCGGGTGCCGATCCGGCCGGACGCCCGGTGGCCGCCGGGGCGGCCCGCTCCTTCACGGCGCGGGCGGCCTCGGCCGGGGGCACGCCGGAAGCGGTCAGCCGGCACATCGTCTCCAGCGCCGCCACGTCCTCGGCCGTCCAGCGCCGGTGGCGGCCGCCGGTGCGCGCGGCGGGGCCGATGCCGTAACGGCGGTCCCAGGACCGCAGGGTGGTCGGGGACACGCCGAGCCGGCGGGCCAGGGCTCCGGTGGTCAGCGCGGGCAGCCCGGGCAGCGCGGCGCCGTTGGGACCGGTCCGCCCGCTCCGCGGTGTCCCCGGTTCTCCGGTCACGTCCATACGGCCGACCATACGACGCAGAAGCGATGCGTGTTGTCCGCCCCGGACACCGGCTCACACGATGAGCGCATGGGCCCCGCACCGCCCGACCGGCCCCTCCGAGGGTGTTTGCCACCGGTCCGCCCCCGCCCGGCCCGTCCCTCCGACGCGAAGGAGCTGTTGCCATGAGCTCGCGTTCGACCGCCGTCGCGGCGGGCGCCACGGTCCCGTCCGGACCGACCGCCGATGCGCCGCCGGGGCGGACCGCCGAGGAGCCGCCCAGCGACGCGGACCTGGTGCGGGGGCTGGTCGCCGGCGACGACGTCTGTCTCGCCGCGATCCACCGCCGCTGGGCCCCGATGGTGCACGCCCTCGCGTGGCGCGCGCTGGGCGACGCGGGGGAGGCCGAGGACGTCACGCAGCAGGTGTTCCTCGCCGTCTGGCGCGGCCGCGCCGGCTACCGGCCCGGTCGCGGGTCGGTGGCCGGGTGGATCGTCGGCATCACCCGTCGCAGGATCGCCGACGCCCTCTCCGCGCGGACGCGCCGCGGGGAGCTGGTCGCGGCCGCGGCGACCGCCCTGCCTGACGAGTCCGCCGCCGACCGGCCCGAGGCGGTCCTGGACCGCGTCCTGGTCGGCCGCGAACTGGCCCGGCTCCCCGCGCCCCAGCAGCGTGTGCTGCGCCTGGCCTACTACGAGGACCTCACCCAGCTCCAGATCGCGGAGCGCACCGGGTGGCCGCTGGGCACGGTCAAGAGCCACGCCCGCCGGGGCCTGCACCGGTTGCGCTGCGGCCTCCAGCGGCGCACCGGGCCGGACCCGGACCGTGCGGCGGGGTCCTGACCGGGGACACGAGGAAGCGCGCACAAACGCTGCGAGGCGTCACAGCCCGTCGCCGCTCCCAGCTCTACACATAAGGAAGAAATAAGGGCAAACTGGAGTATGCGGCGCTAACCGCATGCCGCACCAGACGCGGTCTGGCCAGCAAAGTCAAAAGGAGACGACTCATGGCCAACTTGCACAGGGGTGACATATCCAGCCACCCCGATGTCTCCGAAATGCGGGACCGCTACGCCCGCATGCTCGGCGGTCGTGATGTGGCGCTCGTGGACGGTCCGGTGTTCCTGCTCGGCCTGTACTGCGCCGCCTCCCCGTGGATCCTGCACTACACCGCCAACCAGCCCGCCCTGACGACCCACAACCTGATCATGGGCATCGCGATCGGCTTGCTGGCGCTGGGATTCACCCGGGCACCCGAGCGCATGTACGGCCTGAGCTGGGCCATGTGCGCCCTGGGCATCTGGATGATCATCGCTCCGTGGATCGTGGGCAGCAGCCCCGACGTGGGCGTCATCGTCAACAACGTCGTCATCGGAGCCCTGGCCCTCGTCCTCGGACTGATTTGCGCCGGTACGGCGGCGAAGAGCGCCCCCAGGCCGTAGAAGAGCCCTGAAAGAGAAGACCGAGGAAAGGAAGGAAGGAACGCGGGCCGGTCCGCCCCGGGCGGACCGGCCTCCGCGTGCCCACGCCCGCACAGCGGGACGAAACCGGCCACAGCCCGAGCCGGACGGCACCAGCCACGACCGGTAGCGGACGGCACCAGCCACCCGTCAGCGGGACGGCACCAGCCACGGCTCCTGCGGCAGGGTCCGGCCGGTCTCCAGCAGCGACTTCAGGTTGGACAGCACGGCCGGCCAGCCGGACGCGACGTCCGCGCGCTCGCCCTCGTCGTCGAGGTCCTCGTGGGTGACGGTCAGCCGGACGATGTCCTCGTACGGCCGGATCTCGAAGGTGACCCGGGAGTGCCGGTCCTCCTGCCCCTCCCGGTCGGGCGCGGCCCAGGTGGTCACCAGACGGCTCGGCGGCTCGCTCTCCACGACCCGGCCGACCACGTCGGCGATGCCGGAGCCGTCGGCGCGCACGTGCTCCCAGCGGGAACCGGGCCGCCAGTCGGAGACGTTGCGGTGCCCCCAGTAGGCCGCCGTGAGGTCGGCGTCGGTGAGCGCCTCCCAGACCTTCTCGGGCGTGCTCGCAATGTAGGTGACGTACACGAAACGGGGCTTGTCGGTCATGGCTTCCTCGGCTCGTCGCTTCACGGCGCCGAGCGCGGCGAGGCGCGGGCGCTCGAACTTGTCGATCCACCGCTCCTGGATCTCGTGGAGCGGCACCGGGTTGAGGTAGTGCAGCTTCTCCCGCCCCCGCCGCACCGTGCTGATCAGGTTGGCGGCCTCCAGGACGGCCAGGTGCTGGGTCACCGACTGGCGCGTCATGGCGATGCGCTCGCACAGCTCGCCCAGGGTCTGGCCGTTGTTCTCGTGGAGCCGGTCGAGCAGGCGCCGGCGTGTGTCGTCGGCCAGCGCCTTGAAGACCTTGTCCATCCTGGTGTCGTCCTCCGATCGCACACTTCACGTTATGCAGGTAATTACCTGCGTGTCAAGGAAGCCCGTCTCCCGTCCGGCACGGTCAGCCGGTCACCGTGAAGGAGATCCACACGTCCCAAGGCAGCTCCGGCCGGCCCGGCACCGGCCGTGGCTCGCGGGTCCACGCGTCGCCGGCCAGATCCTCGGCGACCCGCGGCCAGAAGCTCACCGCGGCCGGGTTGTCCTGCTGGAAGGCGATCTCCCACGGCCCGGGGTGCCGCGTCAGGACCTCGCGCACGGCCCGCAGCCCGATGCCCCGGCGCCGGGCGCCGCGCGCCACGAAGAAGCTGTTCAGCACGCGGACCGGACCGTCCAGTCCACGGACGAAGGCGAACCCGGCGGGGCGCTCCTCGCAGGTCAGCAGGTACGGCGCCCAGCCCGGCTCGGTGAAGGCGCATGCCACGCGTTCACTGCAGAAGGTGCCGTCGGCGGCGGGCAGGAGGCCCGTGAACTCGGACAGGTCGTGGCGGAACATCAGCCACAGCCGCTCCACGGCGGGCTGGTCCTCGGGGGTCGCGGGGCGGACGGCGACGTCCGCGGTCATGATGTCGGTCATGAAACAAAGCCTCCCCGGCGGACCGCGGTCCGCCGGGGAGGTGCGCTTTGATGCCGGTGATCCTAGCTCATGCCAAGGGAGTTGCGGTGACCGCCCCCGCGGGCTCCGCGCCGGTCTCCTCGCGGATCTCCTTCGGCCCGAACGGCCACACCTTCTCCAGCCGGGCCCAGATCAGGAAGGCCACGCCGCCGAGGGCCAGCCAGGCCAGGGACCACTCGATGGGATGACGGCCCGGGGAGTTCTTGTCGGCGTAGCCGTAGATCACGCACCAGCCGACGAAGGCGACGACGCTGGGCAGGGGGTACAGCCACATCCGGTAGGGACGGGGCAGGTCCGGCCGCCGGCGGCGCAGGACCGTCAGCGCGACGATCTGGGCCAGTGCCTGCACGATGACCATGACCGTGGTGAGCAGTTGGATGAGAGTCGCGAGGTCGGTGTGGCGGCCGATCAGGAAGCCGACGGCGGTGATCACGCCCATGGTGGCGAGGCCGAGCATCGGGAAGCGGTGGCGCGGGTGCAGCTTCCCGTACGGGCGGAAGAAGACCCGGTCGCGAGCCGCGTCGTAGGGCACCCGGGACCCGCCGAGCAGGCCGGCGAAGACGGAGGCGAACGCGGTGATCAGGATCAGCACGGTCACCGTGTCGGCGGCGCCCTTGCCCCAGGTCTCCTCCAGCACGGCGGAGGCCACCGACGAGGAGGCGATGTCGTCCGGGTCGGTCATCCGGTGCCAGTCGACGACACCGAGGGTGCCGATCTGCAGCAGCAGGTAGATCGCCATGATGCCGAGGATCGACAGGAGGATGGAGCGCGGCAGCGTACGTCCCGGCTCCTTGATCTCGGCGCCCATGTAAGCGGTCGTGTTGTAGCCGAGGTAGTCGTAGATGCCGATGGTCAGCCCCGCCGCGAAGCCGAGCCAGAAGTGGTTGCTCGTCACATTGAACGCCCCCGCCGGGTAGGTGAAGGCCATGTGCGGGCTGAAGTGAGTGGCGGCGGCGACGATCACCAGCAGCACGGAGGCGATCATCACGGTCCACATCACGGCGGTGATCCGGGCGATGTGCTCGATGCCGCGCCAGAGCAGGATCACCACCAGGGCGATGACGCCGAGGCCGATCAGGTCGCCGGCGGTCTGCCCGAGGCCGGGGGCGAGATAGCCCAGGTACTGGACGAAGCCGACCACGCCCGTGGACATGATCAGCGGGATGAAGAGCATCGCCGTCCACACGAACAGGAACGGCATCAGACGGCCGGTGCGGTACTGGAAGGCCTGGCGCAGATAGACGTAACTGCCTCCCGAGCCGGGCAGGGAGGCGCCGAGCTCGGCCCAGACCAGGCCGTCGCACAGCGCCAGGACCGCGCCGGCGACGAACCCGATGACCGCCTGGGGGCCGCCGAACGCGGCGACCATCAGCGGGATCGTCACGAACGGCCCGATGCCGCACATCTGGCTCATGTTGATCGCCGTGGCCTGGAACAGGCCGACACGGCGGACGAATCCACCCGGGGGTGGCGGGCTACCGGACATGGGGACTCCTGACGCGACGGGCGTGCGACGCCCGGCGGAGGGTGACTGGCGGATAAAGTTAAGGAGCCTTACTAGAGGCGTCAAGTGTGCGACAGGAATGCACGAGAATGGTGCGATGCCCGCCAGCGACGTCGTAGAGCAGCCGGAACAGCCCTGGAGCCGCCGGCGTCTGCGCAGTACCAACGAGCGGCTGCTGCTGGACCGGCTGCGCGCGCTCGGCGCCGCCTCGCGCGCCCAACTGGCCCGGGAGACGGGCCTGTCGAAGCCGACGGTCTCCAGCGCGCTGGCCTCGCTGGCGGCGGCCGGCCTGGTGCACGAGGTCGGCACGCAGGCCCCGGAGCGCGGGCGCACCGCCGTGCTCTACGCCCCCGATCCGGCCGCCGGGTACGCGCTCGGCGTGGACATCGGCCGGGGCTGGCTGCGCGTGGCGGTGGTCGACCTGGACGGCACGGTCGTGGCCCGGGCCGACATACGCAACCGGGCCCGCGCCTCGGCCGCCCTCACCGACCTGGTCGTGACCACCGCCCGCCAGGTGATCGCCAACTCGGGCGTGGACCCGGCGGAGGTGGTGCACGGGGTGGTGGGCACGCCGGGGGTGTACGACGAGAAGCAGCGGCGGGTGCGCTACGCGATGCACCTGCCGGGCTGGGGACGGGCCGGGCTGGTGGACGGCATACGCACGGAGCTGGGTGTGCCGTTGGAGGTGCACAACGACGCCAATCTGGCGGCGCTCGGCGAGTACACCTACGGCGTCGGCGCGGGCAGCCGGCTCTTCGCGTACATCCTGATCGGCACCGGTCTGGGGATGGGTGTGGTCAGCGAGGGACGGCTGTTCACGGGCGCGCGCGGGCTGGCCGGGGAGATCGGATTCCTGCCGTGGCACGGCCGGCAGAAGCCGGAGCGGCTGGAGGACGCGGTGTCGGGGGTGGCGGTGGTGGAGTCCGCCCGGCAGTTCGGGATGCGCGGGCAGCTCACGGCGAAGGCCGTCTTCGACGCGGCCCGGCAGGGGCATCCGGCCGCGGTGCGGGCGGTGGAGCTGGAGGGCGAGCGGATAGCGCACACCGTGGCGGCGGCCGCCGCCGTGCTGGACCCGGATCTCGTGGTGCTCGGCGGCGGTGTCGGGCACAGCGTCGACCTGCTGCTGCGGCCGGTGCGGGAGCGGTTGCGCGCACTGACCCCGTTGCGGCCGCGGATCGCGCCGAGCCGGCTCGGCGAGGACGCCGTCCTGCTGGGCGCGGTGGCCACGGCGCTGGACACGGCCCGCGACCTGGTGTTCGAACGCCGGACGGCCGGAACCTGACCCGTTCAACGGCCACCACGGCGGGGGTCGTTGACACGGCCCGTGGCGCCCCCTAGCGTGGCCCAAGTTAGTAAAGTTTCCTAACTTTACGAGGCTGGAGACCGCCGTGTTCCCTCGCCCCGCCCGCCGGCTCCCCATGACCGCCGCGCTCCTCGCCCTGGTCGGCTCCCTGGCCACCGGCGCCTGGGCCGGCCCCCGGGACACGGCGGAGCCCCACCGGTCCGCCCGGATCACCCACGTCCCTTCCGCCCCCGGCAGCAGCACCCCGCTGTCCGGCTACGCCGTCCAGTCCACGGCGAAGGTGGGCGACTCGGCGGCGGACGTGTCCTCCCCCGGCTATCCGGCGCGGGGCTGGTACCCGGCGGGCCCGCGCTCCACGGTGCTGGCCGCCCTGCTGGCGAACGGCGTCTACCCCGATCCGTTCCACTCCACGGACCAGCAGAAGATCCCACGGGCCGACTTCGAGGTGCCCTGGTGGTACCGCGCCGACTTCACCGTCCGGGACACGCGGCAGCGCACCTCCCTCGACTTCAGCGGGGTCGTCTCGGCGGCGGACGTCTACGTGAACGGCCGGCAGGTGGCGAAGGCCGCCGACGTGACCGGCGCCTACACCCGTCACGAGCTGGACATCACCTCGCTGGTCAGGTCCGGCACCAACACGGTGGCCTTCCGCGTCCGGCCCAACGACCCGCTCGACGACCTGACCATGGGCTGGATCGACTGGATCCAGCCGCCGCCCGACCAGAACATGGGCCTCGTCCGGGACGTCCTGGTCCGCAGGGGCGGCCCGGTCGCGCTGCGCGACGCGCACGTGGTCACGAAGCTGGCGGTGCCGTCGCTCGCCACGGCCGACCTGACCGTCGAGGCGCGGGCCAGCAACGCCACGGACGCGCCGGTCACCGCTGAGGTCGGCGGCAGCGTCGACGGGACGGAGTTCCGCACGACGGTCTCGCTCGCCGCACACGAGACGAAGACCGTCACCTTCTCCCCCGCCGACACTCCCGGCCTGCACCTCACCGACCCGAAGGTGTGGTGGCCGGCCGGCATGGGCGGGCAGCCGCTGTACGACCTCGACCTGACCGCCACCGTGGCCGGCACGACGTCGGACACCGCGCACGAGACCTTCGGCATCCGGGACGTGCGGGCCCCGCTGAACTCCGACGGCGCCCGGCAGTACCGGATCAACGGCCGCAAGCTGCTGATCAAGGGCGGCGGCTGGTCCCCGGACGAGTTCCTGCGCTGGGACCCCGCCTACGTCGAGGACCGCTTGAAGTACGCCCTCGACCTGGGCCTCAACACCCTCCGCCTGGAAGGCCACCTGGAACCGGACGAGTTCTTCGACCTGGCCGACCGCTACGGCGTGCTCACCCTGCCGGGCTGGGAGTGCTGCGACAAATGGGAGGGCGCGTTCAACGGCGACGAGAAGGGCAACCGGTGGACCGACGCCGACTACCCGGTCGCCAGGGCGTCCATGGCCGCCGAGGCCGCCCGGCTGCGTGACCACCCGAGCGTCATCTCCTTCCTGATCGGCAGCGACTTCGCCCCCGACGCGACGATCGAGAAGGGTTACCTGGACGCCCTGGAGTCCGCCGACTGGCCCACCCCCGTCGTCTCCTCCGCCTCCGACCGCTCCTCCCCACGGCTGGGCAGCTCGGGCATGAAGATGACCGGCCCCTACGACTGGGTGCCGCCCGGCTACTGGTACGCCAAGCGGGAGGGCGGGGCGACCGGCTTCAACTCCGAGACCAGCGCGGGCCCGAGCATCCCCACCCTCGACACCCTGCGCCGGATGATGACGCCCGCCGAGCTCGACACCCTGTGGAAGGACCCTGGGGCCAGGCAGTACCACCGCTCGCCGTCCCCCGTCTTCGGCACGCTGAAGATCTACGACGACGCCCTCGCCGGCCGCTACGGCGCCCCGACCGGCCTCACCGACTACGTCCGCAAGGCCCAGCTGGCCCAGTACGAGAACGTCCGCGCCCAGTTCGAGGCGTACGGGCGCAACGCGACCGATCGGGACCGGCCCGCCACCGGGGTGATCCACTGGATGTTCAACAGCGGCTGGACGTCCCTGCACTGGCAGCTGACCGACCGCTACCTCGACCAGAACGGCTCCTACTTCGGGGCGAAGAAGGCGAACGAGCCGCTGCACATCCAGTACTCCTACGACGACCGCTCGGTCGTGGTGGTGAACAACCGTCCCGCTGCCGCCAAGGGCCTCACCGCGCGGGCCACGCTGTACGACACCGACGGTTCGCAGAAGTACGACAGGACCGTCACCGGCGTGGCGGTGGACGGGGACGGGGCGCACGGCACACCGCTGACCCTGCCGTCCTCGGTGAGCGGACTGTCGCGGACGTATCTGCTCCGGCTGGTGCTGACGGACGCGGACGGCACGGAGGTGAGCCGGAACGTGTACTGGCTCTCCACCCGGCCCGACACCCTCGACTGGAACGGCACCACCTGGTACCACACGCCGACGACGAGCTACGCCGACATGAAGGGGCTCGCCTCGATGGCGCGGGTGCCCGTGACGGCGACGGCGACCACGCGTGCGTCGGACGGCACGTCGACCACGACGGTGACCCTGCGCCACGGCGGGAGCGGGAAGACCCCGGCGCTGCTGACGGACGTGCACCTCGTGGACGAGCGGGGGAAGCCGGTGCTGCCGGTGCGCTGGTCGGACAACGAGGTGAGCCTGTGGCCGGGCGAGTCGGTGACGCTGACGGCCACCTACCGGACGGCCGACCTGCGCGGCTCGGCACCGAGCGTGCGGGTCTCCGGCTGGAACACGCCGGAGCGGACGGTGCCGGCGGCCTGACCGCGCAGGGGGTGGACCCTGGCGGCCCACCCCCTGTCCCGGCTCAGCTCACGGTGAGCGCGGTGTCGTCGAGGACGAACGAGGTCTGGAGGGTGGAGCCCTCGGTGCCGGTGAACTTGATCGTCACCGTCTGCCCCGCGTAGCTCGCGAGGTTGAAGCTGCGCTGGGTGTAGCCGCTCGCCGCGTTCAGGTTCGAGTAGGTCGCGAGGGTGGACAGCACCGTTCCGCCGCTGCCCAGTACCTGCGCCTTGAGGGTGTCGTAGGCCGTCGAGGTGGTCGTCTCGGCGGTGTCGACGTGGAGGTAGAAGCTGAGGGTGGCGCTCGTGCAGCCGGCGGGGATGGTCACCGACTGCGCGAGGGTGTCGGTGTGGGCCGAGCCGTAGCCGTTCAGCCAGGCCTTGTAAGAGCCGGTGCGGGCGGCCTCGCCGGTGTCGTTGGTGATCACACCGCTGGAGGCGGTCCAGGAGGTGGCCCCGGACTCGAAGCCGGGGTTGGCCAGGAGCTGGGCGGCCGTGCAGGTGCCGCCACCGCCCCCGCCGCCGCTGCCGCCGCTCGCGCCGGACAGCCACTCGGTGGCGTTGAGGGCGAGGGCCGCGTCGGTGGCGCTGGAGTCGTTCCAGCCGTCGTACAGGGTGTTGCCGGACTGGCCGGTGCCGTCGTCGATGGGTGAGCTGTCGCCCCAGAAGGCGACCCGGCCGCTGCCGAAGGTGCTGGTGGCGAAGAAGGCGCCGGTGTTGCCGGAGTAACCGGTGCGGTAGAGCAGGCCCTTGACGGCGGCGTTGTCGGCCGGCTTGAGGGTGGCGGTCGTACCGCTGGCGATCAGGCTCTTGGTGACCGTGCCGAAGGAGCCGTGGAGCACCGGGTCGCTGCTGTCGCTGATCGCGGACGGGTGGTCGGAGCTGATGCTCAGCGAGTCGACGGAGAAGCCGAACGGGTCGGTGGAGTCGACGCTGTTGTTCGTCATCAGGTCGTTGAAGATCTCGACCGCGTCGTAGCCGTCGTTGTTGCGGTCGGCGCCGGTGTGGTCGGAGATCATGAACAGCCCGCCGCCGTTCTTCACGAAGTTCATGATCGCCGTCTTCTCGGCGCTGGTGAACAGCGTGTTGGGTTCCGGCAGGACCAGCGTGTCGAAGTTCGACAGGTCGGTCGCGGACGTGCCGCCGTAGCCGAGGCTGGAGCCCGACGGCAGTGTCTTCAGGCTGTACTCGCCGGTCTTCTGCAGGGCCACGCCCCAGGAGGACAGGGCGCCGGTCCAGTCCGTCTCGGCGGACGGGGTGGAGTCCTGGCCCAGCGGGTCGGGCTGGCTGGTGGAGATGATCCAGTCGGCGTTGCCGGCCGTCTCGGCGTGGGCGTTGTCGAACAGGACGCGGTGCGTGGTCGCCGCGTGGGCGGGGGTGCCGGTGCCGACCTGGAGGGCGGCTCCGGTGGCCAACAGGCCCAGGCCGGCCAGGGCAGTGGTGAATCTGCGGCGGGATCTCCCGGATCCGGGCATCCGTCGAACCTCCATGAAGGGGTGGGGAAGAGGGCGGTGCGGGCGCCAAGTCTGCGCGCGTAGAGCCCGCTTGAGGGTTCTACACGCGTCGAACGGTTGAAAGGTACATGGCATGAAGGGGCGGTGAACAGAGGCTTCCGGGGGCAACCGGAGCGGAGTGGCTCCGCTTACAGCGGGCACATGCCACTTCAGCGGGGATCAAGAACAAGACCGTCAAGGAGGGTCGGCCATGGAGATCTCAGGCATCATCAGCGCCGTCATCATCGGCCTCGTCATCGGCGTACTGGGCCGGCTGGTCGTCCCTGGACGACAGCACATCGGGGTCCTGTGGACCATCGTCGTCGGCATCGTGGCCGCGCTGCTGGGCTCGGCGATCGCCGCCGGGCTGGGGGTCGCCGACACGAACGGGCCCGACTGGATCGAGTGGCTCATCCAGATAGCCCTGGCGGCCGTCGGAGTGGCCGCGCTGGACCGGAGCCGGGCCCGGCGCTGAGTCAGTTCTCGTACACGTAGGGCGTCGTGGTGCTCAGCGCGTGGAAGCCGAGACGGGCCAGGATCGGGCGGCTCATGGACGAGGCGTCGACGTGGACGTAGCGGTAGCCCTGGGCGGCGGCGACACGGGCGCGGTGGGCGATCAGGGCGCGGTAGATGCCCCGGCCCCGCCAGGCCGCGACCGTGCCGCCGCCCCACAGCCCGGCGAACCGGGTGCCGGGCGCCAGCTCCATGCGGGCGGCGGCCACGGGTTCGCCGCCGGCGAGGGCGGCCACGGCGACGACCGTGCCGGGGTCGGCGGCCAGACGGGCGAGCAACTGGTGCCGCAGCCCGCTGCCGTCGGTCCCGAAGACCCTTTCGTGCACGTCCACGACGAGGTCGACGCCGGCCGGATCGGCGGCCTCGACGAAGCGGACACCGGCCGGCGGCGCGGTGTCCAGCGGGAGCCCGGCCACCTCGGCCACCATCAGCGTCTCCGCGGGCTCGGCCCGGAATCCGGCGGCGAGCAGCCGGTCGCCGAGATCGGCCGGCTCGTCATGGGCGTAGAGCTTCCATTCGAAGTCCAGGCCCAGGCCGCCGAAGTAGGCGATCTGGTCGCGGACCGCCCGGTCCGCGTCCGCCGCGTCCAGACCGGACCAGAGCACGCCGTTCCAGCCGTGCGCGTCCGCGACCTGACGCACCACCCCGCCGACCCGCTCGATCCGGACCTCGGGTCCGTCGGGCCGGGCACCCTCGCGCAGATCCCGGTCGTACACAGCGAGCACAGCAGCGTGATCCATGGCCTCACTTCAGCACGACGACCGGGCAGGCACAAAGGATTTAACAGGCAGGCCCGCACGAGGTGACAGGCCGTCAGCGGCCGTCCTGCCGTACCGCCGCCAGGTAGGCGGTGAGACGGTCGCGGTTGCGGGCCAGGCAGTCGATGCGGGCCTGGATGCGGTCGATGTGCCCCTGGAGCAGGGCGGCCGTCTCCGCAGGCACGTCCCCGGGAGCCGGCACGAGATGCCCCGGACCGCAGAGGTACGGCAGGATCGCGCGGATCATCTCGGTGGTCAGGCCGGAGTCCAGCAGGCCGCGGATCTGCCCGACCCGCGCGACCGCTGACTCCGGATAGCTGCGGTAGCCGTTGCCGGTGCGTTCCGGGTGGAGCAGGTGCTGTTCCTCGTAGTACCGCAGCAGCCGGGCGGGGACGCCCGTACGGCGGGACAGCTCACCGATCCGCATTCCGGCCTCCGGACCCACGCTTGACCTTCACACTGATGTGAGGCTTCCACCATGGTCGCATGACCCTGTCCTCCCAGGTCGGGGGCGGTCGCCTGCCGTGGTCGGGGCTGCTCGCCCTGTCCTGCGCCGCGTTCACCGCCGTACTGACCGAGCTCCTCCCGGCGGGCCTGCTGCCCGCGATGGCGCCCCCGCTCGGGGTGGCCGAGTCCCGGATCGGTTTCCTCGTCACCGCGTACGCCGCCACCTCGTTCGTGGCCGCGATCCCGGTGACCGCGGCCCTGCGGGGGCTCCCCCGGCGGCCGGTGCTGTGCGGCACGCTGCTGGGGTTCGCCGTCAGCGACGCGCTGGTCGCCCTGTCGTCGTCGTACCCGCTCACCGTCGCGGCCCGGCTGCTGGCCGGGGCGATGGGCGGCACGCTGTGGGCGATGCTCGCCGGGTACGCGGCCCGGATGGTGCCGGCCGAGCGGCGGGGCCGGGCCATCGCGGTGGTGCTGGCCGGGATCACGCTGGCCCTGGCGCTGGGCGTGCCCGCCGGTACCGCGCTGGCCGCAGCGGTGGGCTGGCGTGCCGCGTTCGCGGCGCTCGCCGTGCTCGCCGCACTGCTCGTGGGCTGGGTACGGCTGCGGGTGCCCGGCTTCCCGGGCGAGCCGCCGCACGCGCGCGTGCCCCTGGTCCGGGTCGCCCTACGTCCCGGCATCCGCCCGGTGCTGTCCGTGACGCTGTGCCTGCTGCTGGGGCACCAGGTGATGTACACGTACGTCGCCCCGTTCGCCGCGCATGCGGGGTACGGCCGTACGGGCGTGCTGCTCGCGGTGTTCGGGTCCGCCACGGTGGCCGGCATCTGGCTCACCGGTGTGCAGGTCGACAGCAGGCCACGGCCCGTCCTGCTCACGGCGCTCGCTCTCGTCGCGGCCGTGCTGCTGGTGCTGGGCGCGGGGGCCCGGGTGCCCGGGCTGCTGGTCGGCGCGGTGGCGGTGTGGGGTGTGGCCTTCGGCGGGGCGCCCACCTTGATCCAGACCGCGCTGGTCGACGCGTCGGGGCCGACGGACGCCGATGTGGCGACCTCGTTGCAGACCACGGTGTACAACGCGGGCATCGCCGCCGGTTCGCTCACCGGTGGCTTGGCGCTGGACGCGGCGGGCGCCGGGGCGCTGCCCTGGACCGCGCTGCCGCCGGTCCTGCTGGCTCTCGCGACGGTCGCGGGCGGGCGCCGGCACGCCTTCCCGGCCCGGCGACCGGCCGTCGCCGCTCGGACGGACGCGCTGGCCGGATCGGCCGCGGTGGCCGTAACCTGCCCCGCCGGAGATCATGCCGTGAGGAGGTGGGCCGATGGTACGGGACAGTGAGCTGCGCTATCTGCGCCGCTGTGTGGAGCTGGCGACCGAGGCGCTGGACGCCGGTGACGAGCCCTTCGGGTCGGTGCTCGTGGCCGGAGACGGGACCGTGCTGGCGGAGGACCGCAACCGGGTGGCGGACGGGGACCGTACCCGGCATCCCGAGTTCGAGCTGGCCCGCTGGTCGGCCGCGCACCTGACGCCCGGGGAACGGGCGGAGGCGACCGTCTACACCTCCGGGGAGCACTGCCCGATGTGCGCGGCGGCGCACGCCTGGGTGGGGCTCGGCCGGATCGTGTACATCGTCTCCTCCGTCCAGCTCTCCGGCATACTCGCCGAGTTGGGCGTGCCGACGAGGTACGGGATTTGCACCGCCGCTACCACGCAGGGCACGCCCGTCCCGCCTGAGTTGAGCCGGCCCGCTGGTCGACGGGGCACCTGACGCCCGGGGAACGGGCGGAGGCGGCCGTCTACACCTCCGGGGAGCACTGCCCGATGTGCGCGGCGGCGCACGCCTGGGTGGGGCTCGGCCGGGTCGTGTACATCGTCTCCTCCGTCCAGCTCTCCGGCATGCTTGCCGAGTTGGACGGGTGGACGAGGTACGGGATTTGCACCGCCGCTACCACGCCGGGCGCGCCCGTCCCGCCTGACGTCAGCCGAGTTCGAGCGTGGTGACGCCGAACACCCGCTCCCGGGCGTACGCGCGCACCGGACCCGTGTACATGCGGGCGGTCTCGAACGAGGGGCGCAGGCCGGCCTCTTCGGCGAGGGCGACGCCGGCCGCGTTCGGCTCGGGGACGTCGATCGCCACCTCGCTGCCGGCCGCCTCGGCGGTGAGGGCGGCGAACAGGGCCCGGGCGTCGTCGGCGGTGTCCGCGAAGAGGGGACCGATCCGCAAGGTGTCGTGGCCGGGACGGAGCACGCCGTAGCCGGTCGGGCGACCGCCGTCCTCACGGACGACGGCACGGTGGCCGGGCGTGCCGAGCCACTCGGCGAGGAAGCGTGGGCGGTCGGCGGGGTGGCAGGCGCTGTCGTAGGCGGTGAGCGCGGCCAGGTCGGCGGGTCCGACCGGGCGGACGCCGGCGGGCGTGCCGCTCTCGGGGGCGGTGCCGGTGAAGCGGATGGTGCGGTAGGCGGGGTGGAAGCCGGACTGGCGGTAGTTGTCCTGCTGGGCGACGACTCCGTCCAGGCCGACGGTCCGGTTCCCGGCGTGCGCCAGCGCGGTCTTCCACGTGGTGAGCCCGTGCCCCCGGCCGCGCAGGTCGGGGCGGACCAGGTAGCAGCCGAGGAAGGCGTAGTCGGGGCCGTGGTTGACGACGGAGATGGCCGACACCGGCTCCCCGTCGATCCGGCCGAGGAAGAACCCTTCAGGGTCCTGCGCGAAGAACGCGGGCCCGTCGGACAGCCCGGGATTCCAGCCCTCCGCGGCCGCCCACCCGCTGATCACCGGCCAGTCGTCGAGGGTGGCCTGGGTGACGACGAGGTCGTGGGGGGTCGCCGAGGTCATCGATGCGCTCCGTTTCCGTCGAGGGGGCTGCCACACGGCACGGCCGTCCGCCGGCCCGCCCACAGCATCCTTCCGGATCAACGGGGGCCGCGCCACGGGGAGATCGGCCGTTGCGGCCGGACTCCGCGCGCGCGGCAAGGGAGTTGGGGGATGCTGGGGTATCGGGAGGTCGGCCACCTCCTCGGAAGGAGCCGAGGTCGGCCACCTTCTCGAAAAAGCGGGGCGTGGGGGACGCGGGGATCGGCCGGATCGGGGTCGCCATGCCGTCGGCCGCTCTGCGGGGCGTGCGGCATCGGGCGCTGCGCACACGTCATGACCGGGTCTCGGTCGCCATGCAGCCGGCCCTCCCCTGCCCGAGCGGCCACCGCTCCACCCCACCGCGCGGAGGACACGTTCCCACCGGGCCGGCGCTCGACGCAGCCGCTCGCACGGAACCGGGGACCGATGGGTACGGTTCCGCCTTGCCGACCGTCTCCGCCTCCGCCCCCGCATGCGGCGCTTGCCGGCGTGTGCGCCGGACCGGGACCGTTCTGTGCCACCCCCGGAGGGCACGGCCCCGCCGGGCCGGGGTCCGGTGGGGCCGTGTGGGGGGCGCGTCAGTGCGGGCGGCCCGGGCGGAAGCGGCGGTACAGGACCGCGCCGGTGAGGAGGAGCGCGGCGCTGCCGGCGACGGCCGGGGCCGTCACGTCCGCTCCCGTGTGGGCCAGCGTGGAGGTCGCCGGGTGCGGGGCGGGGTGCGACCGGACGGGGGCCGGCGGCTTCGGGGCCCGGGACGTCGGAACCGGGGTCCGCGGGGGCCGGGTCGGCTCGTCGCCGGGGCCGTTGACCGACTGGTTGCCGTGGGCCGGGTTGCCGATGCCGACGACGTCGACGCTGTTCCCGCTGACGTTGACCGGCAGGTCGACGGGGAGCTGGATGCCGTTGCCCGAGAGCACTCCGGGCGAGTCCTCGGCACCGCCGCGGGCGGAGGCCCCGCCGGACGCGGCCGACGCCCCGTCCTTCCCCGTGCCGCTGTTCTTCCCCGTACCGCCGCTCTTCCCGCCGCCGGTGTTCGCGCACGCGTTGCCCGCGGCCGGGTTGAGCAGCCCCACGACGTCCACCGTGTTGCCGCAGACGTTCACCGGCACATGCACCGGCAGCTGGATGCCGTTGCCGGAGACCAGCCCGGGCGAGCCGGCCGCCGAACCGTGGGCGTCGGCCCCGCCCGCCGCGAAGGCGGTGGACACCGGCAGCGCCACGGCCATCGCGCCGGACGCGGCGGCGACGGCGATCACACCGTTTCGGGTAGCCCGTCTCATAGGTTCCCTGCCTTCCAGACATCATCGCGAGCACTCACCCGCACCACCTAAAACGGAGTCGAACCAATCGGAGTTATGGCTAATCGGTCTTTCACCCCATCGAGCGGCACGGTTATCGAACTGCATGTAAAGCCGCTGAAAGATCACCAACGGGGCATGAAGGCCGCGCAGGCTACCCCGGAGGGAGCCGCTCCGCTCGCCCGGAGGCGGGCCGTCCGGGGCCCGCTTAACCTGTTCCGAGGGCGCCGTCCCGGTCCGCGGCGGGCGCCCCGGGAGGCGAACGATGCTGGCCAAGCTGTCCACACGGCCCGCCGTCCGGCGCTGCGCGGGTGCCTCGGCCCTCGCTCTCGCGCTGCTCGGAGCCGGGCTGCCCGCGGCTGCCGCCGACCAGCCGCAGCCCGACCTGTCCCGGTTCTACCGGCAGAAGCTGACCTGGGCCGCCTGTCGGGGCAGGGACATGCCGAAGGACCTGCAGTGCGCGAAGGTCACCGTCCCGCTCGACTACGCGCGGCCACGCGCCGGGACGCTCGACGTGGCACTGGCCCGCTACCGCGCCAGCGGGGCGTCCCAGGGCTCGGTGCTGCTGAACTTCGGCGGCCCGGGCGGCGCCGGCATCCCCGCGCTGGCCGCCGAGGGCAAGCAGTTCATGGACCTGACCAAGGGCTACGACCTGGTCACCTTCGACCCGCGCGGGGTCGGCCGGTCCTCCCCCGTCAGCTGCGGCGAGGGCAGCGACGTGGCCTCGGCCGTGACGGAGAAGGACGCCGACATCCGTCATCCGCGGACGCTGCTCGAGCGGTTGCGGCAGGCCGCCGACCAGTGCGCCCGGTTCTCCGGCCCGGTGCTGCCGCACATCGGCACCGTGAACGCCTCCCGCGACCTGGACGTCATTCGCCAGGCGCTCGGCGACGACCACCTCAACTACCTCGGCTTCTCCTACGGCAGCCGGCTCGGCGCGGTGTACGCGGCGCAGTTCCCCGGCAAGGTCGGCCGGATCGTCCTGGACGGCGTGGACACGCTGACCGAGTCGCTGGCCGAGCAGGGGGTGGCGGGGGCCGAGGGGCAGCAGACGGCTCTGGACGACTTCCTGGACTGGTGTGCGACGGACCTCGGCTGTCCGTTCGGGCAGGACCGGCGCGCGGCCGGGGCCAAGGTGATCCGGCTGGTGCGCTCGCTCGACGAGAACCCGGTGCCCACGGACTTCGGCGGCTCGTTCTCCGGCCAGGACCTGGTGGGCGCCATCGGGCAGGCTCTGTACAGCAGGGAGCTGTGGCCCTCGCTGGAGCGGGCGCTGGCCTCGCTGATCGAGGACGGCGACACCCGGCGCGTCATGGCCTTCGCCACGGGCGGCATCGGCCTGCCCCGTGAGCGGCCCCGGACGGACGGCGGGCTGGTCGACGCCCAGGACGTCCCGGCGGACAACCTGCCGGCCGCGCTGATGGCGATCAACTGCGCGGACGACCCCGACCGGCCCACCGCCGCACGGCTCACCAAGGACCTGAAGGACCTGCGGGCCGCCTACGACCAGGCCTCGCCGGTCTTCGGCCGCTACCGGCTCACCCAGCTGCTGCTGTGCTACGGCCGGCCCAAGGGCACCGACTTCATCCGCGACCGGGTGAAGAACGTGCGCTCCGCGAAGATGCTGCTCGTCGGCACGCGCGGTGATCCGGCGACGCCGTACCGGTGGACCGTGGAGACGGCACACCGGCTCGGCCCGTCGGCGGTGGTGCTCGACAACAAGGGCGAGGGCCACACCGGGTACTCGTCCTCCATGTGTGTGCACCGCAAGGTCAATGACTTCCTGCTGTACGGCTCGCTGCCCGCGAGCGGCAGCTCCTGCCCGGCCGACGCGACCCGCCAGAATGTCACCTCGGACAGCACCGGCTGAGGGCCGCACGCCTCCGGCCGCCGGTCTCCCTCCGCGCCGGCCGGTGTCGAACGTGGCGCATCCGGGTGAATGCCGTGCACCGGGGCAACCTCCCGGCCGCGTCGGCCGTCCCACTCGACAAGGCGCGCCCAGGCCGCCGTATCCCGCCGTATCCCGTACGTGACCGCGACAGGGAGCCCGTCATGCGCATGCGCGCCGTCACCGCCGTACCCGCCGCCTCGGCCGCCGTGGCGGCCCTGCTGCTGACCGCTCCGCAGAGCCAGGCCGCCACCGGCCAGGACCTGCCCGCCCGCTGTACCGAGAAGGCGCTGACGATCCGGGCGAAGGCCGTGGCCGGCCACCCGACCGTGCTGCGCACCAGCGTCACCAACCACGGGCCGCGCGCGTGTGCCGTCGACCGCGTGCCCACGGTGACCTTCGGGGACCTGGACGGGATCGCGTTGCCCGTGCCGGAGGGCGGCACGGGCACCTACCGGCTCGCGGCGGGCGGCACGGCCTACGCCGACGTGCGGACCATCGCCGACCCGGCGGACCCGGAGGCCCGCCGGGTGGTGGGGGTCGGGGTGGCGGCGTCGGCCGCGCACTGGGGCCGCTCCTTCACCGCGGGGCGGCTCGGCACCGGGCGCCAGGTGCTGGTGTGGGAGCCGGTGACCACGTGGTGGCAGCGGTCGGCGGCGGCCGCTGACCGCGCCATCGGGCTCGGCTGATCAGTTCAGTCGAGCACCACCTCGGGCGAGTAGAGGTCCAGCCACTCCGCGAGGTCCAGGGTGCGTTCCAGGCCGCGCCGGGCCGCCTGGGTGCTGACCGGCTCTTCGCGTTCGGCGGCCTGCCGGACCCGGTCCCGGTCGACGAGGTCGAAGACGGGGTGGGAGGGCCGGGCGAGCAGTTCCTTGGCCTGCTCCTGGAGGGCGCGGGCGTACCGGGGGTCCTGCGTGGACGGGTACGGGCTCTTGACGCGCTCGTACACCGAGCGCGGCAGGACGTCCGCCGCCGCCTCCCGGAGCAGGCTCTTCTCCCGGCCGTCGAAGGACTTCAGGGCCCAGGGCGCGTTGTAGACGTACTCGACCAGGCGGTGGTCGCAGAACGGCACCCGGACCTCCAGTCCGACGGCCATGCTCATGCGGTCCTTGCGGTCGAGCAGCATGCGCACGAAGCGGGTCAGGTGCAGGTGGCTGATCTGCCGCATCCGGTACTCGAAGTCGCTCTCGCCGTCCAGCCGGTCGATGCCGGCGACGGCGGTGCGGTAGCCGTCGGCGACGTAGCTCTCCAGGTCCAGGGACTTGGCGAGGTCGGCGCGCACCACGCCGGCGTCCTCGCCGAAGTGGCGGCCCATGGTCGTCAGCCACGGGAAGGTGTCGGCGCGGCGCGCCTCCTCATCGAAGAACTGGAGGTAGCCGCCGAAGACCTCGTCGGCGGACTCGCCGGACAGGGCCACCGTGGACTTCTCCCGGATGGCGCGGAAGAGCAGCAGCAGCGAACTGTCCATGTCGCCGAGACCCGACGGCAGGTCGCGGGCCCGGATGACCTGGGCGCGGACGGCGGGGTCGGCGAGGGCGTCGGCGCCGAGCACGATGTCCTGGTGGTCGGTGCCGGCGAGCCGGGCCACGTCGTGCACGAAGGGCGTGTCGGGGGTGCCGCGCAGTTCGTCGGCGACGAAGTTGTCGGTCTGGCCGACGAAGTCGACGGCGAAGCTGCGCACCTTCTCGCCCTGCGCGGCGAGTTGCCGGGCGGCCAGGGCGGTCATGGCCGAGGAGTCGAGTCCGCCGGAGAGCAGGGTGCAGCGCGGCACGTCGGCGACGAGCTGGCGGCGCACGATGTCGTCGAGGAGCGAGCGCACGGTGGCGATGGTGGTGCCGCGGTCGTCGGTGTGCGGGCGGGTCTCCAGGCGCCAGTACACGCGGGTGGACAGGCCGGAGCGGTCGACGGTGACGACCGTGCCGGGCTCCACCTCGCGCATGCCGTCCCAGAAGGCGTGGCCCGGCGTCTTGATCATGACGAACAGCTCGCGCAGGCCGTCCAGCGTGACGCGGGGCCGGATCAGCGGGTTGGCGAGGATGGCCTTGGGTTCCGAGCCGAAGAGGACGCCGTCGTCGGTGGGCTGGTAGTAGAACGGCTTGATGCCCATGCGGTCGCGGATCATCACCAGCTTGTCGTGGCGGCCGTCCCACACGGCGAACGCGTACATGCCGTTGAGCCGTTCGGCGACGGCGTCGCCCCACTCCAGGTAGCCGTGCAGCACGACCTCGGTGTCGGAGTCGGTGGTGAACCGGTGGCCGCGGTCCGTGAGTTCCCGGCGCAGTTCGGTGAAGTTGTAGGTCTCCCCGGAGTAGACGAGGGCGACGGTGCCCTCGGGGGTCCGCAGGGACATCGGCTGACGGCCGCCGGGGAGGTCGATGATGGCGAGCCGGCGGTGTCCCAGGGCGGCGGGGCCCTCGGACCAGGTGCCGCGGTCGTCCGGGCCCCGGCAGGCCATCGTCTCGGTCATCGCATGCAATGTGGTGGCCTCGGTCGCCAGGTCACGGTCGAAGGAGACCCATCCGGTGATGCCGCACATGCGCTACCTCCTGCCTCCGGCTGCGCCTCAGCACGCGTTCACCTGCGCTTTCGCGGTCGCGGAGGACCGGCCGGGCGAACCAGTTGTATCGAGCACCTATATGACGAGCGTCCGTCGGATGGTCGCCCGAGTCAACTGGGCTGTAACACGGCACGGGCGACTGCCCCATGATTTCAGCCGCGTTTTGCCCCAGCAAAATCCACGGACAGGCCCGCCACCGGGCATCGGGCGAAATGAACCGGCCACGGGCAAAAACTTCCTCAAGCGGCCGGAGCGGTAGGCCGTCGCTACGGCTTCGCGGTCAGAAACGAGTCCAGCGCCCCGGTCAGTTCGGCCGGCTTCTCCACCGGCAGTTCGTGGCCGGCGTCCAGGACGCGGACGACCGCGTCGGGGTAGGCCTTGGCCAGCCGGAGCATCTGCCGCACCGGCAGCTGGACGTCGTGGTAGCCGTGCACCATCAGGGTCGGTACGGCGATCTCCCCGGCCCGGTCCAGGACGTCGAAGGCCCGCATCGCGCCATAGAGGGTCATGACGACCTCGCGCGGTGTGGCGGCGGAGGCGCGGATGTGCGCCCGGACCTCCTCGCGCGGATGGCCGGGCGCGAAAGCGCGTCGGATGTTGGCGGCCACGAACAGCCGGAACGGCACCAGGGTGGAGGCCGCCAGCAACAGGCCCCGGCCGCGGCTGTAGGCCATCCGGCCGATGGAGTTGACCAGCACCATCCGCTCCAGCCGCGCGGGGTGCGCGAGGGCGACGGTCTGCGCGATCATCCCGCCCATCGAGTGGCCGACCAGCGCACACCGCTCCACGCCGAGGTGATCGAGGAGTGCGACGACGTCCCGCGCCGGCTCGGCGATGGTCCGCGCCCCGGTGCCCGTGCTCTCACCGTGTCCGCGCAGGTCCAGCCGGATCGCCCGGCGCCGTGCGGAGAAGTGCGCCATCTGGTGGTCCCAGCGGTGCCGGTTCGCGGTCCAGCCGTGCACGAACACCACGGGCACCTCGACCGCGTCGCGCGGTCCCTCGTCGTCGTACGTCAGCCTCGCCCCGTCGACGTCGAGCTGCGGCATGAGGGCCTCCTGGGTGCGGCACGGTCCGGTTACCGACGAGTACGGTAACCGGCGGCGGCGCCCACGTCACCGCCGTCAGCCGGGATTCCGGGCGGTGGTCGGCGAAGGTGGCGAGGCCCGGATTACCCCGAATGCCGTAAAGGTGAATCCGCCCTATCGTCGTGTCATGGAGCACGCACTGAGTCCCGCGACCCTCGCCGAACTGCGGCGCCCGCGCCCCTATCCGGCAGTCTCCGTGCTGACCCCGACGCACCGCCGGGAGCGCGGAAGCGGCCAGGATCCGGTCCGGCTGCGCAACGCGCTGACCGAGGCGCGCAGGCGCCTGGAGTCCGACCCCGCCGTCACCCGCGAGCGGCGCGCCGACGTCGAGGCACAGCTCGACCGGGCCCTCGCGGAGGTCGATCTGACGCACGCCGAGGACGGCCTGGTGATCTTCGCCGCGCCGGGTGAGCACCAGGTCTGGTCCCTGGCCCGGCCCGTCCCCGAGAGGGTGGTGCTGTCCGACACCTTCCTCACCCGCAACCTGGTCGCCGCGCACACGGCCGAGCGGCCCTACTGGGTGCTGTCCGTCTCCGCGGACCGCGTCACCCTGTGGAGCGGCGGCCCGGACCGGGTCGTCGAGGACCACCTGGGCGGCTTCCCGCTGGAGCGCAGACGGGAGAACTTCGACGCCGAGCGTCAGATGCAGATCGGCGATCTGCCGAGCACCTTCCGCGACGAGGGCACCCGGCAGTTCCTGCGCGAGGCGGACACCGCCATGAGCACGGTCCTGCGCGAGCAGCCCCGGCCGCTCTACGTCATGGGCGAGCAGGCGGCGCTGTCCCTGCTGGACGAGGTCGGCAGCGTCGCCAAGTCCGCCGTCCACGTCCCGCACGGCGGCCTCGGGCACGCCGGCCCCGACGCGGTCCGGCAGGCACTGCGCCCGGTGCTGACGGAGGAGTCCCGCAAGGACGCCACGGCCGTCGTCGGGGAGCTGACCTCGGCGCGCGGCCACCGGACGTACGCGGCCGGGCTGGACGAGCTGTGGCAGAGCGCCCGCGAGGGCCGGGTCCGGCTGCTGGCCGTGGAGGAGAACTTCCGGGCCACCGTCCGCGATCTCGGCGAGCATCTGGTGCCGGCCGAACCCGGCGACCTGGACGCCCGCGACGACATCGTGGACGAGATCGTCGAGCAGTGTCTGGAGACGGGCGCCGAGGTGCGCTTCGTGCCCGACGGCACGCTGGACGACGCCCACGGCATCGCGGGAGTGCTGCGGTACTGACCCTGAGGGCCCGCCCTTGCGTCGGCGTACGCTACGGCGTGATCGTCGGCGTAAGGGAGCGCACACATGGGTGACCTGCTGGGTGTGGCGGTACTGGGTGCCGGGCACATGGGGGCCGATCACATACGACGGCTCGACCAGGTGGTCAGCGGAGCCAGGGTGGCGGCGGTGGCCGACCCTGATGCCGAGCGCGCCGCGTCAGCGGTGGCCGGGCTCGACGGGGTCAGCGTGCACACGGACCCGGTGGCCGCGCTCGACGCGCCCGGTGTGGCGGCCGTCCTGATCGCCTCCCCCGGCCCCGCGCACGAGGAGGCGCTGCTCGCCGCCTTCGCCCGCCGGTTGCCCGTGCTGTGCGAGAAGCCCATGGTGCCGGACTCCGCCGGTGCCCTGCGGGTCGTGGAGGCCGAGGCGGCGCTCGGCCGCCGACTGGCGCAGATCGGCTTCATGCGCCGCTACGACCCCGAGTACCGGCGGCTGAAGGCCCTGCTGGACGGGGGCGGTCTGGGCCGGCCCCTGATGCTGCACTGCACGCACCGCAACGTGTCCTCCCCCGCCGGCTTCACCAGCGCCATGCTGATCAACAGTTCCGTCTCGCACGAGATCGACGCGGCCCGCTGGCTGCTCGGGCAGGAGCTGACGGCGGTCACCGTGCTGCGGCCCACACCGTCCTCGGGCGCCCCCGAGGGCCTTCTCGACCCGCAGTTCGTGCTGTTCGAGACCGAGCGCGGCGCCCTGGTGGACGTGGAGGTCTTCGTGAACAGCGGCTTCGGCTACCAGGTGCGCTGCGAGGCCGTGTGCGAGGCGGGCAGCGCCCGGATCGGGGACGAGCACACCATGGTGGTCACCACCCGGGACGGCGCCCGGGAAGAGGTGGCGCAGGACTATCTCGTCCGCTTCGCCGACGCCTACGACCGTGAGCTGCAGGCGTGGGTCGACGCGACCCGGCGCGGGGAGGTCACCGGGCCGGACGTGTGGGACGGCTACGCGGCGTCCGTCGTCGCCGAGGCGGGGGTCCGGGCGCTGGAGACCGGAGGCCGGGTGGCCGTCGACCTCGCCCCGCGCCCGGACCTGTACGCCGTGCCCAGCCGCTGAGGCAGGCGGCGCAGGCTCCGGGGTGAACTTCACCGCCGAGGAAGCCGAGTCGGTCGTCTCGAGGCGAGTCGGTGATCTCCGAGGAGATCGCGAGGGATCGGCCCCAACCACTTCCCGCGCCGGCTCACACCCCGCCGAACAACGCGCTCAGCCCCCGCTCCACCACGCTCTCCACGTCCTCGTGCCCGTTCGCCACCACCGCGTACGTGCGCACCAGGAAGCGCCGCAGCACCGACGCCGGGAACAGCAGCAGGGCCATGCCGTGCGGGGAGTGGAACTCCACGACCGTCCGGGTGCGGCCGTACGGCCATATCTGCACGTCCCCGTGGCCGGACGGGGCCCTCAGCCCCTCGTCGAGCAGGGTGCGCGCGAAGGTCCAGGTGACCTCCTCGCCGTGCAGCGCGGCCTCGGCCGGGAAGTCCACGAACACGGCGAGGGGGTCGTCGGCGGTGTAGCGGAGCGTGGCGGACACCGGGACCTCCTGGTCCTGGGCGGTGACGAGCCGGGCCTCGGCGAGCTGTTCGACGGTGATGTCCATGCTCTTAAGGAGTCCGCGCCACCCTGTCGCATGCCGTCAATTCCGGTCAGAGTTCGGCAGGTACCGGCCGCTCCGCATCGCCATGGAACAGAGAAGCGTCGAACACACGCTTGAACACTGGGCGCGGACGCCGTCGCCTGGCTCAACTCGCGTACCGTTGCTACGGCTTGGCCAACCCTGCGCGTACGTCATTCGTACCCGCGGATCACTCCGGGAAGACTCTGGCATATGCCGGAAGCACCACCGTATCGTGTGTTGCCAAATCCCTTACAGGGCGTCGCGGGCTGTGCGACAGTCGTAGCGGTCCCCCGTCGTCCCCGTCGTACCGTCCCGCATCGGAGTGCGTCATGCCGTCCCCAGTCTCCGCGGACCACCCAGCCGCCCAGCCGCCCGGGCGCGGCTCGGTCGAGGCGCTGATAACGCAGGCGCGGCGGCTCAAGGGTGACGTGGACGCCGTACGGCGGGACACCCGGAGCGACGGTGCGGACCCCGAGGAACGCTGGCAGCGCGCCCTGTGCGACCTAGCCCTGCACCAACTCGACGATCTGGACGCCCACTTGGCCCAGCTGCGGGACGGCCCGCAGCCCGCCCCGGCCGAGCCCGCGGCGCCGCCCGCGGCACGGCCCGCGCCGGCCGCCGCCCCGAGCGGCTCGCTGCTCAGCCGCGTCGGCAGCGCCGAGTGGAACCTGCTGACGGACGAGGCCACCTGGTCCGGCGAGCTGTACCAGATCCTCGGCCTCGATCCGGCCCGCCCGGCCCTCACCCTGGACGAGCTGCCCAGCCTGGTGGTGGACGAGGACCGGCCGACACTCACCGCGATGGTCACGGACTGCCTGGTCGACGCCAAGCCGATCGACGGCGAGTTCCGTGTCGTACGGCCCGACGCCTCCGTGCGGACCGTGCACATGATGGGCGAGCCGGTGCTCGGCGCCGACGGCGGCACGACGTCCATGTGGGCCGTGCTGCGCGACGTCAGCGAACTGCGCCGCAGCCAGCGGACGGTGCGCGAGACCCGTGACTCGCTGCACCGACACCGCCGGCAGGAGCAGACCGAGCACCGGATCGCGGCAGAGCTGCAGGAAGCCGTGCTGCCGCCATGGCGCGGCTCCCAGCGGCTCCCGCGCCAGGGGCCGGGCGCGCTGGACCTGGCGGCCCACCGCCTCCCGGCCGCGACCGCCACGCCGCTCGGCGGCGACTGGTACGACGCCCTGGAGCTGACCGACGGCCAGACGCTGCTCAGCGTCGGCGACCTCACCGGCCAGGGCGTCGCCGTCGCCTCCGGCATGGCCACGCTGCTGGGCGCCGTACGCGGGATGGCGATGGCCGGCACGGAGCCCGGTCAACTGCTCACCCTGCTCAACCAGTTACTCGACACCACCGTGCAGCCCGCCCTCGGCAGCGCCGTCTGCTGCCGCTACCGGCCCGAAACCCGCACGCTGGTCTGGGCGCAGGCAGGACACCCCGCCCCGCTGCTGTACCGCGACGGGACGGGGCGCGTGCTGGACACACCGGACGGCGTGCTGCTCGGCGCCTCCTCGGGCGCCGTCTACGGACAGTCCGTCGTCACCCTGCTCCCGGGCGACCTGCTCCTCCTGCACACCGACGGGCTGATGTCGGGCCACGGCAGGACGGCGGCTGTGGACCGGCTTCTCGGCCTCGCCCCACGGTTCGGCGCGGCGCGCACCGCGCAGGACTGTGTGCGAACGGTCGTCGAGGAGTTCGGTGGATCCGGGCGCGAGGACGACGCGTGCGTGCTCGTCGCCAAGGTCACGACCTGACGGTCACCACATGACCGACCCGACGGGTCGGGCGGCGCACAGGCCCCTTACGCCTGTGTGCTGTTGCCGTCCGCCTTGGCCCTCTGTTTGGGCAGGGCGAGCCTGATCTCCTCCCGCAGCTCATGGATCTTCGGATAGCCGGCGTACTCCGCGGTCAGCCGGTACATCTGCCGCAGCCGGTCCCAGGTGCGCCGGGAGGAGTTCGAGCCCATCGACATCAGGGCCAGCCGGGCGTAGCGGTCGGCCTGTTCGGGGTCGTCGGCGATGAAGCAGGCCGACGCCATGGACAGATGGTCGAAGATCTTCGACCGCTCCCGCCCGTCGACGCGCAGGGCGAGGGCCTTCTCCGCGTAGTACTGGGCGTGCGCGGCGGCGCCCGGGTCGAACTCCGCCAGCGTGCGGTACGCGAGCGCCTGCATGCCGTACAGATCCTCGTCCTTGAAGGTCTGCATCCAGTCCGGCGGTTCCACGTCCTGCCCGTCGGAGACGAAGAGGTCCTCCGCCTGCCCGAGCGTGCGGCGCATCGCCTGGCCCTTGCCCATCGACGCCTGCGCCCAGGCCTCGATCGTGTGGAACATCGCCTTCGTCCGTGGCTGCAGGCGGTCTCCTGCGCCGGACTGGGCGAGCTTCATCAGGTCGAGGGCGTCGTCCGGCCGGCCGAGGTGCACCATCTGCCGGGCCGCCCGGGACAGCGCCTCACCCGCGCGCGGCCGGTCACCGCCCTCTCTGGCGGCGTGGGCGGCGATGACGAAGTACTTCTGTGCCGTGGGCTCCAGACCGACGTCGTGCGACATCCAGCCCGCGAGGACGGCGAGGTTGGCCGCGACGCCCCACAGGCGCCGCTGGAGGTGGGGTGGATGGTGGTAGGCGAGCATGCCGCCCACCTCGTTGAGCTGGCCCACGACCGCCTTGCGCTGCAGCCCGCCGCCACGGGCCGCGTCCCAGGCGCGGAACACCTCGACCGAGCGCTCCAGTTCCTCGATCTCCTGGGACCCGATGGGGGCGGCCTCGTAGCGGTCGAACCCGGCGGGGTCGGCGTGCAGGGGGTCGTCGAGGACAGGGGCGTCGGCCTTCAGGGCCGGGTCGGTGTGCAGCCAGTCGCGCATGGCGCTGCTGAGTGTGGATCCCGCGGCGAGCGCTGCACCCGCGCCCACCAAGCCGCGTCGGTTGAGCATGAGGTCCATTCCCGTGAATTCGGTGAGGACCGCGGCGGTCCGTTCGGGCGCCCACGGCACACCGTCGGGATGTTCCTGGATCCCGTCGCTCTGCCGTTTCCCCGTACGCCCGTGCCGCACCAGACCTAGGTCCTCGATGGTCACGACACGGCCGAGACGCTCGGTGAACAGGGCCGCCAGCACCCGCGGCACCGGATCGCGCGGGATCTCTCCCATGTCGATCCACCGCCGCACCCGGGAGGTGTCGGTCGACAGCTGGGGGTGGCCCATGGCCGCCGCCTGCCGGTTGACCAGCCTCGCGAGTTCACCCTTGGACCAGCCGGCCAGGCCGAACAGGTCCGCAAGGCGGGTGTTGGGTTGTCCGCTCACGTCAAGCCCCCAGGTTCTCGGCTGAGTTGACAGTAGCCCCGTGGAGGTTGCCGGGCGACTATTCGCCACGGTTCGCCAGGGTCCGCCAGATGGTGTGCCACCGGCGATCGGGTGTCAGGTAGGAACGCGCCACCCCGACCCGGTCGCCACCCGCATATGACGGCCGTATGAGGCCGAGCACGGCGGGCGATGACGGGCACACTCCCCAGGGTGTACCCGCACGGCCGGGCCGGGGGGCGCACGCTTCCGGAACCACGCTCACGGGGCACTGGACCTGAGCATGAGTTCGGAACGCGGACGTACAGGCAGGCACCGCAGGCACACGAAGGGATCTGTTTCTCCCATGTACGCAGCATCGTCCTCCGTGTCCGCCCCGCCCCGGCCGCTGCGCCCCCGCCCGGCGGGCGGCGCGCCCTACCTCGACCCGGCGCCACGCCCGGGCGGTCCCGTACCGGTCGCGGGCCGGGCCCGGCGGGTGCCGGGCCAGCCCGGGACCCAACCGCTCAGCGGGAGGCTGGACCTGTCCGGCCCCCAGGGCGCGCAGCTACGCACCGCGCTCGCCTCGGTGCACCGGATCTGCCCGGAGTTCGCCCCGGTGCAGGTCCTGCGGCGCAGCGGACGGTCCGTCCTCCTCGTCGGGACGACAGGGCGCAGCACGGCCGTCGCCAAGTGTCTCCTGGACCACTCACCGGCCTGGGCGGAGCGGAGCCGCCAGGAAATAGCCGCATACCGCTCGTTCGTCCGGCACCGGCCGCCGGTCCGGGTGCCGAGGCTGATCGCGGCGGACCCGGACAACTGCACGCTGGTGATCGAACGGATGCCGGGCCGGACGGCGGCGTTCCAGCGGCATCCGATGGAGGCCCCACCACGCGCGGACATCCGGGCCGCGCTCGGTGCGATCTGCCGGCTGAACGCCTGGCGGCCCCCGGCGGGCACCTTCGACATGCCGCTGGACTACGCGGCGCGGATCTCCCGGTACCACGAGCTGGGCCTGCTCACCGACCGGGACCTCGGCGACCTGCAGAAGCTGCTGCACGGCATCGCCCACGAGGTGGGCCGGCACGGCATGCTCCAGTTCTGCCACGGCGACGCCCTGCTGTCGAACATCCTGTTGTCACCGGCCGGTCCAGTGCTGGTGGACTGGGAGCACGCGGGCTGGTATCTGCCGGGGTACGACTTGGCGACGCTGTGGCTGGTCCTCGGGGACGCGCCGGTGGCCCGGCGGCAGATCAGCCAGATCGCCCAGTCGGCGGGTACGGCCTCCCGGGACGCCTTCCTGGTGAACCTGATGCTCCTGCTGACCCGGGAGATCCGTAGGTACGAGACGGCCGTGCAGCGTTCGATGCACGACACGGCCCCGGCGGCACCGGCCTCGGCCCACCCCGGTGCCATGCCGTCCGGCGAGGAACAGCGGCTGCTGCTCCGGCGGTTGCACGACGACTGCCAGATGGCCCGCAAGGCCGTCCGCGCGGCGGTCGGCACTCGCTGACGGGGCGATGGCTCTCCGCGGTGCGTCCTGAGCGGCGGCGCACCGCGGAGCCTTCCTCGCACGCCTGGGCGTCCACAGCCACTGGTGTATGCCAGTGACGCCGCGCAGGCCCGCGCACCGCCGCCGCGAAACTCGCCGGAAACCCTCCGTGACGTGGGAAATCGCTGTCCCGAAGGCATCATTGACGGATCGTCGGCAAGCCGGTACCACTGACCCAGCTCAGCGCCGTACGCCCCGCCACGCCCCGCCCGTCACAGGAGGCCGCATTGCGAGGATCCGCCACCGACCCCACGTCCACACCCGGCCACAGACGTCTACGGCGGACCGCCGTCCCGCTCGCCTCCGCCGCCCTGCTGCTGCCCCTGCTCGGCGCGGCCCCGGCCCCCACCGCCGCGGATTCCGCCACGCACCGGCTGCAGCAGGCGTTCGCCACCGCGGCGGCCGACTACCACGTGCCGCAGAGCGTTCTGCTGGCCGTCTCCTATCTCCAGTCCCGTTGGGACGCGCACGGCGGCGCGCCGAGCGTGACCGGCGGCTACGGCCCGATGCACCTCACCGACGCCCGGACCGCGCTCGCGACCGCGGAGCACTTCGCCGAGGGTACGGAGGACGCCCGGGGCGACAGTGCCCGTGCCGCCCTGCACCCCGTCGTCGAGGTGCCGGCCGAGTCGGCGGTCCCGGCCCGTCTGAAGACGCTGCCGAGGGCCGCGGAGCTGACCGGCCTCCCCGCCGAGGAGCTGCGCACCGACCCGGCGGCGAACGTGGCGGGCGGCGCCGCGCTGCTCGCCGCCGCGCAGAAGGAGCTGGGCGAACCGCTGAGCGCCGACCCGGCCGACTGGTACGGCGCGGTGGCCCGGTTCTCCGGGGCGGACGACAGGGCGACCGCCGCCGCGTACGCCGACGACGTGTACGACGTGCTGCGCACCGGCGAGGAGCGCGTCACGGACGACGGCCAGCAGGTGGCCCTGGCCTCCCAGCCGCGGCTGACCGCCGACACCGGCCGGCTGGAGCGGGCCGGCCTGCGCACGCTGCCCACGGACGGCACCGAGTGCCCGAAGTCGGTGTCCTGTGTGTCGGTTCCGGCGCCCTACGAGGAGTTCGGGGACAACGACTACGGCAACCACGACCTCGGCGACCGCCCGGCGTCGCAGAGCGTCAAGTACATCGTCATCCATGACACGGAGGGCGCCTGGGACGGGGTCATGAACCTCATCAAGGACCCCACCTATGTCTCCTGGAACTACACGATCCGCTCCACCGACGGTCTGATCGCCCAGCACGTCAAGGGCAAGGACGTGGCGTGGCACGCCGGCAACTGGTACGTCAACGCCAAGTCGATCGGCATCGAGCACGAGGGCTTCCTCGCCTCGCCGGACGCCTGGTACACGGAGGCGATGTACCGGTCCTCGGCGCGGCTGGTGCGGTACCTGGCCCGGACGTACGACGTCCCGCTGGACCGGCAGCACGTCCTGGGCCACGACAACGTGCCCGGCCCGACCGCGTCCACCGTCCCGGGGATGCACACGGACCCCGGCCCCTACTGGGACTGGCGGCACTACTTCCAGCTGCTCGGCCACCCGTTCCGGCCCACGGCCGGCCGGCACGCCTCAGTGGTGACGATCCTGCCGGACTACGCCTCGAACCGGCCCGTGTACACCGGCTGCACCACCAAGGGCGAGCCGTGCGCGGCGCACGGCTCCAGCGAGGTCCGGCTGTACACCGACCATGACGTGACCGCCCCGCTGGTCAAGGACATCGGCCTGAAGACCGACCCGACCGACGGGGTGAACGATCTGTCCTCACGGGTCTCCACCGGCCAGCAGTTCGCGGTGGCCGACCGCTGGGGCGACTGGACGGCCATCTGGTACCTGGGGCAGAAGGCCTGGTTCCGCAACCCGTCCGAGGACCCGGCGGCCGTACCGGCGAGGGGCCTCGTGGTGACGCCGAGGGACGGTCTGACGAGCGTCCCGGTGTACGGCCGCGCCTACCCGGAGAAGGAGGCCTACCCGGCGGACGTCCCCGCCCAGTCGGTGGTGCCGCTGCCCTACACGATCCCGGCCGGGCAGAAGTACGTGGTCGGCGACGAGGTGCCGGGCGAGTACTACTACGCGGTCACCTTCACTCCCGACTCGCACCGGGTCGTGGTGGGCAAGGACCTGTACTACGAGATCCAGTACGGCCACCGGGTCGGGTTCGTCCGTGCGGCGGACGTGACGCTCGAAGCGGCGGCGCACTAGCCGGGGTGTCTGTCCCGGCGCCCGTCCCTGTTCTCAGCCCTGCTGGAAAAGCTCCGCCGGGAGCGGCTTCAGCAGGGCGTACAGGTCGTCGGTGATCGGGCGGTCCCAGGCGGCGATGGTGACGAGGACGCCGTCGCTGCGGTCGAACTGGACACAGGAGATCCGGCTCTCGGAGAGCTTCAGCCGTCGCACGATGAGGAGGTTGTCGCCCTGGAGCACCGGGGTGTCCTCCACGCCGACGACGGTGACCTCCTCGTCGTTCTCCAGTGCCAGCAGCAGCTGCCCCACCTCGAAGGGGATCTCGCCCTCGGCGACGTCACGGGCCGGGGAGCCCTCGGGGAGGTTGCCGATGATCATGGCGGGGCCGCGTCCGCCGAACAGGTCGTAACGCAGGAAGACGCCCTGGCAGGTGCCGTCGGGGGCGGGCAGCAGGCCCGCGCCGAGGTTGCCCGGCCAGTCGCCCGGGTCCATGGCCAGCACGTCGAAGTCGGGTCCGGCGGGGGTCGCGCTGCGGCGGCGGAGGAACGACATGCGGCCATGGTACGTGTCCGGGCTCCGGTGGGTGACCTGTGGGCGCCCGGGTGATCGGCTAGCGCAGGGGGCAGCTGGTGAGCAGGGTGGCGGGGTCCGCGTCGGCCGGGCGGGCGACGGTGCGGTCGGCGGGCGGGCGGCCGGTTCCGGCGATCCAGCGTTCCAGGGCCGTGAAGGCCGAGCGGTGGCAGGGCACCATCGGGCGGAGCCGGTCGGGGAAGGCATCGGCGAGCGAGTCGGTGTGGGTGCCGTCCTCGATGCGGTAGTAGCGCAGCAGGGAGCCGCGGCCGGCCTGGTGGACCATGCGCGCGTAGACGTCGGAGTCCTGGCTGATCGGCAGCAGTACGTCGAGGGTGCCCTGGAGGGTGATCAAGGGCTTGCCGATGCGTCCGGTCAGGGCGATGCGGTCGACCGCCCGGTGGACGGCGGCGGGCCGGTCCGGGTAGGCGTAGTCGGCGTCGCAGGCCGGGGTGCCGGAGGCGCAGTACGGGGTGCCCGCCTCGGTGTCGCCGTCGTAGCCGGGGTCGACTTCCTCGCGGTAGATCCGCTGGGTGAGGTCCCAGTAGACCTGGTGGTGGTACGGCCACAGGAACTCGGAGCCGGCCGGGAAGCCGGCCCGGTGCAGCGCCGCCTCGGCCTCGGTGGCGCCGGGGCCGCCGGCGGCGTAGGCGGGGTAGTGGCGCAGCGCGGCCGGCAGGAAGGTGAGCAGGTTGGGGCCGTCGGTGCGCCAGAGGGTGCCCTCCCAGTCGACCCCGCCGTCGTACAGCTCGGGGTGGTGCTCGAGCTGCCAGCGCACCAGGTAGCCGCCGTTGGACATGCCGGTGGCGAGGGTGCGGGTGGGGGGCTGGTGGTAGCGCTGGGTGACGATGGTGCGCGCGGCGCGGGTGAGCTGGGTGAGGCGGCTGTTCCATTCGGCGATGGCGTCGCCGGGACGGCGGCCGTCGCGGTAGAAGGCCGTGCCGGTGTTGCCCTTGTCGGTGGCGGCGTAGGCGTAGCCACGGGCGAGCACCCAGTCGGCGATGGCCCGGTCGTTCGCGTACTGCTCGCGGTTGCCCGGGGTGCCGGCGACCACCAGGCCGCCGTTCCAGTGGTCGGGCAGCCGGATGACGAACTGGGAGTCGTGGTGCCAGCCGTGGTTGGTGTTGGTGGTGGAGGTGTCCGGGAAGTAGCCGTCGATCTGGATGCCGGGGACGCCGCTGGGCGTGGACAGGTCCTTGGGGGTGAGGCCCGCGTAGTCGGCCGGGTCCGTGTGACCGGTGGCCACGGTCCCGGCGGTGGTCAGCTCGTCCAGGCAGTCGGCCTGCTGGCGGGCGGCGCCGGGGACGTGCAGCAGGGCCTGCTCCGCGCAGTGGGCGTCCGGTGTGCCCGGGGCGACGGGTGCGGCGGTCGCGGGGGTGACCAGGAGGGAGCAGGCGGCGGCGAGGGAGAGGGCGCCCAGCGCGGTGCGCCGGGCGGTGCGCCGCGCGGCCCGGGTGCGCCGTCCGGGCGGGCCGAGCGGTGGCATGTGGTGGGGAAGCATGTGGTTCCTCCGGCGGGTTGGGGACGCGCTGGAGGTTAGGAGTGGTGTGGGGGTTCCGGACATGTGTGGGGCCGCCATGATGACGGCGCGTTCGGCGGCGTCGGGCACCATGGCGGCCCTTGTGGGTCACTGACCGGCTGTCAGGGGCAGCCGGTGTCGGCGAGGGTGAAGTAGCCCGGGGGCGACTCCTTCAGGGTGTGGGTGACGAACGTGTTGTACAGGCCCATGTTCTGCTGGGACCCCTTGGCGTAGGTGTAGCCGCCGCTGGTGGTGGCCCGTCCCGCCTGTACATGGGCGTAGTTGCTCGCCGTCCAGCAGGCGGCGGTGCCGCCGCCCGGGTCCGGGTCCGGGTCGCCCGGGTCGCTGGTGTCCAGGCCGAAGAACCGGGCGATCCAGCGGCTGGAGCAGATCGAGTCGAGGAAATACGGGGCTCCGGTGCTTCCGCACTGTTCGCTGCCGGTGCCGGGGTCGACCGGGGTGCCGTGCCCGATGCCCGGGACCCGGTCGACCTCGACGGCGACCGTGCCGTCGGCGGCCAGGTACTGGTCCTGACGGGTGGCGTCCGGCCCGATCGTCGTCGTACGCGTGGGCGTCTGGGACAGGCCGTGCAGGGCCGTCCACTGGTCGCGCAGCTCGGTGGCGTTGCGCGGTACGACGGTGCTGTCCTGGTCGCCGTACCAGATGGCGGTGCGCGGCCACGGCCCGCCGTACGACGGGTAGGCGTCCCGCACCCGCTGGGCCCACGCGGCCGGGCTCAGGTCGACGCCTGGGTTCATGCAGGTGTAGGGGCTGTTGTCCCTGGTGCAGTCGTAGGGCAGGCCGGCGACGACCGCGCCGGCCGAGAAGACGTCGGGGTAGGCGGCGAGCATGACCGCGGTCATCGCGCCGCCGGCGGACAGGCCGGTGACATAGACGCGCTGCGGGTCGGCGTCGTAGGCGGTGACGGCTCGGCTCACCATCTGCCGGACGGACAGGGCCTCGCCCCCTCCGCGCTGATTGTCGCCTGCCTGGAACCAGTTGAAGCACTTGCTCGCGTTGTTGGCGGTGCCGGTCTCGGCGAGCACCAGGAGGAAGCCGTCACGGTCGGCGAGTTGCGGCAGCCCGGAGTCGTCGGCGTAGACCTGGGCGTTCTGGGTGCAGCCGTGCAGGGCCACGACCACCGGCGGGTGGGCCGGCAGGGTGGCGGGGCGGTACACGTACATGGTGAGGGCGCCCGGGTTGGTGCCGAAGTCGCTCACCCGGGTGAGCGTGACGGCGGCGTGGGCCCGGGGTGCGGGGCCGGCGAGCACGGTGCCGAGGACGACGGCGAGGACGGCGAGAAGGCGGGGCAGGAGGCGAGGCAGCAGGCGGGCCCGTGGTGGCGCTCCGGGTGCCCTGCTGAACGGGGACAGTGACATGGCGGCTCCTTCGGGTGGACACACGGTCCCGGCCGCTCCCGCGCAGGGGCGGCGCCTGGCGCGCCGAGCGCGGTGGAACCAGCCGGGAGTGCCGGAACCATAGGTTCGGGTGTGTCCGGGCACCATGGCGCGGCGCACCACAGCGGTCGGAGCGTCCGTCGGCACCGGACGGATTGCGGAGCACGGTGCGGTCTGCTAAGCCGACGTCACGCCTGCATCACCTCGCCGGTACCGGCCTCGCGCCCCGACCGCACTGCGCCGACCGCACTCCCCTGTCGTCGCTCCTCGACCTCACTCCTGTGGTGGGGCGGGCGGCACCACCGCGATCGGGCTCGCCGCGTGCAGCAGTACCGCCTGGGTGACCGAGCCCATCATGCGGGCCGGGGCGAGCAGCCGCCGCCGGTGGCGGCCGACGACGACCAGGTCGGCGTCCTTCGAGGCGGCGACGAGGTGGCCGGCCGCGTCGCCGGGCAGCGCCTCGGCGTCGGCGCGTACCCCGGGGTGCCGCTCGCGGTGCGGGCTGAGGAAGCCCTCGGCGAGGGTGCGGGTCTCGTGCGCCACGGAGTCCTGGTCGATCAGGGGCGGCACCAGCTGGCCGGGCGCCGACCAGGTCTGCACCGGCCACGGGTAGGCGGCGATCACCTGGAGCCGGGCGTCGCGCAGGGCGGCCTCGGCGAACGCGAAGGCGAGGACGGACTCGTCGGGGCTGTCGACGTGCAGGCCGACGACGACCCGGGGCCCGGGCTCTGCCGGTCCTTCCCCGTGCACCTCCCGGCCCGGCCGGGGTACGACGACCACCGGGCACTCGGCGTCCCGGGCGGCGGCGAGGCCGTTGGAGCCGAGCAGCAGGCTGGCGAAGCCACCGCGGCCCCGGGAGCCGAGCACCAGGAGCTGGGCGTCGCCCCCCAGTTCGGGCAGGACGGCACCCGGTACGCCCTCCAGGGCGAGGTACTCCACGGCCGGAGGCCCCGCGTGGTCCGCGAGCCGGCCGCGCACCTCGTCGAGCACCGGATCGCCCTCCGCCTCGGGCGGCCCGGCGACCAGTACGTCGGCCTGGCCCCAGGCGGCGTACTGCCGTACGTGCACCACGCGCAGCGGTGCCGCGCGGCGGCGGGCGGCGTCCAGGGCCCAGTCCAGGGCCCGCAGGCTGTCCGCGGAACCGTCGACCGCGGCGATGACCGGCGCAGCGTTCATCCTTGCCTCACCTCCGGAACACGACCTCCCCCTTGCTGGGGCCAGCCTGGCTCAGGTCCGGCCTCCGCGGGGCGCTGCCGGTCGCGTGTCCGGAAATCCGGCCGGAACACCCCCGGTTCAGGTGAGGCGGGGCGAGGAACCGTCAGGTCCGGGTACGGCTTCGGACGAGCTGTCAGGTGAGGTCGAACTCGCCCTCCCGCGCGCCGGAGACGAAGGCGCCCCATTCCGCGGGGGTGAAGATCAGGGAGGGGCTCTCCGGCCGGCCGCTGTTGCGCATCGCGATGAAGCCCTCGACAAAGGCGATCTGGACATCGCCCAGACCGCGGCTGCTGGACTGCCACTCGGCCTTGCTGAGGTCCAGCTCCGGCTTGTCCCAGCCCGCGAACGGCTGCTGCTGGATGGTGCTCTCGGCCACGTCCCTGCTCCTCCCGGTTCGTCGTCCGCGGGTCAGCCTAGCGACCGGTCGCTACGGCGGACAGGGCACGCGGGGAGAACCCTCCGGCAGGCCGGCCGGCCGCTCCGGCGGGACCGTCAGGAGTCGGGGGGCTCGGCGCCCACGAGCCACATCGAGAAGAACTGGGAGCCGCCGCCGTACGCGTGCCCGAGCACCCTGCGGGCGCCGTCCACCTGGTGTTCTCCGGCCTGGCCGCGCACCTGGAGGGCGGCCTCGGCGAAGCGGATCATGCCGGAGGCGCCGATGGGGTTGGTGGAGAGCACGCCGCCCGACATGTTGACGGGCAGGTCCCCGTCGAGCTCGGTCACGCCGGACTCGGTGAGCTTCCAGCCCTCGCCCTGCGCGGCGAAGCCCAGGTTCTCCAGCCACATGGGCTCGTACCAGGAGAACGGCACGTACAGTTCGGCGGCGTCGATGTCCCGGCGCGGGTCGGCGATGCCGGCCTGCCGGCAGACGTCGGCGGCGCAGTCCTGGCCGGCCCGCGGGGACACGAAGTCCTTGCCGGCGAACAGGGTGGGCTCGCTGCGCATGGCGCCGCCGAGCAGCCAGGCGGGCGGCCGGGGTGCGCGGGTGGCCCCGGCGCGGTCGGTGAGGACCATGGCGCAGGCTCCGTCGGAGGACGGGCAGGTCTCGGAGTAGCGAATGGGGTCCCACAACATGGGTGACGCCACCACCTTTTCCAGGGTGATGTCGTGTTCGTGGAGGTGGGCGTAGGGGTTCTTCAGGGCGTTGCGCCGGTCCTTGTAGGCGACGAGGGCGCCGATGCTGTCGGGGCGCCGCTGCGTCGCATGTAGGCGCGCACATGGGGGGCGAAGAAGCCGCCCGCTCCGGCGAGCAGGGGCTGCTGGAAGGGGATGGGCAGGGACAGGCCCCACATGGCGTTGGACTCGGACTGTTTTTCGAAGGCGAGGGTGAGGACCGTGCCGTGGACGCGGGCGGCGACGAGGTTCGCGGCGACGAGCGCGGTGGAGCCGCCGACGGAGCCCGCCGTGTGCACCCGCAGCATGGGTTTGCCGACCGCGCCGAGCGCGTCGGCGAGGTACAGCTCGGGCATCATCACGCCCTCGAAGAAGTCGGGCGCCTTGCCGATGACGACGGCGTCGATGTCGGCCCACGTCAACTCGGCGTCGCTCAGCGCGCGTTGGGCGGCCTCGCGGACGAGTCCGGCGATCGACACGTCCCGGCGGGCGGCCACGTGCCCGGTCTGGCCGATCCCGACGACGGCCACGGGTTCCTTGCTCATCGTGGATCCCCTTCGAGTACGGCGACCAGGTTCTGCTGGAGGCAGGGGCCGGAGGTGGCGTGGGCGAGGGCGCGGTCGGAGGCGCCGCGGTGGATGCGGGCGGAGGCCTCGCCGATGCGGACGAGTCCGGCGGCCATGACGGGGTTGGCGGCGAGGGCACCGCCGGAGGGGTTGACGCGCACGCTGTCGCCGAGGCGGAGGGCCCGGCGCAGGATCACCTCCTGTGCGCTGAACGGCGCGTGCAGTTCGGCGGTGTCGACGGGCCGTTCGAAGGCGCCCGCGTTCTCGGCGGCGAGCCGGGTGGAGGGTGAGTCGGTGAGGTCGCGCACGCCCAGGCCGTGGGCTTCGATGCGGTGGTCGATGCCCCGGATCCAGGCGGGCCGCTCGCACAGCCGGCGGGCCCGCTCCCCCGCCGCGAGGATCACGGCGGCGGCGCCGTCACCGATGGGCGGGCAGTCACCGGTGCGCAGCGGCCGTACCACGTAGTCGCCCTGCGGTACGCGGCCGGTGAGCTGGGCGTGGGGGTTGGCGGTGGCGTCGGAGCGGCTGCGGGCGCCGACGGCGGCGAGCGCGGGTTCGTCGGTGTGTCCGGCGTCCATGAGTGCCTGGGCCTGGAGGGCGGCGAGCGCTATGGTGTCGGGCCACAGGGGGGCGAGGTAGTACGGGTCGAGCTGGCGGGTGAGGACATCGCGGACGGAGCCGGGCGAGCACTTGCCGTAGGAGTAGACGAGCGCGGTGTCGGCGTCTCCGGTGAGCAGCTTGGTCCAGGCTTCGTACAGGGCCCAGGCGCCGTCCGTCTCGACGTGCGACTCGGAGATCGGCAGCCAGGCGCCGACGCCGTCGAGGGCGAGGGTGAAGGAGAAGGCGCGGCCGGCGAGGTAGTCGCTGGAGCCGGAGCAGGTGAAGCCGATGTCGGCGGTCCTCAGGCCGGTCTGTGCCAGGACGTCGTGCAGGACCGGCATGAGCATCTCGACCTCGGAGGATTCCTGGGTGGAGCGCCGGTGGTCGGTCTGGGCGAAGGCGACGACGGCGACGTCCCGGGGGCCGGGTGCTTCCTCACTGGTCACAGCAGCTCCTTGTACGTCTCGTAGGCCGCGTCGGGTTCGCCGGTGGGCCGGTAGTGGTCGGGGTGGCGGGCGCCCTCGGTCCACACCGGTTCCACGCGCAGGCCCATGCGGACCTGGTCGTAGGGGATGCCGCCGATGCGGGCGTGCAGGGCGAGGTCGGCGCCGTCCAGGGCGATGTGGGCGTAGACGTACGGGACCTCGATGTCGAGGTTCTTCGCCTTGATGTTGACGATGCAGAAGGTGGTGACTGTGCCCCGGGGACCCACTTCGACCTGTTCGGCTGTGGCGATCCCACATGTGGGGCAGGCACCCCTCGGCGGCACGTACACCTTGCGGCAGGACGGGCAGCGCTCGCCGACGGTGCGCCGCGCGGAGAGGGCCTCGATGTAGGCGGACTGGGCGCGGCCGGGCGAGTAGGTGTAGTCGAGACGGGCGGGGGCGACGATGCCGGTGAGCGGGTTCTCGAACGTGCTGCTGTGACCGCCCGGTTCGGCGGGCGGTCCGTCGTACGGTTCGAAGCAGGCGATGTCGGTGATGGCGCCGGTGCGTTCCCCGGCCCAGCGGACGCGGACGCGCATGCCGGTGCGGACGGCGTCGGGGCCGGGGGCGTCGAGGGCGTGCAGCAGGGCGGTGTCGGCGCCGTCGAGCCGGACCAGGACCCAGGCGAACGGCGTGGCGAGGGGCTGGCCGCGGCGGGGGGCGTGGTTCCAGGCCCACGTGGTGACCGTGCCGGTGGGGGCGACCTCCACCAGATCGCGGATCTCCTCCGCGGTGACGGGGTCGTACTCGACGGGCGGGACCAGGGTGCGGCCGTCGGTGGTGCGCACGCCCAGGACGACGCGTTCGCGCAGGCCGGTGAGGAAGGCGCTCTGGACGGGGCCGAGGGAGCGGGTGAAGGGGAACTCGGCGACGAGCGGGGCTGTGAGGACGTCTGGCATCGACTGCCTCCTTGGGAGGTCGACGGTGAAGGCGGGCCCCCCGTGAGGGGCGCGGGGAACCGCGCGACCGGCCGAGGCCGGCCCGCGGTGCCGCGAACGGCGTCTGCCGCCCCCCGGCGGAGCGTCACGCACGCTTGTAGAGGGGCGGCCGTTTCTCCGCGAAGGCGCGGACGCCCTCCTTGGCGTCGGCGGTGTCGAAGACCGGCCATCCCCGGACGAGTTCGGCGGCCAGTCCGTCGGTCTCGGTCATCTCGGCGGTCTCGTACACGGAGGCCTTGACGGCTTCGACGGCGAGCGGGCCGCACGCGTTGACCCGCTCGGCGATCTCCAGGGCCTTGGCGAGGGCGGTGCCGTCGGGGACGACATGTCCGATCAGGCCGATCCCGGCCGCCTCCCGGGCGCTGTAGGGGCGTCCGGTGAGCAGCATCTCCAGGGCGTGGGTGCGCGGGATCTGGCGCTGGAGGCGGACGGTGGAGCCGCCGATCGGGAACAGGCCGCGTCTCACCTCGTACAGACCGAAGGTCGCGGACTCGCCCGCGACCCTGATGTCGGTGCCCTGGAGGATCTCGGTGCCGCCCGCGACGCAGGGGCCCTCGACGGCGGCGATCACGGGTTTGCGGGGGCGGTGGTGGCGCAGCATCGCCTTCCAGTGCAGGTCGGGATCGGCCTTCAGCCGGTCGCGGTGCTCCTCCCCCCGCATGCGGTCGCCGGCCAGCGCCTTGAGGTCCATGCCGGCGCAGAAGGAGCCGCCGGCGCCGGTGAGCACGATCGAGCGGACGGAGTCGTCCGCGTCGGCCTCGATCCAGCCGTCGTACAGGCCGACGAGCATCGCCGGTGAGAGCGCGTTCCTGGCGTCGGGCCGGTTGAGCGTGAGCACCAGTGTGGCGCCTTCTCGCTGCACGGTGAGGTGTTCCGTCCCACCCATGGGCCATCTCCCCTCGGTCGGAGCGAGAACAGGTTGCAGGAGGCGAGGGGGCACTTCAAGGGTTTTCTGACAGACAGTCAGATTCCTTCGGTGCGGACCCTTCACAGTTGCGGCGCGCTTCGCTCTGATGACCGGCGAACCGACGGATGCGCCTCTCTTCGACAGCGCTGCCGGGGTCAGGAGGAAGCGGTGGAGTACAACCTTGCCGACCTGTTCGAGTCGGTCGTCGACGTGGTCCCGGACCGTGAGGCGCTCGTGTACCTCGACCATCCCGGCACGGGCTCGGAGCGCCGGCTGACCTACGCGGAGCTGGACGCCGCAGCCAACCGCGTCGCGCACCACCTGACCGACCGGGGTGTACGCCCCGGCGAACACCTCGGCCTGCACCTGTACAACGGCGTCGAGTACCTCCAGACGGTCCTGGGCTGCCTGAAGGCCAGGGTCGTCCCGGTCAACGTCAACTACCGCTATGTCGAAGAGGAGCTGGTGTACCTCTACCGGGACGCGGACCTGGTGGCGCTGGTCTTCGACGCGGAGTTCGAGGACCGGGTCGCGCGGGCGCTGCCGCGGGCGCCGAAGCTACGGCATCTGTTGCGGGTGGGCGCGCCGGCCGTGGAGGCGGTGCCCGGCGCGGTGCCGTTCGCCGACGCGGAGGCCGCCGGGTCGCCCGGGCGAGGCTTCCCCGCGCGCTCCGGGGACGACCAGTTCATCATCTACACCGGCGGTACGACCGGCATGCCCAAGGGCGTGATGTGGCGTCAGGAGGATCTGTTCTTCGCCGGACTGGGCGGCGGCGCGCCGACCGGGGAGCCGGTGCGGGCCCCCGAGGAGCTGGCCCGGCGGGTGGCCGCGGGCGGCGCCGGGATCACCTTCTTCCCCACTCCCCCGCTGATGCACGGCACGTCGACGCTCACCGCGTTCATCGGTTTCAACTTCGGCCAACGGGTCGTGCTGCACCGCAGGTTCGTGCCGGAGGAGGTGTTGCGGACCGTCGAGCGCGAGAGGGTCACCAGCATGTCCCTGGTGGGGGACGCCATGCTCCGGCCGCTCATCGACGCGCTCGGCGGCCCCCTGAAGGGCACCGACTGCTCCGCCCTGTTCAGCGTCTCCTCGTCGGGCGCGATCATGTCGGAGACGGTGCGCCGGCAGTTCCACGAGCTGGTCCCGCACGCGATGCTCCTGAACAACTTCGGCTCCTCCGAGTCCGGCTTCAACGGCACCGCGACCGAGGACGCGGGGCCCGAGCGCGGGTTCCGCATCCGGGTCAACTCCCGTACCCGGGTGGTGGACCCGGTGACGTACGAGCCGGTCGCGCCGGGCGAGGTGGGCCGGGTCGCGCAGTGCGGTCATGTACCGCTCGGCTACTACAACGACCCGGTGAAGACCGCCGAGACGTTCTTCGAGAAGGACGGGCGGCGCTGGGTGCTGCTCGGAGACATGGCGACGGTCGACGCGGACGGCGTGGTCACCGTCCTGGGCCGGGGCTCGCAGTGCATCAACACCGGGGGCGAGAAGGTGTACCCGGAGGAGGTCGAGCAGGCGCTCAAGGCGCACCCGGACGTGTACGACGCGCTGGTCGCCGGCGTGCCGGACTCCAGGTGGGGCAACCATGTGGCGGCCGTGGTGCAGCTGCGCGCGGGGGCGCCGCGCCCCTCGCTGGCCGACATCCAGAGCCACTGCCGTACCCGCCTGGCCGGTTACAAGGTCCCCCGCCGGCTGGTCATCACGGACGCCATCCAGCGGTCGCCGAGCGGTAAGGCGGACTACCGGTGGGCGCGGCAGGTGGCGGCGGCGGAGCGGCCGTAGCCCGGGGTGCCCCGCGCCGCCGGGTCCGCAGCCGAGGAATACTCTGTGTGCACGGCCGGGCTGTTCACTGACGGAGAGTGACGACAGGGCGGGGGTGCGAGCGCCCCGGCTGCCCGGGTCGACCCGTCGCGAGCGGCCTGTCGTCGCCCACGACCCCGGGTGCTGGAGCGGATCTCCGGCTGGGGCTGGACCGAGGATCTGAAGCCGGCCGCGGACGCCCCCGTCTGGGCGATGGACGCCTTCCGGGACCGGTTCCTGCGGGCGTACGGCCCGCGGCCGGGCTGACCTCCGGCCTCGGGCCTGCGGCCGAGGAAGCCGACAAGCGTCGAGGCACCCTCAAGGACTGGTGAGGCACCCCTCAAGGACTGGCGAACCCGCCGTCGGCCGGGGAACCCGTCACCGGTCCAGGAAGGCGAGCGTCCGGCTGACGAAGCGTTCCGGGTCGTCCAGCCAGGGGTAGTGCGCGGCGCCGGGCTGGACGGCGTACTCGGCGTGCGGGAAGGCCTCGGCGGCGCGGCGGGCGACGGCGGGGCTCGGCCAGCCGTCGAGCGCGCCCGCGTACACGAGGACCGGCGCGGTCAGGGCCGCGAGGGCGTTCCGGGTCGCGTCCGGGGCGAAGGCGCCCTCGGCGAAGTAGCGCTCGCCGGCCTCCTCGTTGGTCTGTCGCAGTTCGGCGTCCGTGTGAGCCCGGGCGGTGTCGTCCCAGCGGCCGTAGAAGAACGGCAGGAACACGTCGTCGAAGTCCGCCTCGCCCGTGAGCCAGGCCCGGAAGGCGGGGAACGCCCGCCCGAACCACGGCTCGCCCTCACGCAGCCGGGCCGCGGCGAGCCGGTCCTCGGGTACGGCCCGCAGCCCCAGGGCGGACGGATTGGGGGTGATCAGCATCAGCCGTCGTATCCGCTGCGGGTGACGGGCCGCGTAGAGCATCGCCAGGGCGGCACCCGCCGAGTGGGCGAGCAGATCCATGTGTTCCAGACCCATGTGGACCCGCCATACCTCAAGGTCCTCGACCATCCGGTCGCAGCGGTACGTCGCGGGGTCCGCCGGCGCCTCGGAGCCACCGGTCCCCCGCAGGTCGAGCAGGGCCAGCCTGCGGTGCGCGGTCAGCCCGCCCAGCTCCCCGAGATACTCGGAGGCCCGCATGGGCCCGCCGGGCACCACGGCGAGCGGCTCCCCCTCCCCCCGCAGGTGGTAGGCGAGCCGGGTGCCATCGGACGCGGTGAAGATCGGCATGCCGCTGATCATGGTGTTCCTCGCCCCTCGACCGCAACGCCTGTGCCATGCCCCGCACGGAAAATCTTCGCCGCCCTCTTGCCTCAGGGTCCGTGAGCTGCATTTACTGACCCGGAACACATCAACCGAATGATCGGTCGGTGGAATGGTGCTGCTGGTGAGGGAGACGTCGCGATGGCGGATGTGACGGACCTGCTCGACGCGGGCGAACGGCTCGGACCCGAGGAACTGCGGGCGCTCCAGCTGGAGCGGCTGCGCGCGTCGCTCCGGCACACGTACGAGAACGTGCCGTTCTACCGCGAGTCCTTCGACAAGGCGGGCGTCCGCCCGGAGGACTGCCGCACCCTCGCCGACCTCGCGCACTTCCCCTTCACGACCAAGGCGGACCTCCGGGAGAACTACCCGTACGGCATGTTCGCCGTGCCCCGGGAGAGGATCCGCCGGCTGCACGCCTCCAGCGGCACCACGGGACGCCCCACGGTCGTCGGCTACACGGACAACGACCTTTCCATGTGGGCCGACATGGTGGCGCGGTCGATCAGGGCGGCCGGCGGCCGGCCGGGGGATGTCGTACATGTGGCGTACGGCTATGGGCTGTTCACCGGGGGGCTCGGCGCCCACTATGGCGCCGAGCGCCTGGGCTGTACGGTCGTCCCCGCGTCCGGCGGCATGACGGCCCGGCAGGTGCAGCTGATCCAGGACCTGGAACCGTCCGTCATCATGGTGACGCCGTCCTACATGCTCACCTTGCTGGACGAGTTCGAACGGCAGGGCGTGGACCCGCGCGCCACCTCGCTGCGGGTGGGCGTCTTCGGGGCCGAACCCTGGACCGAGCAGATGCGGCGGGAGATCGAGGAGCGGTTCGCGATCGACGCCGTCGACATCTACGGACTCTCCGAGGTGATCGGCCCCGGCGTCGCCCAGGAGTGCGCGGAGACCAAGGACGGCCTCCATGTGTGGGAGGACCACTTCTACCCGGAAGTCGTGGATCCGATCACCGGTGAGGTGCTCCCGGAGGGCGAGCGGGGCGAGCTGGTGTTCACCTCGCTGACCAAGGAGGCCATGCCGATCGTCCGGTACCGCACACGGGACCTGACGCGGCTGCTGCCCGGCACGGCCCGGGTGTTCCGGCGGATGGAGAAGATCACCGGGCGCAGTGACGACATGGTGATCCTGCGCGGGGTCAATCTGTTCCCGACCCAGATCGAGGAGATCGTGCTGCGCACGCCCGGTGTGGCGCCGCACTTCCAGTTGCGCCTCACCCGCGAGGGCCGCATGGACGCGCTGACCGTGCGGGCCGAGGCCCGCCCGGACGCACCGCCGGAGGTCCGGGAGGCGGCGGAGCGGGCCATCGTCGCGGCGGTCAAGGACGGCATCGGGGTGTCGGTCGGCGTGGAGATCGTGGAGCCCGAGTCACTGGAGCGCTCGGTGGGCAAGATCCGCCGGATCGTGGACCTGCGGCCGCGCGACGCCGGGTAGGGAACCGGCATACGGGACGGCCCCGACCGCGTGGACAGCACGGCCCCGACCGCGTGGACAGCCCTGACCGTGCGGGACAGCCACGACCGGGACAGCCACGACCGCGCGGGACAGCCGCTCCCTGTATTCGTATCGACGTACCTCGAAACGTCGGCCGCGGCCTATACTCCGGAGCCATGACGGACACCGCCCCCACCCCGGAGCCGGACCTGGTCAACGCGCTGCGGGCGCTGTCCAACCCGATGCGCCTGCAGATGCTGCGATGGCTGCGCGAGCCCGAGCGGCACTTTCCGATGGAGGCGGCCATCGCCGACCCCGCCGAGGTGGGTGTGTGCGTGAGCCACATTCAGGCGAAGGCGGGGCTGGCGCAGTCCACCGTGTCGGCCTACATGGCGGAACTCCAGCGCGCGGGTCTGGTCCGGGCGACCCGGGTCGGCAAGTGGACCCACTACAAGCGGGACGAGCAGCGCATCGCCGACCTCGTCGCCCGGCTCGGGCAGACCCTCTAGCCGTCTCCTTCCCGGCGCCACCGTCCCACCACTGGCGTTTCCGCCGCCGGCGCTCCCCCTTGCATCTCATATCGAGAATCTGCGATATTCCGAATCGACGAAACAAGTTCTGTCCTGCGAGGGAGCACACCCATGGACCTCGGCACGTTCGGGATCTACACCTTCGACTTCGAGCACCTGCCGGCCACGCGGATCCGGGACTCCGTCCAGCAGCTCGAGGACATGGGCTGGCGGACGCTGTGGATCCCCGAGGCGCTCGGCCGGGACGCGTTCACCCACGCCGGCCTGCTGCTCTCCGCCGGCCGGCGGCTGACGGTCGTCAACGGCATCGCCCGGATCTGGTCCCGCGAGGCCCGCTGGACGCACGGCGCCGCGCTGCTGCTGGCGGACGCCTACCCGGGCCGGCACGTACTGGGCCTGGGCTTCGGCGGTGACCCCCGGCCGGGGGTCAAGCCGCTGGCGGCCATGTCCGCGTACCTGGACGAGCTGGACACCCTGGAGACGCCGAACCCGCTCCCGCGGACCCCGGTCCGGCGGCTGCTGGCCGCCTACGGGCCGAAGATGCTCCAGCTCGCCCGCGACCGCGCCGCGGGCGCCCACACCTACCACGTGAACACGGCCCACACCGCACAGGCCCGGGAGACCCTCGGCCCGGACGCGTTCCTGGCCGTCGAGCACGCCGTGCTGTTCGAGACCGACCCGGTCCGCGCCCGCGGCCTCGCGCGCGAACATCTGGACGGCTATCTGCGGACGCCGTACAACCTCGCCAAGTTCCGCCGGCTGGGCTACACCGACGACGACCTCTCCGGCGGCGGCAGCGACCGCTTCGTGGACGACCTGGTGTTCTGGGGCGACCCGGACGCCGTCGTACGGAAGCTGCGCGGCCACGTCGACGCGGGCGCCGACCACGTGGCCGTGCAGGTGATCGGCGTGCAGCCGGGCGAGTCGGCGCTGCCGCACTGGCGGTCGCTGGCCGACGCGCTGCTGCCGGCGAAGGACCCGGCCGGCCGCTGAGCGGTCGGCTGGCGGCCGTACGCCCCGGCCAGGCGCCGTACGCCCTGACCGAGCGCCGTGTGCCCGGGCCCGAGCACCGCGCCCCCGGGTCGGTGGCCGTACGCGCCCGCTAGCCGCCGAAGCGGTCGCGCAGCTCGCGCTTGAGGATCTTGCCGCTCGCGTTGCGCGGCAACTCCCCCACGAACACCACCCGTTTGGGTGCCTTGAACGGCGCGAGCCGCGCCCTCACATGCGCGATCAGCTCCTCCTCCGTCACCTCGCCGCGCGGGACGACGACCGCCGTGACGGCCTCGATCCACCGCTCGTCGGGCAGGCCGATCACGGCGGCCTCTGCGACCGCCTCATGGGTGTACAGGGCGTCCTCGACCTGGCGCGAAGCCACCAGTACACCGCCGGAGTTGATGACGTCCTTCACCCGGTCCACGATGGTGAAGTACCCATCGGCGTCCCGTACCGCGAGGTCCCCGGAGTGGAACCAGCCGTCGCGGAAGGCCTCGGCGGTCTCCTCGGGCTTGTCCCAGTAGCCCTCGCACAACTGCGGTGAGCGGTACACGATCTCGCCGGGCGTGCCGGCCGGGACGTCCTTGCCGTCCTCGTCGACCACGCGGGCGTCGACGAACAGGACGGGACGGCCGCAGGAGTCCATCCGGCCCTGGTGTTCGTGGGGCGCGAGGACGGTGGCCAGCGGGCCGATCTCGCTCTGGCCGAAGCAGTTGTAGAAGCCGAGTTCCGGCAGCCGCTCGCGCAGACGCTCCAGGACCGGCACCGGCATGATCGACGCGCCGTAGTAGGCCTTGCGCAGTCCGGACAGGTCCCGGGTCGTGAAGTCCGGGCGGCCCGCGAGGCCGATCCAGACCGTCGGCGGGGCGAACAGGCTGTCCACGCGCCCCGCTTCGATCAGGTCGAACAGGCGGTCCCCGTCGGGCGCGTCGAGGATCAGGTTGGTGGCGCCGACCGCCAGGTAGGGCAGCAGGAAGACGTGCAGCTGCGCGGAGTGGTAGAGCGGCAGGGAGTGCGCGGGGCGGTCGCCGGCGCTGAGGTCGAGGGCGGTGATCGCGCTCAGGTACTCGTGGACCAGGGCGCGGTGCGTCATCATCGCGCCCTTGGGCAGGGCGGTGGTGCCCGAGGTGTAGAGGAGCTGCACCAGATCCTCGGTGCGCGGCTCCGGGCCGTCGTACGGGGGTGTCGTCGCGAGTCGGGCCAGGAGTGCGTCGTCGGTGTCGCGCAGGGGCAGCGTGCGGACGTCACCGGGGAGCCGGTCCGCGAGGCCGGGGTCGGTGAGGACCAGGGAGCTGCCGGACTGGCGGACGATGTACGCGAGGTCGTCGCCGGTGAGGTTGTGGTTGACCGGCACGTGCACGAGACCGGCGCGGGCGCAGGCCAGGAAGCCGATCAGGTAGGCGTCCGAGTTGTGGCCGTAGGAGCCGACCCGGTCGCCGGGGGTGAGGCCCTGGCCGAGCAGGACGCCCGCCGCGCGGGAGACGGCCTCGTCCAGTTCCTCGTACGTCCAGGTACGGTCGGCGTACTCGACCGCGATCCGTGCCGGGGTGCGCCGGGCGCTGCGCCGCAGCACCCCGTCCACCGTGCTGCCCTGTCCCTGCGTCATGACTCAAGATCCTGGGTCCGTCGCCTGGGTGGGTCAAGCACCCGGCCGGCCCGGACGCGTACCGGTCGGCGCGCCAACCGTTGATTTCCTCCACGACGTTGGGAGGCACGACGTGCGGATCGGGGGCGATCCGGCGCGAACACTGATCCGCGCCCCGTCTGTGGTCCCGTCCCCCATGGGGCGGGACCACACCGGTCTCATACGGGGCGTGTGCGTCCCTCCCAGTACGGGTCCCGCAGCCGCCGCTTGTACAGCTTGCCGTTGGGGTCGCGGGGCATCTCGGCGATGAAGTCGACGCTCCTGGGCCGTTTGTAGCCGGCGAGCCGCGCGGCGCAGTGGTCGAGGAGCGCGGCGGCCAGTTCCGGGCCCGGTTGGTGGCCCGGGGCCGGCTCGACCACGGCCTTGACCTCCTCGCCCCAGTCGTCGTGCGGGATGCCGAAGACGGCTGCGTCGGCGACGGCGGGGTGGGCGAGCAGGGCGGACTCGATCTCGGCGGGGTAGATGTTCACCCCGCCGGAGATGATCATGTCGATCTTGCGGTCGCGGAGGAAGAGGTAGCCGTCCTCGTCCAGGCAGCCGAGGTCGCCGACGGTGAAGAAGTCGCCGATGCGGTTCTTCCGCGTCTTGGCCTCGTCCTTGTGGTACGAGAAGCCGCCGGTGTTCATCTTCAGGTAGACGGTGCCGAGTTCACCGGGCGGCAGCCGCTCGCCGTCCTCGTCGAAGATCGCGAGTTCGCTGATGGGCCAGGCCTTGCCGACGGTGCCGGGCTTCTTCAGCCAGTCCTCGGCGGTGGCGAAGGCCCCGCCGCCCTCACTGGCGGCGTAGTACTCCTCCACACAGTTCCCCCACCAGTCGATCATGGCCCGCTTCACATGGTCCGGGCAGGGTGCGGCCCCGTGGATGGCATGCCGCATGGACGAGACGTCGTAGCGGGCCCTGACGTCGTCCGGGAGGGCCAGCAACCGGTGGAACTGGGTCGGGACCATATGGGTGTGCGTGCACTTGTGCGTGTCGATGAGGCGGAGCATCTCCTCGGGCGTCCACTTGTCCATCAGCACCAGGCGGTGGCCGATGTGCAGGGAGGCGCCCGCGAACTGGAGGACCGCGGTGTGGTACAGCGGCGAGCAGACGAGGTGCACGTTGTCGTCGTACGGCTTGATGCCGAAGATGCCGAGGAAGCCGCCGAGGTAGGCCTCCTCGGGGCGCTTGCCGGGCAGCGGGCGGCGGATGCCGCGCGGGCGGCCGGTGGTGCCCGAGGTGTAGTTCATGACCCAGCCCAGCTCGCGGTCCCGCGGTGCCGACTCGGGCTGTTTGTCGAGGAGTTCGGCGTACGGCCGGAAGCCCTCGACCGTGCCGACGGCGTACCGGTGGCTCGGCGGGAGCCCGGCCTCGTCGGCCGCCCGGCGGGCCGGGCCGGCGAACCGCTCGTGGGCGAGGAGCACCTTGGCGCCGGAGTCGGCGACGATCCAGGCGATCTCCGGGCCCGCGAAGTGGTGGTTGACGGGGACGAGGTAGAGACCGGCCTGGCTGGCGGCGAGGTACGCGGTGAAGAAGTCGGGGCCGTTGGGCAGGACGACCGCGAAGGCGTCCCCGCGGCGCAGGCCAGCGGCGCGCAGGCCGTGGACGAGACGGTTGGCGGCGGCGTGCAGCCGTCCGGCCGTCCACTCCTCTCCGTCCGGCGCGATCAGGACCGTACGGCCGGGGTCCTGGGCGGCCTGGACCCAGAAACCGGGGGCTGTGCCGGCGGGTGCGCTCACGACCGGCCGCTCCTTCCGGCGATGCGGTTGACGCGGTCCACGGCCTTCTCGAAGCCGCGGGTGAGGTCGTCGAAGACGGCCTGGACGCTGCGTTCGGCGGTCATCCGGCCGACGATCTGGCCGACCGGCGTGCCGAGCAGGGGCTCGACCTCGTACTTCTGGATGCGGGAGACGGCGTCGGCGACCAGCAGGCCCTGCAGGGGCACGGGCAGGGTGCCGGGTCCGGCCGGGTCGTCCCAGGCTTCGGTCCACGCGGTGCGGAGCTGGCGTGCGGGTTTCCCGGTCAGGGCGCGGGAGCGGACGGTGTCCCCGGACCCGGCGGCGAGCAGTTTGCGGGTCAGGGCGGGCGAGTGGAGGTCGGCTTCTGTGGTGGTGAGCCATATGGAGCCCAGCCATACACCTTGGGCGCCGAGGGCGAGCGCGGCGGCCACCTGCGGTCCGCTGCCGATGCCGCCCGCGGCCAGGACGGGCAGCGGGTCGACGGCCTCCACGACCTCGGGGGTGAGCACCATGGTGGCGATCTCCCCGGTGTGGCCGCCGGCCTCGTAGCCCTGGGCCACCACGATGTCGATGCCGGCTTCCTGGTGCTTGCGGGCGTGCCGGGCGCTGCCGGCGAGCGCGGCGACCAGGACGTCGCGGTCGTGGGCGCGTGCGACGACGTCGGCGGGCGGGGAGCCGAGGGCGTTGGCGAGCAGCCTGATGGGGTAGTCGAAGGCGACGTCGAGCTGGGTGCGGGCGACCTGTTCCATCCAGCCGGTGATGCGCCACCCGGAGGCCTCGCCATCGGCCAGTTCGGGGACGCCGTGCGCGGCGAGGGTGTCCCGTACGAACCGGCGGTGTTCCTCGGGGATCATCGCCTCGACGTCGGCCTCCGTGACGCCCTCGACCTTCTTCGCGGGCATGACCACGTCCAGCCCGTAGGGCCGGCCCCCGGCGTGGGCGTCGAGCCAGTCGAGGTCGCGTTTGAGGTCGTCGGGGGCGGTGTAGCGGACCGCGCCGAGCACGCCGAAGCCGCCGGCCCGGCTGATGGCCGCGGCGACGGCGGGGAACGGCGTGAAGCCGAAGACGGCGTGCTCGATTCCCAGTTTCCTGCTCAGCTCCGTCTGCATGGGCGCAGGATGCCGCAGCCGACCGGACGACGGAAGACCTTTTCTGACTGCTCGTCAGATTTCTCGGAAGGTCACGCGCCCCGTTGACACATCCCCTTCCTGACAGGAAAGTTTCACGGTGCAAGGCAGGCGCCGAAAAATACTTTCACGCGGGAGGCCGCAGCATGACGGACGACGTGGCAGGCGGACGAGCGAGCGGGCCGACCCGCCGCCGGCTCGTCGCGGGCACACTGGCAGCGAGCGGCGCACTCGCCCTCGGCGTGCTCCCGGCGGGCCCGGCCGCCGCCGCACCCGCCTCCGGCCGTCACCCCACCCTGCGCCACGGCTCACCCGAACGCGCCGGGCTGCTCCCCGCGCACCTGCGGCAACTCGTCACGGACGCCGAGGCGTTCCTCGCGCCCTCCCCCCGGCACCCCTGGTACGCGGGTGCCGTGCTGCTCGCCGGGCGCGGCGGCACCGTGGCGCTGCACGAGCCGATCGGCATGGCGGTGCGCTACGCCCGGTACGACGAGAAGACCGACACCGGCGTCGAACTGCCGCCCGAACAGCAGCTCCCGATGACCCGGGACACCGTGTTCGACCTGGCCTCCGTCTCCAAGCTGTTCACCTCGCTGCTCGCCGTGCAGCAGATCGAGCGCGGCACGCTGGCCCTGGAGGGGACGGTCGCCTCGTACCTCCCGGAGTTCGGGCGCGCGGGCAAACAGTCGGTGACGATCCGTCAGCTCCTCACCCACACCTCGGGCTTCCGCGCGTGGATCCCGCTGTACAACGCGCCGACGTACGAGGAGAAGCTCCAGCTCATCTGGAACGAGGCACCCCTCAACCCGCCGGGCACCGCCTACCTCTACTCGGACCTGAACCTGATCTCGCTCCAGCTCGTCCTGGAGAAGGTCACCGGCCGCGCCCTGGACGTGCTGCTGCGCGAGGAGATCACCGGTCCGCTCGGCCTGGGCAGCACCCGCTACAACCCGCCCGCCTCCTGGAAGCCGCGGATCGCGGCGACCGAGGACGCGCGCAAGCCCTGGTCCGGGCTGGACCGCGGGCTGGTGTGGGGCGAGGTGCACGACGAGAACGCGTACAGCCTGGGCGGCGTGGCCGGTCACGCCGGCGTGTTCGCGAGCGCGTGGGACCTCGCGGTCCTCGGCCGTACGCTGCTCAACGGCGGCCGCTACGGCCGGGCCCGCATCCTGCGGCCCGAGTCGGTGGACCTGATGTTCACCGACTTCAACACGGCCTTCCCCGGCGACGAGCACGGCCTCGGCTTCGAGCTGTACCAGCACTGGTACATGGGGGCGATGGCCACCCCGCGCACGGCCGGCCACACCGGCTTCACCGGCACCTCTCTCGTGCTCGACCCCACGACCGACTCCTTCCTGGTCGTCCTCGGCAACTCCGTGCATCCGGTGCGTACCTGGCGGTCCGGTTCGGCTCCCCGGGTCGCCGCCGGCAACCACCTCGCCCGCGCGGTGCCGGTCCGCCCGGCGAGCGGCCGTACGGCCTGGTTCTCGGGCATGGCGAACGCCACGGCCGCCACGCTCACCCTGCCGGCGCTGGACACCTCCTCCGGCACGGCCCGGCTGCGCTGTGCCCTGTGGTGGGACACCGAACCCCGCTCCGACCTGGTGGCCCTGGAGTCCACCACGGACGGCGGCGCCTCCTGGCACCCGGTTCCCTTCACCACCACCCGCCACGGCGAGGACCCCGAGGACCACCCGGAGGGCACGGTCACCGGCTGGTCGGGCCGCGTCTGGCACCGGCTGACCGCGGCCCTGCCCGCCGACCCCCGGCTGGCCCTGCGCTGGCGGTACACCACGGACGCGCTGTACGTCGGCCGGGGCGCGTACGTCGACGCGCTGCGCGTCGACGCGGGCGGGACGGTGCTGTTCGACGGGGCGCGCCCGGCGGACGCGGCACGGATCGCGGCGGTGGGGTGGCAGGGCTCGGCCGACTGAGCCCGCGCCCCGTGGTCAGTCCCGCTCCAGCACCGCCATCGCCGCGTTGTGCCCGGGCACCCCGCTGACACCGCCCCCGCGCACCGCGCCGGCCCCGCACAGCAGCACGTTGGGGTGCCGCGTCTCCACGCCCCAACGGCCGCTGTCCTCCTGGGCGTAGGGCCAGGACAGGGCCCGGTGGAAGATGTTGCCGCCGGGCAGCCGCAGGTCCCGTTCGAGGTCGAGCGGTGTCTTCGCCTCGATGCAGGGGCGGCCGTCGGCGTCGGTGGCCAGGCAGTCCGCGAGGGGTTCGGCGAGGTGGGCGTCGAGCTGGGCGAGGGTGGACGTCAGCAGTTCCTCGCGTACGGCGTCGTTGTCCCGGTCGAAGAGCCGGGCCGGGGCGTGCAGGCCGAAGAGGGTGAGGGTCTGGTAGCCGCGCTCGGCGAGGTCGGCGCCGAGGATGGTGGGGTCGGTCAGGGAGTGGCAGTAGATCTCCGAGGGCGGGCTGGCGGGGAGTTCGCCGGCGGCGGCCTGGGCGTGGGCGGTGGCCAGTTGCCGGTAGCCCTCGGCGATGTGGAAGGTGCCGGCGAACGCCTCGCGCGGGTCGGCCTCGGGGTCGCGCAGCCGGGGCAGCCGGGTGAGCAGCATGTTGACCTTGAGCTGGGCCCCCTCGACGGGTTCGGGCGCCGGGTCGCCGGTGAGGACGGCCAGTTCGTGCGGGGAGGCGTTCACCAGGACGTGCCGGGCGGCGGCGGTGCCCTCCCCCGCGGCGGTGCGGTAGACGACCTCGGCGGTCTTCCCGTCCGTGTCGATCCGGATCGCCTCGTGCCCGGTGGCGATGCGCGCGCCCGCCGCGCGCGCCGCGGCGGCCAGCGCGTCGGTCAGCGCGCCCATGCCACCGACGGGCACGTCCCAGGCGCCGGTTCCGCCGCCGATGACGTGGTAGAGGAAGCAGCGGTTCTGGACGAGGGTCGGGTCGTGGGCGTCGGCGAAGGTGCCGATGAGCGCGTCGGTGAGGACGACGCCCCGGACCAGGTCGTCGGTGAAGGTCCGCTCGATGGCGACGCCGACCGGCTCCTCGAACAGGGTACGCCAGGCGGCCTCGTCGTCGATGCGGCCGCGCAGTTCGTCGCGGGTGGGCAACGGTTCGGTGAGCGTGGGGAAGACGCGCTGGGCGACGTGGCCGGTCATGCCGTAGAAGCGCTGCCAGGCCTCGTACTCGCGGTCGCCGCCGGTGAGCCGGGCGAAGGCCTCCCGGGTGCGCTGCTCGCCGCCGCCGACGAGGAGGCCGGTGGGCCGGCCCGCGCGCTCGGCCGGGGTGTACGACGAGATGGTCCGGGAGCGGACGCGGAAGTCGAGCCCGAGGTCGCGCACGATCTTCTCCGGCAGCAGGCTGACCAGGTAGGAGTAGCGCGACAGTCGGGCGTCGACCCCGGCGAACGGGCGGGTGGAGACGGCCGCGCCACCGGTGTGGTCCAGGCGCTCCAGCACCAGCACCGAGCGGCCGGCCCGGGCCAGGTAGGCGGCGGCGACCAGGCCGTTGTGGCCTGCGCCGACGATGACGGCGTCGTACGCGCGGGTTCCCTCGTTCGCGGACATGGTTCTTCGTAGCACGCGGTGATCCACGACGGCCAGAGGCGGGCCGGGGCCGGGTCAGCCCCTCACCTTGTGCGGTGCCGGACGCGCCTGCGGGCCGAGCCGCGCCATGGCCCGCAGGATGTGCTTCGGCGGGAGCTGCCAGCGCAGCCGTGCGGGGACGCGGCGGAGCACGGCTCCGGTGACGCGCAGCCGGCGGGTGACGACGGCGGGCGCGGGGGCGGGCCTGCCGTACAGCTCATGGGCGTACGGCGGCAGGGCCGCGTACGCCAGCAGCGCCACCCGCCGCCACAGCAGCTCGCGCGCCGGGACGAGCAGCGGGTGCGTCGGCGGGCGGAGCAGGAAGTCGTCCACGTCGTGTGCCTCGGGGCCGGCGGCCAGCTCCGGCCGGACCGCCTCGAAGTACGCGGCCAGCTCCGCCCGGCTCGCCGGCACCGTGTGCGGGTCGAGCCCCACCAGGCGGGCGCTGACGCGGTGTTCCGCTATGTACCGGTCGGCCTGGGCGTCGGTGAGCGGGAAGCCGGAGCGGCGCAGGACGTGCAGATAGGAGTCGATCTCCGCGCAGTGCACCCACAGCAGCAGCTCCGGTTCACCGACGCCGTACCGCTCGCCGGTGTCCGGGTCGGTCGCGGTGAGCATGCTGTGGATCTTCCGCACCCGCGCGCCGGCCCGCTCGGCGGCCTCGCTCGTGCCGTAGGTCGTGGTCCCGACGAAGTGCGCGGTGCGCATCAGCCGCCCCCAGGCGTCCCGCCGGAAGTCGGAGTTCTGCATGACCCCCCGGACCGCACGCGGATGCAACGCCTGGAGGTAGAGCGCGCGGACCCCGGCGATCCACATCATGGGGTCGCCGTGCATCTGCCAGGTCACGGAGGCCGGGGTGAACAGTCCGGGATCGCCCGCGCTCGCAGAAGTGCCCACGGATGTGCCCACAGCCACCGGACGTCACCCCTTGCCGCCGCCGACCCGCGCGTGCGCCGAAGCGCACGCCGGACTTCCTCCGTGCAGCCTAATCGCCCGGGTCCCGCGCCGGGCGGACAGGGCTGACGCAGACAGGGCTAACGCCGTACGCGTGGCATCCCCAGGCCGGTCCAGGAGATGATTTCGCGCTGGATCTCGTTGTTGCCGCCGCCGAAGGTGAAGATGACCGCCGAGCGGTAGCCGCGTTCCAGTTCGCCGTGCAGGACGGTGCTCGCCGAGCCCTCCTTCAGGGGGGCGGCCGCGGCGACGATCTCCATGAGCCAGGCGTAGGCGTCCCGGCGGGCCTCGGAGCCGTACACCTTGACGGCGGAGGCGTCCTGCGGGGCGAGCGTGCCGTCCTGGACGGCGGTGACCATCTGCCAGTTGAGGAGTCTGAGCGCGTCGAGGCGGGTGTGGGTGCGGGCGAGGAGGCGGCGTACCCAGGCCAGGTCGGCGACCCGGCGGCCGTCGGCGAGCTTGGTCCCCATCGCCCAGCGCTGCACGTCGTGCAGGGCGCGGATCGCCATGGTGCCGTGGGCGGCGAGGGTCACGCGTTCGTGGTTGAGCTGGTTGGTGATCAGACGCCAGCCCTCGTTCTCGGCGCCGACGCGGCGGGAGACGGGGACGCGGACGTTCTCGTAGTAGCTCGCGGTGGTGTCGTGGGAGGCGAGGGTGCGGATGAGGGTGCAGGAGTAGCCGGGGTCGGAGGTCGGCACCAGCAGCATGGTGATGCCCTTGTGCGGCGGGGCCTCGGGGTCGGTGCGCACGGCCAGCCACACCCAGTCGGCGGTGTCGCCGTTGGTCGTCCAGATCTTGTGGCCGTTGACGACGTACTCGTCGCCTTCCCGGACCGCGCGGGTCGTCAGGGACGCGAGGTCCGTGCCCGCACCGGGCTCGCTGTAGCCGATCGCGAAGTCGATCTCGCCGGAGAGGATGCGCGGCAGGAAGTACGCCTTCTGCTCGTCGGTGCCGTACCGCATGATCGTCGGCCCGACGGTGTTGAGGGCCATCAGCGGCAGGGGTACGCCGGCCTGCGCGGCCTCGTCGAAGAAGATGAACTGCTCCATCGCCGTCATCCCGCGCCCGCCGTACTCCTCGGGCCAGCCGACGCCGAGCCAGCCGTCGGCGCCGAGCCGGCGGACGGTGTCGCGGTAGAACCGCTTCTGCGCGCCCGGGTCGGCGTACCGGGCGTAGGCGTTGTCCGGAACCAGCTCGGCGAAGTAGGCCCGCAGTTCGGTGCGCAGCCGCTGTTGCTCGGGCGTGTGGTCGAGGTGCACGGCGCCTCCAGGCTCCCCAAGGGCGGTCCTGACGGCGCACACCGTAGAACGTGTTTCAGAAATTGGGAATGCCGGGGCCCGGGCGGATTCGGGGGCGCCTACGGCCGGGGGCGCTCACCCGAGCGTTTCCAGGAAGTCCGCGCAGGCGTCGGCGCAGGCCCGGCAGGCGGCCGCGGCGGACTCGGCACCGGGGTGCTCGTCGAACGCGCGGGCGCACTCCAGGCAGACCGAGCGGCACCAGTCCACCCGGACCCGGATCGCCTCCTCGTCCTGTCGGTTCTCCTCGCACAGCACGCGGCAGGTGGCGTCGCACACCTCGGCGCACATGATGCCCAGCCGGCGCGCCCGCTCCTGGTGCTCACTCCCGTCCGGGTCGACCAGGCTCGCGCGCACGGCACAGGCCCGGGCGCACTCCGTGCACGCCTGGGCACAGGTGAAACGGTCCTCCAGGAACCGGTAGAGCTGCTGCTGCGAAGTCGGCGATGTCACACCGTGCGGGTAGCCGGGGCGGGCGGCCACAAACCACTGTCCCTGGGGCCGGGCGGACGGATACCGCGCGACCATGCGCCGTAACCCATAGTGTCCGGGTTCGTCCGGTTCTGGCCGGGTATTCCTGTTCTATGAACACTGCATCGATGCAGCTGGCCGCGGCGAGCGGCCTGATGAGCCTGTTCCTGTTCATCGTGGCCGTGGCCGTGCTCGCGCTGCTGGCCGGCGGCTTCTGGATGACCTCTCGCGTCAGATACCGCGAGTCCCCGCGCCCCCGCCCCGAGGAACAGCCCAAGCTGCCGCCGGAGGGACCCGTGCACGAGGTCCGGGAGAACCGGGAGTCCGCGGAGATACCGCGGATCCCCAAGGGCGACCGCCCGCTCACCCCGTACGAGCTGACCAACATGGACACCCGGACGAGCCAGTCGAAGGAGCGTCCGCGCTGGAGCAAGGGCTCCAGCGGCTCGTTCGGCGGCGGCGGACTCGGCGCCCACTGAGCCCCGGCCGCGCCGATCCCGGCCCCCGTCGATCCCGGCAACCCGGCCCGCGCCGGACCGCCGTACGCCCCTAGGAAGACTTCCGGGCGGCGTCCAGGCGGCCGACGCGGGCCACGTTCTGCCGGTCCTCCGCGTCCTGGCTGGGCTCGGCCGCGAACCACGCGTCGAGGATCTCCTTCAGCACCGGTTCCGAGGTGAGTCTGAGGCTCAGCGCGAGGACGTTGGCGTCGTTCCAGCGGCGCGCTCCGTCGGCGGTACCGGCGTCCGTGCACAGCGCCGCGCGCACGCCCGGCACCTTGTTGGCCGCGATGGACGCGCCGGTACCCGTCCAGCAGCACACCACGGCCTGGTCGGCCGCACCCTCGGCCACGTCCCGGGCGGCGGCCTCCGAACAGACCGCCCACTGCGCGTCGGCCCCGGGCCGCAGCGCGCCGTGCTCCCGGACCTCGTGACCACGCCGCCGCAGCTCAGCGACCAGCAGCCGGGCGACGGGTTCGTCCATGTCGGAGGAGACGGAGATCCGCATACTCCGGAGCGTAGCGCCTGGACCCGGCCGGACGTGCCGAACGGCCCCGCGGAGGGGCCGTTCGGCAGGGCATCGGGCCTACCAGGTCAGGGGTGGTCGGGCTGCTGTGCCGGAGGCACCCCGCCGCCCTCTCCCCCGCCCTTGCCGCCCTTTCCTGCCTTGTCGGAGCCGTGCGGACGGCCGCCCGCGTCCCGCTCGGCCGTCTGGCGGGCCTTCAGCTCGCCGCTGTCCTGCGGGGTGGCGCCACCCTTGTCACTGCGCCGCTGTTCGGGCTGCTGCGGATTGGACATGCGCCGGACTCCCTCCGGATGGTGCGTGCTCCGTTCCGCGTCCGGGTTCCCAGAGGGCCGGGGGTGACGCACACCGGCGGCGGACCGGAGCTCACGGCGCCGGGCGGGTCAGCGCCCGGTGGAGGTGTTCGAGGGCGTCCAGGAGCACCGAGCGGTGGTACCAGCTCAGCCAGGCCGACGTGTCCGAGGCGAGCAGGGCCAGCGCCTCGGCCTGCGCGGGGGTCGTCCGGTGGCCGGCGTCGGGCCAGTGCAGGGTGATCACGCCGGTGCACGAGCCGGCGGAGGAGAGCACCGGGACGCTGTGCACGGCCTGGGTACCGGTGGCCAGCAGCACGCGCCGGCAGTCGTCGGAGAGCTCCGCGTCCGTCGCGACGTCGGGCACGCTCACCTGGCGGCCCCGGATCCGGGCCGCCGCGTCGGCCGTGCCGTCGCCCCGGCCGCGCACGAGCTGGTCGAGGAGCGTCTCCGCACAGCCGTAGTGGGTCTCCAGCATCAGGGTGTTCACGGCCGGGTCCACGAACTGCACGTACCCGGCGGGCGCCCGGCCGATGGCCAGCGCCTCGTGCAGGACGGCGTCGATCATCTGCCGCCGGTACCGCGGGTCCCGGCCGCCGCGGCCCAGCATCCGCAGCTGCGGCACCGGCAGCGAACGGCGGCCCGGGAACCACACGTCGCCGTCCGGGGGCCGGGCCACCACCACGGCCGAGACGAGGACCCGCAGCGGCACGTTGAACCGCTGGGAGGCCTCGCGCAGCACCCGGAAGGCGCTGCCGGAGTCCGGCAGTCCGTAGCGGACCATGAGCGTGCCCTGCGCCATGCCGATCACCGGCGCGGTGCGCACCCGGGCGCGCAGCGCGCGGACCTCCTTGTGCAGGTCCTCGTACGAGGGCCGCAGCGGGTCCGCCATCTGCGACCGCCAGGCGGGCAGTTCCTCCACGCGGGACGCCGCGCGGGCCAGCTCGCGCAGCGCCTCGTCCAGGGTGGCGTACAGCTGGACGCCGTCCAGGCGGGCCAGGTGCACCGCCTCGCGGACCCCGGGCCGGGCGCGGACGATGATCAGGTCGGGGCGTCCGGTGCGCGCCCGGGTCGTCTCGCTGAGCGTGCGCAGTACGGCGGCGCCGCCGAGCTGGACGTGCGCCATGTCGAGCACGGGGCGCAGCCCGGCGCGGTCGGCCTGTTCCAGGTGACCGCGCAGCTCCTCCGACCAGGCCTGGGCACCGTCGGCGTCGAGACTGCCCGACATGCGCAGCAGGAGGGCGCCCTCGGCGGGCAGCCCCTCGACGACGGAGGACTCGATCACGAGGGGAGCCGGTGCCGCAGGTCGGCCGGAAGAAGGTTTCATCGCATCACCCAGACAGAACGTCCCAAAGAACTCGATCGGCCTCTTCCCGACCTACGCGCCATCCCGCACGGTAGGCCCCGGGCCATCTGCCGCGCCATCCACCGCGCCGTGCGGCGGAGCGGTGGGCCGCGCGGCCGCTATCCGAGGCCGCCGGGCTCCGGGCGGGCCGGTTCGTACGCCGGCTCGCACACCCGTTCGCGGGCCGGTTCGCGGGACGTCAGGGCGTCCAGGGCCGACGCCAGGGTGGCGTGCACCCGGATGCCCGGCAGGCCGGCCGAGGTCAGGGCCTCCCGGACGTGCGGCCGGGGCTGTACGACGGACAGGGCGCGGCCGGTGCGGGCGAGGGCCCCGGTCGCCCGGTCCAGCGAGCGCACCGCGTCGGCGCAGGCGAGATACGCCTCGCTCAGGTCCAGCAGGGGGTGTTCTCCGGCCTGGCCGGCGTGGGCCACGTGCTCGGCGAGGGCTTCGGAGAACAGCCGGGCGTTGGAGGCGTCGACCGTGCCCCGGGTCTTCAGGACGCTGATGCCGCCGAGCCCCGGGCGGTGCTCGTGCACGGTCTGCAGGAGCAGCGGGGCCGGCCCGCCGGGGCGGACGCGGGCGGGGGACGGCTGACCGTCTTCCATGGGTGATCGGGTTTCCACGGGGATCGGGCTTCCTGGAGGGGGAGGAAGGATCAGCCGGCCGCGTCTTGACCGGGACATCACTGTGCCCGCGCCGTGAGGGGGATGCAACGACGTTCCCCGGGGCGTGTCGCGCCGTCGGCGGATGAGCCGACGTACCGCTCGCGTCTCAGCCGACGTACCGCCGGGCGGGTGAGTCCCTGCGGGCCCGTTCCAGTGCGGCGAGCCGGCGTTCCAGGTCCGGCGGTACGGGGTCGCGCTGGCGCAGCACCCACGGCAGCCCGGCGGTGGCGTGGGCGAAGGCGCGGGCGGAGGCGGCGTCCCGGGGCACGGTCCGGACGAGGTGCCCGGTGCGGCGGAGCGCCGGCAGCAGTGGCCGGCGCAGCCAGGTGAACCACAGCGTGTTCCGCAGTCCGAGGACCCGCCGGGCCGTGCTGTCGCGCAGCCGGGAGGCGTGGTGGTGCACGGTGAGTTCCTCGGCGTAGGCGAGCCACCAGCCCTGGCGCAGCAGGTCGCAGGCGAGCAGTTCTTCCTCGCCGCCGAGCCACAGGCCCGGGTGGAAGCCGCCGCCGGCGCGGAAGGCCTCGGTGCGCAGCACGGTGGCGGCGGCGAGGAAGGAGCCGAGGGCGGGTCCCGGCAGCCAGTCGGGTCCGGACAGCGGGGACTCGCGCAGCTCGCGCACGACCGGGTCCTCGGTGCCCTCCGGTTCCACGAGGATCCGTGCGGTGACGCCCGCGAGCCGGGGCCTGGCGTCCAGCAGATCGGCGGCCCGGCGCAGGCTGCCGGGTTCCCACCAGGTGTCGTCGTCGCAGAAGGCGACGTAGGGCGTGCGCACCCGCTGCACGGCCAGGTTGCGGCCGATGGCGCCGAGGTTCCGTCCGGGACGCAGCAGGGTCATCTCCGGGTAGTCCCGGGCGACCGCATCGGCGGTGCCGTCGGTGGAGGCGTTGTCGGTGACGATCACGGGCGGCCGCTCGGGCAGCCGGCGCAACAGGCCGAGGGTGCGCAGCAGTTCGTCACGGCGGTTGTGGGTGATCAGGACGACGGTCGTACGGTCGTCGGGGACGATCCGGGTAGCGGCCTCGGGAGCGGTGCTGGTCATCGTCTGGCGCCTCCCCGTGGGTGGTCAGGGCCGGTTGGGGTGGTCATCGTCCGGCGCGCCTTCCCGTGGTGGGCCGGGGCGTGTGGCGCGCCCTTCCCGTGGGTGGTGAGGGCGGTCGGGATGGTCATCGTCCGGCGCCTCCCCGTGGATGGCCGGGCGGAGCGCGGTCGCGGTCCGCGGGCCGTGCCTTCGCGGGGGGGTGTGAAGGCGGGTCGCGAGCATGAGCCGCGCCGCCGGCCCGGTCATTGCCTGGTGCCTTGCCGGGGGCGGCCGGGTGTCTCGCGGTCGAGCAGGCCCGCGGCGTGTTCGACGCGCGGGGGCAGGGGACGGCGGCGGGCGAGGGCGGCCGGGAACCGGGCGACGGTCTCCTTGAGGGCGCGGCGCGCGCCGGGGCGGCCGGTCGCGGCGGCCAGCGCCAGGTCGGCGCCGGCGCGCAGGACCACGGGCCAGGGGCGGCGCAGGCAGGTCGTCAGCACGTGGTTGCGCCGGACGAGGAAGGAGCGGCCGGTGCGGTCGTGGTCCTCGGGGTGGTGGCGGGCGCGCAGGGAGGGTTCGTAGGCGACGCCCCAGCCCGCGGCGGCCAGGTCGTAGGCGAGCAGGGTCTCCTCGCCGCCGAAGAACAGCAACGGGTGGTAGCCGCCGGCGCTCAGGAAGGCCTCGCGGCGGACCACGCAGGCGCAGCCGAGGAACCCGAGCACCGGGCGGCCGGGCAGGTCCGGTTCCAGGGGCAGCGGGGAGTCGGCGAGCACCGCGTTGAGGGGGTCCTCGACGCCCTGGTCGCCGACCAGGGTGCGGGCGGCGAGCAGGCCGAGCCGGGGGTGCTCGTCGAGGAGGTCGGCGGCGCGGGCGAGGCTCCCGGGTTCCCACCAGGAGTCGTCGTCGCTGAAGGCGACGTAGGGGGTGTCGGCGTGCCGGACGGCCAGGTTGCGGCCGAGGGCGCCGGTGTTGGCGGGGGGCCGCAACAGGCGGGCGATCGCCGGGTGGCCGGCCACGGCACGACGGGTGGTGTCGTCACGGGAGTTGTCGACGACGATGACCGGCGGCCGCTCGGGCAGCGCGGCCAGCGCGTCCAGGGTGCGCACCAGGCTGGCGCTGCGGTCGCGGGTGATGACGGCGACCGTGACGCGCGGGTCGCCCGGCGTCGTGGGCCGGCGGACGCGGGCCGGGGCCTGCTCAGTGGACATGGGCCACCTCCGGTCCCGTCGGCCGCTGCCGGCCGCGCACGTCCCGCAGCAGCATCAGACAGGCGGCGGCGACCTCACCGGCACGGATGCGCAGCAGGCGGGCGTCGGGGGTGCGGCCGTGCGGGTCGCCGGGCGGTCCGGACTTCCACAGGGCGAGGTGGTCCGGGCTCGGCGGTGGCCCCCACAGGCGCGGGGAGACCGGTCCGAACAGGGTGACGGAGCGGGTGCCGTGGGCCACCGCGAGATGGGCGAGGCCGGTGTCGCCGCTGAGCACCAGGGACGCACCGGCGACCAGCGCGGACAGTTCCCCGAACGGCAGGCCGCCGGTCAGCACGTCGCAGCCGCGCTGGCCGCTGCGTTCGGCGACCGAGCGGACCAGGGCGTCCTCGCCGGGGCCGCCGGTGAGGACCACGTGGTGGTCCGCGGCACGCAGACACCGTACGACGGCGGCGAACCGCTCCCCCGGCCAGCGGCGGGAGCCCGAGGCCGCGCCGGGGTGCACGACGACCGCGCCCGGGGCCGGGGACGGCGTGGTGGGCCGGGGCAGCCGTAGGTCCAGGGGGTCGGCCGCGATGCCGTAGCCGCGCAGGAAGCCGCACCAGCGGTCCCGTTCGTTCGCCTGGTCCCGCCACGGCGGGCCGTCCGGGCAGGCGTGGGCGAGCAGCCGGCGCGGGCGCAGGGCGGCCAGGGCGTCGCGGCTCTCGGGGCCGTTGCCGTGCAGGTCGATCGCCACGTCGGGGGGCGGGCCGGGCCAGTGGCCGAGGTCCGGCACCGCGCGGCCCGGCGCCTCGGCCGGGAACACGGCGTCGACCGCCCCGCTCTCCAGGGCGAGTTCGGTGAGGCCCGGCGGCTGGGCGAGGACGACCCGGTGCCCGGGGAAGGCTCGCCGGACGCCCCGCAACGCGGGCACACCGGCCAGTAGATCGCCCAGGCCCAGGGCGCGCAGGACCAGGACGGTCGGGGGGTCCGGGGTAGGGATCGGGGTGCGGGTCACCGAGTGGGTCCTCCGTTGCGTGCGGAAGCCGGGGACGGACGGCGGGCCGGGCTCCGTCCGCCGACGCGGGCCACTGGAGCGGGCGGTGCGCCTCTGCCGGGGAGGCGGGGCGTGGGCGAGGCGTGTGCGCCTGCGGCTGATGGACCGGCCGGGCCGGGGATGCGGGGCGTGGGCGAGCCCGCTGCGTCTGCGGCCGGTGGCGCGTCCCGGCCGGGGATGCGGGGCGTGTGCGAGCCGGTTACGCCTGCGGCCGGTGGCGCGCCCCGGCCGGCGATGCGGGGCGTCGGTGCGGCGCCCACGCCTGGGGTCGATGGCCCACCCAGACCCGGGATGCAGGGCACCTGTGAACCGGCTACGCCTGCGGCCGATGGCGCGTCCCGACCGACGATGCGGGGCTCGGGTGAGACGCCTACGTCTGCGGTCGATGGCGCGTCCAGGCCCGGGACGCAGGGCACCGGTGAGACGCCTGCACCTGCGGCCGGTGGCCCACCCCGACCCGGGACATACAACGACGGCGAAACGCCCACGTCTGCCGCCAAAGGCCCGTCCAGGCCCGGGATGTGCCGCGAGGGCGGGACCGACACTCCTCCGGCCGACACCAGAGGCCCCACACCCGCGCCACCGGCCGGTATGGCATCCCGACCCCAGGCGCGCCGAAGGCACCCCGCATCCCGACCCCGGGCGCGCCGAAGGCACCCCGCGTCCGGGCCCTCGGGCGGCAGGGCGGCCCGGGGCGCGGGATGTGCTGCGCGGCCGACGCTCATCGGCCAGTCCCCCGTCACCTCGGGTCTCCTCCCGTGGGCGCCGGGGACAGGGCCGCGCGGCGGGCGAGGCCGGTGGTGGAGCGGCCGTCGAGGTAGGGCAGGAGGAGGACCTGGCCGCCCCAGCTCTCCACGAGGGGCTGTTCGGGCAGCCGGGTCCGGGCGTAGTCGCCGCCCTTGGCCCAGATGTGCGGGCGGAGTTCGCCGAGGATGCGTTCGGGCGTGTCCTCGTCGAACACGGCGACGGCGTCCACGCACTCCAGGGCCCGCAGCACCCGCACCCGGTCGGCGGCCGGGACGAGCGGGCGGCCGTCGCCCTTGCGACGGCGTACCGAGTCGTCCGAGTTGACGCACACGATGAGGCAGTCCCCGGCCCGGCGGGCGGCCTGGAGCAGGGCGACGTGCCCGGCGTGCAGCAGGTCGAAGCAGCCGCCCGCGGCGACCACGGTGCCGCCCGCGGCCCGCACCCGCGCGGCCGTGCGCACGGCGTCCGCGGTGGTGTCGCCGTCACCCGGCGCCTCCTCGGCCCCCTCCGGCTGCTCCGGGACGGCGACCGCGCGGGCGCCGCCCTCGGCGACGTAGCGGGTGGCGGCGTGGACGGCGGCCTGCACGGCGGCCTCGGTGAGGGCGCCGTCGGCGAGCAGGCCGGCGGCGGCAGCGGCGAACCGGTCGCCGGCGCCGCAGGGGTCGCCCGTGGCGGCGGCCGGGGTCGGCACGAGCAGCGGGGTCTCGCCGTGGGAGAGCAGGGCGCCGCGTTCGCCGAGGGTCACCGCGACGGCCTGGGCGCGCCAGGCCCGCACGAGGGCGCGGGCGTCCCGGGCGGCGGTGCGCAGCCCGGCCGCGTCGCCGGGCTCGGCGTCGTCGAGCTGCCGGGCGAAGGCGCGGGCCTCCTGGGCCGAGGGCGTGGCCAGGCGGACGCCGGGGACCGGGGGCCGGCCGCGCACGTGCGGGTCCCAGACGATGGCGGCCGCCGTGTGCGTGAGGGCGTCGCGGAGGACGTCGGCGGTACCGCGGCCGTAGTCGGCGACGAGGACACCGCCGGCCGCCGCGATCGTGGACACCGCCTCCTGGGTCGCCTCGCGGGCCCGGCCCTCGCCGTCGTCGAGGCGGAGCAGCGGCCGGTCCCCGGCCAGGACGCGGGTCTTGCTGCTCAGGCTGCCCTCCAGCGGCACCTCGACCAGGCCGACCCGGCCCGCCAGCAGCTCCCGCAGGGTGTCGCTGGCGGCGTCGGCGCCGAGGGCGGTGACCAGGGTGACGGCGCGTCCGTCGGCCGCCGCGAGGCAGGCGGCGAGGGCGGCGCCGCCCGGGCGGGAGCTGCGCCGGGTGCCGTGGACGACGGGGACGGGCGCGTCCGGGGCCAGCCGCTCGGCCCGGCCGCACAGGTCGTGGTCGAGCAGGGCGTCGCCCACGACGACCAAGGGTGCCTGGGAGGCGGTCATGTGTGTCCCTTCCTGGGGGCTACGGGCGCGCCGGGCGTGGCCCGGCCGACGGTGCGGGCACGGCCCACGAGCCGCCCCACGACGCCGGGTTTGCCGTCGGCACCCGGCCGCCCATCGTCACCGGGCCGACCACCGGCATCCGGCCGGCCCTCGGTACCCGGCCGGCCATCCGTACCCGGCCGACGACTGGCGTCCGGCCCGCCGTCGGGACCCCGTTGGCCGTCGACGACGCGCTTGCCCTTGGCGCCCCGCCCGCCACCGCCGCCCGGCCTGCCCCCGGCGTCCGCCCGTTCGTCGGCGCCGGTGTCCGCCACCCCGTGGTCGGCCTCCCCCCGTTCGACGGCCGCGTCGAAGGCCTCGCAGAGCATGTGGACGGCGACCAGGTGCAGTTCCTGGACGGTGGCCGCGACGGGGGCGTCCACGCACAGCGTCGCGTCCGCGCCGAGTTGCAGCGGGTTGGGTGCCCGTCCGGTCAGCGCCCACACCGTCATGCCGAGCCGGTGCGCGCGGTCGGCGGCGGCCAGCAGGTTGGCGCTGGCGCCGCTCGTGGACAGCAGCAGGAGCACGTCGCCGGGGCGGCCGTGCGCGGCGGTCTGGCGGGCGAACACCTCCTGGACGCCGTAGTCGTTGGCGATCGCCGTGGTGGAGGAGGTGTCGGCGTGCAGGGCGACCGCGGAGAACGGCGGCCGGTCGTCGCGGTAGCGGCCGACGAGTTCGGCGGTGAGGTGCTGGGCCTGGGCGGCGCTGCCTCCGTTGCCCGCGACGAGCAGCCGGGCACCGGCGCCCAGCCGCCGGGCGAGTTCCGTGCCCCAGCGCTCGATGAGCGGACCGTGGTCGCGGAACGCCTCCAGGGCCTTGGCGAGGTCGTCGCAGTGCGCGGTGGCGGTGTTCCCGTGCGCCGCGTCGGTGACGGTCTTCGTCGGACTCTTCATCGGACCACTCCCGAGAGCGAGCGGATGGCGGACACGGCGCCGTACACCCCGGCCACGCCGTCGGCCACCCGGTCCCAGGTGTAGTGGCTGAGCACCCGGGCGCGGCCGGCGGCCCCGTACCGGGCGAGCCGGTCGGGGTCGGCGAGGAGGGCGCGGACGACCGCGCCGAGGTCGTGGTCGTCGTCGGCCGGGACCAGGACGCCCGTGGTGCCGTCCACGACCGTGTCGAGCTGACCGCCGACGGCGGTGGCGACGACCGGCGTGGCGCAGGCCATGGCCTCCAGGGGAACGATGCCGAAGGGCTCGTACCGGGGCAGCGACAGCACCAGGTCGGCGCTGGACATCAGCCGGGGCATCCGGGCCCTGCTGACCCCGCCGAGGAGGGTGACCCGGTCCGAGACGCCGTACTCGCCCGCGATGCCGTAGAGGCGTGCGGCCTCGGGTTCGGCGCCGAGCAGGTCGGCCTCGGGGCCGCCGGCGATGAGGAGTTCGGCGTCGGGAACGCCGGCCAGGGCGCGGATGGCGCGGTCGAAGCCCTTGCGGGGCACGAGCCGGCCGACGGCCAGCAGCCGTCTGCGGGCGCCGGAGGGGCGGGTGCGGGCGACGGGGGCGAACTGGTCGGGGTCGACCCCGCACGGCACGACGCTGATCCGGTCCTCCGGCAGCCCCATGGCCTTCAGTTCGGCCACCTCGTCGCTGCACGTGGCGATGATCCGGGCGCACTCGTGGCCGATGGCCTCCTCGACGGCGAGGCGCTGCGGCGGGCTGGTGTCGGCGACGCCCTGGTAGCGCTTCTTCACCGTGCCCAGCGCGTGGTAGGTCTGCACGACCGGGATGCCGAGGTCGCGGGCGCCGGCCAGGGCGGCCAGGCCCGACATCCAGAAGTGGGCGTGCACCACGTCGGGCGGGCTCTGGGCCCACTGCCTGGCCAGGAAGTTCCCGAATTCGGCCATGTGGGGCAGGAGTTCGTCCTTGGGGACGGGTGCGGGCGGTCCGACGGGCACGTGCACCACCTGGACGCCGTCGATGAGGGTGACCCGGTCCGGGAGGCCCGCGGAGTCCCGCCGGGTGTACACCGTGACCCGGTATCCCTTCCTGGCGAGCTGCCGGGCGACCTGCGCCACGTACACGTTCTGGCCGCCCGCGTCCGGCCCGCCGAGCGCGGCCAGGGGGCTGGCGTGCTCGGAGACCATGGCGACGCGCCCGGCCGTGTGCGGAATGCGGCTCATCGGGTGACCTCCTTGATCAGGCGCTCCCAGTCGTCCAGGAAGCGCCGCTCTCCGTAGCGGCCCTGGGCCGCGGCCCGGGCCGCCGCGCCGGTGCGGCGGGCCAGCCCCGGGTCGGCGAGGAAGGCCCGTACGGCGTCCTCCAGGACGTCGAGGCGGTTCGAGACCACCCCGGCGCCCTCGGGTATCGCCTCCCGGGCCTCCGTGGTGTCCAGGGCGACCACGGGCATGCCCAGGAACATGGCCTCCAGCAGGGACAGACCGAGCGAGGTCCAGCGCACGGGGTGCAGGTAGACCCGGCACCGGGCCATCTCCCGGTGCAGTTCGTGCTGCGGCAGGTCCCGGGTGCGGCAGCGCTCGGGCGGCAGGCCGAGGTGCTCGGCGAGTCCTTCGGTGCGCATGCCGAAGACGTCCAGGGGGGCGGACCGGGCGAACCGGGGCAGCAGGTCGGTGCCGGTGGTACGGCCTCTGCGCACGGGCTCGTTGACCACGACGGCCGCGCGCCGCTCGGTGCCCGTGTAGAGCGCGCCGGGGTCGATGATGCCGTGTTCGACGACCTCGGTGGGGGCCTGGCCGTTGTCCCACATCAGCCGGTTGAAGTGGGTGACGTGTACCAGGGGGATCGCCGACTGCCCGGCCAGCGGGTGGAGTTGGCGCTCGGGCGACTCGTCGGGGCTGTTGTGCTCGACGTACACGGCGGGCACGTCCACGCCGGGCCGGCGGCCGGTCCAGCGCAGGGCGAGGTCGAGTTCGTGCGGGCGTTGCAGGACCATCAGGTCGATGTCGCAGTCCCACAGTTCCTTCGGCGTGCGTTCCCGCACGCTCTCCGGCCAGTTCCAGGTCAGGGCGCGGCCGAGGCCGTCGGGTCCGCGGTTGTCGGTGACCGGGACGAGGTAGGTGTGCGGGCCCTGCACGAGGGCGGTGAGCCAGGATCCGTGCACGTGCCAGACGAGGATGTTCATGAGTGCCGCTCCTGGATGAGCTTGTGCACGGCGCGCACCACGTCCTGTCCGGTGACCTCGTCCAGACAGGGGTGGCCGGGCACCGGGCAGGTGAGGGCCCGGGTGTCCGCGCAGGGCGCCGACTGGTCGCCGAGCAGGATGACGGGGACGCCGTACGGCGCCCAGCGCTCGGCCGGTACGACGGGCGCGAACAGCGAGACGACCGGGGTGCCGACGGCCGCGGCGAGGTGGGCGGGGCCGGTGTTGGCGCTGATCACGACGTCGGCCATGCGCAGCACGCCGGCGAGGGTGCGCGGGGAGGTCCGGCCGCCGAGGTCCACGGCCAGATCCCCGCCGACCCGCCGGGTGAGGTCGGTCTCCTCGGGGCCGCCGGTGACGACCACGCGGTGCCCGGCGTCCGCGAGCAGCGCGACCGCCTCGGCGCAGCGGTGCGGGCTCCAGGCGCGGGCGGGGGCGCTGGCGCCGGGGTGCAGGACGACGTAGGGGCCGTGGCCGGTGAGGCTGCTGGTGTCCGGGGGCGGGAGGACGCGCAGCCGCCCGTCGTCGCCGGGCGGCCGCGGGAAGCCGAGCGCGGCGGCGGTGTCCAGGGCCGCCTCGGCCTCGTGCCGGCCCTCCAGCCGCCGGTGGCGTACGTCGAGGAGCCGGCCGGGGTGGTCGACGCTGTCGGCGCCGATCCGGCCGACACCGGCGAGCCGGAGCAGCAGGGCGGTCGGCAGCGGGCTCTGGTGGAAGGAGGTGAGGACGAGCGCGGTGTCGTAGGCCCCGGCACGCAGCCGCCCCACCAGCCCGTCGATGTCCGCGGGGCTGACCGGGGGCGGGTCGAACCCCTCCCAGGGCGCCTCCCACACCAGCACCTCGTCCACCCCGGGCAGCAGCCGGGCCGCGTCCGCGCCGCGCGGGCCGCACAACAGGGTGACGTGGAAGGAACGGGCGGCGACGGCACGCACGGCGGGACCGGCGAGCAGCACATCACCGAAACTGTCGAGCCGGACGACGAGCGATTTCACGCCGACCACCTCCGAAGGCCCCGACCGACGCCGGCGACGGCCGACCGGGACCGGTCAGGGGCCGACGGGTCGGGCGCAGACGAGCGGGGCCGCTGCGGGGTGGCCTCGCCCGACACGGACGACGGGGACGCCTCTGAAGCCGCCACGCCCGACACGACCGACCGAGTCCCGTCCGGAACCGCACCAGGCACGGCCGAACGAGACCCGTCCGGGCCTGCCACGCCCGGCATAGACGGTGGTCGCGTCTGGTTTGAGGCCGCCGTACCCGGCACGGACGACCGGGACCGGTCCGAACCCCCCGCACCCGGCGCAGACGACCGCAACCCGTCCGAGGCGGCCACACCCGGCATAGACGGCGGCCGGGTCCGGTCAGAAGCCACCGCATCCATCGCAGCCGACCGCGACCCCTCCGGACCTGCCACGCCCGGCACAGCCGACCGAGCCTCATCCGGAACCGCCGCACCCGGCACGGACGACCGGGACCGATCCGAGGCCGCCGCACCCGGCACGGACGACCGAGCCACATCCGAAGCCACCGCCCCCGGCACATCCGAAGCCACCGCCCCCGGCACAGCGGACCGAGCCACATCCGAAGCCGCCGCCCCCGACACGACCGACCGAACCCCGTCCGAACCCCCCGCACCCGGCGCAGACGGTCGCCGGGACTCGGTGACCGTGGCGGCGCCCTGCCCGGTCGGCCGTATCCCCTCAGGCCTCTCCGCGTCCCGCACGGAGGACCACCGGCCTTCGGAGACCACCGCGGTGCCCTGGCGGGACCACCGCATCCCGTCACCGGCCGGTGCGGTCCGTGCGGGCGGGGCGTGCGGGGGGCGGCGCCTTGCCGGGGCCAGGCCCGCCTCGGTCAGGGCCGCGCGGACGGCGGTGAGGGGATCGGGGGCACTCTCCGTGGCGAAACGTTCCACCTCTGCCGGCGCGGTGGCCGTGTTCGGGACCAGGACGCCCCGGGCGCCGGCCGCGCGGGCGGCCAGTACGTCCGCGGCGATGTCGCCGATCACCAGGCACTCCGACGGCGGTACGCCCAGCCGGGCGGCTGCGATGTGGATCAGGCCGGGGCGGGGCTTGCGGCAGGCGCAGCCGGCGTCGGGGGCGTGCGGGCAGAACACCCAGGTGTCCAGCCCGCCCAGCAGTTCGTCCGCGCGCTCGTTGACGCGGACGACCTGGTCGACGGTGAGCAGCCCGCGGCCGATGCCGGACTGGTTGCTGACCACCCCGGTGGGCAGCCCGGCGGACCGGGCCAGCGCGACGGCCGCGGCGGCGCCCGGCATCAGCCGCACCCGGTCGGGATCGCCGTTGTACGGCACGTCCACGACGAGGGTGCCGTCACGGTCGAACAGGACGGCGGACAGCCTGCTCACCCGGCACCTCCCAGGGGTTCGGCGTGCCGGTGCCGGACGGCTCCGCGCAGCCAGTGCCGGACGGCGAGCGGCGGGATGAGCACGCTGGTGCCGAGCATCCCGGCGATCTCGCGGGCGGTGCGCGGCCCGGGCAGGATGCGGGCGAGGGCGAACTCGGTGGTGCCGAGCGTCCACAGGGCGGCGCAGGCGGTCGCGGCCCGGCGCCGCCCGGCCAGGGCGCAGCCGGCCGCGGCGAGGGCGGCGCCGGTGACCATCAGGTGGCGGGGCAGCCGGCCGCGCGGTGCCTGCGCGCGGTCCCACCAGTCGCGGCCGTGCAGCCGGTTCATCAGCGCGTCGTCGGCGTTGCCGCGCTGCGCGGGCATCGAGGCCCACCAGTGGGCGGGGCGGACCGGGTGCCGGGTGACCCGTGTGCCCCGGGTCAGCGACCAGCCGGCCCGCTGCACGCGCAGGGCGAGGTCTGCGTCCTCGCGGAAGGCCCGCGGGAAGCGTTCGTCGAAGCCGCCGGTCCGCTTGAGCGCCTCGGTGCGGTAGGCCATGTCGGCGGTGGCCCAGGCGGCGTTCTCCAGGCCCTTGGTGGTGCGTTCCCAGTCGGTGGGCCGGCGGTCCAGGGGCAGGGGGACACGCAACTGCCCCTGGACACCGCCGACGTCGGGGCCGGCCTGCCGCAGGTCGTCGGCGAGCCGCCGGGACCAGTCCGGCAGCACCTGGACGTCGTCGTCCAGGAAGACCGTCCAGGGCGTACGGACGGTCTGCCAGCCGGCGTTGCGGGCGGCGGCCGGCCCCTTGCCGCCGGTGCGCAGGGTGCGCACCCGGTCGAGCAGTTGCGCGGCCGGTTCCAGGGGCAGGTCGCCGTCGGGCGTGGGCCGGTCGTCCACGACGACCACCTCGTGCGGCGGATGGCCGTCGGCCGCGGCTAGCGCGCGCAGGCACTCGGCGAGGCAGGGGCGGCCGATCGTCGGGACGACGACGGTGTAGGCGGGGGCGTCGGTCATGCGAAGGCCTTCCCACGGCGGATCGCGAACGGGCCGAGCACCAACAGGTCGACCGGTGCCGAGCCGAAGCACTCCAGGGCGTCCCGGGGGTCGTCGACCATGGGCCGTCCGGCGGTGTTGAGGCTGGTGTTGACCACCACGGGCAGTCCGGTGCGCCGTTCGAAGCCCTCGATGACACGGGCCACGAGGGGTTCCTGGGCGCGGTCCACGGTCTGGATGCGGGCCGTGCCGTCGACGTGCACCACGGCCGGGATGCGGGCCTTCCACTCGGCGGCCACGTCGTGCACGAACAGCATGTGGGGGCTGGGCAGCGGCCCGTCGAAGATCTCGCCCGCGCGTTCGGCGAGCACCATGGGCGCGACGGGCCGGAACTCCTCGCGTCCCTTGACCGCGTTGAGCCGCTCCAGGTTCTCCGCCTTGCCGGGGTGGGCGAGCAGCGAGCGGTGTCCGAGCGCGCGCGGCCCGTACTCGCTGCGCCCCTGGAACCAGGCCACGATCCCGTCATCGGCCAGCGCCTGGGCGGCGGTCTCGGCGATGTCGGCGGGTTCCTCGTACGGTACGGCCGCCCGCTCCAGCCACGCGCGCAGTTCGGCGTCGCTCCAGCCCCGGCCGAGCGCGGCGGTCGGCATCGGCTCCAGGGTGTCCTTCTGCCCGGCGACGTGCGCGGCCGCGCCCAGGGCCGTGCCGGCGTCGCCGGCGGCGGGCTGCACCCATACGTGCTCGAAGCCGCTCTCCCGCCACAGCCGGGTGTTGGCGACGCAGTTCAGGGCGACACCGCCGGCCATGGTGAGCGCGTCCTCGCCGGTGCGCTCGCGCAGCCACCGGGCGAGGGCCAGCACGGCCTCCTCCAGGCAGAGCTGGGCGCTCGCGGCGAGGTCGGCGTGGTCCTGGCTCCAGGTGCCGCCGGCCGGGCGCGGCGGGACGAACTCGGCCCAGGGCACCGGGCGGGCCCGGAAGCCGCCGTCGTCGTCGGCCCGGACGTACTCCCGCAGCCGGCCGGCGAAGCGCGGGGTGCCGTACGAGGCGAGGGCCATGACCTTGAACTCGTCGCTGCTGCGCAGGAATCCGAGGTGCTGGGTGAGGTCCTCGTAGAAGAGGCCGAGGGAGTCCGGCAGTCGCTGGGTGGCGAGGACGGTCAGTTCGCGGTCGGTGTAGCGGCCGGCCAGGTGGGAGCCGCATTCGCCGCGGCCGTCCAGGACGAGGACGGCGCAGTCCGGGTACGGCGAGACGGGCCCGGCGGAGGCCGCGTGCGCGACGTGGTGCGGGACGAACCGCACCTTCGCCGGGTCGAGTCCGGGCAGGGCCTCGGCGAGGAAGTCGGGCGCCTCGCGGGCGTACTGCTGCCGCAGGTGGTCCCAGGGGTCGTGCAGCCCCATCTCGTCGGCGGGGCGGGCCAGCGCGGGGTCGTAGGAGTAGGCGACGGCGTCCAGGTCGGAGGGGGTGAGGCCGGCCTGCTCCAGACACCAGCGGGCCGACTGTTCGGGCAGTTCCCAGGCCGAGAAGGGAACGGGCCGCTTGCCGTGCTTACGGCGGGAGAACCGTTCCTCCTCCGCCGCCGCCACGACCCTGCCGTCGGTGACGAGGGCGGCGGCCGGGTCGTGGAAGAGTGCGTTGATACCGAGGACGTGCATGCGCTGTCTCCAGGGCCGGGGAACGTGCAGGGGGCGGGACCGGGTCAGGTCCGCGGGGCCGGTTCCTCCGCGCGCGGGGCCGGTTCCGGGGGCAGGGCCGCGAAGTAGGCGATGGTCTGCTTCAGGCCCTCTTCCCAGGGGACCTGCGGCGACCAGCCGAGCAGTTCGCGTGCGAGGGTGGTGTCGGGGCGGCGCCGGCCGGGGTCGTCGACGGGCCGGTCTATGAACGCGATCGGGGAGCGGGAACCGGTGAGGGCGACCACCCGGCGGGCCAGGTCGGCGACGGTGATCTCGTCGCTGCCGCCGATGTTGACCGGTCGTACGGACCTGCTCGCGGCCACCCGCAGGATGCCGTCGACCGTGTCGTCCACGTAGCACAGCGAGCGGGTCTGGCTGCCGTCGCCGGTGACCGTGAGCGGCTCCCCGGCGAGGGCCTGGCATATGAAGGTGGGCACGGCGCGGCCGTCGTGGGCCCGCATCCGCGGTCCGTAGGTGTTGAACAGCCGTACGATCCCGGCGTTCGTCCCCCTGGTGCCGGCGTGCGCCGTGACCAGGGCCTCGGCGAACCGTTTCGACTCGTCGTACACGCTGCGCGGTCCGACCGGGTTCACGTTGCCCCAGTAGCCCTCGTGCTGCGGGTGCACAAGGGGATCGCCGTACACCTCGGAGGTGGAGGCGAGCACGAAGCGGGCGTCGTCGCGTTCGGTGACCGCCAGCACGTTGCGGGTGCCGAGGCTGCCCACGTCCAGGGTCTCCAGGGGCATGCGCAGATAGTCGGCGGGCGAGGCCGGGCAGGCGAAGTGCAGCACCAGGTCGTACGGGCCCGCGAGCCGCTCGGTGCAGTCGGGGGCGGAGACGTCGCAGTGGACGTACCGGAAACCGGGCCGGTCCTCCAGGTGCGCGACGTTCTGGCGCCGCCCGCAGGCCAGGTTGTCGGCGCAGTCGACTTCGACACCTGAATCCAGCAGCCGCTCGCACAGATGGGAGCCGAGGAAGCCGGCGCCGCCGGTCACGAGGGCGCGCCGCCAGGAGAACGGTGTGTCACCAGTCATGGGGCTGTTCCTTCGTCCACGTCGATCGCGCCTGGGAACGCCTCTGCCTGGGCGTTCGGCGCGCGCCGCGTCGCCGGGACCGACGTCGTCGGCCCGCTGGGAGGAAAAGGGATCCGGCCCGGGTCCCCACTGAACTGGAGGACCGGCCTCGTCGGCCGCCGCTTGCTGGACGGCACTGGCAGCTGAGTTCCCCTGCCAGTTGGATTCACACGTTGCATCCTTATTGTCCGGACTCAGGGGTACTCGCGCGACTCCTGCGCCCCGATCACCACAGGGGAGAGGTTCATGCACGACGACGTCGCGGAGGCGGTGCTGCGTGCCCTGCGCGGGCCGGGCCGGCCTCCTAAGCGGCTGCTGCTCACCGGCTGGTTCAGCTTCCGGGACGGCGAGGCGACGGCCGGGGACGTGCTCGCGCAGCAGCACATGTCAGCCGCGCTGACCGGGGCGGGCGTCCGGCACGAGACGGCGTGGAGCCCCGGCTTCCGGCCCGGTGCGCTGTCGCTGGAGACGGCCGACCCGCGGGCCTACGACACTCTCCTCTTCGTGTGCGGCCCGGTGTACGGGTCCCAAGTCGCCGCTCTGCATGGAAGGTTCAGGTTCTGCAGACGACTGGCCGCCGGGGTCTCGGTGGTCGATCCGGCGGACCCGGCGGTCGCCGGTTTCCACGCGGTCGTCGCGCGGGACGGCACCGCCGCCCCGGCCCGGCGCGATCTCGCGGCCGACGCGCCGGCGGGCCCGCTGCCGCCCGTGGCCGGGGTGGTCCTCTCCCACGGCCAGGGCGAGTACGGAGCACGCCGGCGGCACGGGGAGGTGACCGATCGGATCACCGGCTGGCTGGCCGGCAAGGACTGCGCCCGGGTGCCGGCCGACACCCGGCTGGCCACCGACGACTGGCGCCTGTGCGCCACCGCCGAGCAGTTCCTCGCCCTCGTGGCCCGCCTCGACCTGGTCGTCACCACCCGGCTGCACGGCCTGGTGCTGGGCCTGCGCACCGGCACCCCGGTGATCGCGGTCGACCCGGTGGCGGGCGGCGCCAAGCTGAGCGCCCAGGCCCGGGCCCTGGACTGGCCGGCGCTGGTGGCGGCGGACGCGCTGAACCCGGACATCCTGGACCACTGGTGGGCGTGGGCGCTGTCCGGGGCGGGCCGGACGGCCGCAGCCTGCCACTCGATGCGCTGACCGGGCGCGACGGGCCGTGTAGCGGGCCCGGCCCGGGGCACTCGGCGCGGCGACGGCCGGCCGTTCACGGGCCGCCGCGTTTCACGCAGGAGGTAACGACCATGGGTCACGGCGGAAACGTCATCCAGGAGCTGACCACGGACCACCGCGAGGTCGAGGAGATCTTCGGCCGCATCGAGGCGCTGCCGCCCGGCTCCCAGGAACGCAAGAACCTCTGCGACCAGGCCACGATCGAGCTGGTGCGCCACTCGGTCGCGGAGGAGGCCTACCTCTACCCGGCGGTGCGCCGGCACCTGACGGGCGGGGACGCCCTGGCCGACAAGGAACTGGAGGACCACGCCAAGGCCGAGCAGATCATGAAGGACCTGGAGGGCTGCCAGGCGGACGATCCGCAGTTCGACTCGTTGATGGCGCAACTGATGAGCGAGATCCGGTCCCATGTGACGGACGAGGAGCAGAACCTCTTCCCGCAACTGGAGGCGGCCTGTCCCCCGGACGCGCTGATGGATCTCGGCGACAAGGTCCGCCGGGCGAAGAAGATGGCGCCCACCCGTCCGCACCCGTCGGCACCGGACAAGCCCCCGGCCAATAAGCTGCTGGCACCGGGGGCCGGTCTGGTCGACCGGATGCGCGACGCGCTGACGGGGCGGGGCAAGGAGAGCTGAGGCTGGGCGTGGAGAGCGGGGGCTGACGGAGAACGACGCCGCCCGGGCCCGCGGGGGCCGGGCGGCGTCGGCTGGACGCACGACAGGCGTCGGGGCTCGTCCCGGAGGGCCGAGCCACGGTTCCGTGCTGGCTCATCTGCGCTCCGGAGAGCCACGGTTCACAGCCACGGTTCCGTGCCACGGGGCGTCCGGGCACCGCTCCGGGGACGGGTGCGGGTCGCCCGGCACAGCAGCCGGAACGCCTGGAAGAGGGTCAGCGGCCACAGCAGCGCGAAGCACCACAGCAACGCGGGGTCCGAGGTGCGGATGCCCATGACGGCGACGAACACCGACGCGACCGTCAGCAGCAGCACCGCCGCCGGAAGCCAGACCTCGCGCGGGGCGGCGCCCATACGGCGCGCGAACCGCCGGTCCCGTCGCAGGTCCGCCTCGATCCGCAACAGCACCAGCCGCTCGCGCGTCGACAGCCGTACCTCGTCGCGCATCTCCCACATCTCCCAGTCGTCCACGGCAACGGCACCTCCTCCGCCGATCGGCGGCATCCCGGGCCCCGGGCCACCGAGTTCCCCGGCCGGCCCGGCCGATGCGGTGCCGCGCCGGGCCGGTCGGAAATGCCGGCGAAGGCGCGGGTGGAGAAAACTCCACCCGGGGACCGGTGGCCACCCCGACTGCGGCGCGGCCCCAGCACGGTCCACGATGGAGCCGGTCAGCCCCCGTACTTCCGGCCGTCCGTCCCGTCGTCCGCCCCGCGAGGAGCCACCGTGCCCAAGTCCACCGAGGTCCAGCCGACGCTCCGGCCGCAGGCTCGTCCGGCGGTCCAGCCGGCCGAGGAACACGCGATGTGGCCCTGGGTGGTCGTCGCGGCCGTCGCGGCCGGTGTGGTCGTCGTCCTGGTGAACGTACTGCTGACGGCCTGAGCCGGTTCGTCGCCTGAGGCGCCCGTGGTGCGAGACCGGTCGAAGTACCGCATAGTGAACACAGCTCTCGCACCAGGTCGGCTGGGGAGGACCGGGGCTGCCCGCGCACCACGCCTTCGCCCCCGGGGCCGCCGCGACGACGCTCAGCGGCCGGCACGGGTAGGACCGGCCCCCCGGAAGCGACGCGCCCGGCGGCGCGCAAAGGAGGCTGTATGTCGTCCCACGACCCGGCAGTGCTCGACTGCCCCTTCGACTTCGCCGACGCACTGGAGTACGACCCCGCGCTTGACGCGCTGGCACGGCGCGGCCCGGTCAGCCGGATCCGGTTGCCCTACGGCGAGGCGGAGGCGTGGCTGGTGACCAGCTTCGCCGGAGTGCGGCAGGTGACGTGCGATCCCCGGTTCAGCCGGGCGGCGATCGTCGGACGCGACTATCCGCGGATGACGCCCGAGCCGATCGTGTCACCCGAGTCGATCAACGTGACGGACCCGCCGCACGCCACCCGGCTGCGGCACGTGGCGGCCCAGGCGTTCACCCGGGAGCGGGTGGCGGCCATGCGGCCGGCCGTGGACCGGGTGGTGGCCGGGCTGCTGACGGCGATGGACGAGGCGGGGCCGCCCGCGGACCTGGTCACCCATCTGTCCGTACCGCTGCCCCACCTGACGATCTGCGAGCTGCTCGCGGTCCCCGAGGCCGACCGCGACGAGCTGCGCGCGCACACCATGCGGCTGCTGGCCACGTCGCCGGACGCGCGGCAGGATGCGGCCGACGCCAAGGCCTGCCTGCGGACGTACTTCGCCGAGCTGATCCCGGCCCGGCGGAGCTCGCCGGGTGAGGACCTGCTCAGCACGCTGGCCAACGCCCCGGTGCCGGAGGGCGAGGAGCCCCTGAGCGACGACGAGTTGGCGGTCCTGGCGGTGACGCTCATCCTCAGCGGCAACGACACCGCGACCTGCCAGATCAGCGACATCGCCTATCTGCTGCTGACCCGGCCCGAGGAGACGGCCGCGCTCGCGCGCGACCCCGAGCGGTTCCCCGCCGCGCTGGAGGAGCTGCTGCGGTTCATCCCGTTCCGCAAGGGCGTGGGCATTCCGCGGATCGCGCTGGAGGACGCGGAGATCGAGGGCGTTTCGATCCGCAAGGGCGACTACGTGCACGTGTCCTACCTCGCGGCGAACCGGGACCCGGCCGTCTTCCCCGACCCGCACAAGCTCGACCTGGAACGGCCGGTGCGCCCGCACATGACCTTCGGCTGGGGCGGGCACCACTGCCTCGCGGCACCGCTCGCCCGGGCGGAGCTGGACAGCGCGGTCTCCGGCCTGCTGGCCCGCTTCCCCAAGCTGCGCCTCGACGTCCCCGCCGACGAGATCGAATGGGACAACGGCACCATCCGCCGCTTCCCGCTGAGTCTGCCGGTCACCTGGTGAGGCCGGGCCGGGCCACCGCGGCACGGTCGGTGGCCCCCTGCCCCGCCGCCGTTCCCGCCTCCACCGAGTGGGTGCCTTCCGGCCCGCCGGGCGGTGTCCTGCCGCCGCGGGCCGCACCGGGCTTCTAGCCTCGACGGCATGTTGGGGCTTCCTGCTCACGTCCGTGCCTGCCTGTTCGACCTCGACGGGGTGCTCACCCAGACCGCGAAAGTGCACGCGGCCGCCTGGAAGGAGATGTTCGACGGCTATCTCCGCGAGCGCGCGACCCGTGAGGGCACCGCGTTCGTCCCCTTCGACGCGGTCGACGACTACGACGAATACGTGGACGGCCGGCCTCGTGAGGACGGGGTGCGCACGTTCCTCGCCTCGCGCGGGGTGCACCTGCCCGAGGGATCACCGGACGACCCGCCGGAGGCGGAGACCGTGAACGGACTGGGCAACCGGAAGAACGACCTGGTCCTGCGGCGGATCCACGAGGAAGGGGTGGAGCCCTACGAGGGCTCGGTCCGTTTCGTGCACGCGGTGCGGGAGGCCGGGCTGCGCTGCGCGGTCGTGTCGTCCAGCGCCAACTGCCGGGACGTCCTGGTGGCGGCGGGGATCGAGGACCTGTTCGACGAGCGGATCGACGGCGTGGTGACACGCGAGCGTCATCTGCGCGGCAAGCCCGCCCCGGACACCTACCTGGAGGCGGCCCGCGAACTCGGCGTCGAGCCGGGCGAGGCGGCCGTGTTCGAGGACGCCCTGGCCGGCGTCGAGTCGGGCCGGGCGGGACGGTTCGGCATCGTCGTGGGTGTCGACCGGGTGGGCCAGGCGGAGCAACTGCGCGAGCACGGGGCCGATGTGGTGGTCCGGGACCTGGCCGAGCTTCTGGAGTCGCGTTGATCACTCATCCCAGCTACACGGTCGAACCGTGGTGCCTGCGCGAAACCGAGCTGAACCTCGACGTGCTGGCCCAGAGCGAATCGGTGTTCGCGCTGTCCAACGGGCACGTCGGCTGGCGCGGCAACCTCGACGAGGGAGAGCCGCACGGGCTGCCCGGCGCCTACCTCAACGGCGTGTACGAGCGGCACCCGCTGCCGTACGCGGAAGCGGGCTACGGGTATCCCGAGTCCGGCGAGACGATGATCAACGTCACCGACGGCAAGATCATCAGGCTGCTCGTGGACGACCACCCGTGCGATCTGCGCTACGGCCGGCTGCTGGCGCACGAGCGGGTGCTGGACTTCCGCACCGGTGTGCTCAGCCGTACCGCGCGGTGGACGTCACCCGGCGGCCGTACCGTCCGGATCACCTCCCGCCGGCTCGTGTCCTTCACCCAGCGAGCCGTGGCCGCGGTGGTGTACGAGGTGGAGCCGGTCGACGGGCCGACCACGGTCGCCGTGCAGTCCGAACTCGTCGCCAACGAACAGCTGCCCCGCTTCCAGGGCGACCCGCGCGTCGCCGCGGCGACCGAGTCCCCGCTGATGCCCGAGGAGTACTTCGCGCAGGACACCCGGCTCCGGCTCGTGCACTGCACCGGCCGCAGCAGGCTGCGGGTGGGAGCGGCGGCCGACCATCTCGTGGAGGGGCCCGAGAGCACCAAGTGGACGGCGCAGAGCGAGCCCGACGTCAGCCGGCTGACGGTGACCGCGGACCTGGTGCCCGGACAGCCGCTGCGGCTGGTCAAGTTCGTGGCCTACGGCTGGTCCGGCGAGCGTTCGCTGCCGGCCGTGCACGACCAGGTGGACGGGGCGGTCGCGGCCGCCGTCAGCACCGGCTGGGACGGACTGGTCGCCGAACAGCGGGCGTACCTGGACCGCTTCTGGGCCGGTGCGGACGTCGAGGTGGACGGTGACGCGCAGATCCAGCAGGCGGTGCGGTTCGCCCTCTTCCACGTGCTCCAGGCGGCGGCCCGCGGCGAGAACCGGGCGATTCCCGCGAAGGGCCTGACCGGCACGGGGTACGACGGGCACTCCTTCTGGGACACCGAGTCCTATGTGCTGCCCGTCCTGACCTTCACCGCGCCGGAGGCCGTCGCGTCGGCGCTGCGCTGGCGGCACCGGACGCTGCCGGCGGCGCGGGAACGCGCGAGTCAACTCGGGCTGTCGGGAGCGACGTTCCCCTGGCGGACCATCGACGGCGCCGAGTGCTCCGCCTACTGGCCCGCCGGTACGGCCGCCTTCCACGTCAACGCCGACATCGCCATGGCCGTCGTACGGTACGTCATGGTGACCCAGGACGAGGACTTCGAGCGGGCCGAGGGGCTCGACCTCCTCGTGGAAACCGCCCGGTTGTGGCGCTCGCTCGGTCACCACGACCCGGAAGGCGTCTTCCACATCGACGGGGTCACGGGTCCCGACGAGTACAGCGCCTTCGCCCGGGACAACCTGTACACGAACCTGATGGCCCGTCACAACCTCCTGGCCGCCGCGGACGCGGCGGTGCGTCATCCCCACCGGGCGGCGGAACTCGGCGTCGACGACGAGGAGGCCGCGGTGTGGCGGGACGCGGCGGCCCGGATTGCGCTGCCGTACAACGAATCCCTCGGTGTCCACGAACAGTCGGCCGGGTTCACGACCTTCCAGCGCTGGGACTTCGAGGCCACCCCGCCCGAGAACTACCCGCTGCTGCTGCACTACCCCTACTTCGACCTGTACCGCAAACAGGTGGTGAAGCAGGCCGACCTGGTGCTGGCCATGATGGAGTGCCCGCACGCCTTCACCGACGAGCAGAAGGCGCGCAACTTCGCCTACTACGAGGCGCTGACCGTCCGCGACTCCTCCCTCTCGGCGTGCTGTCAGGCGGTGCTCGCCGCCGAGACCGGCCATCTGCGCCTGGCCTACGCCTACCTCGGTGAGGCCGCGCTGATGGACCTGGACGACCTGGAACACAACACCCGTGACGGGCTGCACATCGCCTCCCTCGCCGGGACCTGGATCGCCCTCGTCGCGGGCTTCGGAGGGCTGCGCCGGTACCTCGACGAGGACGGGAGTACAGGCCGGCTGGCGTTCACACCGCGCTTGCCGGAAGCGCTGTCCAGGCTGGCGTTCACCGTGCTGGTACGCGGACGCAGACTGAAGGTGGAGATCGGCCGGTCGCGCGCGCGCTACCAGCTCGTGGAGGGCGAACCACTCGACGTGCTCCACAACGGGGAGCTGATGACCCTGACCACCGGCGAGCCGGTCGACCGCCCGATGCCCCCCGCGCCCGCGCTCCCGGAACCCCAGCAGCCGCCGAGCCGCCGTCCGGTGGGCCTGCCCGTCGGGGAGGAGGACCGGGCCGAGAGACTCGAGTAGCACGGCGGCGACGGACCGGTGGGGGGACGGGCGCGACGGACGACGACGGGCGGCGGCGCATCGACCTGGAGGGCGTCCCCGAGACACTGTTGTGGAACCTCCACCAGCGGGCCTTCGAGGCACGGCAGCCGCGACCCGTGCTCGACGACCCGAAGGCGATCGAGCTCGTCGAGCGCATCGACTACCCCTTCGAAGAGACCTTCGGCACGCCCTCCCCACTCCTCGCCCAGGGGCAGGCCCTGCGGGTGCGCACCTTCGACGACGCCGTCAGGGCCTTCCTCCAGGAGCATCCCCGCGGCACCGTCGTCACGCTCGCCGAAGGGCTGGAGACGCAGTTCTGGCGGGTCGACAACGGCCGTGCGCACTGGCTCTGCGTGGAACCCCCGAAGACGGCGAAGGTGCGCCGGGCACTGCTGCCGGACCGGGAACGCCGCCGGACGCCGGCGCGGTCGGCACTGGACCTGTCCTGGCGGGACGAGGTCGACCCGTCGCACGGCGTGCTCGTCACCGCCCAGGGCCTGCTGATGTACCTGCGCCCGGCCGAGGTGCGGCACCTGATCGCCGGCTGCGCCGAGGCGTTCCCCTGCGGAGCACTGGTCTTCGACGCGGTGCCGCGGTGGTTCAGCGAACGCACCCGGCGCGGTCGGATGAAGACGGCGCAGGGCTATCTCGCTCCGCCCATGTCCTGGGGGCTCGTCGCCGGTGAGGTGCCGAAGATCCGCACGGCGCACCCGGCCGTCACCGAGGTGCGCGAACTGCCGCTGCCCCGGGGACGCGGCGCGTACTTCGGCGTGGTCCGGCCCGTGCTGCGGCGGCTGCCCGGAGCACGCAACGTCCGGCCGACCATGACCGTCCTGGCGCGGTTCGGCCCGACCGCGCAGATCGCCCGGCGGGCACTGTGGGTCGAGAGGCGGCTACGCACCGTGAAGCGGCGCGGTCGCAGGTGACCTTCGCCGCCGCAAGGTCGATACTTCCAGTAGACGGGACGGGCGGCCTCCCCCCTCGGGCGGCCGTCGGCACCTGACGTCCTGTCGACGCCGGTCCTGGGCGAAAGCGCCGAGCTCACGAGGAGATACGCATGAAGATGCTGATCAACGTCCCGGAGACCGTCGTGGCGGACGCGCTGCGCGGTATGGCGGCCGCGTATCCGGACCTGAACGTGGACGTGGAGAACCGGGTGATCGTCCGCCGGGACGCCCCCGTGGCCGGTCAGGTCGCGCTCGTGTCGGGCGGAGGCTCGGGGCACGAGCCGCTGCACGGCGGGTTCGTCGGCCCGGGCATGCTGTCCGCGGCCTGCCCCGGAGAGGTGTTCACCTCGCCGGTGCCCGACCAGATGGCGCGTGCCGCGGCAGCCGTGGACAGCGGCGCGGGCGTGCTGTTCGTGGTGAAGAACTACACCGGCGACGTGCTCAACTTCGACATGGCGGCCGAGCTCGCCGAGGACGAGGGCATCCAGGTCGCCAAGGTGCTCGTCGACGACGACGTGGCCGTCACCGACAGCCTCTACACGGCCGGCCGGCGCGGCACCGGCGCGACGCTCTTCGTGGAGAAGATCGCGGGCGCCGCCGCGGCCGAGGGGCAGCCGCTGGAGCGCGTGGAGGCCATCGGCCGCCAGGTCAACGAGAACTCCCGCAGTTTCGGCGTGGCCCTGAGCGCCTGCACGACCCCGGCGAAGGGCAGCCCGACCTTCGACCTGCCCGACGGCGAACTGGAGTTGGGCATCGGCATCCACGGTGAGCCGGGCCGCGAGCGGCGGCCGATGATGACCTCCGGGGAGATCGCCGACTTCGCGGTCAACGCCATCCTGGAGGACATGCCGCCGCGCAGCCCGGTCCTGGTGCTGGTCAACGGGATGGGCGCGACGCCGCTGCTGGAGCTGTACGGCTTCAACGCGGAGGTGCAGCGGGTGCTGCGGGAACGCGGGGTCGCCGTGGCCCGCATCCTCGTCGGCAACTACGTGACCTCGCTGGACATGGCGGGCGCCTCGGTGACGCTGTGCCAGGCCGACGAGGAGCTGCTGCGGCTGTGGGACGCGCCGGTGAAGACCCCGGCGCTGCGCTGGGGAATGTGACACGGCGGAGCAGACGGCGACCCATCCCGGCCGAACGGCCGACAGCCCTACCACGCGAGGAGATCCAGTGCTCGACGCCGAATTCTTCCGCCGTTGGATGGCGACGGCCGCCGCGGCCGTCAGCCGCGAGGCGGAACGGCTCACCGCCCTCGACTCGGCCATCGGGGACGCGGACCACGGCAGCAATCTGCAGCGCGGGTTCACGGCCGTGACGGCCGTCCTGGAGAAGGAGGCGCCGGACACCCCGGGTGCCGTGCTGACGCTGGCCGGGCGGCAGTTGATCTCGACGGTCGGCGGTGCGTCCGGACCGCTGTACGGCACCCTGCTGCGCCGGACCGGCAAGGCGCTCGGGGACGCCGCCGAGGTCGGCGAGGAGGAGCTGGCCGCGGCGCTGCGCGCGGGCGTGGAGGGGGTGATGACGCTCGGCGGGGCGGCACCCGGCGACAAGACCATGATCGACGCCCTGGTGCCGGCCGTGGACGCGCTCGGGACCGGGTTCGGCGCCGCGCGGGCCGCCGCCGAGGAGGGCGCGCGGGCGACCATCCCGTTGCAGGCCCGCAAGGGGCGGGCGAGCTATCTGGGCGAGCGCAGCATCGGCCACCAGGACCCGGGGGCGACCTCGTCGGCGCTGCTGATCGCCGCGCTGGCCGAGACGGCGGAGGCGGAGCAGTGAGCGAGGGGAAGCTGGTCGGGATCGTGCTGGTGTCGCACAGCGCGGAGGTGGCCGCCTCGGTCGCCGAGCTGGCCAAGAGGCTGGCGGGCGGGGCGACCGCGGTACCGGTGGCCCCGGCGGGCGGCACCGCGGACGGCGGGCTCGGCACCAGCGCCGAGCTGGTCTCCGCCGCGGCGGCCTCGGTGGACCGGGGGGCCGGGGTGGCGGTCCTCACCGACCTGGGCAGCGCGGTGCTCACGGTGAAGGCGCTGCTCGCCGAGGGCGACGAACTGCCGGACGGCACGCGCCTGGTGGACGCGCCGTTCGTGGAGGGCGCGGTGGCCGCCGTGGTCACCTCCGCCGCCGGGGCGGACCTCGACGCGGTGGAGGCCGCGGCGGCGGAGGCGTACAGCTACCGCAAGGTGTGACACCGGGGTACCGCAAGGTGTGCCACCGGGGCCCCGGCCCGGCCGACGGTCGGCCGGGGTTCCCTGAGGGGCCGGCCAGTGACGATCGGCTCGGGCTTCCGTGCCGGGCCGGCCAGTGGCCGCCGAGGCATGGCGGCCCGCGCGGGCGCCGGAGGAGCGCCGGGTACCCCGGACCGGTCGGTCAGTCGGTCGTGAGGAACTGTTTGGCCAGCCGTTCGCCCGTCGACACCGCTGCCTCGTGGTCCTCGATCGGGGTGATCCGGGAGTTCCGGAAGAGGATGTAGGTGACGTCGGACGGCGCGCCGCCGGTGAGCGGGTCGGGGTCGATGCCGAGGTCCTCGGCGGTGGCGTAGGAGGCCTCGCCGATGAGGTCGCTCGGGCCGGTGTCGCCGACGACCGCGTACCGCACCCGGTCGCCGTGGACGACGGCCGCCACGGAGCCGCCCTGGATGCCGTGCTCGCGGTAGTCCCAGCGGGAGCTGGGCGCGGGGACCACGATGTAGGGCAGCGTCTCGGCGTTCAGGTGGAGGCCGTCGGACTGCTGGAAGGCCGTGGTGGGGGCGAAGACCGGGTCGGTGCCGGAGTTGCAGTGGGTGGTGGGCCGCCCGTCGCAGTCAACGTCCAGGTCGGCCTTCCAGAAGACGGCGTCGTCGGTGCCGCAGACGGGGACGGTCGCGGGGCTGCCGGCGTCGGTGCGGTACCGGCCCCGGGAGAGCTCGGTGCACGTGCCGGTCCGAGCCAGCAGGTCGGCGGCGGTGACCCCGCCCTCACCCCGGGCCGCGGGCCGCTCGCGGGGCGGGACGGCGGTGGCCGGGGCGGGCAGCGCCGCCGGGGCGATCAGGGCGGCGCCGGCCGCGGCCAGGATCAGCGACGGGACACGCACGATGAGGGACCCTCTCGTCGGGGACATGGCGGACATCCAGCACACTGTGGTGCGGCTCCGGGCGCAGGGCCACGGGGGCCGCCGCGAAGGGGCCGGATGGAGCACGCTTCTGACACCCCGTAAGGGGACAACTGGGCGAGCCTCGGGGCTCGGCGGAGACAACAGGGGCCGGGGATCCGGACCGGGTACCGACCCGGATCCCCCGGCCACCCGCGCCGGCGCGGTTTCGGCGACGACAGCGTGTCCGCGCCACGGGCATGAACTTCCCCGCCCTCTTGGGTAGTTCAGCCGTTGGGACGCTCAGCATACGTAACGTCCGGGGATGCTCACCAACGCGGCCCCCTTGCTGTGGCCGCACCGGCCGGGCCATATTGGTCCGGACCTTTAGGGATGCCGAGGCCGTCCGGGGGAGGCAGAACCGTGCGACGCGTTCCCGTTCCGCTCGTACTGGTCTGCGGCTCGCTGCTGCTGGTCGCGTCCTGCGGCTGGAGCCGTGCCGACGACGGTGGCGGCGAGGGCCGGGTGCCCGGCGCCCCGGTCGGGGTCACCGCCGCGGCGGGCAGCGCCACCAGCGTCCACGTGATGTGGAACGCGGCACCGGACGGCTCAGGCGTCCGCGTCTACGAGGTCTATCGCGGCCCCACCAAGGTGGCGGAAGTACCGGGTTCACAGCACATGGTGGACGTCACCAGGCTCAGGCCGTCCACCATGTATGCGTTCACCGTGCGGGCCCGGGACGGCGCGGGCCGTTCGGGCCCGCCGAGCCGGGCGGTGCGCGCCCGGACGCCGGCTGTGGCGGCGGCGGACCACTCGGCGCCGACCCGGCCGGCGACGACCACCGGGCGGGCCGTGGGCAGCCGCGCGGTCCAGCTGTCCTGGGGCGCGTCGCGGGACGACCGGGGCGTGCTGTCGTACGACGTCTACCAGGGCGGAGTGAAGATCCACAGCGTCGGCGGCGACCAGACCGCCACCGTCGTCACCGGCCTGCGCCCCGGCAGCCGTTACGTCTTCACGGTCCGGGCCCGCGACGCCGCCGACAACCTCTCCCCCGCCGGCGCCCCGGTCCGCCTCACCACGCCGGGCACCGACGACGGCCGGAACACCGCGCCCACCGGGTTCACCGCCGCCACCCACCGCTCCGGCGGGGCCCACTACATCGACCTGGCCTGGGACCCGCCGCGCACGGACGGAGTGATCACCGAGTACCGGATCGAGCTGGACCGCACCGCGACCACCTCCCTGGTCTGGGGCGGCACACCGCCGCGAGGCCGGGCACGCCACAGCTTCTACGTGGGCACCACCGCCGGGGAGGAACACCGGGTGCGACTGCGGGCCCGACTCCCGGACGGCACCTGGGGCGGCTGGTCGGTGGAGCGGACGGTGACCACGGGCGGCTGACCGGCGCACCCCGCAGGCGTGACGACGCGCGGCTGACCGGAGCATCGGGTCGGCGTGTCCGTGTGCGCCGGACGGAGTAGCCCGTCACCCGGCCGGACGCGTCCCGCATGCGGGTGGGTCCGGTGACGCGTTGGCTGCGGTTGAGGCAGCACGGACGTTTCCCGACCCCCGGCGGCGCATGGGACGTACCGCCGACCGTGCCGCCGGAGGCCAGCCCATGCACACCTCGCGACTTCTGCTCCGCTCCGGCCTGACCCTGGCGGCCGCCGCCGCCCTGCCGGCCGCGCTCGCCGGGCCGTCCGCCGCGGTCTCGGGCATCTCGGTCAGCACCACTGGCACCACGGTCTCCGTGGTCACCAGCGCCTGCACCCAGATCAACGGCAGCTGGGGAACGGCAGCCCTGCTCACCAGCCGGCAGGCGAACTTCGCCCAGGGCCGGCAGGTGGCCCTGTCCGGCACGTCCGTCAGCCAGTCAGCGGCCTGGACGGGGGTGAGCCCGGGGACGTACACCGTGGTGGTGGTCTGCTCCAGCGGCCTCACGGCGGGCAGCCAGTCGGTGATCGTGTCCGGGTCCGCGCCCGCTTCCGCTCCCGTGTCCACGCCGGCACCCGCGAAACCGACGATCTCCTCGACGTCCGTCCCGGCACCGTCCCGGGGCGTGATGGGCGGACTCGGCGGCGCCGCCCGCGACTACGGCCCGCTGACCCTGGGCGTCGGCGCTGCCCTGGTCGGCGCCGGGGTCGTGGCCACGGGCTGGGTCCTGCGCCGCCGCTCGAAGCCCTACCGGCTCTGAGCGGTCCTCACGGCCGTACCGGCGAACGAGCGCGCCTCAGTCGGTGTCCGGCAGCTCGGCGAACTCCGTCAGGGCGTGGGTGAGCCACTGGGTCCAGAAGGTCTCCAGGTCGATGCCCGCCCGCAGGACCAGGTGCCGCAGCCGGTCCTGCGGGGCGTCCCGGTCGGGCGGGAAGTCGCGCTCCTCGATCTGCCGGTACTCGGCCAGCTGCCGCCGGTGCAGCTCCAGATGGCGGCGCAGATCCGCCTCCAGGCCCGCGGTGCCGACCACGGCCGCCGCGCGCAGCCGCAGCAGGAGCGGATCCCGCATGGTCTTCGGGTCCTGTGCGGCGGCGGTCCAGCGGGCCAGCTCGGCGCGGCCCGCGGGCAGGACCTCGTAGCTCTTCTTCTGCCCGCGGGCCGGCTGCACGGCCGGCAAGGTGCGGATGAGGCCCTCCGCCTCCAGTTTCCCCAGCTCGCGATAGATCTGCTGGTGCGTCGCGGACCAGAAGTAGCCGATCGACTTGTCGAACCGGCGGGTCAGCTCCAGTCCCGACGACGGCTTTTCCAGCAGGGCGGTGAGGATCGCGTGCGGGAGTGACATGGGCTCATCCTAGGGACGCGTGCGCGGCCCCTACAGCGCCGCCGCCAGCTCCGTGCCCTGCTTGATCGCCCGCTTGGCGTCGAGTTCGGCCGCGACGTCCGCGCCGCCGATCAGGTGCGCGCCGCGCCCGGCGGCCACCAGCTCCTCGTACAGCTCCCGGCGCGGTTCCTGGCCGGTGCAGAGCACGACCGTGTCGACCTCCAGGACCGTGCTCTCCTCGCCGACGGTGATGTGCAGCCCGGCGTCGTCGATGCGGTCGTAGCGCACGCCCGGCACCATGGTCACGCCCCGGTGCTTCAGCTCGGTGCGGTGGATCCAGCCGGTGGTCTTGCCGAGTCCGGCGCCGACCTTGCTGGTCTTGCGCTGGAGCAGGTGGACCTGGCGGGGCGGCGCGGGCCGCTCGGGGGCGGCGAGCCCGCCCGGCGCCCGGTAGGCCATGTCGACGCCCCAGTTCCGGAAGTACGTCTCCGGGTCCTCGCTCGCCTTGTCGCCGCCGTCGGTGAGGAACTCGGCGACGTCGAAGCCGATGCCGCCGGCGCCGAGGACGGCGACGCGGTCGCCGACGGGGGCGTTGTCGCGCAGCACGTCGAGGTAGCCGAGGACGCGGGGGTGGTCGACGCCGGGGATGTCCGGGGTGCGCGGGGTGACGCCGGTGGCGACGACGACCTCGTCGAAGTCCTCCAGGTCGCCGGCCTCCACCCAGGTCTCCAGGCGGACGTCGACGCCGTGGGCGTCGAGCTGGTGGCGGAAGTAGCGCAGCGTCTCGTCGAACTCCTGCTTGCCGGGCACCTTGCGGGCGACGTTGAGCTGTCCGCCGATCTCGCTCGCCGCGTCGAAGAGCGTGACGGTGTGGCCGCGTTCGGCGGCGGAGACCGCGCAGGCGAGACCGGCCGGGCCGGCGCCGACGACGGCGACGCGCTTCCTCAGCCGGGTCGGCGCGAGGACCAACTCGGTCTCGTGGCAGGCGCGCGGGTTGACCAGGCAGGAGGTGATCTGCCCGCTGAAGGTGTGGTCGAGGCAGGCCTGGTTGCAGCCGATGCAGGTGTTGATGGCCTCGGGGGTGCCGGCGGCGGCCTTGGCGACGAAGTCGGGGTCGGCGAGCATCGGGCGGGCCATGGAGACCATGTCCGCGCAGCCGTCGGCCAGCAACTGTTCGGCGAGTTCCGGGGTGTTGATGCGGTTGGTGGTCACCAGGGGCACGGACACCTCGCCCATGAGCTTCTTGGTGACCCAGGTGTAGGCGCCGCGCGGCACGGAGGTGGCGATGGTGGGGATGCGGGCCTCGTGCCAGCCGATGCCGGTGTTGATGATCGTGGCCCCGGCGGCCTCGACGGCCTTGCCGAGCGCGATCACCTCGTCCAGCGAGGAGCCGCCCGGGACCAGGTCCAGCATGGACAGCCGGTAGACGACGATGAAGTCCTCGCCGACGGCCTCGCGCACCCGCCGGACGATCTCGACGGGGAACCGCATCCGGTTCTCGTAGGAGCCGCCCCAGCGGTCCGTGCGCCGGTTCGTCCGCGCGGCGATGAACTCGTTGATCAGATAGCCCTCGGAGCCCATGATCTCGACGCCGTCGTAGCCGGCCTGCCGCGCGAGGCGGGCGGCGCGGGCGTAGTCCTCGATGGTGCGCTCGACGTCGGCGTCGGTCAGCTCCCGGGGCGCGAAGGGGCTGATGGGCGCCTGGAGCGGGCTCGGCGCGACGAGGTCCTGGTGGTAGGCGTAGCGGCCGAAGTGCAGGATCTGCATCGCGATCCGGCCGCCCTCGCGGTGCACGGCCTCGGTGACGGTCCGGTGCCGCTCGGCCTCCGCCTCGGTGGTGAGCATGGCTCCGCCCTCGTACGGCCGTCCCTCCTCGTTGGGCGCGATGCCGCCGGTGACGATGAGTCCCACTCCCCCACGCGCGCGTGCCGCGTAGAACGCCGCCATCCGTTCGAAGCCGCGCTCGGCCTCCTCCAGGCCGACGTGCATGGAGCCCATGAGCACGCGGTTGGGCAGCGTGGTGAAGCCCAGGTCGAGCGGGGTCATCAGATGCGGGTAACGGCTCATCGGGCCCTCCGTGCGCGGTGTCGTCACCTCTTGTTGTAGAGGAAGCCCGAGGCTTTGTGCAACTAGTTGCACAACCGTGGTGGTGCGCGGGAACGGACGGCCGGACGCGACGACGCCCCGGCCGGCGATGGGCCGGCCGGGGCGCAGGGCTGGAACTCCGGCGTGTTCAGCGGCTTTCCAGGCGCAGGTGCAGGTCCCGCTCCTGGTCGCCGGAGGCCGTGCAGGTCTCCTGCACGGTGAACATCGAGTCCAGGGTGTGACGGAACCGCTCGACCGCCCAGTAGCTGCCCTGCACGTCCGCCTGGACGGGCGAGTCGAGGTGCACCGGCGGGCAGCCCCCGCCGCGGGCTTCCGCGACGTCGTACGTGCCGAGCCATACCATCGGACGGGTCTCGTGGAGCTGCTGCGGTACCTCTTCCGGAGCCCGGTCGGAGGCGAAGCAGGCGCTGAGCGCTTCGAAGACGAGCCGGGCGTCGTCCTTGGAATAACCGCTGATCTCCACCGAGACGGTTTCCGGATGCGACCGCTCCGTGTCTGCCATGATCGCTCCTTTCGTGGCCGCGCTGCGGTGGAACGGGGTACCCCGCCGAACCGCATCCATCCTCAGCAAAGCACCACCGGCCGCCGGACACACCTCAGCCGCGGGAGAACTTGTACGTCTTGCTGTCCGTCAGCACGCAGAAGCCGGGCGAGACCACGATCACGCGCAGGGTGCCGCTCCGGCGGTCGTAGTCGATGCCCTCCGCCTCGAAGGTGCCCGAGCAGGAGCTGCGCAGCGGCAACTGGCGAAGCGCCGTGACATGGCCCGAGACGTCGGCCGTGCCGTTCGGCGCGGCCGACAGGTCGATCTGGAGCAGCGGCTTGGTGAGGCCGAACAGGCTGCCCTCCGGGTCGTCGGAGGAGCACAGCAGGGTGGTCGGGCCGGAGAAGTCGCAGCCCTGGACGTCGCGGACGGCGTGGTCCAGGCGGACGGTGGAGGCCTGCGGGAGGTTGGCCGAGGGGGAGGTGGCCGGGTTGACCCCGGGGGTCGGGAAGACCAGCAGCCGGGTCATCGTGCCCCATTCCCCGGACAGCATCCACTGGCCGTCGGGCGAGATCGCGGCCCAGGAGTTGTTCAGCGCCTCACCCGCGCTCAGCGTGTGGACGTACTCCGACCAGGCGCCGCCGGGTGCCTGCACCCGGAACATCTTGGAGTTGCCGGAGTCCCGCTGGTAGGGCTCGATGTAGTAGCCGTCGTACGAGGCGTCGGGGTCGCCGACGTGGTTCCAGCCGCGGCTGGAGACGCCGAGGGGGATGGTGCCGATTCCGGTGTAGCGGTTGGGGCTGTTCGCCGGGACCTCCACCGAGGTCAGGCCCTGGCTCTCGGTCAGCGGGTCGGCGCGGTCGGAGCCGGTCTCGGTCCAGGTGTCGGCCGCGCTGGCGGGCGCGGTTGCGGCGAGCGACACGACGGCGGCGGTGGCGAGGGTGACGAGTCCGGCGAGAACTGCGTGACAACGTTGCCGGGCGGACGCGGGCATGGCCGACTCCTCTGACGGGGTTGGGGACCCAGGGTGAGCGGGCGGGAACACTCGGTCGGCGGACAGTCTGGCGTGGCGCCGTAGTCATGTACAGACCAACAGAGCAACATGAGCGTGAACTCTCACGGCCCGCGGGACCGCGCTGTACGGTCTCGGCAGGAGGTCCGGCACCGCGCGCGCCGCCGGCACGACGGCTTCGGCGGACGGCCGCGCCGTGTTGAGGGATGGTGGAGGTAGACGGCGAACGCGTCGGAGAGTCGGGTGTGAGCGCGGTAGAACAAGGGGAGTCGGCACGGGGGACGGCGTGCCGTGCGGACGGGCGAAGGCGGTGCGTGGCATGAGTGCACCCGAGGCTCCGGCGACGGAGAGCGGCGAGCCGGCGCGTGGGCCGGTGCCTCCGGGCGGCCTGCTCGACGTCCTCGGCGTGGCGTCGGTGGTGCTGGACACCGACGGGCGGATCGTGCTGTGGAGCCCGCAGGCGGAGGAGCTGTTCGGGTACACCGCGCAGGAGGCCCTCGGCCAGTACGCCGCCCGGCTGATGGTGCACGAACGGCACATCCAGCTCGTCGGCAAGCTCTTCGCCGACGTGATGCGCACCGGGCAGAGCTGGGCCGGCGGCTTCCCGGTCCGGCACAAGGACGGCAGCACCCGTCTGGTGGAGTTCCGCAACATGCGGCTGCTGGACGACCAGGGGGACGTGTACGCGCTCGGGCTCGCCGCCGACCAGTCGACCGTACGGCGGCTTGAGCAGGACGTGGCGCTGTCGGAGCGGATGGTGATGCAGTCACCGATCGGCTACGCCGTCCTGGACACCGCCCTGCGGTTCGCCTCGGTCAACCCGGCCCTCGAGAAGATGAACGGGGTGCCGGCCGCCGGGCACGTGGGCCGGACGCTGCGCGAGGTGCTGCCGATGCTGGACACCGAGTCCCTGGAGACCGCCGCCCGGCGGGTGCTGGAGACGGGCGTGCCGATGATCGACGCCACGCTCGTCGGCCGCACCCCCGCCGACCCGGACGCGGACCACACCTGGGCGCACTCGCTGTACCGGCTGGAGGACTCCATGGGCAACGTGCTCGGGGTGGCGGTCTCGATGACCGACATCACCGAGCAGCACCGGGCCTCGGTGGAGCGGGAGGCCGCCCGGCGCCGGCTCGCGATCATCGCGGACGCCTCCGCCCGGATCGGTACGACGCTGGAGCTGGAACGCACCGCCTGCGAGCTGGCCGACGTCGCCGTGCCGGAACTGGCGGACGTGGCGGCCGTGGATCTGCTGGAAGCGGTGGTCGAGGGCCGGCGCAGCACCCTGGGCCCCTCCGAGGCAGCGGTGATCCGGGCCCTCGCGGTCCGTCCGGCGGAGGGCTCGGAGGCGGTGCTGGCCGCCGACCCGCCCGGCCAGATCGCCCGGTACGCGCCCGACCGCCTGGTCACCGAATGCGTGCGCACCGGCGAGGCGGTCCTGGTGCCGCAGGTGAAGGACGAGGACCTGCCGCGCATCGCCCGCTCCCCCGAGGCGGCGGTGCTGCTGGGCCGGGCGGGCCTGCACTCGTATCTGGCGGTGCCGCTGATCGCGCGCGGCGAGGTGCTGGGCGCGCTCGACCTCAAACGCACCCGCAATCCGGCACCCTTCGACGAGGACGACGTGCTGCTGGCGCGGGAGCTGGCCGCCCGCGCGGCCGTGCAGATCGACAACGCGCGCTGGTACCAGAACGCCCGCAACACCGCGCTGACCCTGCAGCGCAGCCTGCTGCCCAGCCATCCGCCGGTCACCACCGGCCTGGAGGTGGCCTCCCGGTACCAGCCGGCGGGCGCCACCAGCGAGGTCGGCGGGGACTGGTTCGACGTGATCCCGCTGGAGGGGGGCAAGACCGCGCTCGTCGTCGGCGACGTGATGGGCAGCGGCATCAGCGCCGCCGCCACGATGGGCCGGCTGCGCACCGCGACGACCACCCTGGCCGCCCTGGATCTCGACCCGGCGCGACTGCTGGAGCACCTGGACAAGACGACCTCGGCGCTGAACCACTCGATCGCCACCTGTGTCTACGCCGTCCACGACCCGCATCTGCGGCAGTGCCGGATCGCCAACGCCGGCCACCTGCCGCCGGCCCGGGTACGGCCCGGCCACCCGGCGGAGCTGCTCGACCTGCCCACCGGGGTGCCGCTGGGGGTGGGCGGGGTCGGCTTCTCCACCGTGACGGTCGACTTCGAGCCCGGCGACGAGCTGGTGTTCTACACCGACGGACTGGTGGAGACCCGCTCGCACTCGCTGGACGAGCGCCTGGCCTCCCTGCTGTCCCTGCTCGACGACCCGGCCCGCCCGCTGGAGGAGGCCTGCGACCTCCTGCTGAGCACGCTGCACCACCCGGACAACCACGACGACGTCGCCCTGCTCATCGCCCGGGCGCAGGAACTGCCGTAGGGCCCCTGCGGCCCCGGGCGGTCGAGCGAGTCACGTGGTTCGAGGAACCGGCGGCCCGTGGCCGACCGGAATCACCCTCCGGCCCGGGGCCGTACGCCGATCACCACGTGCGCGTACATCTCCTCGCTCACCGCCAGACGGGTCGTCAGGCCCGCGGTCTCGAAGGCCCGTACGGCGGCCGGTGCCTGGCGTTCGCTGGTCTCGGTCAGCAGGCAGCCGCCGGGGGCGAGCCACTCGGGTGCCCCGGCGGCCACCCGGCGCAGCACGTCGAGCCCGTCGGCTCCGCCGTCCAGCGCGACCAACGGCTCGTGTTCGCGGGCCTCCGCCGGCAGCAGGGCCACCTCGTCGGTGGGTACGTAGGGCACGTTCGCGGTCAGGACACCCACCCGGCCGCGCAGGCCGGGGGGCAGGGCGTCGTACAGGTCGCCGTGGTGCGTCCGCCCGCCGAACGCGGCCAGATTGCGGGCGGCGCAGCGCACGGCGGCCGGATCGATGTCGGCGGCGTGCACCTCCGCCCCGGCCAGGGCGGCGGCCAGGGCCGCGCCGAGCGCGCCGGAACCGCAGCACAGGTCCACGACGACGGTCGCGTCCGGCGCGGCGGCCAGCGCCTGGTCGACCAGGAACTCGGTACGGCGGCGGGGGACGAACACCCCTGGTTCCAGGGTGACGCGCAGCCCGTGGAACTCGGCCCAGCCGAGGACCTGTTCGAGCGGCAGTCCGGCGGCGCGCCGGTCCACCATGCCGGCCGCCTCCTCGGGGGTGCGGGCGGTGGCGAGGATCAAGTCGGCCTCGTCCTCGGCGAAGACGCACCCTGCGGCGCGCAACGCGGAGACGACGGCGGACGGGGAGAGCGGAACGGGAGTGGGCATGGAAGCCGAGAGCCTTTCGGGAGCGCGAAGCCTTCAGGGCGCTCCCGCGGTCACCGGTTCCGGCGAACCGCGCCGTCACGAGGAGAGAGCACCCCAGCCGACACAGCGGTAATGGGTCTCACCTCCTCGTCGTCGAAGCCGCGGGCGTCCGCGGCCGGACGCCCACCTTACCCCACGGCCCCGACGGGCCCTCGGGGACGCCGGGTTCAGACGCCGACCGTCTCCTCGACCTCTTCCTCGGCCTCCTGCGCGGCCTCCTCCTCGGCGGCCCGCCGGGCCCCCAGACCGGGCCCGGCCACAGCGGGTACGGACTGTGCCGCGGGGGCGGCGGCTTCCTGGCGGGCGGTGCGGGTGCGCTCGTACAGGGCCGCCACCGCGGTCACCAGGACACCGGCGAGCAGCCAGCCCACCAGGGTCCACACGCTGCGGGCGAGGCCGTCGTCGCCGAAGTAGAGCAGGCTGCGGGCGCCCTCGACGAAGCCGGCGCCGTTCCAGAAGGCGTGCAGGGTGCCGAAGAAGCCGTTCTGCAGCTCGGGCCGGAACAGGCCGCCGGAGCTGGTGAAGTTCAGCATCACGAACAGCACCATCATGGTGAGCGTGGTCCACCGCTTCAGGAACGTGTGCAGACCGACGCCGATGAGGAGGATGCCCGCCGAGTAGAGCGAGGCCATGCCCCAGACGCCCGCGAGGTCGTGGTGGGCGAGGTGGAACACGGGCCCGGCGAGCAGCGCGCCGATGCCGCCGACCACGGCGGCGACACCGAGCGCGAGCAGCGCCCGGACCCGCATCGCGAGGGCGGCACCCGCGGCGCCGAGCGCGGCGACCGAGGCGTACGAGCCGATGCTGACCGCGACCAGCAGGAAGAACAGGCCCTGGCCGGTGGGGTCGTCGGCGACCGGGGCGGCCACGTCGGTGACCTTCAGCGGGACGCCCTCCTGGGCGGCGACCGGCGTGAAGACCTTCTCCACGGCCGTGGCGCCCATGTCGGACGCGGCGGTCGCCACCAGCAGCTCGGGCGCCTTGGCGCTCGGCACATAGGCGCCGGTCACCTCACGGGACCTGAGCAGGTCGACGGCGGCGGCCCGGGTGGCGACCGTGCGGACGTCGAGCTTGTCCCCCGCGGCGTCCTTGACGGTCTGTGCGAAGACCTTCGCCTTCGGGGCGGTGCCGACGACGGCGACCGGCAGGTGGTTCGGCTCCGGGGTGACGAACGCACCCATGTACGCGAGCCCCATGCCCAGGCACATCAGCAGCGGGGTGATCAGGTGCGTGAGCACATGGCGCAGTGCCGGTGACCTCATCGCGCGCGGCCCTCCAAAGGTTGGCTTATACAACTCTCACTTCAAGTTGTACTATACAACTAGAAAGCCGGAGGAGGTATTCCCGTGAGCGCAGCGGAGTCGGCCGTCGAGACGATCCAGCGCGAGATGACCATCTTCGCCCGCCGGGCCCGCGCCTCGGCGGGCCGCATGCACCCCGAGCTGTCCCTGGTGTCGTACACCCTGCTCGGCCACCTGGAGGAGCGCGGCGGCTGCCGGGCGACGGACCTGGCGGCACACTACGCCCTGGACAAGTCCACGGTGAGCCGCCAGGTGGCGGCGCTGGAGCGGGCCGGGCTGATCGAGCGCCGGCTGGACCCGGAGGACCACCGGGTCCAGGTGCTGCACCTGACGGAGGCCGGTCAGGAGATCCTGGCCCAGGTCACCCACAGCCGACGGGCCGCGTTCCGGGAACGGCTCGCGGACTGGCCGGAGGAGGACCTGGTGCGCTTCGCGGCCTACCTGGAGCGGTACAACGCCGGTCCCGGGAGCACGGCCCCGGACTGAGGCGGCGGCCCGGGCCAGGGGCGGCGCCGGGCCGCGGCACCGCGGCCCGGCCCAGGAGGCGGTGCCGGGTTACGGCACCGGTACCGCGACCCGGTCGTCCGCGTGCCGTTGCGGTGCCCTGGCCGCGAGGAACGCCGTACGCAGGCGCAGCCGGAAGCCGAGGGACTCGTACAGCCGGATGGCGTTCGTGTTCTGGGCGCCCGTGTGCAGGAACGGCGTCTCCCCGCGCTCCCGGATGCCGTGCGCGACCGCGAGGATCAGGCGGGTGGCCAGGCCCTCGCCCCGGAACGCGGGGTCGGTGCAGACCGCGCTGATCTCGGTCCAGCCCGGCGGATGCAGCCGCTCCCCCGCCATGGCGATGAGCGCGCCGCCGCGACGGATGCCCAGGTAGGTGCCGAGTTCCACGGTGCGCGCCAGGAACGGCCCCGGCTGGGTCCGCGCCACCAGGTCCAGCATCTCGGGCACGTCCGCCGGACCGAGGCGGACCGCCTCCGGGTCCGGCGCCGCGGCGAGGCCGTCGTCCACGAACTGCACGCCCTCGACCCGGAAGGTGGTCTCCCACCCCTCCGGGACCTCCCCGCGGAAGCCGAGCAGCGGGATCTCGGCGCCGGGACCGGCCAGCGCGGCGACGTCCGCCCAGTCCCGCGCGTCCGGCTCGTCGGGGAGAGCCAGCCACGGGGAGACGTCGACCGGATAGCGCAGCACCCGGCCGCGCCGCTCGGCGAAGTGGGCGTGCGGGCCGGTCAGGGAGGCGAGCGCCGGGTTGTCGAGGACGTGCGGGACACCGGCGGGGGCCGAACCGGGGGCGCCCTGGCTGCTCACGACACTCATCCGGCCACCTCGGTCACGGTCCTGCGGACATGGGCCTGGGGCATCCTCGTTTCCTCACTTCTCTCGTGCTGTCACCGGCGCACCGGAGCCGGCACTGAGCGGCAAGGAGCGACGTCGGGCCGGTATTCCCGGCCCGGGACGGAGTTCATACGGCTGCAATGCCGTGCCATGACCCGCGGCACGGCGCCACGGGGCGCCAGGACGCGCGCGCCGCGGGGCCGGCGGCCGGGGACGGGGCATCCCGGCCGACCGCGTACGGTTGAACCATGAACGTCACGCGAGGCTTCACGGGTCGCCCGCGCGTCCACAACCCGGGGCTGCCGCCCGGGCAGTACGACGCGCGCGACGACTGGCCCGTCCTGTCCGCCGAGGTCACCCCGGACCTCGCCCCCGCCGACTGGTCCTTCCGCATCGACGGTCTGGTCGAGCGCCCGCACACCTGGGACTGGGATGCGGCGCACGCCCTGCCGGCGTCGGCGTACGACGGCGACATCCACTGTGTGACCGGCTGGTCGAAGTTCGGCGTGCGGTTCGGCGGCGTCTCGCTGGACGCCTTCTTCCATGTGGTGCGCCCCCATGGGTCCGCCACACATGCCGTCGCCCACTCCCACACGGGCTACACCACCAACCTGCCGCTGGCCGACCTCACCGGCGGGCGGGCGTGGATCGTCTGGGAGTACGACGGCGCACCGCTGCCGCCCGAACACGGCGGCCCGGCGCGGCTCCTGGTGCCCCACCTGTACTTCTGGAAGAGCGCCAAGTGGATCGCGGGCATCACACTCCTCGACCACGACGAGCCGGGTTTCTGGGAGCGCAACGGCTACCACGCGCGCGGCAACCCGTGGGAGGAACAGCGGTACTCCGGTGACTGAGACGACGACTTCCGTGACGCGGTTCGCGGTGCCCGGGCGGATCGCCGTGAGCGAGCAGGCGGCCTCCGTGTGGCAGACGGCCACGCTGACGGAGATCCGGCGCGAGACACCGCACGCGGCCACGTTCCGGCTGGCGGTACCGGGCTGGGCCGGACATCTGCCGGGCCAGCATCTGCTGCTGCGGCTGACCGCGGCCGACGGCTATGCGGCGCAGCGCCACTATTCGATCGCGTCGGCGCCGGACGGCTCCGGGCACATCGAGCTGACCCTGGACCGGGTGCCGGACGGCGAGGTCTCCGGCTGGTTCCACACCGTGGCCCGCCCCGGTGACACGGTGGAGGTGCGGGGTCCGCTCAGCGGCTTCTTCGCCTGGGCGGGCGACCGGCCCGCGCTGCTGATCGGGGCCGGCTCCGGGGTCGTACCGCTGATGTCGATGATCCGGCACCAGCGGGCGCGCGGCCTCTCCGTCCCGGTGCGGATGCTGGTGTCGGCGCGCAGTCCCGAGGAGCTGATCTACGCGTCCGAGCTGGGTGCGGAGACGACGCCGGTGTTCACACGCAGCGCTCCGCCCGGGGTGCCGGTGGGACGTATGACGGCCGCACATGTGGCGCCGCTCCTGGCCCAACAGCCCGTCGGTGGGTGGGAGGCCTATGTGTGCGGGTCCAACGGCTTCGCCGAACACGCTTCCCGGCTGCTGGTAGCGGCCGGCCAGCCGGTGGACCGCATCCGGATCGAGCGCTTCGGCTGACGCCGAGGGGCGGACCGGGCGAGCCGAGGGGCGGTGGGTCCGGCGGCACCGAGCAGGCAGGCCGGGACCGACCGTCCGCGGGCACGGAGTGGTTCGCGCACCGGCCCGCTCAAACGGCTCGGCCGGGACCCGGCCGGGCGTTCGGGTCGCGGGGCGGGGCACGGCGCGCGATCGTGGGGCGCATGGTGTGTGCCGTGCGCCATATGGGCTGGATCTCGCGGTTCGCGGCATGCGCGAGGTGCGCCGAACGGGGTACGAGACGGGTGTGGACGCTCGTGTCCGTGAGCGGCGGGGGCGGTGGACCGGCGACCCGGCTCCTCCCGCTCTCCGGCTCCGGCGGTGGCGAGGAGGTGGACATGCGTACCCGGGTGCGTGGCTGGCGCTGGCGGCGCAATCCGCTGCGGCGCCGGTCGGACGTCGTGGAGGCGTGGACGGTGCTGGTGGTCGCCGTCCTGATGTTCGTGGTCGCCCCCCTGGTCGGGGTGGCCGCGGGTCTGCACGCGCACGACCAGGCCCGGGCGCTCGCCGCGGCCCAGCGTGCCGAACGCCATCAGGTGCGTGCCGTGGTGGTCGGCGAGACGCCCCAGCGGCTGACCGCTTCGCAGAGCGACCAGCGGCAGCCCTACCGCGCCCAGGTCCGCTGGACCGAGCCTGGCAAGGGCGTCCGGACGGCGTGGGCGCGGGTGCCGGCGGGGACCCGCGCCGGGGAGCCGGTGTCGGTGTGGTTCGACTCCCGGGGCCGTAGTGCCGCACCGCCGCCGGACGACGTCGCGGTGTGGCAGCACGCCGTCACCGTGGGGCTGTGCGCGGCGGGCGGTACGGCGACCCTCGTCTTCCTCGGGCACGCGATCGAGCGCCGGATCGCCCTGCGCCACCGGCTGGCCGAGTGGGAGCGGGAGTGGGCCCGGACAGGACCCCGGTGGACCCAGCCGCGCGCATGACCCCGGCCGCCGGACGCGGGTGTCAGTCGGCTGCCAGTTGCTGTCAGGTGACCCGACCACTGCGAGCGTCCTCGTCACCCTCCCACCATCCGGGAGCAAGCGCTTACTCATCGGTCGGCCAGCCACGATGAGACACCGGTAGGAACAACCGAACCCGGTCCGTACCCCCATCCGACCCTGGCGAGTCATCCGATCACCCACGTACGGTGAGGCGACGCAGTCTCCCTTCACGAAGGCGGTTGTTGATGGCCCTGTTCGATCTCCCCCTCGACGAACTCCGCGCGTACCGCAGCGAGTCCTCCGAGCCGGACGACTTCGACGCCTTCTGGGACAAGACGCTCCGGCAGGCCCGCGAGCACGAGCTGGACGCGCGCTTCGAGCCGGTGGAGACCGGACTGTCCACGGTCGAGGTGTACGACGTGACGTTCGCCGGGTTCGGCGGCCACCCGGTGAAGGGCTGGCTGCGGCTGCCGGCCGGGGCCACGGAACCGCTGCCGCTGGTCGTGGAGTTCATCGGCTACGGCGGCGGGCGCGGCCTGCCGCACGAGAACCTGCTGTGGGCGTCGACGGGCCGGGCCCACTTCGCGATGGATACCCGCGGCCAGGGCAGCGCCTGGGGCGGCGGGGGCGGCACGCCGGACCCGGTGGGCGCGGCGCCCGCGTACCCCGGGTTCATGACGCGGGGCATCGACGCGCCGGAGAACTACTACTACCGCCGGGTGTTCACGGACGCCGTGCGGGCGGTCGAGGCCGCCCGTTCCCACCCGCTGGCCGACCCGGCGCGGACGGCGGTGACCGGCGGAAGTCAGGGCGGCGGCATCGCCCTGGCCGTCGGCGGCCTGGTCCCCGACCTGGTGGCGGTCGCCCCGGACGTGCCGTTCCTGTGCGACTTCCCGCGCGCCGCGACCCTGACGGACCGTCACCCGTACCGGGAGATCGGCCTGTTCCTGAAGACGCACCGCGGGCGCTCGGCGGATGTGCTGCGCACGCTGTCCTACTTCGACGGGGTGCACTTCGCGGCCCGGGGCCGGGCACCGGCCCTGTTCTCGGCGGCCTTGGAGGACCAGACCTGCCCGCCGTCGACCGTGTTCGCGGCGTTCAACGCGTGGGCGCACGAGGACAAGGCGATCGAGGTGTACGACTTCAACGACCACGAGGGCGGCGGCCCCTTCCAGGAGGCGGAGAAGATGCGCTGGCTGCGGTCGTACGCCTGACGGACAGCACCGGTCTTTCCTCCGGTCCGACCAGTCGGTACGTTCGGAGCGCCCGGGCCGCGGTGCCGCGGCCCGGTCCCCGGCGACGACGGAGGCCACATGTCCGCGCACGAAGCCCAGCAGAACCGGCAGACACCGGAGACGGACGCACGGATCCACGGGCACTGCGATCCGCGGTTCGCAGCGGTACGGGAGGCGTTCGCGGAGAACTTCCGCGAACGCGGTGAACTCGGCGCGGCGGTGGCGGTGACCGTCGCCGGGGAGACGGTCGTGGACCTGTGGGGCGGCTGGGCGGACGCGGCCCGCACCCGGCCCTGGGCACGGGACACCGTGGTGAACGTGTGGTCGACCACCAAGGGACCCGTGGCCCTGTGCGCGCACATCCTCGCCGACCGGGGGCTGCTCGACCTCGACGCTCCGGTGGCCACCTACTGGCCGGAATTCGCCGCCGAAGGCAAGGACAAGGTGCTCGTACGGCACCTGCTGTCGCACCGCTCCGGGCTGTCCGGGCTGCGCGAGCCGCACACCCTGGAGGAGCTGTACGACTGGGAGCTGACCACCGCGCGGCTCGCGGCGACGGCGCCCTGGTGGGAGCCGGGCACCCGGTCGGGCTACCACGCGCTGACGTACGGCTTCCTGGTCGGGGAGGTCGTGCGGCGCGTCTCGGGACTGCGGCCGGGGGCCTTCCTGGAGCGGGAGGTGACCGGACCGCTCGGACTGGACTTCACGGTGGGCCTGCCGGAGCGGGACTCCGGCCGGGCGGCGGAACTGGTGCATCCACCGGCCGCGTCGCGCGGTGAACAGGCGGCGGTCTTCAGCCAGTTGGCACCGGCCGCGCTGGCGGCCCTGACCAACCCCCTCGTCGGGGCGGCGGAGGCGAACACCCCCGCCTGGCGGGCGGCGGAGATCCCGGCGGCCAACGGCCACGGCACCGCCCGGGCCGTCGCGGCGCTGTACGGCGTCTTCGCCGGGCGCGGCTCGTACGGCGGCCGGCGGATCCTGTCACCGGAGGCGGCGGAGCGGGTGCGCGAGGGTCAGGGCCGCTGTCGCGACCTCGTGATCGGCGCGGGCTTCGAGAGCGAGACGGAGGCGGGGCTCGGGTTGTGGCTGAGCGGGCCCCAGGGGTCGTACGGCCCGAATCCACGGGCTTTCGGCCATGACGGATTCGGCGGTTCCTGCGGGCTCGCCGACCCGGACGCGGGGGTGTCGCTGGGGTACGTGATGAACCGGATGGGGCCGCACATCGCCAATGATCCACGGAAAACAGCGCTGGTGGACGCCCTCTACAGCGCCCTGTGAGGGCGGGGCGCGGCGCCTGGTGACCGCCGTGCGCGCGGGTGGATTTCGGTCGAACCGGCGGACCGCTCTTCCGTCGTGGTTTAGACCAATGGTAGTCATGGTCGCGCACTGAACCCGCATGACTACCTTTTGTCACCGACAGGAGGGCGCGGCATGGCCCGCACCACCCCGCACGATCCCCCGCCCGGCGACGACCGGCCCCTGTACGGGCGGATCGCGGCGCTGCTGCTCGACGAACTGCGCGCCGGCACCATTCCACCGGGCGAACGACTGCCGGGCGAACGGCACTTGGCCGCGCACTACGGGGTCAGCCGGGAGACCGTCCGTCAGGCGCTGGAGGTGCTGCGCCGCAGCGGTGCGGTCGCCACCGACCGGCGGGGCAGTCACGCGACGCTGCCCGGCCGGCCCGTCGAGACGGCGGAATCGCTCGCCTTCCCGGTGGGCGCGCGGCCGGTGGACCCCTACGCGGTCGACCGGGCCACGGTGACCTGGGAGGAGCCGCCACCGGAGCACGCACGGGCTCTGGGCCTGGCCCCGCACCGGCCGACGCTGGTGCACCGCTACCGGTCGGTGACGCCGGACGGCCGGTCGCTGCGCACGGCGGTGACGTCGTTCTCCGCCGTGGCGCTGGCCGAGGTGGCCGAGCTGGGCCGCTACCGGGACCGGGCCGACGGGGCCACGCCCGCGCAGCTACGGCGGGCCTACGACTGGATGCGCAGGGCGGGCCTGACCCTGCACCACCGGGACGCCATCACCCAGGTCGGCGACGCCTCCTCGGTGCGGGTGACCCGGCGCGTGCACGACCAGTACGCGCGCCCGCTGGAGATCACCGACCTGGTGGTGAACGCCGAACGCGACGCCTTGGTCTACGAGTTCACGCTGCCCGCCGCCGGCTGACCACCGAGGGGCGCCGCGTCGGCCCGTCGGGCGACCACCAGCCGGGCGCGCGGGGAGCCGTCGGCTCGCCGGCCGAAGCCCGGCAGGGCACCCAGCTCGACCGTCAGGCCCGCGCGCTCCAACTCGCGCAGCACGGTGCCGAGTCGGAAGGTCCGGTAGTACATGACGAACGGCGGTCGCCACAGCGCGTTGCGCACCCGCATCACCGCGTCGAAGCCGAGCAGCGTCCAGAAGCCGGGGTGTGCCGGGCCGGGCGGCGCGAACACCGGGAAGGCGAAGCGGCCGCCGGGCCGCAGCACCGAGTGGACCTGGGCGAAGAGCCCGGGCAGTTCGCGGGGCAGGAAGTGACCGAACGCCCCGAAGGAGACGACGAGATCGAAGGCGGCCGTGAACGGCAGGGCCCGGGCGTCGCCGCGCACCCATGCGACCGCGGGCCCGTCGGCGGCCGGCACCCGCCGGCGGGCGACGTCGAGCATGCCGGCGCTGAAGTCGACCCCGGTGACGCTGCGGCGGCACAGTCCGGTCAGCAGGTGCGTTCCGGCGCCGGTGCCGCAGCACAGGTCCAGTCCGTCCGTGAAGGGGCCGAGCGGGGCGAGCGCCTTCGCCACGGAGTCCAGCACGGCGTCGGGCGTCCGGAAGGGGGTGTGGTCGAACTTCGGCGCGAGCAGGTCGTAGCCGTGCTCCACGGAGGACAGCGCCTGCACGGCCAGCTCGCGGAGCGTGGGGCCTTCGGGACCGAACATGACGTCAGCCTATGACGGCGGTGTCCCGGCACGGGAGAAGGCGAACCGGAGCGACGACCGGCTCCCACCGCGGGCCCGGCACCGGCCGCAGCGACCGCGTTCAACCGAAGGTGTCGTGGCACAGCCGCGCGATCTCCGGTGTGGTCACGCCGTCCGCCTGGCGGCACAGGTCGCGCATCCGGACGGCGGCGGGCGGCCGGGAGGCCGGGCGGGGGCGTCGGACCGGGCGTCGTACCGGTGTCCGGTGCTCCGGGCGGGGGTGTCGCACCGGCGGGGCGGCCGGTGCCACCGCCCGGGGAGGCGCCGCGGGCACCGGCCCGGGTCCGGTCCGGTGACTGCGTCGCGGCCCGTGGCCGGTGCGGACCAGCGCCGCGTACCCGGACGGCGCTGCGACCGGCTCCTGGAGCACCGAGGGCCGCACCGCCGTGTCGGGCGCGAGGGAGCGCCGGGGCCGGGCGGCATCGGGCGGGGGAACGGAGCTGACGGTGGTGCAGCCGGCGACGGTCACCAGCGCCGCCACCAGCAGCGGAAGAAGTCGGCGAGGCACCCGCCCACTGTGCCGCACCGCCCGGGGTCACGACCCGTTCCGCAGGGGATCACCACCCTGATGAGCGATCCGCGGGGCCGACGCGGCGGCACGGCGCCGTCGGAGCACCGCGAGGACCCGCTCGCACCAGCGCAGGTTCTCCTCCTCGAAGGCGATCCCGGCCATGAGCGTGAGGTACGGCCCGACCCGGTCGGCGGCCTCCAGGAACTCCTCCTCCGTACGGCCGTCGAGCAGGCGCTCGCGCACCCGCCGGTAGCGGTCGAGCTTGCCGCGCGCCCAGCCCATGCGTTCCTCGATCAGCTCCCGGGTGACCTCCGGGTCACCCCCGTCCATGGCCTGGACCTTGATGAGGAGTTCGTCCCGGATCGCGGTGGGCCGCTTCGGGGGCTCGGCGGCGAACGCGCTCAGCTCGGCCCGGCCGGTCTCGGTGAGCGTGAACATCCGCTTGTTGGGCCGGCGTTCCTGCTGCACGGTGCGGGCCTGGACCAGCCCGTCACCGGCGAGGCGCTCCAGCTCCCGGTAGAGCTGCTGGGGGGTCGCGGGCCAGAAGTTGGCGAACGAGACGTCGAAGGCCTTCGAGAGCTCGTAGCCCGAGGCCTCGCCCTCCAGCAGGGCGGCCAGGACGGCGTACTTGAGCGACATGTGGACAGGCTAGCAGTCAGTTGACTAATCTCATCCACACTTATTCAACAAGTTGACTAGTGAGTGGGGTGAGCCGATGCGCGCGTTCCGCGAGGCGGTGGAGGCCGGGGACCTGGACGCCGTCGAGGCACTGCTGGCCGAGGACGTCGTCTTCACCAGCCCGGTCGTCTTCAAGCCGTACCCGGGCAAGGCGATCACCGCGGCGGTGTTGCGCGCGGTGGTCCACGTCTTCGACGACTTCCGGTACGTCCGGGAGATCGGCGACCCGGACGGCTCGGACCACGCGCTGGTCTTCCGGGCGCGGGTCGGCGACCGGGAGCTGACCGGCTGCGACTTCCTGCACGTGAACGAGGACGGCCTGATCGACGACCTCATGGTCATGGTCCGTCCGCTGTCGGGCGCGCAGGCCCTCCGCGAGGCCATGGCCGCGCGGTTCGAGCAGATCGTCAAGGATGCCGAGGCGCGGTCGGCGTGAACCGCCGCGCCCGCCGCGGCGGTCAGTCCTGGAGCTGCCGCAGCGTGGCCTTCGCGTCGGTCTTCAGCCAGTCGGTGACGTCGGTCAGCGCGGGCGGGTCCTTGTCCTCGTCGTACGAGGTGAGGTAGACGCTGTAGCTCATCGTGTACGTCACCCAGCCGTCGCGGACGGCGAGCGTGGCGTACCGGGAGCCGCTGGAGGAGGAGCCGTTCGTGGTGTCCTGGCTGACCAGGTAGGCCTCGTCGCCGATGCCCTCGACCGGGTCGACGTCGTAACCGGTGTGACTGTCCCCGTAGTTCTTCCAGGTGGCGGTGAACTCGGGAGCGGGATCGGTCTTCTTGTGCAGGTCGAGCTGCATGGTCAGATAGGCGTCCGCGTACGACGAGCCGGACTTCTTCAGGCCCAGGCTGCAGTAACTCTCGTCCAGCGCCTTGTCCCTGAGCGAGGTGCGGGTCGGCGAGGAGTCGTTCTCGGTGTACTCGTCCTTGAAGGACGAGTAGTCGGCACTGGAGCACATGTTGGAGGGCGCCGAGTAACCGCGCAGGTCCGCGCTGTCGCCGCGCCCGCCGACGAGGAAGACACCGGCCGCCCACGCGGCGGAGGCCACGACCGCGCCGACGGCGGCCCACAGCACCGCACGGGCGGCCCCGCCACCGCCACTGGCGGGAGAAACGGGCGGCAGGGGCCCGTACTGGGGTGGCTGCGCGTACGGGTTCCCCGGCTGCGGCTGTCCCGGCGCGGGCTGGGCGGCCAGGGTGGGCTGGGCGTGGAAGGTTCCCGGCGGAGCCGACTGCGGGTTCGGGTACGGGTAGGCCGTCGGCTGCGGCGGGACGGTCGGCTGCTGCGCGGGCTGCTGGGCCTGTGGGGGCCGCTGGTCGGGTTGGCCGGCCGGCTGCGGGGGCTGCGGTGGCGTGGACATGTCGCGAAGATAGTGCACGGTTGGTGGTCAAGTCCCCCGACGTCCTGGATCGTTATGGTCTGCGGACTTCTGTTCCCGGTCCCTGACGGTCCGGCGGGTGCGCGGCCGCGGGGCGGGTCACCCCGCCGCGAGCCGCACCGGCAGGCCGCGCACGCTGTTGCCGACGAAGCCCGCGTGCGGCGCCAGGTCGGCGTCGGGCACGGCGAGTCGCAGCGAGGGGAAGCGGGTGAACAGCCGCTCCAGGGCGACGGTGGCCTCCAGCCGGGCGAGCGGTGCGCCCAGGCAGTAGTGGGCACCGTGCCCGAGGGAGAGGTGCCGTACGGCGCCGGGGCGGGCGGAGCGGGCGACGTCGAAGCGGTCGGCGTCCGGGCCGTGCGCCGCCGGGTCGCGGCCTGCGGCGGAGTAACCGGCGAGCACGGGGGTTCCGGCGGGGATGAGCGTGCCGGCCACGGTCAGGTCCCGCACGGGATAGCGGAACGGGAAGTAGCTGACCGGCGCGTCCCAGCGGAGCGTCTCCTCCACCACGTCCGCCCAGCTCGCCCGGCCCGCGCGCACCAGGCCGAGCTGCTCGGGGTGGGCGCACAGGGCGCGCACGGCGTTGGTGATCAGGTTCAGGGTGGTCTCGTGCCCGGCGATGATCATCAGCAGCAGAGTGCCGATCAGCTCCTGCTCGCCGAGCCGGTCGCCGCCCTCGTCGCGGGCGGCGAGGAGCGCGCTGGTGAGGTCGTCGCCGGGCAGCGCGGCCTTCGCCGCGGCGATCTCGCCGAGGAGTGCGACGAGTTCGCGGTTGGCCGCGACGGCCTCGGCCGGTGCGGTGTCGGTCGCCACGACCAGGCTGCCGAGCCGGTGCAGGCGGTCCCGGAACTCCGTGTCCACGCCGAGGAGTTCGCAGATCACACCCATCGGCAGGGGCAGGGCGAAGTGCCGTCGCAGATCGGCGACCCCGTCGCCCGCGGCGGCGGCCCGCGCCAGGTCGTCGAGCAGCGAATCCGTCAACTCCTCGACGCGCGGCCGCAGTTCCGCCACCCGGCGCGGCGCGAAGGCACCGGCGGCCAGGGACCGCAGCCGCCGGTGGTCGTCGCCGTCGGCGGTGGTCATGCCCGGCACGGTGGCGAACGTCAGCAACGGCCAGCCCTCGGGGATCCTCCCCTCGCGCAGGGCGGTGAAGTGGCGGGCGTTCTTGGCGACCCCGGGGTGCTGCAGGAACTCCTTCAGCGCCTCGTGCCCGAGTACGGCCATGCCCTCGATCCCGCCGGGCAGCTCGACCGGCGCCACGGCACCCTGGGCCAGCAAGCGCGCGTTGACGGCGTGCGGGCAGCCGCCGGCGGGGTCCAGGCGGTGCGGGGTGCGGGCGGCCGAGGTGTCCGGCCGATGGTCCTGACGTTCCCCTGACAAGGCGAATCCTCCCGACGTCTCCCTGAGAGGACGCCCACGGGAATAGCCCGATCCGGCGGTTTGTTGACCGGATCACGGACGTGGCACTCCCCCGAGTGGTACCGTTCCCTCAGCACTCGTGTACGGCCACCGTGGCCGCCGGTGCCAGTTTCTCTTCTTCACGCTGATCCGTCCGCCGTTTTCCGGATGTCCGGTTCCCGGCGCGTCAGCTTCTCAGCACCCTGTGACGGGTCTTCCGCTCCGTACCCGAGGTGCCGTTCCCGCCGCCCCGAGGCAGTCACAGACGCCTCCCGCTCGCGGCCCTCCCCCTTCTTCGCCCTGATCCGTCCGCGAAAGGACTCCACCCCATGACCACCACACTCGAACACCCGCCCGTGACCCGGCAGACCCCGGCGGCCACGCTCGTCACCGGTGTCCTCGACATCGACACGCACGGCAAGGGGCACCTGAGGGCCGCGAACCTCCTGCCCTCCCCCGCCGATCCGCAGGTCGCACCGGCCCTGATCCGCCGCCACGGTCTGCGCAAGGGCGACCTGGTCGAAGGCGTCCGGGGCGCACAGCGGGCCCTGACCGAGGTCGCGCGCGTCAACGGACGCACCCCCGGCGAGCTGGGCTCCCGGCCGCACTTCCGCGACCTCACCCCGCTCCACCCGCACCGCCGCATCCGCCTGGAGCACCCCGCCTCCGGCCTGGCCGGACGCGTCACCGATCTGCTGGCACCGGTCGGCAAGGGCCAGCGCGGCCTGATCGTGGCCCCGCCGAAGACCGGCAAGACGGTGCTGCTCCAGCAGTTCGCCGCTGCCGTGGCCGGCAACCACCCCGAGTGCCGGCTGATGGTCCTCCTCCTGGACGAGCGGCCCGAGGAGGTCACCGAGATGCGCCGCTCGGTACGCGGCGAGGTGTACGCCTCCACCTTCGACCGGTCGGCCAAGGAGCACATCGCCCTCGCCGACCTGGTCGTGGAGCGGGCCAAGCGCCTGGTGGAGGCCGGTGAGGACGTCGTCGTCCTGCTGGACTCGCTGACCCGGCTGTGCCGGGCCCACAACAACGCCTCCGCCGCCGGCGGCCGTACCCTGAGCGGCGGTGTCGACGCCGGTGCGCTGCTCGGCCCCAAGCGGTTCTTCGGCGCCGCGCGCCAGGCGGAGGGGGGCGGCTCGCTCACCATCCTCGCCACGGCCCTCGTGGACACCGGCTCACGCGCCGACGGCTACTTCTTCGAAGAGCTCAAGAGCACGGGCAACATGGAACTGCGCCTGGACCGGGAACTCGCCGGCCGCCGTGTCTTCCCCGCCGTCGACATCGACGCCAGCGGCACCCGGCGCGAGGAACTCCTGCTCACCCCGGCCGAGTTGACGGCCGTACACGGTCTGCGACGCGTCCTGCGCTCCCGGGACGGCGGACCCTCCGGGCTGGAGACCCTGCTGGAGCGGCTGCGCGCCACACCCGGCAACGCCGCGTTCCTGCGGCAGGTCCGGCCCACCCTGCCGGGCGCCTGACGCGCGGCCCCGGGGCGGCCGGGTGCGGCATCCGGGTTGCCCCGGCGACCCGAACGGCCCGGCGGCGTGGTGCATACGCACCAAGTTCGTACTTTGATCATATGATCACCGGATTCTCTTATCGCGCGGCGGTGTCGGCCTGCTCCCTCTGTGTGGCGGGCCTGCTGGCGCTCACGCCGGCCGCTGCCGCCGCCGGACCCCGGGCCGCGCAACCCGCCGGGGAGCCCGCCCCGCCCCGCCCCCGGGCGACGGTGCCGGGCCCCTCCCTGCTCTACCACTCCGGCATCCAGGTCCGGCCGCACCGGGACTCGCCCGGGCTGCCGGACGTCTCGGCGCTCTCCTGGCTCGTCGCCGACGCGGGCAGCGGCGAGGTGCTGGCCGCGTACGACGCCCACCGCGAGCTCCCGCCCGCGAGCACCCTGAAGACCCTCTTCGCGCTCACCGTGCTGCCGGTGCTGCCCAGCGGGCAGCAGCACACCGTGCGGTACGGCGAACTGGACGACGTCGGCGAGGGCAGCAGCCTGGTCGGTGTCGAGGAAGGGCACACCTACCAGGTGGCCGACCTGTGGCGCGGTGTCTTCCTCAGCTCCGGCAACGACGCCGTGCACGTGCTCGCCCGGATGGGCGGCGGCTGGGAGGCCACGGCCGCCCGGATGCAGGACAAGGCCCGCTCCCTCGGCGCCCTGGACACCCATGTCGTCTCCCCGGACGGCTACGACGCCCCCGGCCAGGTGTCCTCCGCCTACGACCTCGCGGTGTTCGGCCGGGCGGGCCTGCGCAATCCCGACTTCGCCCGGTACTGCGCCACCGCCGAGGCCCCCTTCCCCGGTGACGGGACGCCGTACGCCATCGAGAACACCAACCGGCTGCTGACCGGCGAGGACGGCGTGGCGCCGTACCCCGGGCTCATCGGCATCAAGAACGGCTACACCAGCAACGCGGGCAACACCCTGGTGGCCGCGGCACGCCGGGGCGGGCGCACCCTCGTGGTGACCGTGCTGAACCCTCAGGCCGACGGCGGGTTCACCGTGTACGAGGAGGCCCGCGCCCTGCTCGACTGGGGCTTCGCGGCGGCCGGGCGGGTCGACCCGGTCGGCTCGCTGGACGGACTGCGGCCGCACTCCTCCCGTCCGGCGGCGTCCGCGACGCCGGTGGTGGCGGCCGTGGCACCGGACGACGACTCGGACTGGTCCGGCACCGCCGTCGTCGCGGGGCTCTCCGGGCTCGGCGCGGGGGCCGTGGCGCTGGTGCTGCGGGCCAAGGCGAACCGGGGCGCCCGCGACTGACCCACCGGCACGCCGAGCAGCAGGCCCAGCGAGATCCACGTGTAGAGATTGCCGCCCAGGAACCCGTCGAGGCCGGAGGCGTCGTCGAACCACAGCCACACCACGCTGGTGCACAGCACCGCGTACAGGGCGGCCGCGATCCGCGTGTGCCCGGCGCGGACCAGCACCGCGAAGGAGGGCAGCAGCCACACCAGATGGTGCACCCAGGTGACCGGGCTGACCAGGCAGGCCGCCGCACCGGTGAGCGCGAACGCCGCCGCCCAGTCGCCGGCCGCGACCGCCCGCCGCCCGCGCCACGCCCAGACGCAGAGGGTCAGCAGGACCGCCGTCGCCCACAGGGGGCGGCCGGTCTCACCGAGGCGGGCCAGCACCCCTTGCAGCGACTGGTTCGACACGTAGTCGAGGCGGCCCACCCGGCCGGTGTCCCAGAGCGCCTCGGTCCAGTAGAAGCGGGAGGCCGCCGGGTCCGCCCAGACGGCCAGCGCGGTCGCGGCCACGGTGACGGCCGCCGCGGTGCCGGCCGCCCGCCGGCGCCCGGCGAGCAGCAGCAGACCGATGAAGAGGGCGGGGGTGAGCTTCACGGCGGCGGCGAGCCCGATCCCCGCGCCCGCCCAGCGGCCCCGGCCGCTCGCGAGCAGCCAGGAGTCGCCGAGGACGAGGGCGAGCAGCACCAGGTTGACCTGGCCGAAGCTGACGGTGTCCCGCAGCGGTTCGAACAGGGCGAGCAGGCACAGGCGCAGCGCCCACCGGTACCAGCCGTGGCGGCGCCGGCGCGGGCCGGCCAGGATCCGCAGGACCACCGCGAGCGCGGCCAGGTTCACCAGCAGGGACACGACGATCGCCGCGGTCCGGCCGAGCAGGGCCAGCGGCAGCATGGCGACGGCGGCGAACGGCGGATACGTGAAGCCGTAGGCGGTGCCCGGCACCTTGTAGTCGTAGATCCGGCCGCCGTGGTGCACCCAGGTGTGCACGGTGCCGTAGTACACCCGCAGGTCGAAGAAGCCGCGCAGCAGCGGCACCGTGGCCGTGAACACGGTCACGGCCACCACGAGGAGCAGGACGATGAGCAGCCGGCCCCGGTCCGTGCGCGGCCACGGCTCTCCCGGCCGCCCCCACCGGCCCGTCATGCCACGCGTCCCGGAACCGGGGCCCGGGCCGCCTGGTGGGCCTGCCACAGGACGACCACCCCCAGCGCCCCGCCGGAGACCGCGAGCACCAACTGCCCGAGGTCGGCCGGGCCGCCGCTGGGCAGTACGGCGAGGGCGAGCACTCCCGCCAGGGCGGCCACCCGGTGCCGTACCGAGGTGCTGGGCGCGGCGGCGGCGATGAGGAACAGGCCCCACAGCACGTACCAGGGGCGGATCGCCGGGCCGAGGACGGCGACCGCGAGCAGGCTCAGGCCCACCGCGTACACCGGCCGGGGCCTCAGCCGGAGCCATATCAGCACGACGGCCACGGCGGTGGCGGCCAGGCCCAGCAGGTGCCAGGCCGGGAGGGCCAGCGGGGCCAGGCCGCTGCCGAGGTGTTCCAGCAGGGCGCCGGTGGCGCGGCCGAGCAGGCTGGTCAGCGCCCAGTTGTGCGGGGAGACCGGGGTGTCCAGGGCGCCGATCCAGCCGTAGCCGGTGCCGGCGACGGCCGTGGCGGCGACCGTCGTCGAGGCGGAGGCCGCCGCCGTGGACAGCACGGCCGGCAGCGGACGGCGGCCGGAACGGATCCACAGGGCCACGACGGCCGGCAGGCCGAGCGCCGCCGGTGCCTTGACCAGGGCGGCGAGGGTGACGAGGACGGCGCCGACGACGGGTCTGCGGCCCCGCGCGGCGACCAGGCCGAGCCCGAGCAGGCCGAGCATGAGGGCGTCGTTGTGGGCGCCCGCGACCAGGTGCAGCAGCACCAGCGGGTTCAGGGCGCCGAGCCACAGGGCGGCGGCCGGGTCGGCCCCGCTGTGCCGGGCGAGGCGGGGCAGCGCCACCGCCATGAGGGCCACGCCGGCCAGGGCGACCAGGCGCATGCCGAGCAGGCCGGCGGGCACCTCGCCGCGGGTCAGTCCGGACAGCGCCGAGGCGAGGCCCAGGAAGGCGGGCCCGTAGGGTGCGCCGGTGTGCCGCCACATCGGGGCGACCTCGTCGGCGAGCGGCCCGCCGAGCTGCGCCGGGCCGTGCGCGTAGACGTCCATGTGGGCGTCGACCATGGCGCCCTGCGCGAGATAGCTGTAGACGTCCCGGCTGAACAGCGGCGGGGCCAGCAGCAGCGGGGCCGCCCACACGGCCAGGACGAGCAGCAGGGCGCGCGGCGTGGGCGCCTCGGGCCCGCGCACCAGCCGGCCGAGGAGCACCCAGGCGGCGACGAGGAGTACGACCCCGAAGTACACCCCGACCAGGCCGAGCGCCGCCTGCACCGAGGCGGGCGCCAGCAGGTCCCGGACGGGGAGGGCGCCGGCCGTCTCACCGCCGAGCGCGAGAGAGGCGGTACCGGCCAGGCCCATCACCTGGCAGCGGCGGAGATCGACGGGGAATGCCATGGCCAACACCGGGGCAGCGTGTCAACGCCGGGTGGCCGGAAGGCGACGTCAGCCCTGCGGGGCGGGGGCCGAGGTGTGACCGGCGCGTGGTGTGTTCCGGCTGGATCGGCCTGCCGGTCCGCCGTGGCCGGTCGCTCCCCCCGAGGTCCCCCGAGTGACCCTCAGAACACCGACAGCCCGGTCAGCGTCGTGAAACGGTCCAGGGCCGCCACACCCGCCACCGAGTTGCCGCGCTCGTCCAGGCCCGGGCTCCACACGCAGAGCGTGCACCGGCCCGGTACGACGGCGATGATCCCGCCGCCGACCCCGCTCTTGCCGGGCAGGCCGACCCGGTAGGCGAAGTCGCCGGCCGCGTCGTACGTGCCGCACGTCAGCATGACCGCGTTGACCTGCTTGGCCTGGCTGCGGCTGAGCAGCCGGCTGCCGTCGGCGCGGATGCCGTGCCGGGCGAGGAAGCCGGTGGCGAGGGCCAGGTCGGCACAGGAGGCGGCGATGGAGCACTGCCGGAAGTACTGGTCGAGCAGGACCGGCACCTCGTTGTCGATGTTGCCGTAGGACGCCATGAAGTGGGCGAGGGCGGCGTTGCGGTCACCGTGGGCGGTCTCGGAGGCGGCGACCTCCTCGTCGAACCCGAGATCGGGGTTGCCGCTCTCGGCACGCAGGAAGGACAGCAGTTCGCCGGCCGCGTCCCCGGTACGGGTGTGCAGACGGTCGGTGACGACGAGCGCGCCCGCGTTGATGAAGGGGTTCCGCGGGATGCCGTTCTCGTACTCCAGCTGGACCAGGGAGTTGAACGGGTTGCCGGAGGGCTCGCGGCCCACGTGCTCCCAGAGTTCGTCGCCCTCGCGGGCCAGGTCCAGGGCGAGCGTGAAGACCTTGGTGATCGACTGGGTGGAGAACGGCTGCCGCCACTCCCCCACCCCGTACACCGTGCCGTCCAGTTCGGCGACGGCCATGCCGAACCGGCGCGGGTCGCGGGCGGCGAGCGCCGGGATGTAGTCGGCGGACCGGCCGCGCCCGGGAGTGCGATCGATCTCCGCCATGATGCGATCGAGGACCGGCTGGAACTGCGAGGACATGATCGTCATCATGCCGCACCCCTGACGCCGGGGCGCTCCGGGGACGTCGGGCGACTCCGTTCGCGGCAGTGCCGGGAGGCCCACAGGGGAGTCCCCGGGGTGTGACGGCACCCGGACCGGGCCGGCCGGGAGAACCGGGCCGGGCGGGAGGACCGGCCCGGGTGGGAGACCGGCCCGGGTGGCACGCGGGTGCCGTCGGGTCAGATCGCCGACGTGGTCCCGCTGCCCGCGAGCACCTCGGGCCGGAGGAGTCCCGTGAGCTGTTCGGCGGGCAGCAGGCCCTTCTCCAGGACCAGTTCGGCCACGCCACGGCCCGTCGCGAGGGCCTCCTTGGCTATGTCGGTGGCGGCGGTGTAGCCGATGTGCGGGTTCAGCGCGGTGACCAGGCCGATGGAGTTCTCGACGGTGGCGCGCAGCCGTTCGGTGTTGGCGGTGATGCCGGACACACAGCGCTCGGCCAGCGTCAGGCAGGCCGCGCGCAGGTGCGTGACGGACTCCGACAGGGAGTGCAGGATGACCGGCTCGAAGGCGTTGAGCTGGAGCTGTCCGGCCTCGGCGGCCATGGTGATGGCGACGTCGTTGCCGATCACCTCGAAGGCGACCTGGTTGACCACTTCGGGGATGACCGGGTTGACCTTGCCCGGCATGATCGACGAACCGGCCTGCACCGGCGGCAGGTTGATCTCGCCGAGACCCGCGCGCGGACCGGAGGACAGCAGCCGCAGGTCGTTGCAGCTCTTGGAGAGCTTGACCGCGATGCGCTTCAGCACGCCGGACGTCTGGACGAAGGCGCCGCAGTCCTGCGTGGCCTCCACCAGGTTGGCCGCCGTGACGAGCGGCAGGCCCGTGATGGCGGACAGGTGCCGGCGGGCCGCCTCGGCATACCCGGCGGGAGCGTTGAGGCCGGTGCCGATGGCCGTGGCGCCGAGGTTGATCTCATGGATCAGCTCGACGGCCTCGGCGAGACGGCTGCGGTCCTCCTCGATCATCACGGCGAATGCGGAGAACTCCTGGCCCAGCGTCATCGGTACCGCGTCCTGCAACTGTGTACGGCCCATCTTGAGCACGTCACGGAACTCGACGGCCTTACGGGCGAACGCGTCCTGGAGTACGGACATCGCCTTGAGCAGTCCACGTACCGCGAAGATCGTCGCTACCTTGACGGCCGTCGGGTAGACGTCATTGGTCGACTGGCCGAGGTTGACGTCCTCGTTGGGGTGCAGATGCGTGTACTGCCCCTTGGCGTGGCCGAGCAGTTCCAGCGCGCGGTTCGCCACGACCTCGTTGGCGTTCATGTTGGTGGAGGTGCCGGCACCGCCCTGGATGACGTCCACGACGAACTGGTCGTGCAGCTCGCCGGCCCGGATCTCCCGGCAGGCGGCGACGATCGCGGCCGCCTTCTCGGGCGCCAGCAGCCCGAGTTCCTCGTTGGCGAGAGCGGCGGCCTCCTTCACGGCGGCCAGGGCGTCGATCAGATGCGGGTAGGCGGAGATCGGCGTGCCGGTGATGGGGAAGTTCTCCGTCGCGCGCAGGGTGTGGACACCCCAGTACGCGTCGGCGGGCACATCGCGGTCGCCGAGCAGATCGTGTTCGCTGCGGGTGGCGGCGGTCATGAGGGTACGGTCCTCTTCCTGAGGTACGGAGGTGAGAGCGCCCCCGAAAGGGGCGTGGGGAACTGCGCGATGGACCACGACGGACCCGCGGATCCGGGACGGCCGAGGCAGCGGAGCGCTACGCGCAGGCAGTGAGCGGAACCGGGTCCAGCGCGCGCACCGCCCGCACGCATCCCACCGGCTCCCCGCCCCCGAGCAGCGGCTCCCCCGCGAACTCGGTGAGCAGGGCGGGGTCGACGCCCGCACGCGCGAGCGCCGCCGCGGCGACCGGGATCCGCGCCCGGTTCGCCCCGTCGGCGATCTTCACGGCGACGGCGCGGCCGTCGGGCAGCGCGGCGACCTGCACGCCCTCGAAGCCGTCCTTGGCCAGCAGCCCCGGCACGGCCCGCATCAGCGCGGCCACGTCACGCCCCGAGCCGGAGGCCATCTCGGCGTGCTCGCGCATCGCGTCGGCGACCCGGGCCTCGGGCGTACCGGGCGCGGCGGAGGTGATCCGGGCGAGGGCGCGGGCGAGTCCGTGCAGGGAGATGGAGAACAGCGGCGCGCCGCAGCCGTCGACGGTGACCCGGGCGACGCGCTGGCCGGTCAGCTCCTCGACGGTCGCGGCGACGGCCTGCTGGAGCGGGTGCTCCGGGGCGAGGTAGTCGTCCAGGGACCAGCCGTTGAGCTTGGCGGTCCACAGCATGGCGGCGTGCTTGCCGGAGCAGTTCTGGGCGAGCCGGGAGGGCAGCCGGCCCTCGCGGACCCAGGCGTCCCGGACGACCGGGTCGAACGGCATGTCGGGCACGTTGCGCAGGTCGTCCTCGGCGAGACCGGCGAGTTCGAGGATGCGCCGGGTGCCGGCGAGGTGGCGCTCCTCGCCGGAGTGGCTCGCGGCGGCCAGCGACAGCAGTTCGCCGTCGAGCGGCAGTCCGGCCCGCAGCATGGCCACGGCCTGGACGGGCTTGATGGCCGAGCGCGGGTAGAAGGCCGCCTCGATGTCGCCGAGCTGGAACCGTACCTGGCCGTCGGTGCCGAGGACGACGACGGAGCCGTAATGGATGCCCTCGACGACCCCGCCGCGGACGAGGTGGGCGACGGGGGCGTGGAGGGGTTCGCGGACGACGGGGGCGTCGGCGGGGGAACTGCTGTGCATCACTGCCTGCATCATGGGGTCGGGGTCGGCCGGTACGCGGGTCACGCGTCGGCGCCGGTGGACGTGCGGGTCATGCGGGCTCGGATGACGTACCAGCCCGCGACCAGTGCGGCGACGATCAGCGGCAGGCAGAGCACGGTGGTGCGTCCGGCGCCGCCGTCGGCGTACATGAGGACCAGGACGGAGGCGAGGAACGCCAGCGTCACGAGTTCGGTCCAGGGGGAGCCCGGCAGCCGGTACGACGGCCGGGTCAGCTCGCCGTTCCGGGTCTTCCGCCAGAACATCAGGTGACAGATCATGATCATGCCCCAGGTGGCGAGGATACCGATCGCCGCGAAGTTGAGGACGATCTCGAACGCGTCGGAGGGGACGACGTAGTTCAGGCCCACGCCGAGGACACAGATACCGCTGGTGAGCAGGATTCCGCCGTACGGCACCTGGCTGCGGCTCATCCGTCCGGTGAACTTCGGGGCCGAGCCGCTCATCGCCATGGAGCGCAGGATGCGGCCGGTGGAGTACAGGCCGGAGTTCAGCGACGACATGGCGGCGGTCAGGACGACCAGGTTCATCACCCCGCCGGCCGCCGGGACGCCGATGTTGGACAGGACCGTGACGAACGGGCTCTCGCCGGCGGAGTACTTGTTCCAGGGGAGCAGCATCGAGAGCAGGACGACCGAGCCGACGTAGAACAGGCCCACGCGCCACATGATCGAGTTGATCGCCTTGGGCATGATCTTCTCGGGGTTCTCGGTCTCGCCGGCGGCGACGCCGACCAGTTCGACGGAGGCGTAGGCGAAGACGACGCCCTGGATGATCAGCAGCATGGGCAGCAGGCCGCTCGGGAAGACGCCGCCGTTGTCGGTGATCAGGGACGGGCCGGGCTGGTGGCCGTCGACCGGGTGCTGGGTGACCAGCAGGAAGATGCCGATGCACATGAACACGACGAGCGCGCCGACCTTGACGATCGCGAACCAGAACTCCAGTTCGCCGAAAATCTTGACCGAGATCAGATTGACGGTCAACACGACCGCGAGGGCGATCAATGCGATCAACCATTGGGGGATGTCCGAGAACATGCCCCAGTAGTGGGTGTAGGTGGCGACCGCCGTGATGTCGGCGATGCCGGTGGTCGCCCAGTTCAGGAAGTACATCCAGCCCGCGGTGTACGCGCCCTTCTCGCCCAGGAACTCCCGGGCGTACGACACGAAGGCACCGGAGGACGGGCGGTACAGGACGAGTTCGCCGAGGGCCCGGACGACCAGGAAGGCGAAGACGCCGCAGACGGCGTACGCGATGAAGAGGGAGGGCCCGGCGTCGGCGAGCCGGCCGCCCGCGCCGAGGAAGAGGCCGGTGCCTATGGCACCGCCGATGGCGATCATGTTGACGTGCCGGTGCTTCAGACCTTTGCTGTAGCCGGCGTCTCCGGCGTCGACATGGCCGGACGAGGGGCGCGTCTCGTCTTTGAGGTGCTGCTCGCTCACGCCTCGGGTCCGCCTTCCGTGGGGGCGTCCGTCCGCTGGGGACGCACGATGTCGGTGAGGGTCGTCTCGACGCGGTCCAGGTGGTGGCTCATGGCCTCCACCGCGTCGTGCTCGGAACCGTCGGCCAGCGCCTCGACGATCGCCCGGTGCTCGCGGTTGGACTGCTCGCGGCGCCCGCCCAGTTCGTTGAGGAAGGCCGACTGGCGCGCCAGTGCGTCGCGGATCTCCTCGATGACCCGGCGGAAGACCGGGTTCTGGGCGGCCTCGGCCACGGCGAGGTGGAAGAGGGTGTCCATCGCGACCCAGGCGGTGGTGTCCGTCTCCCGCTCCATGCGGTCGAGCAGGTGGGCCAGGTGGTCCAGGTTCTCCGGGGTGCGGCGCAGGGCCGCGTACCCGGCGACCGGGATCTCGATGTGGCGGCGCACTTCGAGCAGGTCGCTGGCCGCGTAGTCGCCGAAGGTCGGGTCCTCGACCGCGTTCGCGACGACGAAGGTGCCCTTGCCGGTCCGGGAGACGGTGAGGCCCATCGTCTGCAGCGCGCGCAGCGCCTCGCGCAGCACGGGCCGGGACACCTCCAGGGTGCGGCAGAGCTCGGCCTCGGAGGGAAGCTTGTCGCCGATGGCGTACCGGCCGCGCTCGATGGCGTCGCGGAGGTGGGCGAGCACCGCTTCCATGGCGCTGACGCGCCGCGGGGCCGGACCACCTGTCTGGCTGTCTGACAGGTTCACGGGAGCGATCCTGCGGGTTGCGGGCAGGGACTGTCAAGACATCCCGTAAGGAAACATTCACGGGGTGCGGCGCCTGAATGCAGGCATCCGCACCCCGTGGGTGATCAGCGGCGTTCTCTCAGCTGCTCAGTGTGCCGGTGGCCAGCAGGCCGAGGAGGCCGGCGCCGATGACGATCCGGTAGATCACGAAGGCGTTGAAGGAGTGCTTGGCGACGAACTTGAGCAGCCAGGCGATGGAGGCGTAGGCGACCACGAACGAGACGATCGTGCCGACGGCCAGCGGGGCGGCGCCGACCCCAGCGCCGAGGGCGTCCTTCAGCTCGTACAGGCCCGCGCCGGTCAGGGCCGGGATGCCGAGGAAGAAGGAGAGCCGGGTGGCGGCGACGCGGTCAAGGTCCAGGATGAGCGCGGTGGACATGGTGGCGCCGGAACGGGAGAAGCCGGGGAAGAGCAGGGCGAGGATCTGGGAGCAGCCGACCCACATCGCGTCCTTGAACGACGTGTCGTCCTCGCCGCGCTTGTGCCGGCCCATCTGGTCGGCGGCCCACATCACGCCCGAGCCGACGATCAGCGATCCGGCGACCACCCACAGCGAGGCCAGCGGGCCGTCGATCAGCGGCTTCGCGGCCAGACCCACCAGCACGATCGGAATGGTCGCGGCGATGACCCACCAGGCGAACTTGTAGTCGTGGTGGTAGCGCTCCTCGCGGTTGGCCAGACCTCGGAACCAGGCGGTGACGATCCGCTTGATGTCCTTGAAGAAGTACACGAGCACGGCGGCGATGGCGCCGACCTGGATGACGGCGGAGAACCCGACGACGGACTTGTCGTCGACGGGGATGTCCATGAGCCCCTCGGCGATCTTCAGGTGGCCGGTGGAGGACACGGGCAGGAACTCGGTCACCCCCTCGACTACTCCGAGGACGACGGCCTGACCGACGGAGATGGCGCTCATGGGATCCAGTTCTGAGGAGAGTTGGTCGACATTGCTGTAGACAGTACTTGCTGTGCCCGGCCGTACGGCAAGCACCTAGGCCCACAGGGCGTCGGCGAGTGAGACCCCGGTGAAGGCCGCCGCGAGCCCCGCCGCGACGCTTGCCGCGACGTTCAGGGCAGCGTAGAGGCCCGAGCCGGTCTCGGTCAGCCGCAGGGTCTCGTAGGAGAAGGTCGAGTACGTCGTCAGCGCACCGCACAGCCCGGTGCCCCCCAGGAGCTGCAGTCGCGGCCCGGCGGCCCCGGCGGCGACGGCCCCGGTGAGCAGCCCGAGGACCAGACAGCCGACCACGTTCACCACGAAGGTGCCCCACGGGAAGACCGAGTCGTGACGGGCCCGCACGGCGCGGTCGGTGAGATAGCGCAGCGGTGCGCCGACGAGGGCTCCCGCGACGACGAGCAGCCAGTTCACAACGACTTCTTACCTCCGCTGTCCGTTTTGTCCGAGGTGGGTGGGAGGACACCCTGGCAGGCGGATGCGGAGGAAGACGCGAAGCCCCCGGTGGGTGACGTCATCGGCGCCTCCCGGTCAGCACCCGGCGGGCGGCGGCCGAGGCCAGCCACACCGCCGCGAGGGCCGCGAGGAGCGTCACGGCGAGGTAGGCGAGTCCCACGCCGGGGCGGCCGGCGCCGACCAGCCCCCGGATGTCGACCGCGTAGGTGGAGAACGTGGTGAAGCCGCCGAGGACACCGGTGCCGAAGAACGGCCGCAGCAGGCGGTGGGCGGCCCACACCTCGGTGACGAGCACCATGAGCACGCCCATCGCCGCGCAGCCGGAGACGTTGGTCCAGAAGGTGGCCCAGGGGAAGCCGCCGGCGGGCGTGGGCCAGGCGAGCGCGAGTGCGTAGCGGGCCACCGCGCCCAGCGCGCCGCCCACCGCGACGACCGCGACGACGGGCGCCTGCGCACGCCACGCGGACCGCCGCCGGGTGGGCCGGACGCCGCGGATCTCCGTCTCCGGGAAGGTCATGCTGGTACGTCTCCTGTTCGGCCCCGGTCCCGACGGGCGATCAAGGCCGGGACCAGGGTACCGCCGCCTCAGTGGGCGGCAGGCCGGGCGCAGACCGCCACACCGGACTCCCAGAGGCTGCCGAGCACCAGGTGGTCGCCGACGGCGCACACGCTGGTGACCATGCGGAATCCGGAGTGCCGGCGGGTGAGGTGGTGGACGGTCCGGCCCCGGTCGTCGACGGCGACGACGCCGACGGTCCCGCTCGGGCGGTACGGCGCGTGGACGGCGGCCCGGGCGGTGACGCGGCGGACGGCCGGCGGGGTGCGGTGCAGCAGGTCGAGCGGGGGGACACGGGGGCTCGCCAGGGCGACCCAGACCGGCCCGTCGGGGCCCTCGCGCCAGAGGTTGTCCGGCATGCCGGGCAGGTCGGCGAAGGGTTCGGCGTGTCCGGCGCGGGGGCCGGTGAGCCGGCAGCGGGTGAGCCGGCAGGAGCCGGTCTCGGCGACCACCAGGAAGGAGCCGTCGGCGCTGAGGGCGAGCCCGTTGGCGAACTGCAGCCCCTCCAGCAGGACTTCGGGTTCCCGGTCCCCGGGGGCGAGCCGGAGCAGGCGTCCGGTGCCGGTGTGTTCGACGATGTCGCCGATCCACCGGTCCAGGGGGTGGCGGCGGCTGGAGACGGTGAAGTACACGGTGCCGTCGGGCTGGGCGACGGCGTTGCTGCAGAAGCGGAGCCGCTCCCCCGCCACCGCGTCCGCGAGGACGCGGACCGTGCCGTCGTGCGGACCGACGCGCAGCAGGCCGCGTTCGGCGTCGCACACCACGAGGTCGCCGTCCGGCAGCAGTTCGAGCCCGAGGGGACGGCCTCCGGTCTCGGCCACCACCTCGGTGCGGGCCGTGAGCGGGTCGCCGGGGTGGTGGACGCGGAGGATGCGCCCGTCCGCCACTCCGGTCAGCACGCGCCCGTGCGGGTCGGCGACGACGTCCTCGGGGCCGCGGGCGCGCAGGGAGACGTAGTGGAGCGGTACGAGTGCCGTGGATCGGTCCATGTGCGGTCCCTTCCGTCGGTGCCCCTGCCGGCAGCCGCCCCGTGGCTGTCCCCGTCACCAGCCCTTCTCGAACATCCGGGCCACCTCGGCGATGCGGACCTCGTCGCGCCGGTAGTAGGTGCGGCCGTGGATCCGGCGGGTGCGCAGGACGCCGAGTCGGGTGAGGAAGTCGAGGTGGGCGAGTGCGGTCCGGCGGGGCACGCCCAGCTTGGCGGCGACGGCCCGCGCGGTGACGCCGGTCTCGGCGGGATCGCGGCGGCGCGGGGCCGGGAAGTGGGCCGGCGGGTCCTTGAGCCATTCCAGGATGGTCCGCCGCATCCGGCCCGAGGGAGTCCCCGTCATCCGTCCGCCCTCCCGTCCCCGGCCTCCTCGTACGCAGTCTTCCCACTGTGGCGCGGCCGACGCCGTCATGTCCGGGACTCGGCGGCCGTTGTCCGGTACCGAACGGCTTTGCGACCGAGGCGGGGTCCCGTCGCCGGGGACACGGCGAGGGCCCGGCCGCCGCGCGACCGGGCCCCGTCACGGGCGGTTCAGCGGTGACCGAACCACGTCATGGAGGACAGCGCCTTGTCGTCGTAGCCGAACAGGGCCTGGTTCTCCCAGCCGTTGCCGGACGTGGCGTCCGCCGGGTCCCAGCCGTTGCCGGTGATGGCGGTCCAGGTCGCCTCCCAGTAGAAGACGCCGAGACCGCGGCCGTTCGGGACGGCCTCCACGATGCTCGCCACGTCGTTCATCCACTTGGTCTGGCCGGCCACGGTGGCCGGGTAGCCGGAGACCAGTTCACCGGTGGTGTCGATCTGGTTGGTGAGCGCGTCGTCACTGTCCAGCCGGAAGGGATAGGCCGTCTCGGCGACGAACACCGGCTTGCCGTAGCGGGAGGCCGCGTCGTCCAGCGTGCTCTGGAAGTCGGAGAGCGGGCCGTGCCAGTAGCCGTAGTACGACAGGCCGATCGCGTCGAACTTGACGCCGTTCGCCACCGCGTTGTCGAACCACCACTCGGTGCCGGCCTTGTCCCCGCCCTTGGCCAGGTGCAGCGCGACCGTGGTCGACGAGTTGACCGCCTTGACGGCGGCGTAGCCCGAGTTGATCAACCCGGCGAGTTGGCTCCAGTTGTCGGTGGATCCCTCGGACCACAGCATGCCGCCGTTGATCTCATTGCCCACCTGGACCATGTCGGCGGTGGTGCCTTGAGCCTTCAAGGCGTTCAACACGTCGTACGTGTGGTTGTACACGTCCGTCTTGAGCTGACTGTACGTATGGCCCGCCCACGCGGCCGGCTTGTTCTGCTGGCCCGGGTCCGCCCAGCTGTCGGAGTAGTGGAAGTCCACCAGCAGCTTCATGCCCTGCGCCTTGACGCGCTTGGCCGTCGCGAGGACGTGCGCCTTGTCGTTGAAGCCGTCGGCCGGGTTCACCCATACCTTCAGGCGCGCGTAGTTCATGCCGTACGACTTGAGGACGGACAGCGCGTCCCCGGTCGTTCCGGAACTCGTCCTGTAGACGCCGCCCTTGGCCTCGCTCTTGGCGAGGGAGGAGATGTCGGCGCCGTGGATGGATGTACCCGTGGTGCCGGGTGTGAAGGTGAGATCGTCAACGTTGATCCAGTTGCCCGCATTCGCGTCACTGTTGACGCTGATGGTGCACTGGTTGTTGGTCACCTTGACCGACGTGACGATCCGTATCCACCCACTGGACGATATCGGCAGATCGGTGCGCTGTTCCGCACTGCCGCAATTCTTGAGTGCCATGTACGCGGCCTTCTGCCCGCCACTGGACCGGACCCACGCCGTCAACGTGTACGTCCCGTTGGTCAGCCCCGACAGGTACTGGTACGTCTCCACCTTGTAGGCGGACGACGCGTAGTGGCTGAGGCGGTAACTCCCGCCGTGGCCACCGGACTCGGTGTACGAGGCGCCCGTGTCGCCGTACTCCGACCAGCCGGCGGGCGTGGCCGTGCCCGTGCCGTCGGACTCGAAGCCGCCGTTGGCGAGGGTGCTCGCGGCCTGGGCGGTCTGGGCGGGCAGGGCGGTGAGTGCGAGCCCGGCCGCGAGCGGCAGCAGCAGGGCCCTGATGGTGCGTCTGGGATGGAACTTCATCGTCCGTCGTCCCTTCGACGTAACTGGGAGGGGTGTCCTCCGGTGGGGCTGGAGGAGAACCCCTCCGCCCACGGCTCTCGTGGCACACGCGGGCGGAGGGGAGCCGGCTCAGCCGTCGAGTCGCACGACCCGGACGGCCCCCGCCGGGACCGCGAGGCGGCCCGCGGCGGCTTCGCCCGTCAGCAGCTCGGTCCCGGGCGCGTCCAGCGGCACCTTGGTGTCGCCGGCGGTGTGGTTGATGACGAAGAGGTAGGTGCCCGAGTCGCCGTGGCGGCGCACGACCTCGACGTCCCGGGGCAGGTCGGCGCGCGGAGCGAGACCGGCGTCGTCGGCCGCCCAGCCGACGAGCGCGTCCAGGCCCTGGGCGTCGAGGCGGGTGGAGACGTACCAGGCGGTGCCCCGGCCGAGCCGGTGCCGGGTGACGGCGGGGCGGCCGGCGGTGAGCCCGTCGGCGTAGGTCCACACGGTCTCGGCGCCGCGCGGGACCACGAACTCGGTCCACACGTCCCCGGTCAGCTCGGAGCCGTCCGGGCCGGTCAGGCGGACCCGCTCGTCCTTGAGCAGCGGCGAGAACTCCTCCACGGTGAGGCCGAGGACATCGCGCAGCGCACCCGGGTAGGCGCCCTCGTGGACGGCGTCGTACTCGTCCACGATGCCGGAGAAGTACGACACCACGAGCGTGCCGCCGTTCTCGACGTACTCCCGGACGTTGTTCCCGGCGGCCTCGGTCATCAGGTACAGGGCCGGCACGACGACCAGGGGGTACCTCGACAGGTCGGCCTCGGGGTGGGCGAAGTCGACCGTGAGGTGACGGTCGTAGAGCGCCTCGTAGAAGGAGTCGGCGCGCTCGCGCGGGTCGTGGTCCTCGCTGGGGCGCCAGGCGAGGTTCTGCGCCCACCAGGACTGCCAGTCCCACAGCATGGCCGCGTCGGCCTCGGTGCGGGTGCCCCGGATCTCGTCCAACGCTCCCACCGAGGCGCCGAGTTCGACCACTTCACGCCAGACGCGGGTGTCGGTGCCGCCGTGCGGCAGCATCGCCGAGTGGAACTTCTCGGCGCCGCGCCGGGACTGCCGCCACTGGAAGAACATCGCGCCCTCGGAGCCGCGCGCCACGTGCGCGAGGGAGTTGCGGGCCATCTGGCCCGGGGCCTTGGCGGGGTTGCGGGGCTGCCAGTTGACGCCCGAGGTGGAGTGCTCCAGCAGCAGCCAGGGGGCGCCGCCGGCGACGGAGCGGGTGAGGTCGGCGGCCATCGCGAGGTTGACGTGGGTGCGGCGGCCGTCGGTGATCAGGTAGTGGTCGTTGGTGACGAGGTCGACCTCGCGGCCCCACGCCCAGTAGTCCATGGAGTCGCACTGGCTGAGCGCGGTCATGAAGTTGGTGGTGACCGGCACGCCCGGTGAGAGGCGGTGCAGGATGTCCCGCTCGGCGCGGAAGTTCTCCCGGATGGTGGCGTCGGCGAAGCGCTTGTAGTCGAGTGCCTGGCCCGGGTTGCCGACGGTCGGGGTGGCCCGGGGCGGGTTGATCTGCGCCAGGTCGGTGTAGCGCTGGCCCCAGAAGGCCGTGCCCCAGGCCTCGTTGACGGCTTCCACGCTGCCGTAGGTGTCGGCGAGCCAGTGGCGGAACCGGTTCGCGCAGGACTCGCAGTAGCAGGCCGAGACGGGGACGCCGTACTCGTTGTGGACGTGCCACAGGGCCAGCGCCGGGTGGTCGCCGTAGCGCTCGGCGAGCCGGGTGGTGATGTTCGCGGCGGCGGCACGGTAGTCGGCGTTGCTGTGACAGATCGCGCCGCGCGAGCCGAACTCGTAACGCACGCCCTCGGCGGTGACCGGCAGGGCCTCGGGGTGGGCCCGGTAGAACCAGGCGGGCGGCACCACGGTGGGCGTTCCGAGGTCGACGCGGATGCCGTTCTCGTGCAGGAGGCCGATGACCCGGTCGAGCCAGCCGAAGTCGTACTCCCTGGGCGCCGGCTCCAGCAGCGCCCAGGAGAAGATCCCGACACTCACCATCGTGACGCCGGCCTCGCGCATCAGCCTGACGTCTTCCTGCCAGACGGACTCCGGCCACTGCTCGGGGTTGTAGTCCCCGCCGAAGGCGAGCCTGGTGAGGCCCCTGGGGCTGGTGTCCGGCATGGATCTCTCCCGGGAAATCGATCATTTGGGAACGTGCACACACATCTTCGGCGGTGCGAGCCCAACATAACCGCACAGCAACAACCATTGACAAGTGTCCGGGATGTTTCTCTACTGTGAACGCTCACAGAAGCATGCCAGGGGCTCCGGAGCTGCGGGCACCCAGGTCATGTGAACGTGCACATCTGCATGGCAGGTCCCCGCAGCGGGCGGGGACCCAGGTCAGGGGAGAAACCATGCCGCACACGAAGCGCCGTCGCCTCGTGACAACCGCCGTCGCCGTGTCCCTCGGCGCCACCGCCCTCGCCGCCTGCGGTTCCGAGGACGACACCAAGGCCGAGTCGGGTCCCGTCTCGCTCACGTACTGGACCTGGACACCCGGCATGGACAAGGTCGTGGACCTGTGGAACAAGGGGCCGGGGAAGAAGGACCGGATCACCGTCACGGTGAAGAAGCAGGCGTCCGGCGACACACTGGTCACCAAGATCCTCACCGCGCACAAGGCGAAGAAGGCCCCCGACCTGGTGCAGGCCGAGTACCAGGCGCTGCCGACGCTGGTCAGCAACGACGCGCTGGCCGACATCGCCGACGAGGTCGGCGACGTCAAGACCAAGTTCGCCGAAGGCGTCTGGCAGCAGACCACGCTCGGCACGGACGCGGTCTACGCGGTGCCGCAGGACATCGGGCCGATGATGTTCTACTACCGCGAGGACCTCTTCAAGCGGTACGGCCTCAAGGTCCCCACCACCTGGGAGCAGTTCGCCGAGACCGCCCGCCTGCTGAAGAAGAAGGCGCCGGACAAGGACCTGACCACCTTCTCCGCCAACGACTCCGGTCTCTTCGCCGGCCTCGCCCAGCAGGCCGGCGCCAAGTGGTGGACCACCTCCGGCGACAAGTGGAAGGTCGGCATCGACGACGCCGCCACCCGGAAGGTCGCCGAGTTCTGGGGCGGTCTGGTCAAGGAGGGCGTCATCGACAACCAGCCGATGTACACCCCGGCCTGGAACAAGGCGCTGAACACCGGCAAGCAGATCGCCTGGGTGAGTGCCGTGTGGGCGCCCGGCACGCTGACCACGGCGGCACCGGACACCGAGGGCAAGTGGGCCATGGCCCCGCTCCCCCAGTGGTCGGCCGACCAGGATGTCACCGGTAGCTGGGGCGGCTCCTCGACGGCGGTCACCACCGACTCCGCGCACAAGGAGGCCGCCGCCGAGTTCGCGGCCTGGCTGAACACCGACCACGACGCCCTGAACGCGCTGGCGAAGGAGGGCGGCATCTACCCCGCCTCCACCTCCGCCCAGCTCAGCGGCGCCTTCTCCAACCCGCCGGCGTACTTCTCCAACCAGGCGGACTTCTACACCAAGGCCGCCGGGATCGCGAAGACCACCGCGCCGTCCGCGTGGGGCCCGAACGTGAACGTCGCCTACACCTCCTTCAAGGACGCCTTCGGCGCCGCCGCCAAGAACAAGTCGGACTTCACCGCCGCCCTGAAGAAGATGCAGGACGACACGGTGGCCGACATGAAGAAGCAGGGCTTCGAGGTCGCTCGGTGAGCAGCTCCACCAGCCGGAGGTCGTACGGGGTCAAGGGGGCCCCGTACGGCTTCCTCCTCCCCGCCACGATCCTGTTCGCCCTCTTCTTCGCGCTGCCCATCGGCTACGCGGTCTGGCTCAGCTTCCGCAAGGTGCGCGTCTTTGGCCTCGGCCTGGGGTCGGGTGCCCGGAAGGAGGTGTGGGCGGGCTTCGAGAACTACACCCAGGCCTTCCAGGACAGCGAGTTGCTGCACGGCGCGCTGCGCGTGCTCGGCTACGGCTGCGTCGTCGTCCCGGTGATGCTCGGCCTCGCCCTGCTGTTCGCGCTGATGCTGGACTCCGAGAAGGTGCGGCTCGCCCCGTTCACCCGGCTCGCGATCTTCCTGCCGTACGCCATCCCCGGCGTGGTGGCCGCGCTGCTGTGGGGCTTCCTGTACCTGCCGGACGTCAGCCCGTTCTACTTCGTGCTCGACAAGCTGGGCCTGCCGCAGCCGGACCTGCTGGACGGCGGTCCGCTCTACCTCGCCCTGTCGAACATCGCGGTCTGGGGCGGCACCGGCTTCAACATGATCGTCATCTACACCTCGCTGCGGTCCATCCCGGCCGAGGTCCACGAGGCGGCCAAGCTGGACGGCGCCACCCCGTTGCAGGTCGCGGTGCGGATCAAGATCCCGATGGTGGCGCCCTCGCTGGTGCTGACCTTCTTCTTCTCGATCATCGCGACGCTCCAGGTGTTCAACGAGCCGACCACCCTGAAGCCCCTCACCAACTCGGTCAACACGACCTGGAGCCCGCTGATGAAGGTGTACCAGGACGCCTTCGGCCGGAACGACATCTACTCGGCGGCGGCCGAGGCCACGCTGATCGCCGTGGTCACGCTGCTGCTGTCGTTCGGCTTCCTGCGGGCCGCGAACCGCCGGAACAAGCAGGAGGCAGCGGGATGAGGACCCTCGCCGTCCGCAAGGCGGCCCCGGCCGCCGGCACCACCCCCGGTACCGCGCAGGGCCCTCCCCCTGCCTTCGGCGGGGGGACCCCCACGCGCCGCCGGATCGCGCTGATCCCGACGGTCACACTGCTGCTCGGCGCGATCTACACGCTGCTCCCGGTCGCCTGGGTGGTGATCGCGTCGACGAAGTCCGGGCACGAACTGTTCTCCACGTTCACCTTCCTGCCCGGCACCGGCTTCGCCGACAACCTCAAGGACCTGAACGCCTACCGGGGCGGGATCTACTGGCAGTGGATGGGCAACTCCGCCCTGTACGCCGGTCTCGGCGCCCTGCTGTCCACCGCCGTCTCGGCGTTCAGCGGCTACGCGCTCGCGACCTACCGCTTCAAGGGCCGCGAGACGATGTTCAACGTCCTGCTCGCGGGCGTCCTGATGCCGCCGGTGATCCTCGCGATTCCGCAGTACCTGCTGCTGGCGAAGGCCGACCTGACGGACTCCTACCTGTCCGTGCTGCTGCCCCAGATCCTCTCCCCGTACGGCGTCTACCTGGCCCGGATCTACGCGTCCGCCGCCGTGCCCGCCGACGTGGTCGAGGCCGGGCGGATGGACGGGGCGAGCGAGTGGCGGATCTTCACCCGGGTCGCGCTGCCGATGATGATCCCCGGCATGGTCACCGTGTTCCTGTTCCAGTTCGTCGCGATCTGGAACAACTTCCTGCTGCCGTACATCATGCTCAGCGACGACGAGAGGTTCCCGCTCACGCTGGGGCTGTACACGCTGCTGGAGCAGGGCGCGAACACACCCGCGCTGTACACCCTGGTGATCACGGGCGCGTTCCTCGCGGTGCTCCCGCTGATCGCCCTCTTCCTGGTCATCCAGCGCTTCTGGAGCCTCGATCTGCTGTCCGGGGCCGTAAAGTCATGACCATGAGCAATACGGGGGGCCGGCGCAGACCGCCGACGATCCACGACGTGGCGCGCGAGGCAGGCGTCTCGCGCGGCACCGTCTCGCGTGTGCTCAACGGCGGCCACTACGTCAGCCCCGCCGCCCAGGAGGCGGTCAACGCCGCCATCCGCAAGACCGGGTACGTCGTGAACCGGCACGCCCGTTCGCTGATCACGGGTCGTTCCGACTCGGTGGGCTTCCTGCTGACCGAGCCGCAGGAGCGGTTCTTCGAGGACCCCAACTTCAATGTCCTGCTGCGCGGCTGCACCCAGGCGCTGGCCGCGCACGACGTCCCGCTGCTGCTGATGCTGGCGGGCACCGAGGACGAACGGCGGCGCATCACGCGGTACATCACCGCCGGGCACGTCGACGGGGTGCTGCTGGTCTCCAGTCACTCCGGCGATCCGGTCGCCGAGGAACTGCGGGAGGCGGGCGTGCCGCTGGTGGCCTGCGGCAAGCCGATCGGGCTCGGCTCGAAGGTGAGTTACGTGGCCGCCGACGACCGGGACGGCGCCCGGGACATGGTCCGGCATCTGCTGTCGCTGGGCCGGCGCCGGATCGGGGTGGTCACCGGTCCGCTGGACACCCCGGGCGGTGTGGAGCGGCTCGCCGGGTACCGGGAGGTGCTCGCCGAGGCGGGCATCGCGGCCGACGAGCGGCTCGTCGTCTCCGGCGACTACAGCCGGGCCAGCGGTGAGGCGGGCGCGGAGCGGCTGCTGGCGCAGGCGCCGGACATGGACGCCGTGTTCGTCGCCTCCGACCTGATGGCGCAGGGGGTGCTGGCGGCCCTGCACCGGGCCGGGAAGCGGGTCCCGGAGGACATCGCCGTCGGCGGTTTCGACGACTCGCCGGCGGCGACCGCCGCCACCCCGGCGCTCACCACCATCCGGCAGCCGTGGGACCGGATCAGCAACGAGATGGTGCGGGTGCTGCTCGCCCAGATCGGCGGTGAGGACCCGGCGGCGGTGATCCTGCCGACGGAGCTGGTCAAGCGCGACTCGACGTGACGTCGGTGCGCCGCGGAGCACCTCCTGGCACAGTTGTCCGCCCATGATCCGCAGGTCGAGGGCCGGGGACCGCCGACGCGCTCGTCGAGGTAACCGAGGCGGCGCACTTCTCGACGCCGCTCAGTGCCACCTCCGCACGGGGGTCCACCGGGGTGCCGGTGGCGTCCGGGGCCGGCGGCCCGCCGGGGAGTGGGGGCAGGGACGTGGTCACGGTCCTCGGCCGTCCCGGGTCGGGCGGCTCGGGCGCTACGGTGGCCGGCGCCCGCGGCACGCACGGCTCCGCGACCGAGTCGAGCACCTTCATGAACCTGATGAACTCGAGGCCCTCGGACGGCGTGCGGGCGGCCACGGACCGGTTGCCGGCGCCGTCCTTCCCCGCCTGCTCCCCGTCCTCTCGCTCGCTGCCGAGGCGGGGAGTTCGACCGAGCGCCCCGCACGGGTCGTCGTACGGAAGAGTGGCTTCCTGGAGGCGGTCCCGGGCGGGTGCGAGGCCCCGCATGAGTACGGCTACTCAGGTACGGCTCCGCGGTTCCCGCACGGCGTCGCGGCGCGGTTGCTCACCCGGTCTCACCAGTCCCGTCTCGTAGGCGAGGACCACCGCCTGGGCGCGGTCGCGCAGGCCGAGCTTGGCGAAGACGCGGGCCACGTGGGACTTGACCGTGGCCTCGCTCAGCGTCAGTTCGATGGCCAGTTCGCCGTTGGACAGGCCGCGGCCCATCAGCGTCAGCACTTCCCGCTCGCGCGGTGTGAGCGCGGTCAGGCCGGCCGGTACCGCCGGGTTGGTCCGCTCGGCCTCGGCCGCGTACCGCTCCACCAGGCGCCGGGTGATCTGCGGCGCGAGCAGGGCGTCGCCGCTGCCGACGAGCCGTACGGCCGCCGCCAGGTGCTCGGGGGTGACGTCCTTGAGCAGGAAACCGCTGGCCCCGATCGACAAGGCCGTGTACACGTACCGGTCCAGGTCGAAGGTGGTCAGCATGAGCACCCGGCAGCCGGGGGCCTCGGCCAGGATGTGCCGGGTGGCCTCCAGACCGTCCATGACCGGCATGCGGATGTCCATGAGGACGACGTCCGGCCTGAGTTCGCGGACGGCGGCGACGGCCTCGGCCCCGTCCGCGGCCTCGCCGGCCACCTCGATGCCCCGGGCGGTGAGGATCAGCCGGAAGCCGGTCCTGATCAGCGTCTGGTCGTCGGCGATCAGGACGCGCGGCGCCCGCTCGGGCACGTCCGGGGTCACGGACGGTCCAGGGGGATGCGGGCCCGGACCCGGAAGCCGCCGCCGAGTCTTCGCCGGGCGTCCAGGTCACCGCCGTGGACGGCGACCCGCTCACGCAGGCCGAGCAGGCCGCGCCCGGCGCCCTCGGCGCGCGGCGCCCGCCCGGCCGGCGCGGTGCCGGTCAGGACACTGGGGCCGGTGTTGAGGACCTCGACCCGCAGGGCGTGGTCGGCGTAGCGCACGGTCACCTCGGCCTTGCCGCCGTCGCCGTGCCGGAGCGCGTTGGTCAAAGCCTCCTGGATGATGCGGTAGGCGGTCACGTCGATGCCCTGGGGCAGTGGGCGCGGCTCGCCGGAGACGCGGACCTCGACGGGCAGCCCGGCGAACGATATCCGGTCCACCAGCGGGCCGAGCCGGTCGAGGCCGGGCTGCGGGGTGAGCGGTGTTCGCCCCGGGTCCGCGTCCGCTCCGGGACCGGGGTCCGTGCCGTCCTGCGCGGGCGCCAGCAGGCCCAGCAGATGTCTGAGGTCGGTCATCGCGCCGCGGCCCGCGTCCTCCACGGCCCGGAGCGCGGTCGCCGCCTCGTCGGGCATCGTGCCGAGCACTTCGCGGGCGGCGCTCGCCTGGACGACCATCAGGCTGACGTTGTGGCTGACGATGTCGTGCAACTCGCGGGCGATCCGGTCGCGTTCGGCCGCGACGGCGGCCTCGGCGGCGCTCTCCCGCTCCCGCTCCAGCAGCCAGCCCCGCTCGCCGACCGCCGCCTGCCAGCGGCGCCGGGTCCGCAGCAACGCCACGGTCAGCCCCAGAACGGCCGCGCACGCCACCGCGAGCGCCGCCGTCAGCACGTCGTACTCCCCCATGGCCCCCACTCTCGCAGACGGCACTGACATCCGCATCGACCTGGGGGTTCAGTCCTGTGCATCCGGAGGATGAGTCCCGCGCGGGAATGCCGTCCCGGGAGGGATGCCGGGGCCGCGGGCCCGCGTCTAGCGTCCTGTCCATGGTCACTGAGGTGAGATCGGCAGACGCCGTCGTACGGCTCGACGGGGTGCGCAAGGAGTACGGCGAGACGGTGGCCCTCGACGGGGTGTCGCTGGAGATCCGGGCCGGGGAGGCGGTGGCGGTGATGGGTCCCTCGGGGTGCGGCAAGTCGACACTGCTCAACATGATCGCCGGCCTGGACCGTCCGTCGGCCGGCCGGGTCGTCGTCCACGGCGAGAACGTCGGGGAGTTGAGCGAGAAGGGGCTCGCGCTGTACCGGCGACGCCGGATCGGCATGATCTTCCAGTTCTTCAACCTCGTCGACGACCTCTCGGCCCTGGACAACGTGGCGCTGGCGGCCCAGTTGACCGGGACTCCCGCCCGGCAGGCCCGGCGGCGCGCGCTGGAGCTGTTCGAGGAGCTGGGCATCGCCGGCCGCCGCCACGCCTATCCGGCGGTGCTCAGCGGCGGCGAGCGACAACGGGTCGCGGTGGCCCGGGCGTTGATGAACCGGCCGGGGCTGCTGCTCGCGGACGAGCCGACCGGCGCGCTGGACAGCCGGGCCGGGGACCAGGTGATGGACCTGCTGATCGATCTGAACCAGATCGGTCAGACCCTGGTCATCGTCACGCACGACGAGCATCTCGCCCAGCGCTGCGCGAGCCGTCTGGTGCGGCTGGCCGACGGACGGGTGACCGGCGAGCAGAGTCTGGAGCCGTCGGTATGAGGGCGGTATGGCTGGCCGCGCGGGCGGCCGTGCGCCGGCGGCGGCTGCAGACGCTGGTGATCTGGCTGGTCACGCTGGTGTCCACGGGGTCGCTCGTGGTGGCGCTGGGGCTGGTCGACGCGGCGTCGGCGCCGTTCGACCGCGCCTTCGGGAAGCTGCACGGGCCGCATGTGGTGGCGTCCTTCGACAGCGGCGGGGTGTCGGACGCCCGGCTGGCCCGCGCCGCGCGGCGGCCGGGCGTGGAGGCGGTGGCGGGGCCGTTCCGGCAGGCGACGGTCGACGTTCCACGGGGTGCGGCGGACTTCGGTCTCGGCGGACAGATCACGGTGGTGGGCCGCTCCGGTCCCGGTGGTCCGGTGGACCGGGTGGACCTGTGGGCGGGCCGCTGGCCCACCCGGCCGGGCGAGATGGTCCTGAACCGGCAGAGCGACTGGACCGCCGACGACCTCGGCAGGAGCTTCCAGGTGCCGTCCGGTCCGAAGCTCACCATCGTCGGGTTCGCCTTCGACCTCAGTCACACGGCGGACGCCTGGGTCACCCCGGACCAGATCGGGGCCCTGCACCCGACCGGCCGGCAGATGCTGTTCCGGTTCCGGGACGCGTCGACGGAGGACGGGCTGCGCGCCCGCCTGTCCGAGGTGACCGAGGGGCTGCCGCCGGGCGTGCTCGCCGGCTCACAGACGTACCTGGCGCTCAAGCACCGGATCGGCAGCAACGCGCGCGCGTACGCGCCGTATCTGATGGCCTTCGGTGTCCTCGGAATCCTGGTGGCGGTGCTGATCGTCGCCAACGTGGTCGGCGGGGCCGTGGTCTCCGGGTTCCGGCACATCGGCATCCTGAAGGCGCTGGGCTTCACCCCGGGGCAGGTGCTGAGCGTCTACCTGATGATGATCTCCGTTCCGGCGGTCCTGGGCTGCGGGCTCGGCACGCTCGTGGGGAACCTGCTGGCGGAGCCTTTCCTGGACTTCGTTTTCACCGGGCCGGCCGCCGGGGTGCTGCACAGCGGCCTGGGCATCGCGCCCTGGGTGAACCTGCTCGCCCTGCTCGGCATGCCGCTGGTGTGCGTGCTGGCCGCGCTCGGCCCCTCGCTGCGGGCGCGGCGGCTGTCGGCGGCGCGGGCCATCAGCGCGGGCAGTGCTCCCCGGGCCGGCCGGGCCCTCGGCATCCAGCGGCGGCTGGCGCGTGTCCGGTTGCCGCGCTCGGTGAGCCTCGGCCTGGGGCTGCCCTTCGCCCGCCCCGCGCGCAGCGCGCTCACACTGGCCGCCGTGGTCCTGGGCGTGACGACGGTGACCTTCGCGACCGGCCTGGCGACGACGCTGAACAGCTACGGCGACGGTGGTGCCCACACCTACGACGTCACCGTGTACGTCGGCGCCTCCCGGCACGGCAAGGAGGTGCGGCCGGTGCACAGCGACCGGCAACTCGACAGGCTGCTCCGCTCGTTGCCGGGCGCGCGTCATGTGACGGCGCGGTCGGACGACGAGGCGGTCCTCGTCGGCAGCACCCAGGTGGTCATGTTCGAGGGCCGGCGCGGGGGACCGTCCCTGGACAGTGTGCTCACGAAGGGCCGCTGGATGCGCCGGACCGGCGAGGTCGTGGCCGGAACGCCGTTCCTGCGCCGCAACGGCGTGCACCTCGGGGACCGGGTGCGGCTGAGCATGGACGGCCGCGAGGAACAGGTGACCGTCGTCGGTGAGACGCTGGACACCGACGACCGGCTGGTCATCGGCGACTGGTCGACGGCCACCGCCCTGATGCCGCGGGTGGAGCCCATCGCCTACCACGTCCGGCTGAGCGAGGGCACGGACCAGAAGGCGTACGCCCGCGCGGTCGAGGCCGCCGACCCGGGGTTGTCGGTCCAGCTGAGCGGTTCGAACAGCGTCACCGGCACCATCGTCGGCTCGGCGATCGCCCTCACCCTCCTGCTGGCCCTGGTCGCCTCGCTGGGCGTGTTCAACACCGCCGTCCTCAACACGCACGACCGGCGCCGCGACCTCGGCATGCTGAAGTCGATCGGCATGACCCCGCGCCAGGTCACGGTGATGACGGTGACGTCGATGGCCGTGCTCGGCGCCCTGGGGTCGCTGCTGGGCGTTCCGCTGGGCATCGCCGCTCGCCGCGTGGTGCTGCCGCGCATGGCGGCCGGGGTCGACATCACCCTGCCCCGGTACATGACGGACGTGTGGCACGCGCCCCTGCTGGCCGTCCTCTCGCTCGCCGGTGTCGTGATCGCTGTCCTGGGCGCGCTGGTCCCCGCCTGCCGGGCGGCCCGTCTCACCGTCGCGGAGGTGCTGCACAACGAGTGACGCGGCAACCGGTCAGGATCGGAGAAGCCGCGGCGGGCTCCGCGGTCCTAGCGTGAGAGCACCGACGAGGAACCGTCGGGTCCCGCATCTCGAAGGAGTGAGCACCATGACCGCCGGCCTGCAGACGATCATCTACCCGGTGAAGGACCTGGACCGCGCCAAGGCCCTGTTCGGCGCGCTGCTGGGTGTCGAGCCGTACGCGGACGAGCCGTACTACGTCGGTTTCAAGGCCGCCGGCCAGGACGTCGGCCTCGACCCGAACGGGCACGCCAAGGGCATGACCGGGCCGGTGCCGTACTGGCACGTGACGGACCTGCGGGAGCGCCTCGCGGCGTTGGTGGCGGCGGGCGCCGAGCTGCTCCAGGACGCGCAGGACGTCGGCGGCGGCCGGCTGATCGCCTTCGTGAAGGACCCCGACGGCAACCTCGTGGGGCTGCTGCAGGACCCGGCGGCCTGACGTCGCTCACACCCTCTGCGCCGAGCACTAGTTGCACACTCAACGATTGGCCGGATCGGTGCTACCGTGCGGGTATGGCAGGCACGACGGCCGAGACCCGGCTCGAAGAACGCTGGCGGGACATCCTCTCGGTGCACGCGCACACGATGTGCGAGATCGACCGCGCCCTGCACCCGCACGGACTGGGCGCCAGCGACTTCGAGGTGCTGGACATCCTGGCGACGCAGTCGCCCCGGCAGGGTGACCAGTGCCGGGTGCAGAACCTGGTCGGCCGGGTGCATCTCAGCCAGAGCGCGCTGTCCCGGCTCATCGGCCGGCTGGAGAAGGACGGTCTGGTGGAGCGCTCGGTGTGCGCCGAGGACCGGCGCGGGGTGTGGGTCGCCCTCACCGCCAAGGGCCGGGCCCTGCACGCCGAGGTGCTGCCGGTGCAGCGGGCGGTCCTGCGGCGGATGCTGGCCGGCCAGGAGGGCTAGGCCCTGTCGTTTGGATCATCCCGGCGTCGCGGGGTCTGGCACGCACATCTGCCGCGTTGTCGTCGGTTGCCAACGCTCCGCGTTGTCGCCCTCCTCCGCCTTGCAGCTGCACGCACCAGACCCCGCTCGGCTCGGCTCGATGGCACCGCTCCTCGTAGCCGGCCTGATCCAAACGACAGGGCCTAGGCGCCGGACCCCGCCCCGGAGAACCGGCCGTCTAGAGCACCAGCTCCGCCCCGTCCGGCAGGACCTCGGCGCCGTACTCGGCCACGCGCGCGCGTGCCGGCGACGCGGGGTCGAGAAGCGGGTTGGTGTTGTTGAGGTGGGTGTAGATCCGGCGCGCGGCGGGACACCGGGCCAGGGCGGCCAGGGAACCCTGCGGGCCCGTGACCGGCAGGTGGCCCATGGCTGCCTGCCCGGAGCCGGAGCGCACCGCCGTGCCCATCTCGTCGGCGGCGAAGAAGGTGCCGTCCAGCAGTACGCAGTCGGCTCCGGCGCACAGCCCGTCCAGGACGGGGCTCCAGGCGCCGACGCAGGGCGCGTACACCAGCACTCCCCCGGTGGCCAGGTCCTCGATGCGGTACGCCGTCACCCAGGGTCCCGGGGACGCCGCCTGGGCCGGTACGTACTTCGGGACCTTCACGCCCACCGGATGGGCGGTCACCACGAGCCCGCCGGCCAGCACGAACCCGCCGTCGGCCAGGCTGTCGGCCCACTCCCAGGGGGCGTAGCGGTCCAGTGCGGCGCGGGCGGGGCCGAGGACGGCGCTCACCGGGGACGCGGCGTAGACCTTCAGGTCCGCCGCCCCGCGCAGCTCGGCCAGGCCGGTCACATGGTCGACCTCGGCGTCGGTGAGCAGCACACCGCGCAGCGGGGTGTCCCGGGGCCCGGGGCCGGGCCACAGGGGACGGGTCGCCGAGAGCTGCGTCCGCAGGTCGGGGGACGCGTTCAGCAGCCACCAGTCGCGGCCGTTGCCGGTGACGGCGGCGCACTCCTGCGTGCGGGAGGGCAGCTTGCCGTCCCGGGCGGCGGCGCACAGCGCGCAGGCGCAGTTCCACTGCGGGAAGCCGCCCCCGGCGGCGGTGCCCAGCAGGACGACCTTCACGACCATCGGCTCCTTCGCGCTCGCCCGACTCGTCTCCCGGTGGGATCTTCCCGCCGGAAGGGCCGGTGACTACCGGCGACGGGGAGCACTTCCGGCCGTCCTGGACCGGGACGCCTGGGCCACCGCGCGCGGGTGCGCGCGGTATGTGGTCGCGCGCCGGGCTTTCGCGCCCCTCAGGGGCGTCGGATCACCGGACCAGCAGCGTGCGCACTCCCTGTGAGGTGAGGGTCAGGCCGTGCGCGGAGCTGCCGTCGATGGCCAGGGAGAGGTCCCCCTCGGGCCACTGGGCGGCGAGCGCGCCGAGCGGGATCAGGCGGTAGCGCGAGACGAACGGCAGCAGCTCGGCCATCTCGCCCTCCGTGGTGAACACCGGGACGACCGGGTCGCCCCCGGGCTGTTCCAGGACGGGCAGGGCCACCGTCGAGGCGTCGGCGCCCTCGCCGTCCACCGCGTCGTCCGGTACGGGGACCAGGACGTCACTGTGGGCGAGTGTGTCCAGGGCGGCCTGGTCCTCTGCGTTCTCGGCCAGCGCGTCCAGTGCCTGCTGGGCCGGCGTCGGCTGGGCGTCGTGTGCGGGTGTCTCCATGGCTGATCCCCAGGTAGCGGTCGTACGGGCCGTCCGGGCGGGCTGGTGCCCGGACGGGCTCCCGCCTCGCGTACCCGGTGGGGTCCCCGGCATGCGTGGGGATCGGCGGGAGGTCCGGTGACGAGGCGGTGGACCTGGCGGAGGCCGGGGAACGACCAGGTGAGCGCGGCACGACCAGTGCCGCCGATCGCCCCTCACGCGCGTGCGCACCGATCGGCACGCTGGACGACGTACCGGGCGTGACCCGGCGCAGCTGGAGGACGCGAAGGACACCGAGCCCGGGGGCTCGCCTGGGCAGCCGCTCACCCGCCGCGGAGCCGCCGGTGCCCGGGCGGGACGCCGGTCAGGGCGCGGCCTCCGCGAGCAGGTCGTCGATGGTGGTGACCCGGACCAGCGGCCGGTACAGCTCCATGATCTGCAGGGCCTTGACGTGGGAGTCGTCGTCCACGCCGGCGCAGGCGTCCGCCACGACCAGCACCTCCGCGCCGGCGTCCGCGGCGGCGAGGGCGGTGGAGAGCACGCAGCAGTCGGTGCTGACGCCGGCCAGCACCAGGCGGCCGTCCGGGCCGGTGCGGGCGGCGAGTTCGGGGGTCCATTTGCCGAAGGTGGGGGCATCCATGACGTGCTCCGCGAGGCCGGCGAACTCGTCGGTCAGCGCCCAGAGCTCGGCGTCCGGGGGCCGGCGGGCGAAGGGCCACTGGTCGTAGTAGGCGCGCCAGGCGCCGGCCGGCCGCTCCGGGGCCAGGAAGCGGGTGAAGGTGACGCGGCCCGCGAAGGCCGGCAGCAGGGCGCGTACGCCCGCTGCCGCGTCGGCGTACCGGGGGGTGGCCCAGGGGCTCGCCGGGTCGGCGAAGACGCGCTGCATGTCGATGACGGCGAGATGTCCTTTGCCGCCGCTCGGGGTTCGGGCGTCGGAGTGTCCGGCGCTCATGGGTTCAGCACCCCCTCGTCCAGCGCCGGGCTCGGTTCCCTGGCCTCCTGGGAGCGGACCCGGGCCCGGCCCAGCAGCAGCGTGCCGAGGAAGGCGAGGGCCAGGGCGACGAGGACGCCCAGGTTGGCGTAGGCCCAGGCACCGGTCCTGCCGCCGAGACCGAACGGCTCCAGCAGATAGCCCTGCCAGGTCAGCCAGTCCGCGGCGCTGTTGGTGACCAGGCCCCAGCCGACGGCCGTGGCGGCGAGGGTGAGGACCAGCGGGCGGAGGGGGAGGTCGCCGTAGCGTCCGTGCGGCCGGAACAGGTCGCCGTCGTCGTAGTCGCGGCGGCGCAGGGCCAGGTCGGCGAGCATGACGCCGGCCCAGGCGGCGATGGGCACGCCGAGGGTGGTGAGGAAGCCCATGAACTGGGCGAGGAAGGTGTCGGCGAAGAACACGATGTAGATCGCGCCGGCGATCATGAGTACGCCGTCGAAGAGCGCGGCCGCATAGCGGGGCACCCGCAGGCCGGCCGAGAGCAGGGCCAGGCCGGAGGAGTAGATGTCGAGGACGGCGCCGCCGACCAGGCCGAGGACGGCGACCAGGGCGAACGGCACCAGGAACCAGGTCGGCAGGAGCGTCGCCAGCGCGCCGATCGGGTCGGCCGCGATGGCCTTGCTCAGCTCCGCGGAGGAACCGGCCAGCAGCAGGCCGAAGACCAGCAGGACGAGCGGAGCCAGGGAGGCGCCGAAGGCGGTCCAGCCGATCACGCCCCGGCTGGAGGAGTCGCGGGGCAGGTAGCGGGAGTAGTCGGCGGCGGCGTTGATCCAGCCGAGGCCGAAGCCGGTCATCATGAACACCAGCGCGCCGATGAACTCCTGCGCCGAGCCCGCCGGCACGGCGTCGACCGTGTTCCAGTGGATGTGGTCGGCGACGAGGACGACGTAGACGATCGTGAGCACCCCGGTGATCACGGTGATCCAGGTCTGCAGCCGCATGATCAGGTCGAAGCCCATGACCCCGCCGACGACGGTCAGCGCGGCCACCACCATGAGGGCGACCGCCTTGGTCTCGGTGCCGCCGCCCCAGCCCAGGCTGTCGAAGACGGTCGCGGTGGCCATCGTGGCGAGCGCGGTGAGGACGGTCTCCCAGCCGACGGTGAGCATCCAGGAGATCACGGACGGCAGCCGGTTGCCGCGCACGCCGTAGGCGGCCCGGCTGAGCACCATGGTGGGGGCGGAGCCGCGCTTGCCGGCGACCGCGACGAAGCCGCAGAGCAGGAACGATACGGCGATGCCGAGCACGCCGGAGACGAGGGCCTGCCAGAAGGAGATGCCGAAGCCGAACGCGAAGGCGCCGTAGCTGAGTCCGAGCACGGACACGTTGGCCCCGAACCAGGGCCAGAACAGGGAGCGCGGGGTGCCCCGGCGCTCCGAGTCCGCGATCACGTCGAGCCCGTGCGTCTCCAGCTGAAGGGGACGGCCGGTGGCTGCGCCGTCGAGAGGGTGGGCGGCTCCGTCGCCGAGAGGGCCGGTGGCTCCGCTGTCGAGAGGGTCGTGCGGATGCGTCATCGCCGAGCCACCTGCCCTACCTGTCCAGAACGTGTTCGATCACGCTAGGTCTGCCCTCAGGGGCGCCGGGGCAAGCCCGGTTCGACCGGTCAGCGGTCGAACTCCTCCTGGATCGGGGTCTTCGGCTCCTCCCGCAGATGCTGGGAGAGTCCCGGCTTGCCGCCGCGCCGCGCCTGTTCCCCCCGCCGGGTGCCGTCGGTGCCGAGGTCCGAGCCCGGGTCCACCCGGACCGACCTCGCCACGTCCGCGCGGTTGGTGTACTCCTCGGCGGGCATGCCGCGCAGGGCCGTCACGACCTCCTCGGAGGCTCCCGCCTCCCGTGCGGCCGAGACCAGCCGGTCCTTGTCGGCCGGGTAGGTCACGTCCTTCAGCGCGTCCAGCACCTCGGGGACGCTGGTGTGTGCCGTTCCCATGACACCTCCCTACGCGTCGTCGCTCTCCTCTGTGGTCTCGTCCGCGCTCTCGTCGGCGGGGTCCGCTCCCTCCGCCTGGGACGGAGTCGTGCGGGGCGGCTGCCCGGCCTCGGGAGCGCCCGGTTCCGGTTCGCCCTCTGCCTGGGAAGGGGTGGTCTCGCTCATCGGATGCTCTCGGTCCTCTCACACGCGTGACGCGCTGTTCCGGAGCCCCGGGTACCCGTGCGACGCGGGACCCATCACCCGCGGAATCTCTGAATCCGCTTCCGTCGGATGGGTACCTGACCAGTCCGGCGCAGCATGCGGCGCCGGCCCGATGATCCTGAACCAACTCACCGCCTGGAGGAGCCATGGCGGGTATCACCCCACCTGACCTGCAGAAAGCCCTGTCGGGCGCGGACTACCCGGCCACTTCCGACCAGCTTCGGAAGGTCGCCGAGAACAACCACGCGCCCAAGGAGATCACCGAGCGGATCTCTCACCTCGGGAAGAAGAAGTTCCAGAACCCCGCCGAGGTCAGCAAGGCCGTCTTCCACAACGAGTGACGGCGAGCGGACACGGGTGCGCGGCGGCCGGACGCTTCTGCTCCGGCCGTCGCGCGGTGGTCAGAGGGGGCCGGGACCGTCACCGGGCCGCACGGTCGGCAAGGCCAGGAACACCGGGCCCTGGGTGCCCGTACCGCGGCGCCCTGGTGGAAGGGGCAGACGGCCATGTCCGGCCGTTCGAAGCCGGTCGCGCAGACGGAGCGGGTCAGGGCGGTGCCGAGGGCGGACCGTCCGCGAGCAGCGGCTCGGACAGGTCGTCGGCGCGAGCCGAAGCCGACCGGGCCGAGGGGGTACAAGTGCGCCCGCTTGACCTCGATGTACGACGGGCTCGGTTCGAGCGGCTTGTGACGACCAGGCCGGCGACGACCGCCCCGATCCACGCGATGGCCACGGTGGACTAGCAGCCGAGGACCGTGTTGCGCAGGCCGAAGACGCCACCCTCGGGGTGACGGTGTGTCAGTGGGAACTTTCCGGGCTCCCGGACCGCGATGAACACGAGCGGGGCCACCATCAGCACCGGCCAGACCGGCTGGGTCCACCGCGGTGGTCAGGATGCCACCGAGGACCTCCGTCGTAGTACGACCGCCGGGCGGCGCCGGTGGCGCTCGGTGTCGACGATCTCCGTCACGGCGCTCCCCTCGCCCGGCTGTTTCGCGGGCTTCACGACACGGCGACCTGGCAAGAGGTGACATCCGTCACAGCCGTGTCGGCGACTAAGCGGGGCGCATAGTAGGTGCGGCTCCGCCGACATATGGGATTTGTCCGGCTTGCCATGGGCGCGCGTGACGGTTCGAGCCGTGCCACGCGCGCCGCTCGGCACCTCGTCGCATCGTCCGCCCAGAGCGCGCTTCTGACGGCCCGCCAGCATTGCGCAAACATCGCGGTCGCGAAGTCGGCATCTCCCGGCCCGTCTGACAAGGGCCGCGCGGGCCTACGAGGCGAGGTAGTAGCAGCACCCTTTGCACTCGGCGTGAAGCCGTCTTGAGAATGAGCCCTCCGCGATCACCGAGTGAGGTTGACGTATGGGCCAGCACCGCAAGACCAAGCACTACCGGCGAATAGTCGTCACCGCCGCCGCCGTCGGCGCCGTGGGCGTGCCTTCCGTCGCCCTGGCCTGTTCCGAGTGGCCGTACGGCACGGACGACCCGGCGCAGACCACCGCGACGAGCGCACCCGTGGGGCAGTGGCAGTACGCACCCAAAGATCACGACAGCAACGGCTCCACCACCGGCGCGCCGCTGACCGTCACGCCGGAGACCAGCGCGCCGCCCGCGCCCCGCGCCACGACGCGTCCGACGACCCGGCCCAGCACGCCCTGGCAGGCCAAGAAGCACGGGCCCGCGCACAAGAAGAAGGCCGTGACCCACAAGGTCTGGCGGACCACCGCGCCCGGCGCCCCCGAGGCCACGGCCCCCGCTCCCGCCGCCACGGCACCCTCTTCCGCCGCCCCCGCTCCCACGTCCGCGGCGCCCGCCGCGCCGAGCAGCCCGGCGCCCACCGCCACGGCGTCCGGGGTCACCGGCGAGATCCTGCGCCTCGTGAACGCCGAGCGCTCCAAGGCCGGTTGCCAGCCCCTGACCCTCAACTCGACGCTGACCAAGGCCGCGCAGGCCCACAGCGACGACATGGCGGCCCACCAGAACATGTCGCACACCGGCTCCGACGGCTCTTCCCCCGGCGACCGCATCACGCGGGCCGGCTACACCTGGAGCAGCTACGGCGAGAACGTCGCCTACGGCTACAGCACGGCGGACCAGGTCATGGCGGGCTGGATGTCCAGCCCCGGCCACCGGGCCAACATCCTCAACTGCGGGTTCAAGGAGATCGGCGTCGGTCTCGCGCAGCCCGGCAGCTACTGGACCCAGGACTTCGGAACGGCCCGCTGAGCATCGGCCCGGCCGGGCCCCGCGGGTTCGGGGAGCGTGCGGAACAGCAGCCAGCTCAACGCCGGCATCAGGACCAGCGGGGCCAGGGCGGTCCGCAGGGACGTCGCGTCGGCGACGCGGCCGATCAGCGGGCTCACCAGCCCGCCGATGCCGACCGTCAGACCGAGGGTGATGCCGCTCGCCGTGCCGACCCGTGAGGGCAGGTAGTCCTGGCCGAGCGTGACCTGGAGGGAGAACGGGACGTACAGACCGGCCGAGGTCAGCGCCACGCACAGGTACAGGGCGGGACCGGGGACGAACACGACGCCGGCGACCGCCGCGACCGCGAGCAGGTACGACCACCGGCAGACCGTCACCCGGTCCCAGCGCCCGGCCAGCCGTCCGCCCAGCACGGAACCGGCCGCGCCGCCCAGGTAGAGCACGAACAGGGCGGCCGTACCGGCTGCCGTGCCACCGTCCAGGCGCTGCGCGGCGTACAGGGACAGGAAGCTGCTCAGGCCGGTGAACACGACCGAGCGGCAGACCACGGCCAGCGACAGCCTCAGGAAGGACGCGCGGTCGTCGGGGCCGGCCGCCGCCGTCGTACCGGCGAGATGCCCCCGCCCCGGTGCGCGCAGCACCGCCAGGCTCAGCGCCGCTCCGACGAGCGCCGGCAGCGCCAGCAGCGGGGTCCGGCCCAGTCCGCCGGTGCCCACCACGGCCGCGACCAGCAGCGGGGCCAGGGCGAAGCCCACGTTGCCGCCCAGGGAGAACCAGCCCATGGCGCTGTGGCTGCCGCCGCCCGCCAGCCGGGCGACGCGGGCGGACTCGGGGTGGTAGGCGGCGACACCGGCACCGGACACCCCCACGCACAGCAGCGTCAGCGCGTACGAACCGCCGCGTCCGCTCAGCGCGATGCCCAGGCCGGCCAGGAGGGTACTGGCCGGCAGCAGCCAGGAGACGGACCGGCGGTCGGTGAGCGCGCCGAAGAACGGCTGCGCCACCGAGGACAGCAGGGACGCGGCCAGGACGACGCCCGAGGCGGCGGCGTAGCCGTAGGCGCGCTCGGCGACGAGGTACGGGATCAGGCAGGCCACGGCTCCCTGATAGACGTCGACGCAGGCGTGGCCGACGGACAGCAGGGTGATCGATGCTTTCCTTCGCACCCGGCCATGCTCCGGCGCCGCCGGTCTGTCCCGCTTTCGATAATCTGCCATGTGATGACGGAGATCCGCCACGATCCGGTGGCCCCCACCCGTACCCAGTGGCTGGCGCCCGGCGCGGCCATAGACGCCCACCGGCACGACGACCACCAGATCGTCTACGCGGGCCGGGGCGTGCTGGCCGTCACCACCGGCGCGGGTTCCTGGATCGCGCCGGCCACCCGCGCCCTGTGGGTGCCGGCCGGCACCGTCCACGCCCACCAGGCGCACGGCACGTTGGAACTGCACCTGGTGGGGCTGCCCGCGGCCGAGAACCCGCTCGGCCTGGACGCGCCGACCGTGCTCGCCGTGGGCCCGCTGCTACGCGAACTGATCGTCGCCCACACCCGTGACCCGGAGGACGGCAGTCCCGAACGGGCGCGGCTGCGCGCGGTGCTGCTGGACCAACTGCGCGCCTCGCCCCGGCAGCCGCTGCACCTGCCGACGCCCGCGTCACCCGTGCTGCGCGCGCTGTGCGAGATCCTGCGCGCCGATCCGGCCGACGGCCGCACCCTGGCCGAGCTGGGCCGGGAGGTCGGGGCGAGCGACCGTACGCTGTCCCGGCTGTTCCGCCGCGACCTCGGGATGACGTTCCCGCAGTGGCGCACCCAACTACGGCTGCACCACGCGCTGGTCCTGCTGGCCGAGGACACGCCGGTGACCGCCGTGGCGCACCGGTGCGGCTGGTCCTCGGCCAGTGCGTTCATCGACGTCTTCCGGCGTGCCTTCGGGCACACGCCGGGCAGCGCTCCGCGCCGCTGACCGCGCCTCAGAGCTTGGCGCCGAAGGCCTGGGTCCACCAGGGGCCGCCCGAGCCGTCGTGGACGCCCACGCCGATGTTCTTGAACGCGCAGTTGAGGATGTTGGCGCGGTGGCCGGGGCTGTTCATCCAGGAGTCCATCACCGCCTGCGGGGTCTGCTGACCCTTCGCGATGTTCTCTCCGTACGTGGACCAGCGGTAGCCCGCCGCGGTGATGCGCTCGCCGGGGCCGTCGCCGTCCGGGTTGGTGTGGTCGAAGAAGCCGCGGGCGGCCATGTCGTCGGAGTGGCCCTGGGCGGCCCTGTCCAGTTGCGGGTCCTCGGTGACCGGGCCGCACCCGGCGGCCGCGCGCTCCTTGTTCACCAGCGCCACCACCTGGGCCACCGTGCCGGTGGGCGCCGGCTGGGCCTGCGGGGTGCGGGAGGCGGGCGGAGTCGTGGGCGCGGCCGGCTCGGCCCGGGGAGCGGTCCTCTTCGGCGTGGGGCGGGGACTCCGGGAGGCGCCCGGCTTCTTCTTCGCGCGGGACGGGGACGGGGACGGCGACGCGGAGGCCGAGGGCGACGCGGAGGAGGTCTCGACGGGACTGGGTTCCGCGAGGTCCACGACGGGGGCGCCGGCGCTCTGCGCGGCGGTCGCCTCCCTGGTGTCCGCCGGTCCCGAGTCGGTGCCGAAGTACCAGAGGCCGCCGCCGGCCACACAGGCGGCCACCACGGCACCTCCGACGGCCCGGCGCCGGACCCGCCGCCGTCGTCGCGCCTCGCCGCGCCCGCTCGTACGACGACGAGAGGCCCGAAGTCCGACGGGGTCCATGGGGCCGCCCACCCCGGGTCCGGCGGTGCCGGGGCCGGACCCGGTGGTGCCGTAACCCTCCCCGGTGGCGCCCGCGTTCGTGTCCGGGCCCGGATGGGTCAGGTCGGGGGCGGCTTCCACGCCCAGGGACGCGGTGGTCGCGGTCAGGGTGGCCGTCGCCGACCGTGTCGTCGCGAGGAGCGTCGACGAGACCGCCACCAGCGCCAGTCCGGCCAGCAGCCCCTCCGCCGGCAGCAGGCCGCTCCACAGGCCGCCGCAGCGCGGGCACTCGCGGGCGTGCCGGGCTATTCGCTTGCGCCACAGGGCGGAGGGCAGGCCGTCCCAGGAGGCCAGCACAACGCGCAACTCCTCGCAGGCGGGCCGCGTGTCCAGCGCCCGAACCACCACCCGGGCCGCCTCCAGCCGCGCCTTCATCCGCTGCACCCGTACCGCCGTGTGCTGCGGCGACACCCCGAGGGCGGCGGCGATCTCCGGCCGGGTCAGCTCGCCGGCGCACTCCAGCCACCACAGCGAGAGCACCTCCCGGTCGTCCGGCTCCAGCCAGCGCGTGGCGCGCGCGGTCTCCTGGCGCTGGCCGGAGAGCTGGAGGCGGACGATGGTCAGGTCGACGAAGTCGGCACCGGGGTCGGCGACGTCGCCGGTCTCCTCCACGGCGTCCGGGGCGTGTCGACTCTCCTGCCAGTGCGCCCGGACCCGGTTCATCGCGATGGCCACGAGCCAGGAGCGGAAGCTCTCCGGGGTCCGCAGGTCGCCGAGCGAGCCGAGGGCGCGGAGCATGGTCTCCTGGACCACGTCGTCGACGTCGACCGAACCGTTCAGGGCCCGCCCCACGATGTTGTACACCAGCGGGAGGTAGGCGCCGACCAGGGCGTCCTGAGCCGCCGGGTCCCCCGCTCGGGCGGCGTTCACCAGTGCCGCCGGATCCACCGTGTGCTGTGTCCTCATCAGAGCTTCCCTGTCCTCGACGCCGAACGATGCTGTCCGTTACCTGGGAGACCGCTCGGTGCGGTGCCGATAACAGTTCCTCGGAAAATCGTTCGACGGGAGACTCACAGGAGCGGCCCGGCGGCTGCAAGGGAGGAGATCACACCGCGGCGGTCCCGGCCCGCTTCACATCTCCTGACCGGCAGTCAGTTCGTTCGCCCGGTCCACCTCGGCCATGTGCTCCTCGGCCCAGTTCCGGACGGCGGCGAGGACGGTCTCGAGGGACAGGCCGAGTTCGGTGAGCCGGTAGTGCACGGCGGGCGGCACGGTGGGTTCCACCCTGCGCGCCACCAGGCCGTCGCGCACCAGGTTCCGCAGGGTCACCGACAGCATCTTCTGGGAGACGCCGGGCATCCGGCGCAGCAGCTCGGCGAAGCGCACCTCCCCCGGTGCCGCCTCCGCCAGCACCTTCACCGCCATCGACGTCCACTTGGTGCCGATCCGGTCGAGCAGCCGCCGGGTCGGGCACGCGGGGTCGAACAGGTCGCCGCGCGGGGCGGTCGCGTCCTTGGCCTGGGAGGTCACCTGGAGCTCACCATCTGACGGGAAAGTGCGGTCTGGTGAGGCCCAGAGTAGTTACCTACCGTTTCCTTGTCACCATCGGTTACTCAAGGGATCGTTCATGACCGTCTCCTCCGTCCCCGGCGTGCGGCTGCGCCGGGTCACCGTCAACGGCGTCGGACTCAACGTCGCCACGGCCGGTCAGGGGCCGGCCGTCCTGCTGCTGCACGGCTTTCCGCACACCTGGCGGCTGTGGACCGAGGTCATCGGCCCGCTGGCCCGCCGGTACCGGGTGATCGCGCCGGACCTACGGGGGTTCGGCGACAGCGACCGGCCCACGGGCGGATACGACGCCGGGACGCTCGCCGCCGACGCGGCGGGCCTGCTGGAGGCGCTCGACGCCGGTCCGGCCGCCGTGGTCGGCATCGACCTGGGCACCCCGCCCGCCTTCCTGCTGGCCATGCGGCGGCCCGGACTGGTGCGGCGGCTGGTGCTGATGGAGTCGATGCTGGGCGACCTCCCGGGCGCCGAGGAGTTCCTCGCGGGCGGGCCGCCCTGGTGGTTCGGCTTCCACGCGGAGCCCGGCCTGGCGGAGACCGTGCTCGCGGGCCGCGAGGAGGCGTACATCGGCTGGTTCCTGGACCGCGGCACGCTCGGCCGGGGCGTACGGGCGGACGTCCGCGCCGAGTTCGTCCGCGCGTACACCGGGACCGGGGCGCTGCGCGCCGCGTTCGGCGCGTACCGGGCCCTGCCCACCGGCGCGCGGCAGATCCGCCAGGCCGTGGCCGGGGCCCGCCTCACCGTGCCCGCGCTGACGATCGGCGCCCACCCGGTGGGCCGGGCACTGGAACAGCAACTGCGGCCGCACGCCGACCAGTTGACGGGGCACGTGATTCCGGACTGCGGCCACATCATCCCGCTGGACCGCCCGGACCCGCTGCTGGATCTGCTGGAGCCGTTCCTCGACGCGGAAGGACGGCGGTACGGTCAGCCGGCGGACGCGAGCGCGCTCAGGAAGGGCGCGTCGCCGACACCGCCGTCACCGTGACCTTGTTGTCGCACTCGGCGATCTCCCCATCCGCCAGGGCGACTTGATGCTTTCCCGCGCCGGGCAGGCCGACCACCAGGGTCGGGAACACGGAGGGCGTGGCACCGGAGACGCAGTATCCGTCCGCCTCGCCCTGCACCTGGACGAAGGTCAGTTTCACCCAGGCCTTGCCGCCCGGCGCGAGCCGCACCGGGGCCGCGATCCCCTTGCGGGTCACTTTCAGCGGGAGGGAGCGCTCGGGGGAGCCGTTGCCGGCCACGGCCACCGTCGGGTGGCCCCGCAGCACGCACGCCCGCGCGGAGACGTTGGTGAACTGGACGATGGCCGCTCCGGTGCCCGTGCCCAGGGGGCGGTGCGCGGCCTGGTACGCCGTCGCCTCCAGTGCCCGCGGCGTGCAGGCCGGCGCTCCGGAAGCGGGGGCCGTGGTGGCCGGGGCCGCCTGAGCCGAGGTGGCGCTCGCGGTGTGGGCTGCCGCCGGCGACAGGGCGGCGGCGATCGCGGCCAGGGCCGCCGCGGTGACGCGGGTGCTGTGTCGGTTGCGCATGGGATTCCCCCGGTGGTCGCGGTTCGTGGTCGGGGCGTCCGCCGCGGCGCCGGTGCTCTCCGGCACGGACTCGGCGCCGATGCCCGCCGGCACCGACGGGACGCCGCGACACCGGGTTCCCCGGTGCGTCCGCTGTGACACGCGCGGAGGAGGTGCACGGAAGTCGAGGAGGTACAGGGGAAGCGGAAGAGGTACACGGAAAGCCGAGGAGGTACGCGGAAAGCGGAGGAGACAGGCGGAAGGGCGGGCGCCGCGGATCGGCGCCGGACGTGCGCGGGCAGTGGCGCGGCCGGCTCGGCGGCGGCGTGGCGTGCGGCGGGCCGGCGCGGTGCGCGGCGAGGATGGCGCCCGGTACGAACCGGCTGGGAGGCGGTGTACGGGTATGACGGTGAACCGTGTCGGCCTGGTCGTGCACGGCGGGCGCACCGAGGCGGCGACCGCCGCCAGGGCCGTGCGCGCGTGGTGCGACGAGCACGGGGTGGGATGTGCGGACATCGACGTGTGGCAGGAGGGGGCGCGGCACAGCGCCCGCGAGGAGGTCGACAGCGCGGGCGATCCGGACCTGATCGTCACCCTGGGCGGCGACGGCACGTTCCTGCGCGGTGCGCGGCTGGCCGCCGAGAACGACGCCCTGGTGCTCGGTGTCGACCTCGGCCGGGTCGGCTTCCTCACGGAGGTCCCCGCCCCCGCGGTGCGGGACGCGCTGGACGCCGTACGGGAGGAGCGGATCAACATCGAGAGCCGGATGCTCCTCACCCTGCGGGCGTCGTGCCGGCTGCAGGTGCCCGCGCAGATGGAGGCGCTGCTGCGGTACGGCCGGGGACCGCTGCTGCCCCCGCCGCAGGTGCGCGGCGAGTGCGAGTCGGGCAGCGACTGGGGTGTCGCCCTGAACGTCACCGCGCTGAACGACGTGGTCCTGGAGAAGCTGGCCCGGGACCGGCAGGTGTCGGTCGGGGTCTATCTGGCGGGCCGGCTGCTCGCCTCCTACTCGGCCGACGCCTTGCTGGTGGCCACGCCCACCGGGTCCACGGCGTACAGCTTCGCCGCGGGCGGTCCGGTGGTCTCGCCGCGCGCGGACGCCCTGGTGTTCACGCCGGTCGCGCCGCACATGGTGTTCAACCGTTCGGTGGTGGCCGCACCGGACGAGCCCATCGCGCTGCGGGTGCTGGAGCGGTCGGGCCAGGCCGCGGTCAGCATCGACGGCCAGCTGCGCGGGGTGCTGGGCCCCGGCGACTGGATCGGCGTCTACGCCGCCCCGCGCCGGCTCAAGGCGGTGCGGCTGGGTCCGATGGACTTCTACGGCCGGCTGCGCCAGCGCATGAACCTCACCGACGCGCCGGCCGCGCTGGCCGACGGGGAGGCCGCTCCGCTGTGGCCGGTGACGACGCCACGACCGGCCGATCTGGCCCATCTGGCCCTGCCCCCGGCGCCCAGCGACGCACCCCGGCTGTCCTGAGGTCATGACCCGGACGGATGGCCGTTCGAACCACGGGGTGCTGCGGCGCGGTCCATGTGCCCTGTGGTCGTATATTCCGTACCGTAGGCGTGGGGCGAGCCCCACCGGAATAAGGAGATTTTTGATGTCGACAGTCGAGCTGAACACCAACTTCGGCCGCATCGTGCTGGAACTGAACGACGCCGAGGCGCCCAAGACCGTCGAGAACTTCCTGTCGTACGTGCGCAGCGGCCACTACGACGGCACGATTTTCCACCGGGTAATTAACGGCTTTATGATCCAGGGTGGCGGTTTCACTCCGGACATGGACCAGAAGCCCACCCAGGGGCCGATTCAGAATGAGGCCGACAACGGCCTGAAGAACGACAACTACACCGTGGCGATGGCGCGGACGAACGACCCGCACTCCGCGACGGCCCAGTTCTTCATCAACGTTTCGGACAACGCCTTCCTCAACTATTCGGCGAAGTCCCCGACCGGCTGGGGCTACGCCGTGTTCGGCAAGGTCACCGAGGGCCGGGACGTCGTCGACTCCATCAAGTCGGTCAAGACGGGCAGCCGTCGTGGCCACCAGGACGTCCCCACCGAGTCCGTGGTCATCGAGTCCGCCAAGGTTCTCGGCTGACGCACACCCACCGCAGGGGCGGCACCGGTCCACCGGTGCCGCCCCGCGCTGTTCGGCGGGTCCCGGCCGCGGGCTCAGGCGACCGCTCCGCCGCCGGGACCGAGCCGTCGTAGCGTCGTGGCGATGCGGTCCACCACGGCCTGCTGCTGCGCCACCAGGTAGAAGTGGCCCCCGGGGTACGCGTGCAGCTCGAACGGGCCGTCGGTCTCCTGGTCCCACCGCCGGGCCTCCTCGGGGGTCACCCGGGGGTCGGCGTCGCCGGTCAGCACGACGAAGGGGCACTTCAACCGCGGTCCCGGGGCGGGCCGGTAGGTCTCCACCGCGCGGTAGTCGGCCCGCAGCGCGGGCAGGATCATCTCCAGCAACTCCTTGTCCTGCAACAGGGCGGCGTCGGTGCCCTCCAGCTTGCCGACCTCCTCGATCAGCCGGGCGTCGCCGCCCTGGTGGACGGTCTCGGTCCGGTGCACGGACGGGCCCCGGCGGCCGGAGAGGAAGACCACCGCGGGAGGCCGCCCGGCGGACTCCAGGAGCCGGGCCAGCTCGAAGCCGACCAGGGCGCCCATGCTGTGCCCGAACAGCGCGAGGGGCGTGTCGTCGCGTTCGCCCAGTGCGCGGAACACTCCCTGGGCGAGTTCCTGGACGGACTTTGCCGGGGTCTCCGCGAGGCGGTCCTGGCGGCCGGGGTACTGCGCCGCGAGCACGTCGACCGCGGGCGACAGCGCCTTGGAGACGGGGAAGTAGAAGCTCGCGGAGCCGCCGGCGTGCGGCAGGCAGAGCAGCCTGGGCGCACCCGGTGTCGCCTGGTGGAAGCCGCGCAGCCACAACCGGTGTGCCGCGCCGGACCGGTCGGTCATGTGTCCCCCTCGGTGGAACGGAAGGCAGGTGCCGCCCTCGGCCCCTTCATCCGATCACGAGTGATCGCGGTTGACCCACCACATCCCTCTCCTTAGACTCGAAGTCCAGAGATGGACGACGAGTCTACGGAGGATGACGTGTCCCAGGGCGGCGCGGCCGAGGACGGCTCAGGCGAGGACGACTCGGGCGAGGACCGCGCGGACGAACACCTCATCCGGGAGGCCGAGAAGATCGCTGTCGCGCTGGGCCGCATGTTCCCCGGCCTGTGCGAGGTGGTGCTGCACGACCTGCGCGATCCGGACCACGCGATCCGCGCGATCGAGAACAACCTGTCCGGCCGTCAGGTGGGCGACTCGGCGACCGAGTTGGGCCTGGCCCGCATCGCGGATCCGCAGTACCCCAGCGTCATCCAGAACTATCCCAACCAGTTCCCCGACGGCCGCCCGGCGAAGAGCACCTCCATCGGCATCAAGAACGCCGCCGGCGAGTACGTCGCGGCCCTGTGCCTGAACCTGGACGTGTCCGTCCTGTCCCCGGTCACCCTGGCCCTGTCCAACCTCGTGGCCACGGACACCGAGCACCGCGACCGGCCCCTGGAGACGCTGCGCGACCGCGCCGCGCGCGAGCTGCGCCAGGCGGTGGAAGCCCGGGCCGCCGAGCGCGCCGCCACGCCCCGCTCGCTGAGCCGGGTGGACAAGAAGGCACTCGTACGGCAGCTCCAACGGGACGGCTACTTCGACTCGCGCGACGCCGCGCAGACCATCGCCGACCTGCTCGGCGTGTCCCGGGCCACGGTCTACAACTACGCGAAGTGAGAGGTCACCTGCCCATGACGACCGGGCCCGCCCCTGCGCCGTCCTCCCCCGCCGCCCAGACCCTGGCCGATCCCGACACCCCGTTCGCCGTGGTCGACGTGCACCGGGTGCGGCACAACGCCGCCCGCCTGCGCGCGCGGGCGGACCGCCTCGGGGTCGTCCTCCGCCCCCATGTGAAGACGGCCAAGAGCCTGGACGCCGCCGCCCTCCTGCACGACGGCTCCCCCGGCCCCGTCACCGTCTCCACCCTCGCCGAGGCCGAGGCGTTCGCCGGCGCCGGTTACCGCGACATCACCTACGCCGTCGGCATCGAACCGCACAAACTCCCGCGTGTCATCGCCCTGTCGCGCCGCGGTGTCACCCTGCGCGTCCTGCTGGACAGCGCCGAGCAGGCGACGTTCGTCGCCGCCGCCGCGCGGGAGGCCGGGGTCACCCTTCCCGCCCAGATCGAGATCGACTGCGACGGCCACCGCGGTGGTCTCGAGCCCGACGCCCCCGGGCTCACCAAAATCGCCGGCATCCTGCACGACGCGGGCTGCCTGGACGGCGTACTGACCCACGCGGGTGAGTCGTACTTCTGCCACACCGCCGAGGAACGGCGCGAGGCGGCGCGGAACGAACGTGATGCCGCGGTCGCCGCGGCCGAGCGGCTCCGGGCGGCCGGCCTGCCGGTGCCCACCGTCAGCGTGGGCTCCACCCCCACCGCCCACGCCGCCGACGACCTCACCGGGGTCACCGAAATCCGCGCCGGCAACTACGTGTTCTTCGACCTGGTGATGGCCGGCCTCGGCGTCTGCGGACTGGCCGACCTCGCCCTGTCGGTCGTGGTCACCGTCATCGGCCACCGTCCCGAGTACGGATGGATCGTCACCGACGGCGGCTGGATGGCCATGTCCCGCGACCGCGGCACCGCCGTCCAGCCGCAGGACCAGGGGTACGGCCTGGTCACCGACCTGTCCGGGACGCTGATCCCGGACCTGGTCATGACCGCCGCCAGCCAGGAACACGGCACGCTCACCGCCCGCGACGGCGCCGCCCTGCCCGACCTGCCCATCGGCACCCGCCTGCGCGTCCTGCCCAACCACGCCTGCGCCACCGCGGCCCAGCATCAGGGCTACCAGGTCGTCGACGGCTCCCGCGGCACGGAAGCGCCCGCGCCCGGCATCGAGGCGTACTGGCCTCGCGTCACCGGCTGGTGACCCCGCCCGCCGCCCGTCTCCCCCGCACCACTCCCCCACCCGTCTCCCCGCCCGTCAAGGACACTTCGAGGACGCTCATGGCCGCCACCGCACCGCCCGTCACGTTCGCCGATGTCCGCGAGGCCGCCGCCCGCCTCGAAGGCATCGCCCACCGCACCCCGGTCCTCACCTCCCGCACGCTGGACTCGCTGGTCGGGGCGGAGGTGTTCATCAAGGCGGAGAACTTCCAGCGGATCGGCGCCTTCAAGTTCCGCGGCGCCTACAACGCCGCCGCCCAACTGCCCCCGGACCAGCTGGCCAAGGGCATCGCGGCCTACTCCTCCGGCAACCACGCCCAGGCCGTCGCGCTGGCCGCCCGGGAACTGGGCACCACCGCCGTCATCCTGATGCCCGAGGACGCCCCCCGCTCCAAGCGGGAGGCGACCGCCGGGTACGGGGCGGAGGTCGTCACCTACGACCGCTACACGCAGGACCGCACCGCGCTCGGCCACGCCCTGGCCGAGGACCGCGGCCTCGCCCTGATCCCGCCGTACGACCACCCCCACGTCATCGCCGGCCAGGGCACCGCCGCGCTGGAACTCCTCCAGGAGACCGGTCCGTTGGACGCTCTCCTCGTGCCCGTGGGCGGTGGCGGCCTCATCGCGGGCAGCGCCACCGCCGCCACCGCACTGCACCCGGGCATCCGCGTCATCGGTGTCGAGCCGGAGGCCGGCGACGACACCAAGCGCTCGCTGGAGGCCGGCACACGGGTCACCGTCCCGGTCCCGCACACCATCGCCGACGGACAGGCCCTGGCCACGCCCGGCGAGATCACCTTCCCCCTCAATCAGCGGCTGGTCGACGCCATCGCCCTCGTCAGTGACGCCGAGATCGTCACCGCGATGCGCTTCGCCTTCGAACGCCTGAAGATCGTCCTGGAGCCGAGCGGCGCGACGCCCCTGGCCGCCCTGCTGGCCGGACGCGTCGAGAACCCACCCCGGCGGATCGGCATCATCGCGTCCGGCGGCAACATCGACGTGGACCGCTTCACCACGCTCACGGCACGCCCGGACCGAGGGTGATGCCGGTGTAGTACTCGGTGCCGAGCAGGCGACCGCGGGTCTGCGCCGGAAGCCGGGAGAGCATCGCGGGCAGGGCGCGCTCCCCCTCCGCCTGGCTGCGGTGCGCCAGGATCGCGGCCCACTTCCGGTCGCTCCACGGCCGGACGTCCACGATGTCGGTGACGTGGTCGTCCGGCACGCTCAGCACGGACTTGCCGACACTGTCGAGGAGTTCACCCAGCTCGGCCACGGCCGCGTGGGGATGGGTCGCCAGCCGGACGGCCCGGGGCCGCCAGGGCTCACCCGCCTCGGGGTGCAGTTGCCCGAGCCCGGCGGCGGTCACGGCGAGCATCACCATCCGGTGCGTGTGCCGGTGATCGGGATGCCCGGTCAGCTGCCCGTAGGCGTCGTGGGTGACGACGGTCTCGGGCCGGACCTCCCTGATGTGGGCGACGAGGCGGCCGACTGCCTCGTCGAGCGGCACATCGCACCACCGGGGCCGACCGGGAGCGGAGTCGGGGACCCGGTGGTCGGCGTAGCCGAGCATCCGTGGCGGCTCGCGGACGCCCAGGGCCGCAAGCGAGTCGGCGAGTTCGCCCGCGCGCGGACTGCCGGGCGCCCATGTGGCCGTGACGACGGCTGTGCGGGCGCCCGCGGCGGCGTGCCGGGCGAGCACGCCGCCGGCGAGGAGAGCTTCGTCGTCCGGGTGCGCGAAGACGGCGAGCACGCCGGCTGCCGGGCCGCTCTCCTGCGGTGTCGGCGTCGGCCACGTCGGTCTCCTGCTCACATCTGCCCCCAGTCCCAGGTGTCGAAGTACTCGGCCGCGCCCGTGCGGCGGGCCTTCGTCACGGCGTTCAGGCGGGCGAAGTCCTGGGTCGGCATCAGCGGTCGCCACGCCTCCAGCGGCAGCACGCGGAACTCGTCGTGCTCCTCCGGGTCGAGAGTGATGCCCTGGATCTGTGCGTCGCTGAGGCTGCCCCCGTCGAAGATCAGGCCCATGGTGCTGTACGGCCATTCGTCGCCGGGCAGTCCGTAGACCGCGGCCAGCAGCCGTGGCGGGCCGGAGACCGTGATGCCGGTTTCCTCGTGGCATTCCCGCACCGCCGTCTCCCAGGGCCGCTCGCCGGGTTCCATGGTGCCGCCGGGCATCTGCCACGGGTGCTCGGGGCTGTACAGGGAGTGGAGCTGGACGGGCCGGTCCCGCTCGTCGGTGAAGTGGACGCAGGCGAATCCGGTCGCCTTCATCAATTGTTCGGCGTACTGCTCGGGCGGGAGCCAGACACGGCTCACGGCGTCTCCTTTCCATCGGCACGCAGCCGGGCCAGGGTGCGTCGACCGCGCTCGACCAGCTCGGGGTCGCCGTGCGCGGCGCCGAACCGGATTCCGGACACGGCGTCCAGAGCCGAGGCGATCGTCAGGCGTTCCGCTTCGGCCGGGGTGAGCTGCCTGCCGTACCCGGCGAAGAACGCCTCCCGGAGGTCCGGGCGCCCGGCCCACGCGTCGCCGAGCCGGACCAGGTCGCGTACGGCGGGCCCGGGCTCACTGCGCTCGAAGTCGATCACGGCCAGGGCGTCGTCGTCGGTGCGCAGGAGGTTGCGGAGCTGGAGGTCACCGTGGGTCTCCACCCACTCCGGTGGTGACAGCGTCGCCGCCCTGTCCAGCAGCGCGCGGACGAACTCCTCGTCACCGGGTCGCAGGTGGGGCCGCGCCTCGGCGAGGTGGCGGTCGGCCTTGGCCACGGCCGGGTCGGCTCCGGCGGGTGCGGGGCGCGCCGGCGCGCTGTCGTGGATCAGCCGGGCGAGCGCGCCGACCCGGTGAAAGACCGTGCGTCCCTCCTCGGGCGGGAGGACCGCGCCGTGCAGCGGCCGGCCGGGCAGCGCCGTGACCACCACGGCCCGCAGCCCCGCGTCGGGCGCCACCAGCCGGGGTGCGGCGGCGCCCAGCGACAGGGTCCAGGTGCGATAGGCCCGCACCTCCCGCGCATGGAAGCGGTCGTTCTGATGGACCTTCACGTACCACGTCCCGCCGAGCGCGCCGCGCGCCCGCCAGACGCGGCTGCCCGCGCGCGCCCAGCCGGTGTCGGTCCAGGCGGTGATCCGCCCCACCGCGCGCTCGGCGAACTCCCGCACGGCTGGCTCGGGTTGGCTGGACGCCGGGCACGCGTCGACGTCCGGGACGACGTGCAGCCGGTCGGCGGCGGGATCGTAGGAGATCGCGTCCCGCGGCTGCTGGAAGTGCACCGCGAGACGGGCACCGGCCGCGTACGCGTCGAGGCCTGCCTTGCAGTAGGCGACCATGCCGGCGGGGAGGGCGTCGAGACGGACCCAGGTCATCGCGTCGCACACCTCAGGCTCCGCGATCCGTGGCTCGCCCGTCCACCGGCGGACCTCGAAGAAGAAGCCGGTCCGGGAGCGCCCGCCGGGGCCGCGGTGGTGCACGGTGACGGCGGCCCGGACGTCGGCCGGGTCGATGATGACGCCGGTCTCCTCCCGCGCCTCGCGGACCAGGGCGGTGACGACGTCCTCGTGCGGTCCGTCCAGGTGCCCGGACGGCAGGTGCCAGAGCCCGGCGGCATAGACGGAGCCGGCGCGTCGGGACAGCAGGACCTCGGGGGCGCCGGCGGTCTCCCTGCGCAGGACGAGGTGGACGTCCAGCGGCTCCCGGTGCCGCTCGCGGCCGGAGCCGGTCGCCTGCGGCTCGGCGGCGGTCGTCTCCCTCACCAGCCCAGCTCCGTGTACGGCCGGCCGGCCCGGATCCCGTCGATCGCGGCGCGGGTGTAGGGGACGATCGGTTCCGGCAGTCTCTCCGGCCACCACCACTGCCAGGCCAGGCACTTGTCGGGCTCGCGCACCTCCGGGGTGCCCTGCCAGCGGCGTACGCGGAACACCAGTTGCATGCGCGGCGGTGCGCCGGGGCCGTCGAGGAGGTGCACGGCGTGCGCGTACTGCGCGTCGGACGGGTCGATGACCAGCCCGGCCTCCTCGTGGGCCTCCCGGACGAGGCAGCCGACGGCCGGTTCCCGCTCGCAGTGCCCCGCGAGGAAGTGCCAGGTCCGGCCGGCGTAAGCGGAGTCGGGGTGCCGCAGGCCGAGCAGCACCCTGCCCTCCTCGTCCTCCAGGTAGAGGTGCACGCCGATCACCTGGAGCTCGGTCCGGGACGGCTGGTCGTCGTGTGCGACGGGGCGGGGCGCTTCCCTGCCGGTGCGAAGGTTCCAGGTCACCGCGGTCCCCCTCGGCGGTCGTCCGGTTGCGTCGTCGGGTTCAACGACCGGGCCGCGATATCGAACACACGTGTTTCGGACGGATCGCGAACCGCGGTACAGAGCGGGTCCCGGACCATGCGGGGTGCACGGACCCTTGTCCGGCAAGAGATGCGCCGGGGACGCGGTTGGCCGAAACGCCACTGTCGCGGGGCGGTGGGCCGGCCACCGCATGCACGTCGTGGAGGAGCTGCGGAAGCTGGCGAAGGCCGAACGGCGGCTGTACCTGCGTCTCGGTCATGAGCCGACGGACGACGAGGTCGCCCGGGAGAGCGGATTCGACGAGGGGCGTGTCGCCTGGCTGCGCCGTGTCGGGCGGCAGACCCTCAGTCTGGACACGCCCGTGGACGACACCGGCGAGACCGTGGTCGGCGATCTCATCCCCGCCGCCGACGTGCTGCAGGCTCCGGAGGTCGCCGAGTACCGGGCGCTCGCCGAGGAGCTGAGGGACGTCCTGGGCACGCTGGCACCCCGTGAGGCCATGATCCTCAGTCTGCGGTACGGGCTGCACGACGGGCATCCCCGCACGGTGCAGCAGGTGGCCGACCAGGTGGGGCTCACCCGGGAGCGCGTCCGCCGGCTCGAGAAGGAGTCCCTCGGCCGGCTGCGGGCGCCCGAGGCCGGCGAACGCCTGCTGGAGTGGGCGGGCTGACGGCACGAGCACGTCCCGGGTGCGGGACGGTCGTACCGACACGTGCCGTATGTCCGGTATGCCGTATGCCTGTGCCCGCGTCGGGTACTCCGTGACACATGTCCGGTATCGAACTCAGCAGCACGGCGTTCAGCGACCACAGCAGGATTCCGCGCCGCCACGCCAAGGACGCGGACAACGTCTCCCCGCCGCTCACCTGGTCTGGCGTACCGGACGACGCGGCGGAGCTGGTCCTCCTGTGCGAGGCCCCGGACGCGCCGTCCGGAACCTTCCTGCACTGGCTCGTCACCGGCATCGATCCCCGCACCGGGGGCGTGGCCGCGGGCGAGACGCCACAGGGCGGCCGACCGCATCGCAACGGCTTCGGGGAACCGGGCTGGAGCGGCCCCCGGCCCCCGGTGGGCGACGACGCACACCGGTACTTCTTCCGGCTCTACGCCCTCCCCGCGCCGGTCTCGCTCCCGGACCGGGCGACCGCCCGGGACGCGCACGCCGTGCTCGACGCGCGGCAGGTGGCCGAGGGGACCCTCGTCGGCCTGTACCAGCGCTGACCACAGCCCCGGCGCGGACGCGGGTCCCGCGGCCCGACGGGTTCAGCCCTCCGCGCGGGCCACGAGCAGAGCCACGTCGTCGTCGCCGCCCGGGGGCCGGAGCCTCTCCAGGACCCGGTCGCAGGTCTCTCCGAGATCCTTGTCGGCCGTCGCGGTCAGGGCGTCGACAAGGGTGCCGAGACGGGCGTCGATCGGGTCGCAGCGGGTTTCGACCAGGCCATCGGTGTAGAGAGCGAGTTGATCACCGGGGCGGAAGTCGAACGCGGTGGTCTCGAAGGCCGTACCGCCGACACCCAGCGGCACACCGGTCGGCAGGTCGAGGAGCTGCGCCTGCCGGCCCGCCCGGACGAGGGCCGGGGGCAGATGACCGGCGAGGCTGATGCGGCACTGGCCCTGCTCGGGGTCGTACCGGCAGTAGGCGCAGGTGGCGATGGTGTGCTCGACGTCCTCGGTGAGGCGGTCGAGCTGCCGGAGCACCTCGGCCGGGTCGAGGTCGAGCCCGGCGAACGCGCGGGTGGCGCTGCGCAGTTGCCCCATGCTGGCGGCGGCGTTGATGCCGCTGCCCATCACGTCCCCGACGACCAGGGCGGTCCGGTCCCCCTGGAGGTGCATGGCGTCGAACCAGTCACCGCCGATCTCGCTGACGGCTCCGGCCGGCAGATAGCGGCAGGCGATCGTCAGGCCGGGCAGGCGGGACGGCAGCTGCGGGAGCAGGCGGCGCTGGAGGGTGAGGGCGGTGTTGCGCGCGCTCTGGTACCAGCGCGCGTTGTCGATGCAGGTCGCGGCGCGGCCGGCCAGCTCGCAGGCGAGCAGCGTGTCGTCGTCGTCGAAGGGCGCGGGGGTCCCGACGCGTGCGAGGCTCAGGGCTCCCAGGACCTCTCCGCGGGCCAGGAGCGGCACGGCCAGGTAGGAGTGCACCCCGGTCGTCTCCAGCAGGGAGGCCGCCTCGTCGGTGCGGGCGATGTGCCGCAGGTCCTGGCGGGTGGTCTCGGCCACCAGTACGGGCCGGCGGGTGCGCACGCACCGGGTGAGCAAGCGGTCGCTGTCGTAGGTGGCCACCCTGCCGGGCGGTTCGGCCGCGTGCGCGGCTTCGGCGGCGTGCGCCGCGGCGGTGGCCACGGCCCGGAAGCGGGCGGGACCCGTGACGGAGGGGGCGCGTCCGCGCAGGACGCTGTCGAGAACGTGGACGGAGGCGACGTCGGCCAGGTCCGGTACGACGACCCCGGCCAGCTCGCGCGCCGTCTGCTCGACGTCGAGGGTCGTACCGATGGAGGCGGAGGCGCTCGCGATCAGAGCCAGCCGGTTGCGGGCCCGGGTCGCGGCGATGGTCGCCTGGTGCCGCTCGGTGACGTCGATGACGGACGTGGCCACGCCGAGCACCCGGCCCGCGGCGTCCTCCAGCCGGTGGTACGACACCAGCCAGGCGTGCTCGCGGTGCGGATCGGTGGTGGGGCGGCCCACGACGTACCGGTCGGTCACCGGCTCCCCGGTCTCCAGGACCTTCCGCAGCCGGCCCTCGATGGCCTCGGCGTCCAGGAAGGTCAGGATGTCGCCGACCCGTCGGCCGAGGTGTTCCGCGGCGGGCCGGCCGTGGATGCGTTCGAGTGCGGGGTTCACGGTCAGGTACCGCAGGTCGGTGTCCAGGATGGCCAGGCCGATCGGGGACTGGGTGACCAGGCGTGCCGAGAGGGCGACGCCCCGCTCCACCCGGGCCACGGTCGCCTGGTCCACGGCCAGGCCCAGGGCGTAGGTGTCGCCGAGGTCGTCGAGCAGGCGCATGTTGCGGAACTCCACCAGGCGCGTACTGCCGTCCTTGTGCCGGACCGGGAAGGCCCCGGCCCAGTCGGTGCCGGACTCCATGACCTCGGCGAACAGCGTGATCACCTCGTCCCAGTGCTCCTCGTGGACCAGCAGCCGCGCCGCGAACCGGCCCAGCGCCTCGTCCGCGGTGTAACCGAACAGCTCCTCCGCCTGGGGGCTCCAGAAGACCACGCGCCCGTTCGTGTCCAGCACCACCGCGGCGACGCTCAGCAGATCGAGCAGGCCGGTGGGCGACGCGCCGACACCGGCGAGGGGCCGGCCCCGGTCGGGCCGGGAGACGTCCGTTCCACCCATACGCCGTTTCTCCTCTGCCACTCGGTACGAGCACGCGCCGCGGCCCGTGGGGGGCCACCGGTACGAGGCGGCGGCCGCGCACCGGTCGTCACACCGGGGAGCGGCCGGCCACGTCTCCCCCGGGGTCGTCCGCCAGCATCACGGACGCGGTGATCCGCTTGCCGACCGGTTCCCGGTGCGCCTCGAAGCCCTGGCACACGGCCATCACGATCTCAAGCCCATGCTGCCCCACCCGCCCCGGATCGGCCGCCTTGGCCACCGGCAGCACCGGCGCGGTGTCCCAGACGGTGATCCCGACGCTGTCCCCGGACAGCTCCAGATCGACCAGGCACGGCCCCGGCGCGTGCTTGCAGGCATTGGTGACCAGCTCGCTGACCACGAGCTGGACCACGCCCATCGCCCGCTCCGACACCGGCAGGCCGTGATCGGCCTGCGCCCGGGTCAGGAACGCGCGCGCCAGGTCACGGGCGGCGGCGATGTCGGCGGGGCTGCCCTCGTACGCGGCGGAGGTCATGACGAGTCCGGCACGGTCCGTCCGCCGGTCCCCGGTCCGGGCCACCTCGTCCATACCAACCGCCCTCTGCCCGAGCGCCTGATCCCTACCTCGCGTGTACCCAGAAACGGCCGGTATCCGGCCATGCCGGCGACGGGGAAGACAGGAGCGACGTCGGCACGGGCGCGTGCCGCGGTACCGGCCCGGACGGAGACCGGGCCGCCGGGTGCGGTCACGGACGGCTTGGTGGTCAGGCGGCCTCCGGGCAGGCATCATGCGGGGACGAGGCGGGCGGGCGGCGGGGGGCCGATGGTCGACGAGGTACGGCGGGACGGGGACTCGCGGCGGGACGGCGGGACGGCGACAGGGACCGGCCGGAGCGCTCCGGGAGGCCGACCGGTCGTTGCACGCCGTGACGGACCGGGAGCCCGCCGTGGCCCGCGGTCCGGTGACCGACCGGCCGACCGGCGCCGGGGCCGCGTCGAACGAACAGGGGGAGGACTTCTCCGTCGTCCTGGCCCTCGTGGGTCTCGTGCTCGGCACGCCCAGCCTGAGCGGGGCCGACCGCGCGTCGTCCGGCTCCGGCGCGGACGACCGGGCGCAGGCGTCAGGGCGCCTGCGGTGGGCGGACCGGCACGGGCCCCGGGAACTTCCGCACGTCGTACAGGCAACCCGGCGCCCGCTCCGCCGGGTTGAGGCAGACGTACCGCCCAGCCGACCTACAACGACCACCCTCTGGAGGACTCAGTGGACCGAAAGCCCCGACGCGCCGCTTGCCGGGTGCTGGCCGCCGCCGTGCTCGCCGCCACCGCCGCGCTCGGCGCGGCAGCGCCCGGCGCGACCGCGGCGGACCGGGTGGCCGGCGCCGGACCGGCCGCGTCCCGTGTGCCGTTGCGCGTGGCCACGTACAACATCCACGCCGGAGCCGGTCAGGACAACGTCTTCGACCTCGACCGCACGGCGGCGGCGATCCGGGAACTGGACGCCGACGTCATCGCACTCGAGGAGGTCGACGTGCACTGGGGTGCCCGGAGCGACTTCACGGACGAGGCCCGGGAACTGGCCGGAAAGCTGCGGATGCGGTTCTTCTTCGCGCCGATCTACGACCTCCCCCCGGCCACGCCCGGCGGGGAACGGCGGCAGTACGGCGTCGCGATACTGAGCCGCCTGCCGGTGCGGGGTGCGTGGAACCACGAGATCACCCGGCTGTCCACCCAGACGCCCGACCCGGTGCCGGCCCCCGCGCCGGGCTTCGCCGAGGTGGCGGTCAAGGTCCGGGGCACCCTGGTGCACGTGTACGCGACCCACCTGGACTACCGCCCGGAGCCCTCGGTCCGGCGCGCCCAGGTCGACGACATGCTGGGCGTCCTGGCCGAGGACTCCGGCCCGAAGGTGCTCCTCGGCGACTTCAACGCCGAGCCGGACGCGCCTGAACTGGCCCGGCTGTGGGGCCCGTTGGCCGACGCGGCGCCGGGTGGCGGCAAGACCTACCCGGCGGTGGACCCGGTCAAGCGCATCGACCTCGTGACGGTCTCACGGGACGTCACCGTCACCGGCGCCCGCGAGTCCGCGACCACGGCCTCCGACCACCGCCCGGTGGTCGCCGACCTCCTGCTGCACCGTCGGGGCCACTGAACCGGTCAGCAAAGGCGGGGCCGTCCGGACGCCGGTGCCCGCCGCGGTCTCGGGCTCCTACGGCCGCGGCCTCCTGGTGTCCGTTCCGCGCGTGACGGCCAGCAGGGCGAGCGCGAGGGCCTGGATCGCGGCGACCACCGTGATCAGGAGCGGGACCGAGTAGCCGTACAGGGCTCCGGTCAGCGCGCCGCCCACCAGGCTCGCGCCGCCCACCACCCCGGCGAAGACGCCGTACGCCGTCGCCCGGCGCGGCGAGGGCACCAGGTCCGCGACCGTCGCCCGGAGCGTGGACTCCTGGATGCCCGTCGCCGCGCCCCACACCAGCGACCCGGCCACGGCGGGGGCGACGGTGTGCGTGAACGCCAGTGCCGGTACGGCGGCGCCCAGCACGGGCAGGACCGCCAGCACCCGTGGGCCGATCCGGTCGTACAGCCAGCCGGTGGCGAGGGCGGCCACCGCGTCCACGGCCATCGCCGCCGCGTACAGCACCGGCACCCACGCGGTCGTCATCAGGTGCCGTTGGACGAGGTGGTACGACAGCACGCCGAAGGTGGTGAAGCCGGCCGTCGTGGTGGCGGTGAACGCCGCGTACGACCAGAAGGCCGCGGGCAGGCGACCGGCGGATGGACGAGCGGCGGGCACGGGGCCGTCCGGCGCGGGGGCGGGCGTGGCCGTCGCCTGCCGCTCGTACGCCTCCGGGTCCGGTACCCGCGCCCGCAGCCAGAACAGGAGCGCCAGCACCGCCGCGCCGGGCGCGGCGAGCACGCCGAGCGCGGGGCCGTAGGCGTTCCCGCTCAGCGCGAGCACGCCCGCCACGGTCAGGGGACCGACCAGCGCGCCCACCTGGTCCATCGCCTCGTGGACGGCGAAGCCCCGGCCGCGTCCGGTCGCGGCCGTGGCGTGCGAGAGGAGGGTGTCCTTCGCCGGGGAGCGCACCGCCTTGCCCACCCGTTCGGCGATCACCAGGACGCAGGCCGCCCACAACACGCCGGCCACGCCCAGCAGGGGCACCGAGAGCACGGTCAGCGCGTAGCCGCCGATCGACAGGCCCCAGAAGCGGCGCGTCCGGTCGGCCAGCGGCCCGGACACCAGCCGCAGCACCAGCGCCGCCGCCTCACCTGCGCCGGTGACCACGCCGACGACCAGCGCGGAGGCGCCGAGGGACGCCAGCAGCGGGCCGGTGACCGAGCGGGCACCCTCGTACACGAAGTCGGCGAGCAGACTGACCAGGCCGAACCACACCACGAACCGCCACGGCCCGATCCCGCCCGGCCGCACGGGGTCCGGCCCCTCGGCCCGCGCTGCCCGCACGCCCACACCACCTCCGCGACTGCCCAGCCCAGCATGCCTCGCGACGCTCGGCGAACGCGAGAGAGAGCCCGCCCCGCAGCACCGCGCCGCCACCCCGCACGACAGCCCCGCCGAGTCCGCCGGCGCCCGGGCACCGGCGGACGCCCTGTCCGGTGTCCCGGTCCTGTGTCCCGCTCCACCATCCGCACCCCGGGCGCGCCGCCGTTACCCTTCGGCATCGAGTCCCCACGGCACCAGCGACAGGAGCGACCGCGTGACCAGTCGAGTCCTTCTCGTCTCGCCCGCGATGAGCGCGTCGCTGCGGCAGGCCCGCTTCGACGACGGTGGCTCGCTCGACGCCGGCGGAGCCGCGAGGGCCCGTTCGGCGGCCGGGTCGCTGCCCTCCGCGGCCCGTGTGCTCGCCTCCCCCAGCGTGCGCTGCCTGGAGACGGCCACGGCACTGGGCCTGGAGGGCGTGCCCGTACCGGAGTTGGCCGGTCTCGATGTGGGCCGCTGGCGAGGCCGCACCCTGGACGAGGTGGGGGCGGCCGAACCGGACGCGGTGGGCCGCTGGCTCACCGACCCCGGGTACGCGCCGCACGGCGGTGAGTCGGTCCGGGAGCTGTGCGCGCGGGTCGGGCGCCGGCTGGCCGGCGCACGGGACCTGGAGGGTCGTACGCTCGCCGTGGTCGAGCCGGAGGTGGTACGGGCGGCGGTGGTGGAGGCACTCGGCATGCCCGTCGCGGCCTTCTGGCGCCTCGACGTGCCGCCCCTGACCGTCACCGAACTCAGCGGCCGGGCCGGGCGGTGGAATCTGCGGCTGGGGCGTCCGCTGTCCGCGCCGGAGACCGAATAGCCGCCTGCCGACCGGGGGTTGTGCCCACCGGGACGAGCCGAGGGCCCGCCGGGGATGGTCCCGGAGGGCCCCTCGAGTGGCCGGCGGGAGTCAGTGTGCGGCGGGAACCGCTCGCCCCTTCGCGCCCGTGGCCGGCCGGGACGCCTCCCCGCACGCCGCCAGGACCGGTCCCCGCCCGGCCCGGGTCTCAGGGATCCGCGCGCCGCCCGGGCGGTGTGAAGGCGTACAGGTCGAGGATGTCCGGCAGCGGAGCCACCCCCGGGCCGCCCGCGCGCACCCAGGTGACGATGTCCTCGGTCGCGTCCGGGTCGTTGACGAGCCCCAGCCAGACCGGCCGCGCACCGGCGGCCCGGCCGGCGGCGGACGGCTGTACGACGATGACGTTGGCCTGGTCGCAGACGTCGAGGCAGTCGGAGACGCGCACGGGTACCTCGGCGCGCAGCCGCGCGGTCTGCGCCGCGTGATCGACGCCGGTCACCTTGGGGCTGCCGCAGCAGCAGTCCCGGCACACCACGACCCGGCACGGCGCCGCACCGGCTTTCTCCGCCGCCGCGCCTGCCGCTTCTTCCGCCGGCCTGTCGGGCACGCCGCGCCACTCCCCTCCCGGGGAGTCCGCCCCGGTGTCGCCTCAGAAGGCGATCATCCTTTCATCTCCGGCGACGAGCCGTCACCCGGCCGCCGTACGCGGGTCACCCGTCGGCACGAACCCCGTAAGTCACTCGAAATGACTAATGACGGATTGTGAACCCCTTGTGCCGACTGGCCCCTCCCCCATTCGGAGTTGCAGCCGTACGAGGGACATGAGTCCGTTGGTGTCGTGTCCTGCCGGATCTCACTCAGGAGGAGACACATGGGCACCAACCACAACGGCCTGTCGGCCGAGAAGCTGAACGTCGTCTTCGCGGTCCGCGTGGTCGAGGGCGGCGAGCAGGGCTTCCTGGATCTGTACGAGCACCTCCGGAAGTCCGTGTCCAACACCCCCGGCCACATCGTCGAGCGGCTCGGAGAGCCCGTCGACGACTCCCGCCAGTGGGTGATCACCAGCGAGTGGCGGTCGGCCGAGGACTTCTTCGCCTGGCAGCAGAGCGCGGAGCACCAGGAGCTGGTGGCCCCGCTGCGCGAGTTCGTCGACCAGCGGCAGTCGATGCGGTTCCGGGTGATCAAGGAGACCAAGGGGGTGTCCGCATGACAGGCACCGTCAACGGCCCCGTCGCCGTACTCGGTCTCGGCACCATGGGCGCCGGCCTGGCCGCTCGCCTCCTCGACCAAGGGGTGCAGGTCCGGGTCTGGAACCGTACCCCGCAGCGCACCGCGCCGCTGGCCGAGGCGGGTGCCCACGCCGCCGCCCATCCCGCCGACGCCGTCGCGGGCACGAGCGCGGCCCTCTGCGTCGTGGCCGACGGCGAGGCCCTCGGCGCCGTGCTGCACGGGCCGCACGGCGTGCTGGCCGACGGCCCGTACCCCGGCGTCCTGATCTGCGCCAGCACCGTCGCCCCCGACGAGGTCGTGCAGATCGCCGGTGACGCCCCCTCGGTCCTGGACGTCGGCATGCTCGGCAACCGCGACCACGCCCGCGACGGAGAGCTGCGGCTGTTCGCCGGCGGCGAGAAGCGCGTCTTCGACGCCGCCCGTCCGCTGCTGGAGACGCTGGGCAAGGAGGTCGTCCATCTGGGCGCACTCGGGTCCGGCATGCGGATGAAACTGCTCCTCAACCTGCTGATGGGCATAGAGGTGCAGGCCCTGGCCGAGGCCACCGAACTGGCGCAGGCCTGTGGCCTCGACCGGCAGCTGGTCCTCAAGACCATCGCGGGCAGCGGCTTCGCCTCGCCGGTCATGGCGTTCAAGTCCCGGCGCCTTGCCTCCGGCCGCTTCGACGAGCCGGACTTCAGGCTGCGGCTGATGGCGAAAGACCTCATGCTCGCTTCCAAGCAGGCAGCGACAGTCGGCCTGAGTCTGCCGTTGGCGACCGCCGCGGCGGAGACCCACGTCCGCGCCACCGAGCAAGGACTGGGCGACCAGGACTGTGCCGCGGTCACCCGCGCACTCGCACCGAAACCGGATACCGACACGTGATCATCGACATCCACGGGCATCTGTCCCCACCGGAAGCGGCCGAACGCTTCCCCATGCCCTCGAGCCTGACCGACGTCGACGGCATGCTCGCCGCCCGCGCCGAGGCCGGGATCGACCTCACCATCATCGGCAGCCCCGTCGGGGCCGGCGCGATGGCGCGGGTGCCGGGCGTCGACAACTACGCCCAGCCCCGCGACCGGCTGCGCGGCTTCCACAACTGGATGTCGGGGCTGATCCGCAAGTTCCCGGACCAGCTGCGCGGCTATGTGTACGCCAACCCGTTCGGCGACGACGACCACCTCGAAGGGGTCCGGGAGACCCTCGCGGACCCGGCCTTCGTCGGTCTGATCACCACGTCCAGCGTGCACGGCGAGCTGCTCGGCTCGTCCCGCGCCGACTCCTTCTTCGCGCTGGCCGCGGAGGCGGGGGTGCCGGTGCTGGTGCACGCCCCGGCCGAACCGGCCGGCACGGAACGGGTGGACGAGATCGGGTTCGTCGAGCAGATCGGCCGCTTCGGCGACGTCACGATGGGCATGGCCATGATCGCGTTCGCGGGGTGGCTGGACAAGTACCCGGGTCTTCGGTTGATCGGCGCGACCGGCGGCGGCGCGATGGCGCTGCTGCCGGAGCGCCTGCGGACGGCGGCACGCCCCCGGCACTGGGCCGGGGGCGCGCCGCCCTCCGGGCGGCCCGGCGCCGCTCCGCCGAAAACCGAGGACCGGGCGGCCGACGAGCCGGCGGCCAGGGCCGTGCGGCCCTCCGCCGACCCGGTCGCCGCCCTGCGGCGCATGTACGTCGACACCAGCCCGTTCAGCCCCGCGCACCTGAGCCTGAACGCCGAAGTGCTGGGCCCCGAACGGATGTTGTTCGGCACCGACTCGCCGCCGATGGCCGCGCCGCTGGAGGACTTCATCCACATGATCGAGAAGTTGCCGGTCGACGAGGCGTCCCAGCGGCTCATCCTCGGCGGCAACGCCCAGACCCTCTTCGACCTCAGGAGTCGTCCGTGACCACCACGCAAGAGGCCGTCGCCGCGGCCGAGCGGTGCACCCCGGAGTTCCGGCGCGACCCGCACGCGGTCTACGCGCACCTGCGCACAGCGGCGCCCGTCTGCCCCATGAGACCGCCGCACGGCAACGAGACGTACCTGATCACCCGGTACGACGACGCGCGGGCCGCCCTGTCGGATCCCCGGCTGAGCAAGGACATGTACGGGGCCATGGACGCCTACCGGAGGATCTTCGGTGACTCGTCCGTCGCGCTGGACGACAACATGCTCAACTCCGACGCGCCGAAGCACACGCGGCTGCGCCGGCTGGTCAACTCGGCGTTCACCCCGCGGCGCGTGGAGGCGCTGCGGCCGCGGATCGAGGGGATCGTCCAGGACCTGCTGGACGAGTGCCCGGCCCGGGAGCCCTTCGACCTGCTGCCCGCGTTCGCGTTCCCGCTGCCGATCGCCGTGATCTGCGATCTGCTGGGCGTGCCGCCCGAGGACCGCGCGCGGATGCAGCACCTGTCCACCACGGTGGCGCAGACCGGCTTCGGCGAGGAGGCCAAGCGGGCCCAGCAGCGGGCGGAGGAGGATCTGCACGCCTACTTCACGGACCTCATCACCGCCAAGCGGGAGCGTCCGGGTGACGATCTGCTCAGCGCGCTCATCGCGGCCCGCGACAACGACGGCGGGCTGACGGAGAGCGAGTTGGTGTCCACGGCGTTCCTGCTGATGTTCGCGGGTCACAAGACGACCGCGTACCTCATCGGCAACGCCGTCCACCACCTGCTGTCCCATCCCGCCGAGCTGCGCGCCGTACGGGAGGACCCGGAGCTGATCCGTGCGGCGGTCGAGGAACTGGTGCGCTACGACGGCTCGGTGGAGAGCGCGACGTTCCGCTACGCGACCGAGGACGTCGAGTACAGCGGGACACTGATCCCCAAGGGCGCCCTGGTCCAGATCGCGCTCAGCTCGGCCAACCGGGACCCGCTGAAGTTCGACGCGCCGGACGAGCTGGACGTGCGGCGGCCGGGCAACGCGCAGGACGCCCACCTCGGCTTCGGGCACGGCAGCCACTACTGTCTGGGCGCCCCACTCGCCCGGCTGGAGACGCAGCTGGCCCTCACCCGCCTGTTCGAGCGGTTCCCCCGGATGGCGCCGGCCGACCCCGCCGGTGAACCGCGGTGGCTGGAGGTCCCGTTCCCGGCCTTCCGGGGCCTCGCGGAGCTGCCGGTCGTCCTCGATCCCGCGGGCTGAGCGACAGCGCCACGCGGCAGGCTCCCGCCGCCCGGCCGGCATGACCGGCCGGGCGGCGGCGCACCCCGTGCGGGACCCGCGCCCGTCGTTCGCAGCCCGCCGATGCCGCGGGCGCCGACGGAGGATCTCCTCGTCGCCGTGCTGACGGTGGATCAACTGGCCGCCGTGGCGCATGATGGAGGCGCCCGTCCCGTCGGAAACGAGGTGGCGCGTCCCGATGAAACGCAAGACCAGAGTCCTCCTGGCGGGCCTGGCCTCCGTCGGCGGCGCCGTCGCCGGCGCGGGCCTGCTGCACAACCGCCGGCCTGATCGCCGAGAACACCTCTATGTCACGGTCTACAGTGAGCCCGGCTACATGGGCCGCAACGAGACGCTGACCTGGACGGGCGGCGAGCGCGAGGTCGTCCCGCTCACCCGGGTGCGGCTGCCGCGCATCGGCTCGATCAGGCTGGAGCGGCTCGCGTACCGCTTCCAGCCCCAGGTGCGGCTGCCGAACATGTACATCCTGTGGCACGCCCTCACCGAACGCCCGGACCGCACGGACCCCGAGGGCGGCGCGGCCAGCTTCATCGCCATGCACCAGCTCGCCGGCATGTTCTCGGCGGGCTTCTGGGAGTCGGTCCGCGCGTCCGAGGCGCGGTCGGGAGTGCGGCTGTGGTCCGGGCGCCCCGGCCGTCCGCCGGCCGCGCACGACGACGGCCCTGCCGGCAAGGCGGCTTCCGGCGAGGCGGCCGCTCCCGACGCCCAGCTCTGGCACGACGTCCTGGCCGACACACCCGACCTCGGCTCCTGGAGCACCCGCACCCGGTACCTCGAACTCGGCTACCACTCCGGGAGCGGCGCCCGCGGCTGACCGGCCGCCCGGACAGGTTCCAGGCGCGCCGCGGCAGTTGGGCCGGGCTGACCCGTTCGCCCAGCACGTCCGCCACGAACTGGACGAGCCGGCGCTGGGACGGGCTGCGGGAGGCCCCGTGCCGGGCGTAGAGCACGACCTCGACCGGCTCGGTGTCGAACGGGAGGCGTACCAGGCGCAGGCGGTGGGCAGCGGCGAAGACCTCCCCGACGTACTCGGGGACGATCGCGATCAGGTCGGTCCGCTCCACGAGCGCGGACCGGGGGACGACGTGACCACTGGTGCCGTACACCGTGGCGTGGGCTCGGCCGCCGGCTCGGCCAGGGTGACGGACGCGCGGGTGGTCGGGGCCACGGCGACCAGGCCGACGCAGCGCTCGTGGAGGAGCGGGATGGGGAGAGGCCCTGGTGGTGCTGCCCGGCGCCGATGGGGGCAAGGCGGCCTCGGCCGGCGCGTTCGGCTCGTGGCCGCACCAGGGGCAGCCGTCCTCACCCTGCCGGCCCGGCGCCCGCCAGAACCCGTCACGGGGTCCGCCGGCTGAGGGAGCCGCGTCCGTTCACCGTTCCTCGGGGAGCCCTTCGCTGGTGATGAAGTAGAAGACCGGGAGCACGACGAAGACGGCGACCGCCGCCAGCGGCGCGACGAGGATCCCGAGGAGCCCGGCGGCGGCGTACGCGAGGGCTCCCACCCAGGAGCGCAGGCGCCCGTGCCGTACGTAGGTGCTCTCCACGTCCGGTGTCAACAGCTCGGGGTGGCGGGCCAGTTGGTGGTAGAAGGCCACCCAGCTCAGGCACATCACCGCCGCCAGTCCGGCGTACAGGGCGACGGCGACCCGGGCGTCGGCCCCGGCGGGGTCCGCCTGGAGCGCGTCCGCGACGACCGCGGTGGGGAACGACAGCGCCGCCGTGCTGAACAGCAGCAGCAGATTCGCGGCGTGCAGCCCGCGGTCCATCACACGGACCCGTACGAAGGCCTGGTGGTGGTTCAGCCAGATGACCGACACGTATCCGAAGGAGGCCAGATAGCCGAGGTAGGCGGGCCACTGCGCCAGCAGCGCGTGGCCGAGGCCGCCCGGCCGGTGCGGTGGATCGGCCAGCCCGAGGGCCAGCAGCGTGACGGCGATGGCGAGTACGCCGTCGCTGAAGGCCTCCGCGCGGGTGGTGTCGGACCGGGAGAAACCGCGGAGGCGGGTGCGGGACACACTGGCTCCTGGGGTGCTTGTTCACAACGGGACGGGGCGGGGCTGGAAAGGAGGTGTCAGGCCCCGCTGCCCGGACTGAGGGGACCGACCCGGGGCGCGGACGCCTTTCCCGTGTTAGAGACCTTGCCGCCGGTCCAGGGGACCGGGAGGGAGGTGGTCTCGTCAGGCGGGGTGACCAGCAGGGTTCGTGGCGTGACGGTGGTGACGCCGGTGATCGCCGGATCGGTGTAGCTCAGCGCCGACCAGGCGTCGGCCCCCGGGGCGAGCGTCACCCGCTGTTCCCGCTGGTCGGTGGCTCGCTCGGGGTCCGGCGTGACGGCTTCGCCCGCCCCGTTCACGAAGGCCACACCCGGGAAGCCGTACAGGCTGCACGGGCGCGGGGACCGGTTGGTCAGCACGAGGGCGAAGTTCTCCTGCCCGGCGCCGGGGTGGTTCGGTCCGAGGGACGCCCTCAGGTCGGAGGTGCGGCAGCGTTCCGGTGCCGGTGCGGCGGAAGATGATGTCCCCGTACCGGCGCCGGTGGGCTCCGAGGTGGTGGAGGTGCCGCCGCCGGCGGGCCCCGGACCGGTCGCCGACGGCGTACCGGTGGCGGCCGACGCGGACGGGGACGGGGCGGCCCCGGAGGCGCCGTCCGCGCTGTGGCCCGTACACGCGGTCAGCACGGCGCAGCAGGCCAGCACGGCGGGCAGGATGCGACGGTACGTCATGGTGCTTCTTCCTCGGGGCTCACGGGCGCCGTGGCGGGTGCGCGCGCCGGCCAGGGGCCGGCGCGGGAACGGGCGGCGGGTCGGGTCAGTGGGCGGAGCGGACGGACCGGGCCGCGCGCAGGATCAGGTCGGTGACGGGGCCCGGGTCGCTCACGGACACCGCGTGCGGGGCGCGGACGGTGACGGTGTGGGCGTGGGCGCGCTCGGCCATCCAGCGTTCGGCGGCCGGCGGGATGTTGCGGTCCTCGGCGGCCACGAGGTACCAGCTCGGGATCTTCTTCCACGCGGCGGCGGTGGCCGGTTCCTGGAGCGCGGCCAGGGTGATCGGGCGCTGGCCGGCGGCCATGACCTGGGCGGTCGGCACGGGGACGCCGGCGGCGAACTGGTTGCGGAAGAGGTCCTTCCTGATGACCAGTTCCTCGCCCTGGCCGCCGTCGGGCAGCGGGTAGTGCTGGGTGACGGTCGCCTGTCCCAGGGTGCTGCCGGGGAACTTGTCGGTGAGTTGCAGGGCGCTCTCCCCGATCTCGGGGACGAAGGCGGCGATGTAGACCAGCGCCTTGACGCGCGGGAGGTCGGCCGCGGCCTGGCTGATGACGGCGCCGCCGTAGGAGTGGCCGACCAGGACGATCGGTCCGCCGACGCTCTCCAGGACGCTGCGGATGTAGGCGGCGTCGCTCGCCAGTCCGCGCAGGGGCAGGGCGGGCGTCAGCACGCGGTGGCCCTGCCGCAGCAGTCGCTGGACGACGGCGCGCCAGCTGGAGCCGTCGGCGAACGCGCCGTGGATCAGGACGATGGTGGGGTCGGCCGGGCGGCCGTGTCCGGTGGCCGGACGGCCGGCGGCCGGTGCCGCGTGCGCGATTCCGGCGGTGCCCAGGGCGGCGGCGCCGGCCAGGAGGGACGTGGTCACGGTACGGCGCGAGATCGGTGGGTTCATGGTTCGCTCTCTGTCAGGGGCGGACGGTGGATGCCGCGGGTCGACGGCCGGGCGGGTGCGGCCGTGGTCAGCCGGAGGTGCCCCGGACGGCGTCCTCGATGAGGTCGACGACCCGCTCGGGGTGGGCGAGCATGACCAGGTGGGAGGAGTCCACCTCGACGGTGGTCATGCCGGCCCGCCGGTAGCCGTAGCGCTCCACGTCGGGGTTGATGGTGTGGTCGGCCGAGGCGACCAGGCCCCAGGACGGCTTCGTCTTCCAGGCCGCGGCCGGGGCCGCCTCGGAGAAGGCCAGCGCGGCCAGCGGGCGCTGGGACACGGCGAGGACGGAGGTGAGGCGGGGGTCGACGTCCGCGGCGAAGATGGCCGGGAACCTGTCGGGCCGGACCGACACGTCGGTCCCGGGCTGGTCCGAACCCTCGACCGGGAACGGGGTGTAGACGAGGGCGGCGGCCAGGTCGGAGTCGGGGAAGCGGCCCTGCAGCTCGCCGAGGCTCTCGCCCTCCTCCAGGGCGTAACCGGCCAGGTAGACCAGTGCGCTGACGTTGTCCTCGGTGCCGGCGACCGTGATGACGGCACCGCCGTAGGAGTGGCCCACCAGGACGACGGGGCCGGGGATCTGACGGACGATCGCGGCGACGTAGGCGGCGTCCCCGATGAGGCTGCGGTTGGGCACGGCCGGGGCGACGACGTCGAAGCCGCGGGCGATCAGCCGGGGGATGACCTCCGCGTAGCTGGAGGCGTCGGCGAAGGCTCCGTGGACGAGGACGACGGTCGGTCGGTCGGTACGGGACATGGGGGAACTCCCTGGTCGCTGGGGTGGGTGCCGGCCCGCGCCGGACTGCCGGGCGGGTGGATGGCTCGTGGGCGGGTGCCGGGGCCGCGAGACGTCCGGACAGGCCGGTGGTCCGGTTCGTGCGCGGAACGCGCCACCACGCCGTGGGCGAAACCTCCGGTACGTCCGAAACCCTAGGGCGGGCGCAAGGGGGCGGATTGACTGTCTGTGCACCGTCTGTGGCCTGTGCGCGCTCACGGACCGCCGGCGCGTCCAGGGGAGCCCCCAACGGGTAAGACCCGTATCTCTTCTCGGACACGTGGTGGTGCGGGCGGCGGAACGGCTGCGCGCGAGTCCGCCGCACGACCTGGTCCTGACGCATCCGCGCGGGGTGGGGCGCGATCCGGACGGCGGGGAACCGCGCGGCCGGGGCGGGTCAGGCGGCGTGCAGCGCGGTGTGCAGGGTGTCCGTGACCTGGATGCGGGCCGCCCGGGAGGCGTCGGTGCCGCGGAGCGGGTCGAAGAGCACGAAGCCGTGGATCGTCCCGTGGTAGCGGATGGACACGACGGGGACGTCCGCCTCCCTCAGGTGGGAGGCGTAGGCCTCGCCCTCGTCGCGGAGCACGTCCGCCTCGGCGGTGAGGACGAGCGTCGGCGGCAGGCCCCGCAGCGACCGGGTGGGCGCGCGCAGCGGGGAGACGGTGTCGTGCGTCCGGATCCGTGGGTCCGGTGCGTACTGCTCCCAGTAGTCGCGCATGACGGCGCGGCTCAGGAAGTAGCCGTCGGCGAACTGGTCGTAGGAGGGGGTGTCCATCGCGGCGTCGGTCACCGGGCAGAGCAGCACCTGGTGCCGGAGGGCCGGGCCACCGCGCTGCCGCGCCAGGAGGGCGAGCGAGGCGGCGTGCTGGGCGCCCGCGCTGGCGCCGACGACGGCCATCCTGCTCCCGTCCAGCCGGCATTCCGAGCCGTGCCGGGCGATCCACCGGGCCACGGTGTACGCCCGCTCGACGGCGCCCGGATAGCGGACGTCCTCCGGCGCGTCGTACTCCGGGACGACCACGGCGGCGTCCGCTCCGAGGACGAGGTCCGCGAGCAGATGCCGGTGCGCGTACGCATCGGTCAGCATCCAGCCCAGTCCGTGCAGGTAGAGCACCACCGGGAGGGCCTCGTCACTGCCGGCGGGGCGCAGGACGCGCACGCGGACGCGCTGGCCACCGCTGCCCGGCAGGGCCAGCCACTCCTCCTCGATGTCCGGCTCGGCACCGCCGTCACCGGTCCACAAGGACGCCATCCGCGCCTTGGCGCCGGCCGCGCCCGGATCCGAGGACGCGGGCAGTGCGTGCGTCTCGACGAAGGCGCGTGCCAGCCGCTCCAGGACAGGCGCGGCCCGAGGGGCGGGAACGTCGTCTTGCAAAGAGAACTCCTGCGCGGAGGCCCGGCCGCTCGAAGGACCGGACCGTCGGAAGGGGTGCCGGCCCCTCCCCCGCGGCCGGGCAGGCAGGCGTGCGGCGCCGGAGGCGGCGCCACCGACACGGCTACCCAGCCTAGGGCGCGGCGAACGGGATGCGAGCGGCACCGTGCCACGGATACTTGCCGCTGCGTGCACAGTTTCGGTCCGGTGACGCGGGCGGCGGCGCCGGCGCGCGAGGAGACCGCCGGGGGGGGTCCATGCGGACAGGGGCATGAGCCGTGCGCGGTGAGGCATCGCCGCGTGCGCCCCCCGGCAAGAGGCGCCGGGCACCCGCATCCAGGGTCGGCGCCCGATCTACTCGTGCGTCATCTCCGGACGAGATGACAGACATCCCGAACGATCGCGCCAGGTGCGGAAGCCGGCCGGCGGCCAGGTCGTTGTGCCTGCATGACGAAAGAAGGTGCACATGTCCACACCACGTGATCTCCGCCGTAGGACCGATTCGGCGCGGGAGGCGCACGGCGTGCCCGGCGGGCTGGTCGCGCTCCTGGCCGTCGCGTCCGGGATGACGGTCGCCAACCTGTACTACGCGCAGCCGCTGCTGTCGTCGTTGAGCGACGTGTTCGGGATCGGCACGGCCACCGCGGGCACGCTGATCACCCTGACCCAGATCGGCTACGTCCTCGGCATGATCTTCCTGGTGCCGCTCGGCGACCGGCTGGAGAAGCGCAATCTGGTGTCCATCCTGCTGATCGTCACGACGGCCGCCCTCGTGGTGGCGGGACTGGCCCCGAACTTCCCCGTGCTGCTGATCGCCGCGCTGATCAGCGGTGCCACCTCGGTCGTGGCCCAGATCCTGGTGCCCTTCGCCGCCAGCCTCGCCCCGGACCACGCCAGGGGCCGGGTCGTCGGCCGGGTCATGAGCGGTCTCCTCACCGGCATCCTGCTCTCGAGGACCCTCAGCAGCCTGGTCTCCGACGTCGCCGGCTGGCGGGTGGTCTTCCTCGGCTCCGCCGCCCTGATGGCCGTCCTCACGGTGGCGCTGCGCGCCGCTCTCCCCGATCAGGCCCCCACCACCTCCGTCCCGTACCACCACGTGCTGCGTTCCACGGTCCGGCTGGTGCGCACCCATCCCGCGCTGCTGCGCCGCGGGCTGTACCAGGCGGCGATGTTCGGCGCGTTCAGCGCGTTCTGGACCACGGTCTCCTTCGTCCTGACCGGTCCCCGCTTCCACTACTCGCCGATCGGCGTCGGCGTCTTCGCGCTCGTGGGCGCGGCGGGTGCGGCGGTGGCGCCGTTCGCCGGGCACTGGGCCGACCGAGGACTCACCCGTCCCATGACCGGTGCCGCGTTCGTGGTCGCCGCGCTGGCCTTCGTGCTCGCCGGTGTGGGCGGACACAGCATCGTGCTGATAGCCCTGGCCGCGATCCTGATCGACATGGCCGTACAGGCGACGCTCATCCTCGGACAGCACACCATCTACGCCCTCGACCCCGGTGCCCGGGCCCGTCTGAACAGTGCCTTCATCGCCCTGTTCTTCGTCGGCGGCGCGGCCGGCTCCCAGCTCGGGTCCACGGTCTACCACGCCGGGGGCTGGGCCGCCGTCACCGTCCTGGGCGCCGCGCTCCCGCTGGCCGCGCTCGTCTACTGGGCCTTCGAGCGGCCCCGGGCGGCGCGGCCGGCCCCGGCCGCGGACACCCTCGACTGAGCACGCCGGGCCAGGCCGGACGGCACACCGCTCGCAGGCGCCCGACGGACCGTCCCCTGTCGGGCGCACCCTACGATGCGGCACGGGCCCCGCCCCTCGGCAACCACTCCGGCACCCGCCCGAAGGAGCACACGATGGATCTGCGGCAGATGGAGGTCGTCGTCGCGGTGGCCGACGCGGGCGGCTTCACGGCCGCGGCACGACGGCTGCACGTGGTCCAGTCGGCGGTGTCGGGCACGGTCCGCGCACTCGAACGCGAGCTGGGCACGCCCCTCTTCGACCGCACCACGCACCGCGTCGCCCTGACGCCGGCGGGCGAGGCGTTCGTCCCCGCGGCGCGCACCGCCCTGCGGGCCGCGGAAGCCGCCCGGGAGGCGGTCGACGCGGTACGGGGGCAACTGCGCGGCCGGATCACGGTGGGCACGATGCAGGGGGTCTGGGCGGGGCTCCACCACGCCCTGGCCGCGCTGCGGGCGGAGCACCCGGGGCTCGGCGTACAGCTCAGGCAGGCTGCGGTCGCCGACATCCGGCAGGCGCTGCGCGAGGGCACGGTCGACCTGGCCGTGGTCGCGCTGGACCGCCAGCAGCAGCGCGGGCTGACCACCCGGTTGCTGTCCCAGGAGGAGATGGTGCTGGTGGCGTCGCCGCGCCGGGACGTGGGGGCCACGACGCCCCAGGGTGAGGTGGAACTCGCCGACGCCGCCCGGCTGCCGCTGGTGGACTTCAGCCCGGGCTGGGCGATCCGTCACTCGGTGGACCGCGCCTTCCGGGCCGCGGGCGTCGACCGAACCACCACGTTCGAGGTGAACGACATCGTGGCGGCGGCCGAGCTGGTCCGCAACGACCTGGGGGTCTGCATCCTGCCCCGGTCGATCGCGAACCGCTTCCCCGACCTGACCCCGTACGGTTTCCGGCACCATGCACCCCACTGGAAGATCATGCTGGTGCGTCCTCCGGGTGAGGCGTCACCCGCGGTCGCCGCGCTGTGGCGGCACTTCACCTGATCATTTCTGCCTGCGTTCTTCCTGGTGATCGCCGGGTGCCGGCTGATTGGCTGGTCCGGGCGGCACGACCTGTACGGCGCCCGTGCCACCTATGCCGAGGGAGAACCAGTTGAGCGTGGTGCTGACGACCGACGCGGTGCCGGACCAGGAGAAGGTCGCGTACTGGAACGACGCGGTGAGCAGGGCACTGGTACCGGTCTCCGTGGCCCCGCGCGACGGCAAGCGGTTCGACGGCAGGATCACCACCGACTCCCTCGGCTGTCTGCGGGTCTCCCGCATGGAAGCCGACGCCAAGCGGGTCAGTCGCACATCGGCCCTGATCGAGCGTTCACCGGAGGCCTTCGTGGCGGTCGGCCTCCAGGTGTCGGGCACCGCCACCTTCCTCCAGGACGGCCGGCGGGCCGAGATGGGCGGGGGCGACCTGGTGTTCTACGACACCACGCGGCCGTTCTCCTTCACCTATCCGCAGCGGTTCGCCACCCATGTCTTCCAGGTGCCGCGCCATGTGCTGGGCGTCGCGGACAGCGACATCAGGCGGGTCACGGGTACCGCGATCGACACGGCACACGGCTTCGGCGCGGTGCTCCGGCCCTTCCTCACCACGCTGGCCGACGCGGCCCCCTCCTACCCGGCGGCCGTCGGGCACCGGCTGGCCGGCCATGTCGTCGACCTGTTCGCCACCCTGATCACCGATCAGGCGCGACGGGACCCGGACGAAGGCCGCGACCATCTCCTGCTGAGCATCCGGGCCCATATCGACCGCGAGCTCGGCGACCCCTCCCTCTCCCCGGAGTCCATCGCCCGGGCGCACCACATATCCGTGCGCTATCTGCACCGCCTCTTCGAGGGCGAGGGCATCACCGTCAGCCGTCTCATCCAGCAGCGGCGGCTGGAGGCGTGCGGGCGTGAACTGGCCCGTCGCGGGCGGGTGACGCCCACCGTCTCGGCGGTCGCCCGGCGCTGGGGGTTCGTCAATCCCGCCCACTTCAGCCGGACCTTCCGCGCCGCGTACGGCCTCTCTCCCCGGGAGTGGCGCACCCTGCACCTGGAGCGGGGCGAGGGCGAGCAGCCGGCGGGCCCGCCCCTGTCCTGACGGCCCCGCCGGGCACCGGTGTTCAGTCGGTGTCCAGGCGGGCGAGCCGGGAGCGGGCCTCGGCGACCCGTTGCGGGTCCGCGTCGCTGCCCAGGGCGACGCACCGCGTGAACGCCTCACGGGCCTCGGCGGGCCGGCCGGCTTGGAGGAGTACGTCACCGAGCGAGAGGAGATAGCGGCTCTCCAGGGCGATGTTGCCGTCCGTCCGGGACAGCTCGACCGAGGTCCGCAGGTACTTCACCGCTTCCTCCCAGCGCCCCATGCGGCCGTAGGAACCCCCGAGGCCCGCTAGTGCGTTGGCCCGTGTGAAGGCGGCGATGTGTGGTTCGACGCGGTCCCCGGCCTCGTCCAGCCGGGTCAGCACCCGCCGGTAGACGTCGATCGCCTCCTGGTGGTTCCCGGTGGCCCTCAGCACCAGGGCGCGGGAGATCAGGGCCTGGAGCATGCCGTGCAGGTCGCCGGCGGCCTCGAACAGCGCGACGGCGCGGGTGCTGTGCTCGGCGGCCGGGCCCTCTTCGTGCAGCTGGTGGTGGGCCCAGGCGGCGTACCCGTGCGCCCACGCCTGCTGCTCGGCGTCGCCGGCCCGCCGGGCCGCGTCCAGCGCGCGGGCGGCGTACGGGAGGCTGTCCCGGGGCCGGCCCTCGCAGATCATCACCGCCCAGGCGTAGTAGTTGAGCAGGGTCGCTTCGAGCAGGGGGTCGCCGAGCGCCTCGGCGGAGCGGACGGCGGTGCCGAAGACCTCCGGCCAGTACCCCCAGAACATCCACTGGTCGGAGAACCAGTGCAGGGACTCGGCCACCTCGACGACGGTGGCGTGGTCGCCGTCCGCCGCGGCGGCGTGCAGGGCCGCCAGCCAGTTGGCGGCCTCGGCCTGCAGCCAGTCGCGGGCCTTGTCGGCGCTGGAGAGGTCCACCGTGCCGCGCCAGGAGGCGGGCGGGGCTCCGTGGCCGGGTTCGTACCACCGGCCGGCCACGACGGCCGTCTCCAGCAGCCAGCGGAACATCGACCGGCGGGCCCGTTCGACGTCGGCCTCGCTGTCCTCGGCGGTGAGGCGGCAGCGGCCGTACAGGCACAGCAGGTCGTGGAGCCGGTAGCGGTCCTCGGCGCTGCCGAGCAGGCCGGCCTCGACCAGTTCCTCCAGGGTGTCCTCGGTGTCGTGGACGTCCTGGCCGGTGAGCCGGGCGGCGCAGGCGGCGCCGACGTCCGGGCCGGGGGCCAGGGACAGGCGCCGGAACAGGCGGGCGGCCGCGGGCGTGAGCTGCCGGTAGGACAGGTCGAAGGCGGTCGTGACGCATACGTCCCCGGCGGAGAGCGCGTCCAGCCGCCGTTCCTCGCTGGCCAGCCGGTCCGCGAGCCGGCGCACGGTCCACCCCGTGCGGGTCGCCAGCCAGTTGCCCGCGATCCGCAGGGCCAGCGGCAGGTGCTCGCAGAGCCGGGCGACCTCCTCCAGGGCCTCGGGTTCGGCCGACGCGCGCGCCTCGCCGACGAGGGAGGCCAGGAAGGCGGCCGACTCGGCCGGTTCGAGCCGGCCGAGGGGCAGCCGGTGCACGTCGTCCAGGCCGGTGAGCATGCGGCGGCTGGTCACCAGGACGAGCGTCCCGCCCGCGCCCGGCAGCAGCGGACGTACCTGCGCCTCGTCACGAGCGTCGTCCAGCACCAGCAGACAGCTGCGGTCGGCGAGGACCTGCCGGTAGAGGGCGGGGTGGGCCTGCGGTCCCGCCTTGGCCAGGTCGCGGTCGGGCACGCCGAAGGCCTTCAGCACCCGGACCATCAGCTCGGAGGGGGCGGGTGGGCTGTCGTCGGTCCCCCTGAGGTCGATCATGAGCTGGCCGTCGGGGAAGCGGTCCGCGAGCCGGCGGGCGGCGCGCAGCGCGAGGGTGGACTTTCCGGTGCCGGGCGGTCCGTGGATGGCGACCACGACGGGCTGGTGGTCCGGGACACCGCCGCCCGCCCCGGGCGCACGGTCCTTCCGGGGCGCTCGGACCAGTTCTTCCAGGACGGCCAGCTCGTCCGCGCGGCCGACGAAGTCGTCGATGCCGCGCGGGAAGGAGCGGACGCCGACGGGACTGTATCCGGGGGTGCGTCCGGCGCGGGCGGCGGCGAGCAGCCGCTCCCGGTCGGTGTCGTCCAGGCCCAGGCCGTCGGCGAGCGCGGCCACCGTCCGACGTTGGGGGGCGGCCCGCCGGCCGCGCTCCAGGTCGCCGATGCCCCGCTCGCTGACCCCGGAGGCCTCCGCCAGGGCCTCGATGGTCAACGACTTCGCCCGTCGCATCGAGCGCAGCAACGGCCCGAACGCGGCCTTTTGTGCGGACATATCCGCCCTTTCCCCCGACTACGCTTGAATATTGTAATACCGAGGGCTCGCCGGCCAACGTCCTGATCAGGATGCGGACACCGCGCCGACGAGCGTGCCGGGGTCCTCGGCCGTCCGCGCGCCATCGCCCCACGCCGTCCCGAGGCGGCCCAGCGGGCCGACCGGTCTCGCCGCGGCCCGCTCGCCGTCACCGGTCGGATGCCCGGCGTTCGTCACGACACGTGACACCTGGGACACGCGTGGTTCCCGCGACCCGCGGCAGGTGATAGACACAGCGGGATCACAGTTCCTGTCCGCCAACAGGAAGGTTGCTGCCGCATGTCTGCAACACGCCGTCAGGTCCTGGCCCGAGCGAGCGCCCTGGGAGCGGGCATCGCCTTCACCGGGGCCCTGTCCGAGCTCTTCGCGGGCACCGCCGCCGCGCAGAACCTGGGCCACACCGGCTACGGCCCGCTCGTCTCCGATCCGAACGGCCTGCTCGACCTGCCGAAAGGTTTCCGCTACACCGTGCTCTCCCGCGAGGGCGACCAGCTCCGCTCCGGAGAGGGCAAGGTCCCCTCGAACCACGACGGCATGGCCGCCTTCGCCGGCCGAGGGGGCCGTACCCACCTCGTCCGCAACCACGAGAACCGCGTCACCGCGCCGATCCCGGTCCCGACCGTCACCGGCCTCACCTACGACCCGGCCGGCAAGGGCGGCTGCACGGCGCTCACGCTCGACGCGCACCAGCGGGTGCTGTCCGAGCGGGTCGCCATCGCCGGTACGGCCGTCAACTGCGCGGGCGGCCGCACCCCTTGGGGCACCTGGCTGACCTGTGAGGAGACCGAGGACAAGGCGGGCACCAACGGCTACACCAAGGACCACGGCTTCATCTTCGAGGTCCACCCCACCGACCCGCACCGCACCGGCGCGGTCCCGCTGACCGCGATGGGCCGCTTCCAGCACGAGGCGATCGCGATCGACCCGCGGTCCGGCATCGTCTACGAGACCGAGGACGCCTTCCAGAAGCCGTTCGGTCTCTTCTACCGCTTCCTGCCCGACCAGCCGCTCGGCGGCGTCGGTTCGCTGCGCGCGGGCGGCCGGCTCCAGGCGATGCGGGTGCCCGGCGTACCGGACCTGTCCCCGGTCCAGGAGCCGGGGACGCGCTTCGACGGCATCGAGTGGGTGGACGTACCCGACCCGCTCGCCGCCTCCACTCCCACCCGGCTGCAGGACTACGGCCCCGGCGGCATCACCCACGCGCAGAAGCTGGAGGGCTGCTACTGGGGCGGCAGCTGCGTGTACTTCGTGTCGTCCTTCGCCCGCAGCGCCGACGGCTCAGCGGCCGACCACTACGGCCAGATCTGGCGCTACGACCCGGCGCGCCGCCGGCTGACCCTGGTCGTCGTGTTCGGTCCGGACACCGATGTGCAACTGCCTGGCGAGTCCCCGGACAACATCTGTCTCGCCCCCGGCGGCGGCCTGATGGTGTGCGAGGACGGCAACGGCGCCCAGCACGTCTTCGGCGTGACCCGCAAGGGCGAGGTGTACCCGATGGCCCGGGGCCGCCAGGCCATCACACCTGCCACCGCGCCGGGCGGTACGGCGCAGGAGCCGGAGTGGGGCGAGTTCGCGGGGGTCACCTTCTCCGCCGACGGCGAGACGATGTACGTCAACTGCTACACGCCCGGTACCACGTTCGCGGTCACCGGTCCTTGGCGCGGCTGACTGCCCGCTCGTCGACGCCGGACGCCGGGGTGCCGTGGGGCGAGCCTTTCCGCAAGGCATGCCCACGGCACGTCCGCGCCCGTTCAGGCCACCTGGATCTTCGAGGCGTTCTCGGCCAGCCACGCGTCGAAGCTCCTGAGCTCCGGGTTGATCTCGCGGAGCCGGTCCAGGTCGCGGGCGCCGGTGAACTCGCGGTCGAAGTCGCCGTAGTACTGGAACATGTTGGCGATCTCCTCGGCGGCCGGGATGTCGAGGGAGCGGAAGACGTCGTAGGGGACGGACCGGAAGCGGACCGGCTCGCCGATCGCGGCGCCGAGCTTCTCCGCGTACTGCGCGCCGGTCAGGTGGTCGCCGGCCAGGCCGACGGTCCGCCCGACGAACCGCTCGCCGCCCTTGAGGAGCGCGTGGGCCGTCCGGCCGATGTCCGCCACGTCCACGCCGGACAGGAGCTTGCCGTCCTCGAAGGGCATGGTCACCGTCAGCACGCCGTCCTCGGCGCGCTTGGGGAGGAAGGCGTCCAGGAAGCCCTGGAAGAAGAAGGTGGTGTTCAGAAAGGTCGTCGGGACGCCGGCCTCGGTGAACAGCTTGTTGCCCGCGCCCTTGGCGTCGAAGTGCGGGACGTTGTACTTCTCCTGGAGGACCGGCATCCGTTGGTCGTCCAGGGGCAGCAGCTCGCGGGTGTCCTCCAGGGTCGACCAGATCACGTGCCGCAGGCCCGCCGCCTCGGCCGCCCGGACGAGGACACCGATCTCCTCCGTCTCCTTCGCCGCCGAGCCGTGCGCCCAGAAGTCGGTGACGAGGAAGGCGCCGTGGGCGCCTTCGAAGGCCTTGTGCACGGTCGGCTCGTCGTGGAAGTCGGCTCGCACCAGCTCGGCGCCGAGCGCGGCCAGTTCCCTGGCGGCGGGCGAGGCGGGGTTGCGGGTGATCGCCCGTACGGCGAACGCGGAGTCGCGGTCGGCGAGGATCGACCGCGCGACGCTGCCGCCCTGCGAGCCCGTGGCGCCGGTGACAGCGATGATCTTCTTTTCACTCATGACAGCCGCCTTGTGTGAGGACGAAGCATGGAGGTGACGCGCCTTGCTTGACGCGTCAATCATGCTGAGTGCGCCTCGGTTGATATGTCAACTTGATTGGCGCACTATTCGGCCATGTTCATCCGATGGGGCTCAGGAGAGCGCCCTGAGGGACCGAGGCGTCCTCAGGACGGGTTCTCGTCCAGCTTCTCCACGACACGCTCGGAGACCTGGGCCAGCGTGCGCAGCTCAGCCGGGGTGACATGGTCGAGGAACAGTTCGCGCACCGCCTCCACGTGGCGCGGGGCGGCGGCCTCGATCATCGCGCGGCCCTCGTCCGTGATCACCACGAAGGCGCCTCGGCCGTCCTCGGGACACTCCTCCCGGACCACCAGTCCGCGCTTCACCATGCGGGCGATGTGGTGGGACATCCGGCTCTTCTCCCACTCCAGGGCCCGGGCGAGCTCCTGGAACCTGCGCCGCCCGTCCGGTACGTCCGTCAGCTCGACCAGCACCGCGAAGTCCGTGGCGGACACGCTCGACTCCGCCTGCAACGAGCGCGACAACCGGCCCCGGAGTTTGTCGTGCAGGCGGATGAAGCTCCGCCACGCGTGCTGCTCCTGCGGTGTCAGCCAACGCACCGTCTCGTCCATGGGGGAAAGTGTAAGCCTGGTTGATACTTCATCGAAGATTGCAGGAAGGTACCGGCACCCATGACACCCACGCCCGCCCCGTCGCTGGTCACACCGCCGAAGCTGGTGGCGACAGACCTGGACGGCACACTCCTCCGAAGCGACGGCACGCTGTCGCGGCGCACACGAGCGGCACTGGCGTCGGCCGAGGGGGCCGGGATACGTGTCGTGCTCGTCACGGGCCGCCCGCCACGGAGCGTGCCGGACCTGCTGGAGCGCGTCGGGCCCCATGCCGTCATCGCGGCCAACGGTGCCGCGGTCCACTCACCGGACGGCACCGTCGCCCACACCTTCCCCCTCTCGGCGCCCGAGGCCACCCGGCTCGTGGAACACGTACGCGCCGCGATCCCGGGCGTCTCGTTCGCGGTCGAGTTCGACGGCGCCTTCGGCCACGAACCGACGTACCCGGCCTGGTCGTTCGGGGACAAGGCCGTCGAACTGATCGGCACGGCCGAGGAGATCCTCGCCCCCGGCTCCGGCAGAGCCGCCCTGAAAATCCTGGCCCACCATCCGGAGCTCCCGCTCGACGCCTTCCACGAACGGGCGCGTCACGCCGCCGGCCCGGACGCCGAGACCACCCACTCCACCGGGCTGTCGCTGGTGGAGTTCAGCGCTCCCGGCGTCACCAAGGCCACCACCCTGATCACCTGGAGCGGCCGGCTCGGCATCGGCACCCAGGAGATCGCCGCCTTCGGTGACATGCCGAACGACCTGCCCATGCTCGGCGCGGTGGGGAACTCCTACGCCATGGCCAACGCCCACCCGGACGTCCTGGCGGCCGCACGTCACCGCGCGCGCTCCAACGACGAGGACGGTGTGGCGCAGGTACTGGAGGCGTTCGTCGACGCGGTCACACACCGGTCACCTCTGACGGCCTGACCGTCAAGGTCCGCCTCTCAGGATCCGCTGCGGAATCCGTCCCTCAAGGTTCGCCCCCGAGGCCGCCGGGGGTGTCCGGGGCCCGGGCCCTGGACACCCCCGGCGGAGCCACGAGGCGGGTCTCCCCGCCGCGTCGCTCAGTCGTCCTCCGGGAACTCGCCCGACCACGCGGCGGCCATGCGCAGCAGGGGTTCGGCCTCGTCCTGCCGCCCCTGACGCTGCAGGGTGCGGCCCAGCATCAGGTGGGCGTAGTGCTCCACCGGATCGCGCTCGATGATCGCGCGCAGCTGTTCCTCGGCACGCCGCAGTTGAGCGGAGTGGTAGTAGGCACGGGCCAGGAGCAGCCGGGGGCCGGTCTGTTCCGGAGCCTCCTCCACGACGAGGGTGAGCAGCCGCGCGGCCCCGATGTAGTCCTTGGCCTCGAAGAGCAGCTGCGCACGCTCCCAGCGCTCCGTGGTGGTCTCCTCGTGCGGCGCGCCGGCGCCGTTGTCGAACAGGTGCAGGGCGCTCGCCCACCGGTCGGGCGCCACTCCGTCGCCCGCCGTGTACCCGGTGAAGTTGTCGGTCATCGTTCCTCGTTCTCCTCTGCCGTGGGGCTGCCGTGCGCCTGGGCCTCAGGCCGCCGAGCCGGTGGTGTGCGCGCGTTCCGCGTCGCGGGCCGCGCGCAGGGACGCGTGGGTGGGCGCGTCGGGCACGTCGGCCGGCCGGTTCTTCGCGAACTCCTCGCGCAGCACCGGTACGACGTCCGCGCCGAGCATCTCGATCTGCTCCAGAGCGGTCTTCAGCGGGATTCCGCCGCCGTCCACCATGAAGAGCTGGCGCTGGTAGTCCCCGAAGTGCTCCCGGAAGGTGAGCGTCTTCTCGACGACCTGCTCGGGCGTACCGACGGTGAGCGGGGTCTGCTCCATGTACTCCTCCATCGAGATCCCGCCTCCCATCACCGGTGAGTGGTCGAAGAACGGGCGGAACTCCCTGATGGCGTCCTGGGAGTTCGGGCGCATGTGGACGTGGCCGCCGAGTCCGACGACGGCCTGCTCGGGGGTGCCGTGACCGTAGTGCGCGTACCGCTGCCGGTACAGGTCGATCAGCTTCTTGGTGTGCTCCTTGGGCCAGAAGATGTTGTTGTGGAAGAACCCGTCGCCGTAGTAGGCGGCCTGTTCGGCGATCTCCGGCGAGCGGATCGAGCCGTGCCAGACGAACGGCGGGACGTCGTCGAGCGGGCGCGGGGTGGAG
>NZ_JNWV01000010.1 GCF_000716535.1 Streptomyces flaveolus | reverse complement strand
CCCCACCCCCACCCCCACCCCCACGTGACATCATCGGCCGGGTCCCGACCGCAGCCGTGGCGGTCGGGGCGAGCCGTGCCACAGCACGAGGTGCACGGGGAGCACGAGGAGTACGAGGAACACGATGGACCCCGCGCTGCTGGACGACTTCTCGCTGGAGATGACCGGCAAGGACGTGCCCGGGCTGGAGGAGGCGTGCGACAGCGTCCCGTCCGGTACCCGGATCAACATCACGTTCCTGGCCGGTGAGGACACGCATACGCGGCTGGCCGCTGCCCGCGCGGTCAAACGGCTCGGCTTCGTCCCCGTACCGCACATCTCCGCGCGCCGCCTGCCCTCCCGGCCCGCCCTGGAGGAGTTCCTCGCCGGGCTGGCGGCCGACGGCACCGCCGGGAACGTGTTCGTCGTCGGAGGCGACCCGGCCCGGCCCGAGGGGCCCTACGAGGACGCCCTCGCCGTCCTGCGCACCGGGCTGCTGCGGCGCCACGGCGTCCGGCACGTCGGCATCGCCGGCTACCCCGAGGGTCACCCCGGCATAGCCGACCGGGCCCTGTGGTCGGCGCTCACGGACAAGGCGGCGGCCATCGGGGCCGGCCGGTTCACCGGGGACGTCATCACCCAGTTCGGCTTCGACGTCGATCCGGTGCTCGCCTGGCTGGAGGCCCTCCGCGCGCGGGGCGTGCACCTGCCCGTCCGCGTCGGCGTCCCCGGCCCGGCGGGGGTGCGCCGGCTGCTGCGCTACGCCGGCCGGTTCGGCGTCGGCACCAGCGCCTCCGTGGCCCGCAAGTACGGCTTCTCGCTGACCAACCTCATGGGTACGGCCGGTCCGGACCGCTTCCTCACCGCACTGGCCGACCGGTACGACCCGGCCCGGCACGGCACGGTGAAGGTGCACTTCTACACGTTCGGCGGCCTGCGGGCCACCGCCGACTGGATCACCCGGTTCCGCCACGAATCCGAACGGTCGGACGAGGTGCGACAGACCGCTCGATCATGAGATGGGGCGGCCGGGAGCCCTGGCCAGGCCCACGTTGATGTCGGATTTTCGCCAGCGACCGGGGTGCGCGGTGGGCGATGCTGGACGCATGCGGACAGGGATGCACATCGACCGGGAGCACTGCGTGCGCGCCGTGCGGTCCAAGGACGCGCGGTTCGACGGATGGTTCTTCACGGCCGTCCTGACCACCCGGATCTACTGCCGGCCGAGCTGCCCGGTCGTGCCGCCCAAGCCGGAGAACATGACGTTCTACCCGAGCGCCGCCGCCTGCCAGCAGGCCGGGTTCCGGGCCTGCAAGCGCTGCCGCCCCGACACCAGCCCCGGCTCCCCGGAGTGGAACGCGCGCGCCGACCTCGTGGCCCGTGCCATGCGGCTGATCGCCGACGGGGTCGTGGACCGCGAGGGCGTGCCCGGACTCGCCGCACGGCTCGGCTACAGCACCCGGCAGGTGGAGCGCCAGCTCCTCGCCGAGCTGGGCGCCGGGCCCCTCGCGCTCGCCCGCGCGCAGCGGGCCCAGACCGCGCGGCTGCTCGTCGAGACCACGGCCCTGCCGATGGCGGAGATCGCGTTCGCGGCCGGTTTCGCCTCCATCCGCGCCTTCAACGACACCGTCCGCGAGGTCTTCGCCCTGTCCCCGAGCGAGTTGCGCGCCCGGGCGCCGAAGAGCGGCGCGGGCACTCCCGGCGTGGTCAGCCTGCGGCTGCCGTTCCGTGCCCCGCTCAACCCGTCCAACCTCTTCGGCCACCTCGCCGCCACCGCCGTACCCGGCGTCGAGGAGTGGCGCGACGGCGCCTACCGCCGCACCCTGCGGCTGCCGTACGGCCACGGCATCGCCGCGCTCGCACCCCGCCCCGACCACATCGCCTGCCGCCTCACCCTCAGCGACCTGCGCGATCTGACCGTGGCCATCAGCCGCTGCCGCCGCCTGCTCGACCTGGACGCCGACCCGGTGGCGGTCGACGGCCATCTGCGCACCGACCCCGCCCTCGCGCCCCTGGTCGACCGGGCACCGGGCCGCCGGGTGCCGCGCACGGTCGACGAGGCCGAGTTCGCCGTCCGGGCCGTGCTCGGGCAGCAGGTCTCCACGGCCGCCGCCCGCACCCACGCGGCCCGCCTGGTCACCGCGCACGGCAAGCCCCTGGACGACCCCGAAGGCGGCCTCACGCACCTCTTCCCCTCGCCCGAGGCGCTGGCCGCCGTCGACCCCGAGACCCTGGCGATGCCCCGGACCCGGCGCACGACCTTCACCACCCTCGTCCGTGAACTCGCCGACGGGGGCCTGCACCTGGGCGTGGAGGCCGACTGGGCACAGGCGCGGGCGCGGCTGCTCGCGCTGCCCGGCTTCGGGCCCTGGACGGTGGACGTCATCGCCATGCGCGCCCTCGGCGATCCCGACGCCTTCCTCCCCACCGACCTCGGCATCCGGCGTGCCGCGAAGGAGCTGGGTCTGCCGGCCACCCCGGCCGCGCTCACCGCCCGTGCGGAGAGCTGGCGGCCCTGGCGGTCGTACGCGGTGCAGTACCTGTGGGCGACGGACAGCCACCCGATCAACTTCCTCCCGGCCTGAAGGACTCCGATGAACCACCACACCGTGATCGACAGCCCGTACGGGCCGCTCACCCTCGTCGCCGACGCCGACGGCGGCCTGTGCGGCCTGTACATGGTGGGCCAGCGGCACCGCCCCGGCGAGGAGAGGTTCGGCCCGCGCGACGACACCCTGCCCGTCTTCGCGGAGACGGCCGAGCAGTTGACGGCGTACTTCTCGGGCGAGACAAAGGAGTTCACCGTCCGGCTCGGCCTGCACGGCACCCCGTTCCAGCGCAGCGTCTGGCAGCAGCTGACCGCCATCCCGTACGGCGAGACCCGCACCTACGGCGAACTGGCCGACGCCCTCGGCAACGCCCGGGCCTCCCGCGCCGTCGGCCTCGCCAACGGCCGCAATCCCGTGGGCATCATCGTCCCCTGCCACCGCGTGATCGGCTCCGACGGCAGCCTCACCGGCTACGGCGGCGGCCTCGACCGCAAACGCCGCCTGCTGGACTTCGAACGGGGCACCGCGCTGTTCTGACCCGCTGACCGGCGCCGGGCGGCGCTCTCAGTCGCTCAGGGTGCGCAGGAGTGCGGGCAGCGCGGTGCCGATCGGCTCCCGGACGATCTCGTCGGCCAGGTCGTCGTACGGCGTGGGTTCGGCGTTCACGATGACGAGGCGTGCGCCGTGGTCGGCGGCCACGCCGGCGAGACCGGCCGCGGGCTGCACCTGGAGGCTGCTGCCCACGGCGATGAACACCTGGCAGGCCTTGGTGACGGCCACGGCCTCCCCGAGGACCACCGGATCGAGCCGTTCACCGAACATCACCGTGGCCGTCTTCAGGATGCCGCCGCACTCCAGGCACGGCGGGTCCTCCTCGCCGGCCTCCACCCGGGCGAGGGCGTCCTCCATCGGTCCGCGGGCCCCGCACCCGGTGCACACCACGCTCCGGGCGCTGCCGTGGAGTTCGAGCACCTTGCGGGCGGGCATCCCGGCGAGCTGGTGCAGGCCGTCCACGTTCTGGGTGATGACCCGGACCGGGACGCCGGACTTCTCCAGCTCGGCGACGGCGCGGTGGGCCGCGTTCGGCTCGGCCTGGAGCGTCTGGTTCTCGCGGCGCATCTGCCAGGACCGCCGCCGGATCTCCGGGTCCGTCATGTAGTACACGTACGTCACGAGCTTCTCGGCCTCCGGGTCCCGCCGCCAGAGGCCGTTCGGCCCGCGGTAGTCCGGAATGCCGGAGTCGGTGGAGATACCGGCCCCGCTGAGCAGGGCGACGAGAGGCTTGGCCATGGCATCGAGGGTAGGGCGGGCGGCGTGGCCGCCGCGAGCGGATAACCGCTGGGGCGGGTCCGGCAGGACGGTCCCGCGGCGCGGCCCCCGGTGCTAGCGTCCCCGCATGGCCAAGGTGACTGTCTCGCTCGATGCCCAGCTCGTCGTGGAGGTCATGGTGCTCGCGGGGGTGGGCAATCCGCAGGACGCCGTCGAACTGGTGGTCCGCGACTACATCGAGCGCGGGCACCGCACGGAGGCCCGCGTCGCCGCCCGGGACGACGCGCTGCGCGAGGTGGACACCAAGCCGCGCGACGCGGAGGGCTGAACGGTCACACGCGGGTCCGGCGGTCAGGCCACCCGGTGGCCGTTCTCCAGTTCCACCGTGCCCGAGCCGGCCGCGAGGACGTCCAGCGCGGCCAGTACACGGCGGCCGAGAGCCCCGGGCAGATGGGCGGTGAGGTCCTCGGGGGCGACCAGGCGCCAGGAGAGCAGTTCCTCCTCCTGGAGGCGGATGGCCTTCAGCTCGTCCTCGGTCAGGACACCGCCGTCGTACAGGTACGCCACCAGCGGCGGCCGGCCCGCCCCGTGCACCCAGTCCACGGCCAGCAGCCGGCCGAGTTCCCGGTCGAGCCCGATCTCCTCCAGCGTCTCCCGGCGGGCGCCCTGACGCGGTGTCTCCCCGTCGTCGGACTCGATGGTCCCGCCCGGAAGGGCCCAGCCGTCACGGTAGTTGGGTTCGACGAGCAGCACCCGCCCCCCGGCGTCCCGGAAGAGGGCGGCGGCCCCGGCGAGGACGCGGGGCAGGCTCGCGATGTAGGCGGCGAAATCCTGGGTCGTGGTCATTGAGGAAGGGTAACCAGCCGGCCGCCGGCTACGTCCCGCTCGCCGCCAGGCGCAGGGTGCGTTCGGCCAGCGCGCTGATCCGTACGCCGTCGAAGCCGAACACCGCGCTGCGCACCGTGTCCTCCAGCGGGTCCCGCCAGCGCGCCGGAATGGCCTCCGCCCCGGTGAGGACCCCGAGCACGGACCCGGCCGTCGCCCCGTTGGAGTCGGTGTCCAGGCCGCCGCGCACGGTCAGGGCGACGGTCCGGGTGAAGTCGCCGTCGCCGTACAGCAGTCCGGCGGTGAGGACGGCGACGTTCGGGATGGTGTGGATCCAGCCGAGCCCGGCGGTCTCCGCGGACACCGTGGCCAGGGTCTCCTCCCAGGGCAGCCGCGCCTCGTGCAGGCTCGCCACCCGTCGTACGGTCCGGGCCAGGCGGCTGCTCTCCGGGACGACCGACAGCGCGGTGTCCAGGGCGTCCCGGACGGTCGGCGCGGTGAAGGCCGCCGAGATCAGCGCGGCCGCCCACATGGCGCCGTACACGCCGTTGCCGGTGTGCGAGAGCACCGCGTCCCGGCGGGCCAGCCCGGCGGCCCGGACCGGGTCGCCGGGACAGGTCCAGCCGTAGACGTCGGCGCGGATCAACGCGCCGATCCACTCCTGGTACGGGTTGTCGTACGTCGCCGTCAGCGGCGGTTTCAGTCCGTTCGCGAGATTCCGGTACGCGGCCCGTTCCGCCGTGAACGTCTGAAGGTACGGCAGCCTGAGCAGCCACAGGTCGCCGACCTGCTCGGTGCTGAAGCCGAAGCCGTGGGTCTCCAGCAGGTGCAGGCCGAGGATCGCGTAGTCGACGTCGTCGTCCCGGCAGCTGCCGTGGATCCGGCCGCGTACGCAGCTGCGCCACTCCGGGCGCATCACGGCGGCCTCGTCCGCGTCGGCCGGCTCGGGCAGGTAGTCGGTCAGCGGCAGGGCCGCGGCCCGGCGCAGATAGCGGTCGATGCGCTCGCGCGTCCACACCTCGCCCTGCTCGACCGGCTTGCCGAGCATGTTGCCCGCGATCCGGCCGAGCCAGCCGCCGTGGACGCGGTCGGCGAGGTCCGGACCGGTGCGCTGGGTGCTCATGGCAGGGGTGTACCCACTTTGCCCGGCCGGCTCCCAGCGGCTGCCCAGGGTTCGGGCGGGGCATGACGGCGGAGGTGTCCTGCGGTTATGGTCGCAGCGGCGCGACTGGCCCTGACGTGCGCGGGGCCCGGAGAGCAAGGGGAAGACAAGGTGGCGGACGCTGCAGTGAACGAGACCCGTCGGGTGCTCATCGCCGCGGACAAGTTCAAGGGCTCGCTGACGGCCGTGCAGGTCGCCGAGCGGGTGACGGCCGGGCTGCGCCGGGTCGTGCCGGACCTTCGGGTCGAGGCGCTGCCCGTGGCCGACGGCGGCGACGGGACCGTGGACGCGGCGGTCGCGGCCGGCTTCGAGCGCCGGGAGGTGCGGGTCGCCGGGCCGCTCGGGCAGGAGGTCACGGCCGCGTTCGCGCTGCGCGACGGCACCGCGGTGGTGGAGATGGCCGAGGCGAGCGGCTTGCAGCGGCTGCCGGCCGGGGTCTTCGCGCCGCTGACCGCCTCGACGTACGGCTCCGGGGAGCTGCTGCGCGCGGCGCTGGACGCGGGCGCGCGGACGATCGTGTTCGGCGTCGGCGGCAGCGCCACGACGGACGGCGGCGCCGGCATGCTGTCCGCGCTGGGCGCGCGGTTCCTGACCGAGGAGGGGGAACCGGTGTCCCCGGGCGGCGGCGGACTCGCCGGCCTCGCCCGGGCGGACCTGTCCGGCCTCGACCCGCGGCTGTCCTCGGTCGAGCTGGTGCTGGCCAGCGACGTCGACAACCCGTTGACCGGGCCGAAGGGCGCGCCGGCGGTGTACGGCCCGCAGAAGGGGGCCTCCCCCAAGGACGTGGAGACGCTGGACGCCGCGCTGGGCCACTTCGCGAAGGTGCTGGAGGCGGAGGCCGGTCCGCGGGCCGCCGAGTACGCGGCGGCGCCGGGGGCGGGCGCGGCCGGCGGCATCGGCTACGGCGCCCTGCTCCTGGGCGCCCGCTTCCGCCCCGGCATCGAGGTCATGCTGGACGTGCTGGGCTTCGCGCCCGCGCTGCGGCGGGCCTCGCTGGTGATCACCGGGGAGGGGTCGCTGGACGAGCAGACGCTGCACGGCAAGGCGCCGGCGGGAGTGGCTGCGGCGGCGCGCGCGGCGGGCAAGGAGGTCGTGGCGGTGTGCGGCCGGCTCGCTCTGCCGACGGAGGCGCTGCTCCGGGCCGGGATCTCCCAGGCCTACCCCCTGACCTCCGTCGAGCCGGACGTCGCCAAGTGCATCGCGGACGCGGGCCCCATCCTGGAGCGGGTCGCCGCGCGGCTGGCCGAGGACCACCTGAGCCGAGGCCACTGAGGGCTCCGCCCCCAGAGTGCGCGGGCACAAGCGAGGGGCCCCCACCCAACCCGGGTAGGGGCCCCTCGTCGTACACCTGTCCGCGCCGCTACGGCAACTGCGCCGCCCGAGCCTCACGCCGGTTGTCGCGGAAGTTGTTCACCCGCCGCGCCGTGGCGAACAGCGGAATCACCGCGCCCATCACCAGCTGCAGCGCGCAGCCCGTCTGCAGGAGCAGCTGCCCGCTGGGCGCGTCGAAGGCCCACGCCGCCAGCAGCCCCATGGACAGCACGATCCAGGAGAGCATCGCGCCCGCGAGGCGTCCCCGCGGCTTCGGGTACTCCACCCGGCTCACCATCAGCCACGCGGTCCCGAGGATCGCCAGCAGCGTCGCCACGAACGGCAGCTCCAGCAGCACGATCGAGACGACCGTCAGCGCGCCGAACGGCGAGGGCATGCCCTGGAACATGCCGTCCTTCATGGTCACGCAGCTGAAGCGGGCCAGTCTGAGCACCACGGCCAGCAGCACCACGATCGCGCCCACCGCCGCCACCCGCTGGTGCGCGTCGTCCGCGACCATGCCGTAGACGAGGACGAAGTACGCGGGGGCCAGTCCGAAGCTGATCAGGTCGGACAGGTTGTCCAGCTCCGCGCCCATCGGCGACGAGCGCAGCTTGCGGGCCACCAGTCCGTCGAACAGGTCGAAGACCGCCGCGCAGAGCATCAGGATGACCGCCGTGGCCGCGCTGTGGCGGGCCATGCCGGACTCCTGGCTGCCGGTGAGGTGCGGGATCAGGATGCCGGTGGTGGTGAAGTACACCGCCATGAACCCGCACGTGGCGTTGCCCAGCGTGAGGGTGTCCGCTATCGACAGGCGGAGAGAGAGGGGCATCTCCTCCTCGTCGTCCACCTCGTCGGCCTCGGGCACCCAGCCCGCCTGGGTCTCCGGATCAATCACGGTCAATGCGAGTCACCCCAGCCACGGTCTTCTGGCCGACCTCGACCGCGACCTCCACACCCTCGGGCAGGTAGAGGTCGACACGCGAGCCGAAGCGGATCAGACCGATACGGTCGCCCTGCTCGACCTTCGTGCCCTGGGGGATGTAGGGAACGATGCGGCGGGCCACCGCGCCGGCGATCTGGATCATCTCGATGTCGCCGAGTTCGGTGTCGAAATGCCAGACTACGCGCTCGTTGTTCTCGCTCTCCTTGTTGAAAGCCGGAACAAAGCCGCCGGGGATGTGCTCGACGGACGTCACGGTGCCCGCGAGGGGCGCGCGGTTGACGTGGACGTTGAGCGGGCTCATGAAGATGGCGACGCGGGTACGCCCGTCCTTCCACGGCATGATGCTCTGCACCACACCGTCGGCGGGCGAGATGACCCGGCCCGGGGCGATCTCGCGCTCGGGGTCGCGGAAGAACCACAGCATGCCCGCCGCGAGCGCGGTGGCGGGCACGGCGACGGCCTTGGCTACGCCCGAGCGGCGAGCGCGGGCCAGGCTGAGGGCTGCGGTGGCGACGGTCGGGAGAAGCCACGGCGATGCTCCGCGCGCGAGGCGTACGCCGGCTCGGCTGTCGCGAGGTGCAGAGGTTTGGCTGTGGGGCATGGATGACCTTCGTAGCGGATGATGCCGCGCTCTGACGGGGGACGGCGGCTTTCCCGGGATCGTACCGGTCGCGGGCCACAACTGGGCAAGCCAGGAAGCCGAGTCGGCGGCCGAAGAGTGTCTACGGGGTGTGATCTTCTTCTCGAAGAAAACACCCCGTACCCGGACAATCAGCCCTGGAATCGATACTCTTCGAGCAGCCTGCGCCCGATGATCATTTTCTGGATCTCGGCGGTACCTTCACCGATGAGCAGCATCGGGGCCTCGCGGTAGAGGCGCTCGATCTCGTACTCCTTGGAGAAGCCGTAGCCGCCGTGGATCCGGAAGGCATCCTCCACGACCTCCTTGCAGTACTCGGAGGCGAGGTACTTCGCCATCCCCGCTTCGAGGTCGTTTCGTTCCCCGGAATCCTTTTTGCGTGCCGCGTTGACCATCATCGCATGGGCGGCCTCGACCTTGGTCGCCATCTCCGCCAGCTTGAACTGGATGGCCTGGTGCTGGGCGATCGGCTTGCCGAACGTGTGCCGCTGCTGGGCGTACCGGACCCCCAGCTCGAAGGCGCGCTGGGCGACGCCGCAGCCACGCGCCGCCACGTTGACCCGGCCGACCTCCACGCCGTCCATCATTTGGTAAAAACCTCGGCCGGTGACGCCGCCGAGCACCCGATCGGCCGGAACGCGCAGCCCGTCCATGATCAGCTCGGTCGTGTCGACGCCCTTGTAGCCCATTTTGTCGATCTTGCCGGGGATGGTGAGGCCCGGGCGGACCTCGCCGAAGCCCGGCTCCTTCTCGATCAGGAAGGTCGTCATCGACTTGTGCGGCGCGGTGCCCTCGGGGTGTCCTTCGTCACTCCGGACCAGAACGGCCACGAGCGACGACGTGCCGCCGTTCGTCAGCCACATCTTCTGGCCGTTCAGGACGTACTCGTCGCCGTCCCTGACCGCCTTCGACGTGATCGCCGACACGTCCGAGCCCAGGCCGGGCTCCGACATCGAGAAGGCGCCCCGGATGTCGCCGGCCGCCATCCTCGGCAGGAAGTGGTCCTTCTGCTCCTGCGTGCCGTGCTGCTTGAGCATGTACGCGACGATGAAGTGCGTGTTGATGATGCCGGACACCGACATCCAGCCGCGGGCGATCTCCTCCACGCACAGCGCGTAGGTGAGCAGCGACTCGCCCAGGCCGCCGTACTCCTCGGGGATCATCAGGCCGAAGAGCCCGAGCTCCCTCAGGCCGTCGACGATCTGTTGCGGGTACTCGTCGCGGTGCTCCAGCTCGGTCGCGACCGGAATGATCTCTTTGTCGACAAAGTCCCGGACGGTGGAGAGGATCTCCTGCTGGACGTCGGTCAGACCGGCGGTCTGGGCGAGACGGGCCATGGCTACTTCTCCTGCTCCTTGAGCTCGGGGCGGCCCGGCTGCTCGCCGCCGCGCTCCTTGATGTACGTCTCGGTGGGCACCATCACCTTGCGGCGGAAGACGCACACCAGGGTGCCGTCCTGCTTGTAGCCCTTGGTCTCGACGTAGACGATCCCGCGGTCGTTCTTCGACTTCGACGGCCACTTGTCGAGCACGGTCGTCTCGCCGTAGATCGTGTCGCCGTGGAACGTCGGCGCCACGTGCTTCAGCGACTCGATCTCCAGGTTGGCGATCGCCTTGCCGGAGATGTCCGGGACGGACATGCCGAGCAGCAGGGAGTAGATGTAGTTCCCGACGACGACGTTCTTGCCGAAGTCCGTCGTCTTCTCCGCGTAGTTGGTGTCCATGTGGAGCGGGTGGTGGTTCATGGTGAGGAGACAGAACAGGTGGTCGTCGTACTCCGTGACCGTCTTGCCCGGCCAGTGCTTGTACGTCGCCCCGACCTCGAACTCCTCGTACGTGCGTCCGAACTGCATCGCCGTCACGCCTCCGGGATCTCGAACGTGCTGGTGCGCTGCATGCCGGCGGCGCGGCCCTTGCCCGCGATGACCAGCGCCATCTTGCGGCTGGCCTCGTCGATCATCTCGTCGCCGAGCATCGCGGAACCCTTCTTTCCGCCGGCCTCGGACGTGTAGTAGTCGTACGCGTCCAGGATCAGCTCGGCGTGGTCGTAGTCCTCCTGCGACGGCGAGAAGACCTCGTTGGCGGCGTCGACCTGGCCCGGGTGCAGCACCCACTTGCCGTCGAAGCCCAGCGCGGCGGCGCGGCCGGCGACCTCGCGGAAGCCGTCGACGTTGCGGATCTGCAGGTAGGGGCCGTCGATGGCCTGGAGGTCGTTGGCGCGGGCGGCCATCAGGATCTTCATCAGGATGTAGTGGTAGGCGTCCGCCGGGTAGCCGGGCGGCTGCTCGCCCACGACCAGGGACTTCATGTTGATGGAGGCCATGAAGTCGGCCGGGCCGAAGATGATCGTCTCGATGCGCGGGGAGGCCTGCGCGATCTCGTTGACGTTGTTCAGGCCCTGCGCGTTCTCGATCTGGGCCTCGATGCCGATCCGGCCGACCTCGAAGCCCATCGTCTTCTCGATCTGCGTCAGCAGCAGGTCCAGGGCGACGACCTGCTGGGCGTTCTGCACCTTCGGCAGCATGATGCAGTCCAGGTTCGGGCCCGCGCCCTCCACCACCGTGACGACGTCCCGGTACGTCCATTCGGTCGTCCAGTCGTTGACCCGGACCACGCGCGTCTTGCCCGTCCAGTCGCCCTCGTTGAGGAACTTGACGATGGTGTGCCGCGCCTCGGGCTTGGCGAGCGGCGCGCACGCGTCCTCCAGGTCCAGGAAGACCTGGTCCGCGGGGAGGCCCTGCGCCTTCTCCAGGAAGCGCGGGTTCGAGCCCGGCACGGCCAGGCAGGAGCGCCGCGGGCGAAGGCGGTTGACAGGCGTGGTCATGCGGGGACCTCCAGGGGGTCGAGCTTGTTCGCTTTCCGGATCTCGTCGACGATGCGGCCGATGATCCCGGTGATGTCGAAGTCCTTCGGGGTGAAGACGGCGGCCACTCCGGCTTCCCTCAGCTGGTCGGCGTCACCGTTGGGGATGATGCCACCGGCGATCACCGGTATATCTGTGGCACCGGCCACACGCAGCCGCTGGAGCACATCGGGGACCAGTTGGGCGTGCGAGCCGGACAGGATCGACAGGCCCACGGCGTGGACGTCCTCGGCCAGGGCCGCGTCCACTATCTGCTCGGGCGTCAGCCGGATGCCCTGGTACACCACCTCGAAGCCGGCGTCCCGCGCGCGGACGGCGATCTGCTCGGCGCCGTTGGAGTGCCCGTCCAGGCCCGGCTTGCCGACCAGGAAGCGCAGTTTGCCGACGCCCAGCTCGCGGGCGGTGGCGTCCGCCTTGGCGCGCACCTCGGCGAGCGCCGAGCCGGCCTCGGCGGCGACGGCCACCGGTGCGGAGGAGACCCCGGTGGGTGCCCGGTACTCGCCGAACACCTCGCGCAGGGCGCCCGCCCACTCGCCCGTGGTGACCCCGGCGCGGGCGCACTCCAGCGTGGCCTCCATCAGGTTGTCGGTGCCCTTGGCGGCCTCCTTCAGCCGCTCCAGCGCCTTGCAGGGGCGCGGGTGGTTGAAGGGCGGCTGGTAGCGGGTGTCCCGCCAGCGCTGGAGCGAGTCGATGACGCGGGCCTCGACCGCCGGGTCGACCGTCATGATGGCGGTGTCCAGATCGGCCGTCAGCGGGTTCGGCTCGGTGCCCTCGAAGATGTTGACGCCGACGATCTTCTCCTCGCCGGACTCGATCCGGGCCCGGCGCTCGGCGTGCGAGGCGACCAGCTGCGACTTGAGGTAGCCGGACTCCACGGCGGCCAGCGCGCCCCCCATCTCCTGGATGCGGTCGATCTCCGCGAGGGTGTCCTCGACCAGCTGGTCCACCTTCGCCTCGATCACCTTCGAGCCCTCGAAGATGTCGTCGTACTCCAGCAGGTCGCTCTCGTAGGCGAGCACCTGCTGGATGCGCAGGCTCCACTGCTGGTCCCAGGGCCGGGGCAGGCCCAGCGCCTCGTTCCAGGCGGGCAGCTGCACGGCACGCGCGCGTGCGTCCTTGGAGAGGGTGACCGCCAGCATCTCCAGCACGATCCGCTGGACGTTGTTCTCCGGCTGCGCCTCGGTCAGGCCGAGCGAGTTGACCTGGACGCCGTACCGGAACCGGCGCTGCTTGGGGTTCTCGATGCCGTACCGCTCACGGGTGACCTTGTCCCAGATGCGGCCGAACGCCCGCATCTTGCACATCTCCTCGATGAAGCGGACGCCCGCGTTCACGAAGAAGGAGATGCGGGCGACGACGTCCCCCATGCGCTCCTGCGGCACCTGGCCGGAGTCGCGCACGGCGTCGAGGACGGCGATGGCGGTGGACATCGCGTACGCGATCTCCTGCACCGGCGTGGCCCCGGCCTCCTGCAGGTGGTAGCTGCAGATGTTGATCGGGTTCCACTTCGGGATGTGGGAGACCGTGTACGCGATCATGTCCGTCGTCAGGCGGAGCGAGGGTTCCGGCGGGAAGACGTGCGTCCCGCGGGACAGGTACTCCTTGACGATGTCGTTCTGGGTCGTGCCCTGGAGCTTGGTGATGTCCGCGCCCTGCTCCTCCGCGACGACCTGGTAGAGCGCCAGCAGCCACATGGCGGTGGCGTTGATCGTCATCGAGGTGTTCATCTGCTCCAGGGGGATGTCCTGGAACAGCCGGCGCATGTCACCGAGGTGCGCGACGGGCACGCCCACCCGGCCGACCTCGCCGCGCGCGAGGATGTGGTCGGGGTCGTAGCCGGTCTGCGTCGGCAGGTCGAACGCCACCGACAGACCGGTCTGGCCCTTGGCGAGGTTGCGCCGGTACAGCTCGTTGGAGGCCTCCGCCGTGGAGTGACCGGCGTAGGTCCGCATGAGCCACGGCCGGTCCCTTTCCTTTTGCGCCTGACGCTCTGTCATCTATGACCTCCCGGCTCTCAGACGTTCCGGAAGCGGTTGATGGCGTCGATGTGCTTCGCGCGCATCTCCTCGTCGCGCACGCCCAGGCCCTGCTCGGGGGCGAGGCACAGGACGCCGACCTTGCCCTGGTGCAGGTTGCGGTGGACGTCGTAGGCCGCCTGGCCGGTCTCCTCCAGGGAGTACGTCTTCGACAGCGTGGGGTGGATCTTGCCCTTGGCGATCAGGCGGTTGGCCTCGTACGCCTCGCGGTAGTTGGCGAAGTGCGAGCCGATGATCCGCTTCAGGGACATCCACAGGTACCGGTTGTCGTACTCGTGCATGTAGCCCGAGGTCGACGCGCAGGTGGTGATGGTGCCGCCCTTGCGGGTGACGTAGACGGAGGCGCCGAAGGTCTCGCGGCCGGGGTGCTCGAAGACGATGTCGATGTCCTCACCGCCGGTGAGTTCGCGGATGCGCTTGCCGAAGCGCTTCCACTCCTTGGGGTCCTGGGTGTGCTCGTCCTTCCAGAACTTGTAGCCCTCGGCGTTGCGGTCGATGATCGCCTCGGCGCCCATCGAGCGGCAGATCTCCGCCTTCTGGGGCGAGGAGACGACACAGATCGGGTTGGCGCCGCCCGCGAGCGCGAACTGCGTGGCGTACGAGCCGAGCCCGCCGCTCGCGCCCCAGATCAGGACGTTGTCGCCCTGCTTCATGGCGGCACCGTTGCGGGAGACCAGCTGGCGGTAGGCGGTGGAGTTCACCAGGCCCGGGGCCGCGGCCTCCTCCCAGGTGAGGTGCTTCGGCTTCGGCATCAGCTGGTTCGTCTTGACCAGCGCGATCTCCGCGAGGCCGCCGAAGTTGGTCTCGAAGCCCCAGATGCGCTGCTCGGGGTCGAGCATGGTGTCGTCGTGGCCGTCGGGCGACTCCAGCTCGACGCTCAGGCAGTGCGCGACGACCTCGTCACCGGGCTGCCAGGCGTTGACGCCGGGGCCGGTGCGCAGGACGACGCCCGCGAGGTCGGAGCCGATGATGTGGTACGGCAGGTCGTGTCGCTTGGTCAGCGGCGACAGCTTGCCGTAGCGCTCCAGGAAGGCGAACGTCGGCACCGGCTCGAAGATCGAGGTCCACACCGAGTTGTAGTTCACCGAGGAGGCCATGACGGCCACCAGGGCCTCGCCCGGGCCCAGCTCGGGCACGGGGACCTCGTCCAGGTGGATCGACTTGCGCGGGTCCTTGTCGCGGGTCTCCAGGCCCGCGAACATCTCCGTCTCGTCCTTGTGGACGGTGATCGCGCGGTACGAGTCGGGGAGCTGCAGGGCGGCGAAGTCGGCGGACGTGGCGTCCTTCGACTGGATCGCGTCCAGGATGTCCTTCACGGTCACGGTGTTGCCTCCGGCGGGTGAGCGCCCTGAGGGAGGGGCGCCTAAGGGTTCGTCGGTGCTGTCAGTGCTGCTGAGGGTGGTGAGGGTGTGCCGTCGGTCCGGCTCGGTGGTGCTTCGGCAGCGCGTTGTGGCGCGGGAGGTTGCCTGTGACGCAGGCGTTCGGGCGCGCAGGTGATGGTCTGCGGGGACAGCCCGGACACCTTCAACGTATGACACCGCGTGTCACCCCGCAAGGCACTGAGTGCCAGAACTTCCTCTCAAATGAAATCTTTACTTGACAGATGAGCGATGATCGATCGAACGGGCCTGTGCCGGCGGGTCAAAAAGGGCGCTGACATGCAAAAACGGCCACCCGGAGGGTGGCCGTTGTCACAGGGGGAAGGGCGGGTCAGCGCTCCTTCAGGGCTTGTTCGATGGTGCGCATGACCTCTTCCAGGGGTGCGTCGGTGCGTGCGACGGTCACCAGCACCTCGCCCTCGGCGGAGGCTGCCACCGGCGCGGAGGCGGCCGGCCGGGAGGCCGTGTCGCGGCCGGCCCCGATCCCCGTGCCGAAGGTCTTGCGCACGATCGCGAAGGCGTGGTCGAGCTGTGCCTCCACGTCCCCCTGGCCGCCCGCCCGCAGCCAGCGCCTGAGGACGTGGTTGTGGGCGGTGACCACGGCGGAGGCGGCGACCTCGGCCAGCAGCGGATCGTCGTTGGCGTCGTCGGCGTGCGCGTGCTCGTCGAAATGGCCGAGCAGATACCGCGTGAACAGGCGCTCGTACCGGGCCACCGAGGCGATCTCGGCCTCACGAAGGGTGGGCACCTCGCGGGTGAGCTTGTAGCGGGCGACCGAGATCTCCGGCCGCGCCGCGTACATCTTCATGACCTCCTTGATGCCCCGGCACACGGTGTCGAGCGGGTGCTCGTGCGCGGGCGCGGCGTTGAGGACCGCCTCCGCGCGGATCAGCGTGTCGTCGTGGTCCGGGAAGATCGCCTCTTCCTTGGAACGGAAGTGGCGGAAGAAGGTGCGCCGGGCGACGCCGGCGGCGGCGGCGATCTCGTCGACGGTGGTGGCCTCGTACCCCTTGGTCGCGAACAGCTCCATGGCTGCTGCCGCCAGTTCTCGGCGCATCTTGAGCCGCTGGGCGGCGGCGCGACTGCCTGCGGCACTTTCCGGCGCGTCGGGCGTAGCTGGTGTACGGGAGGACTTGGCGGGCTGGGACATGACCCGAACGTACTGCATGTGCGCAGCTCGATGCGCAGGTCCGGGGTGTCCCCCGCCCCCGGAGGGCGGGGGAGAGCCGGACCGGGCGGACGGGGGAGAGCCGCCCGGGTCGAGCAGTCCGCCCCAGTCCGCCTCCGTCCGGAACCAGTCGCCGACGCCGTCAGCGGCGGGCATACTCGCGGAAGCCGCGGCCGGTCTTGCGGCCGAGGCAGCCCGCGGCCACCAGGTGCTCCAGCAGGGGCGCCGGGGCCAGACCGGGGTCGCGGAACTCGCGGTGCAGCACCTTCTCGATGGCCAGCGAGACGTCCAGCCCGACCACGTCCAGCAGTTCGAAGGGGCCCATCGGGTAGCCGCCGCCCAGCTTCATCGCCGCGTCGATGTCGTCGAGGGACGCGTAGTGCTCCTGCACCATCTTGATCGCGTTGTTGAGGTACGGGAACAGCAGCGCGTTCACGATGAAACCGGCGCGGTCGCCGCAGTCCACCGCGTGCTTCTTGATCTTCGCGCAGACCTCGCGCACGGTGGCGTGGACGTCGTCCGCCGTCAGCACCGTCCGCACGACCTCGACCAGCTTCATCGCCGGTGCGGGGTTGAAGAAGTGCATCCCGATCACGTCCTGCGGGCGTGAGGTGGCGCGGGCGCAGGCGACGACGGGCAGCGACGAGGTGGTGGTGGCCAGGACCGCGCCCGGCTTGCACACCTTGTCCAGCGTGGCGAAGAGCTGCCGCTTGATCTCCAGGTCCTCGGCGATCGCCTCCACCGCCAGGTCGACCTCGGCGAAGGCGTCGTAGGAGCCGGCCGGCGTGATCCGGTCCAGGATCAGGGCCGCGGCCTCCGCGGTCAGCCGGCCCTTGTCGACGGAGCGGGAGAGCGACTTGCCGATACGGGCCTTGGCGGCCTGCGCCTTCTCCTCGCTGCGGGCGGCCAGGACGACGTCGTAGCCCGCCTTGGCGAACACCTCGGCGATGCCGGAGGCCATGGTGCCGGAGCCGGCGACGCCCACCGAGCGCACCTCGCGGCCCGCGGCCGCCGAGCCGCCCGTCGCCGGGGTCAGCACGTCCGGCACGACCGTCCCGCTGCCCGGCGCCTCGTAGGTGTAGAAGCCGCGCCCCGACTTGCGGCCGGTCAGGCCGGCCTCGCTGAGCTGCTTGAGGATCGGGGCGGGGGCGTGCAGCCGGTCCCGGGACTCGGCGTACATGGCCTCCAGGACCGTCCGCGCGGTGTCGATGCCGATCAGGTCCAGCAGGGCGAGCGGGCCCATGGGCAGGCCGCAGCCGAGCCGCATGGCGGCGTCGATGTCCTCCCGGGAGGCGTACTTGGCCTCGTACATGGCGGCGGCCTGGTTGAGGTAGCCGAAGAGCAGTCCGTCCGCGACGAAGCCGGGGCGGTCGCCGACCGCGACCGGCTCCTTGCCCAGCTCGATCGCGAGGTCGGTGACGGCGCCCACGGCCTGCGGCGCGGTCAGCACCGAGGAGACGACCTCGACCAGCCGCATCGCCGGCGCCGGGTTGAAGAAGTGCAGGCCGAGCACGCGCTCGGGACGGGCCGAGTCGGCCGCCAGCCGGGTCACCGACAGCGCGTTGGTGCCGGTCGCCAGGATCGTCTCCGGACGGACGATGCCGTCCAGCTCGCGGAGGATCTGCCGCTTGATCTCGTACGACTCCGGGGCCACCTCGATGACGAGGTCGGCGTCGGCCGCCGCGGTGAGGTCGGTGGCGGTGCGGACCCGGGCCAGCGCCCGGGCGCGCTCCTCCTCGGTGAGCCGGCCGCGCGCCACGGCACGGGCGGTGGCGGCCTCCAGGGTGGCGAGCGCCTGCGCGGTCCGCGCCTCGCTGATGTCGATGCCGATCACCTCGCGGCCGGCCTTCGCGAGGACCTCGGCGATGCCGGTGCCCATGGTGCCGAGGCCGACGACGGCGATCGTCTTGAGCGGGGACGGGGACAGAGCTGAGTCGGACAGGGGAGTGGCCATCGCGGGACTCCAGGAATGAGGGTGACGACGAGGAGCGCGCCGGGGGCGCCGGAGGGCGCACCACGGGGCGAGAGGGTGCGGGTGTTGCCGGGCTGCGAGCGCACACGCCCGGGGTGCCGGTGCCACGGGCGTGCACACGCCCGGGAGCGGCGGAACTTCCGACCGGCTCTGTCCCGAAGCCGGGTCGTACTGCGGTACACACGGCGTACCGAACCGACCTGCTCGCTCGCGACGGCCGCGTCACCAAACCGTCGCCAGCGGAAATGCGAGAGGGTTACTCGCTCGTATGAGCTTAACCGGCGGGTAACGAGCGCGCTAGTCCCCGATGGCCAACCGACTTTGTGATGTACCTCCCTCGGCCGCCGCGACCCGCCTACGCTGGACCTCGTGGACGAAGAGTTGCGATCACTCACGGAGCGCTTACGGCAGGAGTCGGGCGGCTCGGCCGCGTTCCAGCACCTGCTGGCCACCGGGGACCACGACGAACTGGCGGAGGTGCTCACCGCGCCCGGACAGCCGCTCTGGGCCAGGGAGCTGGCCGCGTTCCGCCTCGGCCGGGCGGGCGACCGGCGGGCCTTCGAGTCCCTGGTGCTGCTGCTCAACCACCGCGACCCGCCGCGCTGCGCCTCCGCCGCGCACGCCCTCGCCCGGCTCGGCGACCCGCGCACGGCCCGGGCCGCCGCCGCCCTCGCCACCAACGAACTCCGCGTCGCCTACGCCCTGCACCCGGTGCGGCTCCTGGTGGCCCTGCGCGCCCCGGAGTCCGTGCCCGCGCTGATCACCACGCTGGAGCGACGGCTGCGCCCGCACGACCCCTACCGGCGGGTGGCCCTCGCCTGTGTGGAAGGCCTGGGCGCGCTCGGCGACGCCCGCGCCCGGCAGGTCCTCACCGAGGCCCTCGCGCATCCCGCGCTCGCCGAGGCAGCGGTGCACGCGCTGGCGCGGATACCGGAGCAGCAGCCGAGCTGACGCCCGGTCAGCCGCCCAGCGTCTTCACGTACCGCACCTCGGGCACCGGCACGCCGTCCACCTCGAAGGGCTCCTCGGCCCCGTCCGGGCGGAACCCGGCGCGCTCGTAGAAGCGGCGGGCGGGCGCGTTCTCCTTCAGGACCCACAGGAGCATGCGGGGAAACGCCCGGCACCGCTCGGCCGACGCGGCCAGCAACGCCCGCCCGATCCCGCCGCCGAGCCGGGCCGGGTCGACGTAGATCGCGTACAGCTCGGCGTCGCCGGTGCGCCTCTCGCCGTCGCGGTACGGCCCGTGCGCCGCCCATCCGACCACCGCGCCGTCCCGCTCGGCGACCAGGTTCACCACGGAGCCGTTCCCTTCGGCGAACCAGGTCCGTCGCCGTTCGGCGTCCGCGGTGACGCAGAGCCCGTCGAGGTACGGCTGGGGCATGAGCCCCCGGTAGGCGTGCTGCCAGCCGCGGATCCGTATCTCGGAGACGCGCTCGCAGTCGGCGAGGGTCATCTCCCGGACCGTCGGCGAACTCACGGGGCCACCACCGCGAGAGCCTCGACCTCCAGCAGGAACTCCGGCGCCACCAGCCCGGCCACCTGGACCGCCGAGGAGGCGGGCAGGCGGTCGTCGGGTATGTGGGCGGCGCGGGCCGCGCGGATCGCCGGCATGTGGGCCATGTCCGTGACGAAGTACGTCAGCTTCACCACGTCCCCGAAACCGGCCCCCGCCGCGGCCAGGCAGCGCCGCAGGTTCGCGAACACCTGCCGGGCCTGGGCCGCCGGGTCGCCCGCCCCGACCAACTCGCCGTCCTTGTCGAGGGGAAGCTGGCCGGAGACCGCGACGAGACGGCCGGTCGCGGTCACCACATGGCTGTACTGGGCGGCGGGGAACACCCCGGCCGGGGCGGGGATACGGGTCGGTCCACCACCGGCCCGAGTCGGTTCGCTCATGCCCCCCATGATGGACCACCCCACTGACAACGCCCCCGACGGACCAGGCCCGTTGCCGGGCACGAGCACGCCACCCTCCGGCGGAGGCCGAGGCTGTGTCGGGTTGGGTGACGGGCCGGGTGTGGGGGCCTTGCCCGCAGGTGGAGGCCGAGGCTGTGCCGGGTGCGGGGGCCTCGCCCACCGGCGGAGGTTGAGCTGTGGCGGGCTGGGTGTGGTGCCGAGTGCCTGGCGTGGCGCCTGCCGGTCGCAGCCGAACCTTCAGCTGTGTCGGGTGGCGGGCGCGGGTGCGTGGCGAACCGGCGGAAGCGGGGCCGCCGACGGGTCGCGCGCGTTGCCCGGAGTCTGGTTCGTCGTCTGCCGGTGGAAGGTCAGCCTCCGAGGGGCCGCGCGTGTTGCTCGGCGTCTGGTTCTGTCGGCGGAAGGGCAGCCTCCACGCGGCGCGCCCGGTGCCCCGCACCGGGCTCGTCGGTCTGCCGGTGGAGGGTCAGCTTCCGACGGGGCGCGCGCGGGCCCCGCGCCTGGCTCGTCGTCTACCGCCGGAAGGCCAGCAGGCCGTGCAGGGTCGAGCCGCGGGACGTCGTCGACGCCGACTTCGCCTTCAGCGGCTTGGGGCCGGGGGACTTCGGGCAGACCGCGTCCACCGCCCCGCGGCCGCGCGGCACCCTGCCGTCTCCCAGGTAGGCGGCCAGGTGCTTGTCCAGGCATGCGTTGCCGCTCAGCGTGACGCCGTGGTTGCCGCCGCCCTCCTCGACCACCAGGCTGGAGCGGGCCAGCAGCCGGTGGGCCGTGGCGCCGCCGGAGTAGGGGGTCGCCGCGTCGTCGGTCGCCTGGAAGAGCAGCGCCGGTGGCAGCGTGCCGTTGGTGATGTCCACCGGCCGCAGCGGCGCCGTCGGCCAGAACGCGCACGGCGCGTTGTACCAGGCGTTGCTCCAGGCCATCACCGGCGCCTTCGCGTACACGCCCCAGGCGTCCGAGCGCCACCGGTTCCAGTCGCGCGGCCAGGCCGCGTCCCGGCACTGCACCGCCGCGTAGACGCTGTAGCCGTTGTCTCCCGCGGCGTCCACGGCACCGAAGTTCCGGTACGCCTCCACCAGCGGCCCGGTGTTTTTGTGGTGGACCCAGGCCGCGAACGCCTCGGCGAGGGAGGGCCAGTAGCCGTCGTAGTAGGCGCCCGGCGTGAAGGTGTCCTCCAGCTCGGCGGCGCCGACCCGGCCCCCGGCCGGCTTCTTCGCCAGGGCCGCCCGCATCGCGTACCAGCGGGCCGCGATCTTCTCGGGGTCCTTGCCCAGCTTGTAGCTTGCGTCATTCTTGGCGATCCAGGCCATCAGCGCCCGGTGGCGGTCGTCGAAGGCGTAGTCCTGGCCGAGGTTGTCCTCGTACCAGACGCCCTTCGGGTCGACGATCGAGTCCAGTACCAGGCGGTGCACCCGCCCGGGATACAGCTTCGCGTAGACCGCGCCCAGGTAGGTGCCGTAGGAGTACCCGAAGTAGCTGATCTTCCGGGCGCCGAGGGCCCGGCGGACGGCTTCCAGGTCCCGGGCCGCGCTGACGGTGTCCAGATAGGGCAGCAGGTCGCCGTACTTCCGGCCGCAGGCCGCGGCGAAGGACCTGGCGCGGTCGAGACTGGCCCGCTCCAGCGCGGGCGTGGCCGGTACGGAGTCGGGGCGCACCGGCTTGAAGTGGCCGGGCACGCAGTTCAGGGCCGGCCGGCTGCGGCCGACCCCGCGCGGGTCGAAGCCGATGACGTCGTACCGGGCCGCCACGCTCTTCGGCAGCGACGAGGCGACGAACCCGGCGAGCGACAGACCGCTGCCGCCGGGGCCGCCGGGGTTGACCAGCAGCGGGCCCTGCGAGGCCCGCGCGGTGTGCGGGACGCGGGACAGCGCGATGGTGATCCGCCGCCCCGACGGGTCGGCGTGGTTCAGCGGCACGGTCAGGGACGCGCACTGGAGCCTGGGGTAGTCGGTGATGCCGCACTTCTTCCAGTTGAGCTGCGCCGGCCGGGCGGCCTGCGCGGGTGCGGCCGTGACCGCGCCCGCCAGCACGGTGGCGGCCGCGGCGGCGCACAGCAGGGCTGCGCGTGTTCTCATACGGGTCCTCCCGGGACGGAGGTCTTCGGCGAACCGCGAGGCTCACGGTTCTCGCCGGATCGTCCCGGAGTCGGGGCCCTGAAGAACGCGTTGCGGTGATACGTGACCCGATTGGGCCGTGGGATGCCCTCGAACGACCCTGGGCGTCCTCACATGAGGCTGAGCTGGACCGGTTCCGGCTCGGTGGGGGCCGGTGCCGGCTCGGCCGGGCGGATCCGGCGGGCCAGGCCCGCGCGCGCGGGCCCGATGCCGTACTCCTGCGCCAGCTCGTGCACCTGCCGGGTGATCCGGCGCTGGTACCACTTGGGCGCGTAGGCGCCCTCCGCGTACAGCCGCTCGTACCGCCGCACCAGGTGCGGATGGTGCTGCCCGAGCCAGGCCATGAACCACTCCCGGGCGCCGGGGCGCAGATGCAGCACCAGGGGTGTGACGGAGGTGGCCCCGGCCGCCGCGATGGCCCGTACCGTGGCCCGCAGTTGGGCCGGGTCGTCGCTCAGGAACGGGATCACCGGCGCCATCAGCACTCCGCAGCCGATCCCGTGCTCCCCGAAGGTGCGGACCACGTCCAGCCGGCGCTCGGGCGCGGGCGTGCCCGGCTCCACCGTGCGCCACAGCCCGGCGTCCAGGAAGCCGACGGAGACCGAGACGCCCACGTCCGTCACCTCCGCGGCGCGCACCAGCAGGTCCAGGTCGCGCAGGATCAGGGTGCCCTTGGTGAGGATCGAGAACGGGTTCGCGTGATCGGTGAGCGCGGAGATGATGCCCGGCATCAGCCGGTAGCGGCCCTCGGCGCGCTGGTAGCAGTCGACGTTGGTGCCCATCGCCACGTGGTCGCCCTGCCAGCGGCGGGAGCCGAGCTGGCGGCGCAGCACCTCGGGGGCGTTCACCTTGACCACGATCTGGGTGTCGAAGCCGATGCCGGTGTCCAGGTCCAGGTAGCTGTGCGTCTTGCGGGCGAAACAGTAGACGCACGCGTGCGAGCAGCCCCGGTAGGGGTTGACCGTCCATTCGAACGGCATGCGGGAGGCGCCGGGCACCCGGTTCAGCACCGAGCGCGCCCGGACTTCGTGGAAGGTGATGCCCTGGAACTCGGGCGTGTCGAAGGTCCGGGTGGTGACGGCGTCCGCGCCGAACAGCACGGCGTCGGCGGCCCGGCCGTGTTCGCTCTCGTCTGTGAGGTTCTCCCAGCGCATGACGCCTCCTCGCTCGCACTGCCCACAGAATAGAACACATGTTCCCATGATCGTGCGAACTCGATTTGGGCGGCCGGGCGCCGGGGTGGTTGGCTTGCCCCAACCCCGAGGAACCAGGTCGTGGAGGAACGCAATGGCGCAGGTCGAGGCCACTACGGAGCGGGTCGTCGCGGCGGACGCGGAGAAGGTGTTCGACGCCCTCGCCGACTACCGCGGCACGCGGCAGAAGCTGCTGCCCGAGCAGTTCAGCGAGTACGAGGTGCGCGAGGGCGGCGACGGCGAGGGCACCCTCGTCCACTGGAAGCTCCAGGCCACCAGCAAGCGGGTGCGCGACTGCCTGCTGGAGGTCAGCGAGCCCACCGACGGCGAGCTGGTCGAGAAGGACCGCAACTCCTCCATGGTCACCACCTGGCGCGTCACCCCCGCCGGTGAGGGCAGCTCCCGCGTGGTCGTCACCACCACCTGGCAGGGTGCCGGCGGCATCGGCGGCTTCTTCGAGCGGACCTTCGCACCCAAGGGCCTCGGCCGGATCTACGACGCCGTGCTCGCCCGGCTCGCCACCGAGGTCGAGAAGTAGCCCAAGCGCCCACCGGTGAAGGGGGATTGACCGCCGGCCGACCCCTTCACCGGTTCGAGTGCATCTCCGGGCCGTACCGGATCGTGCCGTAACTCGCCGCAGATGTTCGCAGTTGTCGCCTTACGCGGGAAATGTGAACGGGTGTGACGAGGGGAGCGGTACGTGGGCGGGACGACACTGGTGAAGCGGGAGCCGGTCGTGGCGCCGGCCGCCGGCGAGGAGACCGCGACCGCACCGCCGCCTCCCGCGCCGCCCGCCGGACTCGGGCCCCGCCGGGTGCGGTTGGTGTTCCTCGGGCTGATGCTGGCCCTGCTGCTGGCCGCCCTCGACCAGATGATCGTCGCCACCGCGCTGCCGAAGATCGTCGGCGAACTGCACGGCCTGGACAAGATGTCCTGGGCGATCACCTCCTACCTGCTCACCTCCACCATCGGCCTGCCGGTCTACGGCAAACTCGGCGACCTGGTCGGCCGCAAGAGCGTCTTCCAGTTCGCCATCGCCGTCTTCGTCCTCGGCTCCGCCCTCGCCGGCCGGGCCGGGACCATGGACCAGCTGATCGCCTTCCGCGCGGTCCAGGGCGTCGGCGCCGGCGGGCTCATGATCGGTGTGCAGGCGATCATCGCGGACATCGTGCCGCCCCGGGAACGCGGCCGGTACATGGGCCTGATCGGCGCCGTCTTCGGTCTCGCCTCCGTCGCCGGACCGCTGCTCGGCGGCTACTTCACCGACCACCTGTCCTGGCGCTGGTGCTTCTACGTCAACGTCCCCTTCGGCCTGGTCACCCTCGCCGTCATCGCCGTCGTCCTCAAACTCCCCAGACCGCGCACGCGCGCCCGGCTCGACGTCCTCGGCGCGCTGCTGCTCGCCGCCGCCTCCACCTGCCTGGTCCTGCTCACCAGCTGGGGCGGCACCGAGTACGCCTGGGGCTCGCGGCAGATCCTCGGCCTCGGCGCCGGCGCCCTCGTCGCCACCGTCCTCTTCCTCGTCACCGAGCGCTTCGCCGCCGAACCCCTCATCCCGCTCAGGCTGTTCCGCGACTCCGTGTTCAACATCAGCGGCCTGGTCGGCCTGGTGATCGGCGTCGCCCTGTTCGGCGCCGCCAGCTATCTGCCGACCTTCCTGCAGATGGTCGACGGCGCCAGCGCCACCGAGTCCGGACTGCTGATGCTGCCCATGATGGCCGGGATCGTCGGCGCCTCCATCATCGGCGGACAGCTCATCAGCCACACCGGCCGCTACCGGATCTACCCCGTGCTCGGCGGCGCCGTCGCCACCGTCGGCATGTGGCTGCTGTCCCGGCTGGAGACCGACACGCCCCGGCTGCACTACAGCGTCTGGATGGCCGTCCTCGGCGCCGGGATCGGCCTGGTCATGCCCGTCCTCGTCCTCGCCGTGCAGAACTCCGTCCGCCCCGCCGACCTCGGCACCGCCACCAGCGCCAACAACTACTTCCGGCAGATCGGCGGCAGCGTCGGCGCCGCCGTCTTCGGCACCCTCTTCGCCGACCGGCTCACCTCCTCGCTGCGCGAGGAACTGCCCCCGCGCGCGGGCACCGGACTGCCCGCCGCCGACTCGATCACCCCGCAGCTCGTCCACGCGCTGCCCCCGGCCCTGCGCGACGCCTACATCCGCGCCTACGCCGACGCGATGCCCCGGATCTTCCTCTACCTGGTACCGGTGCTCGCCCTCGGCCTGCTCATCGCCTTCTTCCTCAAGGAGAAACCACTGGTGTCCCACAACACCGCCGAAACGGAGCCGCAGACCGTGACCGCCTCGATCCCCGGGGCCCGGGCCCCGTACGCCGCCGGGGTCCCCGTCTGCGGCACCGTGCAGCACCCCGACGGCACCGTGGTGCCCCGCGCGGCCCTCACCCTCATCGACGTCGCCGGACAGCAGATCGGCCGGGGCGCCAGCGGCGACGACGGGCGGTACGCGCTCAGCACGCCCGGCTCCGGGTCGTACGTGCTGATCGCCGCCGCCGGCGGGCACCAGCCGCAGGCCGTCTCCGTCACCGTCGGCGAACGCCCCGTCGAACTCGACGTGGTCCTCGGCGGCGCCGGCCGCCTCGCCGGCAGCGTGCTCACCGCCGACGGCAGTCCCGTCCGCGACGCCACCGTCACGCTCACCAACGTGCACGGCGAGGTCGTCGCGAGCACCCGCAGCGGGCGCGAGGGCGGCTACGTCATCACCGAACTGGTCGCGGGCGAGTACACCCTCGCCGCCAGCGCCCCCGCCTTCCGGCCCGCCGCGCTCCCGGTCACCGTGCAGGCCTCCCGGGAGACCCGCCAGGACGTCGAACTCGCCGGCGGCGCCGTGCTGAGGGGCACCGTCCGGGCGAGCGGCGGACGGCCCGTGGAGGACGCGCGCGTGACCCTGCTCGACGCCGCCGGCAACGTCGTCGACACCCTCACCACCGGAGCCGACGGAACGTTCCGGTTCGTCGATCTCTCCTCCGGCGAGTACACGGTCATCGCCGCAGGTTACCCGCCGGTCGCCACGGTGTTGCAGGTCGCGGGGGGTGGCCGGACGGAACGCGATCTCCAACTGGGCCACGAGGACTGAGCGGGGCGCCCGCTCGCCGCGCCGGCGCGATCCGGTGAAACCAATTCCAGGATTGCCACACATCGCGACCGGCGGTCGTCTTACCGTAGTGGCGGGCGGCACAGATCGTTTGCGGACAGCCGTGGGGAGAGAGGGCCTGGGCCATGGACCGTGGCAGCGAGCGGGACACAGCTCCCGGGCGCGGCATCGGCGAAACCGCCGCGGGCCGGATTCCGCTGGCCGTGGTCGTCGTCGACCGGGCCGGGCTGGTGTCCCACTGGAGCACCGGCGCGCGGCGCCTGTTCGGCGTGAGCCGTGAGGACGCCGTCGGACAGCCCGCCGCCGACCTGCTGCCCGTCTCCGGCGCCCTGCCGGAGGACCTCCAGGACGGTGCGGTGCCGGACGCGTACGAGGCGTACGACGGACCCGGCCCCGACCTGGAGACGTCGCTCGGCGGGCACAGCGGCTACGCCACGGCCGGCCGCGCCCGCCTCTGCCCGCCCCCGCAGGCGCCCGGCGGCGAGCGGCTCGACGTGCTCTGGTGGGCCTACCCGCTGGTCGGCCCGGACCCCGCCCGGCTGCTCGTGCTCGCCGCCGACGCCAGCCGGCTGCGCGACGAACGCGGCTACGACGACGAGACCGCCGAACGCGTCTCGCCCGGCTTCGCCCGCCACACCGAACTGCCCGCCCCCGACGAGCTCGAACGGCGGCTGCCCGAGATCCTGCCCAACATGGGCCCGGGACTCAGCGCCCGCATCGTCGCGCAGGTCCTCGAACTGGGCTACCCGGTGCTGGAGTTCAGCCAGTACGACCGGGTGCCCGTGACCCCGTACTGGGGCGTGCCCCGCCGTCCGGGCCGCAGCCGCGCCGAAGAAGCCGTGGTACCGCAGCAGCGGGCCGCGGCCGTGGTCCCGGCCGGCGCCGAGCAGGACCTGGAGTACGCCGCCGTCCGCGAGCGGCTGGAGTTCCTCAACGAGGTCAGCTCCGGCATCGGCTCCTCCCTGGACCTCGGCGAGACGATCCGCGAGGTCACCAGCGCCGCCGTGCCCCGGTTCGCGGACTTCGCCGGCACCCATCTGCGCGCCGCGGTGCTGGCCGGCGAGGGCTTCCCGGACGGCCCGCCGGACGCCAGCACCGTGATGTTCCGCGTCTGGGTGGAGCACAACGACGAGCCGGGCCGCTGGGACGACACCGTGCCCGTCGGCGAGGCCTTCGCCTTCCCCGAGCACACCCCGTTCTACCGGTGCATGGTCACCGGCGAGCCGGTGCTCATCCCGAGGGTCACCGAGGAGCTGTCCGAGCGCATCTCGGGCGAGTTCGAGAAGCGCGACCTGCGGCCCCTCATCGGCGGCCGGTCGCTGCTGATCGTCCCGCTCAAGGCGCGCAACGTCGTCCTCGGCTTCATGGTGCTGATGCGCCGCCCCGACCGGCCGCAGTTCGACGACATGGACCGCACCACCGGTGCCGAACTCGCCGCCCGGGCGGGCCTGGTGCTCGACAACGCCCGCATGTACACCTACCAGGAGAACGTCGCCGACACCCTCCAGGACAGCATGCTGCCGCAGGTCAACCCGAGGATGGCCGGCTGCGACGTCGCCACCCGCTACCTGCCCGGCACCCGGCTCGGCCGGATCGGCGGCGACTGGTTCGACACCATCAAGCTGCCCGGTTCCCGAACCGCCCTGGTGGTCGGCGACGTCATGGGTCACGGGCTCAACTCGGCGGCGATGATGGGCCAGTTGCGCACCGCCGTGCAGACCATGGCCGCGATGGAGACCCCGCCCGCCCAACTGCTGCGCAGCCTGGACGACCTGGCCCGCAGGCTCGGCGACACCTACCTCGCCACCTGCCTGTACGCCGTGTACGACCCGATCCGCGGCGAACTGACCCTCGCGAACGCCGGTCACATCCCGCCCGTGCTGGTCCGCGCCGAGGACGGCAGCAGCGAACTCCTCGACCTGCCCACCGGGGCACCGATCGGCGTCGGCGGCGTCCCCTTCGAGGCCACGCGGGTCAAGGTGGCGCCCGGCGACCGGCTGGTGCTGTGCACCGACGGCCTGGTCGAGGTGCGCGGCTCCGACATCGGCGAGGGCCTCGCCGCGCTCTGCGAGTCCGCCGCCCACCCCGCGGCCTCCATGGACGACGCCTGCGACACCATCATCCGCGCCCTGAACACCCGCGGCGGACGCAAGGACGACGTCGCCCTGCTCATGGCCCGTCTCAACGGCATCCCCGACGACCACGTCGCCGAGTGGCGGCTCGACGCCGACCCGCGCGAGGTGGCCCGGGCCCGCCGCCTGGTCCGCGAACGGCTCCTGGACTGGGGCCTGCCGCAGGCCGTGGAGACGGCCGAACTGCTGGTCAGCGAGGTCGTCACCAATGCCGTCCGGCACGCGGAGAGCGACCGGATCGGGCTGCGGGTGGTCCGCACCGACGCGCTGCTGTTCGAGGTCACCGACGACGAACCCGCCCTGCCCGCCATGGTGAGCGCCGGCCCCTACGACGAGTCGGGCCGCGGCCTGCGCGTGGTCAGCCGGCTGGCCCGGGAGTGGGGCGCCAGCGCCAGCGGACACCGCAAGACCGTCTGGTTCGAGCAGTCCGTCACCACCGGCCACTGACGAAGGCGCGGCGCGTGGACCGCGCGCCGCCCGGAGCGACCGGGGGCCGTATATCTCGTGAAAGGTGGCCACCCGGCCCTTGCCCCGCCGCCGGTCCCCGCGATATTCCGATCACGGAACCGACCCGTGGGGAGATCGCATGAACGTCTCGGAGAACTACCGCAACGCGTGGGAGAGTTACTGGCGCGGGACCTCCGACGCCCGGGGCGAGGCGATATGGGACGCCGACCCCTCACTGAGCGCGGCACCGCACAGCGAACTGCTCCTGCCCCACGCCGACACCGGCCGGACGATCGTCGACCTCGGCTGCGGCAACGGCACCCAGACCCGCTACCTGGCCACCCGCTTCGCCCGCGCCGTCGGCGTCGACCTCTCGCACGCCGCCGTCGAGCACGCCCGCCGCGCCGCGAACGGCGCCCCCGTCGAGTTCCAGCAGCTCGACCTCACCGACACCGACGCCGTCCGCGCCCTGCACCACAGGCTCGGCGACAGCCACGTCTACATGCGGGCCGTCATCCACCAGAGCGAACCGGCCGCGCGTCCCGCGGTGGCCGCCGCCGTCGCCGAACTCATCGGCACCGAGGGCCGCGCCTTCGTGGTCGAGCTGACCTCCGGCTCCCGCGACGTCCTCCAGCGGGCGGCGTCCGAGCCGGGCGGCCCGGGGCCCAAGCTCCAGCGCGTCTTCCACCACGGCCTCAAGCCCGCCGACGCCCCCGACGAGGAGATCCCGCGGCTGCTCGCCAAGGCCGGGCTCGCCGTCCTGGCCGACGGCGAGACGACGCTGCCGCAGACCGAGCACCTCCGGGACGGCACCCGCATCGACCTGCCGGCCCGCTGGTTCGTCCTCGCCAAGGCCTGACCGGACCCGAGATCGCTTCCTCGGGCGAGGTCGTAGCCTGTCCGCCGCTCGGCGCGTAACGTGACGGTCCATGAAGATCCTCATCAGTGCCGACATGGAGGGTGCCACGGGCGTCACCTGGCCTGCCGACGTGCTGCCGGGGACGCCGCAGTGGGAGCGGTGCCGGTCGATGTTCACCTCGGACGTGAACGCCGCCGTGGAGGGCTTCTTCGACGGCGGCGCCGACCAGGTGCTCGTCAACGAGGCCCACTGGACCATGCGCAACCTCCTCCTGGAGCGTCTCGACGAGCGCGTCGAGATGCTCACCGGCCGGCACAAGGCGCTGTCCATGGTGGAGGGCGTCCAGCACGGTGACGTCGACGGCATCGCGTTCGTCGGCTACCACGCGGGCGCCGGCATGGAGGGCGTCCTGGCCCACACCTATCTGGCCAACCAGATCACCGGGGTGTGGCTGAACGACGTCCGCGCCAGCGAGGGTCTGCTCAACGCGCACGTCGTCGCCGAGTACGGCGTCCCCGTCGTCCTCGTCACCGGCGACGACGTGGCCTGCGAGGACGCCCTCGGCTACGCGCCCGAGGCCCTGAAGGTCGCCGTCAAGGACCATGTGTCGCGGTACGCGGCCGTGTGCCGGACCCCGGCCCGGACCGCGGCCGACATCCGCGCGGCGGCCAAGGAGGCCGCACAGCTCGCGGTCCGTCACGCACCGGTCGAGGCAGGGCCGTTCACGGTCGCCGTCGAGTTCGACGCCGAGCACCTCGCGATGGCCGCGACCGTCGTGCCCGGCGTGGCGCGGACCGGGGAGCGGAAGGTGGCGTACACCAGCGCCACGATGTACGAGGGGATCAGGACGTTCAAGGCGGTCACCACGATCGTCTCTGCCGCCGTGGAGGAGCAGTATGGCTGACCAGCAGGCCGACGAACTGGCCCTGGCCGAGGTCGTGGAGTTCACCTCCGGCCTGATCCGCATCGACACCACCAACCGGGGCGGCGGGGACTGCCGGGAGCGGCCCGCCGCCGAGTACGCGGCCGAACGGCTGGCGGGGGCGGGTCTGGACCCCCTGCTGCTGGAGCGCACACCGGGCCGCACCAACGTGGTGGCCCGGATCGAGGGCACCGACGCGTCCGCCGACGCGCTGCTGGTGCACGGGCACCTCGACGTGGTGCCGGCCGAGGCCGCCGACTGGACCGTGCACCCGTTCTCCGGCGAGGTCCGGGACGGCGTGGTGTGGGGGCGGGGCGCCGTCGACATGAAGAACATGGACGCGATGATCCTGGCCGTGGTCCGGTCCTGGGCCCGGCAGGGCGTGCGGCCCCGCCGGGACATCGTCCTCGCGTTCACCGCCGACGAGGAGGCCAGCGCCGAGGACGGCTCCGGATTCCTCGCCGACCGGCACCCCGAACTCTTCGAGGGCTGCACGGAGGGCATCAGCGAGTCGGGCGCCTTCACCTTCCACGACGGGTCCGGGCGGGAGATCTACCCGATCGCCGCGGGGGAGCGGGGCACCGCCTGGCTGAAGCTCACCGCGCGCGGCCGGGCCGGACACGGCTCCAAGGTGAACAGGGAGAACGCGGTGACCCGGCTCGCCGCCGCCGTCACCCGCATCGGCGAGCACGAGTGGCCGCTCCGGCTCACGCCCACCGTACGGGCCGCCCTCGCCGAACTCGCCGCGCTGTACGGCATCGACGCGGACTTCACCGACGTGGACCGGCTGCTGGAGAAGCTCGGCCCGGCCGCCAAGCTGGTCGAGTCGACCGTCCGCAACAGCGCCAACCCGACCATGCTGGACGCCGGTTACAAGCTCAACGTCATTCCCGGCGAGGCGGTCGCCCACGTGGACGGGCGCTATCTGCCCGGTGCGGACGCGGAGTTCACCGCCACGCTGGACGAGCTGACGGGACCGGACGTCGACTGGGAGTTCGCACACCGCGAGGTGGCCCTCCAGGCACCGGTCGACGCGCCGGTGTTCGCGAGGATGCGGGCCGCCGTGGAGGCGTTCGCGCCGGGCGGGCACGTGGTGCCGTACTGCATGTCGGGCGGCACGGACGCCAAGCAGTTCTCCCGGCTCGGCATCACCGGCTACGGCTTCGCACCGCTGAAGCTGCCGGTGGACCTCGACTACCAGGCGCTGTTCCACGGAGTGGACGAGCGGGTGCCCGTGGAGGCGCTGCACTTCGGGGTCCGTGTCCTGGACCGGTTCCTGCGGACGGCCTAGAGAATGGGGGAGCGGATGCGGAGCGCACCGTACGGATCGTGGCCCTCGCCGATCGACGCGGCCCTCGCCGCCGCGCACGACGGGCGGCCGGAGTGGGTGGGTTTCGTCGGGGACGAGGTCTGGTGGACCGAGCCCCGGCCGGCCGAGGGCGGCCGGCGCGCCCTGGTGCGGCGGACCGACGGGGGCGAGGAGTCGATGCTGCCCCCGCCGTGGAACGTGCGCAGCCGGGTCATCGAGTACGGCGGCCGGCCCTGGACCGGGGAGGTCCACGACGGCCGGCCGCTGATCGTCTTCGTGCACTTCGCCGACCAGCGGCTTTACCGGTACGAGCCCGGCGGCGAGCCCACCCCGCTCACCCCGGTCTCCCCGGTGGGCGGCGGCCTGCGCTGGGCGGAGCCCCGGCTGGACCTCGCCCGCGGTGAGGTGTGGTGCGTGCTGGAGGAGTGCACCGGGGACGGCCCCGACGACATCCGGCGGGTGCAGGCCGCCGTACCGCTGGACGGCTCGGCCGCCGACGACCGCGCCGCCGTCCGTGAGCTGACCGAGCCCCGGCACCGGTTCGTCACCGGCGCCCGGGTCTCCCCGGACGGCCGGCGGGCCGCCTGGCTGGCCTGGGACCACCCGCGGATGCCGTGGGACGGGACGGAGCTGCTGGTCGCCGACGTGACGGAGGACGGCCTGCTGAAGGACGCGCGGACGGTGGCCGGCGGCCCGGAGGAGGCCGTCGCCCAGGTCGAGTGGTCGGCTGACGGCGGCCTGCTGTATGCGAGCGACCGCGGCGGCTGGTGGAACCTCTACCGCGACGGCACCCCCCTGTGCCCGCGCGAGGAGGAGTTCGGCGGGCCGCTGTGGCAGCTCGGGCTGCGCTGGTTCGCGCCCCTGGACAGCGGTCTCCTGGCCGTCGTCCACGGTCGCGGGCCCACCGCGCTCGGGATACTGGACCCGGGGTCCGGCGAGATCGTGGACGCCGTCGGACCGTGGACGGAGTGCGCCGCCGCCCTCGCCACCCACGGCGCACGCGTCGTCACGGTCGCCGCGGGCCCCCGCACCGCCTACGAAGTGGTCGAGCTGGACACCGCCACCGGCCGCGCCCGCGTGATCGGCTCCCGGCACCGTGACCCCGTCGACCCGGCCTACTACCCGGAGCCACGGCTGCGCACCTTCACCGGCCCCGACGGCCGTGAGGTGCACGCCCACGTCTACCCGCCGCACCACCCGGCCCGCATTGCGCCCGACGGCGAGCTGCCGCCCTACGTCATCTGGGCGCACGGCGGGCCCACCAGCCGCGTGCCGCTCGTGCTGGACCTGGCGATCGCCTACTTCACCTCGCGGGGCATCGGGGTCGCCGAGGTGAACTACGGCGGCTCCACCGGCTACGGCCGGGCCTACCGGGAGCGGCTGCGCGGACACTGGGGCGTGGTCGACGTCGAGGACTGCGCGGCCGTCGCCCGCGCCCTCGCCGACGAGGGCACCGCCGACCCCGCCCGGCTGGCCATCCGGGGCGGCAGCGCCGGCGGCTGGACCACCGCCGCCTCCCTGACCACGACCGACGTCTACGCCTGCGGCACCGTCATCTATCCGGTGCTCGACCTCGCCACCTGGGGTCCCGGCGACACCCACGACTTCGAGTCCCGCTACCTGGAGTCGCTGATCGGCCCGCGCGGCGAGGTGCCCGACCGGTACGCCGAACGCTCGCCGACCACCCACGCCGACCGGCTCACCGCGCCGTTCCTGCTGCTCCAGGGCCTGGACGACGTCATCTGCCCGCCCGCCCAGAGCGAACGCTTCCTCGCCCGGATCGCGGGCCGGGGCGTGCCGCACGCCTACCTCGCCTTCGCGGGTGAGGGACACGGGTTCCGGCGGGCCGACACCATGGTCCGCGCCCTGGAGGCCGAACTGTCCCTGTACGCCCAGGTGTTCGGGCTGAACCCGACACCGCCGGTGCCGAAGGTGGAGCTGACCCCGTGAAGGAACTTCAGCGGCCGCGCCGGCTGGCCCCGGGCGCGCGGGTCGCCGTCGTCGCCACCAGCGGGCCGGTGCCCGAGGAGCGGTTGCAGGCGGGCCTCGACGTGCTGCGCGGCTGGGACCTCGACCCGGTGGTCGCACCCCATGTCCTGGACCGGCACCCCGAGTTCGGCTACCTGGCCGGCACGGACGCCGACCGCGCCGCCGACCTCCAGAACGCCTGGTGCGACCCCGCCGTCGACGCCGTGCTGTGCGCCCGCGGCGGCTACGGCGCGCAGCGCATGATCGACCTGCTCGACTGGGACGCGCTGCGGGCGGCCGGGCCCAAGGTCTTCGTCGGGTTCAGCGATCTCACCGTCCTGCACGAGGCCTTCGCGACCCGCCTGGGCCTCGTCACGCTGCACGGGCCGATGGCGGCCGGCGTCGACTTCATCAAGAACGCGCGGGCTCAGGAGCACCTGCGGGCCACGCTGTTCGCCCCGGAGACCGTCCGCACGATCACCTCCGGCGGTACGGCCCTCGTCCCCGGCCGGGCCCGGGGCGTCACCCTCGGCGGCTGCCTCTCCGTGCTCGCCGCCGAACTCGGCACCCCGCACGCCCGGCCCTCCGCGCACGGCGGACTGCTCTGCCTGGAGGACGTGGGCGAGGAGACGTACCGGCTGGACCGGTACCTCACCCAGCTGCTGCGCTCCGGCTGGCTGGAGGGGGTGCGCGGGGTGCTGCTCGGCTCCTGGGAGCGCTGTGCGGACTACGCCGAGCTGCGGCCCCTGCTGGCCGACCGGCTCGGCGGACTCGGGGTCCCGGTCGCGGAGAACGTCGGATTCGGCCACGGCGAAGGCGCGTTGACGATCCCGCTCGGAGTCGCCGCCACGCTGGACGCGGAGGCGGGCACGCTGACGCTGGACGAGCCGGCGCTGCGCTGACGCGGAGGCCGGCCGGATGCGCCGGCGCCGCGCCGACGCCGTAGGCTGGCCGGATGCCGCACCCGCAGTCCCGCCCCCTCGCCGAGGGCCCGCACGTCGTCATCCGCCCCTTCACCCTCGCCGACGGCCCCGAGTTCACCGCACGGGCCCGGGAGAGCAAGGACCTGCACCGGCCCTGGCTGTTCCCGCCGGACACCGACGAGGCGTACGCCGACTACGCCGGCCGGCTCATCGAGGACCCGGCGCGGGCCGGCTTCCTGGTCTGCGAGAAGGACAGCGGGGCCATCGCCGGCTTCATCAACATCAACAACATCGTGCGGGGCGGCTTCCAGTGCGGCGCGCTCGGCTACGGCGCCTTCGCGCACGCGGCCGGGCGGGGGCTGATGCGCGAAGGGCTGGAGCTGGTGATCGGGTACGCGTTCGGACCGCTCGGCCTGCACCGGCTGGAGATCAACGCCCAGCCGGGCAACGCGGCCTCCATCGCCCTCGCCCGGGGAGCCGGGTTCCGCCTGGAGGGCTTCTCCCCGGACATGATCTACGTCGACGGGGCCTGGCGCGATCACGAACGCTGGGCCCTCACCGCCGAGATGCGCGGCTGAACCGGCTCAGCCCCGCTGGTCCACGTACTCGAAGACCGACCCGTCCGGGTGCACCGCCAGCAGGTTCCGGCCCACCGGCGTCGGCACCGGTCCCGCGACGATCCCGGCGCCCAGCTCGGTCAGCAGCCGGTGGGCCTCGTCCACGTCCTTCACGGCGATCGTCGCCGTCACCTTGCGCAGGATCTCCAGCTCCGACTCGGGGCCGCTCATCAACAGGAAGGAGCCGACCGCGGCGACCTGGACGCCGCCGCGCTGGAAGCGCAGCGCCGTGCCGCCCGCCAGGCGCTCGTAGAAGGGGATCGCGGCTTCGAGGTCGTCGACGCAGATGCGCAGCGAGGCGCCCAGAATCTCCATGCGTCCGAGCCTAGTTGGGGCCACCGGGCGCGCGCAGGCCCCCCCGCGTTACCCGCTGTGCCCGGCGGGTACCCGCAAGGTATGGACCGTTTGGATCACCTGGAACATCTGGACAAGCACCTTGTCGAAGAGCTGGCACAGGTGGCACGCGAGACGGTACGCGACGAGCTGCGCGAGCAGTCACGCAAGCAACGCCGCACCGCCATGCTCTACGCCGCGTCGGGTGCCGCCGCCCTGTACGCGGGCGGCGCGGTGGCCCTCGCCGTGGGCCTGGCCCTGGCGATCGGCCTGCCCGGCTGGGCCGCGGCGCTGATCACCGCGGCCCTCCTGGGCGCGGTGGCCTACTTCCTCCGCGGCGCCGCCCACTCCGGGCACGGACCGCACGCCCCGCACCGCGTGGTCGGCGGCACCCCGCCGGCCGCCCCGCCGAGCGGCCTGGGCATGCCGTACCCCCCGATGCCCCAGACACCGCCCGACACCCCCCACCACAGGGCCTGACAGCGAGCGGGGGAGCGGGGCCGGCCGGCCCCGTCCCTCACCCGCTGAGCTGCGGCAGCACCTTCGTCCGGTAGAAGTCGAAGAAGCCCCGCTGGTCCGGGCCGATCTGGTTCACGTACACCCGGTCGAACCCGGCGTCGGCGAACGCCTTCAGCGCCGAGACGTGCTCCTCCACGTCGTCCCCGCACACCGACTTCTCCCGCACCATGTCCTCGGTGACCAGCTCCTGGAGCTGCTCGAAGTGCCGGGGCGAGGGCAGCACCTGCCCCATCTCGCCGGGCAGCAGCTCGTTGTACCAGAGCCGGTGCACCGTACGGACGCACTCGTCGCGGTCGGTGCCGTAGCAGACCTTCGTGCCGCCGCTGACCGGCTTGGCCCCGCCGCCGCCCTTGCGGAACTGGGTGACCATCTCCTCCTCCGGCATCATCGTGATGTAGCCGTCGCCCACGCGGGCGGCCAGCGAGGTCGCCTTCGGGCCGAAGCCGGAGATGTCGATCGGGACGGGCTCCTCCGGGACGGTGTAGAGGCGGGCGTTCTCCACGGTGTAGTGCGTGCCGTGGTGGTTGACCTCCTCGCCGGTGAAGAGCCGGCGCATCACCTGGATCGCCTCCTCCAGCATCTCCAGGCGCACGTGCAGCGGCGGCCACGGGTCGCCGAGGATGTGTTCGTTCAGCGCCTCGCCGGTGCCGAGGCCGAGCCGGAAGCGGCCCTGCGTCATCACCGCGCTGGTCGCCGCGGCCTGCGCCACGACCGCCGGGTGCATCCGCACGGTCGGACAGGTCACCGCGGTCTCGATGGGCAGCGACACCGCCTCCGACAGCGCGCCGATCACCGACCACACGAACGGGCTCTGCCCCTGCGCGTCGTTCCACGGATGGTAGTGGTCGGAGATCCACAGCGCCTGGAAACCGGCCTGTTCGGCCATCCGGGCCTGTTCGACGAGGGCTGCGGGATCGTGTTCCTCGCTCGCCAGGAAATAGCCGTACTCGGGCATGGGGGAAACCTCCGCGCGGGCGAAGCCGGTGATCTGATCCGGACGCGGCCCGGGTAACCGGGGCCGACAGCGCGAAACGCCGGTACGGCCGTGCGCGGAGGGCTGCCGGCGGGCTGCGGCGGTGTGCGGCGCGGCGGCGTTCGGGTGCTCCGACCGGCGTCCGGGTGACCGGCCCGGCGTTTGGGTGCCCCGGCCCCGGTTACGCGGAAGACCTCGGACGAGCCACACCGCCGGAGGCGCACCGTGAGCCGACCTCGCGTCGTGATCGTCGGCGCCGGTTTCGCCGGGTACCGGGCTGCGCGCACCCTGGCCCGGCTGACCCGGCACCGGGTCGACGTCACCCTGCTGAACCCGACCGACTACTTCCTGTACCTGCCGCTGCTGCCGCAGGTCGCCGCCGGGGTCCTGGAGGCCCGTCGGGTCACCGTGTCGCTGCCCGGCACGCTGCGCGGGGTGCGCCTGGTGCTCGGCGAGGCGGACAGCGTCGACCTGGACGCGCGTACGGTGCACTACCGCGACCCCGAGGGCGGCGCGGGCACCCTCGGCTACGACCGGCTCGTGCTGGCCGTCGGCAGCGTCAACAAGCTGCTGCCGATCCCCGGGGTCGCCGAGCACGCGCACGGCTTCCGCGGGCTGCCCGAGGCCTTGTACCTGCGCGACCACGTGACCCGGCAGGTGGAACTCGCCGCCGCCGAGGAGGACCCGAAGAGTTGCGCCGCCCGGTGCACCTTCGTGGTGGTCGGCGCCGGCTACACCGGCACCGAGGTGGCCGCCCACCTTCAGATGCTCACCGACCGCCTGGTCCGCCGGCACCCGCTGCCCGGCGGGCTGCGCCCCCGCTGGATCCTGCTGGACGTGGCGCCGCGCGTGCTGCCGGAGATGGACGAGCGGCTGTCCCGTACGGCCGACCGGGTGCTGCGGGCCCGGGGCGTCGACGTGCGGATGGGCACGTCGGTGAAGGAGGCCACCCGGGACGGGGTGCTGCTCACCGACGGGGAGTTCGTCGCGTCCCGGACGCTGGTGTGGTGCGTGGGCGTACGGCCGGATCCGCTGGTGGAGGCCGTCCGGCAGCCGCTGGAGCGCGGCCGGCTGATCGTCGACCCGTATCTGCAACTGCCGGGCCGGTCCGACGTGTTCGCCTGCGGGGACGCGGCCGCCGTGCCCGACCTGGAGCGTCCCGGGAAGTTCACGCCCATGACGGCCCAGCACGCCTGGCGGCAGGGCCGGGTGGCGGGGGAGAACGTGGCCGGCTCGCTCGGCCTCGGACGGCGCCGGCGCCCGTACCGCCACCGGGACCTGGGCTTCGCCGTCGACCTCGGCGGGGTCCGCGCCGCCGCCAACCCCTTCGGCATTCCGCTGTCCGGCCTGGCCGCCGGCGCCGTCACCCGCGGCTATCACCTGGCCGCGCTGCCCGGCAACCGCGTCCGGGTCACCGCCGACTGGCTGCTGGACGCCGTGCTCCCGCGCCAGGGCGTCCAGTTGGGCCTGGTGCGGGCCTGGTCGGTCCCGCTGGACACGGCCTCACCGGAACTGGCGCGGGTACCGGGCGGCCCGGAGCTGCCGGCCGCACAGGCAGGAGACGAGCTGATGACGCACAAGCCGATGCCAGAGGAACCGGTGAGACGACAGCCGAGCGGCGAGCCCGCCAGGAACCAGCCCGGCGGTGAGCCGGCCAAGAACCAGCCCGGGGGCGAGCCCGCCAAGAAGCAGCCGGGTGGTGAGCCGGCCAAGAACCAGCCCGGTGGCGAGACCACCGGCGCCGGCCCGGACCATCCGGCCCCCGGCCCCGTGAAGCGTACGGACCCCGCCGATCCCGCGGACCGCGCGAACGAATCCGACTGACCGCGCCGGGGCGCGACCGAGCGCCATCGACCGCGACCGAGCAAGGAGACCGAGGAGACCCATGAACACCGACGAACTCGCCGAACTGGGGCAGCAGTTGCGCGTGGACAGCGTGCGGGCGTCCGCCGCCGCGGGATCCGGGCACCCCACGTCCTCGATGTCCGCCGCCGATCTGCTGGCCGTCCTGCTCGCGAACCACATGCGCTACGACTTCGAGCGCCCCGAGCACCCCGCGAACGACCGCTTCGTGCTGTCCAAGGGACACGCCTCACCGCTGCTGTACGCCGCGTACAAGGCGGTCGGCGCGATCGAGGACGGCGAGCTGGTCACCTTCCGCAAGCTCGGCAGCCGGCTGGAGGGCCATCCGACGCCCCGGCGGCTGCCCTGGGTGGAGACGGCCACCGGCTCGCTCGGCCAGGGCCTGCCGGTCGGGGTCGGCATCGCGCTCGCCGGGAAACGGCTGGACCGCACCGACTACCGGGTGTGGGTGCTGTGCGGCGACAGCGAGCTCGCGGAGGGCTCGGTGTGGGAGGCCGCGGAACACGCCGGCTACGAGAACCTGGACAACCTCGTCGCCATCGTGGACGTCAACCGGCTCGGCCAGCGCGGCCCCACCCGGCACGGCCACGACCTGGACGCCTACGCCCGCCGCTTCCAGGCCTTCGACTGGCACACGATCGAGATCGACGGCCATGACGTCGACGCGATCGACCGGGCCTACGGGGAGGCGCTGTCCACCACCGGGCAGCCCACCGTGATCCTCGCCCGCACCCTGAAGGGCAGGGGCGTGGCCGCCGTCGAGGACCGGGAGGGCCTGCACGGCAAGCCGTTGCCCGAGGCGGAGGACGCCATCGCCGAGCTCGGCGGGCCGCGCTCGCTGCACGTCCGCGTGTCCGAGCCGCAGGCCGCCGCCGCGCTGCGCTCGCTCACCACCGAGGCGGTCCGGCTCCCGCGCTACGAGCTGGGCGACGAGGCCGCGACGAGGGACGCCTTCGGCAAGGCCCTCGCCGCGCTCGGCGCCGCCCGCGGCGACGTCGTCGCCCTGGACGGTGAGGTCGGCGACTCCACCCGCACCGAGGAGTTCGGCAAGGCGCACCCCGACCGGTTCTTCGAGTGCTACATCGCCGAGCAGCAGCTCGTCGCCACGGCCGTCGGCATGGCCACGCGCGGCTGGGTGCCGTACGCCTCCACGTTCGCCGCGTTCCTCACCCGCGCCCACGACTTCGTGCGCATGGCGTCGATCAGCGGCTCCGGGATCAACCTGGTCGGCTCGCACGCGGGCGTCGCGATCGGGCAGGACGGCCCGTCCCAGATGGGCCTGGAGGACCTGGCGATGTTCCGGTCCTTGTACGGCTCGACCGTGCTGTACCCGTGCGACGCCAACCAGACCGCCCGGCTGGTCGCGACCATGGCCGGCCTGGACGGCATCCGCTATCTGCGCACCTCCCGCGGCAAGACACCGGTGATCTACGGCCCGGACGAGGAGTTCCCGGTCGGCGGCAGCAAGACGCTGCGCTCCGGCGAGGGGGACCGGCTGACCGTCGTGGCCGCCGGGGTGACCGTGCCCGAGGCGCTGGCCGCCGCCGACCGGCTCGCCGCGGACGGCATCCGGGTCCGGGTGATCGACCTGTACTCGGTCAAGCCCGTCGACGCCGAGACCCTGCACCGGGCCGCCGAGGAGACCGGCTGCCTGCTCACGGTGGAGGACCACCACCCGGAGGGCGGACTCGGCGACGCCGTCGCGGAGGTGTTCGCCGACGGCAGGCCGGTGCCCCGGCTGGTCCGGCTCGCGGTGCGCACCATGCCGGGCTCGGCCGCGCCCGACGAGCAGCTCTACGCGGCCGGCATCGACGCCCTGGGCATCGCGGCGGCGGCCAGGATGCTGGTCGAGGAGGCGGTCGTGCGATGAGCGACGACGCGCGGACCATACGCGCGGGCCGCCGCACGGTGGAGATCAAGCGGCCGGGGAAGGTGCTCTTCCCCGGCGGCGGGGGCGCGAAGGAGTACACCAAGGGCGACCTCGCGGACTACTACCGGTCCGTCGCGCCGTACCTGCTGCCGCACGTGCGGGGCCGTCCGCTGATGCTGGAACGGTATCCGGACGGCCTCGACGGCCAGCGGTTCATGCAGAAGAACACCCCGGAGCACTACCCGGAGTGGATCACCCGGGCAAAGGTCGCCAAGGAGGGCGGCACGGTCACGCACGTCGTCTGCGACGACACCGCGACCCTCCTGTACCTCGCCGACCAGGCCTGCCTCACCGTGCACCGCTGGCTCTCGCGCACCGACCGGGCCGGCGGCCCGGACCACCCCGACCGGCTCGTCTTCGACCTCGATCCCCCCGGGGACGACTTCGGCGCCGTCCGCGCGGCCGCCGCCTGGCTGCGCGAGCTGCTGGACGAACTCGGGCTGCCCGCCGCCCCGATGACCACGGGCTCGCGCGGACTGCACCTCGTCGTCCCGCTCGACGGCCGCCAGGACTTCGACGCCGTACGGGAGTTCGCCCACGACGTCGCCGAACTCGCCGCGGCACGGCACCCGGACCGGCTCACCACCGCCGCCCGCAAACAGGACCGCGGCGACCGCCTCTACCTCGACGTGCAGCGCAACGGGTACGCCCAGACCGCCGTCGCGCCCTTCACCGTCCGCGCCCGCCCAGGCGCCCCGGTCGCCGTCCCCCTCACCTGGGAGCAACTGGACGACCCGGGGCTCGACGCCCGCCGCTGGACCATCGCCGACGCCGTCGAACAGGCCCGCACCGACCCCTGGGCCGGTCTGCCGGCCCGCGGGCGCTCCCTGGGCCCGGCCCGGCGTCGCCTCGCGGACATGCGCTCCTGAAGGTTTGGCCAAGGAAGGAAGGGCCACCCGCAGGAAGAGGTGGCCATGTCGAACACACACAGCACATCACAGTCACAGAGTTCACAGAAATCCCAGAACTCGCATACATCACAAGACACAGAGCAGACGAACGACACCACACGGAACGAGAAGGACGCCCGGCGGCCGACCCCCATGGAGGTGCTGCGCCAGGCGCGCAGCCAGCTCGCCGAACTGACGGGGCTCGTCCCGGAGACCGTGTCCTCCTTCGAGCAGACCGAGGACGGCTGGTCGCTGGAGGTCGAGGTGATGGAGATCGCCAGGGTCCCGGACACCATGAGCCTGATGGCGAGCTACCAGGTCGACCTGGACCCCGACGGGGAGCTCACCGGCTACCGACGCGTTCGCCGATACGAGCGCGGGCGGGCCGACGCACGTCGACCCGGCGGCTAAGGCCCGCCCGCGTCCCGCGGCCACGCCTCCGGCGTGGCCCCGACCAACCACCATTCTCACGAGGAGGAGCGGCCGGCATGACCGTTGTCCCGGCACAGCAGTCCGGAGGCGGAGGCGGCAGCAGTGGCCTCTACGACGTCCTGGAGCTGGTTCTCGACCGGGGACTCGTCATCGACGCGTTCGTACGGGTCTCCCTGGTCGGCATCGAAATCCTGAAGATCGACGTCCGGGTCGTCGTGGCCAGCGTCGACACGTATCTGCGTTTCGCCGAGGCGTGCAACCGCCTCGACCTGGAGGCAGGGCCCCGCAAGTCCCCCGGGCTGCCCGATCTCGTCGGCGAGATCACCGAGAGCGGAGCCCGCGGCAAGTCCAAGGGCGCGCTGTCCGGTGCCGCACAGACCATCTCCGACGCGTTCAAGCAGGCGCGGGAGGAAGGCGAGGCCGAGCCCCGGCGCCCCCGTAAGACCGCGGCCCGCCGGAAGGAGGAAGAGGAGTGAGCACGTACGTCTACGGCATCACCGCGCGCTCGCACCCGGCGCTCCCCGAAGGGATGACCGGCGTGGGCGAACCGCCCCGGCCCGTCCGGATCCTCACGGCGGGAGAACTCGCCGCCGTCGTCAGCGACGCCCCGGAGGATCTGCGCCCCAAGCGCCGCGACCTCCTCGCGCACCAGAACGTGCTCGCCGAGGCGGGTGCGGGCGGCTGCGTGCTGCCCATGCGCTTCGGCAGCGTCTCTCCCGACGACGACACCGTCACGTCGGTGCTGACCGAGCGGGCGGAGCACTACCTGGAACGGCTGCGCGAGCTGGACGGCAAGGTCGAGTACAACGTCAAGGCCACCCACATCGAGGAGGCCGTCCTGCACCGCGTGATGGCCGAGAACGCGGAGCTCCGTGCCCTCGCCGAGGCCAACCGGAAGGCGGGCGGCGGCACCTACGACGACCGTATCCGCCTCGGCGAGATGGTCGCCGGCGCAGTCAAGGCCAAGGAGGCCGAGGACGCCGCCGAGGTGCAGCGCCTGCTCCAGCCGTGCGCCGCGGCGGTCAGCGTGGGCCCGGAGTCCACCGGCTGGCTGCTCAACGTCTCGTTCCTGGTGTCCCGCGACTCGGCCGAGGACTTCCTGGCCGCCGCCGAGCAGGTGCGCCAGAGCCATGCCCATCTCGAACTGCGGGTCAACGGCCCGCTGCCGCCGTACAGCTTCGTCGAGCCCGGCCCGACCGCGCCCGCGGGCGCCACGGCCGGCGCGGACGCCGGAGCGTCGTAGCGGCCGGGGCCCGGACGGAAGGAGGATCCGTGGGACTGATCTCGGAGGTGCTGCTGCTGCCCTTCGCACCGGTACGCGGCGGCGCGTGGGCGATTCGGCAGGTGCTCCAGGAGGCGGAGCGGATCTACTACGACCCGGCCACCGTCCGGGCCGAGCTGGCCCGCCTCGAAGAGCAACTCCAGGCGGGCGAGATCACCGAGGAGGAGTTCGACCAGCGCGAGGACGAACTGCTCGACCGGCTGGAGATCGCCCTGCATCACGGCGACACGACAGGCAATGGGACGTGACCATGAACCGAACCGCACTGGGCCTCGCCGTAGGGGCCGGATATCTGCTCGGACGCACGAAGAAGCTGAAGATGGCGCTCGCGATCGGCTCCGCCGTGGCCGGCAAGAAGCTCAATCTCAGCCCGAAGATGCTCGCTGAGCTGGTGAACCAGCAGCTGAAGAACAATCCTCAGTTCAAGGAGATCGGCGACCAGCTGCGCCAGGATCTGCGCGGCGTCGGCAAGGCCGCCTCCGGCGCGATGGTCGAGCGGCAGATGAACTCGCTCGCCGACCGGCTGCACGGTCGTACGTCCCAGGTACGCGAGCAGCTGTCCGGAGTCGTGCCGTCCGGCTCGGACGAGGAGCGGGAAGAGGGCGAGGAGGAGCAGGAGGAGACGCGGGGTGAGAAGCCCCCCAGGGGGGAGGATCGGGGCGACGCGGACGAGGCGCCCCGGAAGCGGACGGGCAAGAAGCCGGTGAAGAAGGCCCCGGTGAAGAAGGCTCCCGGTGGGACGGCAGCCGACAAGACCCCGGCCAAGAAGGCTGCGGTCAAGAAGACGGACGCGGCCCGCAAGTCGGCCGCGAGTAAGACGGCGGCGGTCGGCGGTGCGACCCGGAGCGCCGTCTCCCGGCAGTCGAAGGGCGGCGATGACCAATGACCGAGACCCTCGGAAGAGTGACCTCCAAGGCCGGCCAGGCCACGGGCGGCGCGTCTGCGCTGACCGGTCTCGCTCACAGTGAGGCAGCCAACCGGCTGAAGGAAGAGGCCCGGGAGTACGCGAGCGCGCAGGCCCAGCGACTGCTGGCCGGGTTCGGCCGCAAGCTCGGCCAGACCACCGGCAAGCTGAACGACATCGCCGAGGGCAACAGCCCGGGCTTCGCCAAACTGGCGCTGGAGGGCGGGCGCAAGCTCGCCGAGGGCAAGGGACCGCTGCGCTCGGCGCTGGAACTGGGCGCCTCCCACGCCAAGGACAAGGTGATGGGCACCCTGCGGGGCCTCGGCGGCAGCAAGGGCAAGAAGGGCGGCGCGGGCAAGAAGCCCACGGTGATCATCGAGTCCGTCGACGTCGGCGTACCGCTGCGCACGGCCTACGACCAGTGGACCCAGTACCAGTCCTTCTCCACCTTCGCCAAGGGCGTCAAGAGCGCGAGCCGCGCCGACGACACCCATTCCGACTGGCAGGCGAAGATCTTCTGGTCCAGCCGGAGCTGGAAGGCGAAGACCACCGAGCAGATCCCCGACTACCGCATCCAGTGGACCTCCGAGGGCCCCAAGGGCACCACAAAGGGCGTGGTCTCCTTCCACCGGCTGGAGGAGAACCTCACCCGGGTGCTGCTGGTCATGGAGTACTACCCGACCGGCCTCTTCGAGAAGACCGGCAACATCTGGCGCGCCCAGGGCCGCCGGGCCAGGCTGGACCTGAAGAACTTCGCCCGCTTCATCACTCTCAAGGGAGAGGCGGAGGACAGCTGGCGCGGCGAGATCCGCGACGGCGAGGTCGTCCGCAGCCACGAGGACGCCCTCGCGGAGGAGGAAGAGGAGGCCCGGGGAGAGGAAGAAGAGGGCGAAGAGCAGGAAGAGGGCGAAGAGCAGGAAGAGGGCGAAGAGCAGGAAGAGGGCGAAGAGGAGGCCGAGGGCGAAGAGAAGCCCGAGGGCCGGGAGCGCCCCGAGGAAGGCGAAGAGGGCGAAGAGGAGGAAGAGGAGGAGGAAGAGGAGCCCTACGAGGACGAGTACGAGGGCGAGACCGAGGAAGAAGCCGGGGAGGGCGACAAGGAGGGCGACGAGGACTCGTACGAGGACGAGGCCGAGGAGCCCGCCGAGGACGAGGAAGGCGCTGAGGAAGAGGAGGACGAGTACGAGGAAGAGGAGCCTGAGCACGCTGAGCGCGGGAGCCGTCGATGACGACACCCGGCCGCTTTCCCGAGCCCTATGGCCAGGGCTCGGGGGCGAACCTCGCCGACATCCTTGAACGTGTACTCGACAAGGGTGTCGTCATCGCGGGGGACATCAGGATCAACCTGCTCGACATCGAACTGCTCACCGTCAAGCTGCGCCTCATCGTCGCCTCGGTCGACAAGGCCAAGGAGATGGGCATCGACTGGTGGGAGAGCGACCCGGCGCTCTCCTCCCGGGCCCGTCGTGACGAGCTGACCCGGGAGAACGCCGAGCTGCGAGAACGGCTCGCCCGGCTGGAGGAACTGGAGTCGGGCCGCGCCCCGAAGGAGGCACCATGACGACCGGACTGCGGTACGTGTACGCCGTCTGCCGTCCCTTCGGGACACCTCTGCAAGCACAGCTGCGGGGCGTCGGCGGCGCCCCGCCGGCGCTGCTGCACCATCACGGGCTGGTCGCGGTGGTCAGTATGGTCCCGGAGGCCGATTTCTGCGCGGAGGCGCTGAAGGCCCACCTGGAGGACCTGGACTGGCTGGCCGCGACCGCCCGCGCCCACCAGGGCGTCGTCGACGCGCTCACCACGGTGACCACCCCGCTGCCGCTGCGGCTCGCGACCGTCTTCCGTGACGACAGCGCCGTGCGCATGATGATCGAGGCCCGTGAGGAGGACTTCCGGCGCCTGCTCGACCGCCTGCACGGCCGCGTGGAGTGGGGCGTGAAGGTGTACCTGGAACCCGAGCCCGCCGAACCCGAGCCCGCCGAGGCGGCGCGGCCGGCCAGCGGGCGGGACTACCTGCGCCGCCGGCGCCTGCAGAGCCACGCGCAGGAGGAGAAGTGGCAGCGGGCCGAGCGGTTCGCCCACTCCCTGCACGAGCGCCTCGCCGAGCGCGCCGAAGATTTCCGGATGCATCCGCCGCAGAATTCCGCGCTCTCCGGAACGCCGGGACGCAATGTGCTCAACGCGGCCTATCTCGTGCCCCGGGAGCATTCCGAGGAATTCGTGGAAATGGTGGACCGGACGAAGGACGAGGCACCCGGACTGCGGGTGGAACTCACCGGTCCGTGGGCCGCGTACTCGTTTTCCGGTGAGGAATCCGGAGCGGAACCGAGCGTGGAATCGGGGGAGGGGCGGTGACCGTAGTCGAACGCCGCGAGATCGCGCTGGTCGACCTCCTGGACCGGCTGCTGGCCGGCGGAGTCGTCATCACCGGCGACATCACCCTGCGCATCGCGGACGTCGATCTCGTCCGCATCGACCTGAACGCGCTCATCAGTTCCGTGAACGAGCAGGTCCCGTCGCCCTTCGAGGAGCTCCTATGACCGCGCGGCAGCGGCGCAAACGGCTCGACCTGGAACCCGACACGGTCGAGCGCGACCTGGTGAAACTCGTGCTTACCGTGGTGGAGTTGCTGCGCCAGCTGATGGAGCGGCAGGCCGTGCGCCGCTTCGACACCGGTGAGCTGACCGAGGAGCAGGAGGAGCGGATCGGGCTCACCCTGATGCTCCTGGAGGACCGGATGGCCGAGCTGCGGGACCGCTACGGACTGCGGCCCGAGGACCTCAACCTGGACCTCGGGCCGCTCGGCCCGCTGCTTCCGCGCGATGGGCACTAGTGCGGTGGACCTCCGTGCGGTGGACCGCGCCGGGCACTAGGCACGGCGGACCGCTCACCACTTGTGGCAGAGGCCCCTGTCGCCGGCCGCGGTCGTGCCGCGTACCAGGAATCCCAGCGGCCCCTGCCGCCGTCCGGGTGTCCCGGAAGGCGCGGATCAGAGTTCTTTACGGCACAGAACTTCCCCGTGCAGGACCGCGAACCAGCCGTCCTCCCGCCGGCCCCAGTCCCGCCAGGCCTCCGACACGGCCCGCAACCGCTCCGCCGTCGCGTGACCTGACCGCGTCGCCCGGTCGGCGTAGTCGGAGGCGAGGGTGCGGTCCGCCCACAGGCCGCTCCACCAGGCCCGCTCCTCGGGCGTGGCGAACGTCCAGGTGCTGGAGCCGGCCGTGACGTCCCGCAGGCCCGCGGCCCGCGCCCACGCCGCCAGCCGGCGCCCGGCGTCGGGTTCACCGCCGTTGGCGCGGGCCACCCGCTCGTACAGGTCCAGCCAGTCGTCCAGGCCGGGCACCGCCGGATACCAGGTCATCGCCGCGTAGTCCGCGTCCCGTACGGCGATGAACCCGCCCGGCTTCGTCACCCGGCGCATCTCGCGCAGCGCCCGCACGGGGTCGCCGACGTGCTGGAGCACCTGGTGGGCGTGGACCACGCAGAAGGTGTCGTCCGGGTAGTCCAGGGCGTGGACGTCGGCCACCGCGAAGTCGACGTTCGTCAGACCGCGGCCGGCCGCGGTGGCCCGGGCCTGTTCCAGGACGCCGGGTGCCCGGTCGACGCCGGTGACCCGGCCGTCGGGGACCAGTTCCGCCAGGTCGGCGGTGATGGTCCCGGGCCCGCAGCCGATGTCCAGGATCCTCATGTGGGGCTTCAGCACGCCGAGCAGGTAGGCCGCGGAGTTGGCTGCGGTCCGCCAGGTGTGCGACCGCAGCACCGACTCGTGGTGCCCGTGCGTGTAGACGGCGGTCTCCTGCGCTTTCGGCATGGCTGAACCCCTCACCCTCGTCGGCGTCACCGGCCGGACCCGGCCGCCGGTACGGCCCCACCGTACGCGGGCATGCCGAATGATGAGACCTGGATTTCACCATGTGGACGGAGGGGGTGTCTCGCACGCCTCAGCGGGTGGCCGGCAGAGGGCGGTAGACCGTCAGTGCCTCCGGGAGCTTCTCCAGGGTCATCTCGCCCGACACCGCCGTCACCTCACCGTCGTACGCCATCGGGGTGCCCGGCGCGATCCCGGTCAGCCGCAGCCGGTTCACCTGGACCGCCGCGTGCCCGGGCGAGCGGGTCAGCGGGCCCGCCACCGCCGCCGTGAGCAGCCGCAGCGCGGGCCTGCCGTTGCCGTGCACCACCCGCACGTCCAGCAGGCCGTCCGCCAGATCGGTACGGCGCCCCGGGGTGAGGCCCACGCGGTGGTAGACGCCGTTGCCGACGAACAGCAGCCACAGGGGCCGCCGCTCACCGCCCAGCTCCACCTCCAGCGGGTGCCGGCCGGCGCGCAGTACGCGCAGCGCGCCGAGCACCCCGGCCGGCCAGCCGCCGATCCGGCTCGACCAGCTGTCCCGCGCGCGCACCAGCTCCGGGTACACGCCCAGGCTCAGCGTGTTGAGGAACAGCCCCCGCGTCTCCGGAGTGGTGAACCGGACCGCGTCCACCCGGACCGCCTCGCCGTACCGGACGGCCTGGGCCAGCTGGCGTTCGTCCTCCACGCCCAGGTCGTAGGCGAAGTGGTTGAGGGTGCCGCCCGGCAGCACCGCCAGCGGCAGATCGTGCCGCAGCGCGACCCCGGCCGCCGCGTTCACCGTGCCGTCGCCCCCGCACACCCCGAGCACCCGGGCGCGGACCGCCGCCTTCTCCAGCTCGTCGCCGACCTCCTCCGGCGCGCACTCGACGATCTCCGCCCTCGGCAGCGCGTCGTGCAGCGCCCGCACCCGGTCCGCCGTCCCCGACGACCGGTTGGCGACCACCACCAGACCGTCGCCCTCGGGCAGCGCGGGGGCCGCGGCGCGCGGCCGGTCGGGGCGCCGGATCTGGGAGCGGGTCGGCACCAGACGCCGTACCAGGAAGGCGGCGCCCGCGCCGAGTGCCGCCCCGGCCAGTACGTCGCTCGGGAAGTGCACCCCCGTGTACACCCGGGACATCGCCACCGAGAACGCCGCCGGTGCCACGGCCGCGCCCCACGCCGGGGACTCCAGGGCGACGCCGGTGGCGAAGGCGGCGGCGGACGCCGCGTGGCCCGACGGGAAGGAGGTGGTGATCGGCTGCCGCTTCAGCCGCCGCACCAGTGGGACCGGGTCCAGCACCGGCCGGGCCCGGCGCACCGAGCGCTTGCCGAGCGTGTTGATCGTCAACGAGGCCAGGCCGAGCGAGACCAGGCCGCGGGCCGCCGCCCGGCGGGCCCGGGGCGTACGGCTCGCGGCCATCGCGGCGGCCGTCGCGAACCACAGCACCCCGTGGTTCGCGCTGCGGCTCAGGCGGGGCAGGACGCGTTCGGCGCCGGGCCAGTGCCAGGCGGCGGCGGCTTCGAACAGGCGGCCGTCGAGATGGAGCAGCGTACGCAGCGGGGCGCGGGCGGCGGTCGCGGGGGCAGTCAGGTCCACGTCTGGGCTCATGCGGTGCGGTTACCCTGAAGTGCCCGTTTCTTGTCCCCGTGCGCCGGCCGCCGGCCCGGTGCGAGAGGAGAACCCGGATGCGTCTGCTCCTCGTCCGCCACGGCCAGACCCCGTCCAACCTGAACCACCTGCTGGACACCGCCGTGCCCGGCCCGGGGCTGACCCCCCTCGGCGAGGCGCAGGCCGCCGCGCTGACCGAGGCGCTCGCCGGCGAGGACATCGAGGCGCTCTACGCGTCCACGCTGGTCCGCACCCAGCTCACGGCCGCCCCGCTGGCCGCCGCCCGCGGCCTGGAGGTCATCGTCCGCGACGGCATCCGCGAGCTGTCCGCCGGCGACCTGGAGATGCTGCCGGGGCACACCCCGGAGGGCGAGCGGTATCTGCGCACGGTGTTCGCCTGGGCCGCCGGGGACACCGCGCTGCGCATGCCCGGCGGGGAGAGCGGCGAGGAGGCTCTGGCCCGGTACGACGCGGTGGTCGCCGAGGCCGCCGCGAGCGGCGCCGGGTCCGTCGCCATGGTCAGCCACGGCGCCGCGATCCGCGTCTGGACCGCCGCCCGCGCCGACAACGTCGACGTCACCTTCGCAGCGACCCACCCCCTGGAGAACACCGGCGTGATCATCCTGGAAGGCTCCCCGACGGACGGCTGGAAGGCCCTGTCCTGGGAGGGCGCCGCAGTGGAACCGGCGGGCGAGGGCGGCCCGGCGGGCGAGGCGCTGGGCGCGACGGGGTAGCCGGCGGGTCGCCCGGCGGGGGGCGCCGACGAGGGGCGGTCGGCGCGGGGCCGAACGGTGCAGCCATCGGTCGCCGCGGGACCGAGCGGTGCAGCCACGGTGACGTCTGGTCGCCGTGGCGCCCGGCATGGTGCCTGGGGCTCCCTTCGGCGGGCCGGAAGCGGCGGCCGAAGCCGCGCCGGTGCCGCGCGCCTGCCGCGAGGCCCGGCACCACCGTGCCCGCACGCTTGCCGCAGTGTCCCGCTGGGCCGGCTTCGCGGTGCCCGCGTGCCGCGGTGCTGTCCCGTTGGCCTGGTTTCGTGGGGGCCGCGTGCTGCCGCAGTGTCCCGCTGGGCCGACACCGTGCCCGCACGCCGCCGCACCGCCCCAGCAGGCCGATTCCGCGGTGCCCGCGTGCTGCCGCAGTGTCCCGCTGGGTCGGCTTCGCGGTGCCCGCGTGCTGCCGCAGTGTCCTGCCAGGCCGGCTCCACCGTGCCCGCACGCTGCCGTACCGCCCCGCCCGGTCGACTCCACCATGCGCGCACGCCACCGCACGCCCCGCCCGGCCGGCTCCACCGTGCCCGCACGCTGCCTGTCCTGCCGAGCCGACTCCACCGTGCCCGCACGCTGCCGTACCGCCCCGCCCGGCCGGCTCCACCGTGCCCGCACGCCGCCGTACCGCCCCGCCCGGCCGGCTCCACCGTGCCCGCACGCCACCGCACCGCCCCACCAAGCCGGCTCCCCGTGCCCCTCATCTCCAGCCGGGCCCGCCGTCTCGCGCCGCTTCCCGGGACCGGGGCGGTGGATAAGGGTTTGCCTCGGGTGTGGGGTGGCTCGGAGAATGCCTGGCCATGGGACATCTGGAAGCCGCGCACCTGGAGTACTACCTCCCCGACGGGAGGGCGCTGCTCGGCGATGTGTCCTTCCGGGTGGGCGATGGGGCCGTCGTCGCCCTGGTCGGTCCGAACGGCGCCGGCAAGACCACCTTGCTGCGGCTGATCTCCGGCGAGCTGAAACCGCACGGCGGCAGCGTCACCGTCGGCGGCGGGCTCGGCGTGATGCGCCAGTTCGTCGGCTCCGTACGGGACGAGACGACCGTGCGCGACCTCCTCGTCTCCGTCGCCCCGCCCCGCATCCGCGAGGCGGCGAAGGCGGTCGACGAGGCCGAGCACGGCATCATGACCGTCGACGACGAGGCGGCCCAGTTGCGGTACGCGCAGGCCCTCGCCGACTGGGCCGAGGTGCGCGGCTACGAGGCCGAGACCCTGTGGGACATGTGCACCACCGCCGCGCTCGGCGTGCCGTACGAGCGCGCCCAGTGGCGGCAGGTGCGCACCCTCTCCGGCGGTGAGCAGAAGCGGCTCGTGCTGGAGGCGCTGCTGCGCGGCACCGACGAGGTGCTGCTGCTGGACGAGCCGGACAACTACCTCGACGTACCGGGCAAGCGGTGGCTGGAGGAGCAGCTCAAGGAGACCCGGAAGACGGTCCTGTTCGTCTCCCACGACCGCGAACTCCTCGCCCGCGCCGCCGAGAAGATCGTCTCCGTCGAACCGGGCCCGGCCGGCGCCGACGCCTGGGTGCACGGCGGCGGCTTCGCCACCTACCACGAGGCCCGCCGCGAACGCTTCGCCCGCTTCGAGGAGTTGCGCCGCCGCTGGGACGAGAAGCACGCCCAGCTGAAGAAGCTGGTCCTGACGCTGCGTCAGGCAGCCGCCGTCAGCCACGAGATGGCCTCCCGCTACCAGGCCGCCCAGACCCGCCTGCGCAAGTTCGAGGAGGCCGGCCCGCCGCCGGAGCCGCCCCGCGAGCAGGACATCACCATGCGGCTGAAGGGCGGCCGTACCGGCGTACGGGCCGTCACCTGCGAGGGACTCGCACTGACCGGGCTGATGAAGCCGTTCGACCTGGAGGTCTTCTACGGCGAACGGGTCGCCGTCCTCGGCTCCAACGGCTCCGGGAAGTCGCACTTCCTCAGGCTCCTCGCCGGCGAGGACGTCGCCCACACGGGAGAGTGGAAGCTGGGCGCCCGGGTCGTGCCCGGCCACTTCGCCCAGACGCACGCCCACCCCGAACTCCAGGGCCGCACGCTCCTCGACATCCTCTGGAAGGAGCACGCCCAGGACCGGGGCGCCGCCATGTCCCGGCTGCGCCGCTACGAACTCACCCAGCAGGCCGAGCAGGCCTTCGACCGGCTCTCCGGCGGACAGCAGGCCCGCTTCCAGATCCTGCTGCTGGAGCTGGCCGGTGCCACCGCGCTGCTCCTGGACGAGCCCACCGACAACCTCGACCTGGAGTCGGCCGAGGCCCTCCAGGAGGGTCTGGAGGCGTTCCAGGGCACGGTCCTCGCGGTCACCCACGACCGCTGGTTCGCCCGCTCCTTCGACCGCTTCCTGGTCTTCGGCTCCGACGGCCGGGTCCGCGAGACACCGGAACCGGTCTGGGACGAACGGCGGGTGGAGCGGGCCCGCTGACGCGGACCACCCGCGCCGCTCGGCCGGCCCGCCGTCCCGCGGCCGTCACTTCCAGCGCAGCAGTGCGCCCATGCCGCCCGCCGCGACCTCGTCGCCGGTCTCCTCCAGCACCGGCGTCAGCGAGAGGACCGGTGCGTCCGTCACCACGGCCGCCCGCACCAGCGCGTCATCGGCACGGGCCGGCCAGGCGTGCTGCTCGCCGATGGTCCGCAGCTCCGAACGGCGGGCCGCCAACTGGTCCGGGTCCTCGCCGATCCACACCTCGCGGTGCGTGTCCGGCGCGTCCGGGCGGATCAGCAGCTCGGCCAGCCGGTGTTCACGCGCCGCCTCGACGAGCTGCGGCACACCCTCGATCGCCGCGGCCCGCCGCTCCTCGTCGGGCGTCCGGGCCGCCCGGTACCGGTCCACCTCGGCCAGGACCCGCTCCCGGACGTGCCGGGCCCGGATGTCCTCCACCTCCTGCGGCAGCAGCCTGCTGCCGATGCCGTGCGCGGCCTCCTCCGCCCGGTCCCGCAGGTGCTGGGGGAGCTGCTCGTGCACCGACCGGCACGCGCGCTCCTCCCCGCACAGGATCAGCAGGTCGGCCCCGGTCTCCGCCTGGCAGTCCGCGAGCGCCTCGGCGATCTCCCGGGCGTTGTACTCCCAGGTGTTCTCCACCTTGAGCTGGAAGTGCCGCTCGGACCAGTCGGAGGCCTTCGACCGGTGCATCGGCCACTGCCGGGTGCCCGTGACGTGCCCGGCCTCCTCCTGGAGCACCGCGCTGCGCAGCTCGAAGTCGGCACCGGTGCGGTCGATGTACGCCACCAGCGACACCGGGTCCTCCCCGGCCAGGTCCAGCAACGGCGTGACGTGCGGCAGCGTTCCCCAGTGCACCAGGCCGTGCGGCGGGGTCTGGGTCAGCGGCACCTGGAGCACCACCTCGCCGCTGCGGGCGAAGACGGCCCGCCCGTACGGCTCCGTGCTGTGCCGCAGCGCGTCCAGGGTGTCGTACACCGCCCGGCAGGTGGCCTCGTCGGCACCCTGCTCGCGCAGTTGCCGGGCCACCGCCTCCGCCGTCAGATGCCGCCGGTGCCCCATGTCCTCGTCGTGCTGCGACAGGTCGACGTACGCGGAGGCCCAGGACCCCGGATGTTCGTACAGTGGACTCAGGAACGCGAGCTCCATGGATTCCTCCCGGAAATCGCTCGGGGGCAGTGCGTGCCGGGCGGGTACCCGTAGCCCATGAACGAACACGACGAGCGGGGCACCACCATGACCGGAGTCGACCCCAGCCGGCTGGACGACCAGCAGCTCATGAAGGAGCTGGAGACGATCCACCGCACGCGCCACGACACTCTCCTGTACGGCTCGAACGACGCACTGCGGGCCCACAACGAGCGCATGGCGCAGCTGGAAGGCGAGTACCTGCGCCGCAACCCACGCCGCCTGGTGAGCGCGGCCCGCACCCGCGAGGGCGCCCGTGAGCGCGGCTGCGGCGAGACGGCGACCCCGGGCACGCCCGGCACCTGACGCCGCCCCGGGCACACCCGCAGGACGGCACCCTCACGAGACGAGGCACTCACACGAAAGGGCCGGCCCTGACGGGCCGGCCCCCGCACATCCCTCGTCCGGTCAGCCGGCCTCGCCGGCGAACACGTGCAGGAACGCGTCGCAGAACGCCTTCAGGTCGTCCGGCTTGCGGCTGGTCACCAGCTGGTTGGAGCCGTGATCGCAGATCTTCACCTGCTCGTCCACCCAGGTGCCGCCGGCGTTCCGGATGTCGGTGCGCAGACTCGGCCAGGAGGTCAGCACCCGGCCGCGCACGACGTCCGCCTCCACCAGCGTCCACGGCGCGTGGCAGATCGCGGCGACCGGACGGCCCCGCTCGAAGAAGTCCTTCACGAACGCGACGGCCTTCTCGTCCATCCGCAGGAAGTCCGGGTTGGCCACCCCGCCCGGCAGGACGAGACCGCCGAACGACCCGGCCGACGTCTCACCCACCACCTCGTCCACGGGGAAGGTGTCCGCCTTGTCGAGATGGTTGAACGCCTGGATCTTCCCGGACTGGGTCGACACCAGCACCGGCTCGTGCCCGGCACCGGAGGCCGCCTGCCACGGCTCGGTCAGCTCGACCTGCTCGACGCCCTCGGGTGCCACCAGAAACGCGATACGCATGATTCCTCAGCTTCCTTTCACTCTCCGCAGCGTGGCCCGGTGGGCCCGGGCCCGGCGCTTCCTCGCCCGGGCCGCCCGCCGGCAGCGCACCAGCTCCTCGCCGTACGGCAGCAGCACGCACGCGCCGACCACGAGGCCGATGCCCGCCAGGTAGCCGGGCGACAGCGGGCGCCGGCGCGGCACCAGGCGCCAGGCGTCCGGATCCCCGCGCCCCCCGCGCAGCAGCGACCGCACCTGATCGGCGTGCAGGCACATCAGCGAGACCAGCCCGCCGAACGGCAGCGACTCCAGAAAGCTGTGGATGTGCTGCTCGACGGGCTTGACCTCACGGTCGCCGTGGACGGCGGTCCGCACGTCCCACAGCGCCGTCGCCTCGTGCACCGCCGCCGCGCCGAGCTGCACGGACAGCAGCAGCGGATTGACCTCGTAGCGCAGGGTGAGCGCGATGGGCAGGCCCACCTCGGCCATCATCAACGAATGGATCAGGGACTCCTTCGTCCCCGTCGTGTCCTCGATCCTGGTCCGCCGGTGCATCGCCCAGTCGGCGAGCCCCGGCACGAACCAGCCGGGCAGCAGCCCGTACAGCAGAAACCGCGTGGTGGCGTCCCCCACGTCGACCGTGGCACCGCGCGCGATGTCGGCCGCCTGGTCCTGGCTCATGCGCCGCCCGCCACGGCCTCGGCCAGCTGCTGCATGTTCTCGTACCGGCCGCCGTGCGGCAGCCCGGCCACCGCGTCGATCAGCCCGCCGGGAGCGTTGCTCCGGCGCAGTGCCCGGGCCAGCTCGCCCGGCTTCGCGGGGAAGGCGTGCCGGCTCAGGTGCCGGGCCAGCTCCAGCCGGGTCCGCTCCAGCGATGCCGGAGACCCCAGACCGCCCACCGGTCCGCTCCACACCTCCGGATCGTCGTCCGCGGCCGGCTCCGGGTCGTGCCACTCCTCCACACGCGTGGGGTGGCCGGACCGGAGCAGACCCTTCAGTTCGTGTTTCATCTCGTCGTCCCGGTGGACGCTCAGCCGGTCACTGCCTCGCTGCATGTCTCCCTCCAGAGGGTCGAAGGTCCGCACCGCGTACCCGGTACCGCACGTCCGACACGGGGTCGGCGCCGCGCGGCCACCGCTCGGCCTAGTGCTTCTGCCGGCCCGGCAGGAACTCCTGCACCTTCGCCTTCAGCCCCTGCTTGACCATCGAGCCCCGGTCGGCGTCGCCCTTGAGGATCGACGCGGCCGTGGCCTCCATCTGCTCCCAGCTGGCGTGCGGCGGGATCGGCGGTACGGCGGGGTCGGTGAGGAACTCGATCACCGCCGGTCCGTCCGCCTCCAGGGCGGCCCGCCAGCCCGCCTCCACGTCCTCCGGCTTCTCCACCCGGATCCCGGTCAGACCGAGCGACCGGGCGAAGGCCGCGTACTGCACATCGGGGATCGACTGCGACGGCAGGAACGACGGGGCGCCCTCCATGGCCCGCATCTCCCACGTCACCTGGTTCAGGTCCTGGTTGTTCCACACGGCCACCACGAGCCGCGGATCCGACCAGCGGTCCTGGTACTTCGCCGCCGTGATCATCTCCGCCAGGCCGTTCATCTGCATCGCCCCGTCCCCGACCAGGGCGAACACCGGCCGGTCAGGGTGCGCGAACTTCGCGCCGATCGCGTACGGCACGCCCGGGCCCATCGTCGCCAGCGTCCCGGACAGCGAACCGCGCATGCCCGGCCGCATCGTGATGTGCCGCGCGTACCAGTTGGCGACCGACCCCGAGTCCGAGGTGAGGATCGCGTTGTCCGGCAGCAGGGGGTCCAGCGCGCGGGCCACGTGCTCCGGGTTGATCGGATCGGCCGACAGCCCGGCCCGCCGCTCCATCGTCTCGTGCCAGCGCTTCACGTTCGCGCACACCGTGTCGTACCACTCGCGCCCGCGGCCCTCCGCCTTCAGCAGCGGGATCAGCCGCCGCAGCGTGGCCTGGGCGTCACCGACCAGGTTCACCTCGTACGGATAGCGCATGCCGATCATGTGCGGGTCGATGTCGATCTGCACTCCGCGGGCCTTGCCGAAGTCCGGCATGAACTGCGTGTACGGGAAGGACGAGCCGATCGTCAGCAGCGTGTCGCAGTCTCGCATCATCTCGTACGACGCCCGGCTGCCCAGCAGCCCGATCGGCCCGGTGACGTACGGCAGCTCGTCGCTCAGCACGTCCTTGCCGAGCAGTGCCTTCGCCACCCCTGCGCCGAGCAGCTCGGCGACCTCCCGGACCTCCGCTTCCGCGCCCGCGGCACCCTGTCCGATCAGGATGGCCACCTTGTCGCCCGCGTTCAGGACGTCCGCCGCCCGGCGCAGCGCCTCGTCCGTCGGGGTCGCCGTGTAGTCGCTCATCCCCAGGCTGGAGGGCACCATCTTGAACTGGTGCGTCGGCGGCGAGTAGTCCAGCTCCTGCACATCGCCCGGGATGATCAGCGCGGTCGGGCAGCGCCGGGCGTACGCCGTCCGGATGGCCCGGTCCAGCACGTTCGGCAACTGCTCCGGCACGGTCACCGTCTCGACGAACTCCGAGGCGACGTCCTTGAACAGCGTGTGCAGGTCGACCTCCTGCTGGTACGAACCGCCCATCGCCGTCCGGTTGGTCTGCCCGACGATCGCCAGCACCGGCACATGGTCCAGTTTCGCGTCGTACAGGCCGTTGAGCAGATGGATGGCCCCCGGCCCCGAGGTCGCCGCGCAGACCCCGATCCGGCCGCTGAACTTCGCGTACCCGACCGCCTCGAACGCGGACATCTCCTCGTGCCGGGACTGGATGAACCGCGGCTGGTCCTCGGCGCGGCCCCAGGCGGCGAGCAGCCCGTTGATGCCGTCGCCCGGGTAGCCGAAAACCTGTTCCACCCCCCAAGCGCGCAGGCGCTCGAGGATGTGGTCCGAGACCTTGGTGCTCATGGAGAGACCTCCCGGTGCAGTGCGAAGCGGACGATCCGGTCAGCGCTTACCGAGTCACCTGCGCGGGGGACGGAAAACCTCCGGGGGCGGGTGCGGGGGCGGGTTCCGGGGCGCCTCGTGCGTGCCGCCGGCCGGACTGTCACCCGGCCGGCCCCGCGTGTCCCGCTAATGGGCTCCGGCCGCGCGCGGTACGGCGGCCCGCGGGCTGTCATGGCAGCGAGGGCACGACCCGTGCCCCCGTCACCCGGGCACCGCACGGTGTCGCCGACGCCCTGTACGACGGCCGCACCGCGCGCGACCGGTACGCCGGTGCACGCCGTACCGCGTGCCGACGCCCGGCCGTTTCCCGCCGCCATCCGCCATCCGCCGTCCGCTGTCGAGGAGCCCCTCCCATGCGCCGCACCGCCCGCGCCCTGTCCGCCGCCCTCGCCGCCGGTGCCGTGCTCGCCCTCACCGGCCCCACCGCCGTCGCGGCCCCCGCCTCCGGCACCACCCGTCCCGCCGCCGCGTCCTGCGACCCCGTCGGCGGACCGGCACCGGTCGCGCTCGCCGCCACCTCACCGGCCTTGCCCGACGGCACCCCGCACCCCAGCCGGGTCACCGCCCGCACCATCGCCGGTGACGAGGCCGGGAGCGCCCCCCGGGGCGCCGTCCCCGCCGCCGGCCGGACCGTCGACGGCCCCTGCCCGTCCGCCTCCGAGACCCCGGGCAAGCCCCTGACCGGCGGCCACCCCGTCACGCGGAGCGGCGAGGCCCCCACGGCGCCGTACCCGGTCTGCGTGGACGGCACACCGTGTGGTCCGGACAGCCCGCAGAACGCCGGGCGGGAGGACGCGGGGGCCGTGCCCGGACTGGACGGCATCGGGGACCCGGGCGCCGGGACCGGGCCGGGTACGGCGTGGGACGGCCTCGGCCAGGACGGCCTCGGCCAGGACGGTGCGGGTGGACTCGACGCCGGGGAGGTGGGACCCGGACAGGCGACCGGACCGGACGGTGCCGGCAAGGACGGGGGCGGGACGGGAGCCGGGCGGGAGGGCGTCGGGCAGGACAGTGCCGGACGACAGAACACCGGCAAGGACTCCGCCGGTCGGGACAGCACGGGGAAGGACTCCGGCGGGCGGGACGGCACCAGCAAGGACTCCGCCGGGCAGGACGGTTCCGGGCGGGAGTGCGCTGGGGCCGGGGGCGGCGCCGGGGCGGGCTCCTGCGGTCATGACGACGACTGGTGCGCGCAGTCGCGGGAGGCGACCTGCTCGGACGGCAGCTGCCGCGAGTCCCACGGCTCCGACGCGTGCACGCCGGCCGGCGTCCAGCACGGCGTGGACGCCGGCCGGGGCGGCACCTTCGGCGACTCGGTCCCCGCACTGGCCGCCGGCGCCGCCCTCATCGCCGCCGCCTGCGCGGGCGCCGTCTACCGGCTGTTCGGCCACCGGCGGTTCCGCGGAGGCGAACCCGCGGCGATGTGATCCGGGCAACTCCGGCCACCGCCCATGGAGAGCCGTCCGGCGGGTACACCCCTTCCGAGGGCACCGCCCAGGGACCCCACCGGAACCGCCCGCCGCACAGCCGGCCCGAGACACCACAGGACGCACACGACACGGCACGGACGACGAGACGGACGCCGGCCCCGACAGGTCACAGACCCCCACGGCACGCGCGGACGGCACAGCAGCCCACGAGGACAGCACGGCCCGGATCGGGCGGCACGACGGCACCACGGACTGCGCGGAGGCGGACATGCGGCGGACGGACCCCGAAGAAGGTCACGGCCCCGTCCGCTACGGCCCGCTGCTCCCCGGCGACGGCCTCCCCGTGCTCCCCGAACTCTCCGCCGTACTCTCCGCCGCCGCGAGCCGCGCCGACGCCCATCCCGTCGGCGGGTCCCCCGCCCTGCTGGAGGCGGCCTGCGGCTACTGGACCCGGCGCGGCCTGCCCTGCGTCCCCGACCAGGTGGCCGCCGGACCCGGCGCCCCCGCCCTGCTGCTCGCCCTGACCGCCGCGCTCGCCGGCGACGGCGCGGACGTCCTCGTACCCCGGCCCTGCGCCGCCTGGTGGGCCCCGTACGCCCGCATCCTCGGCCGGCCCGCCTTCCATGTGCCCACGCCGGCCGAGGGCGGCGGCGTCCCCGACCCGTACGCCCTGCTGGAGACCGTCCGCCGGGTCCGCGCCGAGGGCGGCGACCCCCGTCTGCTGGTGCTGTCCGTCGCCGACGACCCCACCGCCACCGTCACCCCGCCCGAACTGCTGCACGAGACCGTCGAGGCCGCCACTGGCGAGGGCCTGCACGTGGTCAGCGACGAGACCTGGCGGGACACCCTGCACGCCCCGCACGACACCGTCCTGCTCAGCCCCGCCGAGATGTGGCCCGACCAGGTCACCGTGGTCACCGACCTGGCCGGCGCCCTGCTGCCCCCCGGCTGGCCCGCCGCCATCGCCCGCTTCCCGGCCACCGACGGCGGACGGCACCTCCACGCGCGCGTGCTCGACATCCTCACCGCGCTCGGCGCCCGTCTCCCCACACCGGTCGCCGCGGCCGCCGGCTACGCCCTGGACGAACCCCCGCCCGTCATCGAACGCCGAGAGGCCACCGTACGGTTGCACGCGCGCGTGGCCGCCGCCGCGCACGCCGCCGTCGTCGCCGCCGGCGCGCTCGCCCGGCCCCCGCAGGCCGGCCGGCACCTGTACGTCGATCTCGGCCCGCTGCGCGAACCGCTCGCCGCCCAAGGCGTCGGCGACGCACAGGAACTGGAGGACCTCCTCACCGCACGGCTCGGCATGCCCGCGCCCGGCGGCCACCGCTTCGGCGACGACCTCGGAGCGCTGCGCGTCCGGCTCGCCACCGGGCCCCTGCTGGGCGCCACGGACGAGGAACGCACGGAATGCCTCACGTCACCAGAACCATTGGAACTGCCACACGTGCAACGCGCGTTGATCTCCTTGAGGTCGGCCTTCGACGATCTCCGCGACGACGCTCAGCGATGGGAGCCTCCTCGATGACGCAGCAGACGCATGAGCCCGGCCCGGCCACGACGACGACCACGGCAGCCGGCGAACCCGGCACGCCGGCCTCCCTCGCGCCCCCTTTCCCGCCCCTGGCCGAGCCCCGCCCGCTGGGCGAACACCGGGCCTGGCCCCGCACGTTCCACGACCGGCTCACCGCCCCGCTGCCCGGCCTGAAGGGCCTCGCCCGCTTCGCCCGCGAAGGCGCCGTGCGCCCCGGCCCCGAAGGCCTCGCCGACATCCCCCGCCTGCCCTACGCGCCGGCCCCGCTGCCCCGCGTCGACACCCGCACCCTCGCCGTCACCTGGGCGGGACACGCGAGCTGGATCGTCCGCATCGGCGGCCTGACCGTCCTCACCGACCCCGTCTGGTCCCGCCGCATCCTCGGCACCCCGGCCCGCATCACCCCCGTGGGCGTGCCCTGGGAGAGCCTGCCCCGCGTCGACGCCGTCGTCATCAGCCACAACCACTACGACCACCTGGACGCCCCCACCCTGCGCCGACTCCCGCGCGACACCCCGGTGTTCGCGCCCGCCGGTCTCGGCCGCTGGTTCCGCCGCCGCCGGTTCACCCGCGTCACCGAACTCGACTGGTGGGAGGGCGCCGAACTCTCCGGGGTCCGCTTCGACTTCGTCCCCGCCCACCACTGGTCCAAGCGCACCCTCACCGACACCTGCCACAGCCTGTGGGGCGGCTGGGTCCTCACCGACTCCGACGGACAGCGCCTCTACTTCGCCGGCGACACCGGTTACGGCCACTGGTTCTCCCGCATCGGCCGCCGCTACCCCGGCATCGACCTCGCCCTGATGCCCATCGGCGCCTACGACCCCCGCTGGTGGCTCAGCGACGTCCACTGCGACCCCGAGGAAGCGGTCCAGGCCACCCTCGACCTCGGCGCCCGCCGCATGGCCCCCATGCACTGGGCCACGTTCATCCTCTCGGCGGAACCGGTCATGGAACCGCTCGACAGGGCCCGGGTGGCCTGGGAGAAGGCGGGGCTGGACCGCGAGGACCTGTGGGACCTCCCGGTGGGAGCCTCAAAGGTGCTGGACCGAAGCGTCGCGTGAGGGGCGCCCCAGCCCGCGACGGTCCGTCACCCGGCGGCGCGGACCCGCCGCCACACACCGGGCGCCGCGCTGATGACGACGGTCAGCACCACCGCCACCACGACCCCCTCCCACGGCTCGTCGAACAACGAACCCCCCAGGATCCCGATCACCTGATACGTGGCCGCCCAGGCGAGACACGCGGGCAGGTTCCCCCGCGCGAACCGCCGCAGCGGCCACTCCGCCATCAGACAGGCCAGCATCACCGGTATCCGCCCGGCCGGCACCAGCCGGGACAGCACCAGCACCGCCACCCCGTGCTCGGCCAGCTTCCCCCGCGCCTGCGCGAGCCGGTCCTCCGGCGCCCGCGACCGGATCGCCTCCAGCCACCGCGATCCGTTCTTGGACCGCATGCCGCGCCGCCCCAGCCAGTACAGCGCCGCGTCCCCGAGGAACGCGGCCAGCGACGCCGTCCCGAACACCAGCGCCAGCGAGTACGGCGCCGTCCGGTGGAACGCCACCACCGCCGCCGAACTCACCAGCGCGCCCGTCGGCACGACCGGCACCAGCGCCCCGATCAGCACGAGCAGGAACAACGACGGATAGCCCACCACCTGCTGCGTGGACTCGGGCGTCACGGCCCGCGACGCGTCGGCGAGCCACGTCACCGCGCGACCTCCAGCCGCACACTCTCCCCGTGCCCCAGCCTGTGCACCGCCACCCGCGGCGCGGCCACCGCCGCCAGCCGCACGAACTCGTCGCCCGGCGCGTGGAACTCGTGCGGGCGCACCGCGTCCATGCCGATCGGCCAGTACGTCCCGTAGTGCACCGGCACCGCCACCCGCGGCGCCAGCCGGGCGAGCGCCCGCGCCGCGCGCCCCGCGTCCAGATGCCCCTCCCCGAGATACGGCCCCCAGCCGCCCACCGGCAGCAGCGCCACGTCCACCGGCCCCACCCGCTCGGCCATGTCGTCGAACAGCCCGGTGTCCCCGGCGAAGTACGTGCGCGCCTCGCCCTCGATGACGTAGCCCAGCGCGGGCGAGCGGTGCGGGCCCACCGGCAGCCGCCGCCCGTCGTGCAGCGCCGGAACCACACGCACCAGCAACTCGCCTATCCGCACCTCGTCCCCGGGGACCACCTCGGTGATCCGTAGCTGTCGCAGCCGGCGCAGACCGGGTACCGCCCGTGGTGCGCCCCGGGGCACGAGCAGGCGCGTGCCCGGGTCGAGGCAGGCCAGCGACGGCAGGTGCAGATGGTCGGCGTGCAGGTGGGAGACCAGCGCCACGTCCGCTCGGCGCGCGTCGGGGGGCGGCACGGCACCCCGGCGGCGTCGCAGATGTGCCAGCCGGCGGGCGAACAGGGGGTCGGTCAGCAGGCGTACGTTCGCATCCTCCAGCGCACAGGTGGCGTGACCCCACCAGGTGATCTCCACCGGCACCTTCTTCGCCTCCTTCACGCGACTCCCCGAAGCCTACGGGCAGGAGTAGGGTCGGCGGCGAAACCCGGAGGTGAGGGGGACGCCATGGGACAGCCGCGGGGTGCCTTCGGAGCGCTCACGACCGTGCGGGTCACCGCCATCGCCAGCCTCACACCCCTGGAGGAGCTGGAGGCCGACCCCTTCCTGGTGGACTCGCGCAGCCAGCACGCGATGTGCGCCCGCTGGGCCGCCGAGCGCGGCTACGTGGTCGCCCGGGAACTTCTCGTCGGCGGACTGCGTTTCGACCACTGCGCGCTCTGGGACGGGGTGCGGCCCGGGGTGGACGTGTTCGTCGCGCCCAGCCTCCGGGTGCTGCGCCGGGCCCTGTCGTCGGTGGAGGAGTTCACCGCCGAGTGCGCGCGCCGGGGCGTGCGCGTGGAGACGGTGGGGCGGGCCGAGCCGGCGTACGACGCGCAGATGAAGGCACGGGTGCACCGCCGGCTGTCGATGCCGACGGCCGGCTACGACGGACGCTGAACCCGTCCCCGTCCCGCTCCCGACGGCCCGCGCGGGCGGACGGCGGCCCGTGTGACAAGGTGGAGCCGGGCTCGATCGGGCCGGTGAAGCGAGAGGAGGCCCCCCGGCCGCAGGGTGGGGGAGGGCCGGGACGTGAGGTGTACGGGGCGTGCGCGGGGTGCGGTGGCGACGGATCGCCAGTCAGGTCGGGCGGAGCGTCGCCGTATGGGCGGTCTCCACGGTCACCATGCTGGTCCTCGCCGCGGTCCTGCCCGACTTCCAGCTCCAGTCCGCCGACGGTGACAGCGCCACCCGCATCGCCGTGGCCGCCGCCTGCGGTGCCGGCGCCTTCGGCCTCCTCTCGGCCGTGGTCTGGCCGCTCCTGGTCCGCCTGTTGCTACTCGTCCCCGCCCTCGTCCTCGGCCTGCTGGTCTTCTTCCTCAACGGCTCCCTGCTGCTGCTCGCCCTGCGCATCAACCCCTCCGGACGCGGTGAGGCCGCGCCCGAGACCGCCGTCATCGTGGCCGCCGTGATGTCCGCCGTCGCCTCCGCCACCGGCGCGGCCCTCACCGTGCGCGACGACGAGGCCTACCGGCGCCGCCTGCACCGCCTCGCCACCCGCAGCCGCCGGGCCCATCCGCCCTGCCCCACCGCGCCCGGGCTGCTGTGCGTGCAGCTCGACGGCGTCGGCCACGACGTCCTGGTCGACGCGGTCCGCAAGGGGCTGATGCCGACGGTGGGCCGCTGGCTGACCGGCGGCGACGGCGTACGGCCGACGAGCGGGGCCGGCTGGGCGGACGAGCGCACACCGCCGGCGGCCGGCACCGCGTTGCCGGCGGCGGGCCGGGTCCGGCCCACCCACCGCCTCACGCCCTGGCGCACCGACTGGTCAAGCCAGACCGGCGCCAGTCAGCTCGGCATACTGCACGGCAGCACCTTCGACGTGCCGGCGTTCCGCTGGTACGAGAAGGACCGGGGCGAGGTGATGGTCTGCAACCGGCCGACCAGCGCCGCCGAGCTGCAGCGCCGCGCCATACTCCACACCGGAGACGGCGGACTGCTCACCGTCGACGGCGCCAGCCGGGGCAACCTGTTCAGCGGCGGCGCCGGCGAACAGGCCCTCGTGCTGTCGATCGCCGCCCGCCGCCGCAGCCCGGCGAACCGTTCCCGCGCCGGGTACTTCGCCTACTTCTGCGACCCGGCCAACGCCGTCCGCACCGCCCTGTCGTTCGTCGCCGAGGTGGCCCGCGAGATCGGCCAGTCCACCCGCGCCCGGCTGCGCGGACAGCGCCCGCGCGTCGGCCGGGGCGGCCTCTACCCGTTCGTACGCGCCTTCGCCACCGTCGTCGAACGCGACGTCGTCGTCGCCGCGGTCATGGGCGACATGCTCGCCGGCCGCACCGCCGTCTACGCCGACCTCGTCGCCTACGACGAGGTCGCCCACCATTCCGGCCCGCGCGGCCGCGACGCCGAGAAGGTCCTGCAGCGCCTCGACCGCTCCCTCGCCCTCCTCGAACGGGTCGCCGAACACGCCCCGCGCCCCTACCGGATCGTCGTCCTCTCCGACCACGGACAGAGCCCCGGCGAAACGTTCCACGCCCGTTACGGCCTCACCCTCGGCGACCTGGTCCGGGCCGGCTGCGGACTGCCCGTCCCGCGCCGCGCCCAGCGCACCCGCAGCGGCGCCGAGGCCCGCGCCGCCGTCCGCGCCGCCCTGCGCCGGCCGGTGGAGGAGCAGGACGAGCAGCACCGCCCCTCCCGCCGCTCCGAGCCGATCGTGCTGGCCTCCGGGAACCTCGGCCTCATCTCCTTCCCGGACGTCCCGCACCGCATGACCAAGGAAGAGATCGACGCCCGCCACCCCGCCCTGCTCACCACCCTCGCCAACCATCCCGGCATCGGCTTCCTCCTCGTGCGCAGCGAGGAGCACGGCGGCGTCGTCCTCGGCGCCTACGGTGCCGAGATCCCGCTGGCCGAGCTGGACCACGAGCCCGGCCCGCTGGCCCGCTTCGGCGCCGGCGCCGCCGACGCCGTCCGCCGCACCCACTCCTTCCCGCACACCGCCGACATCATGGTGAACTCCGCCTACGACCCCGCCGACGGCGAGGTCCTCGCCTTCGAGGAACAGATCGGCTCGCACGGCGGGCTCGGCGGCGCCCAGTCCCACCCGTTCCTGCTCTCCCCGCGCGAGCTGTCCGCACCGGCCGGGGACGGCGAGGAACTGACCGGCGCCGAGCACGTCCACCACGTGCTCCGCCGCTGGCTGAGCGAGCTGGACGGGCCCCAGGTGCCGCTCACCCCGGACGTGGAGGAGGAGCGGGCCGCCTGAAATTCGGCTGCGCCCGCACCGCCGTACACGCACACTGTCCGAGTCGCCACGCCACTCGAACACCCCGAGGACTTTGCGCTTTGCAGGCCGCCGTCACCGTCACCCCCGCCCGTGTCCCCGAAATCCTCCTCGGACTCGCCACCGTCCGGCCCGTCTTCCTCTGGGGCGCCCCGGGCATCGGCAAGTCCTCCCTGGTGCGGGAGTTCGCCGCCTCGCTCGGTCTGGAGTGCGTGAGCCTGCTCGGCACCCAGCTCGCCCCCGAGGACCTGATCGGCGTGCCGCAGATCCGCGACGGGCGCTCGGTGTTCTGCCCGCCGGAGACGATCGCGCGGGACGAGCCGTACTGCCTGTTCCTCGACGAGCTGAACGCGGCCACCCCGGACGTGCAGAAGGCGTTCTACTCCCTCATCCTCGACCGCCGGATCGGGAACTACGAGCTGCCGCAGGGGTCCGTCGTCATCGGCGCCGGGAACCGCTCCACCGACAACGCCCTGGCCCGGCCGCTGGCTTCCGCCCTCGTGAACCGGCTCACCCACGTCCATCTGGAGGTGTCCGCCAAGGACTGGCTGGCGTGGGCCGCGGACAACGGCATCCACCCGTGGATCACGGACCACCTCACCGACCGGCCGGACCACCTGTGGTCCAAGCCGCCCAAGACCGAGGAGCCGTTCTCCACGCCCCGCTCCTGGCACATGCTCTCCGACGCCCTGCACTCCTTCGGCGCCGACCTCGACGAGCCGACCCTGAGCGTCCTCGCGCACGGCACGCTCACGCCCCGGCACGCCACCGCCTTCTGCGGCTACGTCAAGATCGTGCGCAGCCGGTTCGGGATCGAGGCGATCCTCAAGGGCGACGCCCGCTGGCCGCACCGCGTCCAGGACCGCGACCTGCTGTACTACCTCGCCGAGTCCTTCCGCGGCCGGCTCGTGAAGGAACTGCCCGCGAGCAAGGAGCACATGTCGGCGAACGGCCGGCAGACCGCCTACCGCGCCAAGTCGCTGCTGGTGCAGCTCGCCGAGATCTCGGTGGAGGTCGCCCAGACCGTCATCGCCTCGGACGCCGACGGCAACCCCGTCCTGCCGTCCTGGTTCCTGGTCGAGGCCGCCCGCGACATGCCCCGCCTGGTGGAGGCGCGGCGGTGAGCCGCACCCCGCCGAAGAAGAAGCGGGACCCGGCCGGCGAGGCGTTCGCCGCGGGCATGCGGCTGCTGCGCGCCAACCCGGCCCTCGCGGCCGTGGAGTTCGACGTGTGCCGCACCGAGACCTGCGCCTTCGCCCCGCGCGAGGGCCTGGTCGTCACCGACTCCGACGGCACCGTGCACGCCCACCCCGACCGGCTCGCCGACCCCGGCGCCTGGGCGTGGGCGCTCGCACACGCCGCTCTGCACCTCGGCTTCGGGCACCTCCCGGCCGCCCCGGGCGCGCGGGAACAGCCCGACCGGTACGACCTCGCCGCCCGCTGCGTCGTCGTCAACCGCTTCCTGCTCGGCTTCCCCGTCGGCACCACCCCCGAGCACCTGCCCGTGAGCTACCCCGACGGCGACGAGGAGCGGCTCGCCGCCCGCTGGCGCGCCCACGGCCTGCCGCCCGCCTACGAACGCTGCGGCACCGCGGGGCCCGAACCCGACCAGGTCCTCACCGAATGGCTCACCTGGCGGGGACCCGCCCCCGACCGCCAGCTCGCGTTCGCCACCGCCCTGACCCGGACCGTGTCCGCCGCGATGGACATGGCCGGCGGACGCCTGGACAGCCTCGACGGCGAGCGGACCCCGCGCCGCCCCTGGGAGAAGGCCCTGAGCTGGTTCATCTCCTCCTACCCGCTGCTCGGCGGCATCGCGGCCGGCATCACCCTGGTCGCCGACGCCGAACTCGCCCGGGCCCACGGCATCCAGATCGCCGCCGTCGACCCCGGGGCCGGGGAGATCTACGTCAACCCGCTGCGCACGTTCGAGGACGAGGAGTGGCGGTTCGTCCTCGCCCACGAGATGCTGCATGCCGCCCTGCGCCACGGCGACCGCTGCGGCACCCGCGACCCCTACCTGTTCAACATCGCCTGCGACTACGTCATCAACGGCTGGCTGGTCGAGATGCGCGTCGGCACCATGCCCGAGGGGCTGCTGCACGACCCGCGGCTGGCCGGCCTGTCCGCGGAGGAGGTCTACGACCGCATCGCCGGCGACCTGCGCCGGATGCGGCGCCTGGCCACGCTGCGCGGCAAGGGCGCAGGCGACGTCCTCGGCGGCCCGCTGCGCCCGGCCGCCGACCACGTCGACCTCGACGAGTTCTACCGCCGCGGGCTCACCCGCGGCCTGGACCTGCACCAGACCCAGGAGCGCGGCTTCCTGCCCGGCGGCCTGGTCGAGGAGATCCGCGCCCTCAGCCACCCGCCGCTGCCCTGGGACGCGCGACTGGCCCGCTGGTTCGACGAGTTCGTCCCCCGCCCGGAGCCCGTACGGTCCTACGCCCGCCCGGCGCGCCGCCAGGCCTCCACCCCGGACATCCCCCGCGCGGGCCGCTGGTTCCCGCCCGAGGAGGTCGCCCGCTGCACCTTCGGGGTGGTCCTCGACACCTCCGGCTCGATGGGCACCACCCTGCTCGGCAAGGCGCTCGGGGCCATCGCCTCCTACGCCGAGGCCCGGGACGTACCGGCCGCCCGCGTGGTGTTCTGCGACGCCGCCCCGCACGACGCCGGCTATCTGCCGGTCACCGAGATCGCCGGGCGGGTACGGGTGCACGGGCGCGGCGGCACCGTCCTGCAGCCCGGCATCGACCTGCTGCACCGGGCCGAGGACTTCCCGCCCGCCGCGCCGGTGCTGGTGATCACCGACGGCTGGTGCGACGTGCTGCGGGTGCGCAGGGAGCACGCCTATCTGATCCCGCAGGGAAGACACCTGCCGTTCACGCCCCGTGGGCCGGTCTTCTCAGTGCGCTGAGCCCGGATGTGATCGGATAGGGACATCCGGGAACCCCGGAACCGCGACACTCGCGAAAGGAAGCATCGTGGCAACCACGCGCACCGCGCACACCGTCTGGGAAGGCAACCTGCTCGAAGGCAACGGCATCGTCACCTTCGACTCCTCCGGCATCGGCCAGCAGCCGGTCACGTGGGCCTCGCGCGCCCAGGACGCGAACGGCAAGACCAGCCCCGAGGAGCTGATCGCCGCCGCCCACTCGAGCTGCTTCTCCATGGCCCTCTCGCACGCCCTGGCCGGCGCCGGCACCCCGCCCACCCGGCTGGAGACCAACGCCGACGTCACCTTCCAGCCCGGCGAGGGCATCACCGGCATCCACCTCACCGTGCGCGGCGAGGTGCCGGGACTGGACGCGGACGGCTTCCGGTCCGCCGCCGAGGACGCCAAGAAGAACTGCCCGGTCAGCCAGGCCCTGACCGGTACGACGATCACGCTGACGGCCGAGCTGGCCTGACGCCCGTACCGCCCCGGATGCCGCGCCCCCGCCCGGGGCGCGGCATCCGGTCACGGGGGTGCCGCGGTGGGCGGGGCCGGCACGGTGGCGCACACCGCGTCCAGGACGCCCGCGTACGGTGTGCCGTAGTCGGTCAACCGGGTCCGCAGCCGCTCCAGGCCGTCGCGGTACTCGGTCAGCAGGCCGGTGTCGCCGGTCCGCGAGGTGAACTCCAGCACCGCCGGCAGGAAGTCCGGCAGCTCGTTGCCGCTGCACTCCAGGCCGTGCCGGCGGTAGACGTCCTGGAAGCGGACCAGGGCCGTCCCGCGCCGCCGGGTGCCGCCGTCGTGCCACTGGCTCAGGTACAGGCTGTGCCGGTTCCCTGGGTCGAAGACCCGCACATAGTGCGCGGCCAGTTCCCGCTGCGGGGTGACGGCCGCGTGGTCGGTGAACGCCCGTAGCTGTGGGGCGGCCTCGCGCAGCAGCGGCAGCCGGGCGATCAGGTCGTCGTCCGGGTAGGTCAGGCACAGGGCCGCCGCCTGGTAGAGCACCGCGTCCGAGGGCATCAGGCCTCCTTCGCGTCGCCGGGGCGGCCCCGCCCGCCTGGCCGGGGCCGCACCACTCGGGCACTACTCAGAACCTAGGGGCGGCCCCGGGAACGCACCCGTCCGCAGACCCGTACGGGTCACACCGGGCTCAGAGGCTCTTGCGGTGCTCCCGCAGCAGCTTCAGCGTGCGCTGGGCGGACGCGGCCCGGGCCGTCATGTGGTCCAGCACCTCCAGGTGCGCGGCCACCTCCTGACGCGAGTCCAGATAGAGGGCGCCCGTCAGGTACTCGGTGAACACCATGTCCGGCAGCTCCGGCTCGGCGAACCGGAACAGCGTGAACGGCGCGTACGTCCCCGGGTGCGGGCCCGACGCGAACTCGGCGATCTGCAGCGTGACCCGGTCCCGCCCGGCGTACTCCAGCAGCCGGTCCAACTGGTCCCGCAGCACCTCGGGCCGCATGCTCACCGGGCGCCTGAGCACCGTCTCGTCCATGATCACCCACAGATGGGGCGGGTCCTCCCGCTCCAGCAGCCGCTGTCGCTCCATGCGCAGCGACACGTGCCGCTCGACCGTCTCCGGCGAGGTCTGCCCGATCGTCCCCGCCTCCATCACCGCGCGCGCGTACTCCTCGGTCTGCAGCAGACCGGGCACGAAGTGCGGCTCGTAGGAGCGGATGACCCGGGCGGCGCCCTCCAGACTGACGTACAGGCTGAACCAGTCCGGCAGCACGTCGTGGAACCGCTGCCACCAGCCCGGCTGGTTCGCCTCCTCGGCCAGCCGCACGAACGCGTCGGCCTCCTCCTCCGGCACCCCGTAGGTGGTCACCAGCACCTGCACGTAAGGGATCTTCAACGCGACCTCGGCCATCTCCATCCGCCGTACGGTCGCCGACGCCACCCGCAGGACCCGGGCGGCCTCCTCACGGCTGAGTCCCGCGGCCTCCCGCAGCTCCTGCAACCGCTTGCCCAGCACCACCTGACCCACGGTGGGCGCAGCCCGCCGCTCACTCACCGCCACGCCCTCCCCTGCGCACCGATTCACGCGGGGAGCAGTCTGTCATGTGTTGCCGTCTCGCACACGTGCCCGAGGCAAGGAGCCTCAACCGGTCAGCGTGTGCAGGTACTTGGCGGTCGCCGGGTCCGCCGGCAGGAACGTCTCGATGGCGAGTTCGGCGACCGTGACGTCCATCGGCGTGTTGAACGTGGAGATCGAGGACACGAACGACAGGGTCCGGCCGGCGTGCTCGATGCGCAGCGGCAGCGCGAAGTACGGCACGGGCTCGGCGGGTTCGCCGCCGGACGGCTCCTCGGGCACCGGATAGGCCGCCACCTCCTCGTACAGGGCGCGGAGCCGGTCCGAGCGGTGCAGGGCGATCTCCCGCTCCATCTGGGACAGCAGATGCCCGCGCCACTCCCGCAGATTCCTGATGCGCGGTGCCAGCCCCTCCGGATGCAGGGTCAGCCGCATCGCGTTCGGCGCCGGGACCATCAGCTCCTCCGGCACGCCCTCCAGCAGCAGGGCGATGCCCCGGTTCGCGGCGAGGACCGTGTAGCAGGCGTCGACCACCAGCGCGGGGTAGGGCTCGTAGCCCCGGATGAGCCGCTCCATGCCGTCGCGCAGCGCGTCCAGCGCCGGGTCGTCCAGCGGGGTCTCCGGATAGCGCGGCGCGTAACCGGCCGCCAGCAGCAGGGCGTTGCGCTCCCGCACCGGCACGTCCAGCCGTTCGGCGAGCCGCAGCACCATCTCCTCGCTGGGCCGGGACCGGCCGGTCTCCACGAAGCTGATGTGCCGCGCCGAGGAGTCGGCGCGCAGCGCCAGGTCGAGCTGCGAGATCCGCCGCCGCTCCCGCCAGGCGCGCAACAGCGGGCCGACGCCCTTGCCGGTGACGTCGACGGAAACGGTGGGACCGGACGCGGGGAGAGGCATGCCGCCGACCCTAGTCGAGCCCGGGGCGGGGGAACGAGCGGATTGTGCGGGGCCGCGTCGCGGTGCCGAGCCCCTCGTCGACGTGGCAGGCTGAACCCGTACCCGCCACGCCCCGCAGGGGGCACGCAGCGAAGGGAGCCCGGGCCATGGCCGTCGAACCGCTGTCGCAGAAGGAGATCGAGGACCGGCTGGCCGAGCTGCCCGGCTGGTCGGTGGACGGCGACCGCCTCACCCGCTCCTACCGGCTCGGCTCCCACTTCGCCGCGGCGGCCCTCGTCGTGCACATCGCCGGCATCCAGGACGAGCTGGACCACCACTCCGACCTCACCCTCGGCTACAACACCGTCTCCCTCAGCGTGAACACCCACAGCGCGGGCGGCGCCGTCACCGCGAAGGACTTCGCTCTCGCCCGCAGGGTGGAGGACATCGTCCCAGGTCACGGAGCACACTGAGCGATGTGCTCGACTACGACAAGGAAGCCGGCGACTACGACACCTCGCGCGGCGGCGAGGCTCGCGCGCACGAGGCCGCACAGGCCGTCCTCGGTCTGATACCGGGGAAGCCGGGCCGCCTCCTCGACGTCGCCTGCGGCACCGGGATCGTCACCCGGCGGCTCGCCGCCGCGCGCCCGGGGCTGCGGGTGACCGGCGCGGACCTCAGCCCCGCCATGGTCCGCAGGGCGTCGGACCGGCTGCCCGGCGCGGTCGTACGGGCGGACAGCCGCCGACTGCCCTTCCCGGACGGCGCCTTCGACGCGGTCACCAGCATCTGGTTGCTGCACCTGCTGGACGACCCCGAGGACGTGGGCGCGGTCGTCGGCGAGTGCGCCCGCGTGCTGCGCCCCGGCGGGGTGTACGTCACCACCGTCGACAAGGCCGCCGCGCACGACGTCGGCAGCGACATCGACGGCGTCCTCGCCGCCCGCCCGCGCCGCCCCGCCGCCGACGCCGCCGGAACGGTCACCGCCCACGCCGCCCGGCACGGACTCGGACCCGCCGGACACGGCTCCTTCCGCGGCACCGGGCAGGGCCGCAGCCCCCGCACCACCGTCGCCGACCTGCGCCGCGGCTGGTTCACCCTGCTGCCGCCCGGCGAGCCGCGCACCGAGGAGTTCGCCGCCCGCCTGGCCGAACTGCCCGACCAGGACCGTCCGCGCCCCGACCCGCGCTTCAGCCTGCGCGCCTTCCGCAAGCCGGCGCCGACTCCGCCCGCGTCACCATGAACCGAGCGCGGGTCCTGTCCGGGCCCAGTGCGACGAGCGCCCCTCCGGCCCCTGCCGTCCGAGATCCGTGCCGGACGCCGGGGCGCTCTCCGCGGAGATCGCCACGCGGCGGCCCCGGCACGACAGGACGGGAAGGGCGTCACCCGCTTCTCGCGGATCAGGATTGCGCGGTGCGCGGCTGCCGGCCGCTTCCCCGCGTCTGACAACGCGTCCTTCCCGCCACTACCAGGACACCACGGGAACCGCCGCCGCACCAGTGCCACGCGGTCAGCCGGTCGCGCAGCTCCGGCCGCCCAGGGTGAACACCGCCGGCTCCGAGTTCGCGCCCGACCGGCTGCCCGTGAAGCCGAAGGCGACCGAGGAGCCCGCCGGCACGGTACCGTTCCAGGTCACGTTCTTCGCCGTCACCGCCGAACCCGACTGCGTGTGGTCGGCGTTCCACATGTGCTGATCCTCTGGCCGTCGGGGAAGGTCCAGCGGAGGGACCAGCCGTTCCAGGCCGTCGCGCCGGTGTTGGTCAGTCGTACCTCCGCCTGGAAGCCGTCGGCCCACTGGTTGGTGATCTCGTAGGTGACCGTGCAGGCGCCGGCCGGTGGCGGAGTCGTACCACCGCCACCGCCACCGCCACCGCCACCGCCACCGCCACCGCTCCCGCCGTCGCCGCCGCTCGTGTCGGAGGTGTCGCCGTAGACGACGCCCCGGCCGTTGGTCGCGACGTACACCCGGCCGTACACCCGCGGGTCGCCGGTGATCGCCGCACCCGTCCAGCCCCACTGGTGGGCGTCGTCGTTGACGCGGGTCCAGCTCGCTCCCTCGTCCGTGGAGCGGAAGATGCCGCGCACTCCGCCGATCTTCGCGCTGGTGTACAGCGTCTGGTACGAGGCTCCCGTCGCGGCCTTGCCGAAGCCGACCGTGTCGGCCTGCTCGACGTTCGACAGCTTGGCGAAGCTCGCGCCGCCGTCCGTGGAGTGCCACAGGCCGTACGCGCCGTCCGTCGCCCCGCCCGCCAGCCAGACGTCGCCCTTCGTGCCGGGCAGCGCCTTGAAGCGCACGCTGTCCCCGCTCGGCAGGCCCGTCGCGGAGGAGGCGGTGAAAGTGGCGCCGCCGTCCTTACTGACGTAGAACTTCCCGGACTTGAAGCCGTAGAAGGTCTTCGGGTCGACGCGGTCCGACTCGACGAGCGCGCCGGACGGGATGCCGCTCGACGCCGTCCAGGACGTGCCGAAGCCCGTCGCGTACCGCACGCCCGTGCCGTCCGGGCTCCACACGAACCGGCCGCCGTCGGCCGCCGCGGCCACCGTGCCGCCGCCCGAGACACCCGGGGGATCGGTCCCCGCGAACCAGTTGGCGCCGTCGTCCGTGGAGAACGCGATGTGCGGGCCCGAGTCCAGGTCGCCGACCCGGACCACCGTCGCGGGGTCCGACTCCGCGAAGTCCAGGCTCGTGGTCGTCGTGAAGGTGGGGGAGGTGTACATCATCGACGGCACCTCGGTGAGGTCCGTGTGCCGGAAGCCGCCGATGTCGCCGAGGGCGCTGAACAGCCGGGCGTCACCTGAGGGCGGCGCCGCGAGGTCGTTGACCGCCGTCTCCTCCAGGCCCCGCACCATCGGCTGCACCGTGAACCGGCCGCCGCCGTCCCACTCGGTGAGGTTCTCGGTGCCGTAGAGCGTGGCGCCCGTCCCGTACATCATGCGCGAGGAGTCGAACGGGTCGATCTCCAGTGCCTCCGTCATCCAGCCCAGTTTCGGCGTCTGTTCGGGCGGTGACGGGGTGGCACCGAAGGTGAGCCAGGGGGAGGAGGACACGTCGATGGTGTACCGGTTCGAGCGGTCGGGATACGACGTGTAGTCCCAGGCCTTCGTCCAGGTGGCGCCGCTGTCGGTGGAGCGGAAGAGCTGGGTGTCCGGCCACCAGGAGCTGTACGCGGTCGCCATGACGGTGGACGGGTGCCGGCGGTCGACCGTCAGCCCGCTGAAGCCGTAGTAGGTGTCCGCCTCCGCGACCGGGCTGATGTCCGTCCAGGTGCCGGTGGCCGTCGCGTACCGCATCAGCCGGCCCTTGCCGCCGTCGTAGGGACCGCCCTTGTCGCTGTAGGCGAGGTACAGGAACCCGTTCTCCGTGTCCAGCACGCCCTTGTGCGCCAGGTATCCGGTCGGCTGGCCGGCCAGCCGGGTCCAGGTGGCGCCCGCGTCCGTCGAGCGGTAGACCGCGTTGTCCTTGTCGGCGACCCCGACGTAGATCGTCCTCGTCGCGCTCCCGGACGTCCCCGTGGACTCGTCGAAGGTGACCCAGACGATGCCCTGGTTGTCACTCGCGTAGCCGGTCGTGTCGCTCGGGTCCTGCTGGTAGGTGCCGGGGTTCGGGAAGCTCGTCACCTGCGACCAGGTCGCCCCCGAGTCCGTCGACCGCCACAGGCCCCTGCCGCTGGGCGCGCCCAGGTACAGCACGCTGTTCCTGTTCGGGTCGATCGCCAGCCGCTCGCCCATGCCCCGGCCGGGCATGTTGCCGCCCAGCTTGAAGGGCAGGTCGGCCTTGCCCCAGCTCGCGCCCCGGTCGGCGGAGCGCAGCACCGCGCCGTTCGCCGGGTCCCAGCCGTTGGTGTACGTCCCGACGGCCGCGTACACCTTGTCCGGGTCGACCGGGTCGGAGGCCAGGCTCACCACGCCGGTGTGGCCCCATTCGTTCCAGCCGACCGAGTCCAGCAGCGGCGTCCACGTCTTCGTCGGCTCCTGCCACCGGTAGGCGCCGCCGATGTCGGTGCGGGCGTAGACCAGGTTCTTTTCGGAGCGGTTGAAGACGATCCCGGGGACGAAGCCGCCGCCGTCGATCCGGACGTTCTTCCAGGTGTAGGTGTCCGCCGCGAGGGCCGTGCGCGGGGCGGAGGCGGCCAGTGCGGGCGGGGTGCCGGACAGCAGCCCGGCGGCGAGGGCCAGCACGGCGGTGAGGGCGCGGGTTCTTCGCATGGCGGGAGTCCCCTCATGACGGGGGGCGGCCCCCAGTGCGGGTGGGGGCCGCCGGAGAAGAGGTGCCGGTCTACTCCAGGAGCTCCGCGTACGAGCCCATGGCCAGGGCGATGTCCGCCTGGGCCCAGAAGCGGTGGTACGTGAAGACGGGCGCGGCGCCGCCCTTGAGGTAGGCCTCGATCTTCGACCAGTTCGGGTCGCTCTTGTAGAAGGACCGGAGCGAGGCGAACGTGGACGAGGAGTCGATCGCGTCGCCGTTCGGCATGGTGCCGGTCCAGCCGCTCGGCACGTACACGCTGTCGCCGAACCGGCTGTAGTCGGTGCGGGTCTCCGGGACGGCGATGCCGAGGCTGTCCTGGTGGTTGTTCCACATGCCGTCCAGCAGCGCCTTCGCCGTGGACTTGGCGGTGGCGTCACCGGACTTGGCGGCGTAGTACGTCAGCGTCTTGGCGTAGGCGGCGGCCACGCCGACGTCGTCGGTGTAGTCCGCGACGGTGACGTGCAGCCCGTTGTTGCCGCCGGGACTCGACGCGTTCCAGGTGTCGGGCTGGCCCGACCACTGGAGGGTGGAGGGGATGCGGTAGGTGCCGTCCGGGTTGATCGTGGTCTTGGACAGCGCCCACTTGACCCACTTGTCGAGGATCGCCTTCGCCGTGGCGTTCCCGGTCTGCTGGTAGTACTCGGCGACCCGCTCCATCGACCACGCCTGGAAGCCGAACCACTGGTTGGACGGCGGGTCGTGGTAGACGGGCTGCCAGTCGTAGTACATGCCGTAGAAGGTGGACGCGCCGGCCGGCGGGGTCGCGTACCGGCCCTGCCAGCTGTTGGTCGCGCCGCCCGCGATGGCGCCCTCGGAGGACTGGAGCCACTGGTAGAACTCGAGCTGCCGCTGGAGCGACTTGCCCCAGTCCGCCGCGCCCGTGGCCGACTTGGGCTTCAGGTCGGCGACCGAGCTGAGCGCGTAGGCGGCGAGGGGGTTCTGGTAGCCGCCGTGGACGTGGCTGGAGCCGATCCGCCAGGCCCAGCCGGCGGAGGTGTCGGTGGCGCCGCCCCAGGCGTAGTACCAGGACAGCAGGTAGTGCGAGGCGTCCTTGCCGGTGCCGGCCGGGCAGGACGGGCTCGTGCAGTTGCCGATCTTCTTGAAGTACTTGTCGTACATCGCGTACCGCAGGTAGTCGCCCATCTTGGCGGCCTTGGCGACCGTCGCGGACACGTCGCTCCCCTTGCCCTGCGCCTTCGCCCACACGTCCGCCCAGTACGCGGCCTGCACGGCGCGGGAGTCCGCGTCCGGGGCGTCCGTGTACTTCCACTGCTTGGCGTACGAGGAGTCGCCGGTGAACAGGTCCAGGTAGCCGTTCCTGCCGCCGTACTTGAAGGCGTCGCAGGTCGGCTGCGGGACCGTCTCCCAGACGGACTCCTGCGCGCCGCGCTGGAAGGTGTTGATGTACGACGGTCCGGTGGCCGTCGGACCGGCTTCGCACGTGCCGGGCTCGTTGCCGTAGCCGTAGACGTTGTCCACGTCCTGGATCCAGTGCATGCCGTAGACGTCGTCCGTGCCGTAGGCCGACTTCAGCTCACCGGCGATCGGGTCCGTTCCGACCGGCACCGACGAGTCCAGCTTCGCCGGGTACTCGTTCGGGGTGTCCAGTTCGGGCGCGTACGTGGCCGGCTTGGAGGCGTTGTAGAAGGAGTTCGTCGGCTGGTCCGCGTGCGTGGGGATCATGTACTTCTCCATGATGTCCCACGCGCCGTTGAACTTCGACCAGTCGCCGGTCACCTTGCCGTACATCGCCTGGAGCCACAGCAGGTAGCTGTACGCCTCCGAGGTGGTCTCGTGGCCCTGGTCCGGGGCCTCGACGATCAGCGTCTCCACCGCGTGGTACGGGATGCCCTCGGGCGAGAAGTAGCCGTTCGCCGGGTTGGTGATCTTCCCGTACAGGTCCAGGAAGCGGGCGTCGTACGCCTTCGACGCGGGCAGCTCCGTGACCGTGACCGTCGCCTTGGTGTGGCCGGTGGCCGACGCGGTGAAGGTCGCGCTGCCGGTGCCGGAGGAGTCCGCCGTGACGGTCACCGTCTGCGCGGTGTTCCAGTTGGACGGGGTGAAGGTCAGCGCGGAACCACCCGTCACGGACAGACCGGTGTTGCCGCTCGTGCGGCTCGTGCTCACCGTCACGTTCGCGCTCGGCTGTGTCGACAGCTTCACCGAGAACGTGCCCGACTTGCCCTGCTGGACGCCGAGCTGGGACGGCGAGGCGACCACGGCGGGCCCGGAGGCGACCGTGATGCCGACCGGGGTGGAGGCGGCGGACGCGCCGAGGCTGTCGTACGCCTTCGCCACCAGGGAATGACTGCCCACGGTCAAACTGGAGACCGAGAGCGAGTACGGCGCGCTCGTGTCCGTGCCCAGCAGCGTGGTGTCGTCGTAGAACTCCACCTTGCCGATGGTCGCGTTGTCGGCCGCGGCGGCGGTCGCCGCGAGGGGCACCGCCTCGCCCTGGGAGTAGACCGCGCCCGCGCTCGGGCTGGTCAGCACGGTCACCGGCGGCTGGTGCGCGCCGGAGCAGGTGGTGCCGTTGACGGCGAAGGACGTGGGGGCGGCGTTGGTGCCGGTGTAGGTGAACTGGGCGCCGGTGGAGACGGCGGCGCCCGCCGCGATGCCGCCGTTGTACGGGGCGTTCTTCACGGTGACCGTCTGGCCCGACTGGGACCAGGTGCCGTTCCAGCCGTTGGTCAGCTTCTGGTTGCCCGCGTAGGCGTACGTCAGCGTCCAGCCGTCGATGGCGTCGGTACCGCGGTTGGTGATCGTGAGGTCGGCGGTGAAGCCGGAACCCCAGTCGTTGGTCTTGTAGTCGACGCTGCACTGCACGGACGCCGCGTGAGCGGCCGGGGTGCCGGTGGCGAGCATCGTCAGGGGCAGCGTGAACGCGGCGGCCGCCGCGGTCCACAGCCGACGCACCGCTGTGCGTCTGCGTCCGGGATCCATGTGCTGGTTCCTCCTTGCGGCGTGCGGCTCGGGAGAAGTCAAGGCTTGAACCAGTGGGAGCGCTCCCATAGTGGGGACGGGGCCCGGAGCGGTCAAGGTGCTTGAAGAGTCGAAAAGATTCGACGGATCCGCTCGCGGAAAAGTCGAGCAACTCCTCTGGGCAGACAGGCCACTTGGCGCTACCTTCACTCGCACCAGTGGGAGCGGTTCCGTTCAGTCGACGCGTCCGTCACGACGCGCCAAGCTGCAAGGAGTCGCTCATGCGACACCCCCCGCGTTCAGTACTTTTAGCCGCCGCCGGTGCGGCCGCGCTCGTCGGGAGCGTGGTCGTGCCGGCGGTGTCGGCCCAGGGAGCCACACCCGCCTGCACGGTGGAGTACGCCGTCACCAGCCAGTGGGACAACGGCTTCCAGGCCTCGGTGAAGGTCACCAACAACCAGGCCGCCCTGAGCGGTTGGAAGCTCACCTTCGACTTCGCCGGCGGGCAGAAGGCCGGCCAGGGCTGGAACGCCAAGTGGTCCCAGTCCGGCACCACCGTGACCGCGGCCAACGAGGGCTGGAACGGCGCGCTCGGCACCGGCGCGAGCGTCAGCGCCGGCTTCCTCGCCTCCTGGTCGGGGAGCAACACCGCGCCGGCCGTGTTCAAGCTCAACGGCACGACCTGCAACGTCGACTCGGAGCCGACCACCCCGCCGCCGACGACCCCGCCGCCGTCCGGCGGCACCCCGCCCGCGCTGCGGGTCTCCGGCAACAAGCTCGTGGACGCCGACGGCACCACCCGCCGCCTGCTCGGCGTCAACCGGTCCGGCGGCGAGTTCATGTGCGTGCAGGGCTACGGCATCTGGGACGGCCCCGTCGACGACGCGGCCGTCGAGGCGATCGCCGACTGGAAGGCCAACGCGGTCCGCATCCCGCTCAACGAGGAGTGCTGGCTGGGCCTGTCCAACGTCAAGCCCGAGTACGGCGGCGCGAACTACATCGCCGCCGTCAGGGAGCTGGTGGCCCGCGTCGAGGCGCACGGCATGACCCCGGTCCTCGAACTGCACTGGTCCTACGGCCAGTACACCGGCAACTCGGCCGGCTGCACCGACGTGCACGCCACCTGCCAGAAGCCGATGCCCGACATGCGGTACTCCCCGTCGTTCTGGTCGTCGGTGGCGAGTACCTTCAAGGACGACCAGGCGGCCGTGTTCGACCTGTTCAACGAGCCGTACCCGGACCGGGCGGCCTCCAGCGTCACGGACGCCTGGAAGTGCTGGCGGGACGGGGGCACCTGCCCCGGGATCTCCTACGAGGTCGCCGGCATGCAGGACCTCGTGGACAGCGTCCGGGCCACCGGTGCCAAGAACGTCATCATGGCCGGCGGGCTGGCGTACTCGAACGACCTCGGTCAGTGGACCGCGTACGAGCCCACCGATCCGGCCGGCAATCTCGCCGCCGCGTACCACGTCTACAACTTCAACTCCTGCGCGAGCGAGAGCTGCTGGAACTCCACCCTCGCCCCGGTCGCCGCCCAGGTGCCCCTGGTGGCCGGGGAGATCGGCGAGAACACCTGCGCGCACGGGTTCACCGACCGGGTCATGAAGTGGTTCGACGACCACGACCTGTCCTACCTCGGCTGGACCTGGAACACCTGGGACTGCTCCTCCGGGCCGTCCCTGATCTCCGCCTACGACGGCACTCCCACCGCGTACGGCGCCGGGCTGCGTGACCATCTGCGCGCCCTGAACCCGTAGATCCAACCCGTAGATCCCACGGAACCCCGAAGGAACCCGCACTCATGAGTCGTACCAAGACAACACTGCTGGTGGCCCTTGGCCTTCTCGCCGGAGCCTCCGGAACGGCGTTCGCGGCCCTGCCCGGCGGCTCGGGCGCCGCCGTCGCCGCCGTGCCCTGTGCCGTCGACTACAAGATCCAGAGCCAGTGGGACACCGGCTTCACCGCCGCCGTGACCATCACCAACAACGGCGCCGCCAAGTCGGCCTGGTCGCTGAAGTGGTCGTACGGCGGCACCCAGAAGGTCACGAGCGGCTGGAACGCGAAGATCAGCCAGAGCGGCACCGCTGTCACCGCGGCCAACGAGAGCTACAACGGCGCGCTCGCGACCGGCGGCACGGTCAGCTTCGGCTTCAACGGCACCTTCAGCGGCACCAACTCCGTCCCCGCCACCTTCACGCTCGACGGCGTCGCCTGCAACGTGGACGACGGCAGCGGTGGCAGCGGCGGCGGCACGGGTGGAGACACCGGCGGCGGCACGGGCGGCGGCACCGGCGGGGACACCGGTGGCGGCTCGGGCGGCGGAGACGGCGGTGGCGGCACCGGCAGCCGCGTCGACAACCCCTACGCCGGGGCCAAGGGTTACGTGAACCCGGAGTGGTCGGCGCACGCCGCCGCCGAACCGGGCGGCAGCCGCATCGCCAACCAGCCCACCGCGGTGTGGCTCGACCGGATCGCCGCCATCAACGGCGTGAACGGCGGGATGGGCCTGCGCGCCCACCTGGACGAGGCACTGAAGCAGAAGGGCTCGGGCGAACTCGTCGTCCAGCTGGTCATCTACGACCTGCCCGGCCGCGACTGCTCCGCCCTCGCCTCCAACGGCGAACTCGGGCCGAACGACATCGACAAGTACAAGACCCAGTACATCGACCCGATCGCGTCGATCCTCTCCGACGCCAAGTACGCGGGCCTGCGCATCGCCACCGTCATCGAACCGGACTCGCTGCCCAACCTGGTCACCAACGCGGGCGGCACCGCCGGCAGCACCGACGCCTGCGCGACCATGAAGGCCAACGGCAACTACGAGAAGGGGGTCAGCTACGCCCTCGACAAGCTGGGCGCCATCTCCAACGTCTACAACTACATCGACGCCGGCCACCACGCCTGGCTCGGCTGGGACTCCAACCTCGGGCCCACCGTCCAGGAGTTCTACAAGGTGGCCACCACCAACGGCGCGAGCGTGAACGACGTGACGGGGTTCATCGTCAACACCGCCAACTACAGCGCCACCAAGGAGCCGTACTTCAAGGTCACCGACAGCGTCAACGGGCAGACCGTGCGCCAGTCGAAGTGGGTCGACTGGAACCAGTACGTGGACGAGCAGTCCTTCGCCCAGGCACTGCGCGACAAGCTGGTCGCGTCCGGGTTCAACAGCAACCTCGGCATGCTGATCGACACCTCCCGCAACGGCTGGGGCGGCTCCGCCCGGCCCACCAAGTCCGGCCCGCTCACCTCCGTCGACGACTACGTCAACGGCAGCCGCATCGACCGGCGCATCCACGCCGGCAACTGGTGCAACCAGAGCGGTGCCGGCCTCGGTGAACGGCCGACCGCCGCTCCCGCGGCCGGGATCGACGCCTACGTGTGGGTCAAGCCCCCGGGGGAGTCGGACGGAGCCAGCTCCGCCATCTCCAACGACGAGGGCAAGGGCTTCGACCGGATGTGCGACCCGACGTACGGCGGCAACGCCCGCAACGGCAACAACCCCACGGGCGCGCTGCCGAACTCGCCGCTGGCCGGGCACTGGTTCTCCGCCCAGTTCCAGCAGCTGATGCAGAACGCCTACCCGCCGCTGCCGTAGCGGGGTGAGCGTCCGCCGGGGCCGGACCGCAGCGGTTCAGACCGCGCCGGTCAGACCCCGGCGGATCGCGCGCTCCACCGGTGAGTACGCCCCGTCCGGCCGCTCCAGTTCGTACGGCACCGCCGGGTGCAGCGGCGGCTGCGCCAGGAAGCGGGGCCGGGTGCCGTGGTGCGGCTGGGCCGCGTGCACCAGGAACGGGTGGCAGAGGTAGACGTCACCGGGGCGGCCCGTGGCATGGGCGAGGGCACGGTGGGCCGAGGCCGCCGCCACCTGGGGGCCCAGCTCCAGGAAGGACGCCCCCGCCTCGCCGTACGGCCGGAGCACCGCGGGCACGTCCAGGTGCGAGCCGACCCTGATCCGGGTGGGGGCATCGGCCTGCGTGACCTCGCTGAACAGGAAGAGCATCAGCAGCGCACGGTCCCGGGAGCGCAGGTTGGTGTGGTAGTGCGCCCGGCCCTCGGGGAGGTAGCTGCCTTCGATGTGCCATCCGGCGTCGTCCGGTTCCTCCGGGTGCGGGAAGCGCAGCGGGAAGGTGCCCAGCGAGTAGCGCGGCTCCCAGCGTCCTGCGCCCACCAGCGCGTCGAACGCGTCGTGCAGCACCGGCGAGTTGGCCGCTGCCGCGAACGGGCCCTGGGCCATGCCGCCCACCCACACCACCGGGTCCTTCCAGGTCGCGCGGTCCTCGGGGTCGTAGCCCGTCTCCCGCCACAGCAGTCGCGCACAGTCCGCGGCGACCCGTGGCGGGACGGCTCCCTCGAGCTTCACGAACCCGTCTTCGACGAAGCGCTCCACCTGGTTGTCGTCCATGGGTCCATCGTCACCGGCGGCCTTGCCGGAACGCATCCCGTTTTTGCCGCATCGGCAACACCGCTGGCCTCCGACCGGCGTGCCGTCGCACCCTGGCCGCATCCGGAAGAGAGGCTGACCACCATGGCGCACGAGCACCACCACGACACCGAGCACCGGCACGGCCACGGGCACGGCCACGGCCACGGCACGGACATCGACTGGAGCGAGATGGGCCCCCTGCTGGAGTCGCAGGCGGAGCTGTTCACCCCGGTGTACGAGGGGGCCATGGCGTGGCTCGCGCGGGAGGTGACCGAGCCGGGGCTGATCGTGGACGCGGGCAGCGGGCCCGGGGTGGTCACCTGCCTGTTCGCCGAGGCGTTCCCCGGGGCCCGGGTCGTCGCCGTGGACGGCACCGGACCCCTGCTGGAGCGCGCCCGTGCCCGGGCAGCGCGCCAGGGCGTCGCCGACCGGTTCGACACCCTCACCGGCGAACTGCCCGACGTGCTGGACAAGTTGGAGTACCCGGCCGACCTGCTGTGGGCCAGCCGCAGCCTGCACCACCTCGGTGACCAGCGGGCGGCGCTCACCGCCTTCGCCGAGCGGCTCGCCCCCGGCGGCACCCTGGCCCTCCAGGAAGGCGGTCTGCCCTCCCGCTTCCTGCCCAGGGACATCGGCATCGGCCGGCCCGGACTGCAGGCGCGGCTGGACGCCCTGGAGGAGGAGTGGTTCGGCCGGATGCGCGCCGACCTGCCGGGCTCCGTCGCCGAGACCGAGGACTGGCCCGCCCTGCTGACCGCCGCCGGCCTCGAGCACGCCCGTACCCGCACCTTCCTGCTCGACCTGCCGGCCCCCGTCTCCGACCGGGCCCGCGCCTACGTCGCCGCGCACCTGTCCCGGCTGCGCGAGGGCCTCGGCGACGCGCTGGACGCCGACGACCGCGCCACCCTGGACCGGCTGCTCGACCCGTCCGACCCGGCGAGCGTGCACGTACGGCCGGACGTGTTCGTGCTGGGCGCGTACACCGTGCACACGGCGGTCCGCCGGGGATAGTCCTCCCGGTCGGGCGGGGCTTGACTTCGAGTGGTCTCCAAGTGATGGACTCCGGGCGTCTTCGACACCCGGAGACACACAACGCAGGGGGACCTCATGAACGACGCTCCGGTCGCGCTCATCACGGGCGGCGGCAGCGGTATCGGCGCCGCTGTGGCGCGGCAGCTCCTGGACGCCGGACACCGGGTCACCGTCACCGGGCGCGGAGAACAGCGGCTGGCGGATCTCGCCGAGAGCCTGGGACATCCCGAGGGACTGCTGACGGTCGCCGGTGACGCGTCCGCCTACGACGACGTACGGCACGCGGTCGACCGCACGCTCAAGGCGTACGGCCGGCTGGACACCGTCGTCGCCAACGCCGGCTTCGCCACCCATGACACCGTGGCGGAGGGCGACCCGTCCGGCTGGACCGAGATGGTCCTCACCAACGTCCTCGGTCCCGCACTCCTCATCCGCGCCTCCGTCGACGCGCTGAAGGAGACCCGCGGCCGGATCGTCCTCGTCGGCAGCGTGGCCGGGTTCGTGAACACTCCGGGCAACCTCTACGGCGCCACCAAGTGGGCGGTGACCGGTCTCGCCGAGAACACCCGGCGTCAGGTCACGGAGTTCGGGATCGGTGTCACGCTGGTCGCCCCCGGCCGGGTGGAGACCCCGTTCTGGGACGGCTACGGCAGCCTGCCCCCGGGGCACCTCCTCACCGCCGGTCAGATCGCCGACTCGGTCGTGTGGGCGATCCGGCAGCCGGCCGGGGTCGATGTCAACACCGTCGTCATCCGTCCGCTGGGCCAGCCCAACTGACCCGGCGCGTACCTCAGTTGTTCGCGATGAACTGCTTGGCCAGCTGGTCCCCGAGGGAGACCGCGGCGCTGTGGCTCTCGATGGGGGAGACCGTGGAGTTCTTGAACAGGATGTAGGTCACGCCCGAGTCGGCGCCGCCGGTGGCCGGGTCCGGGTCGATGCCGAGCGCCTTGGCGGTGGCGTACGACGCCTCGCCGATGATCTGCGTGGGGCCGGTGTCGCCGACGACGGCGTACTCGACCTTGTTGTTGTAGATGACGGCGACCACACCGCCGCCCTTGATGCCGGCGTTGGAGTAGTTCCAGATGCTGCTGGTGCTGGGCACGACGACGTACGGCAGGGTCTCCGCCTTCAGCGGCTTGCCGTCGGACTGGTGGAAGGCGGTGTCGTCCTGGTACCAGGGGTCGCGGTCCTCGTTGCAGTTGGTGGTGCGCTGGCCGTCGCAGTCGATGTCCATGTCGGCCTTCCAGAACACGGCGCCGTTCTTGCCGCACACGGGGACCGTGGCCGACGTCTCCTCGTCCGTCCGGTACTTGCCGTTGGAGATCTGCGAACAGGACGTCACCTTGGCGAGCAGGTCGGCGGCGCTGACCGTGCCCTCCTGGGCGGACTTGGGGGAGGCCGCGGCGGAGGCGTGCGCGGGCAGGAGGCCGGCGGCGAGCAGGGCGGTGCCGGAGGCCGCGGCGAGGGTGAGGGTGCGGAAACGCATGTGGGGGACCCTTCTGTTAGGAAAGTTTCCTTACCGGGTGCCGTACACGGTGACCCCTTCGCCATGCTCCCGTCAACCCTGGGGTTGCGAACGGCCGAAACCTGTGCGTATTGCGGTGAGTTCCGTCGGCGGTAAGACTGGACGAGACGGATATGGCACGTTGTGTCCGGTGCTGTCGGAGGTCCCCTTCCCCCGGAGGTGAGGCTCATGTTCGTCCGTACGGTGTACGCGACCGGTGATCCGGCACTGCTGGACACGGCCATCCGGTCGGTGAACAGCGAGGGGCGGGACCTGCTGGAGGAACGCCCCGGGTACCGCGGCGCGGGCGTGTTCGCGGACCGGGAACTCGGCAAACTCCTCACGGTGAGCTGGTGGGAGACGGAGGAGGCCCGGCGGAACAGCGACGAGGTGATGCGCGAGCGGCGCAGGGGCCTGCTGGAGCCGTTCGCCGGCACCGTGACGGTGGCCGACTACGAGGCCGCTGTGCTCCATGAGGTCACGCACCCGCGGCAGGGCGGCGGACTGCGCATCACCAGGATGGAGTTCGACCCACGGGACGCCGATCTGGTCGTCGACACCTTCCGGGCCACGGTGGTGCCGAGGTCCGAGTCGCTGCCCGGACTCGCCGAGACCACCCTCCTGATCGACCGGCTACGGGGACGGGCCATGACCGGCTCCCTGTTCGTCGACCGTGCCTCCCTGGCCGCCTCGCGCGCGGCCGTCGCGGGCCTGCGTCACGCGGCGTCGGCCAAGGCGCACGCGGACGTGGTCGGCCTGGAGGAGTTCGAGGTCGTGCACGCGGACGTGCGCCTCGACTGAGCGGCGGGCCGTCGCGGGAGGCCGAGCAACGACACGGCCGCGCGCCCCGCTCGGGTGCGGGGCGCGCGGCCGTGTCGGGTGGTGCGGGGCGTTGCGCTCGGGTCCGGCGGTCAGCCCACGTCGAAGGTGGCGGGGTCGGGGCCGATGCGCCGGTCCTCGTTGAGCGCGCTGATCGCGGCGAGGTCCTCGTCGTCCAGGCTGAAGTCGAACACCTCGATGTTCTCCTTGATCCGGGACGGCGTCACGGACTTCGGGATCACGATGTTGCCGAGCTGGACGTGCCAGCGCAGCACGACCTGGGCCGGGGTGCGGTTGTGCTTCTGCGCGATGGCGACGATCGCCGGCACCTCCAGCAGGCCCTTGCCCTGGCCGAGCGGCGACCAGGCCTCGGTGGCGATGCCCTGCTCCGCGTGGAACTCGCGCGCCTCGCGCTGCTGGAGGTGCGGGTGCAGCTCGATCTGGTTGACCGCGGGGATGACCGAGGTCTCCTCGATCAGCTGTCGCAGGTGCTCGGGAAGGAAGTTGGAGACGCCGATGGCACGGACGCGGCCGTCGGCGTGCAGCTTCTCGAAAGCCTTGTAGGTGTCGATGGACGTGCCCCGGGACGGCAGCGGCCAGTGGATCAGGTAGAGGTCGACGTAGTCGAGCCCCAGCTTCTCCAGCGACGTGTCGAACGCGCGCAGCGTGGAGTCGTAACCGTGGTCGCCGTTCCAGAGCTTGGTGGTGACGAAGATGTCCTCGCGGGGCAGGCCGGAGGCGGCGATGGCCTTGCCGGTGCCCTCTTCGTTGCCGTAGATCGCAGCGGTGTCGATGCTGCGGTACCCGGTCTCCAGCGCCGTGGCGACGACCCGCTCGGCCTCGTCGTCCGGCACCTGCCACACGCCGAAGCCCAGCTGGGGCATCTCGACGCCGTTGTTGAGGATGATCGGGGGGACCTTGCTGCTCACGAGCCTCTTGATCCTTCGGTTGTCGACAAGGTGGTACTCCCATCGTCAACGATCACGGCCCGCTTCGCATTCCTGACCGCGGAATCCGTCGCAACTGACCGGCGAGTCAGTGTCCCGGGCAGAGAATGGCCGGAAATGCATCCGACGTTCTCGGTCCGGACCATTGACCGGTGACCGCCGTGCCGCGACTCTGTATCGCGCCACCGGACGTCTGACTGAACCTGGTGCACACATGTGAACCGGCCCTGACCAGTGCCGCTGTCCCCCTTCTGGGATCCCCCACCCTCAGGAAAGCGGGTACATCCACATGAACGAGAGCCCTGCCATGCCGGATCGGTCCGAACCCTCCAGCGCGCAGACATCGGATGAAAAGGTCTGGCAAAGCCCTGGTTGCCACACTGTGGAGACCGCACCGGGCGTGCCCGCGTACGCGCTCGCGGACTGCCGTCCGCCGCCGCGCCGCCCGGCCTGGACCGCACCCACCCCGCCGCACTGCGTCGGCACGAACGTCGGCGACTACGCGTACTACGCCGGGCCGGGCCCGGGCCACCGGCGACTTCCACGGCCTCGGGGCCTTTCTGATCATGAACGAACGACTGCGAGACAAAGGAGTGTCATGAACACGTCCAGAAGAGCGGTGCTCGGAGCCGCGCTCGGCGGTGCCGCGGCGGCGGTCGTCCCCGCGACGGGCGCCCACGCGGCGTCCTGGCAGCTGAAGTGGTCACCGTCGGCGCGCTCCGACGGGCTCGGAGCCTTCGAGACCGTCGAGGACGACCGCGCGGACTCGCACCCGGCCGGCCACCCGCACATCTACGCCACGGGCGACAACTGGCGCTTCACCATGCACAAGGTCGACCGGGACACCTCGGACGACCGCCAGCGTCAGGAGGTCACCGGGCTGCGCACGAGCGGCAGCAGCTACCTGAAGTGGACCGAGGGCCAGACCTGGCGGATCACCTACTCGATGTACATCCCCAGCAGCCTGAAGGCCACCACCACCTTCACGCACATCATGCAGATGAAACAGCCCGGCGCCGGTTCCTCGCCGATCGTCGTGCAGTCCCTGCGCCGGGTGGACGGCAGGCAGACCATCGAACTGAAGATCGTCGAAGGTGACGTCCTCGTCGGCCGCGCCGACCTGGAGCCGCTGCACGACAAGTGGACCGACGTGGACTTCCAGATCAAGATCGGCAACGGCTCGGCCGGTTCCGTCCGCTGGATCCTCAAGAGCGGCTCCACCACGGTCCTCGACAAGTCGAAGACCGGGGACACCTTCCTGGCCGACCGGGTCCGCCCCAAGTGGGGCATCTACCGCTCCCTCGGCGACACCTCCGGCTCACTGCAGGACACCTACCTGCTCCTCACCAACCTCCGCGGCTACCAACTCCTCTGAGGGGTCGTCATGCACTCGCCGAATCGTCAGGCGCGCCTGCCGGGCGCGCGCAGAAGGCCGGCTGCGGCCGTCGTGCTCTGCGTCCTCGCCGTCGTCCTGGGACTCGCCCACCCGTCGGCCCTCGCGGCCCCGCAGCGGCAGACCGCCGCCGTCTACGACGTGCGCGACTACGGCGCCAGGGGCGACGGCTCCACCAACGACACCCCCGCCACCAACGGCACCCCCGCCGCCGACGACGGCCGCCCCGCCGTCATCGCCGACGCGGCGAGCGGCCTGCGCTTCACCCGCCTCACCGCCCAGAAGGGCGACGGCTCCCCGCACGACATCGGCTTCCGGAACGTCACCGGCTCCTGCCTGAGCGACAGCCGCGCCACTTCCGGCGGCGCCCTGCGGGTCTCGGCGAGCGGCTCCAGCCAGGACTGCTCCACGCCGGTGCGCCTGCGTGCGGCGGACGACTCCCGCCAGGCCTTCCTCCGCGCCTCCGTCGGCGGCCTCTTCCTGCACTGGGGCCTGCGCACCGCGCCCGCCCACACGAGCTGCACCGCCTGGGAGAAGGACGTCACCAACGGCGGCTGGACGCCGGACTACTGGGTGAACGAGGCGAGAAAACTGCACACGCAGTACCTCGTCCTTGCGACCTTCCACAGCCGGCTGGGCTACGCCCGCCCCTGGCCGTCCAGGATCCCCGGCTCCTGCTCCACCCAGCGGGACTTCCTCGGCGAACTGATAGGCGCCGCCAAGGCCAAGGGCATGAAGGTCATCCTCTACATGACCGACGACCCCCAGTGGCACGCCGAGGGCGGCCACGAATGGCTCGACTCCGTCGCGTACTCCGCCTACAAGGGCGAGGACGTCGACCTGACCACCCGCGACGGCTTCGGCCGGTTCTCCTACGACAACTTCTTCGAGGTCATGGACCGCTACCCGGACCTCGGCGGTTTCTGGATCGACAACGACAACGCCTACTGGGAGAGCCACCGGCTCTACGAGCAGATCCGCGAGAAGCGCCCCGCCTACACGCTGAGCAACAACAACGAGGACACGCCGATCATGGACATGATCAGCAACGAGCAGAAGACGGGGATGACGCCCGCGTACGACTATCCGCAGGCCGTCTACACCGCCCAGCCGCGCCTGACCGAGGCGGACTTCAAACTGCCGTCGACCGGCGCGTGGTGGTACGACGGATCCGATCCCGCGGTCGACCGGGGGCTCACCCTCGGCCGGCTGATCACCAACGCCGGTTCCTCGGTGAAGGCCCTGATGGCCGAGACCGCCCAGGTCAACGGCAAGTTCCCGGCCAACCAGGCGGCCTTCAACACCTTCGCGGACAGCTACCTCGACCCGGTCTGGGAGTCCCTGCACGGCACCGAGGGCGGCGGCTACATGTACGGCGGCCTCAAGCCCGGCTTCTGGAACGACGGCGCCCACGGCGTGACCACCGTCGCCAAGGACGACCCCGACCGCCAGTACGTCCACGTCCTGACCCCGCCCAGCACCGGCACCCTGCGCGTCCGCGACAACGGCTACCGCGTCGCGTCCGTGACCGACCTCCGTACCGGCAAGGCGGTCTCCTGGTCGCAGTCCGGCGGTGTGCTCACGCTCACCGGGCTCGGCGCCTGGGACCCGTACGACACCGTCTTCAAGGTGACCACGGCCGGCCGGCAGGGCATCCTGTCCGGCGTCACCGTGACCGCGAGCGCCTCGGCGAGCGGTCACCCCGGCTCCGCCGCCGGCGACGGCGACCACCGCACCTACTGGGACAACGGCAAGACCCTGCCCGTCACCCTCACCTTCGACCTCGGCTCGGCGAAGAAGGTGCGGTACCTGGGGCTCAACCAGCGCGAGGACTCCGTCGCCTACGCCCGCTCCGACACCGAGCAGTCGGCCCGGATCAAGGCGTACAAGGTGTTCCTCAGCGACGACGGCACGCACTGGGGGAGTGCCGTGAAGACGGGCCGACTGCCGAGCGCCCGCGGTGTCCAGGGCATCGACCTGACCGCCGCCACCGCCCGGTACGTCCGCCTGGAGGTCGACTCCACCTGGGCCGCCGCCACCGACACCACCCGCTACCAGCGGCTGCGGATCGACGAGGCCTGGGTCGGCACGTCGTACGCCACCCCGGCGACCGCCGTGCACGTCCGCTCGGACAACGGTCAGGCCCGGCGCCCCGCCATGGGCTGGAGCAGCTGGAGCCTCGTGCGGCGGCAGCCGACCGGGGCGAAGATCGAGGCACAGGCCGACGCGCTGGTCGCGGCCGGTCTGAAGGACCACGGCTCCCGGTCAACAGCCGGTCCAGGGGGGCAGTCATGACACGCGACAGAATCCTGGCCTGCGCCGTCTCCCTGGCCCTGGCCGTGCCGCTCGTCGCGCTGGGCCAGGGCACCGCGAGCGAGGCCACCGACTGCCAGGCCGAGGACGCCCGTGTCTCCCAGGGCACCGTGGCCACCAACCACACCGGGTGCACGGGCAGCGGCTTCGTCGACTACACCAACGTCAAGGGGAGGCGGAGTTCGGCAACAGCTCCAAGGGCGAACTCAACCTGATCAAGCCCGGCGCCGACTACGGCTGGCCGACCTGCGAGGGCGACCGCTCCGTCGCCGGCACCTACGGCCGGCTGCGCACGGTCACCACGGTCCCGGGCGCCGACCAATCGTGGCTGTCCACCACCAACTGTGACGACAACGGAGGCGCGGCGGACGGGTCCGACCAGGTCTTCCGGGTGACGATCGGCTGAGGAAGGGAGACTGACGGGACGTCAGGCCCGGTAGAGGGCCTCGACCTCGTTCGCGTACGCCTTCTCGATGGCCTTCCGCTTCAGCTTCAGCGACGGTGTCAGCAGGCCGTGTTCCTCGGTGAACGGCTGGGCCAGGATGCGGAAGGTGCGGATCGACTCGGCCTGGGAGACGAGAGTGTTGGCGGCGACCACCGCCCGCCGCACCTCCGTCTCCAGGTCCGGGTCGCGCACCAGCTCGGCCGGGGTCATCCTCGGCTTGCCGCGCATCTGGAGCCAGTGCTCGACCGCCTCCTGGTCGAGCGTGACCAGGGCCGCGATGTACGGGCGGTCGTTGCCGACGACGATGCACTGGTTGACCAGCGGATGCTCGCGGACCCGCTCCTCCAGCACGCCCGGGGAGACGCTCTTGCCGCCGGAGGTCACCAGGATCTCCTTCTTGCGGCCGGTGATGGTCAGGTAGCCGTCCTCGTCCAGGGAGCCGAGGTCGCCGGTGGCGAGCCAGCCGTCGTGCAGGGTCTGGTCGGTGGCCTTGGGGTTGTTGAGGTACCCCTGGAAGACGTTCGGGCCGTGCAGCCAGATCTCCCCGTCGTCGGCGATGTGCACGGTCGTGCCCGGGATGGCCTGGCCCACGGTGCCGTAGCGGGTGCGCTCGGGCGGGTTGGCGGTCGCCGCGGCCGTCGACTCGGTCAGGCCGTAGCCCTCGTAGATCTGCACGCCCGCGCCCGCGAAGAACAGCCCCAGCCGGCGGTCCATCGCCGATCCGCCCGACATCGCGTTCCGGATCCGGCCGCCCATTGCGGCCCGGACCTTCGCGTACACCAGTTTGTCGAAGAGCTGGTGCTGCATCCGCAGCCCCGCCGACGGGCCGGGCCCGATGCCCCACGCCTTGGCCTCCACCGCCTCCGCGTACCTGACAGCGATGTCGACGGCCTTCTCGAACGGGCCCGCCTTGCCCTCCTTCTCGGCCTTGCGGCGGGCCGCGTTGAACACCTTCTCGAAGATGTACGGCACCGCGAGGATGAACGTCGGCTGGAAGGCGGCCAGGTCGGGCAGCAGGGCGGCGGCGTGCAGCTGCGGCTGGTGCCCGAAGCGGACCCGGCCGCGGATCGCGGCGACCTCCACCATCCGCCCGAAGACGTGCGCCAGCGGCAGGAACAGCAGTGTCGACGCCTCGTCGCCCTTCTTCGAGTGGAACACCGGCTCCCACCGCTGGATCACGGTGTCCGCCTCGAACATGAAGTTGCCGTGGGTGATCACACAGCCCTTGGGGCGGCCGGTGGTGCCGGAGGTGTAGATGACGGTGGCCACCGAGTCCGGTGTGACCGCCTCCCGGTGCCGGTGCACCACCTCGTCGTCCAGGTGCGCCCCGGCGTCGTACAGCTCCTGCACACAGCCCTCGTCCAGCTGCCAGAGCTGGCGGAGCCGCGGCAGCCGGTCGATGACCGTCGCGATGGTCATCGCGTGGTCCTCGTGCTCCACGATCGCCGCGGCCACCTCGGCGTCGTAGAGCATCCAGAAGCACTGCTCGGCCGAGGAGGTGGGGTAGACGGGCACCACCTGGGCGCCGATGGTCCACAGGGCGAAGTCGAACAGGGTCCACTCGTAGCGGGTGCGGGACATGATCGCGACCCGGTCGCCGAAGCGGATGCCGCGGGCCAGCAGCCCCTTGGCGAGGGCCATGACCTCGTCGCGGAACTCGGCGGCGGTGACGTCCCGCCACTGTCCCGAGGCGTCCTTGCGGCCGAGCGCGATGTGCAGCGGGTCGGTCCGGGCATGGTCGAAGACGACGTCTGCCAGACCGCCCACCGGCGGCGGCGACGCCAACGGAGGGTTGGTGAACTCGCGCAACCTCGCTCCCCGTGTTCGCGCCTCAGTGACGTTGGTCCACGCACCGCACAGCGCCGTGAAAGCTACCCCACCCGGACGGTGCGTGGGAGGGGTACGGAAACCGAGCAAACCTCACGTTCCGCCTGGACGGTGACCCTGAAATGCCCGCACATGGGGAAGGGCCGGACACAACTACTGACGGGTCAGTAAGTTTCGGTGCCGTAATCTCCACCGAATCTGTACGCGCCGATTACGGCACCACGCGCGCGGGGCGGCCCCGGAACACTGCTCCGTGACCGCCCCGCGCACGGGGAGTGCCGGTCCGCCGCTCAGCCGCGGGCCGGCACCGTCTCCTCCGGCACCGCGCCGGAGACCTCCGGGGCCGTCGGCCGGCCCGCCCGCACGAGCACCAGCACCAGGGCGCCCGCCACCAGGCCGGCCAGCCCGGCCACCACGAGCGCGCCGTTCAGGCCCGAGGCGAACGCGGCCCGCAGCGTGTGCTCGGGGAAGGCCCCGCGCAGCGCCCCGGCGCCGCCACCCGCCAGCGTGTGGGCCGCGCCGTCCGGGAGCCGCCCGGTCATCCGCGAGGTGAGTACGGTGCCGAACACGGCCACCCCGAGCGCGTACCCGAGCTGCCGGACCGTGTTCACCGCGCCGCCCGCCATCCCGGAGCGCTCCGCCGGAACCGCCGCCAGCGCGGCCCCTGCCACCGTCGGTGCGACGAACCCGGTACCGACCCCGACCAGCACGAACCCGGGCACCAGCGCCGTCCAGTCGGAACCGGCGTCCAGCACCGCCTGGCACAGGGTGCCCGAGGCGATCAGCAGCAGCCCGCCGCCGACCGTCAGCCAGGCGGGCACCCCGTGCAGCAGCCGCCCGACCAGCACCGCCACCACCATGGACACCGCCGTCATCGGCAGCAGCGTCAACCCGCCCCGAACCGGTGACATGCCGAGCAGCGTCTGCATCCAGACCGACAGGTACGCGACCCCGCCGAACGCCACCCCGTTGAACGCGAACGAGCCCAGCATCACCCCCACGAACGCCGGCCGGCGCAGCAGCGACAGATCCAGCAGCGGATGCGCCACCCGCCGCTCCACCAGCACGAACACCACCAGGGCCAGTGCGGCCACCGCGCACGCGGTCAGCGTGGCCGGGGACGTCCAGCCGTCCTCACCGGCGCGCACGACGGCGTACGTCGCACCGCCCGCGAACACCGCGAAGGCCGCCGTACCCGCCCAGTCGACGCTCAGCCCGCGCGGCCCCCGGGACTCTGGGACCGCACGCAGCGCCAGCCACACCGCCACCACACTCACCGGCAGGTTCACGAAGAAGATCCACCGCCACCCCGGGCCCTGTGTGATCAGCCCGCCCAGCACCGGCCCGACCGCCGCGGCACCGCCGCTGACCGCGCCCCACACCCCGAGGGCCGCGGAGCGCTGCCGGCCCTGGTAGGCCGAGGCCAGCAGGGGCAGCGTCGTCGCGAACACCGCCGCCCCGCCGATGCCCTGCAGCGCCCGCGCCGCCACCAGCATCCCCGGCCCGGATGCCAGCCCGCACAGCAGACTGGCCGCCGCGAACAGCACCACGCCCGTCACATGCACCCGGCGCCGCCCCAGGACGTCCGCCGCGGCCCCCATCCCGAGCAGCAGCGCGGCCAGCGCCAGCGCGTACCCGTCGACCACCCACTGCAGATCCCCCAGCGACGCGTGCAGCGAACCCGTCATGTCCGGCAGCGCCACCACCACGATGGTCACGTCCAGCAGCAGCATGAACGTGCCCAGGCACACGGCCGTGAGCGTCCCCCAACTCCGCATGTCCTCAACTCCCCTGTCCGAACGGACTGTGCGACGCTGCGTACGATGACCGCACGACGGCCGATCGGACGTCCCGGAAACCCGCACGCGACGGAATCCGACGGGGGAGAGCATGCTGCGGATGGAATCCGACACCTTCGACCTGCTGGACCTCCAGCTCCTGTCCGCCCTGGAGGTCGACGGCCGGGCCCCCTTCAGCCGGATCGCCGCCGTCCTCGGCGTCTCCGACCGGACCGTTGCCCGCCGCTACCACCGCCTGTGCGCCGAGGGCGGTCTGCGGGTCGTCGTCCTGCGCGACGCCGTACGCCTCGGCCAGGACCAGTGGATGCTGCGGCTGCGCTGCGCACCCGACGGCGCCACGGTCATCGCCGACGCGCTCGCCCGGCGCCCCGACACCTACTGGATAGGGCTGGCCTCCGGCGGCACCGAGATCGCCTGCCTCACCCGGCCGCGCAGCCCCGACGAGCACGACGACCTCCTGCTCGGCAAGCTGCCCCGCACCCCGAGCGTCGTGGAGATCCGCGCCCTGCAACTCCTGCACCGCTTCTACGGCGGCCCGGTCGGCTGGCTGCCCAAGTTCCGGGCGCTCAGCGACGAGCAGATCGCCGCCCTGCGCCCCGACCTGCCCGAGCCCGGCCCGGCCCGCCTGGAGCCCGGGGACGCCCCGCTGCTCGCCGTCCTCGAACGCGACGGCCGCGCCACCTACCCCGAACTCCAGCGCGCCACCGGCCGCTCCGAGTCCGCCCTCAAACGCCGCCTGTCCGCCCTGATCGCCTCCGGCGCGGTGTACGTCGACATCGAGTACGACTCCGCGATCCTCGGCCATCCCAAGGCGGCCATCCTGTGGATCACCACCGCCCCCGGTGCGCTGGACTCCGTCGGCCGGGCCCTCGCCACCCACGACGAGATCGCCTTCGCGTCGGCCACCGCGGGCCCGTCCCACATCGTCGTCACCGCCGTCGTCCGCGACACCGCCGCCCTGTACGCCTACCTGAGCGGGCCCCTGGGCCACCTGGACGGGGTCCAGCACGTGGAGGCGACGCCCTTCCTGCGCCGGGTGAAGCAGCTCACCTACCGCCCGGTGCGGTGAGGCCCCTCCAGCGCACCGGGCCCGACGGTGTCAGCCGCTTCTGCGCCGCAGCCGCTCGCCGCCCGCCAGGACCGCCGCCGCCAGCGCGTCCGCGGCGGCCTCGGCCAGGCCCCGCCGGTGGCCGTGGACGAGGACGAAGTCGACCTTGCCCAGCTCGGGCAGGCCTGCCCGGTCGGGCAGCCGGAACAGACCCGGCGGGATCAGCCGCCGGGAGTGGGCCATCACCCCGAGGCCGGCGCGGGCCGCCGCGATCAGCCCGCTGAGACTGCCGCTCGTGCACACGATCCGCCAGTCGCGGCCCTGCCGCTCCAGCACCTCCAGCGCGCGGACCCGGGTGATGCCCGGCGGCGGGTACACGATCAGCGGAACCGGCCGGTCGGGTTCCAGCCGCAGCCGCTCGGCTCCGATCCACACCAGGTCGTCCCGCCAGACCAGCTCGCCGCGCGGATCCTGCGGGAGCCGCTTGGCCAGCACCAGGTCGAGCTTCCCGGCGGCGAGCTGCTCGTGCAGGGTGCCGGACAGCTCCACCGTCAACTCCAGGTCGACCTCCGGATGGTCGTAGCGGAAACCCTCCAGGATCTCCGGCAGCCGGGTCAGCACGAAGTCCTCCGAGGCGCCGAAGCGCAGCCGGCCACGCACACGCGTGCCGCTGAAGAACGCCGTCGCCTGCTCGTGCACCGCCAGGATCCGGCGGGCGAACCCGAGCATCGCCTCGCCGTCCTCGGTCAGCTCCACCGAATGGGTGTCCCGGGAGAACAACTGCCGGCCGGCCGCGTCCTCCAGGCGCCGCACGTGCTGGCTGACCGTGGACTGGCGCAGCCCCAGCCGCCGGGCGGCCTGCGTGAAGCTCAGCGTCTGGGCGACCGCCAGGAAGGTGCGCAGGTGCGTCGGTTCGTACACGACGTCCGAGCCTAGCGCGCTCATCGCGCAACGTGATGACAGTCAGAGCGGTATCCGGGATTCCCGATCAACGGCCGGAGGAGGAGAATCGACGGGGGCCCTACGGGCCCGCGACCGCACGTCCCCCACAGCAATCGGAGCACCGTGAAACGCCTGCGCTGGCCGACCTGGATGCCGATCGACCCGTACATCGTGCTGCTGCTCGGCACGGTCGGTCTCGCCGCGCTCCTGCCGGCCCGGGGCACCGCGGCCGACGTCACCTCGGGCGCCTCCACGGCCGCGATCGCGTTCCTGTTCTTCCTCTACGGCGCCCGGCTGTCCACCCGCGAGGCGCTGGACGGACTCAAGCACTGGCGGCTCCACGTCACCGTGCTGACCTGCACCTTCGTCGTGTTCCCGGTGTTCGGGCTCGCCGCGCGCGGGCTGGTGCCGGTGCTGCTGACCCAGCCCCTCTACCAGGGCCTGCTGTTCCTGACGCTGGTGCCGTCCACCATCCAGTCCTCCATCGCGTTCACCTCGATCGCCCGGGGCAACGTGCCCGCCGCGATCTGCGCCGGGTCCTTCTCCTCCCTCGCCGGCATCGTCCTCACGCCGCTGCTCGCGGCGGGGCTGCTCGGGGGCGAGGCGGTCGGGTTCTCCGCCGACTCGGTGGTGAAGATCGTGCTCCAGCTCCTGGTGCCGTTCCTCGCCGGACAGCTGCTGCGGCGCTGGATCGGCACGTTCGTCACCCGGCACAAGAAGGTCCTCGGGCTGGTCGACCGGGGTTCGATCCTGCTGGTCGTCTACACCGCCTTCAGCGAGGGCATGAACCAGGGCATCTGGCACCAGGTCAGCCCCGTCCGACTGGCCGGACTGCTCGCCGTCGAGGCCGTCCTGCTGGCCGTGATGCTGATGCTGACCTGGTACGGCGCCAAGGCGCTCGGCTTCCGCCGGGAGGACCGGATCGCCATCCAGTTCGCCGGGTCGAAGAAGTCCCTCGCGTCCGGGCTGCCGATGGCGAGCGTCCTGTTCGGCAGCCACGCCTCGCTGGCCGTCCTGCCGCTGATGCTCTTCCACCAGATGCAGCTCATGGTGTGCGCCGTCATCGCCAAGCGGCGCGCCCGTGACCCGGAGGCGGCCACGGACGCGCCCGGCGCGTCAGCCGCGCACACGGTCCAGGGGCAGCCACAGGACCGTGTCCTGCGGTGACCGCAGCACCTTCGGGTCGGCCGTCTCGGCGTCGCCGAGTACCCGGTCCCAGACGCGCACCTCGTCCAGCGCGCCGGTGAAGAAGGCCCGGCTGTCCATGCGCTGACCGAGGTGCACGCCGAAGGGCGAGTTGCGGCTGACCGAGCCCGGTACGTCGGCGACGGAGGACAGCGCGCCGTCGACGGACAGGGACAGCCGGCCCCCGCCGCGCCGGAGCACGGCGTGGTGCCACCGGCCGTCGTTGTACGCCGTGTCGGTGCGCACGTACGCGGTCTGCGGCGGGGCGGCTCCGTTCCGCACGGTGATCAGCCCCTGCACGCGGTTGTTCGCCGGCTCCCCGCGCAGCCACACCTGCGGCTGGCTGGTGCCGATCCCGCCCATCCACAGCAGCGGCTGCTCCCCGGCCGTCGCCGTGTACCGGAACCACAGCGACACCGTGAAGTCCTTCGTGCCCAGCGGGAGCCCGGTGCGGTACGGCAGGCGTACGGCGTCGTCGGTGCCGTCGAACTCCAGCGCGCCCCCGGACACCCCGTCCGTCTCCTCCGGACCGCCCAGCACCGCCGCCGGGCGGGCGTGCGGGGCGAGGTCGGCGGTGACCGGATCGGGGCCGCGGCGCGGCGCCAGCCAGTCCTCGGTGAAGCGGGCGAAGCGGATCTCGTCGCGGGCGTCCACCGCGCCGCCCTCGTACATCAGGCCGACCGTGCCGGAGTCGACGCGCACCAGGTCGGAGTAGCCGGACCAGTCCGTGGTGACGACCGTGCCGCGATCGACGCCGTCCCAGGTCCGGCCGCCGTCGTAGGAGGAGCGGATCATCATCGTGCGGCGCCGGTCGGGATCGCCGGGGCAGGCGAGCAGGAGGCGGTCGCCCAGCCGCAGCAGCGAGCCCTGCACCTGCGGGGTGTACAGATCCGGCAGGTCGCGGAAGGGCGCGGTGAAGCTGGAGCCGCCGTCGCGGCTGACGGCCTGGGTGCGGTGGCCCAGGTCGGTGCCGTCCTGCTCCCGGCCGCTGACCAGGACCGAACCGTCGCCGCGCTCGGCGAGCGTGAGTTCGGAGGGCTTCTGCCGGAAGGTGCCGTCGGCGGCGATCGGCCAGGTGTCGGTGGCGCCGATCCGCCAGTGGCCGCCGTGGTCGTCGCTGACGACCAGGGCCGCGTGGTTGGCGGTGACCCGGCTGCCGTCCCAGGTCTCGGTGTTCACCCCGAAGACCAGGCGTCCGGCGTACCGGCCGCGGGTGAGCTGGATGCCGTGCACGGGACCGGTGGCGTACCAGGAGTTCCAGTCGGCGGGCAGGATCTCGGGGCTCAGATCGCGCGGCGGGGACCACGTCCGGCCGTCGTCGTCGCTGTACTGCAGATGCGGGGTGCGGTCGCAGGGGACCGTGCAGCCGGCGCTGTCCGTACGGCCCGTGTTGTACGTCTCCGCCAGCCAGACCCGGCCGGTGACGCGGTCCACGACCGGGGCCGGGTTGCCGTGGGTGTCGCCCCCGCCCTCGTTGACCACCTGCAACGGGCCCCAGGTGCGCCCGCCGTCGGTGGAGCGCTTGAGGACGATGTCGATGTCGGCCGCGTCCCCGCAGTTGAGGACGCGGCCCTCGGCGAACGCCAGCAGGGTGCCGTCGGCCGTTTCGACGACCGCCGGGATGCGGAAGCACGCGTACCCCGGGTCCTGGGCGGCCTTGAACAGCACCTGCTGTTCGAACGCCGGGGAACCGCCCGCCGGTGCGGCGTGTGCCGGATGAGCGGGGAGGAACGGCAGGACCAGGCCGGCCGCGGTGAGGGCCGCGGTGGCGAGTGCGGATCTGAGACGGGCGCGAAGACCTGACGGCACGGTGCGACCTGCCCTTCGTCGGCCGGATATCTGGACATCCGGACATCCCACGTCCAACGTGCGTCCCATGAACGGTAGTTGGGAGTGGCGCGCGTCACAAGAAGCGTGCGTGTGGTCACGGGCGCAGGACGACCTTGCCGAGGTTGGCCCGGCCCGTGATCGCCTCGTGTGCCGCCGCCGCGTCCTCCAGGGCGAACTCCCCGTGCACGGCGGGCTTCAGGGTGCCCTCGGCGAAGAGCCGCCACAGCTCCTGCCGCCACCCCTCGTACAGCTCCGGCCGACCGCGGGCGATCAGCGCCATCTGGAAGCCGATCACCGACTTGGCCCCCACCAGCAGGTCGTACGCCTGGATGGTGCCGCCGCCCGAGCTGTAGGCGACCAGGCGCCCGTGCGGGGCGAGGGCCGCGAGGGCCGGGGTGAGCAGGTCGCCGCCGACGGCGTCCAGGACGCAGTCGACGGGATCGCCCCAGCTCTCGTCGTCGTACCGCACGCAGTCGTCCGCGCCGAGCGAGCGCACGAAGTCCGCCTTCGTCCGCCCGGACACGGCCCCCAGCACCCGCCCCGCGCCCCGCGCCCGCGCGAGCTGCACCGCGAGATGCCCGACGCCGCTCGCCGCCGCCGTGACGAGGACCGACTCTCCCGGTGCGAGGCGGGCCGCCTCCAGCGCCCCCGACGCCACCAGGCCGCCGCGCACCAGCGCCACCGCGGTCACGGCGTCGGCGCCCTCCGGCACCGGTGAGGCCATGGCCTCGTGCAGCAGGGCGTACTCGGCGTACCCGTGGCCGAAGCACAGCCCGGTCACCCGGTCGCCGGCGCGGAAGCGGGTCACGCCCTCGCCGGCCGCCGCCACCTCGCCCGCGATCTCACCGCCCAGCGGCACCGGCTTGGCGGCCTCGGTCACCTTGCGGACCACCGGCAGGGTGACGCCGACGGCCGCGCAGCGCACCAGCAGCTCACCGGGGCCGGGCGCGGGAACGGGAACCTCCTCCACGAACAAGGGGCCGCCGGTGGCCTCGTACCGGACGCGACGCATCGAACCTCCAGGGGCCGGGCGCACCCGGCGCGAGCGATCGTTGGGGATACCCATGAAATCGTTGGGAGGCCCAACGGTAGAGGGGATTCGTTGGGAAGTCCAATGATTCTTCGGCTAGGCTGCCGTCATGGCCGAAGCACCCCTGCCCGCGATCCGCTCCCTGCCCAGCTGGCTCCTCGGCCGGGCCGCCGCGCGGGGCCGCGCCCTGGTCGCCGACGCGCTCGCGGCGGAAGGGCTGAGGATGTGGCACCACGTCGTCCTCTCCGCCGTCCGCGACCTCGCCCCGGTCGCCCAGGCGGACCTCGGCCGCAGCGTGCGCCTCGACCCCAAGGACGTGGTCGGCATCCTGAACGACCTGCAGTCCTCCGGTCTGGTCGAGCGCGCCCCCGACCCCCGCGACCGGCGCAAGAACGCCGTCTCCCTCACCGAGGAGGGCGCCCGCCTCCTCGTGCGCTGCGAGAAGGCCGCCCGCGAGGCCAACGACGCACTGCTCGCCCCGCTGTCGGCCGCCGAACGCGATCAGTTCATGGGCCTGTTGATCCGGATTTCCGGCACGGACGGCTGACGACGGCTAACGTTCCGTCATGACCGCAGCTCCCGTGCTCGATCCGCAGCGCACCGCCCTCATCCTCATCGACCTGATGGACCGCATCGTCGCGCTGCCCCTGGAACCCCGCAAAGGCACCGAAGCGCTCGCCGCCGCCGAGGAGTTGGCCACCACGTTCCGCCGCGCCGGTGCGCTCGTCGTCCTCGTGCGGGTCGAGCGCCCCGCCGTCGCCGAACAGCCGCCCGGCAGCGGACTGGTGTCCGGCCTGCGCCGGGACGGCGACCTGGAGGTCGTCAAGCGGACCCTCGGCGCCTTCCAGGACACCGTCCTGGACGAACGGCTGCGTGAACGCGGCATCACCACGCTGGTGTTCGGCGGCATCGCCACCAACCTGGGTGTCGAGTCCACCGCCCGCGCCGCCGCCGACCTCGGCTACGACCTCGTCTTCGCCGAGGACACCATGGCGGCGTTCACCGCAGCCGAGCACGAGGCGTCCGTACGCCTCGACTTCCCGAGACTGGGCACGGTGACGAGGTCGACGGACATCGACTTCGCCTGAACGGCCCCCGAAAAAGGGCAAGGACCCACCAAGTCCGGCTGTCCCCTCGCGTCGGCCGCGAAGAGAGCCGCAGGGGGCGCGCCGGTCTCTCGACACCGGCTGAGGCGCCCCCGGAGGCGAACGAAGCCAAAAGTGACGGGACCCCGCGGGCGCAGGGGGCGCTCCCCGCCGGGCGGGGTCCCGCCGCCGTGCCGCGGGGACCGGTCAGCCCTGGGCGGCCGCCTCCCGCAGGGCGATCCGGTCCTGGCCCGCGTACACGTTCATCGAGCTGCCCCGGAGGAAGCCCACCAGGGTCAGCCCCGTCTCGGCGGCCAGGTCCACCGCCAGCGACGACGGCGCCGACACGGCCGCGAGCACCGGGATGCCCGCCATCACCGCCTTCTGCGCCAGCTCGAAGGAGGCCCGGCCGGAGACCATGAGGATCGTCCGGGACAGCGGCAGGGCGTCGTTCTGCAGCGCCCGGCCGACCAGCTTGTCGACCGCGTTGTGCCGGCCCACGTCCTCCCGGGTGTCCAGCAGCTCCCCGTCCTCGCTGAACAGGGCCGCCGCGTGCAGGCCCCCGGTCCGGTCGAACACCCGCTGGGCCGCCCGCAGCCGGTCGGGAAGGCTAGCGAGCAGCTCGGGGGTGACCCGGAGCGGGGGAGTGTCGGCGATCGGCCAGCGGGCGGTCGTACGGACGGCGTCCAGGCTGGCCTTGCCGCACAGCCCGCACGAGGAGGAGGTGTAGACGTTGCGCTCCAGGGTGAAGTCCGGGAGCGTGACGCCCGGCGTGGTCTTCACGTCGACCACGTTGTAGGTGTTCGAACCGTCCACCGTGGCGCCCGCGCAGTAGACGATGTTCTGCAGGTCGGACGCCGTGGCCAGCACGCCCTCGCTCACCAGGAAGCCGGCCGCCAGCGCGAAGTCGTCGCCGGGGGTGCGCATGGTGATCGCGAGCGGCTTGCCGTTCAGCCGGATCTCCAGTGGTTCCTCGGCGACGAGCGTGTCCGGCCGGGTGGAGACCGCCCCGTCCCGGATGCGGAGGACCTTGCGTCGTTCCGTGACTCGTCCCATTGTCTGATCAGCCCCGGTTCTGTACGTGCTGGTAGCCGAAACGGCCCTTGATGCAGAGGTTGCCGTGGGTCACCGGGTTGTCGTGCGGTGAGGTGACCTTCACGATCTCATTGTCCTGCACGTGGAGGGTGAGTGTGCAGCCCACCCCGCAGTAGGCGCAGACCGTGGTCGTCTCCGTCTGCCGCGACTCGTCCCAGTCGCCGGCCGCCCGCAGGTCGAACTCCCGCTTGGCGGACAGCGCCCCGGTCGGGCACACCTCCACGCAGTTGCCGCAGAACACGCAGGCCGAGTCGGTCAGCGGCGCGTCGTGCTCCACGGCGATCCGCGCGTCGAAACCGCGCCCGGCGACCGAGATCGCGAAGGAGTTCTGCCACTGGTCGCCACAGGCGTCGACGCACTTGTAGCAGAGGATGCACTTCGCGTAGTCGCGCACGTACAGTTCGTTGTCGATCTTCGGATCGTCGTTCAGGCGGGCCGCGTCGGGGCCGAACCGGTCCGGCTTCGCCTCGTACTCCTTGATCCACTCGGCGACCCGTGGCGTGGTCGACAGGTCGGCCGAGGAGGCCAGCAGCTCCAGGACGATCTTCCGGCTGTGCCGGACGCGCTCGGTGTCCGTGCGCACCTCCATGCCGGGCTCGGCCCGGCGCGAGCAGGCCGGCACCAGCGTCCGCGACCCCTCGACCTCCACCACGCACACCCGGCAGGCGTTCTTCGGGCGCAGGGTGTCGCCCTCGCACAGCGTCGGGACGTCCTTGCCCGCGGCCCGGCAGGCGTCGAGGACGGTGCCGCCCTCGGGAACCCGGGCCTCCTGCCCGTCGAGCGTGAACTCGACCAGCCGGCGCGGCACCCCGATCGGTATCGCGGTCATGTGTAGGCCCCCAGACGGTCGATGGCGGATTCCACGGCGTTCCACGCGGTCTGTCCCAGACCGCAGATCGAGGCGTCCCGCATCGCCCGGCCGACCTCCCGCAGCAGGGCGACGTCGTCCGCGGCACCGGCGCCGGTGCGGTCCGCGATCCGGCGCAGCGCCTCCTCCTGCCGCACGGTCCCGACCCGGCAGGGCACGCACTGTCCGCAGGACTCCTCCCGGAAGAACTGGGCGATGCGCAGCAGCAGCCGCGGCAGCGGCACGGTGTCGTCGAAGGCCATCACCACCCCGGAGCCCAGCGTGGTGCCGGCCTCGCGGGTGCCTTCGAAGGTGAGCGGGAGGTCCAGCTCGTCGGGCCGTACGAACCCGCCGGCCGCCCCGCCGAGCAGGACCGCCCGCAGCCCCGCCCGCACCCCGGCCAGCGTAAGCAGCTCGCCCAGCGTGGCACCGAACGGCAGTTCGTAGACCCCGGGCCGGTCGACACTGCCGGAGACGCAGAACAGCTTCGGCCCGGTGGAGCGCGCGGTGCCGATCGCCGCGTACGCCGGGGCGCCCATGGTCAGGATCGGCAGGACGTTGACCAGTGTCTCCACGTTGTTCTCGGCGGTCGGCTTGCCGAACAGGCCCTTCTCGACGGGGAAGGGCGGTTTGCTGCGGGGCTCGCCGCGGTGGCCCTCGATGGAGTTGAACAGGGCCGTCTCCTCCCCGCAGATGTAGGCGCCGGCGCCGCGCCGGATCTCGATGTCCAGGTGGTAGCCCTGGCCGAGGATGTCGTCGCCGAGCAGACCGCGGGCACGGGCCTGGTCGATCGCGTGCTGGACGCGGCGGACCGCTCGCGGGTACTCACCGCGGATGTAGACGAAGGCCCGGTGCGCGGAGACCGCGTACGACGCGATGGTGATCGCCTCCACGAGCGCGAACGGATCGCCCTCCATCAGCACCCGGTCCTTGAAGGTCCCCGGCTCCGACTCGTCGGCGTTGCACACCAGGTAGTGCGGGTGGTCCGGCTGGGACGCCGTGGCCTGCCACTTGCGGCCGGTGGGGAAGGCGGCGCCGCCGCGCCCGACCAGGCCCGCGTCCGTCACCTCCCGGATCACCCCGGCCGGCCCGAGCTCGAAGGCCCGGCGCAGGGCCGTGTAGCCGCCGTGCGCCCGGTAGTCGTCCAGCGAGGACGGGTCCACCACACCGACCCGGCGCAGCAGCGTCAGCGAGGGGTCCCCCGCCTGCGGCACCGCCGCCACGGCCGGCGGCTCCTCGGGCGCCGCGTCGGGTGCGCCCGCCGCGTCGACGGCCTCCGTCACGGACGCGGGCGCCGACACCGCCGTACGCACCGGGTCGCCCGCCCGGACCGCGAGCGCGGCCGGTGCGCGTTCGCACAGGCCGAGGCACGGGCCGCGTTCGACGCTCACCCCGCTGCCGGGGCCGAGCCGCGCCTCGATCCCGGCGCACACCTCCTCGGCACCCGCGGCCATGCAGGCCAGGTCGGTGCAGACGTGCAGCACCGTCGCGGGGCGCGGCCGGACGGAGAACATGGCGTAGAAGGTGGCCACCCCGTACGCCTCGGCCGGCGGCACCGTCAGCCTGCGGCACAGATAGCCGAGGCCGCCCTCGCTGATCCAGCCGACGCGGTCGTTGAGGGCGTGCAGCCCCGGCAGCAGCAGATCGCGCCGGTCGCGGGCCGCCCGGCCGCCACGCGCCCACCGCAGGTCGGCGTCGGTGCGGTCCGCTCCCTCCCAGGAGGATTCCGGGGGGCCCAACAGCGCGTCCACGGCGGCGCGTTCCTCGTCCGTCGGTTTGCTGTCGCCGAAGTGCAGGTCCACGGGTGGGTCACCTCACATAGGTCACTACGGGCAGCTTCTCTATCCGGATCGCCGACGCCTTGAACTCCGCCGTCCCCGCGATCGGGCAGTTCGCCTCGATGGTCAGCTGGTTGGTGTCGACCTCGTCGGGAAAATGCATGGTCATGAAGGCGAGGCCGGGCCGCAGGGCCGTGTCGATCCAGACCGGGGCCACGACCGAGCCCCGCCGTGACGACACCCGCACCTCCTCGCCGACGACGACCCCGTACCGCTCGGCGTCCTCCGGGCACAGCTCGATGTACTCGCCGCGCCGCAGCGGGGAGGCGAAACCACCGCTCTGCACACCGGTGTTGTAGGAGTCCAGCCGCCGGCCGGTGGTGAGCCGGATCGGGTACTCCTCGTCGGTGAGGTCCACCGGCGGATCGTGCTGCACCAGCCCGAACGGCGCCGGCCTGCCCCGCCGGCCGGGATCCGGCTCCCACAACCTGCCGTGCAGGAAGGGCGGTTCGAGCTCGTCGGTGCTCGGACAGGGCCACTGGATGCCCTGGTGCTCCTCCAGCCGGGAGTACGTCATCCCGTAGTGGTCCGGGGACACCGACCGCAGCTCGTTCCACACGGCCTCCGAGTCGGCGTACTTCCAGTCGTGGCCCAGCCGGGCGGCCAGGTCGCAGATGATGTCGATGTCCTCGCGGGCCTCGCCGGGCGGGGTGACGGCCCGCCGCACCCGCTGCACGCGCCGCTCGCTGTTGGTGGTGGTGCCCTCGGTCTCCGCCCAGCCGGCCGTCGCGGGCAGGACGACGTCCGCCAGCTCGGCGGTCTTCGTGAGGAAGATGTCCTGGACGACGAGGAAGTCCAGTGCCTTCAGGCGGCGCACGGCCTGCTCGCTGTCGGCCTCCGACTGGGCCGGGTTCTCCCCGACGCAGTACACCGCGCGCAGCCTGCCGTCCTCCATCGCCTCGAACATCTCCGTCAGGTTCAGCCCGTAGTGCGGCTGGATGACGGTGTTCCAGGCCGACTCGAACTTCAGCCGGACGTCCGCGTCGAGGATGTCCTGGAAGCCGGGCAGCCGGTTGGGGATGGCGCCCATGTCGCCGCCGCCCTGCACGTTGTTCTGCCCGCGCAGCGGCTGGAGCCCGGAGCCGTAGCGACCGACATGGCCGGTGAGCAGGGAGAGGTTGATCAGCGCGCGGACGTTGTCGGTGCCGTTGTGGTGCTCGGTGATGCCGAGCGTCCAGCAGAGCTGGGCGCGTTCGGCGCGGGCGTAGGCGTGCGCCAGCTCCCGGATGGCGCGGGCCGGTACGCCGGTCACCTTCTCGGCCAGGGACAGCGTCCAGGGCTCGACCAGCTCGCGGTACTCCTCGAAGCCGGTGGTCGCCCGCCCGACGAACGCCTCGTTCACCAGCCCGGCATGGATGATCTCCCGGCCGATCGCGTGCGCCATCGGGATGTCGGTGCCGACGTTCAGCCCGAGCCAGCTCTCCGCCCACTCGGCGGTGGAGGTCCGGCGCGGGTCGACGGCGTACATCCGGGCGCCGTTGCGGATGCCCTTCAGTACGTGCTGGAAGAAGATCGGGTGCGCGAAGCGGGCGTTGGAGCCCCACATCACGATGACGTCGGTGTGCTCGATCTCCTCGTACGACGAGGTGCCGCCGCCGGAGCCGAACGCGGCCGACAGCCCGGCGACACTGGGCGCGTGACACGTCCGGTTGCAGGAGTCGACGTTGTTGGTGCCCATCACCACCCGCGCGAACTTCTGCGCCACGTAGTTCATCTCGTTGGTGGCACGGGCGCAGGAGAACATCCCGAACGCGTCCCGGTTGCGCTCCAGGCCCCGGGCGGCGCGGTCCAGCGCCTCCTCCCAGCTCGCCTCCCGGAACGGCTCGTCACGACGGTCGCGCACCAGCGGACGCGTCAGCCGGGTGTAGGTCTTCGGTTGCCGGTTCCTCATGCGGCGCTCCTCAGCGCGAGCAGGTCCGAGATGGCGTGCACGGTGCGCAGGGTGGGCACCTCCACGCCGGTGATCTCCGCGAGTTCGACCACGGCGGCGAGCAGCACGTCCAGCTCCAGCGGCTTGCCGCGCTCCAGGTCCTGGAGGGTGGAGGTGCGGTGGTCGCCGACGCGTTCCGCGCCGGCGAGCCGGCGCTCGATGGAGACGCCCACCTCGCAGCCGAGGGTCTCGGCGACGGAGAGCGTCTCGCGCATCATCGTCTCGATGACCCGGCGCGTGCCGCCGTGCAGGCACATCTGCCGCATGGTGGCACGCGCCAGGGCGCTGATCGGGTTGAAGGAGATGTTCCCGAGCAGCTTCAGCCAGATGTCGTTGCGCAGGTCCGGCTCCACGGGGCACTTCAGCCCGCCGGCCTGCATGGCCCCGCTCAGCTCCAGGCAGCGCGCCGAGATGCTGCGGTCGGGCTCGCCGAGGGAGAACCGGGTGCCCTCCACGTGCCGCACCACGCCGGGGGCCTCGAGTTCCGTCGCCGCGTAGACGACACAGCCGACGGCCCGTTCGGGGGCGAGGACCGCGCTGACGGCGCCGTCCGGGTCGACGCTCTCCAGGCGGCGGCCGTCGTAAGGGCCGCCGTGCCGGTGGAAGTACCACCAGGGGATGCCGTTCTGCGCGGCCACCACCGTGGTGCGCTCGTGCAGCAGGGGTGCGATCAGCGGCCCGCACGCCGCGTACGCGGTGGCCTTGAGGCCCAGGAAGACGTGGTCGACCGGGCCGACCTCGGCCGGGTCGTCGGTGGCGTGGGGGTGCGCGGTGAAGTCACCGCGCGGGCTGACCACGCGCACGCCGTGCCGCCTCATGGCCGCGAGATGCGGTCCACGGGCGATGAGGTGCACGTCGGCGCCGGCGCGGTGGAGCGCGGCACCGACGTAGGCGCCGATCGCACCGGCGCCGAGGACTGCGACTTTCACGAGGACGCTCCGTTCGGTTTGAGGGATACCGCGGAGGTGAGGACGGGGAGCCGGCGGAAGCGTCGGCTGAATCCTGTCGACGAAATATTGTCTACAGTATGGAGTTGGCGTCAGCAAGGGTTCGGGCGGCGACCGTTGCAGGCATCGCGCGGCGACCGTCGCGGGGCGAGGCGTCGAACCCGGGCTCGCGCGGCGACCGTTGAGCGCAGCGCGCATACCGTTCACCGCATACGGTCGACGGCCGTCTTCTCAACTCCCGTGCGCCGCCCTACCGTCCGGCGTCATGAGCAGCCCCCCTGTCGCACCCCCGGGCTGGAGCCGCTGGCTCGTCCCGCCCGCCGCCCTCTCCGTCCACCTCTCCATCGGCCAGGCCTACGCCTGGAGCGTCTTCAAGCCGCCGCTCGAATCCGCGCTGGGTCTCGACGGCACCCAGAGCGCGCTGCCCTTCCAGGTGGCGATCGTGATGCTCGGGCTGTCGGCCGCGTTCGGCGGCACGCTCGTCGAGCGCAACGGTCCGCGCTGGGCGATGACCGTGGCCCTCGTCTGCTTCTCCTCCGGCTTCCTGATCTCCGCCCTCGGCGCCGGGACGAAGCAGTACTGGCTGATCGTCCTCGGCTACGGCTTCGTCGGCGGGATCGGCCTCGGCATCGGCTACATCTCGCCCGTCTCCACCCTGATCAAGTGGTTCCCGGACCGCCCGGGCATGGCCACCGGCATCGCCATCATGGGCTTCGGCGGCGGCGCGCTGATCGCCTCGCCGTGGTCGGCCCAGATGCTCGAATCCTTCGGCTCCGACAACGATGGCATCGCCCTCGCCTTCCTGGTGCACGGGCTGGCGTACGCCGCCTTCATGACCCTCGGCGTCCTCCTGGTCCGTGTGCCGCGCACCGAGAAGCCCGTCGAGAGCGGGCCGAGCGCCGTCGAGGGCGTGCAGGTCTCCGCCCGCGAGGCCGTGCGCACCCCGCAGTTCTGGTGCCTGTGGGTCGTGTTGTGCATGAACGTGACGGCCGGCATCGGCATCCTGGAGAAGGCCGCGCCGATGATCACGGACTTCTTCGCGGACAGCTCCACCCCCGTGTCGGCCTCGGCCGCGGCCGGCTTCGTCGCGCTGCTGTCGGCCGCCAACATGGCCGGCCGCATCGGCTGGTCCTCCACCTCCGACAGAGTCGGCCGCAAGAACATCTACCGCGTCTACCTCGGTGTCGGCGCGCTGATGTACCTGCTCATCGCGCTGTTCGGGGACACGTCGAAACCGCTGTTCGTGCTGTGCGCGCTGGTGATCCTCTCCTTCTACGGCGGCGGCTTCGCGACGATCCCCGCCTATCTGAAGGACCTCTTCGGCACCTACCAGGTCGGCGCCATCCACGGCCGGCTGCTGACCGCCTGGTCCACGGCCGGCGTGCTCGGGCCGCTGATCGTCAACTGGATCGCCGACCGGCAGGAGGCGGCCGGCAAGCACGGCTCGTCGCTGTACGGGCTGTCGTTCGGCATCATGATCGGCCTGCTCGTCGTCGGCTTCGTGGCCGGCGAACTCGTCCGTCCCGTCCACCCCCGCCACCACGTCCCCGCCCCGAAGGAGGCCGCAGATGTCCAGCGACAGCAGCCCGCCTAGCCGAAGGGGCCTGATCGCCTTCTCCTGGCTGTGGGTGGGCACACCCCTCGCCTACGGCCTGTACGAGCTGGTGCGCAAGGCGACACAGCTCTTCACGGGCTGAAAGGTCGGGCGTCCGAGGGCCTGAGCGAAGCCGACAACCCGGGCGCCCGATTCCTGTGGCTTCACCTGCCGTCGTACTCGCGAGTCACTCATCAGACTGGTGGATCCCGCTACCCACGGCACGAGGGGATACCCCGGCATGAACGGCTCGCGCATCGCCGCCATCGGTCACTACCAGCCCGCCAAGGTGCTCACCAACGACGACCTGGCGGGCATGGTCGACACCAGTGACGCGTGGATCCGCAGCCGGGTGGGCATCCGGACCCGGCACATCGCAGGCCCCGACGAGCCGGTCGACGAGCTCGCCGCGCACGCCGCCGCCAAGGCCCTCGCCGCGGCCGGACTCGCGCCGCACGACATCGACCTGGTGCTGGTGGCCACGTCCACCGCGATCGACCGCTCCCCGAACACCGCCGCCCGGGTGGCGGCCCGCCTCGGCATCCCGCGGCCGGCCGCGATGGACGTCAACGTCGTCTGCGCCGGTTTCACCCACGCCCTCGCCACCGCCGACCACACGGTCCGGGCGGGCGCCGCGACCCGTGCGCTCGTCATCGGCGCCGACAAGATGTCCGACGTCACCGACTGGACCGACCGCTCCACCTGCGTCCTCGTCGGCGACGGGGCGGGGGCGGCCGTGGTGGAGGCGTGCGGGCCGGACCGCGAGCCCGGGATCGGACCGGTGCTGTGGGGATCGGTGCCCGAGATGGGGCACGCCGTGCGGATCGAGGGCACGCCGCCGCGGTTCGCCCAGGAGGGGCAGAGCGTCTACCGCTGGGCCACCACCCAGTTGCCGGCCATCGCCCGCCAGGCCTGCGAGAAGGCCGGGGTGGCACCCGAGGACCTCGCCGGGGTCGTGCTGCACCAGGCCAACCTGCGGATCATCGAGCCGCTGGCCGAGAAGCTCGGCGCCGTCAACGCGGTGGTCGCCCGCGACGTCACCGAGTCCGGCAATACCTCGGCCGCCAGCATCCCGCTCGCCTTCTCCAAGCTGACCGAACGGGGAGCGCTCAGCACCGGGGATCCGGTGCTGCTGTTCGGGTTCGGCGGAAATCTGTCGTACGCCGGTCAGGTCGTGCGGTGCCCCTAGCGGACGCCCGGTGCCCATACGAGCCGTGGGGGGCTCAGTTGCGTACTCGGCCGGATTGCCTCGTGCTTCCGTACGCCTGGTGCTGAATACTGTGCACCGTAGACTGTAGACGAAAGACAATTGATACTGAGCCGACAGTGAGCGTCTCAGGGTCCACGCGTTCAGACCTGCTCAGGAGGGGACCGCGATGTTGTCGACCGGACTGCCGCAGGGGGCGGTGCCCAAGCTGGAACGGCCCGGCCCGCTGCGTGAGCGCGTCTACGAGGCGCTGCTGGAACTCATCACCACCCGCGCTCTGCAGCCCGGCCAGCACCTCGTGGAGAGCGAACTCGCCGGGCACCTCGGCGTCTCGCGGCAGCCCGTGCGCGAGGCGCTGCAGCGGCTCAACACCGAGGGGTGGGTCGATCTGCGGCCCGCCCAGGGCGCGTTCGTGCACGAGCCGACCGAGGAGGAGGCCGACCAGCTCCTCACGGTCCGCACCCTGCTGGAGGCGGAGGCCGCCCGGCTCGCCGCCGCGCACGCGGACAGCGCCGGCATCACCGTGCTGGAGGAACTGTGCGCCGAGGGCGAGAAGGCGGTGGCGGCCGAGGACGTGGACCGCGCGGTCGCCCTCAACGCGGCCTTCCACGCCAAGGTGATGGAGCTGGCCGGCAACACCGTCCTCGCCGGACTCGCCGCCCAGGTGGACCGGCGGGTCCGCTGGTACTACACGCCGGTGGCCCGGCAGCGCGGCCGGCAGTCGTGGCGCGAGCACCGCGAACTGATCACCGCGATCGCCGCCCGTGACGAGCAGCGGGCCACCCAGCTGATGCGCGAACACACCGAGCACACCCGACGCTCCTACCACGAGCGGAACGCGACCTGACCGAGGCCTTCGTGGGGACCGGCCGCGCTGGTATCTGGGGCTGGGGCCGGGGGCGACTTGGCCGAGGCCTTCCGCCATGCGGTGAGGGCGCGGCCGGTCCGGGGGGTGGTGAGCCGGACCAGCTCACAGGGAACGCCCGGGCCGGGAACAGCCGGGGCGACGGAAGGTTCCCCGTCCCCGGTCGGCGAGCCGGTCGGGGACGGGGAACACCGGTCGGGCAGGGCGGTCAGGTGGCCGGGTGCGGCTTCGCGGCCGGTACCGGCTCGCCGCCACGGGTGCGGCCCGGCTGGCGCAGCAGGAGCGCGAGCGCCGCCGCCACCATCGAGACACCGCCGGCCAGCGCGTAGGCGCCGTTGTAGCCCCAGGCGCCGACCACCATCGAGCCGAGGCCGCCGCCGAACAGGCCGCTGACCAGCTTGCCGCTGTACACCAGGCCGTAGTTCGTGGCGTTGTAGTTCTCGCCGAAGTAGTCCGGGGTCAGCGCGGCGAACATCGGGTAGAAGGCGCCGCCTCCGAAGCCGGAGAGGAAGGCGAAGAACAGGAACAGCCACTCGCTCCTGACGTCACCGGCCCAGATGACGCCGAACTGCGCGAGGCCGAGGACGACGATGACGAAGACGAGGGTCGTCTTGCGCCCCCAGTGGTCCGACAGCCAGCCCACGACACCGCGGCCGATGCCGTTGATGACCGCCATCACGCCCATCGAGGACGCCGCGACCAGCGGGCCGAAGCCCACCTCCTTGGCGAAGTCGACCTGGAAGGAGATCCCGAAGATCGACACGCCGGCGGTCATCACGATGGAGATCCACATCAGGGGCAGCATCCCGGTGCGGATGGCCTCCTTGGGCGTGAACTGCCGTACGGCGGGCGGGTTCTTCGCCAGCGACCGGGCGTTCTTGCTGTCGCCGGAGAAGGAGAGCGGGTCGATGTCCGCCGGCCACCAGTTCTTCGGCGGGTCCTTGAAGAAGAACGCCGAGGCGAACACGACGATCATCACGTAGACGCCGATGAGGTCCAGGACCCGGTGGTAGTTCTCCGTGTCGAAGGCGTAGTTGAAGATGAAGATGAACGGCAGCGAGCCGTACGCGAAGCCGCCGTTGACGAACCCCGTGCGGGCGCCGCGCCGTTCGGGGAACCATTTGCCGACCATGTTGATGCACGTCGCGTACACCAGCCCGGCGCCGATGCCGCCGACCACGCCGAAGCCGAGGATCGCCAGCCACACGTCGTCCAGATGCGACAGGGCCAGGAACCCGACCAGGCACAGGCCGGATCCGGTGTACATCGCGCGGCGGGCGGTCAGGATGCCCTTCTCGCGCAGCCAGCCCGCCGGGAAGGCGATGCCGGCCTGGAAGAACACCCAGACGCTGAGGATCCAGAAGGTGTTGGACTGGGTCCAGCCGTGCGCGTGCGAGAGGGTGTCCTCCGCGGAGCCGTACGCGTACTCGAAGACGCTGATCGCCATCATGGCGATCCACGGCAGGTAGACCATGAGCTTGCGGGAGTGGCCGAGGATGTCCCGGTCGGTCTCGCCCACGCGGTAGACGCGGCCGTGCGAGTCGGTCACCTCGCGATAGGGACGTGGTGCGGCGTGCAGGTCGGCCGAGAGTGGATCTGCCGTCATGCTTATGCCATCTCCTCACCGAGGGGGTGCGGGTTGGGGACGATGCGCCGGGCCTTCGGCCTGCCCGGGGCCTTCAGGAAGAGCGCCAGCACCGCGGAGGCCAGCCCGACGGAGCCCGCGAGGACGAACGCGCCGTGGTAGTCCCACGCGTCGACGACGACCGCGCCCAGGCCCGAACCGACGAGCCCGGAGACGAGCTTCGAGCTGTAGACCATCCCGTAGTTGGAGGCGTTGTTGTTCTCGCCGAAGTAGTCCGCCGTCATGGCCGCGAACAGCGGGAAGATCGCCCCGCCGCCGAAACCGGAGACCATGGAGCACAGCAGGAAGAACGGCATGCTGCCCATCTGGCCGGACACCAGCACACCGAACTGCGCCGAACCGAGCACGACGCACACGATGATCAGCGTGTGCCGGCGCCCGTACCGGTCGGATATCCAGCCGATGACCCCGCGCCCGGTGCCGTTGACGATGGCCTTCAGGGACATCGCCGTCGCCACGATCCCGCCCGCGAAGCCCATGTCCTTGCCGAACGGCACCTGGAAGGCGATGCCGAAGATATTGATCCCGGCCGTGCACAGCAGACAGAACCACATCATCCACAGAACGGGGGTACGCGCCGCCTCCTTCGGGGTGTACTGCTTCACCGCCGGCGGGTTCTTCTCCAGCGCCCGGCGGATCTTCGGGTCGTGGGTCACCATGAGCGGGTCGACGTGCGCGGGCCACCAGTTCTTCGGCGGGTCCTTGAAGAACCAGCCGGCGGACGCCACCACCAGGCACAGTCCGATGCCGACCGTGACCAGCACGTTCCGGTAGTTGCTCAGGTCCATGTACGACGTGAACAGGAACACGAACGGCACCGAGCCGTAGGCGAACCCGCCGTTGACGAAGCCGGTCTTGCCGCCCTTGCGCTCCGGATACCACTTGCCGACCATGTTCACGCAGGTCGCGTAGACCAGGCCGGCGCCGATGCCGCTGCACATGCCGAAGCCGAGGTAGGCGACGGCGACATGCGGCGCGTACGCCAGTGACAGATAGCCCAGCAGTGTGCCGACCGCGCCGAGCAGCATCGCCGTACGGGCGGGCAGCCGGCCGCTCTCCCGCAGCTGCCCGGCCGGGAAGGCCACGGCCGCCTGGAAGAACACCCAGACGCCCATCAGCCAGAAGATGTGCCCGCTGCTCCACAGATGCGCCTCGTGGAGCGTGTCCTCCGCCGACGTGAACGCGTACTCGGCGGAGCTGATGCCCATCATGCCGACCCAGGGCAGGATGACCATCCAGGTGCGCCTGCGGCCCATGATGTCGATGTCGGACTCGCCGACCCGGTACACGCGTCCGTTCCGGTCCGTCACTTCCCGGTACGGCACGGACGTCGAGTAATCGGTCGTTCTCATCGCTCACCCCTTGCGTCGAAAGTTCTGGCCAGCGCCCCCTGTCCCATGCCTTTCGTGCGCAGACGGGTCCCGGGGCCGGCCGGCGCGCACCGCCGGCCGGCCCCGTTCCGCTCAGCTCATGAACCGCCCCCCAACAGGCCCGCCCGTCGCCCGCCACCACCCTCAGCGGAGGGGCCTTCGGCCCCGAGCCTTCCCGCTGCCCGCGCCCACCGGTACTTCGCGCCGAGCACCGCCACCGGCTTCTCGGTCGTGTACGGATACGCCACGACCCCCCGCTCGAACAGGTACTGGCAGGCCTCCTCGACCTCGACGTCACCGGCCAGCGACGCCACGACCGGCTTCTCGACACCCCGCTCGCGGAACTCGGCGACCACGCGCGCGGTGAGTTCGGCGAACACCATCGGCGGGGTGACGATCGTGTGCCAGTAGCCGAGCACCAGGGCGTGGATGCGCGGATCCTCCAGGCCCAGCCGGATCGTCGCCTCGTACGTCGACGGCGGCTCGCCCCCGGTGATGTCGACGGGGTTGCCGGCCGCGCCGAACGGCGGGATGAACCGGCGGAACGCCTCGTCCAGGTCGGGCGGGATCTCCATCAGGGACAGCCCGTTGTCCGTCACCGCGTCCGACAGCAGCACACCGCTGCCGCCCGCGCCGGTGATGATCACGACGTTGTCGCCCTGCGGAGTGGGCAGCACCGGCAACGCGCGCGCGTACTCCAGCATGTCGTTCAGGCCCGGCGCCCGGATGACCCCGGCCTGCCGGAGGATGTCGTCGTACACCGCGTCGTCGCCCGCGAGCGCGCCGGTGTGCGAACCGGCCGCCTTGGCGCCCGCCGCCGTACGGCCCGCCTTCAGGACCACGACCGGCTTCTTCGGCACGGTCGCGCGGGCCGCCTCCACGAACGCCCGCCCGTCCTTGAGGTCTTCGAGGTGCATCGCGATGCACTCGGTGTGCGGGTCCTCACCGAACCAGGTCAGCAGGTCGTCCTCGTCCAGGTCCGACTTGTTGCCGAGGCCGACGATCGCCGACACGCCCGTCTTGGTGGTGCGGGCGAAGCCGAGGATGGCCATGCCGATGCCACCGGACTGCGAGGTCAGCGCCACCCCGCCCTTGACGTCGTACGGCGTGCAGAACGTGGCGCACAGGTCCTGCCAGGTGGAGTAGTAGCCGTAGATGTTCGGGCCGAGGAGGCGGACGCCGTGCCGCTCGGCGATCGCCACGATCTCCGCCTGGAGCTCGTGCTCGCCGGTCTCCGCGAAACCGGAGGGGATCAGGACGGCGTTGGGGATGCCCTTGCGCCCCACCTCCTCCAGGGCCGCGGCGACGAACCGTGCCGGGATGGCGAAGACGGCCACGTCGACCTCGCCGGGCACGTCCGTGACGCTCTTGTACGCCTTGCGGCCCAGGATGTCGTCGGCCTTGGGGTTCACCGGGTGGATGTCCCCGGCGAAGCCGCCGTCGACCAGGTTGCGCATCACCGAGTTCCCGATCTTGCCGGGCTCGTTGGAGGCGCCGATCACGGCGACGGAGGAGGGCTGCATCAGCCGCCGCATGGAAGCGAGGATCTCCTCGCGCGAGTACTTCCTCCTCGGCACCGGCTGCCGCTCGGCGAGGAGGATCCGGATGTCGGCGGCGACCGCGCCGTGCGCCGTCGCGATCACCGGGTTGAGGTCCACCTCGGCGATCTCCGGGAAGTCCGCGACGAGTTGGGACACCCGCCGGATCTGCTCGGCCACCGCCCACCGGTCCACCCCGGCCTGTCCGCGGACGCCGCGCAGGATCTCCGCCGACCGGATGGAGTCGAGCATCGACAGCGCCTCGTCGGCGGAGACCGGCGCGAGACGGAACGTGACGTCCTTCAGCACCTCCACCAGCACGCCGCCGAGTCCGAACGCCACCACCTTCCCGAAGGTCGGATCGGTGACCGCGCCGACGATGACCTCCTGGCCCGCCGGCAGCAACTCCTGTACCAGCACGCCCTCGATCCGAGCCCCGGCGTCGTAGGCGCGCGCGTTCTCCACGATCCGGTGGAACGCGGCGCGCACGTCGGCCGCGCCCTCCACCCCCACGACGACCCCGCCGGCCTCGGTCTTGTGCAGGATGTCCGGCGAGACGATCTTCATCACCACCGGCCCGCCGAGCCGCGCCGCCGCGGCCACCGCCTCGTCCACGTCCGCCGCCAGTTCCTCGCCCGGTACGGCGATCCCGTACGCGTCGGCGATCACCCGGCCCTCGGGCGCGGTCAGCGCGGTACGGCCCTCGGCCCGCACCGACTCCAGCAGGGACCGCACCCGCAGTACCCGGTCCTCGGCCATCACGTCAGATCACTCCGTTCGACTTCAGCAGGCGCAGCTCCTCGTCGCCGAGGCCCAGTTCGCCGACGTAGACCTCTTCGTTGTGCTCGCCGAGGAGGGGTGAGCCGGTCACCTCCACGGGGGAGTCGGAGAGCTTGAGCGGGCTGCCGACGGTCACGAACTCGCCGCGCTCGGGGTGCGGGACGCGGACCACCATCTCGTTGGCGGCGAGCGAGGCGTCCTCGATGATCTCCTTGGTGGACAGGATCGGACCGCACGGGATGTTGTGCGCGTTCAGCCGCTCCAGCACCTCCCACTTGGGGAGCGTCGCCGACCACTCCTCGATGAGCTGGAACATCTTGTTCAGCTTCGGCAGCCGGGCCTCGGGGGTCGCCCACTCGGGGTCCTCGGCGAGTTCGGGCCGGCCGATGAGTTCGGTGATCGGCTTCCAGCCGACGGGCTGGACGATGACGTACACGTAGTCGTTCGGACCGCCCGGCGCGCACCGGACCGCCCAGCCCGGCTGGCCGCCGCCGGACGCGTTCCCCGAGCGGGGGACCTCCTCGCCGAAGTCCTCGTTGGGGTACTCGGCGAGCGGGCCGTGCGCCAGGCGCTGCTGGTCCCGCAGCTTCACCCGGCACAGGTTGAGCACGGCGTGCTGCATGGCCACGTTGACCCGCTGCCCGCGCCCGGTCCGCTCGCGCTGGAACAGCGCCGCGAGAATGCCCGCCACGGCGTGCACACCCGTCCCCGAGTCCCCGATCTGCGCCCCCGTCGCCAGCGGCGGCCCGTCCTCGAAACCGGTGGTCGACATCGACCCGCCCATGGCCTGCGCGACGACCTCGTACGCCTTGAAGTTGGTGTACGGGCCGTCCCCGAACCCCTTGATGGAGGCGTAGACGATCCGCGGGTTGATCTCCTTGATGCGGTCCCAGGTGAACCCCATCCGGTCGACCGCGCCCGGCCCGAAGTTCTCGACCATGACGTCCGAGCGCCGGATCAGCTCGGTGAGGATCTCCTTGCCGCGCTCGGTCTTGGTGTTCAGCGTGATGCTCCGCTTGTTGCAGTTGAGCATCGTGAAGTACAGGGAGTCGACGTCCGGCAGGTCCCTCAGCTGCTTGCGGGTGATGTCGCCGGTCGGCGCCTCCAGCTTGACCACGTCGGCGCCGAGCCAGGCGAGGAGCTGGGTGGCGGACGGCCCGGACTGGACGTGGGTCATGTCCAGGACGCGGATGCCGGTCAGGGCCTTGGTGGGCGTTCCAGTCATGCGGGCCACCTCACTTGTACATGGTCTGGTTCATGGTTCCGGGGGCGTACGCGTCCGGGTCGACCCAGACGTTGATCAGCGACGGCTTGCCGGACTCGCGGGCCCGGCGCAGGGCGGGGCCGATGTCGGCGGGGTCGCGGACCTCCTCGCCGTAACCGCCGAGGATCTGCGCGAACTTGTCGTACGGGACGTCGCCGAGGGTGTTGCCGATCCGTTCGCGGTCCTTGCCGTACTTGGCGGCCTGGCCGTAACGGATCTGGTTCATCGAGGAGTTGTTGCCGACGATCCCGACGAACGGGAGGTCGTAGCGGACGAGGGTCTCGAAGTCCCAGCCGGTGAGCGAGAAGGCGCCGTCCCCGAAGAGGGCGACCACCTCCTTGTCGGGGCGGGCCTGCTTGGCGGCGAGCACGAACGGGATGCCGACGCCGAGGGTGCCGAGGGGGCCCGGGTCCATCCAGTGGCCGGGCGACTTGGGCTGGACGACCTGCCCGGAGAAGGTGACGATGTCGCCGCCGTCGCCGATGTAGATCGAGTCCTCGGTCAGGAAGTCGTTGATCTCGCTGACCAGCCGGTACGGGTGGATCGGGGAGGCGTCGGACCGCAGCTGCGGCAGCCGCTTCTCGATCGCCGCCTGCTCGGCCGCGCGCAGTTCGTCGAGCCACTCCTTGCGCCGGGCCGCACCGCCGCCCGGCCGCCCGGCGGCGGCCTCCGTCACCGACTTCAGCACCAGGCCGGCGTCGCCGACGATGCCGAGGCCGATGTCGCGGTTCTTGCCGACGGTGCGGTAGTCGAGGTCGATCTGCACGACCGTGGCGTCGGGGGAGAGGCGTTTGCCGTAGCCCATGCGGAAGTCGAACGGGGTGCCGACGATGACGATGACGTCGGCGTTGGAGAAGGCGTAGCGGCGGGAGAGCTGGAAGTGGTGCGGGTCGCCGGGCGGGAGCGTGCCGCGTCCGGCGCCGTTCATGTACGCCGGGACGTTCAGGGTGCGCACCAGCTCGATCGCCGCCTCGGTGCCCCGGGTCGTCCACACCTGGCTGCCCAGCAGGATCGCCGGCTTCTCGGCGTGGACGAGCAGGTCGGCGAGCTTCTCGATCGCCTCCGGGTCACCGGCCGAGCGGGTCGAGGCCCGGTAGGCGCCGGGCTGCGGGACACGGGCCCTGGCGACCGGCACCTTCGCGTCGAGGACGTCCCGGGGGATCTCCAGGAAGGAGGGGCCGGGTGCGCCGTGGTAGCACTCGCGGAAGGCCATCGACACCATGTCCGCCGCGCGGGCCGTGTCCGGCACCGCCGCCGCGAACTTGGTGATCGGCGTCATCATGTCGACGTGCGGCAGGTCCTGCAAGGACCCCATCTTGTGCTGCGTGAGCGCGCCCTGACCACCGATCAGGAGCATCGGGGACTCGGCGCGGAAGGCGTTGGCGACCCCGGTGACGGCGTCGGTCGTCCCGGGCCCCGCGGTGACCACCGCACAGCCCGGCTTGCCGGTGATACGGGCGTAGCCGTCGGCGGCGTGCGCGGCGACCTGCTCGTGGCGGACGTCGACGACTTCTATTCCCTCGTCCACGCAGCCGTCGTAGATGTCGATGATGTGGCCGCCGCACAGGGTGTAGATGCGGTCGACGCCTTCGGCCTTCAGGGCCTTGGCAACGAGATGGCCACCGGAGATCACGTCCTGGGTGTCGTCGGGCATGGCGAAGTCCCGTCCCTTTCGTAGGAGTTTGGGCGGCTCGCGGGGCAGAGGATGCGTACAGCGGTGCATACAGCGGTGCGTACGGCGTTACTACAGCGGCAGGCTGTATGCAGTAGATTGCATACAGTCGACGAATACTGTATGAAGCTTGTTATCCCGCATCCAGTGGGCGGTGTCCAGGGGGCGCACACAGTTTTCGGTCATCGGTGTCCGGTCCATTCCAGTCACCGGAGCGCGCGCGATGATCCCCGCAGACAGGAGCCGGTCATGGACCTGTACGAACACCAGGCACGACAGCTCTTCCAGGACCACGGCATCCCGGTGCCGCGGGCCGAGGTCACCCGGTCGCCCAAGGAGGCGCGGGAGATCGCCCGGCGGCTCGGCGGCCGGGCCGTGGTCAAGGCACAGGTGAAGACGGGCGGGCGCGGCAAGGCGGGCGGAGTCCGGCTCGTCGCCGACCCCGCAGCCGCCGAACTGACGGCCCGGCAGATCCTCGGCATGGACATCAAAGGCCACCGGGTCCGCACCCTGATGTTGGCCGAACCGGTCGACATCGCCGAGGAGTTCTACGTCTCCTACGTCCTGGACCGCGCGGCCGGCGGCTTCCTCGCCATCGCCTCCGCGCAGGGCGGGGTGGACATCGAGGAGGTGGCCGCGAACCACCCGGAGGCCGTGGCGCGCATCCCGGTCGACCGGGCCGAGGGCGTCACCTCCGCCAAGGCGGGGGAGATCGCGAGTGCCGCCGGGCTGCCGCCGCAGACCGCCGACGTCCTCATCCGGCTGTGGCAGGTGCTGGTCGACGAGGACGCCCTGCTGGTCGAGGTCAACCCGCTCGTGCGCACCGCCCAGGGACACGTCCTCGCCCTCGACGGCAAGGTCACCCTGGACGACAACGCACGCTTCCGGCAGACTCGTTGGGGCGCCGAGCCCGAGGAGCACCGGGATCCGCTGGAGACCGAGGCGGCCGCCCGCGGGATCAACTACGTCAAGCTCGACGGCGAGGTCGGGATCATCGGCAACGGCGCCGGCCTCGTCATGTCGACCCTCGACGTGGTCGCCGGCTGCGGCGCCCGCCCCGCCGACTTCCTCGACATCGGCGGCGGAGCCTCGGCGGAGGTCATGGCCGACGCGCTCTCGGTGGTGCTCGCCGACCCCGCCGTGCGCAGCGTCCTCGTCAACGTCTTCGGCGGGATCACCGCCTGCGACACCGTCGCCGACGGCATCCTGGCGGCGGTCGACCGCATCCAGCCCACCAAGCCGCTCGTCGTGCGCCTCGACGGCAACAACGCCGCCCGCGGCCGGGCGATCCTCGACGCCCGCGCGCACCCGCTGGTCGAACAGGTCGCCACCATGGACGGCGCCGCCCGCCGGGCCGCCGAACTCGCCCACACCGCCTGAGGAGTCCGGACATGGCCATCCACCTCACCACGGAGAGCAAGATCCTCGTCCAGGGCATGACCGGCGCCGAGGGCATGAAGCACACCCGGCGCATGCTCGCGGCCGGCACGAACGTCGTCGGCGGCGTCAACCCGCGCAAGGCCGGCCGTACCGTCGACGTCGACGGGCACCCGCTGCCCGTCTTCGGCTCGGTCGCCGACGGCATGCGCGCGACCGGCGCCGACGTCAGCGTCGTCTTCGTCCCGCCCGCCTTCGCCAAGGCGGCCGTCACCGAGGCCGCCGACGCCCGGATCCCGCTGGCCGTCGTCATCACCGAGGGCATCCCGGTCCACGACACCGTCGCCTTCACCGCGTACGCGCGGCAGCGGGGCACGCGGATCATCGGGCCCAACTGCCCCGGCCTGATCTCCCCGGGCCAGTCGAACGCGGGCATCATCCCCGCCGACATCGCCAAGCCCGGCCGCATCGGCCTGGTCTCCAAATCGGGCACCCTCACCTACCAGCTCATGTACGAGCTGCGCGACACCGGCTTCTCCACCTGCGTCGGCATCGGCGGTGACCCCGTCGTCGGCACCAGCCACATCGACTGCCTGGCCGCGTTCCAGGACGACCCCGACACCGAACTGATCGTCCTGATCGGGGAGATCGGCGGCGACGCGGAGGAACGGGCCGCCGCCTACATCCGCGACCACGTCACCAAGCCCGTCGTCGGCTACATCGCCGGGTTCACCGCGCCCGAGGGCCGCACCATGGGCCACGCCGGCGCCATCGTCTCCGGCTCCACCGGCACCGCCCGCGCCAAACAGGAGGCCCTGGAGGCGGCCGGGGTGCGGGTGGGCCGTACCCCTACGGAGACGGCCCGCGCGGTGCTGGAGACGCTGCGGCAGGGCTGAGCGCAGGCGCGTGCTTCCCGCACCGCCACCTCCTGAGCAAAGGCAGGTACCCCGCCTCCCGCCAGGAGGCGGGGACCTCGCCTCCCGAGAGAAGGCAGGTACCTCCCCGCACCCTCCATCCCCGCCCAGCAAGAGCGGAGACCACGCATGGCACCCACCCTCACCCCACAGCCCCCGACCCCTCCTCCCGTCGCACTCCTCAAACCCGGCACCTCCTACGCCGACGCCTGGCAGCGCTGTCTCACGGTCGCCCCCGAGGCCTTCCGGGAACAGGCCGCCGGCAATCTGTGGGCCGGTGTCTGGCGCCCCGACGGCCGGACACTGCCCGCCACCACCCCGGTCGACGGCACCCCCATCGCCGGCGCGCCCCGCCTGGACGGCGACACCGCCCAGCAGGCCGTACGCGCCGCCCTGGACCAGCACCGCGCCTGGCGGCACATCCCGCTGCCCGAACGGCGGGCCCGCGTCGCCGCCACCCTGGACGCGCTCGCCGAGCACCGCGAACTGCTCGCCCTGCTGCTCGTCTGGGAGATCGGCAAGCCCTGGCGGCTCGCGCTCGCGGACGTGGACCGGGCGATCGACGGCGTGCGCTGGTACGTCGACGGGATCGAACCGATGCTCGCGGGCCGGGCCCCGCTGGACGGGCCCGTGTCCAACATCGCCAGCTGGAACTACCCGATGAGCGTGCTCGTGCACGCCGCTCTCGTGCAGGCGCTGGCGGGCAACGCGGTCATCGCCAAGACCCCGACCGACGGCGGTGTGGCGTGCCTCACCCTCGCCGCGGCGCTGGCCGCCCGCGAGGGGGTGCCCCTGACCCTGGTCGGCGGCAGCGGACGCGAGCTGAACCAGGCGCTGGTGCGGGCGCCGGAGATCGGCTGCGTGTCCTTCGTCGGAGGCCGCGACACCGGCGCGACCGTCGCCACCGCCGTCGCTGACCTCGGCAAACGGCACATCCTGGAACAGGAGGGCCTGAACACCTGGGGCATCTGGGACTTCTCCGACTGGGCGGCGCTCACCGCCGTCGTCCCGCGGCTCTTCGACTACGGCAAACAGCGCTGCACCGCCTACCCGCGCTTCGTCGTCCAGCGCTCCCTCTTCGACGCGTTCCTCGCCGCCTACCTGCCGGCGGTCCGGGCCGTCCGCGTCGGCCACCCGCTCGCCGTGGCCGACCCGGCCGACCCGCTCCCCGAACTGGACTTCGGACCACTGATCAACGCGGCCAAGGCCAAGGAGCTGACCGACCAGGTGGCCGAGGCCGTCGACCGGGGTGCCGTGCCGCTGTACCGGGGCCGGCCGGACGAGGCGCGCTTCCTGCCGGGGCAGGACACCTCCGCCTACGTCCACCCGGTCACCCTGCTCGGCCCGCCGCCGTCCTCCCCGCTGCACCACGCCGAGCCCTTCGGTCCGGTCGACACGATTGTCCTCGTCGACACCGAGGCCGAGCTGCTGGCCGCGATGAACGCGTCCAACGGCGCGCTGGTGGCCACGCTCGCCACGGACGACCGGGCCACCTACGACCGGCTCGCCCCACAGATCCGCGCCTTCAAGACCGGGCACGGCGTCCCCCGCTCCCGCGGCGACCGGGACGAGCTGTTCGGCGGGTTCGGCGCGTCCTGGCGCGGCGCGTTCGTGGGCGGTGAGCTTCTGGTGCGGTCCGTGACCCGGGGTCCGGCGGGGGAGCGGCTGCCCGGGAACTTCCCGGAGTACCAGCTCATGCCCTGACTCTCACGTTCGGCACACAGGACCTCGCGCGCTGTATACCGTCGGCAATCCCGCGTCCCGCCTCGCCCGGCGGACGGATACGCAGGTGAAACGCACTCCGAAACCTTGGTATTGTTGTCCATGTCGCCGCGCGGAACGCACCCCGCAAGGCGGCAGACACCTGGTCCGGGTGGCGGAATGGCAGACGCGCTAGCTTGAGGTGCTAGTGCCCTTTATCGGGCGTGGGGGTTCAAGTCCCCCCTCGGACACTCGCTGTGGCGAAACGAGAGCGAGGGCCTCGACCTGACGGTCACGGCCCTCGTTGCGTTGTCGTGAGGGATGGCGACCCCCGGGCTTGGGATGCGCTGTGTGACGTCTCCGAAGCTCGCGGTGATCGCGAGACTCCCGCCACGGTGCGGTCCTGGGCGGCTCCACCACAGCGGGGTCTCACCATGAGCGCCGCCGGGCCGGGTCCCGGCGTGGGCCGGCCGGCGGCGCTGGTTCAGCTTCCGGCGCAGTAGGTCATCAGCGTGTCATGGTTGGCCTTGTACTGGTCGTAGACCGCCGAGTTGTCGATCTTCAGCAGCGTTTCGTCGTTGGCCCGCAGCGCCGAGTAGGTGTAGTTGTGGCTTCCGGTCCACACCAGCTTGCGGTTGGCGACCCCGTCGTACGTTCCCTGGATCAGCAGGTACTTGGAGTGCACCCCGATCTTGTACGTGCCGTCGGGGCTGTTCTCGTAGCACTCCACCCGCTTGGTCAGCTTGCCGTAGAGGGTGTCCGTCACGGCCTGGCTCATGGAACCCGGTGCGCCGTCGGCGGCCAGGTAGACCGAGCACCCCGAGTTCACCAGGCTGACCAGCTTCTGGGCGACCTCGTCGCGACTGAAGAGGTTCATGCCCACGCGGATCTGGGTGCCTCCGGAACAACTGACGTTGTCCAGGATCAGTTTGACGGTGTCGGTGCTCGCGTCGTTGCTCCACGACGTGCCGGATGCCTCGTGACGGGGGAAGAAGTAGGCCTTGTACGGGCCGGTGGAGCTGGTCGGCGTCGTGTAGTAGTCGTCGTCGCCCGACGAGGAGGACCCGTAGCGGAGCAGGTCCGAGAAGTACGACTGGTAGATGCCGTACAGGCCGGAGTCCGGGATCGTCACGGCGTTGTTGAAGTAGGTGGTGCGCTGCGAGGTGGTCATGTTGTGCGAGGTCTGCACCACCACGTTGCTCGCGCCGCCCACGTTGGAGAACAGCCAGAACTTGTTGTGGTTGATCGCGGGATCGCCGGAGGTGAGCTCCCGGTCCCCGATGCAGCCGCGAGCGCTGGGGCAGGCCATCACCCACGACGACTGGGTGCGGTCGGTGCCCAGGCCGTCTTTCAGGGTGGTGTACTCGCCCCCGCTCATGGTGGTGGTGGTGTCGTCCACGATGATGCGGACCTTGACGCCTCGCGCCTTCGCGTTGACCAGCGCCTGGGCGGCCGTGTCGTCGGTGAACGTGTAGGCCGCGGCCGTGATCGACTCCCCGGCGGGGGTGGCGTTGATCAGGCTGACGATGTAGTCGCGGATCCGGTTCTGGTCGGCGGTGGTACCTGACGGGTCGTTGAAGACGGCCGAGGTGGTGACCGTGACGGCGGCGTGGGCCGGGCTGGAGATAATCAGAAGGGTTGCGGGGAGGAGGACAGCCGTCAGGACTGCCTTCCATTTCTTCGTCAGTCGACGCACAACGATCCCTTCGCACGGCGGATTGGGTGCGAGCGTATGCCAGCAACACACGCCAGAAAAAGGCCCGTTCACGCCCACTCGTCGCGAGAGCCGGGGCGGGCGCTCCCGGTGCCCGTACCAGCCACTCGTTCCCGACCGTGCCGTTCGGCCGGTCCGGCCTCCGACCGCAGGCCGGGCGGGAGAGGGAGCGGCCACGGCCAGGCTTCGCCGTGAGGGTCTGACAAGGGACCACTCCCCGTGTCGCATTGGGCGTTTTGGAATGGTTCCTCCTGCTCAACCCGCTCTTCCTCGCCGGCTTCGCGCTCCTCGCCGACGCGCCCGCCCCTGCGGTGGTCCGCGCACCCTCTCGGCGTCACCATCGGCTTGTCCCTCGCCCCTCGGCGCCGTGGCCATCGACGTCCGGGGCCTCACCGCCCCGCGCCGGCTGGGCGCCTGTCTGGCCGCCGTAGGCCTCCGCACGGTCCTCCCTGAACCGCGCCGCGGCCGGCCCGCTCGGGAAGCCTTGTCGAATCCCTTGACGATCGCCCCTCCGACGGATTAACTCACGTCCTAAATTAAGTCATGAGTGCAATCCCTGAAGGGACCCGGGAGCCATGCGCAGCATCCGAGCCGCGGCCGTAGGCGCCGTCACCCTGTCTCTCGCCCTCGCGGCCACGGCCTGCGGAGGCGGATCGTCCAACAACGGCGGGTCGAACGACTCACCCAAGACGCTGACGTACTGGGCTTCCAACCAGGGCGCGAGCGTCGCCGTGGACAAGCAGGTTCTCCAGCCCGAGCTCGACAAGTTCGAGAAGCAGACCGGCATCAAGGTCAAGCTGGAGGTCGTGCCCTGGTCGGACCTGCTCAACCGGATCCTCACCGCGACCACCTCCGGCCAGGGCCCGGACGTGCTGAACATCGGCAACACCTGGAGCGCCTCCCTGCAGGCGACCGGCGGGCTGCTGTCGTGGGACGAGAAGAACTTCGCCAAGATAGGCGGCAAGGAGCGGTTCTCCGAGACCGCGCTCGGCTCCACCGGTGTCCAGGGCAAGGACCCGGCCGCCGTGCCCCTGTACTCGATGGCGTACGCCCTCTACTACAACAAGAAGATCTTCGCCGACGCCGGGATCAGCAAGCCCCCGGCCACCTGGGACGAACTGGTCGCCGACGGCAAGAAGATCAAGGCCAAGGGCAAGTCCGTACTCGGCGCCGAGGGCGCGAACCTGTCGGAGAACATCCACCACGTCTTCGTCTTCGCCAAGCAGCACGGCGCCGACTTCTTCACCGCCGACGGCAAGCCGGACTTCACCAACCCCAAGGTCGTCGAGGCGGTCAAGAGCTACGTCGACCTGATGGCCAAGGACAAGGTCATCCCGGACGGCGACGCCGAGTACGCGCAGAACCAGTCCGTCAGCGACTTCGCCAAGGGCAAGCAGGCGATGCTGCTGTGGCAGTCCGCCGCCTCCAACCTCAAGTCCCAGGGCATGAGCGAGGACGCCTACGGTGTCGCGCCGGTGCCGGTCATCTCCGGGACGCCCGGCGCCGGCACCCAGGTGAACTCGGCGGTCATGGGCATCAACATCGCCGTCTTCAAGAACACGCACAACCTCGACGGCGCCACGAAGTTCGTGAAGTTCATGACCTCCGACGCCGAGCAGAAGATCCTGAACACGGCCTACACCTCCATCCCGCCGGTCAAGGCCGCCCAGGGCGACCAGGCGTTCAACGCGCCGGACACCGCGGTGCTGAAGGACACCCTCGCCAAGAGCGCCGCCGCGCTGCCGCAGGTGCCGTCCGAGTCGCAGTTCGAGACGGCGGTCGGTACGGCCGTCAAGGAGCTGTTCGCCGACGCCGCGGCCGGACGCGCCGTGACCACCGACTCGGTCAAGGCCAAGCTGGAGAAGGCCCAGCAGCAGATGCCGGCGGCGTGACCACGATGACGACCACCGCACTGAAGGAACCGGTGCGCGAGACGTCCCCCGGTGCGGCGCGCGAGAACCGCCGCCGCACCGGGCGGATCAGACGCGTCTCCCTGCCGTACCTGCTCCTGCTGCCCGCCCTGCTCCTCGAACTCCTCGTCCACCTGGTGCCGATGGCGATCGGCATCGTGATGAGCTTCAAGCAGCTCACCCAGTTCTACATCCGTGACTGGGGCACCGCCCCCTGGAACGGCTTCGACAACTACAAGGTGTCGGTGGACTTCGACGCCCCCGTCGGCAAGGCCCTGCTCCAGTCCTTCGGCATCACCGTCGGCTTCACCCTGCTGTCGGTCGGCCTGTGCTGGCTGATCGGCACGGCCGCCGCCGTCTACATGCAGGACACCTTCCGGGGGCGCGGCCTGCTGCGCGCCCTGTTCCTGGTGCCGTACGCGCTGCCCGTCTACGCGGCGGTCATCACCTGGGTGTTCATGTTCCAGCACGACAACGGCCTGGTGAACCACGTGCTGCACGACCAGCTGCACCTCACCGACAAGCCGTCCTTCTGGCTCATCGGCGACAACAGCTTCTACGCCCTGCTCACCGTGTCCGTGTGGAAGGGCTGGCCGTTCGCGTTCCTCATCGTGACGGCCGGCCTGCAGAACATCCCCCGGGAGCTGTACGAAGCCGCAGCGCTGGACGGCGCCGGGATGTGGCAGCAGATCCGCCGCATCACCCTGCCGTCGCTGCGCCCGGTCAACCAGGTGCTGATCCTGGTGCTGTTCCTGTGGACGTTCAACGACTTCAACACGCCGTACGTGCTGTTCGGCAAGGCCGCTCCCGAGGCCGCCGACCTCATCTCGGTGCACATCTACCAGTCCTCGTTCGTCGCCTGGAACTTCGGCACCGGCTCGGCCATGTCCGTCCTGCTGCTGCTGTTCCTGCTCGTGGTGACGGGCGGGTACCTGTTGCTGACCTCGCGCGGACGGAGGGCCTCCGATGCGTAACCCGTCGCTGGCGCCCCCACGCAACTCGCCCATGGCGCCCCCGCGTTCGTTCCTGTGGTCGCGCAGGGTGTTCCTCACCCTGCTCGGCGGGTTCGTGCTGATCCCGGTGTACGTGATGGTCTCCAGCTCGCTGAAGCCGCTCGCCGACGTCACCGGAAAGTTCCGCTGGCTGCCCAGCGAGCTGACCATCCGGCCGTACATCGACATCTGGTCGACCGTGCCGCTCGCGAAGTACTTCATGAACTCGCTGATCGTGGCGGGTGCGGCGACCGTCTGCTCGGTGGTCATCGCCGTGTTCGCGGCCTACGCCGTCAGCCGTTACGAATTCCGGGGCAAGCGCGTCTTCACGGTCACCGTGCTGTCCACGCAGATGCTCCCGGGCATCCTCTTCCTGCTCCCGCTCTTCCTGATCTACGTCAACATCGGCAACGCCACCGGCATCGCCCTGTTCGGCTCCCGCGGCGGGCTGATCCTGACGTACCTCACCTTCTCGCTGCCGTTCTCCATCTGGATGCTGATCGGCTACTTCGACTCGGTGCCGCGCGACCTGGACGAGGCGGCGCTCGTGGACGGCTGCGGCCCGTTCGGCGCGCTGTTCCGGGTCGTCGTACCGGCCGCGATTCCGGGCATCGTCGCGGTGGCCGTCTACGCCTTCATGACCGCCTGGGGAGAGGTGCTGTTCGCCTCGGTCATGACCAACGACACCACCCGCACCCTCGCCGTCGGCCTCCAGGGCTACTCCACCCTGTACGACGTCTACTGGAACCAGATCATGGCCGCCTCGCTGGTGGTCAGCGTGCCCGTGGTGGCCGGCTTCCTGCTGTTGCAGCGCTATCTCGTCGCGGGTCTGACGGCGGGCGCCGTCAAGTGACCCACACCCCTGATCCCGAAGGGACTTCCGTGTCCGAAGCCATCGACCTCGCCGCCCTCCCGCACGACTTTCTGTGGGGTACGGCCACAGCGGCGTACCAGATCGAGGGAGCCGTCGCCGAGGACGGCCGTTCGCCCTCGATCTGGGACACCTTCTCGCACACCCCGGGGCAGATCGCGAACGACGACAACGGCGACGTCGCCTGCGACCACTACCACCGCTGGCGCGAGGACATCGGCCTGATGGGGCAACTCGGCGTCAACGCCTACCGGTTGTCCGTGGCCTGGCCACGGGTGGTCCCGGGAGGCACCGGCCCGGCGAACCCCAAGGGACTCGCCTTCTACGACGAGTTGGTGGACGCGCTGCTGGAGGCGGGCATCACCCCGTCCGTCACGCTCTACCACTGGGACCTGCCGCAGGCGCTCCAGGACCGTGGCGGCTGGCCGGAGCGGGACACCGCCCTCGCCTTCGCCGAGTACGCCTCCGTCGTCGCCGAACGCCTCGGCGACCGGGTCAAGCTCTGGGCCACCCTCAACGAGCCGTCCTGCTCGGCCTGGATCGGCCATCTCGAAGGCACGATGGCGCCGGGCTGGACCGACCTCACCGCCGCCGTCCGCGCCTCCTGCCACCTGCTCCTCGGCCACGGCCTCGCCACCCAGGCGATCCGCGCCGCCGCCCCCGGAGCGCAGGTCGGCATCGTCAACAACCTCTCCACCGTGCACCCGGCCTCCGACCGCCCCGAGGACCTGGCGGCGGCCCGCCGGCACGACGGCCACGTCAACCGGTGGTGGCTCGACCCGGTGCACGGCCGCGGCTTCCCCGCCGACATGGTGGAGACCTACGGCGTCGAACTCCCGGTGGACGACGCCGACCTGGCCACGATCGCCGCCCCGCTCGACTGGCTCGGCCTGAACTACTACTTCCCGGCGTACGTCGCCGACGACCCCGAGGGGCCCGCGCCGTACGCCCGTTCCGTCCGCCGCGACGGCGTCCCGCGCACCGGCATGGACTGGGAGATCGACGCGTCCGGGATCGAGACGCTGCTGCTGAGGCTCACCGAGGAGTACGGCGCCCGGAAGATCTACGTCACCGAGAACGGCTCCGCCTTCCCGGACGTCGTCCGCCCCGACGGCAGCGTCGACGACCCCGAGCGCCAGGACTACCTGGAGCGCCATCTCGCCGCCTGCGCCTCCGCCGCCCGCAAGGGCGCCCCGCTGGCCGGCTACTTCGCCTGGTCGCTGCTGGACAACTTCGAGTGGGCGTACGGCTACGACAAACGGTTCGGCCTGGTCCACGTCGACTACCGCACCCAGGTCCGCACGATCAAGGGCAGCGGCCGCCGGTACGCGGACATCGTCCGCGTCCACCGCGGCCAGACGCGCCGGGCCGCCTGAGCCCGGCCCGGACGGCCGGTGGACACGACTGGGGAGTTCGTGTCCACCGGCCAGCCCCGCACGTTCCCCCAGGGATGTCATGTACATGACGTGAGTCACGAAGCGCACCTCCACCCCACAAGGAGAGCCGCATGCCCACCCGCATCCCCCGCACCCTGCTCGCCGCCCTGGCCACCACGGCCCTGCTGTGCTCCGGCCCGCTCCTGGCCGCACCCGCCACGGCGGCCCCCGCCGCCGTGAGCTGGGACACCGACCGCGCGGCCGCCGCCTACGCGGTGGACCCCGCGGCCGTCACCGCCTCCGGCAGCGAGAACGCCGGCACCGCGCCCGGCCTCGCCTTCGACGGCAACGGCGCCACCCGCTGGTCCAGCGACTTCGCCGACAACGCCTGGATCCGCGTCGACCTCGGCTCGGTGATCCGGGTCGACCGCGTCGTCCTCGACTGGGAGGCCGCGTACGGCAAGCGCTACGTGCTGGAGGCGTCCCGCAACGGCACCGACTGGACGCCGTTCTACACCGAGACCGCCGGCACCGGCGGCTCGGTCACCGCGCACACCTACCCGCAGGAGGTCACCGGCCGCTACGTCCGCCTGCGCGGCCTCGAACGCGCCACGCCGTACGGCTACTCCCTGTGGAACTTCAAGGTCTACGGCGGCGAACCCGCACCCGCGTCGACCACCCGCACCAACCTCGCCCTGAACCACCCCGCGTACTCGAACTACTACCAGCACGCCGGGAACTCACCCGCGTTCGTCACCGACGGCGGCTGGCCCGCCAACCTCAAGGACGACGCGACCCGCTGGTCCAGCGACTGGAACGCGGACCGCTGGGTCTCGGTCGACCTGGGCGCACCCTCGGTCATCTCCTCCGTCGACCTCTACTGGGAGGCGGCCTACGCCGTCGACTACCAGCTCCAGGTCTCCGACGACAACCGCACCTGGCGCACGGTCTACCAGCCCTCGGCCGCCGACGTGGCCGCCCGCCGCGCGAACGTGAAGTCCCCGGCCGAGGCCGTGGGCCTGCACGACACCGTCACCCTCCCCGCACCGGTCACCGGCCGCTACGTCCGCATGCTCGGCAAGGAGCGCCGCTCCTTCTACAACCCGGCTCCCGCCACCGCCCAGTTCGGCTACTCGCTGTACGAGTTCCAGGTCTGGGGCACCGGCGGCAGCGCCTCCGCCGCGTACCCGGCCCTGCCCGCCGACCAACAGGGCACCTACCGCACCACGTTCTTCGACGACTTCACGGGCACCTCTCTCGACCGTTCGAAGTGGCGCGTGGTGCGCACCGGCACCGAGATGGGCCCGGTCAACGGAGAGTCCCAGGCGTACGTCGACTCCCCGGACAACATCCGCACCGAGAACGGCGAGCTGATCCTCCGGGCCAAGTACTGCAAGGGCTGCACCCGGGCGGGCGGCGGCACCTACGACTTCACCTCCGGCCGCGTCGACACCAACACCCACTTCGACTTCACCTACGGCAGGGTCAGCGCCCGGATGAAGCTGCCGGTCGGCGACGGGTTCTGGCCGGCCTTCTGGCTGCTCGGCAGCAACGTGGACGACCCGTCCGTCTCCTGGCCCGCCTCCGGCGAGACCGACATCATGGAGAACATCGGCTACCCCGACTGGACCAGCACGGCCCTGCACGGCCCCGGCTACTCGGCCGACGGCAACATCGGCGCCCGCCAGACGTATCCGGGCGGCGGCACGGCCGACCAGTGGCACACCTACGCGGTCGAGTGGACCCCGACGGCGATGCGGTTCTTCGTCGACGACCGCCTGGTCCAGGAGACGACCCGCAACAAGCTGGAGTCCACCCGGGGCCAGTGGGTCTACGACCACAACCAGTACGTCATCCTGAACCTCGCCCTCGGCGGCGCCTACCCGGCCGGCTGGAACAAGGTCACCACCCCGTACTGGGGCCTGCCGCAGTCCAGCGTGGACCGGATCGCGGGCGGGGGAGTGCAGGCGGAGGTGGACTGGGTGCGGGTGGAGCAGAAGGGGTGACGACGAACTGAGGCATCCTGGGACGGGGAGCCGTGAAGACCGAGGGGGGCGGCGATGGACCTGGTACTCGACCCGCCCCGCGGTGTCGCGCCGATCCTGCTGGGCATGACGCTCGACGAGGCGCTCGCCGCGGTCCCCGACTGGGGCGAGCCCCGGGTGCTGCGCCGCCCGGGCCGGAACTCGGCCAAGGCGTCCTGGACCCTCGACCACGTCGGCGTGCAGGCCCTGGCCGAGGGTGGCGCCCTCGTCACCGCGATCGAGCTGTGGTGGCCGGGCCAGGGCCGTACGTCCGGCACGCGCGTCCTGCTCCACGGGGACGAGGTCTTCACCACCCCCGCCGTGGACCTCTTCCGCCGTGCCGCCGGCCGGGGCTGGAGGGTCGACACGTCACAGCCGGAGCACCCGGTGATCCCCGGCGTGTCGCTCGGCTTCACCCGGCAGACCTCACAGGAGGCCGAGCGGCACGCCGACGGTCTCCCGAGGTACGTCACCTCTGTCCTGGTGGGTGGCGAGGACTACTACGACTACCGGTACGAGCAGCGCGGTTGATCCAGCCGACCGACGCGTGCGCAGGTCGGCTTCACACACCCGCCTCCGCCAGGAACCGGCTCGGATTGCCGGACCAGGTCTCGTGCTGCTTGGCGTCCAGCTCGGGCGGCGTGACCGCCTTCGGGAAGGGCACTGCTCGACGGGCCGGGGTGGGTGACGCTCAACAAGGGGAGTACTCCAGGACCAACCGGTGCCAGGGGGGAAGAGGGGCTGAGCGGCGCTTCAGTTCGCCCGCACGGCGCGGTAGCGGACCGGCCGGCCCCCCACCTTCACCAGCAGCCCCTCGCTCGCGCCGCCGTACAGGCGCACGGCATTCTCCAGGTCGGCGCGCTGGCTGGAGGCCGCTCCGGTCACCGCTCCGCACCCTGCGCCTGCTCGCCGATGGCGGCGGGGTGCGCCTTCTTGGCGTGGTTGGCGATGCTCGCCGGTGCGCCGACGTAGTCGCACGACGGGCACTTCTGCCACACACCCTCGGACACGGCACGCGCGCTCACCGAGTGTCCGGGGCCGTACCCGTGCCGGTGCAGCAACTGGGCGACCGAGGAGCCGTACTCGGCCGCGAGCAGGGCCGCCTCCGCCACCTTGTCGTGTCCGGGAGCGAAGAAGGATCCTGGGCCGACCTTTTTGGCACAGCCGCACCAGCAGGTGCCGGTCGGAGTCAGGCGAGGAAGAGGCTGCGTCGTCATGACGTCACCGTAGGCCAACGAACATGACGGGGCAGACGCTTCGCTCCGTTCGCTCGAAAGACCCGCGGGGCCGGTCACGTGCCGACGGGCATGCCTCCGCACCAGTCGCTCCTCCTCCGTCACCGCCAGGTAGTCGGCGGGAGGCAGGGGGAGTCCCTGGCTCAGGACGTCGTGCCGGGTGAGGCCGACTCCGGTGTGGTGGGAGCAGAATCGGCGCAGCGACTCGGGGAAGCCCTCCTGCTTCAGGATCTCGTGGCCGAGCAGTCCGTGCCGGATGTACTGCGCGTGGTCCAGGCGGCCGTCGGTGTCGAGATGGCGAAGGCGCGGCGCCGGCAGGAGCTGCTCGGCGATGCTCCAGACGATCTCGCAGTGCGTGTCGACGAGGGCGAACGCCCCGGCGGTGGGAGCCGGTGACCGAGAGAGGCGGGACAGCGCCGGCTCCTGTGTCGCCCTGGTAGCCAGCCGCATCAGCGTCGGCCCCGCCAGGTAATCTCTGTTTCATCGTCATCGCGGCCCGACGGGCTTCCGCTCCACCTCGGTGGAGTCTCGAAGGACATGCCCCCACCCGCACGAGTTGCTTCGTGCTGCCTGGGGGAAGTCCTTGCTGTTCCGCGCGTCCGCGAAAACGGTCGCCGTCATGGCGCTCGACGGTTCGCTGTTCCTGCACCTCATCGACCAGTTCGTTCACATGCACGGCTATCGCCCCGGCACCTCGGAGGTGCGCTCCTGGGAGCGCAGCGTCCCCATCCTGGCTGCCGCGCTCAACGACGCAGGTCTGGGCGACGTGGATATCGTGCTGGAGTACGCGCTCCCCCTGAACAGCAAGCGCGCCGACGCCGTGCTTGCCGGCGTGCACCCCGTCACCGGGGAACCGTCGTACGTCGTGGTGGAGCTGAAACAGTGGAGCCAGGCACTGCCGCACGAGGACGACCCCTCCTTGTGCCGCGTCGACGCCTACGCCCACCCGGTCCTCAATCCCATCGAGCAGGTCCGCCGCTACTGCGACTACCTGGTCAACTTCAACGGGGCAGTGGCTGAACACGGGCACCGGGTCAACGGTGTGGCGTTCCTGCACAACGCCACGGAGTTCGGCGTGTCGGGCCTACGCGAACTCGAACGGGACGGTCACGGACTGCTCTTCACGGGGGAACGCCGCGGGGCCTTCCTCGACCATCTCCGTTCCAGGCTGAGCGACAGGCATCTCGGAGCCCCGGCAGCGGACGAATTGCTCGCGGGCGCAACGGTTCCGTCGAAGCAGCTGATGTCCGTGGCCGCAGAAGAAGTCCGGGAACGCCAGCAGTTCGTGTTGCTCGACGAGCAACAGGTCGCCTACCGCATGGTGCTCAACGCGGTGGAGAAGGCGAAACACGCCGACCGCAAGGAAGTCGTGATCGTCACCGGAGGTCCCGGCACCGGCAAGAGCGTGATCGCTCTCCAGCTGCTCGGCGAGTTGTACCGGCGGGGAGTCCCGGCTTTGCACGCCACCGGCTCTCAGTCGTTCACCAAGACGATGCGGAAGATCGCGGGGTCCCGCAAGAGGGAGGTCCAGGACCTGTTCAAGTACTTCAACAGCTTCATGACCGCCGAGAAGAACAGTCTTGGTGCCCTCATATGCGACGAGGCCCACCGGATCCGGGAAACCTCGGCCAACCGCTACACCCGTGCCGAGCACCGGACCGGCAGGGCCCAGATCGACGAGCTCATCGACGTTGCCTACGTGCCCGTCTTCTTCCTCGACGAGCACCAGGTGGTACGACCCGGCGAGATGGGCACCGTGGCCGACATCAAGGCGGCAGCGGCGAAGCGTGACATCCCCTGCCACGTCGTCCCGTTGGACAGCCAGTTCCGCTGCGGTGGCAGCGACGCTTACCTGCGCTGGGTCGTCCGGCTCCTCGGCCTGGAACCCGGCGGGCCGGTCGTGTGGGAACCCGACGACCGTATGCAACTGCTGGTCGCAGACAGCCCACAGGAGATGGAGGCGTTCCTCGAGGCCCGCCGCGCGCAGGGCTACGGCGCGCGCATGTCCGCCGGCTACTGCTGGCGCTGGTCCCCCGAGCCCAAGCCAGGCGAGCCGCTCCCGCCCGACGTCGTCATCGGTGACTGGGCCCGCCCCTGGAACCTGCGCGGCGACCGCTCCGTGTCCGGCGCGCCCCCGGCCGCCCTGTGGGCCACCGACCCGGCCGGCTTCGGCCAGGTCGGCTGCGTCTACACCGCCCAGGGCTTCGAGTACGACTGGTCCGGCGTCATCATCGGCCCGGACCTGCTCTGGCGCGGCGACCGCTGGATCACGGACCGCAACGCCTCCAAGGACCCGGTGTTCAAGAAGTCCACGCCGGACACCGACGTGGACCGCTTGATCCGCAACACGTACAAGGTGCTGCTGACCCGGGGGATGGTCGGCAGCATCGTGTACTCGACAGACCCGGAGACGCGGGACAAGCTGCGGGAGCTGGCGGGCGGGGTGGCGCGGGAGACCGTATCGGCCTGATGGCCGTGTCGCCGCTCGTGCAGTACCCGTCGTCGGGCTGCGGGTGCCGAGCGGCGACTGTCATGGCTGAGCCGCTACTTCTTTGTCAGGCTGTTCAGTTCGCACAGGGTTCGGTGGTAATGCAGGTATGCCTCATCGATCTGATGGCCGGCATGCCGGCGAAGACGACCCAGGGAATCACCCCCGTGTGTCCGCCTCACGTAGCCGTCGACGTCGATGTATATCTCGAGGCCGTCGAAGAGCACGTGATGGTTGGGGCACAGGCAGAGCAGGTTCGGTAGTTCGTCCGGACCGTCGTGCGGGGACCCGAGGCCACGGATGTGGGCGGCCTCGCTGTAGGGCCTGCGCTTGTACTGCAGGCGGGTCTCACATACCTGGCAGGCATGGCCGTGCAGTTCCTTGACCTGAGCGGCGATCGCGGCATTGCGAACCAGTCGTGACGATGTGACGTCCCGGCGCGCGGTGGGACCGCTCATCCGCTCCTCATCGCCCGGCCTCTGGTCGTGATCGTCCTCGTCCTCCTCGAACACGCCATCGGCCGTCGTATACCCGGTGAGCCCCACTCGACTGAGGAGGGCGCGCTGACCGATGCCGTCGAAGTGGGTGCGGCACAGCTTGACCACGGCTTCCAAGCGAGTGAGGGGATCCTGCAGCAGTCCAGCGCTGTCATGGGTGAGACCCGCGACAGGCTGGGCGGCGTCGAGAACCTCTGCCTGCGGCATGGCGTCGGCGTCACCTGGTGTCCCGTGCACCTCCCACAAGCCACTGTCCTGCAACTGCCAGAAGGGGAGGTTCGGAGTGATCTGAGAGTCGGGCAGACCGAGATCGGCCAGGAGTGAACCGACCTCCGTGCGGAAGACGGACCACGACGTCAAGCGCGGCTTGCCTGCCGCGATGCGGGAAATTGCCCACAACAGCGCCAGTGGTTGGTGGTAGCCCTGAACTCTGCCCGGTGCGGGACGGCGAGTGCCGAGAGCACCGATCCGATCCATCAAGTCCGTCGCGGACAGTCGGGGAGGTGCTGCTCGAAGCTGCGCCGAAGATGACGGAAGAAGCGGCTGGTGCCTCACCGGAAGGAGCGGTGAGACCCGACGATAGTCATCGCTCGACCGCAGGGTAAGGCTTCGCAGAGGTGCTGGAACGTTCAGGCGCCGCAGTATGGGCGCGGCCGGCACACGCGCGGGGAATTCCTCCACGTCTCCGAGCGCCATGATGTGTTCCCATGTCGCGCTGTCCTCGTCGGTCCCCCATACTGCCCGGGCCACGGAGGAGCTGCTGAAGAGATGCAGTATGCGGGCGCGAGCGATGAAGTGGTTCTCTGCATAGAAGAACACATGGTCGCCCACGCGGCGCCTCCGCAGGGCCCTCACTTTCTCGTTGTTGACCTGTGTGGTGGGAGTAGAGCCCCATAGCCGAGCGATCCCGTCCGGGTACAAGGCCGACAGCACGTCCGTCTGATCACGGAGGGCGCTCTCGATGTCTGCGATCCGGATGCCACGCCGTACCGACTTGACGAAGTTCTGCGGGCCGCGATCACGAGCCCCGCCGCGAGGCTGGAGAACCATCTGCGGCGCCACCGGCTCCGGCCCGTCCGTGCCAGTGGCCCCGTCCCTCACGATGAAGCCGAGCGAACGCAGACGATGCGCCACTGTGCGTGCACCGCCACTGAAGTCATCAGCCGACAACAGCTCGCCGACGGAGTACAGGTGTGCGACGCCGGCGATGGCCTTCGAGTCATAGGACCTTCCGTCCAAGACCAGCTCGTATGTCTTGGCTCGGCCGAAACCGTACCGATGGCGAAACGCTTCACGTCCCAGACGCCGGCATTCCTCGACCGCAGCCAGCACTCCGGCACGCGTTATGTCTCCAAGTCCCATGCGCAGGAGGGTAGTAGGACAGTATGACAATCACCGGCTCCCCACCTCCCTGAGCTGGTCGCTGGAGGCGCGGAGCCGTGGAGCTCCAGTTGTCGGCCATGCCTCATCGCATCCGATGAAGCGCAGCGACAGCGAGTCCGAAGACAGGAAGAGGCGAGGATCGCGATCCCCTCGTCCCTGTGGAGCGGTTTCATTGAATATGTAATGGATTGAGCGATTCTCGAGGGGGTGGGCCACGTGACGCAGCCCATGCGATTCCCGCCTCTCGGGCTGAATGTCCTATTATCCCGTCTTTCACAGGCTCTTCCCATGTAGCAGGCAACCACTAGGATCTTCGGTGGGTCCGACTGTGGGGAACGGCGGGCGTGAGAGAAACGAGCGAGTGGGGACAGGCATGCGGGAAGGCCGGTGGGTCACGGTCACCGAGTCCGAGTTCGATCATGAACGCCGCGGCCTGGAGGTGATCCGGGCGAAGCTCCCGGACTCCGACCCCTGGCGGGCCTGGTCGAACTTCACCTTCACCGCGAACACCGGCCACGTCCGCGAGGTCGATCTGCTCGTCGTCGCCCCCGGCGGGCTCTGCATGATCGAGCTCAAGGACTGGCACGGATCCGTCACCTCCGAGAACGGGACCTGGGTACAGACCACGCCCAGTGGTCGCCGCCGTACGCACGGCAATCCCCTGCACCTGGTCAACCGCAAGGCCAAGGAGCTGGCCGGCCTGCTCGCCCAGACCGGCGCCAAGCGGGTCTGGGTCGCCGAGGCCGTCTGCTTCACCGACAACAGTCTCCGCGTACGGCTGCCCGCCCACGACCAGAACGGCGTGTACACCGTCGACGAGCTGGTCGACATGCTCAAGCAGCCCCCGGCCGACGAGCGGCGCCGCATCACCGCGATCGGCTCGCGCGAGATCACGGCGGCACTGAAGAGTATCGGCATCCGCAAGAGCGACGCCCAGTACAAGGTCGGCCCGTACGAGCTGGAACAGAAGTCCTTCGACTCCGGGCCCACTTGGGCTGACTACCTCGCCCGCCACAGCGACCTGCCCGAGGCCGCACGCGTGCGGATCTACCTCAGCGAGCGCGGCTCCGACGCTTCCCTGCGCCAGTCCGTCGAGAACGCCGCCCGGCGCGAGGCCGCGGTGCTGGGCAGGTTCAAGCACCCGGGCGTCGTCCAGCTCAAGCAGTACTTCCCCTCCGGGCACGCCGCCGGACCCGCGCTGATCTTCGACTACCACCCGGACACGCTGAAGCTGGACGAGTACCTGGTCCAGTACGGCGAGAAGCTGGACATCCTCGGCCGGATGGCACTGGTGCGCCAGCTCGCCGAGACGATGCGCTCCGCGCACGCCAGCCGTATCCACCACCGCGCGCTCGCCGCCCGCTCCGTCCACGTCGTCCCCCGGCCGCGTGGCCGGAAGGGGCAGGCCGTAGGGGAGGAGGCCGCCTGGCTCAGCCCGCAGCTGCAGATCTCCGACTGGCAGATCGCCACCCAGCGCAGCGGCGACTCCTCGCAGGGCCAGGGCATGACCCGGTTCGCGCCGACCGCCCTGTCCGCCATGCACCTGTCCGACGACGCCGACGCCTACCTGGCGCCGGAACTCACCGCCCTCCACCCCGACCCGGTCTACCTCGACGTGTACGGGCTCGGCGTCCTCACCTACCTGCTGGTCACCGGCAAGGCCCCGGCCGCCAGCCAGGCCGAGCTGCTGGCCCGCCTCGAAGCGGGAGAAGGCCTGCGGCCCAGCTCCCTGGTGGACGGCCTGTCCGAGGACGTGGACGAGCTGGTGCAGGCCGCCACCGCCTACCGCCCCGGGCAGCGCCTCTCCAGCGTCGACGAGTTCCTGGAGCTGCTGGAGGTCGTCGAGGACTCCCTCACCGCCCCCGCCGCGGCCCTCGACGCGCACGCCGAGGAGGAGGCCGGGGCGACCGTCGACAAGGACCCGCTGGAAGCCGTCGCCGGCGACGTGCTCGCCGGCCGGTGGGAGGTCCGACGCCGTCTCGGCACCGGCTCCACCAGCCGCGCCTTCCTCGTCCGCGACCTGGAGGCGGAGACCCGTAGGACGCGCCCGCTGGCCGTGCTGAAGGTCGCCCTCTCGGACAGCCGCGGCGAGATCCTCGTCCGCGAGGCCGAGGCCATGCGCCGCCTGCGCCCCCACTCCGGCATCATCCGCCTCGTCGAGCCCGAGCCCCTGCACATCGGCGGCCGCACCGTCCTGGCGCTGGAGTACGTCGGTGACGAACGCGACGATGCCGGCCAGGGCGCCGAAGGCGCGGCCCGCCCGCGCCGCCGCGAGGAGACGGTCGCCCGCCAGCTCCGCGAGCACGGGCGCCTTCAGGTCGACCAGCTCGAGGCGTACGGCGACTACCTCTTCGGCGCTGTCGACTTCCTTGAGGGCGAGGGCGTCTGGCACCGCGACATCAAGCCCGACAACATCGCCGTCCGTATCCGCCCCAACCGCACCCGCGAGCTGGTCCTCATCGACTTCTCGCTGGCCGGCTATCCGGCGAAGAACACCGACGCGGGCACCGACGGCTATCTCGACCCCTTCGTCGACGTCATCACGCGCGGCTCGTACGACTCGCACGCCGAGCGGTACGCCGTAGCCGTCACCCTGCACCAGATGGCCTCCGGTGAGCTGCCCAAGTGGGGCGACGGCAGTGTCCTGCCGCGCATGACCGACCCGAAGGAGTGGCCGTACCCGACCATCGCGGCCGAGGCGTTCGACCCGGCTGTGCGGGACGGACTCGTCGCCTTCTTCCAAAAGGCCCTGCACCGCGACGCGGGCAAGCGGTTCCCCGAGCTCAAGCCGATGCGGGACGCCTGGCGGAAGGTCTTCCTCGACGCCTCGCAGACCGTCCCCTCCAGTCACCGCACCCGTCAAGCGGCCCCCGCCGACGGGACCGCTCCCGCCGAGGGTGCCGCCGCGGCCATCGCGGACGCCGAGCCGGAGACCGCCGAGCAGCAGCGCGACCGGCTCGCCGCCGAGGTCGCCCGCGACACCCCGCTGACCGTCTCCGGCCTCACCCCCGCCGCCCAGTCCTTCCTCTACGGCCTGGGCATCACGACGGTCGGTGAACTCCTCGACTACAGCCGCCGCAAGCTCGTCAACGCCCCCGGCCTCGGTGCCAAGACGCGCAACGAGGTCCAGCAGCGGCAGAGGGAATGGGGCGAGCGGCTACGCGAGATCCCCGTGTCGCCGCTCACGCCGAAGGGCCGGGCGGAGGCGAAGGAGGAGCTGGAGCAGCTCACCGCCGCCGAGTCGGCCCTCGTCGGAAAGCTTGCAACGGGTGAGTCGGCGGGCGGCCTGTCCGCCCGCACCCTGCGCTCGGTCAGCCTCGACACCCTCGCCACCGTCTTCGTGCCGGCCGTCAACAACAACGGCTCCAACCGCAACAAGGCGGAGATGGTGCGGCTGCTGCTGCGCCTGCCCGACGAGCACGGCGTGCTGCCCGACATCGGCGTCTGGCCGAAGCAGAAGGACGTCGCCGATGCCCTCGGCCTCAGCCACGGCCGCATCCCGCAGATCCTCAAGGAGGAGCGCAAGCGCTGGAAGGCGGAGCCCGCCGTCCAGGCACTGCGGGACGAGATCATCGAGCTCCTCGTGAGCATGGGGCGCGTCGCCTCCGCCGTGGAGATCGCCGACGCCCTCGCCGTCCGCCGCGGCACGCACCTCGCAGGGCGCGAGCAGCGGCGCGCGATGGCCCTGGCGGCGGTACGGGCTGTCGTCGAGACCGAGCAACTGGTGCCGCAGGAGGCCGAGTTCCAGCACCAGCCGAACCGCAAGGCGACCGACGAGTCGCTGGGTGCCGGCCTGCTCGCCCTCGACGTGCGCGAGAACGACGCCCCTGACACCCCGACCGCGCCCGGCCTGCTCGACTACGCGACCCGTCTCGGCAAGACGGCGGACCGGCTCGCCCGGCTGGACACTCTGCCTACGGCCGCGACCGTCCTGGCCGAGCTGGGCGCCCTGACGGTCCCGCCCGGCGCCGTCGACTGGGACGAGCGGCGCATGGTGGAACTGGCCGCCGCCGCGTCGGCGAACGCCGCCGCCACCCCGCGCCTGGAGATCTACCCGCGCGACCTGCCGCTCGTCCGGGCGCTGCGCCTCACTCAGGCCGGCCTCGTCCGCTGGATCCCCGGAGTGCCGGAGGGCCGCCAGCCCGGCCTGACCGGCGAGGACGTGCACGAACGGGTCCGGGCCCGCTTCCCCGAGCTGGTCGTCCCGGACGGGCGCGGCGGCACGACCCACGAACTGCCAACCGGCGGCCCGCTCACCAAGGCGCTGCGCGACGCGGGCTTCGAGCTGTCGCTGAGTATGCGGGAGGACACGGGCACGCTGCGCTACCTGCCGACTCGGGTAGAGGACGCGTCCAGCTATCTCACGACGGGTGCGTGGCGGCAGTCGACGCGTACGGGCGCGGTGACGCGGTACGCGGACGACCCGCAGCTCGCGGGGGCGGTGCGCGCGGAGGAACGGCTGCTGTCATCGGCCCGCCGGGACGGGTACCGGGTGCTGACCGTACGGCAGCAGCTCGTGCGCGACGCGGTGCGGGAACTGGGTGCCGAACGGCTGGGCGCACAGGCCCTGTCGGTGACCGAGCTGTTTTTGGAAGCTATGCACGGGCAGGTCACTCCGGGCACCAAGCCGACCTGGGAGACCTTGCTCAAGGCGGACGCCGCCGAGCCGGGATCCAAGGGCGCGGTGCGGTTCGCGGAGTACGCGCGGACGGCGTGGGGCTCGGTCGAACCCCGGATCGCCGAGCTGCTGGGCAAGGGTGATGGTGGCGACGATGCGGGTCCCGTCCTGCTGACGGAGGCCGGGGTGTTCGCCCGGTACGACGCGATGGGCGTCCTGGACCGGCTGGCGTCGGTGGCCCGGCGTGGCGGACGGGGCCTGTGGCTCCTGGTCCCGCAGAACGACCCGTCACGCGAGCCCAGGCTCGGGCAGGTGGCCGTGCCGTACCAGGCCGGCCTGGGGGAGTGGATCCAGCTTCCGGACACGTGGGTGGGCAACGCCCACCGCGGATCCGGCAAGGTAGTGGCAAGTGGTGTCGAGGGAGACGCGAAGTGATCGACCGCAAGGCTCTGTTGGACGACCTGAAGCAGCAGGTCAAGGCGGTCGAGGCCGACCTGGGCAAGCAGGTGAAGGCGCTCGGCGAGGTCGGCGCGCGGCTGCGTGCCGAGTACGACCAGGCGCGCAAGCTGGGGCGTACGGCGGCGACGTGGAACTCGTGGCTGGATGAGCGGGTCACGCAGGTCGCGGTGGCGTGGGTGCTGGGGTCTGTCTTCGTGCGGTTCTGTGAGGACAACCGGCTGATCCCTGAGCCGTACCTGACCGGACCGGACGGTGACCGGCGCGAGCTGGCGGAGTCGCGGTACGACGCGTACGTGGAGTCGGACGACAACCCGACCTACCGTGGCTGGCTGGAGAAGGCGTTCGACGAGCTGGGCCAGGGCCAGGCCGGCCGTCTGCTCTTCGACAAGCGGCACAACCCGCTGTACCAGATCCCGCTCTCGCACGACGGTGCGCGCGAGCTGGTCGAGTTCTGGCGACAGCGTGACGAGGCGGGCGCCCTCGTCCACGACTTCACCGACCCGCTGAACGAGGACGGTACGGAGGGCTGGGACACGCGGTTCCTGGGCGACCTGTACCAGGATCTGAGCGAGGCCGCCCGGAAGACGTACGCGCTGCTCCAGACGCCAGAGTTCGTGGAGGAGTTCATCCTCGACCGGACGATGAACCCGGCGGTGCGGGAGTTCGGGTACGAGGGACTGAAGATGATCGACCCTACGTGTGGGTCGGGGCACTTTGTGCTGGGGGCGTTTCGGCGGTTGGTGCGGCTGTGGGGGGAGGGGCAGCCGGGGCGGGATGTGCATGAGCGGGTGCGGGCTGCGCTGGACTCGGTGCACGGCGTGGACATCAACCCATTCGCGGTGGCCATTGCGCGATTTCGGTTGCTGGTTGCGGCTATGGCGGCGAGTGGTGTGCGGACGCTGGCGAAGGCGGCCAAGCTTGACTTGCCGATTCACCTTGCGGTGGGTGACTCGCTTATCAAGGCTCGGCAGTTGGGGCTTTTTGACGGGGTAGAGGGTGAAGATGAGCTGGCGACCTTCTCATATTCCACGGAAGATATTCACGACGAACATCCGGGGATTCTGCAGCAGGGGCGCTACCACGTGGTGGTCGGTAATCCGCCCTACATTCAAGTAGCGGACGCGAGCCTCAACAAGATTTATCGGGAGCTCTACAATGCTTGCGCTGGGGGCTTTGCTCTCTCTGTTCCATTCGCGCAGCGATTTTTCGAACTAGCTAAGCGGGGGTCTGCCGATGGTCGCGGTTATGGTATGGTCGGACAGATCACGGCAAACTCGTTCATGAAGCGTGAGTTTGGGGCGAAGCTCGTCGAAAACTTTTTTCATGGCCGGGTCGAGCTAACAGAGGTAATTGACACCTCCGGGGCGCATATTCCCGGTCATGGAACACCTACAGTCATCTTGATCGGAAAATCCCGCAGTGATAGCGGGCGTTCGAATACTGTCCGGACAGTGCGAAGCGTGCAGGGCGAGCCTGGTGAGCCCGAGAATGCCGAGCTTGGGCTTGTCTGGACCGCAATCGTTGAGCAGATTGATGAGCCTGGCTCAGTGAGCAGATGGGTCTCGGTGGAAGATCTGGAACGCGGACGTTATTTCGCGTCCCACCCGTGGGTCTTGTCTGACGGGGGACTTGAAATGCTTGAGGAGATTGGCCGGGCTTCGGCTGCTCGTCTCCAAGTGCTGACGTCCAGTATCGGCCGGACTACATCAACTGGAGCAGACGATCTTTTTCTGTTCCCCGACCTGACCACAGCTAAGAGGCTCCGTAGCACGGATAGAGTGCGCCAAATGGTAGTTGGCGACGCAGTCCGTGATTACCGGTTTACCGACCTGGTCGCTGTCCTAAATCCGTACAATGACAGAGAACAGCGAGTACTTCGGCCTGAGGGTGACAGGTTGGTTGCGCGACTGCTATGGCTTGACCGAACCCGTCTGGGGCGACGTAAGATTTTCGGCAAGACGCTGAGTGCAAACGGTCGACCCTGGTACGTTCACTTGGAAAATTACAGTAGCAAGTTGACCACGGATATCGGTATCAGTTTCGCCTTCGTTGCTACTCATAATCACTTCGTGCTCGACCGGAATGGGATGCTATTTAACCGCAGTGCGCCCATTATTAGGTTGCGCAATGAAGTAACCGAGGGGGAGCATGTAAGCCTTGTGGGGCTGCTTAATAGTTCCACTGCGTGTTTCTGGCTTAAGCAGGTAAGCCATGACAAGGGGAGTCAGTCCGGCTCTGGCGGCTTCATGCATGATGAATGGGAGAGGTTCTACGAGTTCACTGGGACGAAACTGGAGGAGTTTCCACTCCCTGTCGATTACCCCGTCAAGTATGCCGCTTCCCTGGACGTGCTCTCCCGACAACTTTCCGGTGTTAATCCGTCTGCCGTGTTGACGGAAGGGGCGCCAAGTGTATCGACTCTTCGAGACGCCCGAACAGCTTGGACTGGAATTCGGTCGCAGATGATCGCTGCCCAGGAAGAGTTGGACTGGCAGGTGTATTCCCTATACAATCTTCATCCTGAAGATCTAAGCACCCCAGAATCTGTTGATGTGCCCGAGATTGCTTTGGGTGAGCGTGCTTTCGAAATCGTGCTTGCGCGTCAGGTGGCCGAGGGTGCGAGAGAAACTGTGTGGTTTGATCGGCACAGCTCCGCCCCCATCACGGAGATCCCCGCCCACTGGCCCGCCCCGTACCGTGAAATCGTCCAGAAGCGGATCGACGCCATCGAGTCGAACCGTGCCATCAACATGGTCGAGCGACCCGAGTACAAGCGCCGCTGGGCCACAGAGGGCTGGGACGCTCTCCAGGAGAAGGCCCTCCGCTCCTGGCTGCTCGACCGGATGGAGAACCGTGACCTCTGGTTCGACGAGAACGGTCAGCCGACGATCCTCACCCTGGCCCGTCTCGCGGACGCGCTCTCGCGTGACGAGGACTTCGTCTCCGTCGCCAAGCTTTACGCGCCCCGCAAGGACCTCCCTAGGGTCGTCGCCGAGCTGATTACTGACGAGCACGTGCCGTTCCTCCCCGCCCTGCGCTACAAGCCCGCCGGGCTGAAGAAGCGCGCCGACTGGGAGGAGGTGTGGGACCTCCAGCGCAAGGAGGACGCCGCGCCCGACGAGCCGGCCAAGCGGAAGATCCGGGACTCCATCCCCGTGCCGCCGAAGTACACCTCGGCCGACTTCCTCCGCCCGTCCTACTGGAAGGCGCGCGGCAAGCTGGACGTGCCCAAGGAGCGGTTCATTTCCTACGGGCAGACCAACGCCGCCACCCCCGAGCTGTACGGCTGGGCCGGTTGGGATCACAAGGAGCAGGCGCAGGCGCTGGCGACGTACTTCACCAACACCGCCCTGTCCACCGAGGAGATCACCCCGTTCCTCGCCGGCCTGCTGGAACTGCAGCCGTGGCTGTACCAGTGGCACAACGAGTTCGACATGCTCTACAGCGGCTCCCCGGCGGACTTCTTCGCCGGTTACCGCCAGCAGAAGCAGGGCGAGCACGGACTCACCGACGACGACCTCCGCAACTGGCGTCCCCCGGCCGCGACCCGAGGTCGTCGCGCAGCAGTGAAGCAGTAGTCAGGAGTAGATCGAGATCCGTCGGTTCAGGGGCCACCCGGTGCGTGAGCGGGTGGCCCTTTGTCCGCGAGTGCAGCTCCGCCCACACGGTCTTGCCTGGGGCGGCCTTTCGAGGGCTGACGCCCCAGTCGTCCGCGATGGCGGCGACCAGAAGCATGCCCCGGCCGGACTCCGAAAGCGAGTCGGTCGCCGGGGGACTGGCCGGAGGCCGTTTCTCAGCGCGGGTGTCCGTCACCTCGATACGGAAGGTGCCCTCGGCCAGGGTGAGTTGGACGTGGAAGTCTCTGCCGGGGACGTGGCCGTGGCGTACGGCGTTGGCAGTGAGTTCTGACGCGATGAGCGTGAGGGTCTCGTTGACCGGGGTCGAGTAGGGATGGCCCCAGTCGTCCAGACGGTGCGAGACGAGTCGGCGGGCGAGGCGGGCACCGCGCGGCGTCGACGTGAAGCGCATGGTGAACTCGCATTCGGGTGCGAGGTGCTGCGGCATTTGCCCGTTCGGGGGAGTTGCTGACTTCATAGGGTCAACGGTGTCGGACTCTGCGTAGCGTTGACCAGGAGCGTTGCGCTGACGAGTACGGGCTGTACATGCGATCGGTGTGCTTGTACGTGGTCTTGGTCGTGACCGGTTCCCGGGCCCCCATGTTGGCTGACTGGGCGGTTGCACGAGAGGAGCTACGGCGTGGACGACGAGGTTCAGCAACCGGAATACGAGGTGGAGACGGGCATTCTGTGCCTGTTCGGGCGGCAGTTGAAGTTGTTCCGGGAGCGGGCGGGGATGGACCGCGCGAGGGTCGGGTCGCTGACCGGATACTCGGCCTCGACGATCGCTTCGTTCGAGCAAGGGAGACGTATTCCGCCGCCGAGGTTCATCGACCAGGCGGATGAAGTGCTGCAGGCAGGTGGGGTGTTGAGCGCGAGCAAGGAGGAGGTGGCTCGGGCTCAGTATCCGGCGTTCTTCCGGGACGCGGCCAAGTTGGAGGCCGAGGCCATTGAGCTTCATGCGTACGACACCCAGTTGGTCAACGGCCTGTTGCAGACGGAGGAGTACGCACGAGCGGTGTTCGCCATGTGGCAGCCGTTACTGGATGAGGGGCTCATCGAGCAACGGGTGGCCGCACGACTGGCACGGCAAGAGATCTTCGGCCGACGCGCCGCGCCGCATCTGAGCTTCGTGATCGAGGAAGCTGTCTTGCTCCGGCCGCTCGGCGGGGAAGCTGTCTGGCGAGGCCAGTTGGAGCACCTCATGCTGATCGCAGAGAGGCGCAACGTGGTGCTTCAGGTGATGCCGTTGTCCCGTCGGGAACATGCGGGATTGGCTGGCCCGTTTACCTTGATGGAGACCAGGGATGGGCGCAGGATCGCGTACACGGAGGTACAGAGCGACAGCCGTGTCCATACGGAGCGTGTGAAGGTGCGAGCACTTGAGCGTACGTACGGGACTCTTCGCGCGCAGGCCCATACTCCGACAGAATCACTGGCTTTGATTGAGAAACAGCTGGGAGAGAGATGAGTGGGGAAAGGGTTGAGTCGGGCTCCGATGGCCTGGCATGGTTCAAGAGCAGTCACAGCGCCGGTGATGGCGGCCAGTGCGTGGAAGTAGCCGCCACCCCCGACAGGGTCCACATCCGCGACTCGAAGGACGCAACTCGCGCCGCACTCGCCGTGGACCCCACGACTTGGACCGAGTTCGTCGCCTTCGCGGCACTCTGAACAGACGCGGGGCCCTAGGCAAGCGCACCGCTTGCCTAGGGCCCCACGCACGTCCGCTCACGCAACACCTCCAGCAGCCCAGGCGCCCTGCTCGCCGGATGCCCGCGCCAGTGCGGCCGTCACCGTCCGCCTCGGGTCCGGTGCCGTGTTCGTCTGCGACCGAGGTCAGAACGCCTTCAGATAGACCCTGGCCTGATCGTCCTTGAGTGCCTGGACGTAGATGTCGATCCACTGCACCTTCTTGCGGCGATCGTCCTTCACGCACGGAGGGCAGACACCAGCCGAACGGGCTCCCTTCAGCGTCTGCGGCTCGGCCAGCCCAAGGTGCCGGAACAGCTCGCCATCCGAGGCGAAGTCGGCCTTCTTCAGCTTCAGCGGTTCTTCGGGCCGAAGGTCCGCCGCGATGCCCTCGGCGTTTTTCTCGCTGGTGACGAACGAGAGGAGGTAGATGTCCTCCTGAGGGTTGATCTGCACCGCTCCCTTGACCTCGGTCGCACCCTTGGGCGCCGTCACGTGCATGAACGCCGACGCCTCGGGCGCGCCGGCGTTCTTGTCCCACCGCGAGGTGCGCCCGTCGGTCACACGGCGATCGTCCGTGTCCGGGCTGGAGCAGGCGGAAAGCAGAAGAGTGGCTGCCACTGCCGCGATGAGGAGGGCACCTCGTTTGGTCGTCACCGGTTCTCCTCGTCGCCGCGCGAGACGTCGCCGCGGGTTCCTTCTCGTCCTTGGTCCGGCGGGTTCACTGTCGGTTTCGCATCGCTGTTCAGGTCGTAGGTGTACGTGGAGCTACTGCCTCGCATGTCGAACTCCTGAGCAAGTCCGGTCTTGTGCAACCGTCCCATCTCGGAGTCCGGGATCACTACGCCTCCGGGGAAGGTGGTCGACTTGCCAGCGTCCCAGTTGTACCGGTCCCACACGTTGGCCTGGTATTCGAGCGAAACCTTGGGCTTGCCGTCCGCCCCGGGGGTGACGGTGACCATCCCCGACACGTTCTGCTGGTGGGAGCCGACCGCGTGGAACCACTCGTCGCTTCGGAAGGTGCGACCGACCGCCTTGCTCTCCACCGGCACGACGACCGTCTTGTCACCACCGGCCTTCTCGAAGGCGTCGAGCCCCTGCTGTCGCCACGCGTCCTGGTTCTGGGCGATGTGGACCGAGACATCATCGCGAAATCCGGGATCACCCTTGAGGATGCGGTCGATGTCCAGGTCCAGCGGCTCACCCGTTGCACTCAGGTAATGCTCCATGTTGCGCGACGCGGCGTTCTCCCCGCTGAAGTCGCCGCCGGCCGCGATGCCCTGCGCGCGGGCCAGGTACCACAGATCCTCGGCCGTGGGCTTTTCGGTGTCGAAGGCTCCGGACCCCGCGTCAGCAGCATGCCAGTGGTACAGCGGGCTCATGATCCCCGCCTTCCGCAACTCGTCGCCCTTCTCCTGAAGCAGGATGCCGCGCGTGACCGGATCAAGGCCGCCCCACCACTCGGCGACCGCCTTCTTGCCCTTGGGGACGTGCTGCGCCTTCGCCCTCTCCGCAAGCGACGGGTACGGGTCGGGCCCCGCTTCCCGGTTAAAACCGCCGATCGTGCCGTCCAAGGGTTCTCTGTCCTGCATCACGGAGGCGAGAGCGAGTTTGAACCCCTCGTCCGCGTCGTTCAGGGCCGCCACCGCCGAGTCCAGTTGCGCGGCCCATCCGGCAGCAGCCTTGCGGGCGCTCTCCTGGTAGTCGGGATCGTGCACGTAGGCCATGTACTCGCTGTGATCCAGCTTGGACGTGTCGAAGGCGACGGCGCCTTGCTCGGACACCTTCATGCCGGCCTTCACCGCGTCCTCTCGGACGTACTCGATGTTCTTGCGAAGACGGCTGAATTCAGCGTGTGCGTCTCGGAGCAGTCCGGCGACGGCCTTCGCCTCGCTCTGCGCTCCCTGGTACTCCTTCCACGTCACGTCGAAGCGTGCGGAGCCGACGTTGGCACTCAGACCCACCCATGTGTCACCGAGGGAAATGCCATGCACTTCCTGTTCGTAGGTCCGCGCGAGCTTGTCGAAGTCCTTGGCCATGGCGGCCCAGTCGTCGGCAGCCGTGGTGAGCTTCGACAGGTCGGTGCCCATGATCTCGTAGTACGTCACCATGACTGAACTCCTGTTATGACGCCCGCGGTTCGGTCAGACGTGTGCGATCAGAACGAGTCGAGCGCGGAGGACTTGCGGATGCCCAGCCCGATGCCAGTGTCCGTGTTCTGCAGCAGCGTGGTCGTGGCGCGCAACGCGGCCTTCTCTGAGCCGAGGCGGTTCATCAGCGTCGTGAGCTGTTCGCTCCACGTCTTACGCGCGGTCTTCAGAGCAGGTCCGGTGAGCCACCCCTCAAACTCCCGTGCGGCTGCCCCCGTGCTCTCACGCGCCTGAGTGCCGTCCCTGTGGGTGTCAGGCTCCAGGTGCCTCTCGATCGCCTCGGCTGCGTTCTTCTTCTCCGCGGGGCTCGAAGCGAGATCCTTGCCGCCGGACGGCGAGCCTCCCCCGCCATCGAGCGGGGCCGCATGGTTCAGACGCATCCGGGTGAGCGCCGCACCGCCCGGTGATATGTCGTCTTCGGTCATGATCTCTCCCCCGAGTATGATCAGATGCCGCAACTTTACGTGAGGCGCAGGTGGGGCTGCAAAGGGCTGGTGATCCGGAAACTGGCCTCTCCGATGCGGTACGGACCGCGTCGGCGACGGCGTACTGGATCCTGGACGGCACGCGAATCCTGGCGGCTCCTCCGCGATCTGCGGCGCCCAGCCACCCGGATCGCCGGCCTTGTCCATGCCGTCCTCACCCTTCATCTCCGGCTCCATGGGAGGACGGCAAACAGTCAGCGCAAGCTGGCCCTTGGAGCGCGGAGCTACTGTAAGTTCCTGCCATGAAGCAGGGTAAAGAGGTCGAGAACCCCGAGTCGCGTTTCTTCGCGGTGCTGCTGGCGGCAGCGAAGCTTCCGGGGGCGCGTATCCACAGGGAGGCGTACCTCCGAAGTGCGCTGGCTCGCCACTGCTCCGAGGAGGAGATCCGACGAGCGATAGAAGAGACTCCCGCCGCGGCGGGCATCACCGTCGAACTTCTCGACAAGGTCGCCAACGACTCCATCCGCTACGAAACCGCCAAAGTCAGCGCCCTCTCCGCCGCGGCCGGGATACCGGGCATACTCGCCCTTCCCGCCACAGTGCCCGTCGACTTGGCACAGTACGTCGGCCACATGCTGCGTATCGCGCAGAAACTCGCCTATCTCTACAGCTGGCCCGAGCTGTTCTCCGACGAGGGCGATGACGTCGACGACGCGACCGTGGGGGTGCTCACGCTTTTCTTCGGCGTGATGTTCGGCACCCAGTCGGCGAACGCCGCTGTGGGGAAGGTCGCGGGGATGATGTCGAAGCAGGTCGCCAAGAAACTGCCTCAGGAGGCGCTCACCAAGGGCGTCGTCTATCCCATAGTGAAGAAGGTCGCGGCCTACATCGGCGTCAAGATGACGAAGGAGTCGTTCGCGAAGGCTGTCTCGAAGGCCATCCCTCTCGTAGGTGCTGCTGTCTCCGGCGGGCTCACCTTCGCGACCTACCTCCCGATGGCCAAGAGGCTCAAGAAGCACCTCTCCGGCCTGCCACTGGCGGACCCGTCGCACCGAGTGACGGAGGGGGAAGTCGTGGACGGTGAAGTCGTCGAAGAGCACGAATCCTTCGTCCCGGCACAGGTTGAACCGCACGGCGCGGACTCCGCTGCCGTCAAGCTGGAGCCACCCAGGTCCTGACCTCGCGAGTGGCCTCCTGGCCGCCCAAGGTGCCCGTCTTCCGCCTTCGGCGTTCACCTCTACAGCGACCGCCCGGCCGTCTGGGAGCGCCTACTCACCCGGGCCGGGCTCCCTCGGCCGACGCGTGGGTCCTCGACGCGCCTCACCCTGGGCACGTGCGGGCGCTCCTCGTCCGTGCGGTCGCGCCAGGACGAACCCGGCACCGGGGGCGCGCATGGCAAGTCGACGCCCCGTTCCCTGCCCGCCGGGCCCACCCCTGAAGTAGTTCAGTTTTCATGAACATGTAACTTCACATAGCATCCATGTTCTCCACTACTTCTTCGTGTCTCTCGGGGGATCGATCTTCGTGCTTCACCGGAAACGCTTCGGGACGCTGGGTGCTGTCGTCCTGTCCATAGCGCTTACTGCCTGTGGCAGCGCCGCCACGCCCTCCGCTGCGAAGCCCGCTACGCCGAACAGCTCCGCCGCGGCCGGCCCGGCATCCCCCTCCCCGACCCCACACGCGGCGCTCCTCACCAAGGCCCAGCTCACGTCCGCTCTGCTGCCGCTGTCGCAGATGCCTGCCGGCTGGTCGAGCGAAGGCGACTCCAGCCCCGGCGACAAGACGTTCTGCGACTACCGTCAGCCGCACAAGGCGCGCATTCAGATCTCCCGCAGCTTCCAGAAGGGCGGAGGGCTGACCGCCACGATCGCGACCGTGGGCATCCGGCAGTACGCGAGCGCGAGCGATGCCGCCGAGTCGTTCGCTGCGATGGAGAAGGCACTCACGACCTGCCACCAGGAGACCTATCAGGGGGCAGTGCTGAAGTACTCGCCGATGAGCGTGGACAAGCTCGGCGACCAGTCCTTGGGTGTGCGCATCGACAGCGACGGCACCACGCTGCTCCAGCAGTTCACCCTCGACGGACCCACCCTGATCAATGTCGGCACCGGCGGCCTCACGAACGCGGAAGCCGACACGGCCACCAAGCTCCTGCGCGACCAGGTCGACCGGTACGAGGCCGCAGCCCGCAAGTAGGCCGAGCTGCGAGAGCCGTCTGGCCTGAGGGGCGGTGGCTCGGCCGACCGGACGTGTGCCCCAAGGAAGTCCTCCGCTCTGTCGGCATGCGTGAGGGCGACATCGTTTGAAGTAAGAGGGAATATGGCTGGTACTTCCAACCGTGATGACGCGACGCGGGGATGCCTTGGACTGGTCGCCATCTGTGCCGCTGTGGTGGTCGGCTGGCTGGTGTGGACTGCGGCGATGTGGACTGTGGCCGAGTGGCGGTGGGCATGGTTCGTCGGATGCGCGGTTGTGGCTCCGGCTGCCGCGTTCGCGCTCGTGTCCGTGTGGGGTGAGGAGCGCCCGTTCCTGCCATCTCGCTGGCGGGAGGCCTGGATGACCGCGGTCGTCACCGCCGTGGCGGCGGAGGCACCGGCTGTCGTCCTTGTGAAGGGCTGGGGCACCGGAGCGGTTGCGCTGCTGCTCGCACTTGGGGCCGGGGCTGCCGGTGTGCTCGGTCTGTTCGACCGGCCAGGCGTCCGTCACGTTGGCAAGTCCTCCCCTGCGGGCGTCGACGAGAAGCAGAGGTCTGCCATCGCTTCGGCAAGGGCGTGACGGTGAGCTACACGCTCGCCGGCAACGCTCCCGAATCCGGTTCGGACGCGGACGCCACCTACTGGACGTGGCTGGGCGATGGTCTGGACGACATGGACGAACCTGCCGTGAGCATGCAGTACCTCGACTGCGTTGGTTCGTGCACGTGTCCGGAACGAACGACGTGGTCGGAGGAGACGTCGAAGCCCGGCCGGAGATACATGGCCGCACTGTCTCCGTCCGGCTGCCGCTTCGCGTCTCCACGTCGTCCGGCTATGTGGCGGACCTGTCGAAGTTCACGCATGCAGGTTGGTCCACGGAAGGCAAGGACTCCTCGGGATTCGGCACCTGGATGGATGGTTGCCCGATCGGTGGGGAAGAAGCCGGCAACCCGGGATCGTGGGAAGTGGCACTCCACTGAGCTTGCAGCGGGCGTGCGGCGGACCGTGTCCGCTTGCTGCCCGGTCGAGCCGATCACCGAGTACTGGGAAGCCACGTCCGAGCCTCGGGATGCTGCGGCGGGGCAAGGCAAGCGGAACGATCTCCCGGTTCCCGCCGGGGCGTGCCAGTCATGGGTGATCACTTGGTGGGCAGCAGAGCCCTCATCCTTTGCGCGCCTTGATCGGAACTTTGCCACTCCTTGACCGGGATCGCGAGAGCAAACCGGCTCGGTGAACTAGCGTCTTCGGGTCGGTCAGCCGACTCAGGGGGAGCAGAGGACGCCATGGGTGACCACAGCGACGGCAAGATTCTCGACATCAAGATCGCCGATCTGAAGGCGACGGCCCCGCATTTCCATACGCACCGCTCCGACCTCGCCAAGGCGCTGACCAAGCTCAAGGCCGGTCTGGCGGCGGCCGGTTCGCCGTGGGGTGACGACGAGCAGGGGAAGAAGTTCCACGAGCACTACGGCCCGCACGTCGAGAGGATGGAAGCCGCTGCCGGGATTCTCGCGCTCGGCCTGGCCAGTATCGAAGCGGCCATGACCGACATGGCCGACGGCCACATCGACAACGAACTGCTTGTCCGCTCGATGTTCAGCAGGATCCGGCCCGCCCCGCACGACGGCCACGGGAGCGCGCAGTGAGCGCAACCGACAAGGCCAAAGAGATCGTCCAGGACATGACCGGCATGTGGTGGCCGGATGCCGACGAAGGGGGTCTGCGCGACGCGGCCAAAGCCTGGCGGGACTTCGCCGACGACCTGGAAGACGTGACGGTCGCGGCGAACAAGTCGGCGCGCGCCATCATCGAGAACAACAAGGGCGAGGCGATCTCGGCCTTCGACGACCCGTTCTGGCGCCGCTACTACTACGACGGCCACGGCTGGCTCCGGGACATGATCGATGGCGCCCGGGACATGGCCAAGGCCCTCGACCAGTACGCCGACGTCGTCCATAAGGCTGTCAAGCACCTGGAACACGAGCTGGAGATCGTCGGCGCCACCATCGTCGCCGGCACCGCCCTCGCGGTCTTCACGCTGGGCATCTCCGAGGGCGCCGCGGCGGCCGCCACCGCCTCGATCCTGGAGCTGTCCGCCACGCTCGGCGTGACCGTGACCACCGAGATCGCCACCATCGCCGGCACCACCCTCGCCACGGCCGCCATCGGGGGACTCGAATCGATCACGGTCGACCTCGCCGTGACTCAGCCCGTCGCCATGGCCACCGGGGAGAGCAAGGGCCTCAGCCTCGACGAGGTGAGCGACTCCGCTCTCTACGGCATGGCGTTCGGCGGCGCCTTCGGGGGAGGTGGGAGCACAGCCCGAATCGTCGCCGAGAACGGCGGCATGGAGAGCCTGTTCAACGGCTTCCGGCTGAACAGCGCGGCCCTCGACGAGATGGGCAAGTCCCGTACGTGGAAGCTGATCCAGTCTCCCGACTCGCAGATTCCCGTCGCACCGGCGCGGGCCGGCGACTACGAGCTGGTCTCGGGCGATCCGGTCTATTTCGGAAAGAGCACCACCACAGTGGGCTACGACGAACGCACCCTGAACAATCTGCAACGGGTCGCCCGTGTCCCCGGCGTACACGACGTGGTCGTCCACGGCACGGACGAGGGGGTGTTCGTACCCGGCCGCGTCAACGCCGCGGGAAAGACCCTCACAGACTTCGAAGTGCACCCCAATCACATCGCGGACGCCATCCGCAGCAATCCCAACTACCACGGTGAACCGGTCCGCCTCATCTCCTGCTACTCGGGCGCGGACGCGAGACCGCCCGAGCTGCCCCTCGCGCAGTCCGTCGCCAACGAGCTCGGCGTGCCCGTGACGGCGCCCACGAGCAAGGTGGGAACGTCCCCCCAGCTCGGCCTCAACCAGACCCCCACCATCGGCAACAATGGCTACTGGCGCACCTACCTGCCCATGGCCCACTAGCGGCAGGCTCACAGGAGTGGAAATGATCAAGCGAGCGGGCTTCTACCGGGAGATCGGCGGCCAGGCCACCGCGGCAGACGATGCGCCGTCGCTGCGAGATGCCGTACAGGACAGTGGACCCTGGGACGAGGACCGTATCGTCGCCTACCTGGAATCGGGCCTGGAGATCTACTCCACGATGGGCGCCGAGCGCGACGTCCTCACCGGCGAAGAGTGGATCGTGGGCTCTGGATCCCTGGTGACGGACGGCACCTGGCTCTGGCCCGTCGATCTCACGCACTACGTACGTCGTCACCACGCTGCCCTGCCACAGGAGTTCCTGGACCACATCCGGACCAGCAACTACACGGTCCCTGTCGTGCCCGACGAGCAGGCCAGGCGCATCTTCCAGGAGGAGTTCCCGGACAACGCCCCCGCTGCGACCCCGCCCAAGGCCGCGGGCTTCTTCACCTGGTACGTGCCGAAGCTGGACAGCGCGCGCGCCCATCAGCTCCTCACGCATCTGGAGACCGCCGGGCTCTCCGCCGTGCACCCGCTGACCAATGCCCTCTTCGGGTTCCGCGAGACGCCGGTCGGAAACCGTGAGCCGGTGATGGGTGAGGGCGCTGCCCTGGCCGCTGCCCTGGCCGACGATCGGTATTCGAAGATCGAGTTCACCTGCTGGAAGGGCTACGACCAGTCCCTGACCGGCATCGTGCGACGCACGGACGAGACGACGCAGAGCATCACGCTGCGCCTCACCGACATCCCCGTGCCCGACCGCGAGGAGGCGGTCGCCGCACTGGTGCGCACGCTCGATCAGGACGCGGCCGTCTGCCGCGGGTTCGTCATCGACCGAGTCGGCGTGTCGGCTTCCCAGGACTGGGACCGCATTCTCGTCGGCAACGGAGGGCACTTCACCGTGTGGCCCGACACCGTCGGCATCCTCCGGGACCGCGTGGGCAGCCATCCCGAGCTGGCCGGCAGCGAGCCGACTGCTTACGGCCCGCTCGACGTGTTCCACCGCGTCTGAACCGTCCGCCGACGCGACACGCTCGGTGGCGGCCTCGTTGCTCCACGTGTACGGGGTTGCGGGCGGGGGCGCGAGGTGGTGTCCGAGGCCAGGGCCGGCTGCTGAACCGCGAGGTGTGTGCGGGCCTCGCCAGCGTTTATGGTCATCTGTGACACCTCATTCCTGGTCGTACCGGAAAATGGTTCCGCACTGGTACCTGCTTTCGGTACGGCTGGTGGAGTGGGGTGCCTCCGGCGTCGGCTCCATGGCTGCCGGCTGACCTTGCTGCCCGCGCCCGGTGGTGCCGGTTGATCGATCGGCATCGAGCGGGTATACAGCGCGAGGGGCAGCGGGCGCTCGTCCGGTGGACTGACGTCACCGGTACGGAAAGCGGCCTGTCGTCGGCGTCTGGAGGCTGACGACCAGGGCAGACAGTGAGAGGGGGCGGGCCGTGTTCGGCTCAGGGCTTCACCACGACCACGCGGTCGGCGTACAGCGTGACATCCGTACTCGGACTCACACCACTGCACCGCCTCGTGCAGACGCCCCCGCTCTCGCCGGCGCTCCATGGCGTGCGTGATGCGAGGCTGAAGCCGCCGGAGCCGACCTCGGCCCGGATGGCCTCGGCGAGTTCCTCGGGACGCGACACGGTGTACTTCAGGTGTGCTTCTCTGTCGCCATACCGTTGACCAAACGAGGGTCCGATCGGGCAGCCGACCGACAACCAGACACCCACACGATCGAGAACAACGGTGGCGGAGGCCACCAGATGGAGAGCGTGACCGGCAATGGCCCAGCAGCCGCCCCTCCTCCGCGATGTCATCGACATCAAGGAGTCCATCTCCACCTCGGACTTCGTGCTGTCCCTAGCCGAGGCGACGACAGACGAGGGCGCCCAGCACGCGCTCAAGGACTACGTCGTCACCGAGCGGCTGCTGGAGAACTTCGACGAGGCGCTGGACCTCATCAAGTCCGCGCTGGACGGGCACCGCTCCAAGGCGGCCTATCTGCACGGCTCCTTCGGTTCTGGTAAGTCGCACTTCATGGCCGTGCTGTACGCACTGCTCAGCGGCAACCCGGCCGCCCGCGCCCGCACCGAGTTCGACCCGGTGCTGACCAAGCACGAGTGGCTGACCACGGACGGCAAGAAGTTCCTGCTCGTGCCGTACCACATGCTCGGCGCGAAGGCCCTGGAACAGCGCGTGCTCGGCGGGTACGTGCACCACGTCAAGAAGCTCCACCCCGACGCTCCGACCCCGCAGGTGTATAGGACCGACTCCCTCTTTGCCGACATCCGTGCGCTGCGCGCCAGCACGGGCGACGAGGCCGTCATCCGCGGCCTGGGCGGCAGCGACGCGGGCGACGGTGAGGAGGACGAGTGGGGCGAGGGCTTCGCCTGGACCCCGCAGCTCCTGGACATCGCGCTCGCCGCCGAGGAGAACCACGAGGCGGGCGTTCCGCTCAACCTCACCAACCCCTCCACCCCGGTCGAACTGCGGGCCAAGCTAGTCAATGACGCCGGCACCAACCTCCTCCCCGGCTTCACCAAGAACGCCGCCGAGGACGAGCACGGCTTCATCTCCCTGGACGCCGGTCTGTCCGTCATCGCCGAGCATGCCAAGTCGCTCGGCTACGACGGCCTGATTCTCTTCATGGACGAGCTGATCCTGTGGCTGGCCACCCTCATCCACGACCAGAAGTTCGTGGCGCGCGAGGCCAGCAAGATCACGAACTTCGTGGAGGGCGGCGACGCCCGCCGTGCCATCCCCGTCGTGTCGTTCATCGCTCGTCAGCGCGACCTGCGCGAGCTGGTCGGCGAGGAGGTGTCAGGTGCCGCCGAGTCGTCCATCCAGGACACCCTGAACCTGGCCTCCGGCCGGTTCGACAAGATCACCCTCGAGGACCGTAACCTCCCTCAGATCGCCCACGCCCGCCTCCTCAAGCCCAAGGACGCCGAGGCGGCCAAGCTGGTCGACGCTGCCTTCGAGCAGACCAAGCGGGTCGGCCCGCAGGTCTGGGACACCCTGCTTGGTTCGGAGAAGGGCACGACCGGCGCGGACGCGGAGTCGTTCCGGCTGACGTACCCGTTCTCGCCGGCGTTCATGGACACCCTCGTCCACATCTCGTCCGCGCTGCAGCGCTCCCGCACCGGTCTGAAGCTGATGGGTCAGCTCCTCGCCGACCACCGCAACGAGATCCGTCTCGGGCAGCTCATCCCCGTCGGCGACCTCTACCCGGTGATCACTGCGGGCGGCGACAAGCCGTTCACCGACAGCCTGAAGGTCGTCTTCGAGGCTGCCGACAAGCTCTACAAGACCAAGCTGCGGCCCTACCTGCTCAGCTCCTACGACATCACCGAGGACGACGTCGAGCAGTACCGCAACCGGCCCGAGACGATCACCGACCCGCAGCGCGCCAACCGCTGCCGGATGTTCGCCGGTGACAACCGGCTCGTGTGCACCCTGCTGCTGTCCGCACTCGCGCCCAGCGTGCCCGCGCTGTCCGAGCTGACCATCCGGCGGCTCGGCGCGCTCAACCACGGGTCGGTCCTCGCCCCCATCCCGGGCGCCGAGGTCGGCATCATCAAGAACAAGGTCGCCGAGTGGGCCGCCCGGTTCCCCGAGATCAAGGAGACCGGAACCGACGCCAACCCCGGCGTCCGTCTCGAACTCTCCGGCGTCGACGTTGACTCCGTCATCGCCAACGCCCAGGTCAATGACAACCCCGGTAACCGGATCGCGCTCGCCCGCCGCCTGCTGTCCGAGGAGCTCGGTGTCGAGCACGGTCAGCTGAGCGACCAGCTCAGCTTCACCTGGCGCGGCACCGCCCGCACCGCCGAGATCGTCTTCGGCAACGTCGCCGACGAGGACGAACTGCCCGACCACGACCTGATGCCGCAGGAGGAGAGCCGCTGGCGCATCGCCATAGACCTTCCCTTCGACGAGGGCGAGTGGGGCCCGGTCGAGGACGTCAACCGCATCCAGCGGCTGCGCGAGCGCCAGCAGGGCGAACGGTCCCGTACCGTCGCCTGGTTGCCCGCGCACCTGTCCGCGCAGCGCTTCGCCGACTTCCGGCGCCTCGTCGTCATCGACAAGGCCCTCGCCGACGAGCACCGTTTCGACACCCAGTACGCCGGCCACCTCAACGCCGACAACCGCAGCCGCGCCAAGGGCCTGCTCGAAACCCAGCGCGAGGCCCTGCTCAAGCAGGTCAAGGGCGCCTTCAAGCAGGCGTACGGGCTTGCGCAGAAGCAGGCCGCCGACGTCGTGCCCGACTTCGACGACCACCTCGTCGCCCTGCCCGATGTCGACGGCCTCACCCTGTCCTTCGGTCAGAGCCTCCACGACGGCATCCGGCATGTCGCAGGCAAGCTGCTCGCCCACCAGTACCCGGCGCACCCCGACCTCGACCCCGACGCCACCGGCACCGCCGTCAAGCCCGCTGACACCAAGAAGGTGTTCACTCACGTCCGGGCCGCCGCCGAGGCGCGCGACGGGCGCGTGGAGGTACCGGCCGCCGACCGCAAGCTCATGCAGCGGATCGCCGGACCGCTGCGTCTCGGACAGCAGAAGGAGGCGTACTTCGAGCTGTCCCGCTACTGGGCCGACCACTTCCGGCAGCTCGCCCGCTCGCAGGGGGTGACCGGGGACCTTTCCCTGATCACGCTCACCGACTGGACGGACAAGCCCGACCCTCGCGGCCTGCCCGACTTCCTCGCCCGGCTCGTCGTCGCCGCCTTCGCCGAGATGGACGACCGGGTGTGGGTGCGCGGTGGCACCGTCCTCGATCCCGCGCCTGAACTGACCGCGATCAAGGACCACGACGCGCTGCGCAGCCAGCCGCTGCCCGCCGAGTCCGACTGGGACACCGCACGGCAGCGCTTCGAGTCGATCTTCGGGGCGAAGCCGCCCGCCCTGCTGCGCGGTCGAATGGTCAACCAGTTCGCCCGGCAGATCATCGAGGCCGCTCGCGGCCACCGGGACCACGCGGCAGACCTCGTGCACCAGTTGGAGGCCCACGCCTCCTTCCTCGGCCTGGACCAGACCGCCGACACCGGGCGGCTGGCCCTCGCCCGACGCTCCCTGGAACTGCTGGACGCCCTCACGGCGGAGGCCGGCAAGGGCGCGGCTGGGGCGAAGAAGACTGTGGAAGCCCTCGCCTCCTTCGACCTGGGCGAGACCAGCGCAGACCGGTACGGCACCTCCATCAAGAAGGCCCGCGCCGTAGCGGAGGCCGTCGCCTCCGCCCCCTGGAGCACCCTGGAACTCGCCGCCGGACTCGGCCCCGAGGGCGAGGCGCTGCTCGACTCGCTGCGCAATGTGGCCCGCGACGACCAGCGCACAGCCGACCTGCGCGACGCTTTGGTCCGCACCCAGCGCGAGGTCGTCGCCCTGATCAAGCGCACCCAGGCCGCTGCTCCCCCGCCGCCCGCACCCGTCGCTCCCCAGCCCTCCTCGGCCGGTGACCTGTCCCTGGACACGCCGACCAGCGACCCGCGCATCCCGTACACCCCGTCGCAAGAGACGCCCTCCCCGGCGAGCGGTGGCGGTACGGCGCGGAGGTCCGGACGCCGCAGCACGACCGTGTCCCGGGCCGCCGCCGACCTCCAGGCGGAGCTGGCCGATCTGGCCGCCCGCCACCCGAACGCGACCATCGAGATCACCTGGCAGGTCATCGAATGACGGACACCGTCACCGCCGCTCCCGGTGCGGTACGGCTGAACACCGCGACCGTCACCCAGTACCTGGCCTCCCAGACACATCTCGCCGCCTCGCTGACGGTAGAGGAGCAGGGGCGGCGCCGGATCGTGCTGCTGCGGTCCGCGCCGCAGTGGGACGGCCCCACCGAACCCGTCTGGGGCGAGGGCCTGGCGGCCGGTGTCGCGGTGGCGCCGTCCCCACTCGCCGTCCACGAACTCGTCCTCGACCACCTGGCGGGCCGTCGCCCCGGTCCCGCCGTCCTGGTCATCCTCACCGACCGCGAGCAGAACGAATTGGACCCGGCGATCCTTGCCCGGGTCCACAAGCTGCGCATTGACACGGTCGACAGCTGGGACGTCGTCCGTGAGGCGTTCGGTGCCCGGCAGATAGACCCCCGACTCAAGGACGTCAACTGGGCCGCCGAGGCGTTGCTCGACGCCACCCCGCCCGGCGGCTGGTCGGCCGTGCCCGGCGGCTGGCTGTCCCGCCAGTACGCCCTCACCGCGCTCGCCCAGCGCCGCCTGCGCCTGGGCCGCTACGACACCGAGGGCGGCACGCGCCGCCCCGGCGACGACCGGCTCGACGCCCAGGCCCTGCTGCACTGGTCGACCCGGTCCGGCGCCCCCGAACGGTTCCTGGCCCTGCGCGGCCCCGAACGCGCCGGACTGGCCGCCTTCCTCGGCGAGGAGGACCAGGCGGGTCTCGCCGGCCGTGCCCTGCTCGCCCTCGTCGACGCCGAACGCGGCGCGGACGCCGCCGCCTTCGGCCTGGCGTGCGCGGCGCTGTGGCAGCATGCCGAGCCCGCCCCCGAGACCTACCGGGCCCGAGGCCGCGCCGAACGCTACTTCGGCGACCAGCCCCCGGCGACCGGCGACCAGCTCGACGCCCTGGTGACCGTCTTCGGCCGGGCCGCCGAGGAGTACGTGACCACTCTGCTGGCAACGGGACACCGCACCACCGGCGCCGACGCCGAGCACGCACGCGAGGCACGCCGCACCACCGGCATCGTGCTCGACCGGGCGTCCGCGCTGGCGCGCCAGTTCGGCGCGGAGGAGACCGTGGCGGCGAGCCCCGTTCTGCGCGGCGGACTCGAGGCCCGGTTCACCGCCGTCGGCCGAGCCCTCGCGGCGGGCGACACGGCCGCGGTGGCGGACGCCGTCCGCCGTCTGGAGGACCACCGGCTCGCCGCCGAGCCGGAGGAGTCCGCCCGCATCGAACGCGCCCGCATGGGTCAGCGCCTCGCCCGCTGGCTGGCCACCGATCCGCCCGCCGACGCCCCCACCGTCGCCGACGCCATACAGCGGCACGTCGCCGAGACCGGCTGGGTGGACCTCGCCCTGGAGCACATCGAGGCCGGCGGCGACCCGGACCCCGTCCTCAAGGCTGCCTACGACACCCTCGGCACCCGCGTCCGGGACCGGCGCCGGCAGATCGACGCGTCTTTCGCGCGCTCCCTGGCCGCCTGGACGGAGGCCGGCACCCAGCCGGGCAGCATGCTCACCGTCGAGACCTTCCTCGAGCGCGTGGTCGGCCCGGTCGTGCGGCGTGGGGAGGAGCGGCGGGCGCTGCTGCTCGTGCTCGACGGCATGAGCGCCGCCATCGCCAACGAACTAGGCGAGGAACTGCGCCGCTCCTGGGCCGAGTTCGACCCGCTGCCCGAGAGCGACACCCCGCACCGGCGGGCGATGGCCGCCGCCCTGCCCACCGTGACGGCCGTGTCCCGCACCTCCCTCTTCGCGGGCACCCTGATGAAGGGCACCCAGGCCGACGAGAAGCGGCTCTTCCCCGCACTGAAGCTTTGGGGCGGGGCCCCGGCCGCTGTGTTCCACAAGGACGACCTGCGTACCGAGGCCGCGGGCGACACCTTCGGCCCGGCGCTCACCGAGGCGCTGGCCGACGGCAGGACCCATGTCGCCGTCGTCCTCAACGCCATTGACGACCGGCTCGCCAAGGAGCAGAAGCTCGGCGACGGCGCCTGGCGGATCGATGATGTGCCCGGCCTGCGCGACCTGCTGCGGGTGGCGGCCAACCAGGGCATGGCGGTAGCCCTCACCAGTGACCACGGCCACGTCGTCGACCGGCACGGCACGAAGGTCGACACCTCCGTCGATCCCGCGTCCGCCCGCCACCGCCTGCCGGGCGACGGCCCGCTCGCCGAACGTGAGATCGCCCTGTCCGGATCTCGGGTGGTTTGGCCGGAACCCGGCGCGTCCGTCGTGGCCCTCTGGGACGCCGACTCCCGCTATACCGCCCTCAAGGCCGGCTACCACGGCGGGGCCTCCCTCGCCGAGGTCACCATCCCGGTGCTCGCCTTCCTGCCGTTCGGTGCGGAGCCTCCCAAAGGGTGGCGGGAGCTGGGCGACCAGCGGCCGGACTGGTGGGCCCCGGAGGAGACCGGAAGGACGCCACTGGCGAGCGAGCCCACCACCCGGCCTGCGGCCGGGACGGTCTCTGCTTCCAAGAAGCCGACCGGGAAGGTCAAGAAGGATCAGGCGGAAGTCGCCCGCACCCACGACACACTGTTCGACGTCGCGCTAACCACGGGGGGCGACGATGCCCTGCTCACCCCGGTCGTCGTCTCCCGGACCGAGACGCTGGTGACGGCGCTGCTCGCGTCGGAGACGTACCAGGCCCAGCTCGGTGGCCTGGCCCGTAAGCCGCAGCAGGAGCAGGTGCACAAGGCGCTCACCGCGCTGCTGGACGCGGGCGGCACCCTGCCGGTGACCGCGCTCGCCCAGCGCGCCGGCATGCCCGTCACCCGGGGCGACGGCTTCGCCGCCGTCCTGCGGCAACTCCTCAACTACGACGGCGTCCAGGTCCTGGAGACCCTGCCGGACGGCCGCACCCTGCGACTCCACGAGGCGCTGCTGCGCGAGCAGTTCGCTCTCGGATCGGGGTGAGGAGACGGCTTGGGGTGCCTCGGGCCCTGGTTCTGAGGCACCCCGACTGGTCCGTCGTCAGACGGTGATCTCACTCGCGTAGGCGGTGAACGCGGCCACTGCTCCCGGGGAAAGGCCAGCACAGCTTCCGTCTGGACCGAGGCGCCCGCGCACGTGCCGCAGTTCACCGTCCGCCTCAGCGCCACCCGACGCGGTGCACGCCTTGCCCGCAGTCTCGCCGTGCAGCAACTCGCGGCTTGGGGAGTCCCGTACGACAGCGAGGCGTCCCACACCGTCGCCGTCGTCACGGCGGAGCTGGCCGCCAACGCCGTCACCCACGGCCGGGTGCCGGGGCGGGACTTCAGACTCTCCCTGCTGCGGCTCCCGGGGCATGTCCGCGTCGAGGTGACCGACGCGAGCCCCGAACGGCTGCCACCGACATCCCCCGACACCGAGCCCCGCTCCGTCGAAGCGGACTCGGGACGGGGGCTGCTCCTGGTGGCTGCGTACGCCGACCGATGGGGCTGCGAGGTACGGGACACCTGCACGAAGACGGTCTGGGCAGAGATCACGTGCCCGCAGTGAGCGAGGGGGAACAGCCCCGCCCTGCTACCTCACGGCGCGAACTCCCGCAGCACCTTCGCGAAGGTCGTCAGCTCGTCGATCATTTCCGGTGGAAGCGGCTTCTCGTCGAAGTGGGCGATCCGGTTGCGGATGTCCTTCACCCGCTTCAACAGACCGATGAACTGCTCCCGGGGCATGTTGGGCCACTTCAAGGCTGCCCAGTTGCGGTCGGCCCGCTCGGCGAGGGACTGCTTCGTCTGGTCGCCGTCCAGGAGCCTCAGGTAGTCGCCGAACATCAGATCCGACACCTGGCCGGTGCGGTGCTCCGGCTTCTTGTTCGTCTGGACCGCCTTGATGGTATCCGTGTCCAGTGCCGCGCCCAGGCAGCGGCGCAGCAGCGACTCGATCTCGCCCACGATGAAGAAGGGGCGTGCCGCGCCTTCGAAACGATCCGTGACGTCCGCGGCGGTGACGATGCCCGAGAGGCAGCCGTCGTCGCCGCGGACGAGCAGGTAGCCGTGCTCGCGGATGACCGGGAGGGCGGCGAAGAACTCCTGGCGGGCGTCGAAGACGGGCAGTTCGTCCTTCTCCATCGCGTTGTCGAGGGTGGCCGGCTTTCCAGCCCCATACATTCTGGCCACGGACCCCCAGGTGACGACCCCGTGGACCTGCGCCATGCCAGTGGTCACTGGGATCTGGGAGAGGCCCTTGGTGCGCATGAGGAAGGTCGTCTGGGACAGGGGAGTGCCGGGGCCCACGGACACCAGGCCGCGCCGCGCCGAGGGGATGTCGCCGAGCAACAGCCGCTGCGGGAGTGCGCGCGAGGGCAGGGCCTCGTCCGCCTCGTCGGCCTCACCGTCCGGCTCGGCCGGCGTGCGCTGCGCGGGGACGGCCGCCAGCGGCACGACGTCGACGCTGCTGCGCAGACCGCAGACGGCGAAGTGCGGCAGTGTGGTCAGCCCGGCGTCCGTCAGGGCCTGCGAGATCCGGTGCACCGTCCGGTGGTCGCGGACCCTGACCTGGAACAGGTCGAGGATCTCCTGCACGGACACGGTCCTGCCCTTGAGTGAGGCGACCTCCTGCTCGTGAGGCATGGTCGTCATCGGGTGTCGTCCTCCGGCAGGTCGCGGAGCATCGTCCTCTTGCCCATGGCGGAGTGCACCAGGTCCTGCAACTGCTTGGAGCGGTCGCGGTAGAAGCGCTCGTAGTCGTTCTCGCGCAGGGCGTCCGGATCGATCAGGTGGGTGGTCAGTACGTCGTCGAACCATTCCGGACGCATGTCGGACGCGGCGATCATCGTGGCCAGGTAGGACGACGGCGCACCCGTCATGTCCATCGCGGCACGGTAGGACAAGGGTGTCTTGTTCACGATCGAGCCCGTGGGCAGCCCATGGCTGTTACCTCGCCGGAACCACGTCTTGGGGAAGATCTGCCGGATGTCCACGCCGTACTCGTCCAGCCGGCCGGGACTGAGCGGGGCGTCCGTGTGATGCCAGTCCACCGCACCCTGCTTGATCAGCAGGGCGTAGATCCCCTTGTACGCGGCGCTGTTGCGGGTGGTGAGGGTGTCGAGGCGGTCGGCGAAGAAGAATGCCTCCGTGACCGTCTCGGGGGCCCTCTCATCCTGCGCGATCCAGGGGACGAGCTGTTCGACGTCCTTGGTGAAGCGCGTCTCCGTGGAGCCGCCGTACATCTCACCGAGGACCCCGCACCAGTACCACTGTTCGATCTTCTCCTCCGCCCCCAGCCCGCCCGTCGCCCTGTCGAGGATGGCGCGGACGGCTGCGAGCGGGACGAGCTGCGTCTTGTACGGCAGATCGGCCGGGCGGACGATGCACTGCCGCTCCAGGAAGTCGCCCACCCAGGCGAAGGCGTCGGCGAGCTTGGGCGCCAGGCGCACGAAGTCGGCCAGGGGAAGGTCCAGCAGGTCACGGCGCTTGCAGGACACCGTGGCTCCGAGGCCCTGCTGCTTCCGCTCCCAGGTACGCACCAGCGCGATGGCCTGCAGGAAGTCGATGCTGCTCAGCCCGTTCTCGAGGCCGCTCTCCAGGCGGCCGAAGACCGGGTACTTGCTCGCCAGCGCCTGCTTGATCTCCCGCCACACCTCGGGAAGCTGGTAGTAGTCCCCGGTGCGTTCGACGTAGTCGCGGTCCCCGGCGTAGGTCGCGGTGAGCAGTTCGAAGACGTTCAGGGGCACACCGCCCGTGTTGACCCGCTCGAACACCGCGCAGACGGCGTCCATGGAGGTGGAGGCGGCCAGCCGGATCATCGGCACCTGGAAGGCGCGGACCTGCTGGAGGACCGCCTCGTCGAACTGGCCCCACAGGTCCCAGTTTCGGTCCTCGTCCGCCTTGATGTACGCCTTCTTCCACTCGTTGACGCGCTGAGCGTCGAAGACGAAGTGGAGGGGGAAGAGACCGGCCGCGCACTCGGCTTCGGTGGTACTCAGATCCAGCACTACGGTGCGGTTGAAGTCCGTTCGCAGCACCTTGTCGGCCGGGACGGACACGATGGCCTCGTCGCGGTCCGCGGACGGCCCGACAGCCTTCGCGATGTCGACGTAGTACCAGCGTTGGATGGGTTTGCTCCGGCTGTCCGCCGTCTCCACCGGGGCGTCCAGCCACAGCGCCTGGAAGAGGGAGGTGAGGCGTTGCTGCCCGTCCAGCAGAAGGAGGTCGGCCTCCGGGTCGCCGTCCGGCCGTGCGCCGGTGAGGGCCCGGGACCGGAACCGGGTGGCGCCGCCGGTCTGCAGCGTCATCACGACGCCGAGCGGATAGTCGAGCGTGACCGTCGCGATGATCGCCCGGATCCGGTCGTCGTCCCACTTCCAGTTCCGCTGGAAGTCGGGCAGTTGTAAGGACCCGGAGGCGACATCCGCCAGTACGTCCTTCAGTTTCACGTTGTCGAGGGCCGCCATGTGACTCCACTTCCCGCCCTGTTGCCTGTACGGAGAGTGATTCCAGCAGCGCTCTGTGGTGGCCGTCAACCGGTTCGCTGAGAAACCACTCACCGCAAGGGCACCGCTGTAGCCTGCGGCGAACGACGAAGGCGTTGGGTGGCAAGTCACCGGCAGGCTGCCCCGGCAGGGGCGCTACACGTCGCGCTTCAAGCGGCCTGCACTGACAGCAGGCGGTCGTTGAGCACCATTCCGCAGCACCAGTGATACGCGACGACCCCACCCGCCCTCCGGCTTAAAAAAGTCACCGCGTCAGACTGGGTCGGCCACCGCGCTCGGGGATCGAGGTCAAGCCTCCTGGGAGTCTTCGGGGTCGTCCTTGCTTTCGGCCATTATCCGGCCGCCGACAAAAGCCACGCCCAGGGCGAGTGCAGCACCAGCGCCAAGCACTACCTTCTTGAGCATTCCATCCAGGAACTGCTTGTTCTCGCTATCCTTTTGGAACTCCAGTCTTCCAGTTTCCTGGATCTGCTCGATGATGTATTTCTTCTGTTCCCAGCTCAGATTTTCCTTGTTGAGTTCTCGCTTGAGTATTTCCCTGATCTCCTGGAAGGCTCGATGGACGTGCTCCTGGCTTTGCTTGTTGGCAGAGAGCGTGGACTCATGCGCTTTCTCCATGGTATCCACAGCGTCCTTGGCGAAGTCCTTGAACGCAGGAAACTGCTCAATGATCTTCAGGGCCACCTCGGTTTCCATTTCGGGCATCATGGCCACGAACCTGATCATCTTGTCTTTGGAGAGGTGCCTCCAGGACTCGATCCCAAGGGCCTGCTTGATCTCAGCTTCGCTCTTGTAGCCCATGCCGTCGTTCCATCCGCCGTTGCGTCTTGTTTTCGTGGAGCTTAACGGCGACCTCCGACAGTCAGCCGCTGAGTCCAACGGGAAGTCTGCGATAGCGCATCCAACCACCGCCGCCCCTCGCACGGTCTGGCACGACCGTTGCGGCCGCGACGTCGACCTGTGTCAAATCGTCTCTGAACGACGAGGGCGGCGGAGTGTGCGGTGGCACCCTCGTGCCTATGCGCTCCCGGACGGGACATCCTGGCGCTTCGCCGAGGCACTGATGCACAGGAAGATGAAACACTGGTCCCCGTGAGCACCACCGGATCCAAGCGCCCCGCCCAGGTCAGCGCCGCCCGCCGTCGTACCGTCATCGACGCCCTGCGCCGCGGGGCCGTACCCGAGAGCGGGCTCGACCTGCTCGCCACCGGGCTCGACCGGTTCGAGGCGGCCCTCGACGCGGAACTGGACGCCGTCGCCTCGGGCGGGTCCGTGTTCAAGGCCGTGCGCGGTGAGTACGGGTCCGGTAAGACCTTTTTCACCCGCTGGCTGGGGGAGCGGGCCAAGCGCCGCAACTTCGCCGTGGCCGAGATCCAGATCTCCGAGAACGAGACACCTCTGCACAAGCTGGAGACCGTCTACCGGAGGCTCACGGAACGGCTCACCACGTCCAGCTTCCCGCCCAGCGCCCTGCGCCCGGTGGTCGACGCGTGGTTCTACGCCCTGGAAGAGGACGCCCTCGCGGCCGGCGCGACCGAGGAAGAGCTGCCCGGCGAGGTGCAGAAGCTGCTCGTCGCACGGCTCGCCGAGGTGTCGCGGCACGCGCCGTCCTTCGCCACCGCCCTGCGCGGCTACCGGGCGGCCCTCGCCGACAGCGACGAGGCGACCGCCACTGCCGTGCTGGCGTGGCTCGGCGGCCAGCCGCACGTCGCCGCTGCCGCGCGCCGGTCGGCCGGGGTGCGTGGGGACCTGGACCACTTCGGTGCCCTCGGCTTCCTGCAAGGCCTGCTCACCGTGCTGCGCGACTCCGGGCACACCGGGCTCTTCCTCGTCCTCGATGAAGTGGAGACGCTCCAGCGGGTTCGCTCCGACGCCCGCGACAAAGCGCTCAACGCGCTGCGGCAGCTCATCGACGAGGTGCACTCCGGCCGCTTCCCCGGCCTGTACCTCGTCATCACCGGCACGCCGGCCTTCTATGACGGCCAGCAGGGCGTCCAACGCCTGGCTCCGCTCGCCCAGCGCCTCGCCACCGACTTCACCACCGATCCCCGCTTCGACAACCCCCGTGCGGTGCAGATCCGACTGCCCGGCTTCACCCAGGAGTCCCTGGTCGGCCTCGGCGTCACCATCCGGGACCTCTACGCGGACGCCGCCACCTCGCCCGAGCGCGTACGGACGGTCGTCGACGACGCCTACGTCGCGGACCTGGCACGGGCCGTCGGCGGGGCGCTGGGCGGAAAGGTCGGTGTGGCACCCCGGCTGTTCCTGAAGAAACTCGTCGGGGACGTGCTCGACCGCGTGGACCAGTTCGACGACTTCGACCCCCGACAGCACTACAGGCTGACCGTGGCGAGCAGCGAACTCACCGACGTGGAGCGGAACCTGGCCGCCACGGTCACCGGTGGCTCCGAGTCCGCCGACGACATCGACCTGGAGCTGTGATGGGAGACGCCGGCAGCCCGGATGGGGCGGGGCCGACCAGGCAAGCGGCCGACGTACTCGACCAGCTCGACCCCGTCGTCCTGCACCACATCGTCAACACTCTCGGCTGGCCCGACCTGCGCCCACTTCAGCGTGCGGCCATCACCCCGCTCATGCAGGGCGAGGACGCCGTCCTGCTGGCGCCGACGGCCGGCGGCAAGACCGAGGCGGCCTGCTTTCCCCTTCTGTCGGCGATGGCCGAACAGCGTTGGACCGGCACCTCGGTGCTGTACCTGTGCCCTCTCAAGGCGCTCCTCAACAACCTGGTCTGCCGCGTTGACACCTACGCCCAGTGGCTCGGACGGCGCGCCGCCCTGTGGCACGGCGACACCAAGGAGTCGCAGCGGCAGCGCATCCGCACCGAGGCGCCGGACATCCTGTTGACCACGCCCGAGTCGCTCGAAGCGATGCTGATCGGCGTCAAGACCGACCACGCGCGGCTGCTGGGAAGCGTACGGGCCGTCGTCGTCGACGAGGTGCACGCCTTCGCGGGCGACGACCGGGGCTGGCACCTGCTCGCCGTACTCGAACGGCTCGAGCGGGTCACCGGACGGCCCATCCAGCGCGTCGGGCTGTCGGCGACTGTCGGCAACCCGGAGCAACTGCTGTACTGGCTGCAAGGAGCCAGAGCCGGGAGCCGCACCGGGCAGGTCGTCGCACCAGGCGTCCACCTGCCCGCCGCCGGTGCCGCCGGACACAGGGAACAGGCCCCCGAGGGCGCATCCCGCAGGCCGGCGGGCGAGGTGGAACTCGACTACGTGGGCTCGCTCGACAACGCCGCCAAGCTCATCGCCGCCTTGCACCGGGGGGAGAAACGCCTCGTCTTCTGCGACTCGCGCCGCCAGGTGGAGGAGCTGGGCGCCGCGCTCCGGGCCCGCGAGGTGACCGTCTTCCTGTCCCACGCCTCCCTCTCCGTCGACGAACGCACCCGCTCGGAGCAGGCCTTCGCAGGAGCGCGCGACTGCGTCATCGTCTCCACCTCCACCCTTGAACTCGGCATCGACGTAGGTGATCTGGACCGCGTCATCCAGATCGACTCGCCGGCCTCCGTCGCCTCGTTCCTCCAACGTATCGGCCGCACCGGCCGGCGCCCCGGCACCGTACGCAACTGCCTGTTCCTCACGACCCGCAAGGACACGCTGCTCCAGGCGTCCGGTCTGCTGCTGCTGTGGGCACGCGGCTGGGTGGAGCCGGTACTCCCGCCGCCAGAGCCGCGCCACCTGGTCGCTCAACAGCTCCTCGCCATCACCCTGCAACAGCACAAGCTCGGCGACCAGTTGTGGGACAGGCAGTGGAACGACCTCGCGCCTTTCGACCGGTCCGCCGCCCCCATCCTTCGCTTCCTCACAGAGGAGGGCTTTCTCGACAGCGACGGCGGCATGCTGTTCGTGGGGCCAGAGGCGGAACGCCGTTTCGGCAAGCGGCACTTCATCGAGCTCACTGCCTCCTTCACGGCACCGCCGCAGTTCACCGTCCTGTCCGGCCGTACGGAGATCGGTCGCACCGACCCGAGCGTGCTCACCGAAGAGCGCCCGGGCCCGCGGCGGCTGCTGCTCGGCGGACGCAGCTGGCAGGTCACCTACATCGACTGGCTGCGCAAACGTGTCTTTGTCGAACCTACCGACGGCGGCGGCATCGCCAAGTGGATGAACGGCGGAGTCGCCGGACTGTCCTACGCCCTCACGCGTGCCATGCGTGAGGTTCTGCTCGGCGAGGACCCGCCCGTCTCGCTCACTCGCCGCGCCGAGGCATGCCTGGCCGAGCAGCGCGAGATTGACGGGCCCGACACCGCGCACCCGGGCGGGACACTGATCACGCGCGTCGGCGCCGACGTCCGCTGGTGGACCTGGGCCGGCTACCGTGCCAACGCCACCCTCGCCTCCACACTGCGGTCGGTCACGGACCCCCTTCAGCGTCCCACCGACTGCTGGCTCCGCCTGCGCGAAGACCTCACCCCCGCCGAGTGGCGCGCGGCTCGTGCGAGCGTCGGTGAAAGCCTCGTCCTGCCCGACGTGGACCGCCGAGCTGTGCGCGGTCTCAAGTTCTCCACCGCTCTTCCTGAACGCCTTGCGGTCGCCACGGTCGCGGCGCGACTCGCGGACTTCGACGGCGCGCGCGCTGTACTCGGTGAACCTGTGCGATTTCAGCACAGCCGCTAACCCCCAGCTCCACCAGCTCTGGTGTCACCGCTGATTCCGTAGTGTCGTCAGGACTTTCCCCTTTTTCAGGAGTTCTCCGTGCCGCCCCGCTTCGAGACCGCCCGCTTCCACGTCGACTCAGGCCCCGACTCCCTCTTCACACGAGTCCGGCACATCCTGAGCGAACCGGTACAGCTGCGAGCACATGGCACGCACGTGATCGAACGGCTCCAGCAACGAGATGCGCCCCTGGAGACGTTGACCCGCTTCGATCCGGCAAGCTGGGAGATGGTCTCGGCAGAGGTGCGCACGGACACCGGAAAGTGGGTGAAGTCGACCTGGCGGGTGCGGGCGGACGAGCGGACCTGGTGGGTCGTGATCGGACTGGGCAACGCGCTCGTCACCGTGATCGACGTCGATCCGTATCGCCGGGGTATGGGGGAGGGCATCATCACCGGAGGTCCCCTGTACGCACGTGTCGACGCCGTCAACGCGGAGCTGATGCGCGGCACGTGAGAAGCTTCCCGCAGCCGTCGTTCCTGGACCTCTCGACGATCACGAGAAGGCGGTAACGGCGGGCGGTTGCCTGTAGCGAGTTCCGGCCGGATACCTTGAGCGGGGTCGGCCCCGAAGTGCGTCAGGAGCCGGTAGACGTGCCGCCGCACGGCACCGCCCGCGACAGGTCCGGTTCGCCGAACTCCGCGCGCAGCGCTTGGAACGCGGTGACCTTGGCCTCGCCGAAGCGGCGGACGTGGGTGGCGTACTCGTCGGCGGTGAGGAAGGCCGACGGGCGGGACTTGGTGTGGAACTTGTCCGCGTACATCACCAGTCGCTCCTCCTCCGTCACCGCCAGGTAGTCGGCGGGAGGCAAGGGGAGGCCCTGGCTCAGGACGTCGTGCCGGGTGAGGCCGACCCCGGTGTGGTGGGAGCAGAACCGGCGCAGCGCCTCGGGGAAGCCCTCCTGCTCCAGGATCTCGTGGCCGAGCAGTCCGTGCCGGATGTACTGCGCGTGGTCCAGCCGGCCGTCGGCGTCGTACAGGCGGTAGACGCCGATGTCGTGCAGGAGGCAGCCGGCGCGGACCAGCTCGGCGTCGAGGTGGCGCAGGCGCGGCGCCGACAGGAGCTGCTCGGCGATGCTCCAGACGATCTCGCAGTGCGTGTGGACGAGAGCGAACGCCTCGGCGGTGGGCGCGTACTTCTCGTGCAGCGCACGGATCTCGTCGGGTGCCGGAATGCTCATCCGGCGAGCGTAACAATCCCTGTGAAGCCGTCTGCCCGGTCCTCAAGGATCCGCCCGGTCCTTCCGGCTCCGCCCGGGTCCCCCCCGGTCCAGCTCGGTCCGGCCCGGCCCGGTCCACCCCGGCCCGGTCCACCCCGGCTCGGTCCGAGCTCGGCCTGGTCCAGCCCGGCCCGCTCCAGCCGGGCCCGCTCCGGCTCGGCTCGGCCCGGTCCAGCCCGGCCCGGTCCAGCCCGGCCCGGTCCAGCCCGGCCCGGTCCAGCCCGGCCCGCTCGGGCTCGGCCCGCCCCGTCCTCCCGGCTCCTCCCCGCTCCGCTCCGGCCCGGCCCGGTTCCCGTCATTCGATCGAGCACTCCTTCACACTGAGCGGTTCGGTGCTGCCGGCCGGTCTGCTGCACAGCACCTTCGTCTCCGAGACGCCCTGAGGTGTCCTGCGGACCTGCTTGATCACGATGCTGTGGCCGCGGCGTTCGCCGTACAGCGGCGCGTGGGTGAAGTCGATCGTCCCGGTGGCCATCCCGTCGAGCTTCACACCCCTGAGGTTGACCCAGGTCGCCGCGCGGCTCTGGCGCACGTCACCGAGGCTGGCCGCCCAGTACAGCGCACGCGTGGCGTCGTGGGCGAGGGCCGTCTGGCCGCTGGCGAAGTCGTCGGCGTCGTACGTGGCCTCCTTGCCCGCCAGCCAGGGGAAGTACTTGGCGGCGTCCTCGTAGAAGGCGGTCGTGGACGCGGCTTCCCTCAGCTCGGCCAGGGCGGCGTGGTAGAGCGTTATCCGCGGGGCCACGCCGTCACGGCCGCCCGCACCGGAGAACCTGGCCTTGCTCAGGTCGTCGCCTGTGAGGATGGAGATCTCCCGGTTCGCGCAGCCCGGTTCGGTGCCCAGCTGGGTCATCAGCGGACCGATGTCCTCGACCCGTCCGGCGAAGTAGATCACCGAGGGGACGTTCTCCGTCCGGCAGATCCTGTCCGCGTGCAGCCGCAGTTCGGGCTTGCCGTTCGCCACCCGGTAACTCTGCCCGGGCAGCAGCCGGAAGTGTTCCCGGCGCAGCATCTTCCCGCCGTAGGCGGCCTGTTCGCTGGTGTAGCGGTCCTGCGAATCCTTGGTGTCGCGGGCCAGCACCAGCGCGTACGGGTCCTTCTCCCGGGCCCGCAGCTGCCGGGCGACGAGGCCGAGGGCCTCCGCCTGGTGCTCGTCGGGAGCCGCGAGGCTGAACCAGTTGGAGAACTGCTTCGGCAGGTAGGTCGCCGAGTTGGTGCCGGAGACGATGGGCAGTCCGACCGCGTGGAGGCGGCGCGTGACGTCGGGGCTGCTCTGCAGGTCGCGTCCGAAGCCGACCACGCCGACGACCGTCGGGTCGCGGTCGGCGTACCGGGCGATCGCGTCCGCCGTCACACGCTGCTGCCCCAGGTCCACACCCGCGTTGGCGAGCAGCACCCGCAGTTTCACCGTGTAGTTCTCGTTGACCACGCGCTGGGCGAGGTACACGCCGGCCAGTTCCTCGGTGCCCTTGACGAGGGAGGAGTCCGTCGGGGAGGAGCTCAGCGGTCCCGCGTACACCACGGTGACGTACGCACCGGGGTGGTGGTGCACCACGTCGGCGTTCTCGGCGCGCACCAGGTCCTCGATCTCACGCAGTCTCCCGCCGTCCCCGCCGGCTCCGCCCGCGAGGTACGCGCCGAACCGGACGTCTCCAGTGGCGATGCCGACGCACTCCGTGCCGCCGCCGGGCGCGGGACGCCGTACGGTGTCGCGATCGGCGCTCAGCAGGCCCGCCGAGCAGTACGCACGGTGCAGTTCGACGGAGTGGACGACACCCGCGGTGCCGGCGAGGACGAGGACGAGGACGAGGCTGTACGCCGACCACACCACGCGGGCGAGGGGCGGCCGGTGTCTGGCCCGCACGCACCGCCAGTCCGTCTGCCGCAACTGCACCAGCTCGTCGCGGGGCAGCGGCACCCGGAGCACCCAGGGCAGGGCGTTCGTCCGGCTCGGCGACTGGTCGGCCCGGAGGTTCCCGGCCCACTCGTCGTACCAGTGCCGCAAGCGCTGCTCGAGGCGCCAGGGCGGGGGCTGCGGCCGGCCGCCCGGCGGTTCCGCGTCCGTGCCGCGGTCGAGCAGCGCCGTGTCGCCCGCCGCCATGCCCGCCACGATCAGCAGCGGGTCGAGCTCACTGCGCCGGCTGCGGACGTCGCTGACCGCCCTGATCAGTTCGACGCCGCCGTTCTCCCGGCTGATCCGGCGCAGGAACAGCACCGGCGGACGCGTCCGCTTGAGCCCCCGCAGGTCCCAGCTGCCGCGCCGGTGGTTGTCCCGCAGGTCCTCGAACAGCGCCAGCACGTACAGCTGGAGCGGGAACGGGCCGCCCTCCCGCATCGCCTCGGCCACGTCGTAGGCGCGGGCCGCTATGGCCCTCCAGGAGTGGACGGGCCGCAGCAGCCGCACGCTGGTCGACCGGCGGCGGGCGGCGGACTGGAGGAACGTCGTGGTCAGGAACCACCGGCTCTCCGTGCGCAGCCACAGGAAGAGGGGAGCACGTCCGGGGACGTGGTTGAGGCCGGCGAGCAGGATCATCAGTCCGATGCCCGCCAGCGCGGCGACGTACCACTCGGGGCGGGTGAGCAGCGCCGTGAACGCGCCCAGGGCGCCCATGGGCAGGAACTGCTGCACGTCGTTGAGGAGTAACTGCCGGTGCCAGCGCGAGGGCCTGCGGGGCCGCCAGCGCTGCCGGGCCAGGATGCGCAGCAGGTGCGTCTGGGCCTGCTCCCGCTGCGCGTTGCCGTCCGGTGTGCCGGCGGGGGCGCTCGGCCAGTGCTCGCGCATCTCCGGGTCGTCGGCGGCCTCCTGGAGGGCGCGGACGAGGTTGAGCCGGGGAAAGGCGTAGGGCCGGTAGGCGGCGGTCCGGCCGCCCCACTTCCGCCCGTCGCCGAGGTCCCACAGCAGCCGCGTGGCCCTGGCCAGGGGGTCGACGTCCCCCGGCTGCGGCTCGGTCGGGGCGACGGCCAGGCGCGTCCCGTGGCGCTGCTGTCCTTCCCGCAGCTCGTCGAGGAGTTCGGTGACGCGGTCGTCGTCCGCGGGATCCTCGGCGTGCAGCACGATGACCGGCATCGGGCGATCGCTGGTCCGGAAGTCCTGGATCAGGGACTCCAGCTGCCGCTGGACGTCGATTCCGGCCTCGGTCGACATGCCCGGGTGATCACCCGGGCAGTCCTGAGGGAAGCCGTGATCACGGCCGTGCATGGACACCCCCCGTGGTCTGAAGACACATGTGTCACAAGCGATTCCGAGGATATCGCCCGGCAGTGACAACCGCTCCCGACCGAACACCACTCCGACGGCGGCACGGTGGGGCCGTCGCCCGGGACGGGTGCGTTCACTCCGGCAGGCGGCGCAGCCTGCCGCTCCAGCGCGCCTCGTCGCCCGGCGCCGTCAAGCCGATGCCGAAGGCGGTCTCCAGCAGCGCCAGAACCCCGTGGACCGGGGCGACTCGGCCGCGGACGAGCCCCAGCGGCCTCATGAGCTCGTCGAGCCGCGTCGGGTCCTGCCCGGTCGGCTCGATCGCCTGAAGGGTGTGGAAGCCGACGACGACGCCGCCCCCGACCGCGTACTTGAACCAGTCCATCGGCTTCTCGTTGTGGTGGAGCACGACGGCCTCGGTGCCCGCGGATACGGCGCTCAGGGTCCGCGCGTCGAGTCCGTGCACTCCGCCTTGCTCCCATGCCCACGCCCACGGGCCGTCGGCACCGGCGACGACGACCGGTTCGTCCTCGTCGAAGAGGTCGTCACCCAGGTCGTCCGTCAGGTCGGTCGCGGGGCGGAACCCGAGGGTCTCCGTGTCCACCCCCATGCGGATCAGCAGTTCGGCACGGGACAGGTTTCGTGCGAAGGTCAGGGTGTACAAGGGGAAGTCGCCGTCCCGGAACATGTCCAGGCCGCGGCCCCTACCTGTGCTCGTCATGCCGCGGATGCTGCCACGCCCCACCGACATCCCGCCGGGGCCGGCGCACCCGGTCACCTCTCGTGGACTCCGGCGAGCGGAGCCGAACGACGGGTGGGTTCTGCCGGGGTGTCGTCAGCGGCCCGACGGCACCAGTTCCCGCACCCGCCGCGCCGGCGCCGGGCGCACGATCCGCGAGGTGCGCCACAGCCACCGCACATCCCGCCCGAACGACCACACCAGTGAGCCCAGGGCCAGCAGCACGATCGCGAGGTTCGCCGGGTAGGGGAGCAGGTCCGCGCCCGCGACGAGGAGGCAGACGCCCTGGATCGCCGCCACGGTCTTACGGGCGAACGACGGCGGCAGCGGGGCCGTCAGCCAGGGCGCGAGCCGGGCCGCGGCGACGAACGCGTAGCGCATCCCGCCGATCAGGAGGACCCACGGGCCGAGCTGCGCCGACACGTACACGCTCAGCACCAGGATCAGGAACGCGTCCACCTCCATGTCGAACCGCGCGCCGAGCGCGGAGGAGGTGCCGGTGCGGCGGGCGACCTTGCCGTCCACGCCGTCCAGCAGCAGGGCCACGGCGGTCAGCGCGACCAGCAGCGTCACCGGCGGCGCGCTCTCGAAGGAGTCCGCGACCAGCGCGGTGACCCCGCCGACCAGGGTGGCCCGGCCCAGCGTCACCCGGTTCGCGGGGCCGAAGGAGCGCAGCCGGGACCGGTGCACGGCGCGGGAGAGGACCGCCCAGGTGGCGAACGCGAAGGCGAGCCCCGTCAGCCAGCCGGCCGGCCCCATGCCGACCGCCGGGCCGAGCAGGGCCAGCAGCAGGACCTGCGCACCCGCTCCCACAGCGGTCTCCTGCTGGAGCCTCGCGTCATACGTGTTGTTCAGGGCCACCGCACACCCTCCGGCCGAGTGACAGAGTCGATCAACGCCGCGTACTGTGCGCGGCCTGTGCACAACTCGGTACGTGAACAACTTCCCGATCGTTCAGGAGGATGCCGATGAACCACTCGGCCCGCGCGTTCTGGCTCCGTTCGCCCGGCCACGGAGAGCTGCGCGACGTCACCCTCGCGGAGCCCGCCGAGGACGAGGTCCTGGTACGGGCCCTGTACTCCGGAGTCAGCCGGGGCACGGAGACACTCGTCTTCCGGGGCGGGGTGCCGGAGAGCCAGCACACCGTGATGCGGGCGCCGTTCCAGGAGGGCGACTTCCCGGCCCCGGTGAAGTACGGCTACCTCAGCGTCGGCGTGGTCGAGGCGGGCCCCGCTGCGCTGATCGGCCGTACCGTCTTCTGCCTGTACCCGCACCAGAGCCGTTACGTCGTCCCGGTGAGCGCCGTCACCGTGGTCCCCGAGCGGGTGCCCGCCGGTCGGGCCGTGCTCGCCGGGACCGTCGAGACCGCCGTCAACGCCCTGTGGGACGCGAGGCCCCTGCTCGGCGACCGGATCGCGGTCGTCGGCGGCGGCATGGTCGGCTGCGCGGTCGCCGCGCTGCTCGCCCGCTTCCCCGGCGTCCGCCTCCAGCTCGTCGACGCCGACCCGGCCCGCGCCAAGACCGCCGAGGCGCTCGGCGTCGACTTCGCCGCACCGGCCGACGCCCTGGGCGACTGCGACCTCGTCGTCCACGCCAGCGCCACCGAGTCCGGCCTCACCCGGGCCCTGCAACTCCTCGCCCCGGAGGGCACGGTCGTGGAACTGAGCTGGTACGGCGACCGGCGCGTGGCCCTGCCGCTCGGCGAGGCCTTCCACTCCCGCAGGCTCACCGTGCGCAGCAGCCAGGTCGGCACCGTCTCCCCGGCCGCCCGGTCCGGCCGTACCTACGCCGACCGGATGGCGCTCGCCATGGACCTGCTCGCCGACCCCGCGCTGGACGCGCTCATCACCGGGGAGAGCGCTTTCGAGGAGCTTCCCGACGTGATGCCCAGGCTCGCGTCCGGCGAGATCCCCGCCCTGTGCCACCGGGTCCGGTACACGGAGACCGGCCTGACCTGAGAAAAGTAGTGACGAACGGCTGAACACGGGGAAGCGAAGAGCCGTACTACACGGCATCCCCCGGCGGGCAAGGCGGGGGACCAGACGCGCCGCACCTGGAGGGTCGTCCGTTGTTCAGCATCACCGTCCGCGATCACATCATGATCGCCCACAGCTTCCGCGGCGAGGTCTTCGGACCCGCGCAGCGCCTGCACGGCGCCACGTTCCTCGTGGACGCGACGTTCCGCCGCGAGCAGCTGGACGAGGACAACATCGTGGTCGACATCGGCCTGGCCACGCAGGAACTGCGTACCATCACCGCGGAGCTGAACTACCGGAACCTGGACGACGAGCCCGAGTTCGCCGGCGTCAACACCTCCACCGAGTTCCTGGCCAAGGTCATCGCCGACCGGCTCGCCGAGCGGATCGGGAAGGGCGCCCTCGGCGAGGGCGCCAAGGGCCTCTCCGGGATCACCGTCACGCTCCACGAGTCGCACATCGCCTGGGCGAGTTACGAGCGTGGCCTGTGACCGACCTGACCGTGGAGCGGGCCCGCCTCACGTACGTGCCCGCGCAGCCCAGCGCCGCCCCGAACGCCGGAATCATCCCCATGTCCCTGCGCAGTGTGCACTTCGTGATGCCTGGCGGCGTCGACGACCCGGCCGCGCCCAGCGGCGGCAACGCCTACGACCGCCGGGTCTGCCTGGACCTGCCCGGCTTCGGCTGGCAGGTCACCCGGCACGCCGTGCCCGGCACCTGGCCGCGCCCGGACGCCGCCGCCCGCGAAGCGCTCGCCCGCACGCTCCGGAGCCTCCCGGAGGACTCCGTCGTCCTCCTCGACGGCCTCGTCGCCTGCGGGGTTCCGGAGACCGTCGTCCCCGAGGCGCGGCGCCTGCGCCTCGCGGTCCTCGTCCACCTCCCCCTCGGTGACGAGACCGGCCTGGACCCGGCCGTCGCCGCCGACCTGGACACGCGCGAGCGGGCGGTGCTGCGGGCGGTGCCCGCGGTGATCGCCACCAGCGACTGGGCGGTCCGCCGGCTCGTCTCCCACCACGGACTCGCCCCCGACCGGGTGCACGTGGCCGCGCCGGGCGCCGACATCGCGCCCCTCGCACCCGGCACCGACGGCGTCTCCCGGCTTCTGTGCGTGGCCGCCGTGACCCCGCGCAAGGGCCAGCACCGGCTGGTGGAGGCGCTCGCGTCGGTCCGTGACCTGCCGTGGACCTGCGAGTGCGTCGGCGGCCTCGGCCACGACCCCGCCTACGTGACCCACCTGCGGGAGCTGATCGCCCGGTACGGCCTCGCCGACCGCCTGCACCTGACCGGCCCCCGCTCCGGCGCCGAGCTCGACGCCTCCTACGCCGCCGCCGACCTGATGGTCCTCACCTCCTACGCCGAGACCTACGGCATGGCGGTCACCGAGGCCCTCGCCCGGGGCATCCCCGTCCTCGCGACCGACGTCGGCGGCCTGCCCGAGGCGGTCGGCCGCGCCCCGGACGGCGGGGTGCCCGGCATCCTCGTCCCGCCGGAGGACCCCGCCGCGCTCGCCGCCGAACTCCGCGGCTGGTTCGGCGAACCCGACGTGCGCCGCCGCCTCAAGGCCGCGGCCCGCGGCCGCCGCGCCGCCCTCGACGGCTGGGCGACCACCGCCCGCAGCCTGGCAACGGTCCTCGGCCGCCTCCCGGAACCACCGAGGAGGACGGCGTGAGGGGGCACGGGAACGGGGGCGGGAAGCCGGCTCCGGTCCGCTCGCGGACACATGGGCGGCGCGACTCCGCTTCCGCCTCCGTCGGCGACCGGGGACGGGGAGCCCGTACGGGCAGGGTGCGGGGCGGTGAGGCCGTGCCGGTCCGGTCGGGTACGGGGCGGGTTGATTCCGGTTCGGCCGGGGGTCGGTGGCAGGGAGTGCGTATGAGCGGCTTGGGGGACGGCGAGGGCGTGCCGGTCTCGTCCGGTGCGGGGCGAGTTATTCCCGGTTCATCCGGCGACCGGGGACGGGGAGCCCGTACGGGCAGGGTGCGGGACGGTGAGGCCGTGCCGGTCCGGTCGGGCGCGGGGCGGGTTGATCCCGGTTCGGCCGGGGGCCGGTGGCGGGGAGCCCGTATGAACGGCTTGCGGGATGGCGAGGCCGTGCCGGTCCGGTCGGGTACGGGGCGGGTTGATTCCGGTTCGGCCGGGGGTCGGTGGCAGGGAGTCCGTATGAACGGCTTGCGGGACGGGGAGGGCGTGACGGTTCGGTCCGGTGGGCGCGAGCGGGTGTCGGTCGAGTCCGGGCCCGGTGGAGGGGAGTCCGTATGAGCGGGGTGCGGGACGGTGAAGCGGTGCCTGTCCGGACCGGTTCGGATGGGCTGGTTCCGGCTCAGCCCGGGCCCCGGGCGGGCGAGTCCGTGCGGAGAGTCGCGCGTGCGCGGAGCGAGGAGGTACTGGGCGTGGAGATCGTGGACACAGGGCTGGGCGCGGAGGCGGTCGGCGGAGAGACCGGTGCCGGGGGCCCTTCCGGACCGGGGGAGCGCGGCGGCACGCCGAGGACCGGGCCGACCGGAGCCGGCGGCTCCGCCGGCGACCGTGGTGCCGATCCGGTCATCGCCGGTGCCGGGCCCGTGGCCCCTCCGGGCGAGCGGGCCACCGTACGGCTGCGGGACGACGACCCGCAGGAGCCCCCCCGGTACGCGCCCGAGTGGCTGCAACTGCGGGAAGGCGCCGACGCGGCGGCCCGCGCGCAGGAACTGCTCGATCCGCTGCGGATCCGGCTGGCCGACCTGCCGGGCCGGTCCGGTGGAGTGGTCGTGCACGACCTGGGCTGCGGCACCGGCTCGATGGGCCGCTGGCTCGCGCCCCGCCTCGACGGCGCCCAGCACTGGATCCTGCACGACCGCGATCCCTACCTGCTGCACTTCGCCGCCGTGAGCTCCCCGCGCTCCGCCGCCGACGGCAGCGGCGTCACGGTCGAGACCCGGCGCGGTGACGTCGCCCGGCTCACCCCGGACGCGCTGGCCGGGGCCTCGCTGGTGACCGCGTCCGCGTTGCTCGACGTGCTCACCCGGGAGGAGATCGAGGCCCTGGCGGACGCCTGTGCGGGCGCCGGCTGCCCGGCCCTGCTCACCCTCTCCGTCGCGGGACGCGTCGAACTCACCCCGGCCGACCCGCTGGACGCCGAGATCGCCGAGGCGTTCAACGCCCACCAGCGGCGCGCCGGGCTGCTCGGCCCGGACGCGGTCACCGTGGCCCGCGAGGCGTTCGCCGAGCGCGGGGCGACGGTCCGGCTGCACGCGAGCCCGTGGCGGCTCGGCGCCGACGAGGCCGCGCTGACCGAGCAGTGGCTGCGCGGCTGGGTGGGCGCGGCCGTCGAACAGCGGCCGGAACTGGGCGACCGGGCGGAGCAGTACCTGGGCGCCCGGCTCGCCGCCTGCGCGGCCGGCGCGCTCCGGGTCACCGTCCACCACACCGACCTGCTGGCGCTGCCCCGACCGAGGGGCGCAGCGGCGTGAGCGGGAGGACGACGGCGGCGGGGACGCGGGTGCCGGCGGGGGCGGACACGGACACGGGCACGTACGCGCGTACGGCCCCGGCGGAACCGGCACGCACGGCATCTGGGCCGGCTCCTGCGCGCACAGGCGTCCGCGCGGAGCGTCTGCGTCCCGCGGCCGTGCGGCCGGACCCGGCACCGGCGCCCCCGCAAGCAACCCCCGCCCGCCGGCGCGGCAACTCCCGAGCCCTCCGGACCCACATCGGCACCCTCGTCGGAGCCGTCATCGTCACCGCGCTCCTGTGGCGGCTCGGTACCGGGGCTCTGCTGGACGGGCTGCGGCGGATCGACGCCGAGACGGTGCTGGCGGCGCTGGGCATCGGCGTCGTCACCACCGTGTGCAGCGCGTGGCGTTGGCAGGTCGTGGCCCGGGGCCTGCGACTGCGGTTGCCGCTGGGCCCGGCCGTGGCCGACTACTACCGGGCGCTGTTCCTGAACGCGGCCCTGCCGGGCGGGATCCTGGGCGATGTGCACCGCGCGGTCCGGCACGGGCAGAGCGCGGGTGACGTGCGGCGCGGCGTGAAGGCGGTCGTGCTGGAGCGGGTCGCGGGGCAGATCGCGCTGACCGTGGCGGGCGCGGCGGTGCTGCTGACCCTGCCGTCCCCGGTGCGCGCCCAGGCCCGTGGCTTCGCCCCGCTGGTGGCGCTGGCCGCCGTCGGCGCACTGGCCGTCGTACTCGCCGTCCGGATGAACCGTCCGCCGGACCGCCGGCACGGCGCGCTGCGCAAGATGCTCGGCGAGGCACACCAGGGACTGGCGTCCCGGCAGAGCGGCCCGGGTGTCGCGCTGTCCTCCGCGGTCGTCCTGGCCGGGCATCTGGTCATGTTCGTCGTGGCGGCCCGGGTGGCCGGCTCGGCCGCACCGGTCGCGGTGCTGCTGCCGCTCGCCGTGCTCGCGCTGCTGGCCATGGGACTGCCCCTGAACGTCGGCGGTTTCGGCCCCCGTGAGGGCGTCACCGCGTGGGCGTTCGGCGCGGCCGGGCTCGGCGCGGACACCGGAGTCGCGGTCGCCGTCGTCTACGGCGTACTGAGCTTCGTGGCGAGCCTGCCCGGCGCCGTGGTGCTGCTCCGGCGCTGGTACGAGACCCTGCGCACCAAGCCCGCCGCGGCGTTCGGCACCCCCGCCCCCGACGACCGCCCGCCGACCGGGGCCGCCCCCACGGGTCCCGGTCGGCAGGCGGTCGCCGGCCAGGGTCAGTCCCGGTCCGGCGCCGAGGTGAGCAGCGCGAAATACGGGTCGAAGGATTCCGCCAGGCTCGCCAGCAGTTCCTTTCCCTTTTCCGCCGAACCCAGCGAAGGACGGCCGATGACGCCCGATTCGGTATAGGCGGACATTCCCACGGTGAGCAGATGACGGCGGTCGTCGGCGACGAAATCGGCGGACTCGTGACCAGGGCGGACGAATTCGGGGTGAGCGTGCAGCAGAATCGAGGTCTCGATTTCTCCCGCGTGCATGTCGGTGAGCAGCGAGGTGACCACCCCGGCCCGCTCCCGCGCCGCCTCCCAGTCCTCGGCGGCCGGGAACAGCGCCATCCGCTCACCGCGCGCGGAGGCCTCCTGGACGACGTTGCCCAGCACGTAGTTGCCGCCGTGCCCGTTGACGACGACCAGCGCGTCGACGCCCGAGCGGCGCAGCGACGCCGCGATGTCCGAGACCACCGCGTGGAGGGTCACGGCGGAGATGCTGACGGTCCCCGGCCAGGCCGCGTGCTCGTGCGAGCAGGAGACCGTCACCGGAGGGAGGAGGTGCACCGGGTACGCGGCGGCGATCTCCCGCGCCACGGCGCAGGCGACCAGCGTGTCGGTCGCCAGCGGAAGGAACGGACCGTGCTGTTCGAAGCTCCCGACGGGAAGGACGGCGACCTGTGCTGACACGCCCGCCCCCCGGGTCCGTACGTCCTGCGTGGTGTCCGTCGGCACCACGCCGCTCACCACCCCGTACGCCGCCGTCCGCGCGCCCGAACCACTCATCTTTTCACGGCCTTTCGTCTCTGCTTAGGAATCAGATCATGACAGAAAACACCGGCGTCGACATCGGCGTACTCGGCAAGAAGTCCCCGCGGCGTTCCGGCGCGGAACGCGTCGTGAATGCACCGCTGCCCACCGTGTACGGCGAATTCCAGGCGATCGGTTACCTGGACCACGACCGCGGTGACGAGCAAGTGGCCCTGGTGTACGGCGATATCGGCAGCGAGAACGTGCTGACCCGGCTGCACTCGGAATGCCTGACCGGGGACGCGTTCGGCTCCCGGCACTGCGAGTGCGGGGACCAGCTCGAGGCCGCCATGCGCGCGGTGGTCGCCGAAGGCAGCGGCATCGTCGTCTACTTGAGGGGACACGAGGGCCGCGGCATCGGTCTGCTCGCCAAGCTGCGCGCGATGGCGCTCCAGGCGGAGGGCCTGGACACGGTGGAGGCGAACCTCGCGCTGGGCCTGCCGGTCGACGCCCGCGACTACGGCGTGGCCGCCGAGATCCTGCGCGACCTCGGGGTGCGCTCGGTACGGCTGATGTCCAACAACCCGCGCAAGCGGGAGGCGCTGGTCCGGCACGGCGTCCAGGTCGCCGAGCAGGTGCCGCTGCTGATCGAGCCGTGCGAGAGCAACATCACGTACCTGCGGACCAAGCGGGAGCGGATGGACCACCACCTGCCCCATCTGGACGCCGTCGCCCACGGCTCCTGACACGTCCGGTTCGGCGGGCCGCCGGGTGGACAGGATCAGGGACGGTCGTGATCCGCGCGGTGGGACGGAAGCGGTGAAGGAGACGGCGGCGTGAACCTTCGGGCCGAGGTGGTCATCGTCGGCGGCGGGGTGATGGGCACGAGCATCGCCTGGCACCTGGCACGCGCCGGCGTGCGGGACGTCGTCCTCGTCGAACGGGACGAACTCGCCGCCGGCTCCACCTCGAAGGCCGCCGGGGGAGTGCGGGCGCAGTTCTCCGACGAGCTGAACATCCGGCTCGGTGCGCGCAGCCTGGAGGCGTTCGGCCGGTTCCCGGAGGAGGTCGGGCAGGACATCGGACTGCACCGGGTCGGCTATCTGTTCCTGCTCTCCACGCCCGGACAGGTGGCCTCCTTCGAGGCGGGAGTGCGGCGGCAGAACTCCCTCGGGGTGCCCAGCCGCCTGCTCACCCCCGAGGAGGCCCGCCGCCTCTCCCCGCTGATCAGCACCGACGGCCTGCTGGCCGCCGCGTACTCCCCGGACGACGGCCACTGCACCCCGGAGGCCGTCGTCCACGGCTACGCGAGCGCCGCCCGCGCCCACGGCGCCCGCATCCTGCGCCACACCGAGGTCACCGGCATCGAACTGCGCGGCGACACCGTCACCGCCGTCGGCACGACCCTCGGCCGGATCGAGACCGGCACGGTGATCTGCGCGGCCGGTGCCTGGTCCCGGGCGGTCGGCGCCATGGTGGGCGTGGAGCTGCCGGTACGGCCGCTGCGCCGGCAGATCGCCGTCACCGGACCGGTGCCCGGCCTGCCGCCCACGCTGCCCATGACCATCGACTTCACCACCAGCCTCTACTTCCACCGCGAGGGCCCCGGCCTGCTGCTCGGCATGTCCGACCCGGACGAGCGGCCCGGCTTCGCCACCGACACCCACGACCGGTGGATCCCGCGGCTCGCCGAGGCGATGCGGCAGCGCGCCCCCGCCCTGCTCGACCTGCCCCGCACCGGCGGCTGGGCGGGCCTGTACGAGAACACCCCCGACCACAACGCCCTGATCGGCGAGGCGCCCACGGTGTCCCGGTTCCTGTACGCGACCGGCTTCTCCGGGCACGGCTTCCTCCAGGGGCCGGCCGTCGGCGAGGTGATCCGCGACCTGTACCTCGGCCGCGTACCCTTCCTGGACATCAGCCCCCTGAGCGCCGGCCGGTTCGCGGCCGACGCCCCGCGCCCGGAGGCCAACCTGGTATGACCGAGCTGCACCTGTGGCTGCGCCACGAGCCCCGTACGACCGAACGGCGCACGCCCGTCGTCCCCGCCGACGCCCGCCGCCTGGTCGACAGCGGGGTCGCACTGACCGTCGAGGAGTCCCCGCAGCGGATCTTCCCGACCGAGGAGTACGAGGCGGCCGGCTGCCGCCGCGCCCCGGCGGGCTCCTGGGTGGCGGCACCCCGTGACGCCGTGATCCTCGGCCTCAAGGAACTCCCCGACGAACCGGCCGAGTTGATCCACCGGCACGTCTTCTTCGGGCACGCCTACAAACAGCAGCCGGGCGCTGCCGAGCTGCTGCGCCGGTTCGCGGCGGGCGGCGGGGCGCTGCTGGACCTGGAGTACCTGGTGGACGACGAGGGCCGTCGGCTCGCCGCCTTCGGATACTGGGCGGGCTATCTCGGTGCCGCGCTCGCCGTGCTCCAGCACCGGGGCCGGCTGACGGCACCGCTCACCCCCACGACGAAGGACGACCTGGACGCCGTACTGCGGCCCGCCGTCGGGGACACGGAGTTCACGGCGCTGGTGATCGGCGCCCTCGGGCGCAGCGGACGGGGCGCGTCGACGGCCTTCCGCACGGCGGGCGTCGAGGCGACCCGCTGGGACCTGGCGGAGACCCGCGACCTGGACCGGCGGGCCCTGCTCGGGCACGACGTGATGGTCAACGCGGTCCTCGCCACCACCCTGGTCCCGCCGTTCCTGCGCGCGGAGGACCTGGACTCCCCGGCCCGCCGGCTGCGCACCCTGTGCGACGTCACCTGTGACGTCGGCTCCCCGTTCAACGTCCTGCCGGTCTACGACCGTACGACGGACTGGACCGAGCCCGTGCGCCGGCTGCGCAAGGAGCCGCCGCTGGACCTGATCGCCATCGACAACCTGCCGTCCCTGCTGCCCCGGGAGTCCAGCGTCGACTTCTCGGCGGCCCTGCTGCCGCTGCTGCTCGCCTTCGGCCCGGGCGGCGCCTGGGGCCGCTGTCTCGACCGGTTCCACCAGACCTGCCGTGAACTCGGCATCGAGGGAGGGGAGTCGCACCCATGACCGACCGTGTCCCGGCGAGCGGAACCGTGCACTGGGTCGGCGCCGGACTGTCCACCGGCAGCGGGCTCGCCGGCCTGTGCCGTACGGCCGGCCGCGTCCTGCTGTGGCACCGCACCGAGGACCGCGCGGCCCAGGCGCTGGCCGGCCTCGGCCTGACCGGACGCGCCGAACCCCGCGCCCTGACCGCCCCCGCCGCCCTCGCCGCCGCGCTGGAGCCCGGCGACGTCGTGGTGTCGATGCTGCCGGCGCCGGAGCACGCGGAGCTGCTGGCCGTCTGTATGCGGGCCGGGGCGCACTTCGCCTGCTCCAGCTACGTGTCGCCGCAGCTGCTGGCGCACGCGGAGGCGGCACGGGCGGCGGGCGTGGTGGTGCTCACCGAGGCCGGCCTGGACCCGGGCATCGACCACCTCTTCGCGCACAGCCTCATCGGCCGGGCCCGGGCGCGCGTCGGCGAGCACACCCCGGCTTCCTACCGGCTCACCTCGTACTGCGGCGGTGTCCCGGCCGTGCCGAACGACTTCCGCTACCGCTTCAGCTGGGCGCCGCTCGGCGTACTGGGCGCCCTCCGCTCGCCCGCGCGGTACCTGGAGAACGGCGTCGAGACCACGGCCGACCGGCCCTGGGAGGCGACCCGGCCGCTCGTCCTGGACGGCGAGACCTTCGAGGCCTACCCCAACCGCGACAGCATCCCGTTCATCGCCCAGTACGGCCTGCCCGCCGCCTGGACCCCGCGCACCTTCGTCCGGGGCACCCTCCGGCTGGACGGCTGGCTGAAGGCGTGGGAGCCGGTCTTCGAAGAGCTGACGACGGGCGACGACGAGCGGATCGCCGCGCTGGCACGGCGGTTGGCGGCCGCCCACCCGACCACGGACGCCGACCGCGACCGGGTGGTGCTCTCCGCCTCCCTGGAGGTCGACGCGGGCGAGGGCAGGCCGTGGACGGGCGCCTACCTGCTCGACCTGACCGGTGACGCCGAGGAGTCCACGATGGCCCGCTGCGTCTCCCGCCCGCTCGCCCTCGGCGTCCGGCACATCCTGGACGGCAGCCTGCGGGCCGGTCTGCACCGGGCGGCGGAGACCGCCCAGCGCGCGGACCGGTGGCTGGCCGAACTCGCCGACGAGGGACTGGAGTTCACACTGACCCTGGGCCAGTAGGCCCCCGGGTCAGTCCGTCACCGCCTCGTGCACCAGCCGCCGCAGCTCGGGGAAGACCTTCAGCTTCTTCGGGCGCACCTGGCTCATGAACTGCACGGTCAGGTCGTGGTCCGGGTCGACCCAGAACGCGGTGGTGGCAACGCCGGTCCAGCCGTACGTGCCGAGGTGGGACGGGGCCAGGGTGCGGGCCGGGTCGGTGACGACGGAGACGTTGAAGCCGAAGCCGAGGCCGTCCATGCCCGGTTCCTGGTGGACGGGGGCGCCGAAGGAGCGGATGGTGGCGCCGCCCGGGAGCTGGTTGCGGGTCATCAGGGCGAGCGTCTCCGGGGCCAGCAGCCGTACCCCGTCCAGCTCGCCGCCCCGGCGGAGCAGCTCCATGAGCCGGTGGAAGTCGTACGCCGAGGACACCAGGCCGCCGCTGCCGGACAGGAACCGGGGCCGGCCGCGCACCGGCAGACCCGGCACCGGCTCGATCCCGCCCTCGTCCGTCTCGCCGTACAACTCGGCCAGTCTGTCCGCCTGTTCGGCCGCGATGTGGAAACCGGTGTCGGTCATGCCGAGCGGGCCGAGGATCCGCTCGGCGAAGAACGCGTCCAGCGGCTGCCCGGACACCACCTCGATCACCCGGCCCAGCACGTTGGAGGCGACCGAGTAGTTCCACTGGGTGCCCGGATCGAACTGCAACGGCATGCGCGCGTAGACCTCGACGGTCTCCGCGAGGTCCTTGCCCGGCGGCACCGAGTACTCCAGGCCCGCCTCGCGGTAGAGCGCGTCCACGGGGTGGCGGTAGTAGAAACCGAAGGTCAGGCCCGCGGTGTGGGTGAGCAGGTGCCGGATCAGGATCGGTCCGGCGGCCGGGCGGGTACGCACGTCGGCGCCCGAACCCTCCACATACACGCGGGGGTCGGCGAAGGCGGGCAGATGGCGGTCCAACGGGTCGTCGAGGGACAGCCGGCCCTCCTGCACCAGCATCAGCACCGCGACGGCGGTGACCGGCTTGGTCATCGAGTAGATCCGCCACAGCGTGTCCGGTTCGACCGGCAGCCCGGCGGCCACGTCCCGCAGTCCGTACGTCGTCAGATGCGCGACCCGGCCGCCGCGGGCCACGGCCACCAGGAAGCCGGGCAGGCGTCCCGCGTCGACGTGCTGGGCGAAGTGCCGGTCCAGGCGGTCCAGCGCCCCGGCGTCCAGCCCCGCCTCCGCCGGCTCCACATCCTGTCGCAGCTGTCCCATCGCTCTCCTCCGGTCGCGTCGTCCCCGATGCGTCCCGACTCCCGCGCGGGCCCGCACCCACCTCTCATCGTCGCGCAGGACCGCTGGTCCGGAGGGGGCCATCCGAGGAGTATGTGATCGATTCGACGTGGGGGGGAGCCAGGGGAGACGGCGCCGGCGGGCGGGGCCGGTGGGTGCGTGCGGCTGCTCCCGACGGGGCGGGGCGAGGGCCGGTGGGTCGCGTCGTCATGGGGTGTCCGGGTCCCCGCGGGGCCCCTCATGGAGCGTCTCGAATTGCCGCGGGCATCCCTCTCAGCGCCGCGGAGGAGCACCGGCCGGTGACGGGGGGCGTGGCCGACGGGGCGGGGAGGGGGCCGGTGGGTGCGTCGGTCAGGGTGCGTGGCGGCTTCCTGTGGCGGCGTTGGTCATGGTCGCGGAGGAGCAGCGGCCCGGCTCGGTGCCTCCGGGGTGTGGGGAACCGGGGGCGTGGCCGCTGCCGACGGGGCCCGACGTGCGCGGGTGGGCAGCGCGCGGGTCGCCGGCAGGGCGAGGGCGGTCAGGGCCGCCAGGGTGAGCAGGGTCGGTCCGGTGCCGGCGCTCAGCAGCGCGGTCGCGCCGGCCACGCCCACGGCGGGGCCGACGTTCAGCGCGGTCTGCTGCAACCCGCCCGCGACCCCGGCCACCGCCACCTCCGCCCGCCGCACGATCACCTGGGTAGCCGCCACCATCACCGTGCCGAACCCGGCGCCCAGCAGCGCGAACCCGCACCCGAGCGCGGGCGTGCCGGTGGCCCCGGACAGCACCAGGACGCCGAGCGCGAGCACCGCCGTGGCCCCCGCCGTCGCCGCCCGCGCACCGCACCGGCGCAGCAGGGCGGGGCACAGCGACGCCGCCACCACCATGAGCACGGCCAGCGGCAGGCTGCGCAGGGCGCTGTGGAACGGGTCGAAGCCGAGGTGGCGCTGGAGGACGTACGTGGCGACGAACAGCGTGCCGAACAGGGACGCGGAGACGGCGACCAGGATGCCGAGCGCCGCCCCGACCGCACGCGAGCCGATCACCTCGGGCGGCAGCAGCGGGCTCGCCGTACGCCGCTCGTGCCGGACCAGGACGGCGGCCGTCACCCCGGACAGGGTGAGGCCCGCCCCGGAGACCGGCCGTGCCGTGACCGCGTACACCAGGCCGGCCAGGGTCACCGCGAGCAGGACGGCCCCGGGCAGGTCCAGCGGGGTCCGGGCGGGTACCGGGCGCCGCTCCGGGCGGAGCAGGGCGGGCAGGCCGAAGCCGAGCGCGGGCAGCACGTTGACGAAGAACACCGCCCGCCAGCCGAGACCGGTCACCAGCGCCCCGCCCACCAGCGGACCCGCTGCCGCCGCCAGCCCGATCGCGGCGGTCCGCACGGCCAGCGGCGACGCGAGCCGGTCCGGCGGGTAGGCGGCCCGCAGCATGCCCAGCGTGGCCGGCTGCAACAGCGCCCCGAACACGCCCTGCGCCGCCCGCAGTCCGATCACCCATCCGACCCCGGGCGCGAGGCCGATGCCGACCGAGGCGGCGCCGAAGCCCAGCATGCCGAGCCCGAACACCCGCCGCTGCCCGTACCGGTCGCCGAGCCGCCCCGCGAACACCAGCAGGCTCGCCACCGCCACCAGATAGGCGGTGCTGGTCCACTGGACCTCGGCGAACGACGCGCCCAACTCCCGTTGCAGACTGGGTTGCGCGACGGTGAGGACCGTACCGTCGAGCGCGACGACCACCGCGCCCGCCACGCTGCTCGCCAGTGTCCAGGGCCGGTTCACCGGCCGCCCCCGGGGCCGCCGAGGTACGCGGCGAGGACGGTGTCGAGCAAGGGGCCGAAGTCCTCCTCTTCCAGGGCAAGTTGCAGGCTGCGCCAGCGCCAGAGCTGGGCCGTTCCGTGCAGGTTCGCCCACAGGGCGCCCGCCACCCGCCGGGCGTCGGCCCCGGGGTCCGCGTCGCCGATCAGCCGCGCCAGCAGGGTGAACAGCGGAAGGCTCGAGTCCCGCAGACCCAGGTGACCGCTCTCCAGCAGATCATGACGGAACATCAGCTCGTACATACCGGGACGCTCCAGCGCGAACTCCAGGTATGTCCGTGCCAGCGCCGCCACTTGGGCGCGCGGCCCCCCGGTCTCCCGCTCCAGCGCCGCGTGCGCCCGCCCGGCCAGCTCGGTGAAGCCCCGCCGGGCGATGGCGGACAGCAGTTCCAGGTGGGTGGGGAAGTAGCGGCGCGGCGCCCCGTGCGACACGCCCGCGCGCCGGGCGATCTCCCGCAGGGTCAGCGCCTGCGGGCCGTCGGTGGCGAGCAGCTCCACGCCCACGTCCACCAGCCGGGCCCGCAGGCCCGCGTCGGAGTCAGTCATAGACAGTGTCTACCAGGCCTCGGTAGACACTGTCTACCGAATCCTCGTCGGTTGGGAATGCGCCGGGAGCCGCCGTGAGTTGACCCCGATATGACTCAGGACTCCACGCAGGACGCGCTGCTCGGCCTCCTCTCCGCGGGACACGCCGGCGTACTGGTCACCCTCAGGCGCGACGGCCGCCCCCAGCTCTCCAACGTCAGCCACGCCTACTACCCCGACGAGCGGGTCATCCGGATCTCGGTCACCGACGACCGCGCCAAGACGCGCAACCTCCGCCGGGACCCGCGTGCCTCGTACCACGTCACCAGCGACGACCGCTGGGCCTACACGGTCGCCGAGGGCACCGCCGAGCTGACGCCGGTCGCCGCCGACCCGCACGACGAGACCGTCGAGGAGCTGGTCCGGCTCTACCGGGACGTCCTCGGCGAGCATCCGGACTGGGACGACTACCGGGCCGCGATGGTCCGCGACCGCCGCCTCGTGGTGCGGCTGCACGTCGAGCGGGCGTACGGCATCCCGAAGGGCTGACCCGCGCCGGGCCGCCCGCTTACGGCGCATCGAGGGGCGACGGGTCCGCACTGGGATGCCCGCTTACGGCGCCTCGAAAAGCGACAGGCCCGTGCCCGGCCGTCCGTTCACGGCGCTTCGAGGAGCAGCGGGTTCGCGCTCGGATACCCGCTTACGGCGCATCGAGGGCCGACGGGTCCGCGCTCGGATGCCCGCTTACGGCGCCTCGAAAAGCGACAGGCGCGTGCCCGGCCGTCCGTTCACGGCGCTTCGAGGAGCAGCGGGTTCGCGTCCGACTGCCTGGTCACGGCGCCCGGAAGAACCGGTCCACGCAGAGCCGCCCGGTCACGGCGACTCCGCGGTCCGTGCCTCGATCGCGCGCAGGACGGCGACCATGTCCTCGCCGCCGTACCCCCGCGCCACCGTCTCCTCGAACAGGGTGTGGCAGACGTCGAGGAGCGGTGAGGCGAGGTGGGCCTTGCGGGCGGCCTCGGCGATCAGCCGGTTGTTCTTGAGGACGTCCAGCGCCGCCGCCTGCACCGCGAAGTCCCGCTCGCGCAGCTTGGGCGCCTTCATCCGGGACACCCCGCTGGCCATCGGGCCCGCGTCCAGGACGTCCAGGAACAGCCGGCGGTCCAGGCCCTGCCGCTCGGCGAAGTGGAACGCCTCGGTCAGCCCGGTCACCTGGGTGATCAGGAAGATGTTCACCGCCAGCTTCATCAGCAGCGCACCCGGCACCGCACCGCACACGAACGCCTCCCGGCACATCGGCGCGAGCAGCGGCCGCACGGCGGCCACGGCGGCCTCCTCCCCGGCCAGCATGCCCACCAACTGCCCCTGCTCCGCCGGCACCCGGGACCCGGAGACGGGCGCCTCGACATACCGGCCGCCGGCGGCGCGGATCTCGGTCTCCAGGGTGTGGGAGTACTCCGGGGAGGTCGTGCCCATGTGGACGACGGTCCGGCCCGCGACCCGCGCGGCCAGCCCGGGCGTGCCCCGGTCGAGGACCGCGTCCATCGCCGTCTCGTCGGCGAGCATCAGCAGCACCACCTCCGCCCGCGCGAACACCTCGCCGGCGTCCGCGGCAACCTGGGCGCCGGCCGCGCGCAGCGGCTCCGCGCGCTCCGGGGTCCGGTTCCAGACCACCAGAGGGGTGCCGGCCGACGTCAGGCGCAGGGCCATGGGCCGGCCCATCACTCCAAGACCGATGAATCCGACGTGCATGGCAGGCCGCCCTCCGCGCCACGGTCGACTATGACACCGGTCATAGTAGCCGCCGCTATGACGGCGGTCATAGAGTGGCGGCGGAGGAACGGAGGTCGACGATGACGCAGGCGCGGCGCGGACCGCGGGAGCGGATGGTGTTCAGCGCGGCCCAGCTCATCCGGCGGCAGGGGGTCACCGCGACCGGCATGCGCGAGGTGGCCGCGCACGCGGAGGCACCGCGCGGCTCCCTCCAGCACTACTTCCCGGGCGGCAAGGAACAGTTGGTCAACGAGGCGGTCGCGTGGGCCGGCCGGTACGCGGGCAAGCGGGTCGCCCGCTTCCTCGCGGGACTCGACCGGCCGACGCCGAGCGGCCTGTTCGCGGCGATGGCCGCGCAGTGGGCCGACGAGTACGCGGCGGACGGCTTCGCGGCGGGATGCCCGGTCGCCGCCGCCACCGTCGACTGCGCCACCTCCGGCGACTCGACCCGGGAGGCGGCGGCCACCGCGTTCGCGACCTGGCGGGGTCCGGTCGCCGGGGCGTTGACGGACATGGGCGTACCGCCTGCCCGCGCCGAGTCCCTGGCCACCCTCATGATCAGCACGTTGGAGGGCGCGATCCTGATGGCGCGCGCCGAGCGGGACGTACGGCCGCTCACGACGGTCGTGGAGGAACTCGGCCCGCTGCTGGACGCCGCCAAGGGCTCCTGACCACCCCGGCCCGTGGCCGCGGGCCTCCGGTCACCCAGTCCCGGTGACGGCCGTGGCACACCGGGCCGGCGATGATCGGGCGCACGCCCGGACCGGGGTGCCCAGGGGCCCACGACCGCGCGCCGGAACCCGACCGCCGGCCCGGTGCTCGGCGACCGGCCCCGGGCCGCCTTGTTCCGACCGGCCCTGCGATACCTTCCGTGTCCTCCGGTGTCAGGCCGGAACCCGTTCCCGGCGGGCGCCTCACCACCGACACCGTGCTCGGCGACCAGCCCCCGGCCTCCTCGTTCCGGCCGGCCCGGTGATCGTCCTCCGTGTCCCCCGGTGTGCGGCCGGAACCCGCTCCCGGCCGGACGCCGCCCACCCCGACCGCACCACCGGCCCGGTGCTCGGCGACCAGCCCCCGGCCTCCTCGTTCCGACCGGCCCGGTGATCACCCTCCGTGTCCTCCGGTGTCAGGCCGGAACCCGTTCCCGGCGGGACGCCTCCCGCGTGGTCCGCTCGCCGAGCAGTTCCGTCGGCACCCGGTGCGTCTCGCGGGCGGTGAGCGCGGCGAGCGCCGGCGGGACGCACAGCGCGGCCGTGAACAGGGCCACCGCCGCCCAGTCGTCGCCGCCCGGACCGGCGATCTCGGCGGCGAAGGTGACCGCGAACCCGGCCACCGCGAACCCGGTCTGCGTGCCGATCGCCAGGCCGGAGAGCCGGACCCGGGTCGCGAACATCTCGCCGTAGAAGGCGGGCCACACGCCGTTCGCCGCGCTGTAGACGATGCCGAAGGCCACGACGCCGAGGAGCAGCGTCAACGGATAGGAGCCGGTGGAGATCGCCCACAGGTAGCCGGTCATCGCCACCGCGCTGCCGACCGCGCCGATCAGGTACACCGGCCGGCGCCCGATCCGGTCCGAGAGCGTCGCCCACAGCGGGATCGCGCCGAGCGCTACCAGGTTGGCCAGCGCGCCCACCCACAGCATCGCGGTACGGGACATGCCGACCGCGTCGCTCGTGGCGTAGGCCAGCGCCCACACCGTGAAGACCGTGCTGACCGACGCGATGAGCGCGCCCGCGATCACGCGGAGCACGTCCGCCCAGTGCTCACGCAGCAGCACCGCGAGCGGCAGCCGGGCCACGCCCCCGTCCGCCGCCTGCCGGGCGAAGGCCGGGGTCTCGTGGAGCCGGCGCCGGATGACCCAGCCGACGACGGCGACGGCCACGCTCAGCCAGAACGGCACCCGCCAGCCCCACGACAGCAGTTGGTCCTCGGGAAGCCGGGCGACCGGGATGAAGACGAGGGTGGCGATGAGCTGGCCGCCCTGGGTGCCGCTGAGCGTGAAGCTGGTGAAGAAGCCGCGCCGGTCCGGCGGCGCGTGTTCCAGGCTCATCGAACCGGCGCTCGCCTGCTCGCCGGCCGCCGAGACGCCCTGGAGGACGCGGCACAGCACCAGCAGGACGGGCGCGAGCGTGCCGACCTGGGCCCGGGTGGGCAGACAGCCGATCAGGAACGTCGACAGGCCCATCAGCATCAGCGTGAACACCATGATCTTCTTGCGACCGAGCCGGTCGCCGACGTGCCCGAGGACCAGCGCGCCGAGCGGCCGGGCCGCGTAGGCGACGCCGAAGGTGGCGAGCGAGAGCAGGGTCGCGGTCGCCGGGTCGGAGGCGTCGAAGAACACCTTCGGAAAGATCAGGGCGGCGGCGCTGCCGTAGAGGAAGAAGTCGTAGTACTCCAGGGCGCTGCCGATCCAGGCGGCGGTGGCCGCCTTCCAGGGCTGGCCGGGCGGGGCCGCGGAGCCGGGGGCGGGAGCAGGGGCGGGGACGGACACGGCGGTGCTCCTTCGGGGAGGACTCCACCCTGCGAGGAGAGGGGGGAGCGAGCGGCGGGACGCGGGCCGGATCACGGCAGCTAATTAACCCACTGGGTAGTTAGTCGCGGTGGGTGGGATGTTGCGCCCGCGTTTCCCCGGTGTCAAGAGCAGTGCGCGAAAGCGTCAGCCGGCCGCCCGCTCCGCCGTCAGGTAGGCGATCACCATGTCGCCGAGCATGGTCTGGTAGTGCTCCCGCTGCGCCGGGTCCACCAGGTCCCGGCCGAACAGGGCGCCGAACGTGTGCCGGTTGGCGACCCGGAAGAAGCAGAAGGAGCTGATCATCGCGTGCAGGTCGACCGCGTCCACGTCGGCCGTGAACAGCCCGGACTCCTGTCCGGCGGCGAGGATGCGGCGGATGACGTCCAGCGCCGGGGAGCCGATCCGGCCCAGCTTCTCGGAGGCCGCGATGTGCTCGGCGCCGTGGATGTTCTCGATGCTGACCAGCCGGATGAAGTCCGGGTGCCGCTCGTGGTGGTCGAAGGTCAGCTCGGCCAGCCGCCGGATCGCGGCCACCGGGTCCAGGTGGTCGACGTCCAGCTCCTGCTCGGCGTCCCGGATCACCCCGTACGCCCGCTCCAGCACGGCCGTGAACAACTGCTCCTTGCCGCCGAAGTAGTAGTAGATCATCCGCTTCGTGGTGCGGGTGCGGGCGGCGATCTCGTCGACGCGGGCGCCGTCGTAACCGGCGCGGGCGAACTCCTGCGTGGCCACGTCGAGGATCTCGGCCTTGGTACGGGCGGCGTCGCGCACCCGCCCGCCGGGTCGTACCGGTTCGTCGACGCTGGTCATCGCTGTCCTCCGGGCCGTGAGGCGCCGGGGCGGCGCGCTCGTTCGCGTGCCGGTGATTGTAGAAGCAGGGCCCGGGGACGCGGCGAGGGTCTTCCGGATGGTCCCTGCGGCTGATATAGCTAACGTACTAGTTCGTACATTAGCTTCGTCCCGGGAGGTCCCCGCGTGGCCAAGGACTCGTATCTCGTCGGGCTGATCGGGGCCGGGATCGGCCCCTCGCTCAGCCCGGCCCTGCACCACCGGGAGGCGGACCGGCAGGGCCTGCGGTACCTGTACCGGCTCCTGGACACCGATGTCCTCGGCGTGTCGCCCGAGGCGGTCGGCGACCTGGTCCGCGCCGCCCGCGACCTCGGTTTCGACGGCCTCAACATCACCCACCCCTGCAAGCAACTGGTCCTGCCGCACCTGGACGCGCTCGACCCACGGGCCGAGGCGCTCGGGGCGGTCAACACCGTCGTCTTCGACGGCGGCCGGGCCGTCGGCCACAACACCGACGTCACCGGCTTCGCCGCCTCCTTCGCCCGGGGTCTGCCGGACGCCCCCATGGAACGGGTCGTCCAGCTCGGCGCGGGCGGCGCCGGCGCGGCCGTCGCGCACGCCGTCCTCACCCTCGGCGCCGGCCGGGTCACCGTCGTGGACGCCCGGCCCGAACGGGCCGCCGACCTCGCGGCCTCCCTCCAACGGCACTTCGGCCCCGACCGGGCGGGGGCGGCGACGGCGGACCGGCTGGGGGCGTCGCTGCGCGATGCCGACGGTCTCGTGCACGCCACGCCCATCGGTATGGCCGCCCATCCCGGTCTGCCGTTGCCGGCGGAACTGCTGCGGCCCGGGCTGTGGGTCGCCGAAGTGGTGTACCGGCCGCTGGAGACGGAGCTGGTCCGGGCCGCGCGGGCGGTCGGCTGCGCCGTGCTGGGAGGGGGCGGCATGGCCGTTTTCCAGGCGGCGGACGCGTTTCGGCTCTTCACCGGGAGGGAGCCGGACAGTACGCGGATGTTGGCCGACATCGAGGAACTGGCCGGGGTGGAGCACTCGGGGAGCACCGCCGGCTGACGGATGCGGACCCACCGCGGCCGGGGTCGCGCCCGAGCCGGCCAAGGGTCGCCGACCGCCGTGGCCGGTCGCGCCCACGCGGCGGAGCCGCACGTCGAACACAGCCCGCGCCCCCCGGGCGCGGCTCAGTCACCGTGCACACCAAGGAGCAGCGTCTTGCACACCTCCATCGCCACCGTCTCCCTCAGCGGCCCTCTCACCGAGAAGCTCACCGCCGCCTCCCGTGCCGGGTTCGACGGGGTGGAGATCTTCGAGAACGACCTCCTCGCCAGCCCCCTCTCGCCCGAGGAGATCCGCGCCCGCTGCGCCGACCTCGGTCTGGCCGTCGACCTCTACCAGCCGATGCGGGACATCGAGGCCGTGCCGGACGAGGTCTTCGCACGCAATCTCCGCCGTGCCCGGCACAAGTTCGAGCTGATGCGGCGGCTCGGCGCCGACACCGTGCTCGTCTGCTCCAGCGTCTCCCCGGACGCCCTGGACGACGACGCCCTCGCCGCCGGGCAGCTCAGCCGACTCGCCGACCTGGCGAGCGAGTTCGGCATCCGGGTGGCCTACGAGGCGCTCGCCTGGGGACGGCACGTCAGTACGTACGACCACGCCTGGCGCATCGTGGAGGCCGCCGGGCACCCGGCCCTCGGCACCTGCCTGGACAGCTTCCACATCCTGTCCCGGGGCAGCGACCCCAAGGGCATCGAGGACATCCCCGGCGAGAAGATCTTCTTCCTCCAGCTCGCGGACGCCCCACTGCTCGCCATGGACGTCCTCCAGTGGAGCCGCCACTACCGCTGCTTCCCCGGCCAGGGCGGCTTCGACCTCGCGGGCCTGCTCACCCATGTGCTGCGCACCGGCTACTCCGGCCCGCTCTCCCTGGAGGTCTTCAACGACGTCTTCCGGCAGGCCGACGCCGGTCCCACCGCCGTCGACGCCCAACGGTCCCTGCTGCTCCTCCAAGAGTCCGTCGGCGTGGCCGAGTTGCCCGAGCCCGTCGTCCCGACCGGGGTCGCCTTCGCCGAACTCCTCACCCCGGACGCCGAACCCGTCACCGCCCTGCTCGGCGCCCTCGGCTTCACCCGGGCCGCCCGGCACCGCGGCAAACCCGTCGACCTGTGGCAGCGCGGCGACGCCCGCGTCCTGGTCAACACCGGCCCGGCCGCGCGCCGCGCGGGCACCCGGCTCGCCGCGATCGGCCTGGAGTCCCCGGACCCGGCCGGCGCCGCCCGCCGCGCGGAAGCCCTGCTGGCCCCGGTGCTGCCCCGGCGGCGCGCCCCCGAGGACGTCCCGCTCGACGCGGTGGCCGCACCCGACGGCACTGAACTCTTCTTCTGCGCCACCGGGCACCCCCGACTCCCCGACTGGCGTGCCGACTTCGAGCACCTGACGGACGTCCACGGGCCGGCCGCCCGCATCGACCATCTCGCGCTCGCCCAGCCCTGGCACCACTTCGACGAGGCGACGCTCTTCCACCGCAGCGTCCTCGGCCTGCACGCCCAGGAGAGCGTCGACCTCGCCGACCCCTACGGGCTCCTGCGCAGCCGTGCCGTCACCAACGCCGACGGCAGCGTCCGGATCGCCCTCGCGGTCGGGGCGGCCCCCGGTGACGACACCGTGCACGCGGCGCACATCGCCCTCGCCGTGGACGACGTGGTGGCCGCCGCCCGCGCCTTCCGTGCGGCGGGCGGACGGCTGCTGCCGGTACCGGCCAACTACCACGACGACCTCGCCGCCCGGTACGAGTTCGCCGACGGGGAGCTGGAGACCTACCGGGACCTCGGCATCCTCTACGACCGCGAGGCGGGCGGCGCCTTTTGGCACTGCTACACCGAGACCGTCGGCCGGGTCTTCTTCGAACTGGTCCAGCGCGATCCGGGCTACCAGGGGTACGGCGCCGTGAACGCGCCGGTGCGGCTGGCGGCCCAGCACGCGGCACGCGGCCTCACTGGCGGCTGACCGTGCGGGTGACACCGGCGATCACCGTCGTCGCCAGGATCCAGCCGGCGAGGACGAGGACGTAGGCGAGCACCTGGTAGCCGTCGCGCGGCGCGAACGCGGAGTCCTGCCCGAAGGAGATCACCGGCAGCAGCAGGTCGAGCGTGTAGAACACCGGGTGGAACGGCGGTGCCTCGCCCGCCTTCAGCGGCCGCGGGTGGTGCAGCGCGAAGACGACGGAACCGAGCGCGAGCAGCGACAGCAGCCAGCCGGCGGCCCGCAGCGGCCGGAAGCCGTAGCCGACGGTGACGTCCTGGACGAGGCCCCACAGCCGGCCGTACCAGGGGAGCGTGTGGCGGTGCCGGCGCTGCTTGGCGAGCTGCACCAGCCGGGCCGCGTGGTCGTCGCCGACGCGGCGGTAGGCGGCCGTCAACTGCTCGTAGGCGTGCGGGATGTAGCCGTCGCGGTCCCGCTCCAGCATGGGCAGGCGGCGCTCGGCGGGTTCGTGCGGGACGAGGGAGGTGTACGACAGGTGGTTGAGGAGCACCTTGCCGGGCGCCGACTCCGGTTCCAGGAACAGGACGTCGATCTGCGCGCGCCGCAGGTTGAGGGCGCCTTCCATGGGCGGCCCCTTGCGCAGCCACAGCTCGCCGATGGTCGTGCTGCTGGCCCGTAGCGCCGAACTCCCCGGATGGGAAAGGGCGGTGTACGACAGGTCGAGCCGCCCGGCGATGCGGGCGCCGCGCAGGCCCGTCGAGCCGCGCACCTGCGCGTACCGCACCAGCATGTCGCCGTCGACGGTGAAGGTCTCCGCCTCCAGCGCGGCGTGCCCGGGGTTGTCGAGCCGCGCCTCGCTGAGGTTGACCGACCCGGCGACGGTCGCGCCGCTCAGCCGTGTCTGCCCCTGGGTGCGCAGCCCCGGTGCCCACAGGTCGGCGCCGACCGCGGCCTGGTTGAGCTGGAGCACCGGCTCCGCCGCGTCCGGCGCGGCCACCTCGGCGCCCTCCAGGTACAGGCTGCCGGCGATCCGGGCGCCGCCCAGCCGCACGATCCCGGTGCACCGGGCCCGGGTCAGCCGTATGACACCGTCGACCTGCACGGCGTGAGCGACCAGTCCGGGCAGGACGGACTCGCTGAGGTTGAGTTCGCGCAGCCGGGCGGCGTGGCACCGCGGGGCCTCGTCGAAGTGGCAGTGCCGCAGCCGCACCGGGTGGTCGATGGTCGCGTACTGCAGATCCAGCCGGCCCGTGATCCGGGCGCCCGCGAGACTGAGCGCGGCCGTCTCGCCGTCCTGCCGCGGCCCGCCGAGGAGCAGCGCCCGCAACACCCGCGCCCGCACGGTCCGTTCGGCGCCCCAGCCCGCACCGTCGGCGGGGTCGTCGTCGGGTGACGCCCGGAAATCCACGGCCTCCCCGCGCGGAAACGCCCGCCACACCCGTTCCTCGGCCGCCGTCAGATCGTTGATCTCCACCAGCGGGACTCTCACCCGAGGGCCAGGTACCTGTCAATCCGCCCGGACCGCCGGGAGGTTGCACGCGTGTGCCCCCGGTGCGCCGCTGTCGGCGGACCGGGGGCACACGGCTGTGCGGTGCCGGCTACGGCCGTACGTTCCACTCCGTGATCACCGGGCGGTCGTGTTCCGTCGACAGACGGCTGACCGTGCCGGTGGCGAGCTGGAACAGCCGGCCATCGGCGGGCGGCAGGCCCAGCCGGCGGGCGGTGAGGACACGCAGGAAGTGGGCGTGGGCGACGAGGACCACGTCCCCCTGCGCGAGGGCCGGGGACAGGCGGGCCAGGACCCGGTCGGCGCGGGCGCCGATCTCCTCCGGCGACTCGCCCGGGTGTCCCTCGGGGCCGGGCGGCACGCCGTCGGTCCACAGGTCCCAGTCGGGCCGGGTGCGGTGGATCTCGGCGGTGGTGATGCCCTCGTAGCCGCCGTAGTCCCACTCGTGCAGGTCGGGGTCCGGCACGACCCCGGGAATGCCCGCCAGTTCGGCGGTGCGCAGGGCGCGGCTCAGCGGACTGGCGAGCGCCAGGGCGTAGGTCCGGCCGGTGAGGAGCGGGGCGAGGGACTTGGCCTGTTCCTCGCCGTGCTCTGTGAGGGCCAGGTCGGTCCAGCTGGTGTGCTGTCCCGACAGGCTCCACTCCGTCTCACCGTGGCGGACCAGCAGGAGGTCCCCCACGGCAGGTCAGTCCTTCTTCTCGACCGCGTGGCCGCCGAACTGGTTGCGCAGCGCGGCGATCATCTTCATCTGCGGGGAGTCGTCCTGCCGGGAGGCGAACCGGGCGAACAGGGACGCGGTGATCGCGGGCAGCGGCACGGCGTTGTCGATGGCCGCCTCGACGGTCCAGCGGCCCTCGCCGGAGTCCTCCGCGTAGCCGCGCAGCTTCTCCAGGTGCTCGTCCTCGTCCAGGGCGTTGACCGCGAGGTCCAGCAGCCAGGAACGGATGACCGTGCCCTCCTGCCAGGAGCGGAACACCTCGCGGACGTTCTCCACCGAGTGCACCTTCTCCAGCAGCTCCCAGCCCTCGGCGTAGGCCTGCATCATGGCGTACTCGATGCCGTTGTGGACCATCTTGGAGAAGTGCCCGGCGCCGACCCGGCCCGCGTGGACGTAGCCGTACGGGCCCTCCGGCTTGAGCGCCTCGAAGATCGGCTGGAGCCGGTCCACGTTCTCCTTGTCGCCGCCGACCATCAGTGCGTAGCCGTTCTCCAGGCCCCACACACCGCCGGAGACACCGGCGTCGACGAAGCCGATGCCCTTGATGCCGAGCGCGGCGGCGTGCTTCTCGTCGTCCGTCCAGCGGGAGTTGCCGCCGTCGATGACCGTGTCGCCGGGGGACAGCAGGTCGCCGAGTTCGTCGACGACGGTCTGGGTGGCCGTGCCGGCCGGGACCATCACCCACACATGGCGGGGCGCTTCGAGCTTGTCGACCAGTTCGGCGAGGCTCTTGACGTCGGAGACCTCAGGGTTGCGGTCGTAGCCGACGACGGTGTGGCCGGCGCGGCGGATCCGCTCGCGCATGTTGCCGCGCTTGGCGAGGACCTTGCCCAGCTCCACGCCCCACTGGTCGAAGGAGTCGATGTTCCACACCGCGCCCTGCACGAACACCTTGTGCTCGTAGAGGGCGATCAGCTGGCCGAGCACCGACGGTGTCAGCTCGGTGGCGAGGATCGTGGTGGTGGGGTGGTCGCCGCGGAAAGTGCGGTGCGCGACCTGTTCCTCGGCCACGCCCTCCGCGCGGACCTCCTCGGCCGTCTTGCCGAAGGCGAGGGCCTGGGTCTGGGCGAAGAAGTTGGCCATCAGCAGGTCGTGCTGGGACTTGAGTTCCTCGCTCAGTTCGCCGATGGGGCGGGCGAAGCCGATGAAGTCGGCCGGGATGAGCTTGGTGCCCTGGTGGATCAACTGGTAGTAGGCATGCTGGCCGTTGGTGCCCGGGGTGCCCCAGACGACCGGGCCGGTCTGCCACTCCACCGGGTTGCCGTCGCGCTGGACCGACTTGCCGTTGGACTCCATGTCGAGCTGCTGGAGGTAGGCGGTGAACTTCGACAGGTAGTGCGAGTACGGCAGCACCGCGTGGGTCTGGGCGTCGAAGAAGTTGTCGTACCAGATGCCCAGCAGGCCCAGGAGCAGCGGGGCGTTGGCCTCGGCGGGCGCGGTGCGGAAGTGGTCGTCGACGATCCGGAAGCCGTCCAGCATCTCGCGGAAGCGGTCCGGGCCGATGGCGATCATCAGGGACAGGCCGATCGCGGAGTCGTACGAGTACCGGCCGCCGACCCAGTCCCAGAACTCGAACATGTTGTCCGGGTCGATGCCGAACTCGGTGACCTTGCCGGCGTTCGTGGACAGCGCCACGAAGTGCTTCGCGACCGCCTTCTCGTCGCCGTCGAAGGCCTTCAGCAGCCAGGAGCGGGCGGAGGTGGCGTTGGTGATCGTCTCGATCGTGGTGAACGTCTTGGACGCCACGATGAACAGGGTCTCGGCCGGGTCGAGGTCGCGGGTGGCCTCGTGCAGGTCGGAGCCGTCCACGTTCGACACGAACCGAAACGTCAACTCCCGCGCGGTGTAGGGGCGCAGGGCCTCGTAGGCCATCGCGGGGCCGAGGTCGGAGCCGCCGATGCCGATGTTGATCACGTTGCGGATGGGCTTGCCGGTGTGGCCGGTCCACTCTCCGGAGCGGACCCGGTCGGCGAAGCCCGCCATCTTGTCGAGCACGGCGTGCACCTGCGGGACGACGTTCTCGCCGTCGACCTCGATCACCGCGTCCCGGGGGGCGCGCAGCGCGGTGTGCAGCACGGCCCGGTTCTCGGTGAGGTTGATCCTCTCGCCGCGGAACATGGCGTCCCGCAGCGCGAACACACCGGTGGCGGTCGCCAGTTCCTGGAGCAGGGCCAGGGTCTCGTCGGTGATCAGCTGCTTGCTGTAGTCGATGTGCAGGTCGCCGACCCGCACGACGTACCGCTCGGCGCGGCCGGGGTCCGCCGCGAACAGCTCGCGCAGGTGCGGCTGGCCCTGGGCGCGGTGGTCGGCCAGCGCCGTCCACTCGGGCCGGTTGGTGAGCTTGGGGTACTCGGCCATCTCAGGCGTTCTCCTTGGAGCCCTCGCCCTGGAGGGCGATGGCGTACATCTCGTCGGCATCGAGCCGGCGCAGTTCCTCGGCGATCAGTTCGGAGGTCGCACGCACCTTCAGCGCGAGGGTGCGCGGCGGCTGGCCCGGCAGGGTCAGCGTGGCCAGCGGGCCCTCGGGCCGGTCGACGACGATCTCACCGTTCGCGGTGCCCAGACGTACGGCCGTCACGAACGGGCCGGCGCTGTGCACCCGGTCCACCGGGACGCCCAGGCGGGCCTGGAGCCAGCGGGCGAGCAGCTCGGCGCTGGGGTTGTCGGCCTCGGCCTCGACGGCCGCCGAGGTCACCTTCACGCGGGCCTGGTCCATGGCCGCGGCCAGCATCGACCGCCACAGGGTCAGCCGGGTCCAGGCGAGGTCGGTGTCGCCAGGGGCGTAGGTGCGGGCCCGGGTGTCCAGGACCTCCAGCGGCCGCTCGACGGCGTACAGGTCGGTGATCCGGCGCTGGGCGAGCGCGCCCAGCGGATCCTTGGACGGCGCCTCGGGCGCGTCCACCGGCCACCACACGACCACCGGGGCGTCCGGCAGCAGCAGCGGCAGCACCACCGAGTCGGCGTGGTCGGACACCTCGCCGTAGGTGCGCAGCACGACCGTCTCGCCGGTGCCGGCCTCGGAGCCGACCCGGACCTCGGCGTCGAGCCGCGAGTGGGTGCGGTCCCGCAGGGTACGGGCCTGCCTCCGGATGACGACCAGGGTGCGCGAGGGGTGCTCGTGCGAGGCCTCCTCGGCCGCCTTGATCGAGTCGTAGGCGTTCTCCTCGTCCGTGACGATGACCATCGTCAGGACCATGCCCACAGCGGGCGTCCCGATGGCGCGGCGGCCCTGCACCAACGCCTTGTTGATCTTGCTTGCCGTGGTGTCGGTCAGGTCGATCTTCATGGCCTGCGCCAGCTCCGTCCGTCTCGTGCGAGCATCTCGTCGGCTTCCCTCGGTCCCCAGCTGCCCGACGCGTACTGCGCCGGCCTGCCGTGCGCCGCCCAGTACTCCTCGATCGGGTCGAGGATCTTCCAGGACTCTTCCACTTCCTGGTGACGGGGGAACAGGTTGGCGTCGCCGAGCAGTACGTCCAGGATGAGCCGCTCGTACGCCTCCGGGCTCGACTCGGTGAACGACTCGCCGTAGGCGAAGTCCATCGACACGTCCCGGATCTCCATCGACGTGCCCGGCACCTTCGAACCGAACCGCACGGTCATTCCCTCGTCCGGCTGGACGCGGATGACGATCGCGTTCTGCCCCAGTTCCTCGGTGGCGGTGGAGTCGAACGGCGAGTGCGGGGCCCGCTTGAAGACCACCGCGATCTCGGTGACCCGGCGGCCGAGCCGCTTGCCGGTGCGCAGGTAGAAGGGGACGCCCGCCCAGCGGCGGTTGTCGATGCCCAGCTTGATCGCGGCGAAGGTGTCGGTCTTCGACTTGCGGTCGATGCCGTCCTCCTGGAGGTAGCCGACGACCTTCTCGCCGCCCTGCCACCCGGCCGCGTACTGGCCGCGCACGGTGTGCCGGCCCCTGGAGCAGGTGGTTCTGGATGACGTCCCGGGCGGCGCCGATGCCGTCGTAGTAGCCGGCCCGGCCGCCGATGCCGATGTCCTCGGCCATCGTGATCTGCACGTGGTCGACGTAGGACCGGTTCCAGATCGGCTCGTACATCTGGTTGGCGAAGCGCAGCGCCAGGATGTTCTGGACGGTCTCCTTGCCGAGGTAGTGGTCGATCCGGAACACCTGGTCCGGCTCGAACACGTCGTGCACGATCGTGTTCAGCTCGCGCGCGCTGTCCAGGTCGTGCCCGAACGGCTTCTCGATGACCGCGCGCCGCCAGGAGCCCTTCGGCGGGCTCGCCAGCCCGTGCTTCTTGAGCTGCTGCACCACCTTGGGGAAGAACTTCGGCGGCACCGAGAGGTAGAAGGCGAAGTTGCCGCCGGTGCCCCGGGAGGAGTCCAGCTCGTCGACGGCGTCCTTCAGCTGCTTGAACGCGGTGTCGTCGTCGAAGTCGCCGGGGATGAACCGCATGCCCTCGGCGAGCTGCTGCCACACCTCCTCGCGGAACGGGGTGCGGGCGTGCTCCTTCACGGCGTCGTGCACGACCTCGGCGAAGTCCTGGTCGGCCCAGTCCCGGCGGGCGAACCCGACGAGGGAGAAGCCCGGCGGCAGCAGACCGCGGTTGGCCAGGTCGTACACGGCCGGCATCAGCTTCTTGCGGGACAGGTCACCGGTCACTCCGAAGATGACCAGGCCCGACGGCCCGGCGATGCGGGGGAGCCGGCGGTCGCGGGCGTCCCGCAGCGGGTTCACCCAGTCGGCGGCCGGGGCAACCGGCACGCGCACCTCCTCGGGTGCGGGCGCCTGGGCGGGTGCGTTCTCGGTCATCGGGCGTCAACTCCCTTGCTCTTCAGGGACTTCGCTACGGCGTCCAGAAGGTCCTGCCAGGCCACCTCGAACTTGGCGACACCCTCGTTCTCCAGTTGCCGGACGACCTCGTCGTAGGAGATGCCGAGCCGCTCGACGGCGGCCAGGTCGGCGCGGGCCTGGGCATAGCCGCCGGTCACCGTGTCCCCGGTGATCTCGCCGTGGTCGGCGACCGCGTTCAGCGTGGCCTCAGGCATGGTGTTGACGGTGCCCGGCGCGACCAGCTCGTCCACATACAGAGTGTCCTTGTACGCGGGGTCCTTCACACCGGTGGACGCCCACAGCGGGCGCTGCTTGTTCGCCTTGTCCGCGGCGAGGGCCAGCCAGCGGTCGGACGCGAAGACCTCCTCGTACGCCTCGTAGGCGAGGCGGGCGTTGGCGAGGGCCGCGCGGCCCTTGAGGGCGAGGGCCTCGTCGGTGCCGAGCGCGGTCAGGCGCTTGTCGATCTCGCTGTCCACGCGGGAGACGAAGAAGGACGCCACCGAGTGGATGGTGGCGAGGTCGACGCCCCGCTCGCGGGCCTTCTCCAGGCCGGCCAGGTAGGCGGCCATGACCTCGCGGTAGCGCTCCAGGGAGAAGATCAGGGTCACGTTGACGCTGATGCCGAGGCCGATGACCTCGGTGATCGCCGGCAGGCCCGCCTTAGTCGCCGGTATCTTGATCATCACGTTGGGCCGGTCGACCAGCCAGGCGAGCTGCTTGGCCTCGGCGACGGTGGCCTCGGTCTCGTGGGCGAGCCGCGGGTCGACCTCGATGGAGACCCGGCCGTCCCGGCCGCCCGAGGCGTCGTACACGGGACGCAGGATGTCGGCGGCGTCCCGCACGTCGGCGGTGGTCATCATCCGTACGGCCTCGTCGACCGTCACCCCGCGTACGGCGAGGTCGGTCAGCTGCTCCTCGTAGCCCTCACCGGAGCCGATGGCGGCCTGGAAGATGGACGGGTTGGTGGTGACACCGACGGCGCTTCCGCTCGCCACCAGCTCGGCGAGGCTGCCCGAGGTGATCCGCTTGCGGGACAGGTCGTCCAGCCAGATCGACACGCCCTCGTCGGCGAGGCGCTTGAGGGCTCCCGGGGTCGGGATTGCTTCGGTCACTGTGCTCATCTCTCTTTTTGTGCGTCGGTGTGCGTCGGTGTGCGTCGGTGTCAGGCGCGCGCGGCGGCGAGCGACTCGCGGGCCGCCGCGGCGACGTTCTCGGGGGTGAAGCCGAACTCGGCGAACAGGGTCTTGGCGTCGGCGGAGGCACCGAAGTGTTCGAGCGAGACGATGCGTCCGGCGTCGCCCACGAACCGGTACCAGGTCAGGCCGATGCCGGCCTCGACGGCGACCCGGGCCTTCACGGCCGGCGGCAGCACCCGCTCGCGGTACTCGCGCGGCTGCTCCTCGAACCACTCCACGGACGGCATGGACACCACCCGCGTGCCGATCCCCTCGGCCTCCAGCCGCTCCCGCGCGGCCACGGCGAGCTGCACCTCGGACCCCGTCGCGATGATGATCACCTCCGGGACCTCCGTCGAGGACTCGCGCAGCACGTAGCCGCCCTTGGCCGCGTCCTCGTTCGGCGCGTACACCGGCACGCCCTGGCGGGTGAGCGCGAGCCCGTGCGGGGCGGGGTGCGTGGCGTGCCTCTTCAGGATCTCGGCCCAGGCGATCGCGGTCTCGTTGGCGTCGGCCGGGCGGACGACGTTCAGGCCCGGGATGGCGCGCAGCGAGGCCAGGTGCTCGACCGGCTGGTGGGTGGGGCCGTCCTCGCCGAGGCCGATGGAGTCGTGCGTCCACACGAACGTCACCGGCAGCTGCATGAGCGCCGACATGCGCACCGCGTTGCGCATGTAGTCGGAGAAGACGAGGAAGGTGCCGCCGTAGATCCGGGTGTTTCCGTGCAGGGCGATTCCGTTCATCTCCGCGGCCATGGAGAACTCGCGGATGCCGAAGTGCACGGTACGGCCGTACGGGTCCGCCTCGGGCAGCGGGTTGCCCTCCGGCAGGAAGGAGCTGGTCTTGTCGATGGTGGTGTTGTTCGAGCCGGCGAGGTCGGCGGAGCCGCCCCACAGCTCGGGGATCACCGGGCCGAGCGCCTGGAGCACCTTCCCGGAGGCGGCGCGGGTGGCGACGGACTTGCCCTCCTCGAAGACCGGGATGCTCTGCTCCCAGCCCTCGGGCAGCTCGCCCTTGCTGACGCGGTCGAACAGCTCGGCCCGCTCGGGGTTGGCGGCACGCCACTCGGCGATCCGCTTGTCCCAGGCCGCGTGCGCCTCGGCACCCCGGTCCAGGGCCCGCCGGGTGTGCTTCAGGACCTCGTCGGCCACCTCGAAGGTCTGCTCCGGGTCGAACCCGAGGAGGCGCTTGGTGGCGGCGATCTCCTCCGCGCCGAGCGCGGAGCCGTGGGAGGCCTCGGTGTTCCGCGCGTTCGGGGCCGGCCAGGCGATGATCGTGCGCATCGCGATGATCGACGGCCGCTCGGTCTCGGCCTGGGCGGCCTTCAGCGCGGCGTGGAGGGCGGGGACGTCGATGTCGCCCTCGGCGGTGGGCGCGACGCGCTGGGTGTGCCAGCCGTAGGCCTCGTACCGCTTCAGCACGTCCTCGGAGAAGGCGGTCGCGGTGTCGCCCTCGATGGAGATGTGGTTGTCGTCGTAGAGGAAGACCAGGTTGCCGAGCTTCTGGTGGCCGGCGAGCGAGGAGGCCTCCGCGGAGACGCCCTCCTCCAGGTCGCCGTCGGAGACGATGGCCCAGACGGTGTGGTCGAAGGGGGAGGTGCCCGCGGGGGCGTCCGGGTCGAACAGGCCGCGCTCGTAGCGGGCGGCCATCGCCATGCCGACGGCGTTGGCGACGCCCTGGCCGAGCGGGCCGGTGGTGGTCTCCACACCCGCGGTGTGCCCGTACTCGGGGTGGCCCGGCGTCTTCGAGCCGTGCGTGCGGAAGGCCTTGAGGTCGTCGAGCTCCAGCTCGTAGCCGGCGAGGAAAAGCTGCGTGTAGAGGGTCAGCGAGGTGTGGCCGGGGGAGAGGACGAACCGGTCACGGCCGGTCCACTCCGGGTCGGCCGGGTCGTGTTGCATCACCTTCTGAAAGATCGTGTACGCGGCAGGCGCCAGGCTCATCGCGGTGCCCGGGTGTCCGTTGCCCACCTTCTGCACGGCGTCGGCCGCCAGAAGTCGGGCGGTGTCCACGGCGCGCCGGTCGAGGTCGGTCCACTCGAAGCTCTCGGAAGTCTGCGTAGTCATCTTCAAGAAGTCCTCGTTCAGTGCGGGGAGGCTGGCCGGACGCGTTCAAACTTAAAAGTCTGACTTTTTCGAGGAAAGGTCGGGGTGTGTCAGCCTGTGGTGAATCTGGGACAGTGATCACGAGACAGAGATGGGACGAACCGGGCATGGCTGGCATAAGACACCAAGCTGAGGGTGACGGGATCAGAACGTTCCCCTTCCCGGCCGACCTGGCCGTCGGCGGCGTCGGCATGCAGATCGGCCCGATGGGCACCGACCACCGCTGGCACGTCGACGCCCCCCTGCACCGCGTCCACCGTATCGACTTCCACGTCGTCATGCTCTTCACCGGCGGCCCGGTACGGCACATGATCGACTTCGCCGAGTACGAGGTCACGGCCGGCGACCTCCTGTGGATCCGCCCCGGACAGGTCCACCGGTTCTCCCGCGACTCCGTGTACCGCGGAACCGTCCTGACCATGCAACCCGGCTTCCTGCCCCGCGCCACCGTCGAGGCCGCGGGCCTGTACCGCTACGACCTGCCGCCGCTGCTGCACCCCGGCCCGGCACAGCTCGCCGCGCTCCAGGCGGCCTTCGACCAGCTCCGACGCGAGTACGAGGACACCGAGACGCTCCCGCTCAGCCTGCACACGGCCGTCCTGAGGCACAGTCTGACCGCGTGCCTGCTGCGCCTCGCCCACCTCGCCGCCAGTTCGGCCGAGACCTCCCGGCAGCACACCGACAGCACCTTCACCCGCTTCCGGGACGCCGTCGAACAGGGCTTCCCCACCAACCACAGCGTCAGCGCCTACGCCGACGCCCTCGGTTACTCCCGCCGCACCCTGGTCCGCGCCGTCCGCGCGGCCACCGGCGAGACACCCAAGGGCTTCATCGACAAGCGCGTCGTCCTGGAGGCCAAGCGCCTCCTCGCCCACACGGACCTGCCGATCGGCCGCGTCGGGGTGGCCGTGGGCTTCCCCGACGCGGCGAACTTCTCCAAGTTCTTCCACCTGCACGCCGGTCAGACGCCGGTGGCCTTCCGGGCGGAGCTGCGTTGAGCGCCGCGCCGCGGGTCTTTCCGGTCAGTGACCGAAGTCGAACCAGTTCACGTTCACGAAGTCGGCCGGCTGACCGCTGGTGAAGGTGAGATAGACGTCGTGCGTGCCGGTCACCCCGCCGATGTTGGCCGGGACCGTCCGCCAGGACTGCCAGCCGCCCGTGTTCGCCAGGGCGAAGCTGCCGACGGGTGCGTTGGCGCGGCTGTCCAGGCGCACCTCGACCAGACCGCTGACCCCGCCGGCCGCACCGCTGGCGACCCGGGCGTAGAACTGCCTCGCCGCGGTGGAACCGAAGTTGACGCCCTTGTACAGCGCCCAGTCGCCGTTCGCGAGGGATCCGATGTCCTGGCCGCCGCCGGTGTCCGTGGTGGTCTCCGTGACGACGCCGGACTGGCCGTCGTAGGACTCGGCCTGGACGGGGCTGTAGGCGTCCCGGTCGCCGGTCGGCGGGGGAGTTGTGCCGCCGCCGGAGGACCGCAGGACCTGTACGTAGTCGACGACCATCGGGTGGCCCGGCTCGGTCCCGCTGTCGGGACCGCCGCCGAACGCGGCCGGGAAGCCGCCGCCCATGGCGACGTTGAGGATGATGAAGTAGCCGTGGTTCGTGGCGTTCGCCCACGTCGTCGCGTCCACCTGGTTCGCCCTGACCGTGTGGAAGTTGACGCCGTCGAGGTAGAAGCGGATCTCCTCGGGGCTGGTCGAGCGGTCCCACTCCATCGCGTAGGTGTGGAAGCCCGCCTGACAGGTGGTGCCGGTGCAGGAGGTGGAGTTGCCGATGCCGGAGGTCTCGTTGCAGGGGCCGCTCGGATTGGTGCCGCAGTGCATCGTGGCCCAGTCGGTGTTCAGACCCTGGACGTTCTCCATGATGTCCAGCTCGCCGATGCCCGGCCAGTTCCAGTAGTTGCCGCGGAACGGCGCGCCGAGCATCCAGAACGCCGGCCAGTAGCCCTTGGCGGCGGCGCCGGTGACGTTCGGCATCTGGATCCGCGCCTGGACGCGCAGCTTTCCGCCCGCCGGGGGCTGGAAGTCGGTGCGGGTGGTCTCGATCCGACCGGAGGTCCAGTTGCCGGAGGCGTCGCGGCGCGGGGTGATGAGCAGGTTGCCGTTCCCGTCCAGTGCGACGTTGCCGGTGCTCGACGTCATCGTCTCGACCTCGCCGGTGCCCCAGTTGGCGGCCCCGCCGGGGTAGGACGTCCCGGTGTCGTACTGCCAGTCGGTCGTGTTGACGCCGGAGCCGGCCGCGCCGTTGAAGTCGTCCACGAAGACCTGCGTCCAGCCCGAGGGCGGGGTGGGCGCGGACGCGTCGGCGGGCGCGGTGGCGGCCGTGGCGAGGGCCGCGGCCAGGCCGAGGGCGGCGACGGCGGTGGCGAACGCGCGCCGCAACGGGCGGGGTCTGGGGATGCCGGAGGATGCGCTCATGGGGAGCCTCTCGGGTGCGGGTGTGTGCGGGGTTTCCGTGAGAGCGCTCCCAAGGGTGCTGTGGCACGCCTGCTTGAGAGCGCTCTCACGGTGCCGCCAATGTGCTCCCCGACTCCGGGACCGTCAAGACTTGAAGCAAGGAAAGTCCTTGCCGCGTAAGGAAGTTCAGGGGGTGAAGCCGCCCGTACCGGCTCAGACCGCGCTGCCCGCCGTCCGGTCCGCCCAGGACAGGGTCCAGCCGTTGAGCCCGTTGGCCGGGCCGACGGTCCGCTCGCCGGAGCTCCGGACGATCACCACGTCCCCGAGGTGGCCGGCCGCTGGGCGCGCGGCACGTCCGGTGAAAGGGGGGGTGCTTCCTGACATGCCGGCGAGAACGACGGGCCCGCGCCGGGGCGCCCCGGCGGGCCGGCGCCGCCTCAGGCACCCGTCAGGTCGGTGATCCTCGCGGGGCTCAGTGGGTCATGAAGGAGGTGACGGGCAGCGCCCGGGACACGATGCGGACGTCACCGAGCCGCCCGTGCAGGATCTGGTCGATCTTCCCGGCGTACTCGTAGCCGCCGAGCAGCCAGGGCAGCCCGGCCGAGGCGATGCCGACGGCGGTGGCGTGCGGGTTGCGGGCCACGGGGCAGCCCTGGACGTACATCGTCGTGTGCCGCCCGTCGTTGACCACGGCCACGTGCCACCACTTCTCCCGGGCGGTCTCGTCGCCCCAGTTGGTGGCCAGCCGCCGCTGGTCGAGCGGATGGGCCGCCCACTGCGGACCCGGGCCGTCGGAGATCGACAGCGTGGCCAGCGGCTCGTCCGGGTCGTCGGTGACCGGGCCGACGGAGCCGTTGCGGCCGGTGCGGCCGACCAGACCGGACCAGGCATGGTGGCCGGCGTCCCAGTCGGCGGGCAGACGGTAGAACGCCTCGATGGTGTAACCGCGCTCGAAGGTCGCCGAGTTGAGCGGAGCGCCGTCGACCGTGCGCAGGTAGGCGCCCCGCAGCGGGGACTTGAAGCCCTGGAACTCCAGGCTGCCGTGGCCGGGCTGGTCGGGATGGTGATCGGAGGACCAGGTCAGCGTGCCGCCGCCGACGGAGACCACGGTGAGGTCGTTGCCGCGCCCGGACAGATCACGGACGGTGCCCGTCACCGCCGTACCCTCGGCGTGGCCGTCGAACCGCCAGTAGGCGACCGTGCCCGGTACCAGCAGCCGGGACACGGGCCGCGCAGGGCGAGCCGGTACCGGGTCGAAGCCGGAGAACCGGTCGCTGAAGTCGATCTCGACGGAGAAGCGGTCGGTGTCGCCGCTCAGCTCGATCTCCTGCCGCTCCAGCTCGTTGAGGCCCTGGGCGGCCCGGCCCAGGATCCATGGGGAGATCGTCTCCACGTCGATGACGTCGCGGTCCAGGTCGAACCGGTAGAGGCGGATCATCGCCGCGCCGCCGAAGTAGCGGTTCTGGTAGTTCGTCAGGTGCAGGTGCACCTCGTGGCCCGCCGCGTTCTTGCGGACCGCCCGGCCCGCGGGCCAGTAATGGCCGTTCAGGGTCAGGAAGATCTGGTCGTGGCCCTCGATCAGCCGGTCCCACAACTGCTGCCCGTACGCGGACAACGTGTTGTCCTCGACGACCAGTTCGTGGGTGATGAGGACGACCGGCGTCCTCGGGTGCCGGGCGAGGACGTCCTCAGCCCAGGCGTACCCCTGGTCCGACAGCCGCCAGTCCAGCGCGAGCACCATCCACTCGCGGCCGGCCGCCTGGAACAGGTGGTAGGTGTTGTACCCGTCCGGAGAGGCGCCGCCGAAGGTCGGCCTGCCCCGGAAGCGCTCCGGGCCGAAGGTGTCCAGGTACGGGGTCGGGCCGCGCTGGTCGTCGGTCGAGGACCGGACGTCGTGATTGCCGGCGAGCACGCTGTAGCCGACGCCCCGCCGGTCCAGGACGGCGAACGCCTCCCCGATCGCGGCGCATTCGGCCTCGGCGCCGTTCTGCGTGAGGTCGCCGAGGTGGGACAGGAAGACGATGTTCTCGTCCCGGCCGTGCTCCAGCAGGTACCGCAGGGACGCCTCGACCGGTCGCCGGTCGATGCTGGGCCCGTCGTACAGGTACTGGGTGTCGGGCATCACGGCGAGGGTGAAGCGGCGGCTGTCCGGGTCCGGCCGCCAGGCCGGGGCCGCCTCGGCGGTCGCGGGCAGCGCCGCACCGGCGGTGGCGACGGCGCCGAGCAGCGCGGTCGCCCTCAGGAAACCACGCCGGCCGGCACCGGTCCGCGCGGCCTCTTCCTGGGCGGGGTCATGCGATGTGCACACGGGTGCTCCGTAAAGGTGACAGGGAGGACGAAGGTGACGGAGAGGCAAGGGTCAGGGGACGTGCCGGGTCGGCGTGGTGGTGGTTCTGGCTGCGGTGGGGTGCGGGGGTGTGGTGGCGGTCGTGGCGGCGGCGGGGCGCGGGAGTGTGGTGGCGGTTCTGGCGGCGGCGAGGTGGGAGGGCGCAGGGGCGGTTCTGACCACGGCCTGGTGGGAGGGCGTAGTGGTGGTTCTGGCTGCGGCGGGGTGCGGGGGTGTGGTGGCGGGCGTGGCCACGGAGAGGTGCGAGGGCGCAAGGTCGGTTCCGACCACACCCTGAGGGGAGGGCGCGAGGTTGGTTCTGACCAGGGTCAGGCGTGAGGGTGCCGTGGTGGGACCGTGGGCAGTCGTGCGCGGAGCGAGCCCCGCCGCGCGGCCCGGGGCCGGTGGCGCCGAGCCGTCCGAGCGGGCCGTCGTCGGAACGCGGCCGGTGACGACCGCCCGCAGCGGGACGCACGGCGCGCACACCTCCGTACCGCGCGGTGCCCCCGGCCGGTCCTCGGCCGTCACCACGCGCAGCGTCAGCCAGGCCGGAACGCCGTCCGCGGGCAGCCTCCACGGCAGGGGTACGGCCGCGGTCTCGCCCGGCCGCAGATCCGGCAGCTCGGCGGGTGCGGTCAGCCCACGGCCGTCGGCCAGGGCCAGTTCCCAGGTGGCCGCCAGCCAGCCGAGGCCCCGGACGCGCTGCCGGTTGGTGACCACGATCCCCTCGTGCCGGTGGCACCGGATGCCGACCGGCGCCGAGACGTCGCCGCCGTACGCCGAGCGGCGGCCGGGCGCGGCCACACCGCTGTCGTCCGCCCCGGTGCCCACGGGCCCAATCGGTCTTCCGTCGTTCACGCGCCGCACGATTCCGTGGCCCCGGGACCCCCCGGTGAAGCCGCACTGAAGACCCGGCGTTGACTCGATGGCCGCCCAGTGATCCACGAGCGCACGCCCGCGGACGCGTCGAGCGCCGCACCGAGGTCCACCCGGGCCTGGGGCCACTCGCATGAAAACGGAGGGCCGCTCCGCCGAGCGGCCCTCCGCGTCACCTCACCGTCGCGTCAGCCGGTGAAGCCGGCCGTGATCGAGGTGAACTGCCAGTTGCTCTGGCTGATGCCGGAGCAGTTCTCGGCGACACCGCCGCCCGGGCAGGGCCGGTCGCGGTTGACCGACCAGAAGGCCAGCCGCGCGATGTGGTGCGAGTTCGCCCAGTCCCGGATCTGCGTCCAGATCGCGGGAGTCGTCGTCTCCTGCTGGTCGGACAGGCCGTTCATGCCGGAGATGCCGATGTGCGCGTAGGCGGTGGCGTCGTCCCAGCCGAAGGTGGACTTCAGCTTGTTCTTCAGCCCCTCCGCCGCGTTCACCGTGTTGCCGTACATGTCCGAGCCGCCGCCGAAGTCGAACGGCATGATGGTGAACACGTCGATGTTCGCGCCGAGCGCCTGCGCCTGCTCGATGAGCCGGTTGCCGTAGTACGTCGGCCCGGTGGTGGACGTGCCGAACGTGACGATGGTCTTCAGGCCCGGGTTGTTGGCCTTGACCGTCTTCAGCGCGGTGAGGATCTTCGCCTGGACGGCCTCGTTCTCGAACTCGTCGCTGTTCTCGATGTCGAAGTCGATGGCCTTCAGGCCGTAGGCGTCGACCACCTTCTGGATCGCCCCGGCGAGCGCGCTCGCCGAGGAGCAGTTGGCGCCGAGCTTGCTGCCCGACCAGCCGCCGAACGACGGCACGATGTCACCGCCGGTGGACCGGATCTGGTTGATCGCCGACTGGTCCACGCCGCCGGTCAGCGGCCGGCTGCCGTCCCAGGCCGGGGTGCAGCCGCCGGAGTCCAGTACGAACGCCATCGTGAACCACTTGGTCCCGGTCGCGTTCATCACCGTCGTCGGGTTCGGCGGATCGCCCCAGCCCTGGTACAGGTACGGCGCCGCCTGCTTGAAGCCGGTGCCGCCGCCGGTGCCCGCGTCCGTCGTCACCGTCACGGAGTTGGAGGCCGGCGAGGTGTTCCCGGCCGCGTCCCGTGCCTTCACGGTGAAGGTGTAACCCGTGCTCGGGGACAGCCCGCTCACCGTGGCCGACGTACCGGAGACGCTGAGGAGCTGGTTGGCGCCGCTGTAGATGTCGTACGCCGTCACGCCCACGTTGTCCGTGGCCGCGTTCCACTTCAGCGACACGCTCGACGACGTCTTGCCGGTGGAGGTGAGCCCGCTCGGCGCGGTCGGCGCCTGGGTGTCCCCGCCGCCCCCGCCGCCCGGGCCGTCCAGGCCGATGTCGTCGGCGTAGTAGGTGCCCTGGCCGTACCAGCCGTGCACGTAGATGGTGGCGCTCGTCTGCGAGGCACCGGTGGTGAAGGAGACGCTGAGCTGGCTGTACGCCGACGGGGACGAGGTCCACGTGGACGCGCCGCCGTTCACGCCGAGGTACACGTAACTGCCGCGCACCCAGCCGCTGAGGCTGTACGTCGTGTTCGGCTGCACGGCGACCGTCTGGCTGCACTGCGCGTTGTCGCTCGACGTCACCGCGCCTTGCAGCGCCTTGGTGCCGCCGTGCACGGGGGAGGAGACGACCGAACCGAGGTTGCCGGTGCAGGTCCAGGGGGAGAGGCCGCCGGACTCGAAACCGGGGTTGGTGAGGATGTTGGCCGCGTGGGCCGTACCGGGGAGGGCGATGGCCCCGCCGACCGCGAGGGCGGCGGAACCGAGCAGAGCGAGAAGCCGGCGTCTGGGACGCCCGAGTGTGTCGCGCACGCGATCTCCCTGTCAGGGGTGGGGTGTTCGGGAGTGCAGGGGAGTGCGGAAGCGTTGCGTCAACGAATTTGGTATGGACCAATCCACCCTGTCAAGGCGAAGAACGGAATTGGTCCATACCGGTGTGCACCAGCGCCCCGGTGGGGGCGCGGGGAACCGCGCGACGGGCCACGGCGGACCCGCAGCCGGCCGGCGGCCTAGAGCGGCAGTACCTCGCCCGCCGAAGCCGCCCGCACGGGCGCCGGCACCGCGGGCAGCAGCACCTCGGACTCCACCCGTTGCCGCGGAAGCGACGCGGGCGCCAGCGGACGCGGCCCCGACACCACCGTGTAGTCCTGGCCCAGGAACGGCGGCTCGATCACCCCGGGGTCCTCACCCAGCGCCAACTGCACGGCGGCCCACGGTGCGTTCACCCCACAGAGCGACAGCTGGTGCAGGCCCCCGGCGGGCCGGGTGTTGACGTCCAGCAGCACCGGCCGGTCGCCGAGCATCCGGAACTGGATGTTGGACAGATGGTGCAGCCCGAAGCCCTCCGCGATCAGCCGGGCCGACGCCAGCCACCGCTCGTCCAGGGTGAAGCCCCGGCGGCGGCCGTTCTTGGTGCGGCCCACCGCGAGCCGCACCCGGTTGTCCGGCCCGGTCAGGCAGTCGACGGACACCTCGGGCTGCTCCAGGCGCGGCATCACCAGCCAGTCCACGGGCTCCTCGGCCCGTCGCAGCGCCTCCACGACCAGGTCGAGCTGGACGTACGGGCCCGGGAAGCCGGTCAGGTGGCTGAGCGAGAAGGGGGAGCGGGTGATCATCCGGAAGCCCACCCCGCCCGCGCCGGCCGCCGGCTTGAAGCACGGCCGGTGCCCGGCCGCCTCCAACTCCTCCACCGCGGCGATGAGTTCGTCCGCCGTGCGGACCCGGTGCCACGGCGGTACCGGGACGCCCACCGAGCGGACCGCCTCGTACGCGACCGCCTTGTCCTCGAACACGGCGACCGCCTCGGGCGTCGGCGCCAGCAGCGCCGTACCGGCCGCCGCGAACTCGGCCCGCTGCGCCACGATCGCGGCCTGGTGCAGCCGGGGCACGAACACGTCGATGCCGCGCCGAGCGCACTGGTCTAGGGCGTACTCGACGTACGCGGCCGGGGACAGGCCCTCCGGCTCCAGCTCGGCGGTGTCGGCGGCGGCCAGCACGGGGGAGTCCGGATCGCCGTGCGTGGCGTGGATCTCGACCGCGCGGTCGCTGGGATTTCTCCGCAGCTGATCCATGAAGAACACGTTCTCCGCGTACGTGCGGTTGAGCCAGACGCGTACGCGAGAGAGCATGCAGGCCGCCTTTCGGGTGTGCGGGCAGGGCGGAGCGGCCCGTGCCCGGGCAGGAGGGAGGAAGGGTCACCAAACAGCCCCGGAAAGAAGGGGGGTTGAGGGCGCTGGTGTTGGGGCGATCATACGGCTTTCCAGGGGTCCCTCGTGCAACGCGGGTGTTACGGATTCGCGGGGTCTCCGGTCACGGATTCGCAGGGCGCCCGGTCACGGATTCGCGGGCCGTCCGGATCGGGGACGCACCCGAGGCGGGCCGGGCCCGGATCGCGACACGCGGCGAGGGAACCTCTTGTCCGGTGCCGGGGACATGTGCTCTCGTTGTTCCATCGGATGATCGGAAGGGGTGTGCGGGGTGGACTCGACGGCCGGGGCCGGACAGCTGCTGGCCATCAGCGACCTGCACATCGGTTATCCGGACAACCGCGCCCTGATCGACGGCATGCGGCCCGCCGGCGACGACGACTGGCTGATCGTGGCCGGTGACGTCGCGGAGACCGTCGCCGACATCCGCTGGGCCCTCGGCACGCTCGCGAGCCGCTTCGGCAAGGTGCTGTGGGCACCCGGGAACCACGAGCTGTGGACCCATCCGAGCGATCCGGTCACCCTGCGTGGCGTCGCCCGCTACGAGCACCTGGTCGAGGTGTGCCGCGAGCTGGGCGTCGTCACCCCCGAGGACCCCTACCCCGTGTGGCACGGCGCGGGCGGCCCGGTCGCCGTGGCCCCGCTCTTCCTGCTCTACGACTACTCGTACCTGCCTGCCGGCTCCGCCACCAAGGCGGAGGGCCTGGCCTACGCGGAGAGCACGGGCATCGTCTGCAACGACGAGTTCCTGCTGCACCCCGACCCCTACCCGAGCCGTGAGGCGTGGTGCCGGGCGCGGGTCGCAGAGACCGAGCGCAGGCTGGCCGAGCTGCCCGAGGACCTGCCGACCGTGCTGGCCGGGCACTGGCCGCTGGACCGGCACCCCACCGAGGTCCTGTGGCACCCCGAATTCGCCATGTGGTGCGGTACCACGCTGACCGCCGACTGGCACCGCCGGTTCCGGGTCGCCACCATGGTCTACGGCCATCTGCACATCCCGCGCACCACCTGGCACGACGGAGTCCGCTTCATGGAGGTCTCCGTGGGATACCCCCGCGAGTGGCGCAAGCGTCCGGATCCGCCGGGAAGGCTGCGCCGCGTCCTGCCGATGGAGGTCGAAGCAGGTGATCGAGGAGCTGCTCCCGGAGTCGGTCGTGGCCGTGGAGGCGCGCGCTGACGACCCGCTGTGGGACTCCCCGCTCCACCCGGCGGAGGAGGCGCTCGTCGCGCGCTCGGTGGCCAAGCGGCGCCGTGAGTTCGCGGCCGTCCGGGGCTGCGCCCGGCGCGCCATGGAGAAGCTCGGCGTGCCGCCGCAGCCCGTGCTCACCGGCGAGCGGGGTGCCCCGCTCTGGCCGGACGGGCTGCTCGGCAGCATGACCCACTGCGACGGCTACTGCGCCGCCGCGCTGGTCCGCGCCACCGACCTCGCCTCCCTCGGCATCGACGCCGAACCGCACGGGGCGCTGCCGGAGGGCGTGGGCTCCTCCGTCTTCCTGCCCGCCGAGGCCGAGCGGCTCGACCGGCTGGCCGCGCGGTGGCCGTCCGTGCACTGGGACCGGCTGCTGTTCAGCGCCAAGGAGTCCGTCTACAAGGCGTGGTTCCCGCTCACCCGCACCTGGCTGGACTTCTCGGAGGCCGACATCACCGTGCGGCTGGACGCCGACGGCGAACCGTCCGGCGCCCTGCACGCCGAGCTGCTCGTCCCCGGTCCCGTGATCGGCGGCCACCGGCTCCAGTCCTTCGAGGGCCGGTGGACCGTGCGGCACGGCGTGGTGGCCACGTCGGTGGTCATACCGCACCCCGCCCCACGGCCCTGACGGCGATCCCACCCGGCCCCACCGCCACCGTCGCCCTGCCGTGCGGGTGACGGCGGCGGCGCTGGCCGCCCCGGCGCTCAGACGGGCCGGCACCAGTTGCGCAGGAGCCGGAAGAACTCCGCCTCGTTGCCCGCGAGTCCCGCCCGGGCCAGTGCCCGTTCCGCCTCCGCGAGCACGACGGGCGGGACGACGGCGGGCCGGTCGTGGTCCGGCGGCCCGTCGAAGGCGGCGCGCACCGTATGCAGCAGGCGCAGGTAGGCCTGTACGGCGGTACGCTCACGGTCGGTCAGTACGGCGGTGGGCATCGGTCGGCTCTCCCCGAATAGGCGTCACGGTCACGCGCCCTGCGGCGCCGTGCACCGCGTCGTACGGCGCACACTCCCAGCTTGCCGCCCACCACTGACAACGCCGCCCGGCTCCGCGCCGGTTAGCCCGCTTAGCCGAGGAGGAACCGCCCCGTTCGCCCCGCGCGATGGGCCACCCGATCCGGCGAAACGTTTCTCAACTTCCGCGCGCCACACCCCGCTCCGGGGCGGCGAGCCGCCGGCTCCCCGCGCGGACGGCGTCGAGCGCACCCCGAGCGCCACCGGGCCGCTCGGCCGGCGCGCCCGGCCCGGTTCAGCCCTGCGGGCCCGGGTACCCCAGCGACGCCTCGATGCGGCCGGCCACGCCGTCCCGCTGCACCGGCCCACGCAACGACGAACCGGCCAGCCACGTACGGCACTTGCTGGCCAGCAGCAGCCCGAACGTCTCGGCGTCCCGCTCCTCGGCGACGTCGAAGCGGCTGCGGGCCGCGACGCGTTGCACCGCGGCCTGGAGCGCTTCCTGGTCGGTGTCGTCGCGCAGCAGCCGGGTCGCGGCGCCGACACCGTCCATGTGGAGCCCGCAGTGGTCGGCCTGCATGTGCCACAGCTCGTGGCCGAGGATCACCAACTGGTGGTCAGGTGCGGTGCGTTCCTCCACCACGACGACGTCCCGGTCGGTCAGGTCCAGCCAGAGCCCGCTGGCCGTGCCGGGCGGGAAGGCGGCCGTACGGAAGTGCACCGGACGCCCGCGCCGGCGGCTCATCGCCTCGCACAGCGCGCGGTACAGCTCACCCGCAGGCGCGGGCACGGGCAGCGTGAGCCCGCCCACCAGTTCGTTGCACAGCCGGCGCATGTCCCTGCCGATGCCCACAGTTCTCCCCCGGCTCACGACTCGGGCCGCTTGACGCTCTCCAGGAGCATGTCGAGCCACTCGGCGACCTTGTCCCGGTGCTGGTCGGTGGGCAACTGCGCGGCCCGCCAGGCGATTCCGCGGACCCCGTGGTCCTGCAGCAGTCGCTCCAGCGGATCCTCCGGGTCCTCGGCGGCGGCCCGCTCCCGGTCCGCGAGCTTCTGCAGCAGCTCCTGCTCGGTGCGCTGCAGCGCGCCCGCGAGCGCCTCGGGGTCCTCCGCGGTGAGGAAGCCGGCGTGCACCCGGAAGAAGCGCTGCAGGGCGTCGCAGTGCTCCATGGTGGGCCGCCGGTCGCCGTTGATGAGGGCGCCGGCCTGCTGCCGGGACATGCCCGCGCCGTCGGCGATCTCCTGCTGGGTGTACCGGCGTCCGCCCGGCTTCAGCCGGGTGCGGCGCAGCAGGTCCAGGCGCTGCAGGAAGCGGGCCTGGACGTCCGGCTCGCCCGCGGGCCGACCGCTGAGCAGAGCCTTGACCACTGGCTCCGGCACCCCGCAGGCGATGGAGAGCCGCCCGACGTCGAAGACCTCGGCATGCGGGACGCCGAGGCGGTCGGCGAGCGCGGTGACGCGGGCGACGACGGCCGGCAGCTGGGCGGTCGCCGAGGCGCCCGGATCCTCGTAGCCATCCGTCACCGACAGAACTCCTACGTCTCTAGAGGGCTTCAGATGCGTCCGTGCTTCTCACGAGCGATCGCCGTGAACTTCCCGGAGATTAGCGGGTGTCTCGAACTCACATCCAGGTGTCGCCACAACTGTGGCGAATTTCAGCCGTCAACCGGCACGAAATGCCACGATAGTTGACATGGCTCTTGCCTGGGCAGCAGGATCGCACTCGCCGCGAGAAAGGCCGCAGAGGCAAGAGGGGTGACCTCCCGATGGCATATCAGGCAGGAGGGCAGCGGCCGGCACCGCGGCCCGTCCCCGACACCTGCGAGATCCAGGCGTACCTCCAGGACTACGGAGCGCTGCTGGAGTCACAGTCCTGCCCGTCCCTGGTCGTCGACCACCACTGGAACGTGGTCATGGCCAACAGCGCGTTCGAGACACTTTTCCTCGGTGTGCGCCCCCACCCGACGGCCATGCCGGGGGAGAACTTCCTCCGGTTCGTGCTCTTCCACCCCGACGCCGGCGAGGTCCTCGGCGAGCACGAGTCCGGCTGGTGCCTGCCGATGCTGGCCCAGCTCCGGACCGTCCTGGAGACCCACGGACACGACCACGATCTCCAGGCGGTCCGCCGGGAGATCGCCCAGGACCCGATCATGGAGGCCGCCTACCGGCAGGGCCTGCCGCACTGGATCCGGGCCGTCGGCGAGGCCGCGACCCGCCTCGACGGCGCCGTACGCCTCCTGCACCACCCGGACCCGCGGCGCGGGCGCACCGAGTGCCGCATCGTCGAGGAGATCCCCCAGCCGCTGCGGGAGCTGGGGTACCGGCGTCTGACGATGGTCCTGCGCGACCCCCGCCGGCCCGCCGCACCGGTGCGTCGTCCGCGCCGCTCGCGGGACGCCTCCTCGCACCTGACGGTCGTGCCGTCCACGGAGGACTGACCCGGCACCGCCGGCGTTCAGGTCGCCGACGGCGCCGGGCCGGCACGACGGCTCCGCCGGCCGGCGCGGGCCTGCCGTTTCTCTGGCGGGCGCCCCGAGTTCTTGCGCACCCGTGGGCTCGTGCGGACGCCCCCGAGTTCGGGCGCCACGCCTCTGGCTCGTGCGGGCGCCACAGACTCCTCACGCACGCCACAGCCTGGTGCGGGCGCCACAGCCTCCTCGCACACCACCGACGCTCGTGCGGGCTCCACCCGCTCCTCACGCACCCCACCGACTCATGCGCACGCCACCCACTCCTCACGGACCCGATGCCCCGCCGACGTCGCAACGCAAGCCACTTGCGTGATTTGCGCTACGCTTGCGTCCATGACGCGACGACTTGCGGAAGTGGCGAAGAAGGTCGGGGTCAGCGAGGCCACGGTCAGCCGGGTCCTCAACGGCAAGCCCGGAGTCTCCGAAGCCACCCGGCAGGCGGTGCTGACGGCTCTCGACGTCCTCGGCTACGAGCGCCCGACCCAGCTGCGCGGTGAGCGCGCCCGGCTCGTCGGTCTCGTCCTGCCCGAGCTGCAGAACCCGATCTTCCCGGCGTTCGCCGAGGTCATCGGCGGTGCCCTGGCCCAGCTCGGGCTGACCCCGGTGCTGTGCACCCAGACCAAGGGCGGGGTGTCGGAAGCGGACTACGTCGAGCTGCTGCTCCAGCAGCAGGTCTCCGGCGTCGTCTTCGCCGGCGGCCTGTACGCCCAGGCCGACGCGCCGCACGACCACTACCGGCTGCTCGCCGAGCGCAACATCCCGGTCGTGCTGGTCAACGCGGCCATCGAACACCTCGGCTTCCCGGGCGTGTCCTGCGACGACGCCGTCGCCGTCGAGCAGGCCTGGCGGCACCTGGCCTCCCTCGGCCACGAGCGCATCGGGCTGGTGCTCGGCCCCGGTGACCACGTGCCGTCGGCGCGCAAGCTGGCCGCCGCCCGGGCGGTCGCCGGCGATCTGCCGGACGAGTTCGTCGCGCGGGCCATCTTCTCCATCGAGGGCGGCCACGCGGCCGCCGCACGGCTGATCGACCGGGGCGTCACCGGCATCATCTGCGCCTCCGACCCGCTGGCGCTCGGCGCCGTGCGGGCGGCGCGCCGCAAGGGGTACGACGTTCCGGGCCGGATCTCGGTCGTCGGCTACGACGACTCGGCGTTCATGAACTGCACCGAACCCCCGCTGACCACAGTCCGCCAGCCCATCGAGGCCATGGGGCGCGCGGCCGTGGAACTGCTGAACGCGCAGATCGGGGGCACCGCCGTACCCGCCGAGGAGCTGCTGTTCGAGCCGGAGCTGGTGGTGCGCGGCTCCACCGCGCAAGCCCCGCGGGACTGAACTCCGGAAGATCCAGCCTGCTGTCGAACAATTGCAGATTCTGCGCGACATCTTGCGGTCCGATGTCGGCGGTGCTTGAGTGTGCGACGCCCACCGCTCCTGCCATGAGTGCCATGAGGGGTCCACCGATGAGACACACCGGGTTCCGCCGTGCCGTCCTCGCGATCGGCGTCTGTTCCTCCCTCGCCCTCGCCGCCACCGCCTGCGGGTCCGGTGACGACGGCTCGGCGAGCGGCAAGACCCGCATCACCGTCAACTGCGAGCCGCCCAGGAGCGCCAAGCTCGACCGCTCCTTCTTCGAGGCGGACATCGCGGCCTTCGAGGAGGCCAACCCGGACATCGACGTCGTCGCGCACGACGCCTTCCCCTGCCAGGACCCGAAGACCTTCGACGCCAAGCTCGCCGGCGGCCAGATGGAGGACGTGTTCTACACGTACTTCACGGACGCGCGGCACGTCGTCGACGTCCGCCAGGCCGCCGACCTCACCCCGTACCTCAAGGAACTCAAGAACTACGACAGCATCCAGAAGCAGCTGCGGGACATCTACACCGTCGACGGGAAGGTCTACGGCATCCCGCGCACCGGATACTCGATGGGGCTGATCTACAACCGCGCGCTCTTCGAGAAGGCCGGCCTGGATCCCGACAAGCCCCCGGCGACCTGGGACGAGGTCCGCGCCGCCGCCAAGAGGATCGCCGCCCTCGGCGACGGCACCGTCGGCTACGCCGACTACAGCGCGCAGAACCAGGGCGGCTGGCACTTCACCGCCGAGCTGTACTCCCAGGGCGGCGACGTCGTCAGCGCGGACGGCAAGAAGGCCACCATCGACACCCCCGAGGGCCGCGCCGTCCTGAAGAACCTGCACGACATGCGGTGGACCGACGACTCGATGGGCAGCAAGCAGCTCCTCGTCATCAACGACGCGCAACAGATGATGGGTTCGGGCAAGCTCGGCATGTACCTCGCCGCCCCCGACAACATCCCGATCCTCGTCAAGGAGAAGGGCGGCAACTACAAGGACCTCGCCCTGGCCCCCATGCCGGGCGGCAAGGGCACCCTCATCGGCGGCGACGGCTACATGTTCAACAAGAAGGCCACGCCCGCCCAGATCCGGGCCGGCCTGAAGTGGCTCGACCACATGTTCCTCACCCCCGGCAAGGGCTTCCTCGGCGACTACGCGCGCGCCAAGAAGCACGACGCCCCCGTCGGCCTGCCCGAGCCGCGCCTGTTCACCGGCGCCGCCGACGCCACCGACCAGCGGGTGAAGAAGGCCAACGCCAACGTCCCGGTGGAGAACTACCAGGCGTTCCTCGACGGCAACCACAAGCTCCAGCTGAAGATCGAGCCGCCGCACGCCCAGCAGATCTACTCCGTCCTCGACGGCGCCGTCTCCGCCGTCCTGACCAAGAAGGACGCCGACATCGACCAGCTTCTCAAGGAGGCGTCCGGCAAGATCGACAGCATTCTGGCCCGGAGCTGACCACCATGACGAAGACGGCCGAGCGACGGCCCGAGGCGCAGGCCTCGGCTCTCCCGGTCCAGGCGCCGCCCCCGGCAGGGGACCGGAGGCGGCGCCGCCTGACCGACCAGATCCGCGCCTACGGCTTCCTCCTCGGCGGCCTGCTCTGCTTCGCCCTGTTCTCCTGGTACCCGGCGATCCGCGCGGTCGTCATCGCCTTCCAGAAGTACACCCCGGGCTCACCGCCCGAGTGGGTCGGCACCGCCAACTTCACCCGGGTCCTGCACGACCCCGAGTTCACGGCCGCCTGGCGCAACACCCTCACCTTCACCCTGCTGGCCCTCCTGATCGGCTTCGCGATCCCCTTCGTCCTCGCCCTCGTGCTCAACGAGCTGCGGCACGCCAAGGCCTTCTTCCGGGTCGTGGTCTACCTGCCGGTGATGATCCCGCCGGTGGTCAGCGCCCTGCTGTGGAAGTGGTTCTACGACCCCGGAGCCGGCCTGGCCAACGAGACGCTCCGCTTCCTGCACCTGCCCACCTCCAACTGGTCCAACGGCGCCGACACCGCGCTGATCTCGCTGGTCATCGTCGCCACGTGGGCCAACATGGGCGGCACCGTCCTCATCTACCTGGCCGCCCTCCAGTCCATCCCCGGCGAGCTGTACGAGGCGGCCGAACTGGACGGCGCGAACCTCCTCCAGCGCGTCCGGCACGTCACGGTCCCGCAGACCCGGTTCGTGATCCTGATGCTGATGCTCCTTCAGATCATCGCCACCATGCAGGTGTTCACCGAACCGTTCGTCATCACCGGCGGCGGCCCCGAGAACTCCACCGTCACCGTCCTCTACCTCATCTACAAATACGCCTTCCTCTACAACGACTTCGGCGGCGCCTGCGCCCTCAGCGTGATGCTCCTGCTGCTGCTCGGCGCCTTCTCCGCGGTCTACCTGCGGCTCACCCGCTCCGAGGGGGACGCATGACCACCGGCACCCGCACCCTGATCTCCCCGGCCACCCTCGCCCGCCCGCGCGGCAAGGCCCTCTACTGGACGGTGTTCACGGCCGTCGTCGTCCTCTTCGCGCTCGCCTTCCTCTTCCCCGTCTACTGGATGGTGACCGGCGCCCTGAAGTCCCCGGACGAGGTGGCCCGGACCCCGCCGACGCTCCTCCCCGAGCACTGGCACCTCAGCGGCTACACCGACGCCTGGGACCTCATGGAGCTCCCGCGGCACCTGGGGAACACGCTCGTCCAGGCGGCCGGTGCCTGGGCCTTCCAGCTGGTGTTCTGCACGGCCGCCGCCTACTCCCTGTCCAAGCTGAAGCCCGCCTTCGGCAAGGTGGTGCTCGGCGGCATCCTCGCCACCCTCATGGTCCCGGCACAGGCGCTGGTCGTCCCGAAGTACCTGACCGTCGCCGACCTGCCGCTGATCCACACCAGCCTGCTCAACGACCCCCTGGCCATCTGGCTGCCGGCCGTCGCCAACGCCTTCAACCTCTACCTGCTCAAACGGTTCTTCGACCAGCTCCCGCGCGATGTCCTGGAGGCCGCCGAGATCGACGGCGCCGGCAGGCTCCGCATCCTGTGGTCCGTCGTCCTGCCCATGTCCCGGCCGGTGCTCGGCGTGGTGTCGATCTTCGCGCTGGTCGCCGTCTGGCAGGACTTCCTGTGGCCGCTGATGGTCTTCTCCGACACCGGAAAACAGCCGATCAGCGTGGCCCTGGTCCAGCTCTCGCAGAACATCCAGCTCACCGTGCTCATCGCCGCGATGGTGATCGCCAGCATCCCGATGGTGGCGCTGTTCCTCGTCTTCCAGCGGCACATCATCGCCGGGATCAGCGCGGGCAGCACCAAGGGCTGACGCCGCCGCCCCGTCTACAGAAAGGCAAGCTCAGTGGGACAGCCCAGCCATGCCCGGAAAGACCCTGACTGGTGGCGCTCGGCCGTCATCTACCAGGTGTACGTCCGCAGCTTCGCGGACGGCGACGGCGACGGCACCGGCGACCTCGCGGGCGTCCGCGCCCGGCTGCCGTACCTCGCCGAACTCGGCGTTGACGCCCTGTGGTTCACGCCCTGGTACGTGTCTCCGCTGAAGGACGGCGGCTACGACGTCGCCGACTACCGGGCCATCGACCCCGCCTTCGGCACCCTCGCCGAGGCCGAGAAACTCATCGCCGAGGCCCGTGAGCTGGGCATCCGGACCATCGTCGACATCGTGCCCAACCACGTCTCCGACCAGCACCCCTGGTTCCGGGCCGCGCTCGCCGCGGGGCCCGGCAGCCCCGAGCGCGAGCTGTTCCACTTCCGGCCCGGCCGCGGCGCGCACGGCGAACTCCCGCCGAACGACTGGCCGTCCCAGTTCGTCGGCTCCACCGAGCCGGTGTGGACCCGGCTGCCCGACGGCGACTGGTACCTGCACCTGTTCACCCCCGAGCAGCCCGACCTCAACTGGGCGCACCCGGCGGTCCGCCAGGAGCACGAGGACATCCTGCGCTTCTGGTTCGAGCGGGGCGTCTCCGGCGTCCGCATCGACTCGGCGGCCCTCCTCGCCAAGGACCCGGACCTCCCCGACCTCGCCACGCACCCGGAGCCGCACCCGTTCGTCGACCGCGACGAACTCCACGACATCTACCGCTCGTGGCGCCGGGTCGCCGACGAGTACGGCGGCGTGTTCGTGGGCGAGGTCTGGCTCCCCGACCCCGAACGCTTCGCCCGTTACCTGCGCCCCGACGAACTGCACACGGCCTTCAACTTCTCCTTCCTGTCCTGCCCCTGGGACGCCGGCCGGCTGCGCGCCTCCATCGACACCACGCTCGCCGAGCACGCCCCCGTCGGCGCCCCGGCCACCTGGGTGCTGTGCAACCACGACGTCACCCGCACGGTGACCCGGTACGGCCGCGAGGACACCGCCTTCGACTTCGCCACCAAGGCCTTCGGCACCCCGACCGACCTCGCGCTCGGCACCCGCCGGGCGCGGGCCGCCGCCCTGCTGTCGCTCGCGCTGCCCGGGTCGGTGTACCTCTACCAGGGCGAGGAGCTGGGCCTGCCGGAGGCCGAGATCCCGGCCGACCGCATCCAGGACCCGATGTACTTCCGCTCGCGGGGCGTCGACCCCGGCCGCGACGGCTGCCGGGTGCCGCTGCCGTGGGCCGCCGAACTGCCGTACGCGGGCTTCGGTTCCCGCGAGGAGCCCTGGCTGCCGCAGCCGGCCGACTGGCCCTCGTACGCGGTCGACCGTCAGCAGCGGGACCCCCACTCCCTGCTCACGCTCTACCGCGAGGCCATCGCGCTGCGCCCCGAGTTCGGCGACGGCCCCCTGACCTGGCTGCCCGCCCCCGACGGCGTGCTCGCCTTCTCCCGCGCGGACGCGGCGCTGTGCGTGGTCAACCTCGCTGCCACGCCCGCCGACCTTCCCGCGCACTCCCGGCTCCTGCTCAGCAGCGGCCCGCTGGACGACGCGGGCCGGCTGCCGCAGGACACGGCGGCCTGGCTGCGCGCCTGAGCCGCGCCCGTACGCACCTTGCTATCCCACGCACCCCCACCACGAAGGGATCAGCACATGCACAGCAGCACCGCCGGACACCTCCGGCGCATGCCGGCCATCGGGGCGGTCGTCGCCCTCGCCGCCGGAATGCTCGTCACCGTCGCCCCGGCCGCCCACGCGGCCGCGGGTGCCACCCTCCCCTTCACCTCCGTGGAGGCCGAGTCGGCGACCGGCAACGGCACGAAGATCGGCCCGGACTACACGCAGGGCAGCCTCGCCTCGGAAGCCTCCGGCCGGCAGGCCGTCCGGCTGTCCGCCGGGCAGCGGGTGGAGTTCACCGTGCCGCGCGCCGCCAACGCGGTGAACATCGCCTACAGCGTGCCGGACGGCCAGTCCGGGGCCCTCAACGTGTACGTCAACGGCACCCGGCTCACCAAGACCCTGCCGGTGACCTCCAAGTACTCGTACATCGACACCGGCTGGATCCCCGGCGCCAAGACGCACCACTTCTTCGACAACACCCGGATGCTGCTCGGGCAGACCGTCCAGGCCGGCGACAAGGTCGCCGTCGAGGCGGCCGGCGTCCAGGTCACCGTCGACGTCGCCGACTTCGAGCAGGTGGCAGCGGCCGCCGGCCAGCCCGCCGGATCGGTGTCCGTCGTCTCCAAGGGCGCCGACCCCAGCGGCAACGGCGACTCCACCCAGGCCTTCCGGGACGCCATCGCCGCCGCACAGGGCGGCACGGTGTGGATACCGCCGGGCGACTACCGCATCACCTCCTCGCTCAGCGGCGTGCAGAACGTGACCCTGCAAGGTGCCGGCAGCTGGTACTCGGTCGTGCACACCTCCCGCTTCATCGACCAGTCCGGCTCGGCGGGCAACGTCCGTATCAAGGACTTCGCGGTCATCGGCGAGGTCACCGAACGCGTCGACTCCAGCCCGGACAACTTCGTCAACGGCTCGCTCGGGCCGAACAGTTCGGTCTCCGGCATGTGGATCCAGCACCTGAAGGTCGGCCTGTGGCTCACGGGCAACAACGACAACCTGGTGGTGGAGAACAACCGCATCCTCGACACCACCGCCGACGGCCTCAACCTCAACGGCACGGCGAAGGGCGTCCGCGTCCGCAACAACTTCCTGCGCAACCAGGGCGACGACTCCCTCGCCATGTGGTCGCTGTACTCCCCGGACACCGACTCCAGCTTCGAGAACAACACGATCTCGCAGCCCAACCTCGCCAACGGCATCGCCATCTACGGCGGCACCGACATCGCCGTACGGAACAACCTGATCTCCGACACCAACGCCCTCGGCAGCGGTATCGCCATCTCCAACCAGAAGTTCCTCGATCCGTTCAGCCCCCTCGCGGGCACCATCACGGTCGACGGCAACACGCTGGTGCGCACCGGTGCGATGAACCCCAACTGGAACCATCCGATGGGCGCGTTGCGCGTCGACTCCTACGACAGCGCCATCAACGCCACCGTCAACATCACCAACACGACGATCACCGACAGCCCCTACAGCGCCTTCGAGTTCGTCTCCGGCGGCGGGCAGGGCTACCCGGTGCGGAACGTCAACGTCACCGGCGCGACCGTGCGGAACACCGGCACGGTCGTGGTCCAGGCCGAGGCGCAGGGCGCGGCGACCTTCAAGAACGTCACCGCCACCCAGGTCGGCGCGGCCGGCGTCTACAACTGCCCCTACCCGGCGAACTCCGGCTCCTTCGCCCTCACCGACGGCGGCGGCAACTCCGGCTGGTCCAGCACCTGGTCGGACTGCTCCACCTGGCCGCAGCCCGGACAGGGCAACCCGGAGCCCGACCCGAACCGCAACCTCGCCAAGGGCCGTCCGGCCACCGCGACCGGCTCCCAGGACGTCTACACCCCCGGCAAGGCGGTCGACGGTGACGCGAACTCGTACTGGGAGTCCGCCAACAACGCCTTCCCGCAGTCCCTCACGGTCGACCTCGGCTCCTCCTACGCCGTGCGCCGCCTGGTGCTGAAGCTGCCGCCGTCCTCGGCCTGGGGTGCCCGTACCCAGACCGTCACGGTGCTCGGCAGCACCGACGGCTCCGGCTACTCGACCGTGCTGGGCGCGCAGGGCTACCGCTTCGACCCGGCCACCGGCAACACCGCGACCGTGACCCTGCCGAGTGGCACGAACCTGCGCTACCTGCGCCTGACCGTCACCGCCAACACGGGCTGGCCGGCTGGCCAGTTCAGCGAGGTGGAGGCGTACACGACGTCCTGAGCGCCGTCGTCCGCCGCCGCGTCACCGGGTCAGGGGCGACCCGGTGACGCGGCACCACGCGTACCGCCGAGTTTCACACGGGCGCCATCACACCCTTCCCTGACGTTTGCTGCTCTTGGAACACTCGCTCCGCGCGGATTCCGTCATCTGGCGGCATCGCGTACGTCAGGATGAGAGGACCCTCACCCATGCCCGAAGTCAACCGGCGGCGCTTCCTCCAGATCGCCGGCGCCACCACGGCGTTCACGGCGCTGTCCAGCAGCATCCAGCGCGCGGCCGCCCTGCCCGCCCACCACCGCACCGGATCGGTGGAGGACGTCGAGCACATCGTCGTCCTCATGCAGGAGAACCGTTCTTTCGATCATTACTTCGGCTCGCTCAGAGGAGTCCGCGGCTTCGGCGACCCCCGTGCGGTCACCCAGAACGGCAGGTCCGTCTGGAAGCAGTCCGACGGCACGAAGGACGTCCTGCCCTTCCACCCGGACGCCGACGACCTGGGCCTGGCCTTCATCCAGGACCTCCCGCACGGCTGGAACGACGGACACACCGCCTTCGCGGGGGGCAAGTACGACAAGTGGGTGCCCGCGAAGTCCGCGACGACGATGGCGTACCTCACGCGCGAGGACATCCCCTTCCACTACGCCCTCGCGGACGCCTTCACCATCTGCGACGCCTACCACTGTTCGTTCATCGGCTCCACGGACCCGAACCGCTACTACATGTGGACGGGCTACACCGGCAACGACGGCAAGGGCGGCGGCCCGGTCCTCGGCAACGACGAGGCGGGCTACGGCTGGACCACGTACCCCGAGCGCCTGGAGCGGGCCGGGGTCTCCTGGAAGATCTACCAGGACGTCGGCGACGGACTCGACGCGAACGGCGGCTGGGGCTGGATCGACGACGCCTACCGCGGCAACTACGGCGACAACTCGCTGCTGTACTTCAACCAGTACCGGAACGCCAAGCCCGGCGACCCGCTGTACGACAAGGCCCGCACCGGCACCGACGCCCGCAAGGGCGAGGGCTTCTTCGACCGGCTGAAGGCGGACGTCCAGGGCGGCAAGCTGCCCCAGGTCTCCTGGATCGTCGCCCCCGAGGCCTTCACCGAGCACCCGAACTGGCCCGCCAACTACGGCGCCTGGTACGTCTCCCAGGTCCTGGACGCGCTCACCTCCGACCCCGACGTGTGGGGGAAGACCGCGCTGTTCATCACCTACGACGAGAACGACGGCTTCTTCGACCACGTCATCCCGCCCTACCCGCCGGCCTCGGCCGCCCAGGGCAAGTCGACGGTCGACCCCGCGCCGGACCTCTTCAAGGGCGACGCCGGCCATGTCGCCGGCCCCTACGGGCTCGGCCAGCGCGTGCCGATGCTGGTGGTCTCCCCCTGGAGCAAGGGCGGGTACGTCTGCTCCGAGACTCTCGACCACACCTCGATCATCCGGTTCATCGAGCGTCGTTTCGGTGTACAGGAGCCGAACATCTCGCCCTGGCGGCGGGCCATATGCGGCGACCTGACCAGTGCTTTCGACTTCTCCCGCAAGGACACCGCGCGGGTCGTGCTGCCCTCCACGGCCGGTTACCAGCCCAAGGACCACGACCGCCACCCCGACTACGTCCCCAAGCCTCCCGCGAGCGGCACCCTTCCCAAGCAGGAGCAGGGCAGCCGGCCCACCCGGCCGCTGAAGTACGCCCCCGTGGTGGACGGCACGGCGGACACCGCGGCCGGCAAGTTCACGCTCACGTTCGGCTCCGGGGCGCACGCGGGCGCCGTCTTCCTCGTCACGTCCAACAGCCGGACCGACGGCCCCTGGACGTACACCACGGAGGCCGGCAAGACGCTCTCGGACACCTGGAACTCGGCGTACTCCGGCGGCGACTACGACCTCACCGTGCACGGCCCCAACGGCTTCCTGCGCGTTTTCAAGGGCCGCAACAAGGTCGCCGGTCCCGAGGTCACCGCCCGGCACAAGGGCGACGACATCGAGCTCACCTTCACCAATAAGGGCTCCGGCACGGCGAAGCTGAAGCTGGTCAACGGCTACCACGGTGGCCCGGCGACGGTGACGGTCCGGCCCGGCGCGACCGTGCGGCACACCGTCGCGCTCGCGGCGAGCAAGCGCTGGTACGACCTGACCGTGACCTCCGAGGCCGACCCGGCCTTCCTGCGCGGCTTCGCCGGGCACGTGGAGAACGGGCGGCCCGGCGTCAGCGACCCGGCGATCGTCACGGGGTGAACGGGCGATGAACACCGCTCCGTGCGGGCTGGTCAGGTACCGGTCACAGCAGGGTAGTGTGCCCCGGTGACCACGCAATCGAACACTCCTGCAGGCTGGTACCCCGATCCGCACGGAGCGGCGCAGACGCTCCGCTACTGGGACGGCACGCAGTGGACCGAGCACACCAATCCGGCCCAGCAGGGCGCCGGACAGGTCCCGCCGCAGCAGGCCGCCTTCCCGCAGCAGCAGGCCGGCGACGCCAAGGTGCAGCGTCAGGTGCAGCAGCAGGCCGGTGTCGCGGCCGGCGGCCCCGGCGGCGGCACCCTCTTCACCGAGCCCGTCCTGGTCGTGAACCAGAAGGCCAAGCTGATCGAGCTGACCAACGAGTACAAGGTCATGGATCAGAGCGGCCGGGAGATCGGCTCGGTCACCCAGGTCGGGCAGGGCGTGCTGCGCAAGATCCTGCGCTTCGTCTCCAGCCTGGACCAGTTCCTCACCCACAAGCTGGAGATCCGCGACGCCTACGGCCAGCCGCAACTGCTGCTGACCCGGCCCGCGAAGATCTTCAAGTCGCGGGTGGTCGTGACCCGCCCGGACGGCTCGCCGGTCGGCGAGATCGTCCAGAAGAACATGATCGGGAAGATCAACTTCGCGATGATGGCGAACGGCCAGCAGGTCGGCGCGATCAAGGCGGAGAACTGGCGCGCCTGGAACTTCGCGATCGTCGACCACGCCGACAACGAGGTCGCCCGGATCACCAAGACCTGGGAAGGCCTCGCCAAGACGCTGTTCACGACGGCGGACAACTACGTCCTGCAGATCCACTACCAGCTCCCCGAACCGCTGCTGAGCCTCGTGGTGGCCACGGCGCTGACGGTGGACACCGCGCTCAAGCAGGACGCGCGCGGCTGGGGCTGACCGGCACGTCCGGACGGCAGGAAGCAGTACGGCGACGGCGGCCGGTGCCCGCGGAACGCTCCGCGCACCGGCCGCCGCCGTATGTCCGGGTGGTCACAGTGCCGTGAGATGCCCCGGCTGGTCCGGCTGCCGGGGCAGCAGCACCGGTTCCGCGGTCGCCGTGCCCGGCTCCAGTGCCAGCACCGCTGCCACCGGGTGCTCGTCGTCCGCGTCATGGCCGCCGGACGCGGGTGCCGTCCGGGTCAGCAGCACGACGCCCCACGCGGCCAGCCCCGCGCCGGCCAGGGCCAGCAGCACCCCGGCGGCACCGCCCTGGAGGCCCTGCCCGAGCAGGCTGAGGCCGATCACCGCGGCGGCCACCGGGTTGGTGAGGGTGACCACGGCCAGCGGGGCGCCTAGACCGCCGCGATAGGCAGTCTGGGACAGCAGCAGCCCGCCGACGGCGAACGCGGCGACGAGCACGGCGACCACGATCACCTCGGTGCTCAGCGCCGGGCCCGACCGGTCCGTGGCCGCGACGGTCACCGTCTGGGTGAGCGCGGAGGCGACACCGGAGGCGAAGCCGGACGCGGTGGCGTGCCTGAGGCCCGGCCGGGCGCCGGGCCAGGACAGCAGACCGATCGCGGCGGCGGTCGTGCCGGCGACCACCAGGGCCTCGGTCAGCGACAGCACCCGGGCGGGCGCCGGGCCGGAGGCGGTGACCAGCAGCGCGGCGAGCCCGAGCAGCGTGAGTGCCGTACCGCGCCACTCCGCGGCGCTGACCCGCCGGCCGGCCGCCCGCGCCCCCAGGGGCACCGCGGCGACCAGGGTGAGCGCGCCCAGCGGCTGTACGACGGTCAGCGGGCCGTACTTCAGGGCGACGACGTGCAGCAGCGCGGCGGCGGCGTTCAGCCCGACCGCCGACCACCAGGCACCGGTGCCCAGCAGCCGCAGCAGGCCGGTGCCGGCGCTGCGCGAGGCGAGGCGCTCCTGGGCGACGGCGGCCAGCGCGTAGGCGACGGCCGACACCAGCGACAGGCCGAGGGCGGCCACGGCGGCGGCGCTCATCGGCCCGCTCCCGCCAGGACGGCCTCGTGCGGGCTCAGCAGACCGGTCCCGCGTCCCGCCGTGCCGGCCGTCCGCCGCGGCGGAGGGACGACCGTGAGCGCGAGACCGAGCATGGCCGTGGCGACGATCGCGTCGAGCCAGTAGTGGTTCGCCGTGCCCACGATCACCAGCAGGGTGATCAGCGGGTGCAGCAGCCACAGCCCGCGCCACCGGGACCGGGTGGCGGCCATGAGGCCGATCGCCACCATCAGCGCCCAGCCGAAGTGCAGCGAGGGCATCGCCGCGAACTGGTTGGAGAGGTGGTCGCTGGACGGCGGGCCGTACACGGACGGGCCGTAGATCCGGGCGGTGTCGACCAGGCCCGTCCCGGTCAGCATGCGCGGCGGGGCCAGCGGGAACGTGAAGGGCAGGACGAGGGCGGCCGTGGTGAGGACCGCGAGGACCCGGCGGGCCCAGACGTAGTGCACGGGCCGCCGCAGGTACAGCCAGACCAGGAAGGCGAGCGTGGCCGGGAAGTGAACGGTCGCGTAGTAGGTGTTCGCCAGGTGGACGAGGGTGTCGCCGTGCAGCAGTGCGGACTGCACGCCGGCCTCGTCGGGGAGATGGGCGCTGCGCTCCAGGTGCCAGACGTGCCGGGCGTTGCGGAAGGCGTCGGCGGTGTGACCGGTGGCCAGTTGGCGGCCCAGTTTGTAGACCAGGAAGAGCCCGGCGACCAGCAGGAACTCACGTATCAGAGACGGACGGGCCGGAGTCTCCGGTTCCGTGTCCGCCTCCGCAGGCTCGGTTCGGGCATTCATCCCCCGGCCCCTTCGCTGACGGTGGTGCGTGTCGTGGTGCGGACGAGCCCCGGTCCACACCGGAACTCATCGATACGTTGCCGTACCGATACGCCAGTGTACCGATACGCTTGAGTACCGGTACACTGGCGTATCGATTGATGTGCGCCACACTGGGAACGGGGACGGGAACCAGGCGCCGCACAGCCACGGGAAACAGGCACGAGTGAGGGGAAGCACCGCATGACGTCGCAGGCCGCGGACGCACCGGACACGGTCGTCGCCTCGCGCCGCTCCAAGATCACGCCGGAGCGTGAGCGGGAGTTCTTCGACGCCGTGCTGGAACAGATCCGCGAGTGCGGCTACGAGTCCGTCACCATGGAGGGCGTCGCCGCCAGCACCCGGTGCAGCAAGTCCACGCTCTACCGGCAATGGAAGACCAAGCCGCAGTTCGTCGCGGCGGCGCTGCGCGCCAGCCGCCGGGTGAGGTTCGCCGGCATCGACACCGGATCGCTCGCCGAGGACCTGCGCCAGGCCGCGCGGGCCGCGGGCGACTGGTCCGGCAAGGACACCCGGCTGCTCCAGGCGCTGGGGCACGCGGTGACGGCGGACCAGGAGCTGGCCCAGGCGCTGCGCGAGGCCCTGGTGGAGCCGGAGATCGCCGCGCTGCAGGAGATCCTGGCCCGGGGCGTGGCCCGGGGCGAGGTCCGGGCGGGCCACCCGGCGCTGGAGTACGTCCCGGCCATGATGTTCGGCGTGCTGCGCGTGCGCCCGGTGGTCGACGGCCACTACGCCGACTCCGACTACCTCGTCCGCTTCGTGGAGGCCGCCGTGCTGCCCTCGCTCGGACTGACATGAGACCCAGGCCGCCGTTCACGGGATGACTGAACGGTGACCTGCCCGCGCCGCACCGTGGGGACGGGGGCGGCGCGCACCCCCCGGCCGGGTGGGATTCCTCTTGAGCGGAGGGGGATCCCACCCGGCCGATCCGTCTCTCAGACGTCCTGGCCGCTCCCGCCGCCGGACGAGACCTTGATCCCCTTGAGGATCTCGTCGATGACGGACAGCTTCTGCCCGACGTCCACGCCGAAGCGGACCACCACGATCTGCCGGGCGTCGTCGGGGGAGGGGAAGGCGACCGACTCGACGTAGCCGTCGGACCCCTTGCTCGTGACCGCCTTCCAGCGCACGAGATAACCCTTCTGCCCGGCCACCGTCACCGCCTCGGAGGCCAGCACCTCGTGCGAGGTGATGCTGCCGTAGGTGGTGCCGCCGTACGACTGCTTGGCGTTGGCGGCGATGTCCGCCTTCGCGACCTCCTCCGCCGTGTCGGCCTCGATGCCCAGCGCCACCGCCGGAGCCGTGTAGGCGCCGCCCGCGGTGCACGTCTGGGCCGTGTTGCCCGGGCACTTGTAGGCGTCGTCGGAGGTCACCTGCGCGCCGACGCTGATCGTCTGTCCGGTCCAGCCCTTCGGCACCGGCAGGCTGATGCCGTTGACCGGGTCCGTCACGGAGCCGCCGCCCTTGACCTTCGGCGCCTCCGACTGACCCGGGGACGGCGAGGCCCCACCGGACCCGCCCGAGCCGCCGGACCCGCCGCTCCCGCCCGAGCCGCCGCCGGGCCCGCCGAACGGCCCGCCCCGGCCGCCGTCCTGCCCCTGCCGTGACCCGGCGCGGTCGTCGCCGCCACCGCCGTCCTTGGTGAGGGCGTACACGCCGACCCCGATGCTCGCCAGGACCGCGGCCGTCACCGCGACGGCTATGCCCGTGCGCAGCCCGCGCCGGGAGGGGGCGGGCGGCGGAGCGGGATACGCCTGATGGCCCTGCTGGCCCGGAAAGCCCTGCTGGCCCGGATACGCCGGGTAGGCGCCGAACCCGGCGGGAGCCGAGGGCGCCGGGCCTGCCGGGTGCGACTCGGCCGGCTGGGCCGGGGGACCCCATGTGGCGGCCGTGCCGGCGGGGCGGGTCTGGTCCGTCCAGGCCTTGCCGTCCCACCAGCGCTCGGTGGGCGGACCGTCGTTCGTCTGCCCGGGGTCGGGGTACCACCCGGGAGGAGTCACCTGCGTCATGCCCCCACCGTATGAGGCGACCGTGAAAGCGGGATGAGAGGATCCGCCGCCAAGGGGGCAAACCGCCATGTTTTGCCCCGGATTTCTCGGTGGCGCCCTCCCGCAGACGCCGTTGACACTCCGTCCGCTGGTCGCGCGGACGGTCGCGTCGCCCGCCCGCCCCCTGTTTCACCCGGCCGGGCAACAGCTGACGCGAGCGGCCACCGCGGGCCCCGCCCGACGGCTACGCTCGGGGTCTGTACGTCATTCGGGCGACCTGGGGAGGTAACGGGATGACGGAGGGACGGCCGTCGGCGGCCGGCTCGGCTCCCCTGTGGGAGCGGGACGCCGAGCTCGCCACCGTCGCGCAGGCACTCGACGTCCTGTGCGCGGACCAGTCGTCCGCGGGCAGCCTGCTGGTCATCCGGGGCGAGGCGGGACTCGGCAAGACCGCGCTGCTGGCCGAGACCCGGCGCATCGCCGAACGCCGTGGCTGCGCCGTCTGGTCCGCCCGCGGCGCCGAGACACTGAGATCCGTCCCGTTCCACGTCGTACGGCAGCTCCTCCAGCCCGCGCTGCTGTCCTTGCTGCCCGAGGAGGCCCGCGAGTACCTCGGCGACTGGTACGACATCGCCGGACCCGCCCTCGGCATAGCGGAACCGCAAGCCGACAACGCCGACCCGCAGTACGTCTGCGACGGACTCGTCGCCGCGGTGCGCCGGCTCTCCCGCCGCCAGTGGCCGCTGGTCCTGCTCGTCGACGACGCGCACTGGGCCGACCAGGAGACCCTGCGCTGGCTCGCCGCCTTCGCCGAACGCCTGGACGACCTGTCCGTCCTCGTCGTGGTCGCCCGCCGGCCCGGCGAGGTCAGCGGGGACAGCGCCCGCCTGCTCGACGCGGTGGCCGCCGCGGGCCGCCCCGTCCCCACCCTCAGCGCCCTCACCCCGGACGCCACCGCCGGACTCACCCGCGCCACCGTCGGCCGGCACGCCGACGACGCGTTCTGCCGCGAGGTCTGGGCCGTCACCGGCGGCAACCCCTACGACACCGTCGAACTCCTCGCCAAGGTGCAGGACAGCGAACTCCAGCCGGTCGAGGCGCAGGCGGGAGAACTGCGCGCGCTCAACCGCGCCGCCCGCGGCGGCGGACTGGTCGACCGGCTCAAGGGCCTCGGTCTGGAGGCGACCCGGTTCGCCTGGGCCGCCGCCATCCTCGGCACCGGCATCACCGTCGACATGGTCGCCGAACTCGCCACCATGAACGACGAACTGGCCCGGACGTGCGCCGAACTCCTCTGCAACGCCCGCATCCTCACCCGACCCGAGCCGCCCGCCGGCACCGAACGGACCGACGGCGAGCTGGAGTTCGTCCACCCCCTCATCGCCACCGCCGTCTACAACTCCATCCCGCCCGGCGTGTGCACCGCCATGCACGGCGTGGCCGCGCAGATGATCACCGAGCGCGGCCGCGGCGCCGCCGAGGCCGCCCGGCACCTGCTGAAGGTGCACCCGGACGACGACGAGGAACTGGTCGGGCAGCTGCGCGAGGCCGCCCGCGAACACCTCGCCGTCGGCGCGCCCGACGCGGCCCGCCGCTGCCTGGAACGCGCGCTGGCGGAGCCGCCCCTCCCCGAGGTGCACGCGCACGTCCTCTACGAACTCGGCTGCGCCACCCTGCTGACCAGCCCCGCGGTCACCATCGACCATCTGCAGAGCGCGCTCGGCATGCCCGGCCTCGACGGCGACGACCGGGTCGACGCCGTCGTCCGCCTCTCCCAGGCGCTGCTCCACAACGACCAGCTCGAGGAGGCCGTCCGCACGGTCGAGGCCGAGGCCGCCCGCCACGAGGCGGGCCCCGTCCGGATGCGGTTGCAGGCCTTCCAGTTCATGTGGGAGGGCATCCACGGCGAGACCGTCTCCCCGGCCCGCTCCCGGCGCCTGGCCGAGCTGGCGAGCACCTGCGCCGGCCGTGACAACGCCGAACGCGCCCTGCTGATCCTGCGCGGCTTCGACGCGATGACCCACGGCGAGAGCGCCGACGAGGTCATCGACCTGTGCGACCGGGCCCTCGTCAACGGCCGCCTCGCGCCCGGCCTCGGCTGGACCGACCCCGAGTGGGGCATGGAACTGCTGATGATGCTCGGCAGCGCCTACACCTACGCCGACCGGCTCGACCGCGCCGAGAGCCTGTTCGCCGAGGCCCGGCGCGTCTACACCACGGCCGGCTGGCGCGGCGGCCATCTCTCCCTGGCCAACGCCTTCCTCGGGCTCGCCTACCGCAGACAGGGCCGGCTGCGCGACGCCGAGTCCACCCTGCGCGAGGCCCTCGTCCTCGCCGAACGCGTTGGCCGCCGCCTGCCGTTGTACTGGTCGGCCACCTGCGGACTGGTCGACACCCTGCTGGCCCGGGGCCGGGTCGAGGAGGCCTGGTCGGTCGCCGAGCGGTACGGTTTCGCGCCGCCGTACCCGTCCACCATCGTGCTGCCCGACATCCGCTCCGTGCGCGGCCGGCTGCTGCTCGCCGTCGGCCGCACCGAGGACGGCATCAACGAACTGGAGGCCGCCGAGAAGACCGCCGCCTCCCGTGGCGGGCACAACCCGGTGCTCGCGCCCTGGTCCATCGACCTCGCCAAGGCGCTCGCCGGGCAGGACCCGGACCGGGCCGCCCAGCTCGCGGCCGACGCCCGCCGGCAGGCCGAGCGGTTCGGCACGGACACCGCCATCGGCGAGGCCCTGCGGTGCGCCGCCGCCCTGGCGACGGGACAGCGGGCGGTCCAGCTGGAGGCCTCACCCTGCCAGTACGAGCACGCGGCGGCCCGCGTCGAGTACGGCATCGCCGCCCGCTCGGTCGCGGAACTGAGCCGGGGCCTGGACCTGGCGCGGGCATGCGGCGCGGAGGGGCTGGTGACCCAGGCACGGGAGGTGCTGGAGACGGGGCGGGGGCTGCACTGAGCCGGCGCCACCCGGTGTTCACATGGCCAGCAACTGCTCCGTCACGGCCGCCAGCCGCTTGCGCACGTCCCCGTCGTACGCCGCCTCGTGCGCCCGCGCCGGCCGCGTCCCGTCGTAGTACCCGCCGCTGCCCGTCTCCCGGGTGGCCAGCGCCAGCACGCCCGGTGCCCCGTCGGCGACCGAGTTCCACGGGGTGATGCCGCCCTCGCGGACCATCGCCGTGTCCATGTAGGTGGCGGGGTGCAGCACGTTCACCGACACGCCGCTGCCCGCCAGCTCCTCGGCCAGGGTGAAGGTGTACGCGGCGAGCGCGAACTTGCTGCGGCAGTAGGCCGAGAGGCCGCTGTAGCTGCGGCTGAACTCGGGGTCCGCGTGGTCGACGGGCTCCTGGCCGCCCGAGCCGACGTTGACGATCCGGGCCGGCGGATTCGCCCGCAGGACCGGCAGCAGGGCGCGCGTCAGCACCACGGGCGCGAGGTAGTTCACGGCGAGCCGCAGCTCGTGCCCGTCGGCGCTCAGCTCGCGCCCGGAGCCGGGTGTCCCCGCGCCGACGCCCGCGTTGTTGATCAGCACGTCGAGGCCGGGATGCGCCTCGGCCACCCGCGCGCCCAGCTCCCGCACCTCGGCCAGCCGGGCGAGATCGGCGACGAACCCCTCGGCCGCGCCCTCCGTGCGCAGCTCCTCGACCAGCCGCTCGGTGCGCGCCCGGTCACGGCCGTGGGCCAGGACGAGGTGACCGGAGCGGACCAGTTCGAAGGCGACGTACCGGCCGAGCCCGGAGGTGGCACCGGTGATCAGAACAGTGGACATGCCATCAGCCTACGCACGCCCGGGCGACGGGAACGAGCCGTTGCCGGGAGTACGACCAGCGGGGTCACCCTCGCCCCTCAGCCCGCCTCCTCCTCGGCGAGGACCCGCTGGGCCGTCGCGAACGCCGAGTTGGCGGCCGGCACCCCGCAGTACACGGCGGTCTGCAACAGCACCGCGCCGATCTCCTCCGGCGTCAGCCCGTTGCGCCGCGCCGCCCGGACGTGCATCGCCAGCTCGTCGTGGTGGCCGTGCGCGACCAGCGCGGTCAGCGTGATCATGCTGCGCTCGCGGCGGGACAGCGTCGGGTCCGTCCAGATCTCCCCCCACGCGTAGCGGGAGATGAAGTCCTGGAAGCGGGCCGTGAACGGCGTCTGCCGAGCCTGCGCGCGGTCCACGTGGGCGTCGCCCAGCACCTCCCGGCGCACCGCAGTCCCGCTCGCCGGCGGCCCGTCGAGGTGGGTGCGCAGCGCGGTCAGCACGGCCCGCGGGCACTGCGCCGGCGCCAGATGGGAGGCCCCGGGCAGCTCCACCAGCGTCGCCGCCGGCACCGCGTCGGCGATCTCCCGCAGGTGCGGGGGCGGGGTCGCGGGATCCTGCCGGCCCGCCACCACGAGCGTCGGTACGGCGATGTCGCCGAGCCGGTCGCGCAGGTCGAACGCGGCGAGCGCGTCACAGCAGGCGGCGTAGGCTCCCGGATCGGCCTCCCGGTGGTCGCGGACCAGCCCTGGCACACTGAAACCGGGCGTGAACCAACGCGCGTCGGCGCTCTGTGCGAGCCCCTCCAGGCCCTCGCGGCGCACCCGCTCCGCCCGCTCCCGCCAGGGCGCCTCCCCGCCGAAGTGGGCGGAGGAGCACAGCACCGCCAGCGAGGACAGCCGCCCGGGGTGGTGGACGGCCAGGTGCAGGCCGACGGCGCCGCCCAGGGACACGCCCGCGTACGCGAACCGGTCGATGCCGAGGGCGTCGGCCAGCTCCAGCACCAGCGCGGCGAGGTCGCCGACGGTCGCGCCCGGCCCGATCAGGTCCGCCGCCGAGCCCCCGTGCCCGGGCAGGTCCCAGCGGACCACCCGGTGGGCGGCGGACAGTTCGGGCGCGACCCGGTCCCACAGGGCGAGGGAGGTGCCGAGCGAGGGGCCGAGCAGCAGCGCGGGAGCGGAAGCCGGGCCTTCTTCCAGGTGGTTGAGGAGTCTCACGGTCAAGGTCGCTCCAGAGCACGGTCGGTGAGCGGACCGGCGAAGCCGGTGTAGTGGGCGGGGTCGAGCAGGTCGTCGAGATCGATGCCCTTCAACTCGGAGACCTGTGCCAGCAGTTCGGACAGCGGGCGGTTCTCTTCATGGGCGCGGCGGGCCAGTTCGGTCAGCAGCTCCTTGGCACGCGCGCGGCCGAGGACGGGCGCGAGGGCGGCCGACAGCCGCTCGGAGACGATCAGGCCCCGGGTGATGCCGAGGTTCCGGCGCATCGCGGCCGGGTGCACACGCAGCCCCTCGGCCAGCTCCGCCGCGTGGGAGGCCGCGCCGCCCACCAGCCGGAGCAGGTCGCGCAGCGGCTCCCACTCGGCGTGCCAGGCGCCGGCCGGCCGCTCGTCCTCGGCGGCGAGCGAGCCGTACAGCGTGGCCGCGAGCTGGGGGGCGCGCCGGGCGGCGGCTGCCAGGAGCGTGGCGCGCACCGGGTTCGCCTTGTGCGGCATGGCCGACGAGCCGCCGCCGCTGCCCTCGCTCACCTCCCCGATCTCGGTGCGCGACAGCGTCAGGACGTCCACGCCGAGCTTGCCCAGCGCCCCCGCGGTGAACGCCAGGCACCCGGCCAGGTCCGCGACCGGGGTGCGCAGCGTGTGCCAGGGCAGCACCGGTGCGGCGAGGCCGGCTTCACGGGCGTACGCCCGCGTCAGAGCGGTCGCGTCCTTTGTGCCGTACGCCCGGAAGGCCGCCAGGGTCCCCGCGGCGCCGCCGAGTTGGGCCGGGAGCGAGTCCCGGACCCGGGTGACGCGGTCGCGCGCGTCCAGGACCAGCGAGCGCCAGCCGGCCGCCTTCAGCCCGAACGTCGTCGGTACGGCGTGCTGGGTGAGCGTCCGCCCCGGCAGCACCGTGTCCCGGTGCGCGGCGGCGAGGCGGGCCAGTGCCCGCTCGGTGCGGCCGAGGTCGGCCAGGACCGGGCGGAGGGCGCGCACGGCGACCAGCATGGTCGCCGTGTCCATGATGTCCTGGCTGGTGGCTCCCCGGTGGACGTAGGGGCCGTACTCCTCGCCGACCGCCGCGGTCAGGTCGGCGACCAGCGGGATGACCGGGTTGCCGCCGTCCGCGGTCCGCGCCGCCAGGGAGCGGATGCCGAACCGGTCCGGGACGGCCGCCCCGGTCACCGCCGCCGCGGCCTCGGCCGGGGCGAGGCCCAGCGCGGCCTGCGCCCGGGTCAGCGCGGCCTCCGCGTCGAGCAGGGCCCGCAGATACGCGTGGTCGCTCGTCTCGGACGCGGCGCCCGACAGCCCCCACTCCGGGGCGAGCAGGCCGGTGTCGGCGTAGGGAGGGGACGCGGATGTCACTCGAACTCCAGGAAGACCGTCTCGCCTTCGCCCTGAAGGCGGATGTCGAAACGGTAGGCGCCGCCCGCCTCCTCGCGCGCGATCAGCGTGTCGCGCCGGTCGCCCACCCGGGTGAGCAGCGGGTCGGCGGCCAGCGCGGTCTCGTCGCCCGGCAGGTAGATCCGGGTGAACAGGTGCACGAGCAGGCCGCGCGCGAAGACGCAGACACTGAGGTACGGCGCGTTCCGCCCGCGTGCGCCGGGCCGGAGCGTACGGGCGTACCAGTGGCCGTCCGCGTCGGTCTGCACGCGGCCCCAGCCGGTGAACTCGACGCCGTTGCGGCCCAGATGACCGCCGGTGGCCGGGTCGCGCCGCTGAGAGCCGTCCACCTGCGGGACGGTGCCGTCGGGACGCGGGCCCCACAGCTCGATCAGCGCGTCCGGCAGCGGGTCGCCCTCGCCGTCGAGGACGTACCCGTGCACGGTGATCGTGTCCGGGTGGCCGAGCGGCGCGATCTCCTCGCCGCCGCGGAACGGCAGCGCGTAGCCGTAGAACGGGCCGACGGTGTGGGACGGGGTGGGCAGCACCTGGTCCGGGCTGTTCGGGTCGATGATCGTCATGGCGGTCAGCGTCCTTCTTCCGTCCAGGTGGCGGCCGGACCGTCCAGCACGATGTCCCAGTGGTAGCCGAGGGAGAACTCCGGTACCGACAGGCTGTGGTCGTAGGTGGCGACCAGCCGCTGCCGGGCCGCGTCGTCGGTCACGGACTGCAGGATCGGGTCGTACGGGAAGAGCGGGTCGTTCGGGAAGTACATCTGCGTCACCAGCCGCTGGGTGAACGCCGTGCCGAACACCGAGAAGTGGATGTGCGCCGGGCGCCAGGCACCCACGTGGTTGCGCCACGGGTACGGGCCCGGCTGGATGGTGGTGAAGTGGTAGCGGCCCTCGGCGTCGGTGAGGGTGCGGCCGACACCGGTGAAGTTCGGGTCCAGCGGGGCGTCGTGCTGCTCGCGCCGGTGGGCGTAGCGGCCGGCCGAGTTGGCCTGCCAGATCTCGATCAGCTGGCCGCGGACCGGGCGTCCGTGCCGGTCCAGCAGCCGCCCGGAGACGGTGATCCGCTCGCCGACGGGCTCCCCGGTGTGCTGCCGGGTGAGGTCGTTGTCGACCTCGGTGAGGTCGCGCTCCCCGAAGGCGGGGGAGTGCAGTTCCACCAGTTCGGGGTCCTGGCCGGTGTCGATCGCCACCAGCGGCTGCTTCGGGTGGCGCAGCACGGAGGAACGGTACGGCGCGTAGTCGCGGCGCGGCTGGTGTTCGACGGGGGCGCCGTCGGCGACGCGCTTCTCGTAGGCGGCGTGCGCGGCGGTGATTTCCTGGTCGATGTCGGCTTGAGTGAGAGGCATGGGTTACCTGACGCTTCCTTGGCGTTCGAGGAGGAAGTCTTCAGCGTTCGGGGACGAGGGCGAGGGAGAGGCGTTGGCCCACGTCGATGCAGAGGGTGGCCGCGCCGGTGCCGGAGCCCCGGCGGGCGAGCGGGTCGAACTCGGGCCATTCGGCGGGGCAGCCGAGCACCTGGGCGGCGGCAGCACCGGCAGACACCGGTCGCGCTGATCCGGGCGGCGGCTCACGCCCGGTGGCCCGCGGGCCCTCCTCGTCGGCGAGGAGGGCGTCCTCGATCCGGGCGGGGTCGAGTTCCGGGGCGCGGGCGAGGAGTTCGCGCACGGTGCGGGCGGCCGGGTCGTCGGGGCGGACGGCGTCCGCGGTGTGCACGGCATTCTGGGTGAAAGCCGAGCTCACAGCAGATCCTCCGCAACGGTCAGTTCCGCGTCGGTCTTGGCGACGACCTCGTCAACGCTCACGCCCGGCGCGGTCTCGATCAGCGTGAGCCCCGCGTCCGTGACGTCCAGTACGGCCAGATCGGTGATGACCCGGTTCACACACGCTCGGCCCGTGAGCGGCAGCGTGCACTCCTTGAGGATCTTCGCCGCACCGTCCTTCGTGGTGTGCGTCATCACCACGATCACCTGACGGGCGCCGTGCACCAGGTCCATCGCGCCCCCGATCCCCGTGACCAGCTTCCCCGGCACCGCCCAGTTGGCCAGGTCACCGCCGGCGGACACCTGCATCGCGCCGAGCACGGCCACGTCGATGTGCCCGCCCCGGATCATCGCGAACGACAGCGCCGAGTCGAAGAAGGACGCTCCCGGCAGCACGGTCACCGTCTCCTTGCCCGCGTTGATCAGATCCGGGTCCACCTGGTCCTCGGTGGGATACGGGCCCGTGCCCAGGATGCCGTTCTCCGACTCCAGCACCACCTCGACCCCCTCCGGGAGGTGGTTCGGGATCAGCGTCGGCAGGCCGATGCCCAGGTTGACGTACTGCCCGTCCCGCAGCTCGCGGGCCGCGCGGGCGGCCATCTCCTCCCGTGTCCAGGCCATCAGCCGTTCACCGTCCCTCGTGCCGCGGGCGCCGATACCGTGCGCTGCTCGATCCGCTTGTCCGCCGCCTGTTCCGGAGTCAGCGCCACCACCCGCTGGACGAAGACGCCCGGCACGTGCACCGCGTCCGGATCGATCGCGCCCGGCTCCACCAGCTCCTCCACCTCGGCGATCGTGACCCGGCCGGCCATCGCGGCCAGCGGGTTGAAGTTCCGGGCGGACCGGTTGAACACCAGATTCCCGTGCCGGTCCCCCTTCGCGGCCCTGACCAGCGCGAAGTCGGTACGGATGCCCCGTTCCAGCACGTACTCCACGCCGTCGAACTCCCGCACCTCCTTCGGTGGCGAGGCCAGCGCGACCCCGCCGGAGCCGTCGTAGCGCCAGGGCAGCCCACCCTCGGCGACCTGGGTGCCGACCCCGGCCGGGGTGTAGAAGGCGGGGATGCCGGCGCCGCCCGCGCGCAGCCGCTCGGCGAGCGTGCCCTGCGGGATCAGCTCCACCTCCAGCTCACCGGCCAGGTACTGACGGGCGAACTCCTTGTTGGCGCCGATGTAGGAACCGGTCACCCGGGCGATCCGCCCCGCCGCCAGCAGCACCGCCAGCCCGGACTCCATCGCCCCGCAGTTGTTCGACACCACGCTCAGCCCGCCGACCCCGCGCTCGTACAGCGCCTGGATCAGCACGTTCGGCACACCGCTGAGCCCGAACCCGCCGACGGCGAGCGACGCGCCGTCCGGCACATCGGCCACCGCCGCCACGGCCGTGGCGACCACCTTGTCCATCCGTGAAGCTCCGTCTCTCCGGTTCGTCAGGAGCTGATAGTCAGGGCACTGACTATTTCAGCGAGGTGCTGCTCACGTTGCCACTGGAGACGGTGACCGTCAAGGCCCCCTGATCTGGCCACCATCGGGACGGGACAGGGGCGTCGAGTGCCAGGTATCGTTCAGTGCACCAACGAATCGACCAAGGGAGCGCGCATGGCCGCGGTGGACCTCGCCACCCATCCCGGGCACCTGGCCCGGCGGCTCCAGCAGGCGCACTACCTGCTGTGGAACACGATGGTCTCGGAGGAGATCACCTCACCGCAGTTCGCGGTCATGAACGCCCTCGTCGCCGAACCCGGGCTCGACCAGCGGACCGTGGGGGAGCGGGTGGGCCTGGACCGCTCCACCATCGCCGAGGTCATCAGCCGGCTCGACCGCCGGGGGCTGCTGCACAAGGTGCGCGACCCCCAGGACGGCCGGCGCTTCCTGCTCCGCCTCACCGACGAGGGCCTGCGCACCCACCGCAAACTGACCGTGCGCACCGCCCGGATGAACCAGGTCTTCCTCGCCCCGCTGTCCGCCGAGGAGCAGACCGTGTTCTTCGACCTGATCCGCCGGGTCGCGGACGCGGCCGAGGAACTGCGCAACCCGGCCGAGCCACTGGCCGCGCAGGGCTGACGGCGCCGGTGCCGACCCTTGAGGCACCGGCCCTCACCGCGCCCGTACCGACCCGTGAGGCACCGGTTGCCTCACGGTGCAGGGACGAACACCACCCACACCTGCCCCGTCGCGAAGTCCAGCTCGTCACCGTCCGCCGTCGTGAACGCCGTACCGTCCGTCGCCGCCGGCCGCGACCAGGAGCCGTCGAAGGACCGGCCGTCCCGCAGCACCTCCGCCCGCCCGGAGCCGGTCGTCTCGGTGTACGGCGTGGGATTGCCGAGCACGTCGTGGTAGCGCGAGGTGCGCACCTTCACGTGCTGCACGACCACCGTCGGCGGTGCCGGCCGGCCGCTGTCGGTCGTTGTCGTGGGCGTGCCGTCCATCGAGACCAGCCAGCCGCCGCGCTCGGCGGACCAGGTGAAGGTGAGGCGCGCGGCCGGGTAGCGCACGGTCCGCTCGGAGACGGGGGTGCCGCCGGAGGGGGCGGGGCCGTAGCGGAAACCCGTGGTCAGCGCCGATTCGCCGGGGACGGCCGGCAGCAGCGCGGCGGGGCGCAGGTAGAGGTTGTGCGGTGCAGCTCGGTCGGTGCCCCGGGAGTAGGCGCCGGGGGCGTCCTCGGGTGACCGCGCGCGCAGCGGCGCCCGGTCGATCAGCGGCAGCAGCGCGCGCTGGGCACCCGAGTAGGCGAGGGTCGGCACGGTGAACTGGCGCAGCAGCTCCAGGTCGGACTCGCGGACGCTGCGCACCGGTCCGACGGTCTCCGGCAGCCGTGTCGCGTACACCGCCAACAGCCGGCTCAGGCCGCCCTCCACCTGCTCCACGTACACGACGTCCGCCGCGCCGAGCCCGGTCTGCGGGCGGGCCGCGCGGACATTGTCGATCTTCACTGCGAGCGGTGAGCCGACCACGGCCGAACGGCTCGGCGCGGGTGTCGGGGAGTGTCGCGGGGCGCGGTCGTCGGCGCCCCGGCCGTGACCGGTGCAGCCCGTCGTGAGGGCGGCCATCAGCGCGCCGGCCAGCAGTGTCGCCGTCACTGCGGCGCGCCGCGTGCGCGCCCCGCGTCTCATTCCCAGCATCGCCACCCCGTTCGTGTGGTCCGATTGTGCGCTCATCCGGTCATCACCGGCCATACCTGGTCGCTTCGGGTTCGACGGCAGCGGGCGGGGGGTACCCGGGTGCCATCGCACACACGGGATGCAGCCGTACGCGACCGGCAGCCGTACGCGACCAAGGGAGCACCACCCCATGAAGGCAGTCATCTGGCACGGCAAGCGGGACGTCCGGGTCGAGGACGCGCCCGACCCGAGGATCGAGGAGCCCACGGACGCCGTCATCCGCGTCACGTCCACCGGACTGTGCGGCTCCGACCTGCACCTGTATGAAGTGCTCACCCCGTTCATGGCCCCGGGCGACATCCTCGGCCACGAACCCATGGGCATCGTGGAGGAGGTCGGCTCCGAGGTGCCGGACCTACGGCCCGGCGACCGGGTCGTGGTGCCGTTCCAGATCGCCTGCGGCCACTGCTTCATGTGTGACACCGGGCTGCCGACCCAGTGCGAGACCACGCAGGTCACCGGCGAGGGCATGGGCGCCGCCATTTTCGGCTACAGCCGCCTGTACGGCGCCGTCCCCGGCGGCCAGGCCGAGTACCTGCGCGTCCCGCAGGCGCAGTTCGGCCCGATCAAGGTGCCGGAGGGCCCGCCGGACGACCGGTTCGTCTACCTCTCCGACGTGCTGCCGACCGCCTGGCAGGCCGTCGAGTACGCGGCCGTCCCGCCCGGCGGCACCCTCGCGGTCCTCGGCCTCGGCCCGATCGGCGACATGGCCTGCCGGATCGCCAAGGTCCGCGGCGCGGAGCGGGTCTTCGGCGTGGATCTGGTGCCCGAGCGGCTCGCCCGGGCGCAGCGGCGCGGGGTGGAGACGTACGACCTCCGCGCTTTCGACAACGAGAAGTCGCTGGTCCACGCGATCCAGGACGAGACCGGCGGCCGGGGCCCGGACGCCGTGATCGACGCCGTCGGCACCGAGGCCCACGGCAGCGCCGCCGCCAAGCTCGCCCAGCAGGCCACCGCGCTCATGCCCCGCAAGCTCAGCGCCCCGCTCGCCGAACGATTCAGCATCGACCGGCTGGGCGCGCTCCACATGGCGATCGACCTGGTCCGCCGGGGCGGCACGATCTCGCTCAGCGGTGTCTACGGCGGCATGGCCGACCCGATGCCGATGCTGACCCTCTTCGACAAGCAGATCCAGCTCCGCATGGGCCAGGCCAACGTCCGCCGCTGGACGGACCGGATCCTGCCCTACCTGACGGACGAGGACCCGCTCGGCGTCGAAGACTTCGCCACGCACCGGCTGCCGCTGGCGGAGGCGCCGCACGCGTACGAGATGTTCCAGCGCAAGCAGGACGGCGCGGTGAAGATCCTCATGCAGCCGTAGCCGTAGCCGTAGCTGTGGTTGTGGCTGTGGCTGTGGCCGTGGCTTGAGCCCGGCGCCGGTGCTCGTGCGCCGCCCCGCTCAGCCGCTGTCCTTCTCGCCGAGGATCTCCGCGAGGTCGTACCGCACCGGCTCCTCCAACTGGGCGTACGTACAGCTCTCGGGTGTACGGTCCGGGCGCCAGCGGCGGAAGCGGGCCGTGTGCCGGAACCGCTGTCCGTTCTCCATGTGGTCGTACGCCACCTCGGCCACCCGCTCCGGCTGCAGCGGCACCCAGGACAGGTCCTTCTTGCCCGACCAGCGGCTCGGCGCACCCGGCAGGCGGGCCGTCTCGTGCGCGGTCTCGTCCGTCCAGGCGGCCCACGGGTGCCCGGACACGTCGTCCATGCGCAGCGGCTCCAGCTCCTCGACCAGTTCCGCCCGCTTCTTCATGGAGAACGCGGCCGACACGCCCACGTGCTGGAGCCGTCCCTGCTCGTCGTACAGCCCCAGCAGCAGTGAGCCCACCACCGGGCCGCTCTTGTGGAAGCGGTACCCGGCGACGACGACGTCCGCCGTGCGCTCGTGCTTGATCTTGAACATGGCCCGCTCGTCCTGGAGGTAGTGCAGGGTGAGCGGCTTGGCGACGACCCCGTCGAGGCCGGCGCCCTCGAACTGCTCGAACCACCGCCGGGCCACCTCGATGTCGGTCGTCGACGGCGCCACGTGCACCGGCGGGGTCGCCCCGGCCAGGGCCCGGTCCAGCAGGGCGCGGCGGTCGGTGAGGGGCACGTCGAGCAGGGCGTGGTCGTCCAGGGCCAGCAGGTCGAAGGCGACGAAGGAGGCCGGGGTCTTCTCCGCCAGCATCCGCACCCGGGAGGCCGCCGGGTGGATCCGTTCGGTCAGCGCGTCGAAGTCCAGCCGGCCGCCCCGCGCGATGACGATCTCCCCGTCCAGCACGCACCGCTCGGGCAGCCGCTCCTTCAGCGCGTCGACCAACTCGGGGAAGTACCTGGTCAGCGGCTTTCCGGTACGGCTGCCCAGCTCGACCTCGGCCCCGTCCCGGAACACGATCGACCGGAAGCCGTCCCACTTCGCCTCGTAGTGCATCCCCGGCGGGATCTTCGCCACCGACTTGGCGAGCATCGGCTTCACGGGCGGCATGACGGGCAGATCCATGACTCCGATTCTGCTCGCATACATCCGTTTACGCTCGTATACGTACGGCTTTGCCCGGTATGCGAGCTGTGCGGGGTGCGCCTACCGTGGCCGCATGGGTGATGCGGTGGAACTGGAGGTGGGCGGCCGGACCGTACGGCTGTCCAGCCCGGACAAGGTGTTCTTCCCGGAGCGGGGCTTCACCAAGCTGGACCTCGCCCGGTACTACGCCGCCGTCGGCCCCGGCATCCTGCGCGCCCTGCGCAACCGCCCCACCACCCTGGAGCGCTACCCGGACGGCGTCGGCGGCGAGTGGTTCTACCAGAAGCGGGCCCCGAAGGGCATGCCCGGCTGGATCCCGACCGCCCACATCACCTTCCCCAGCGGGCGCACCGCCGACGAGATGTGCCCGACCGAGGAGGCCGCCGTGGTGTGGGCCGCCCAGTACGGCACCCTCACCTTCCACCCCTGGCCGGTCCGCGCCACCGACGTCGACCACCCCGACGAACTCCGCATCGACCTCGACCCGCAGCCCGGCACCGACTACGCCGACGCGGCTCGCGCCGCCCAGGAACTGCGGGCCGTGCTGGAGGAGTTCGGCGGGCTGCGCGGCTGGCCGAAGACCTCGGGCGGCCGGGGACTGCACGTCTTCGTCCCCATCGAACCGCGCTGGACCTTCACCCAGGTGCGCCGCGCGGCGATCGCGGTCGGCCGGGAGATGGAACGCCGGATGCCGGACCGGGTGACCATCAAGTGGTGGAAGGAGGAGCGCGGGAGCCGCATCTTCGTCGACTACAACCAGACGGCGAGGGACCGCACCATCGCCTCCGCCTATTCGGTACGCCCCCGCCCGCACGCCCCCGTCTCCGCGCCGCTGCGCTGGGAGGAGGTCGGTGTCGCCGAGCCCCGTGACTTCGACCTCGCCACCATGCCGGCCCGGTTCGCCGAACTCGGTGACGTGCACGCCGACATGGACGACCACGCCTACTCCCTGGACGCGCTGCTGGAACTGGCCCGCCAGGACGAACACGACCACGGCCTCGGTGACCTGCCGTACCCGCCGGAGTACCCGAAGATGCCCGGCGAACCGAAACGGGTCCAGCCGAGCCGCGCCCGCCGCGAACCGTCGCCCTGAGGCCGCCCGGTTCCGCGTCCTGTTCGGCACCGGCCGGGCCCGCGTCCCGCGGCTATCCTGATCGGCAGCCGCCGATGAGGAGTCCCGAAGTGACCGAGGCAGTGTCGCGTCCCACGCTGGAGGCCGTGGCCGCGCGGGCCGGGGTGTCCCGGGCCACCGTGTCCCGCGTGGTCAACGGCGGCGACGGGGTGCGCGAGCCCCTGGCCGAGCGGGTCCGGCGGGCCGTGGAGGAACTGGGCTACGTCCCCAACCAGGCGGCGCGCAGCCTCGTCACCCGACGGCACGACGCCGTCGCGGTCGTCATCGCCGAGCCCGAGACCCGGGTCTTCGCCGACCCCTTCTTCGCCCTCCAACTGCGCGGCATCAGCAAGGAGCTGACCGCGCACGACAACCAGCTCGTGCTGCTGCTCACCGAGGGCCGCGCCGACCACGCGCGCGTGGCCCGCTATCTCGCCGGCGGCCATGTCGACGGCGCGCTCGTCTTCTCCCTGCACCTGGACGACCCGCTGCCCGGCCTCATCCGCGAAGCCGGCGTGCCCACCGTGTTCGGCGGACGCCCCGACTGGGGCGAGGACGCCCGGGCGGCGGACCCGGGCGTGGTGTACGTCGACTGCGACAACCGGGGCGGGGCCCGCGCGGCCGTACGGCATCTGCTGGACCTCGGCCGCCGGCGCGTCGCCCACATCACCGGTGCGCTGGACCAGACCTCGGCGGTGGACCGGCTCGACGGCTACCGGGACGTCATGGCCGACGTCCTGGGCGGGCACGATCCCCGGCTGGTCGTGGAGAGCGACTTCACCCCGTCCGGCGGCGAGCGCGCCATGCGGGAACTCCTCGACCGCTGCCCGGACGTCGACGCCGTGTTCGCCGCCAACGACCTCACCGCGCTCGGCGCCCTGCGGGTGCTGCGCGCGAGCGGCCGGCGCGTGCCCGAGGACGTGGCCGTGGTCGGCTTCGACGACATGGTGCCGGTCACCGAACAGGCCGACCCCCCGCTGACGACGGTCCGTCAGGACATCGAGGAGATGGGCCGGCTGATGGCCCGCCTGCTGCTGCGCGGACTGTCCGGCGCCCGGGAGGGGAGGGACGCGAAGACAGGCGCCCAGGAGGCACCGCCGTCGGAAGTGATCCTGCCGACCACCCTGATACGCCGCGCCTCCGCCTAGGGCCCGCGCTGCCCGGCGCCCGCCGGTGGCTCAGCCCTGTGGCCGCTCGCTCCTGATGACCGCGAAGCGGACCCCGTACGGATCGGCGAGCTTGGCCATGCGGCCCACGCCCTCCATGGTCGTCGCGGGCACCCGCACCGTCCCGCCCAGGCGCTGCGCCTGTTCCACCACGGCGTCGGTGTCCGCCACCTCGAAGTACGGCAGCCAGTACGGCCCCGCCTCCGCCTCGGTGGGATCGTCGGCCAGCGGCACCATCCCGCCGAACATCGCGTCCTCACCGGCACCGTCCGGGTTGAAACAGGTGTACGACCCGCCCGGGAACGGCGCGGAGGTCTCCAGGCCCAGCACCCGGCGGTAGAACGCGGCGGCCGCCGCGATGTCCGGCGTGTACAGCTCCACCCAGCACAGGGAGCCCGGCACGCCCGCCAGCTCCACGCCCTTGGTCCGGCCCGGCTGCCAGATCCCGAACGGCACGCCCGCCCGGTCGGCGAGGACCGCCATGTGGCCCTGGCCCATCACGTCCGTCGGCTGGAACAGCACCCTGCCGTGGGCCTGTTCGGCGGCCTTGGCGGTGGCCTGGGCGTCCTCGCTCTGGAAGTACACCGTCCAGGCCGGGGGCCCCTGGTCGGGACCGGTCTGCATGCCGCCCGCGACGGTCTTCCCCTCCAACTGGAAGAAGCCGTATCCGCCGGCGTCCGGCCCCGCCGACTGGAACCGCCAGCCGAACAGGGCGCCGTAGAAGGAGGTGGCGCCGTCGATGTCGGGACTGCCGACGTCGATCCAGTTGGGCGCGCCGTTGACGAAACGGGTGGTGAGCATTTCGGCCCTCCTCGCAAGGGGTCCCGTCCTGTGCACTGCCGAGTCTGGCACCGCCCACTGACAATCGCCGCCGGAGTACCGCGACGCGCCGGGACCGTACCGCTCTCACCCAGCGTGACGGCACGCGTTCTCCCGGTTTTCCCAAGGCTTGGCGCGCCGCCGTGCGCACGCCGGGCCGCGGGGAGCATCATCGGGGCGGCCGGAGGCCCCCATCAACGCCGTTTCGCCGGCGTTGATCGAACGTTTTTCGCCGTGGGGCAGGCTCCTGGCCATGCACTACGAAACCATCACCCCGGCCGACGACACCTGGCAGGCGCAGGCGCTGTGCGCGCAGACCGGGCCGGACTTCTTCTTCCCCGAGCCGGGCAGCTCGGTGCGCGAGGCGAAGCGCATCTGCGCCATGTGCGAGCTGCGCCCCGCCTGTCTGGACTACGCGCTGGCCAACGACGAGCGGTTCGGTGTCTGGGGCGGGCTGTCGGAGAAGGAGCGCCTCGCTCTCCGCCGCACCGCCCGCTGACGCCCCCGCGGCCGCGGGGGCGCCCGCCGGCCCGGGCCTCGGAAGAGGCCCGTGCGCGGGGCGTCAGCCTGCCGCGCGTGCCGCCATCCGGGCCTTCCGCGCGGCCAGCTTCTCGTCGAACTTCGTGGCCTCCGCGTCCAGCCCGCCCAGGAACAGGCCGAGTTCCTCCTGCGCCTGGCGCCCCTCGGGGCCGAGACCGTCGATCTCCAGGACCTTCAGGAAGCGCAGCACCGGCTGCAGCACGTCGTCGTGGTGGATGCGCAGGTTGTACACCTCGCCGATCGCCATCTGCGCGGCGGCCCGCTCGAAGCCGGGGATGCCGTGGCCGGGCATCCGGAAGTTCACGACGACGTCCCGGACGGCCTGCATGGTCAGGTCGGGCGCCAGCTCGAACGCGGCCTTCAGCAGGTTGCGGTAGAAGACCATGTGCAGGTTCTCGTCGGTCGCGATGCGCGCCAGCATGCGGTCGCAGACCGGGTCCCCCGACTGGTGGCCGGTGTTGCGGTGCGAGATCCGCGTGGCCAGCTCCTGGAAGGCGACGTAGGCCACCGAGTGCAGCATCGAGTGCCGGTTGTCGGACTCGAAGCCCTCGCTCATGTGGGACATACGGAAACGTTCCAGCTGGTCCGGGTCCACCGCCCGCGAGGTCAGCAGGTAGTCCCGCATCACGATGCCGTGCCGGCCCTCCTCGGCCGTCCAGCGGTGCACCCAGGTGCCCCAGGCGCCGTCGCGGCCGAAGAGCGAGGCGATCTCGTGGTGGTAGCTCGGCAGGTTGTCCTCGGTCAGCAGGTTCACCACGAGGGCGATCCGGCCGATCTCCGTCACCTGGGACTGCTCCTTGTCCCAGGCCTCCCCGTCCTCGAACAGGCCCGGGAAGTTGCGGCCGTCGCTCCACGGCACGTACTCGTGCGGCATCCAGTCCTTGGCGACCTTCAGGTGCCGGTTCAGCTCCTTCTCGACCACTTCCTCCAGTGCGTACAGCAGTCGCGCGTCGGTCCAGACGGACGGGCTGCCGAGGTGGGGGGAGGTGATCGTCATAGGAACTCCAGGGGGACGACGAACAACGGGGGGAAGAAGGGACGGTCCGGCGAGCGGTGCCGGAAACCTACGTGATCGTAGGCTACGAACCCGTAGGTTACGAAGCCGTAGGTTAAGACGCCCGTAAAGATCCCCTGATCAGCCCGCCTGGGCCGGCCGTGCGCGGGTACGCCCCACGGCCCCGGGACCCGCAGGTCCCCGGGCTGTCGGGGCGACGGGATCACCCGTCAGGCGTACAGCTCCCGCAGGCGCACCGAGAGACAGGTCACACAGCCCTCCAGCTTCTCGAACTCGCTGATGTCGACCGTCACCACGTCGTGGCCCAGGTCGGTCAGCAGCTCCGCCGTCTTCGGGGCGCTCGCCGCCATCAGCACCTTGCCGCTGCCGAGCAGCACCACGTGCGCGCCGGACTCCTCGGGCACCGACAGGAAGCCCGGGAACAGCGACGGCCGGTCGATCTTCGGGATGTGCCCGATCACCGTGCCGTCGGGCAGCGCGGTCACCGCCGACTTCAGGTGCAGCACCTTGCTCACGGGTACGGCCACCACACGGGCGCCCAGCGGCTCGAAGGCCGCCCGTAGCTGCTGCACGCCGGCCGCGTTGGTCCGCCCGCCGCGGCCGACGTACACGGTGTCGCCGACCTTGAGGACGTCACCGCCGTCCAGCGTGCCCGGCTCCCATATCCAGTTCACCGAGCAGCCGAGGCGGGCCACCCCCTCCTCGACCCCCGCGGTCTCCGCCCGCCGTGACTCGGCGCCGGGCCGGGTGATCAACGCCACGTTCCGGTACATCACGACGGTGTCCTCGACGAACACCGAATCCGGGCAGTCGTCGGCCGGTTCGACCTCGATGATCTCCCAGCCGTGTGCGCGCAGGGCCTCGACGTACGCCTCCCACTGCTCGCCGGCGAGCCCGACGTCGACCTTCTCCCGCTGGACGTGCGTCACCAGGCCGTCGGCCAGGAGCGGGCTGGGGCGGCGGACGAGGGCCTTCTTGCTGGGCACGAGGGGCCTTTCGAATCGGTCGGTGCGATGGTGCGGTCCGGCGCCGCTCACACGGTGCCGGTCCGACATCATGCAGGGCGCTCCAGCCAGGGCCAAACCCCCGGGCCCGGCGCGTCTCCCGCGAGATCCCGCCGGGCCGCGCCTGCCGCGCCCTCGCCGGCCGGTCAGGCCGGATCCCACAGCGCCTCGGGCGTCGTCTCCGTCACCTCCCCTGCCTCCATCAGCAGCCACCGTGTGATCCCGATCGACTCCAGGAACGGCAGGTCGTGGCTGGCGACGATCAGCGCGCCCTCGTACGACTCCAGGGCCGAGGTCAGCTGCCGGACGCTGGCCATGTCGAGGTTGTTGGTCGGCTCGTCGAGCAGCAGCAACTGGGGCGCGGGCTCGGCGAGCATCAGCGCGGCCAGGGCCGCCCGGAAACGCTCACCGCCCGACAGGGTGGCCGCCTTCTGGTCGGCCCGCGCGCCCCGGAACAGGAAGCGGGCGAGCCGGGCCCGGACCCGGTTGTTGGTGGCGCCCGGCGCGAACCGGGCGACGTTCTCGGCCACCGACAGGTCGTCGTCCAGCACGTCCAGCCGCTGGGGCAGGAACCGCAGCGGGACATGGGCCGTCGCCGTGCCCGACACCGGCGCCAGCTCCCCGGCGACGGTCCGCAGCAGCGTCGTCTTGCCGGCGCCGTTGCGGCCGACGACCGCGATCCGCTCCGGGCCGCGCAGATCGAGGATGCCCGGCACGCGGGCCCGGTAGGCCGTTTCCAGCTTCTCCAGGGTGAGCACCTGCCGGCCGGGCGGTACGGCCGTGTACGGCAGATCGACACGGATCTCGTCGTCGTCCCGTACCGCGTCCACCGCCTCGTCCAGTCGTTCCCTGGCCTCGGCGAGCCGCTCCTCGTGCATGATGCGGTGCTTGCCCGCCGATTCCTGCGCGGCGCGCTTGCGTGCCCCCATGACGATCTTCGGCTCGCGTTTCTGTTCGTACATCTTCTGCCCGTACCGCTTGCGGCGGGCCAGTTTGACCTGGGCGTCGGCCAGTTCGCGCTTCTGCTTGCGCACATCGGCCTCGGCGACGCGCAGCATCCGCTCGGCCGCCTCCTGCTCGACGGCCAGGGCCTCCTCGTAGGCCGAGAAGTTGCCGCCGAACCAGGCGACCTCCCCGGAGCGCAGCTCCGCGATCTGGTCGACCAGGTCCAGCAGTTCCCGGTCGTGGCTGACCACGACCAGCACGCCCGGCCAGGAGGCGACCGTCTGGTACAGCCGACGGCGCGCGTACAGGTCGAGGTTGTTGGTGGGCTCGTCCAGCAACAGGATGTCGGGGCGGCGCAGCAGCAGCGCGGCGAGCCGCAGCAGCACCGACTCGCCCCCGGACACCTCGCCGACGGTCCGGTCCAGGCCGATGTGGCCGAGGCCGAGTTCGCCGAGGGTGACCAGGGCGCGCTCCTCGACGTCCCAGTCGTCGCCGACGGTCTCGAAGTGCTCCTCGGCGACGTCACCCGCCTCGATGGCGTGCAGGGCGGCCCGCCGGTCGGCGATGCCGAGGGCCTGGTCGACGCGGAGCGCGGTGTCGAGCGTGACGTTCTGCGGGAGGTAGCCGATCTCGCCGGCCGCCTTGAGGGTGCCGTCCGCCGGGGTCAGTTCCCCGGCCATCAGTTTGAGCAGGGTGGACTTGCCCGATCCGTTGACGCCGACGAGCCCGGTCCTGCCGGGGCCGAAGGCGATGTCCAGGCCGTCGAAGACGGCGGTGCCGTCGGGCCAGGTGAAGGACACAGAGGTGCAGGTGAGGGAAGCAGACATGGGCGCCTCGCGAGGGACGGGTGCGTTCGGATGGACGCGTGTCGAGACACCGCGAGGCGGAAACCGAAAGGTCTGGGGCACGGAAGGGGCCACGGAAAAGGGCCTGTGCCGGAGGACGGCTCGGACGCCGAGGTCGTACGCCGCGCACACCTCACCGGTGCGACGCGGTGCCTCAGGACCTCAGACGAGCAACGTCCTTCTCCAATCGACGGCAACAGAACCGCTGAACACCGTAGGAGGGGAGGGGAGAGCTGTCAACGTGATTGATTGCCGCGCCGCCCCTCGCGCGCGGCGTTCATCCACCGGAGCTCAGCAGGCGTCCCGCATCAGCTCGGCCAGGTCGTGGTCGAGGTCGAGCTGGAGGTGCTCCAGGCCCTCGGGGACCAGGCCGTTGGTCGCCTCCAGGAACCGCCGGATCTCACCCGAGCGCACGTGCACGATCGCGGTGCCCTCCGGGGCGTGGAACTCCAGCACCGTGCGGTCGTACCCGTACGGCCGCACGCGGACGTCACCGTGGCCCTCGGGACCCTGGAGACCGGCCGTGAGCAGCTCGCGGGAGAAGGTCCAGCACACGTCGACGCCCTCCAGCGTGGCCGGGGCCGGGAACGTCATGCGGACGGCGAACGGGTCGCGCCGGTCGTAGCACAGCGTGGCGGGAATGCTCGGCATGCGCGGTGCGGCGGCGACGAGACGGGCCTCAACGGGCTGCTCGATGACGGTGGACAACGCCTTGCTCCCTCGTGACGGATGGACTGCGCCCGGGTGTGCGGCGCCCGGCACAGGGAGAGACGACGGAAACGGCCGATGCGTGCACACGGGGAACGAGTGACCTCGGTCACCGCGTTCATGCACGGGGAACGTACGGCCGTTCCCGCTCGTGGGCAGGCGCGGGGCACGGCAGGCCCTCTGGACGGGGCCGGGGGAGTGGGGCTAGCTTCGCCCGCCATGAGGCGCTTGGGGAGTACGCGACGCAGGGGACGGACGAGCCGGCTGGTGGCGGTGACAGTGGCGTGCGGGGCGGCGCTGGCCGCCCTGACGGTCCCGGCGGCCGAGGCCCGTCCGCTCGCACCGGACACCACCGGCCCGGCGAGCGCGGGGCAGCCGGTCCCTGGCACGCAACGTGCGGACCGGGTGGCCGCAGACTCCCACAAGACGAGCGCGAACCGGGCGGCCGAAGGCTCCCGCGCGCAGAACGCGAACCCGGCGGCCGAAGACTTCGGCGCCGGAAGCGTGCACTGGGCGGCCAAGGACCCCGGCACGCCGGGCATCCGTTTCCGGGGCCTCGCGGCCGTCGACCGGCGCACCGCCTGGCTGGCCGGCACCGCAGGCACGGTGCTGCGCACCACCGACGGCGGCGCGAGCTGGCGGAACGTCTCCCCGCCGGGGGCGGCCGACCTGCAGTTCCGGGACGTGACGGCGTTCGACGCCCGGCGCGCGGTGGTGCTCGCCATCGGCGAGGGCGAGGCCTCCCGCGTCTACCGCACCGACGACGGCGGTACGACCTGGACGGAGTCCTTCCGCAACACCGACCCGAAGGCCTTCTACGACTGCCTCGCCTTCTTCGACCGCCGCCACGGCCTCGCCCTGAGCGACCCCGTGGACGGGAAGTTCCGCATCCTGTCCACCGCCGACGGCGGACGCTCCTGGCGCGTGCTGCCCGCGGACGGCATGCCGCCCGCGCTGGACGGCGAGGCGGGCTTCGCCGCGAGCGGCCAGTGCCTCGTCACCGCCGGCCCGAAGGACGTCTGGCTGGCCACCGGCGGCGGCGCGCACGCGCGCGTGCTGCACTCCGCCGACCGCGGCCTCACCTGGACGGCCACCGAAACGCCGGTTCCCGCGGGCGATCCCGCCAAGGGTGTCTTCGCGCTGGCCTTCCGCGACCGCGCCCACGGCATCGCGGTCGGCGGTGACTACCGCCCCGACCAGCCCTCTCCTCGGGCCGCCGCGGTCACCGCCGACGGCGGCCGCACCTGGCGGCCCGCCACCACCCCGCCGCCCGCGTACCGCTCCGGTGCCGCCTGGCTCCCGCACAGCCGCACGGCCGCGCTGGCCGTCGGCCCGACCGGCACCGACCTGACCACCGACGGCGGCCGAAGCTGGCGGACCATCGACACCGGCTCCTACGACACCGTCACCTGCACGGCCGATCTGAGCTGCTGGGCGGCCGGCGAGCAGGGGCGGGTGGCGCGGCTCGAACGGTGAGGCTCCGCAGGACCGGTGAGGTAAGCGCCGCGGAACGCGGGTACTCGTTCCCCGTCGCAAAGGAAGGGAGCGATCATGCCAGCCGGTTCCAGCCCCAAGCGTGAGCGTCAGTACGAGCACATCAAGAAGAGCGCGCAGGACCGGGGCGAGAGCACCGGGCGCGCCAAGGAGATCGCCGCGCGGACGGTGAACAAGGAACGCGCCCGCTCCGGCGAGTCCAAGACCGCCAGCCGCAGTTCGACGCAGGACATGTCGTCGAGCAAGCGCGGCGGTCAGCGGTCGGGCAACCGGGTCGGCTCGCACGGCCCGACCCGCGACCAGCTGTACAACGAGGCGAGGCAGCGCGGCATCGAGGGCCGTTCGCACATGAACAAGGAAGAACTGCAGCGCGCGCTGAACGCCGAGAAGGGCTGACGGCCCGCCAGGCCCGACGCCCGAGGAGGTCGAGAGGCTGACGTCAGTCGAGCGTCTGCCGGTGGCGCGCCAGCTCCGGGGCCGTCTTCGTGGCGATGAACTCCGTGACGCGGTAGGCGCACACACCGGCGACGGTGAACGGGTCGCTCGCGACGATCTCGTCGATGCGGGCGCGGTCCCCCGCGACAGCCGGGATCACCCCGCCGTCGCGGGGGTTCTTGCGTCCCGAGGCCAGGAAGAGGCCCTTGCCGTACTGCTCCTCCAGCCAGGCCACATGGTCCGGCAGAACGGCGTCCACGGCATCGAGCGGCGCGGTGTAGGTCAGCTCCAGGACGAACATGATCGCGAGCCTACCCCGCCCGGCCGGCGGCCCGCGGCGGGACCGTACAGTCACCCGGCATGAGGATCGTCGCCGTACCCGCGGGCTGGCCCGCGACCGAGGACGAGGCCCGCGCCGTCCAGGACGAGCTGCGCGGGCGGGTGGTGCTGGACGAGCCCGGACCGCCGCCCGGGACGGGCCGCGTCACGGGCGTCGACGTCGCCTACGACGACGACCTGGACCTGGTCGCGGCGGCGGCCGTCGTGCTGGACGCGGGCACCCTGGACGTCGTGGCGGAGGCGACCGCCGTCGGCCGGGTCTCCTTCCCGTACGTGCCCGGCCTCCTCGCCTTCCGTGAGATCCCCACCGTCCGCGCCGCCCTGGACCGGCTGCCGTGTCCGCCCGGCCTGGTGGTGTGCGACGGCTACGGCCTGGCCCACCCGCGCCGCTTCGGCCTGGCGAGCCACCTGGGCGTGCTCACGGACCTGCCGACCGTCGGGGTCGCCAAGAACCCGTTCGCCTTCGCGTACGACGACCCCGGCCCGGCCCGGGGCGGTTGGGCACCGCTGCTCGCCGGGACCGAGGAGGTCGGGCGCGCCCTGCGCACCCGGGACGGCGTCAAGCCGGTGTTCGTCTCGGTCGGCCACCGGGTGAGCCTCGACAACGCAGTGGCGCACACCCTGGCACTGACCCCGCGGTTCCGGCTGCCGGAGACCACCCGCCGGGCGGACGCCCTGTGCCGGCGCGCGCTGCGCGAGGCGGCACAGGGCCTGGCCGGCGGCCCGGATCAGGACTCGACGACGCGCCAGGCGCCGACCTCCCGGTACTCCGAGTCGTAGACGGCCGAGCCGTCGCCGGGTTCGAGGGCGTAATGGCGCAGGTTGCCTCCCCAGTACCGCAGGACGCGTTCCAGCTCACCCACCCGGTCCCGCGCCACCGCGCCGTCGTCCACGGTCACTTCGAGCACGAACTTCACGACTGTTCCGCCTCCTTGGCCTCGTCCGGCACGAGCCGCCATCGTCCCGGTCCGGCACGCGGCCCTGTCCCGGAGCGCATGGCCGCGGCGGCGACCGGCGGCTGTGCCGCTAGCGTTCCGCCGCCACCCGGAAGGTTATCCCCGCCGCGCGCAGCCGCTCGGTGAGGGCGTCGCCCATCGCCTGGGCCGTGGTGACCTGGCCGGCCGTCGGCGGCAGGTCGTCGAACGCCAGGCACAGGGCCGCCTCGGCGAACATCTTCGCCGTCTCGTCGTACCCGGGGTCGCCGCCCGCGACCTCGGTGAACACGCGCCGGCCGCCGCCCTCGCCGATGAACCGCACCGAGAACCAGCTCTTCGCCCGCTTCTGCGCGCTAGGTCCGTCACCCGGCTTGAGCCGGTCCGACAGCCAGCGCCGGGCGGGCGGCAACTGGGCGGCGGCCGCCACCGCGCCGGCGGCCGCGACCCCGCCGAGGGCGACCGGCAGGCGCCGCACGGCCGCGAAGTGCCGGTAGCGGAAGTCCGGGCCGTACCGCTCCAGCGCCCGCGCCGAACGGCGCACGATCTGCGGGTCGATGGTGGGCAGCGGCAGCGCCCACGCGCCGACCTCCGCCGCGTACCTCGGCGTGCCCGTCGGCGCCGTCACCCGACGGCCCGGCAGCCGCGGTTCGTGCCGTGCCCGCTCGCGCGCGGCGGCCAGCATCCGCCGTCCGCGGGCCATCTGGTTCAGCGCCGAGGCGAGGGTGCCGCCGGAGAAGGCCGCGTCGGCGGTCACGTAGCCGTCCACGGTCAGCGGCACGTCCTCGGGGAGCTGCCGGACCGTGAAGTACGCGCCCAGGTCGTGCGGCACCGAGTCGAAACCGCAGGCGTGCACCAGGCGCGCGCCCGTCTCCCGCGCGCGTGCGTCGTGCCGGACGTACATCAGGTCCACGAACTCGGGCTCGCCGGTGAGGTCCAGGTAGTCGGCGCCGGTGTCGGCGCAGGCGGCGACGAGTTCCTCGCCGTGCAGCACGTACGGCCCCACCGTCGTGGCGACCACGCGCGCGTGCTCGGCGAGGGTGCGCAGGGTGGCCGGTTCGGTCACGTCGGCGCGCAGCACACCGACGTCCGCGCCGCCGGGCAGGTCCTCGCGCAGCCGCTCCAGCCGCCCCTCGTCCCGGCCGGCGACGGCCCAGCGCAGGTCCCGCGGCGCGTGCGCGGCGAGATAGTGGGCCGTGAGCGTGCCGACGAAGCCCGTGGCTCCGAAGAGCACGAGGTCGTACGGCCGGTCCGTCCTGCTCATCCTGCTCATGACACCCCTTGGTCCGTGCGGCCCGTCGCGCAGCCCGCGCCGCTGTCGGTGGCCGAGGCTAGCGTGAGGAGTGCGGAGCCCGACGACCAGCCCGGAGGCAGTGGTGGCCGTAGCCAGGAATGCCGTGAAGAAGCGGGAGAAACCGCCCCGGCCCGGATGAGGGAACCGGGCACGCGGACCTCGTGACGGTCCCGGGCGCCCGTCGCCCAGGGGGACCCGGCGGAGCGCCGGTCACTCTCCCGGGTGATCGTCGGCCCGGCGGGCACTTGGCTAAGCGCTTGCTCGTTCAGGTCTTGTGTCCGGTGGAACGCGTTCTTAGCATCACCGGTGTTACATCAGTTGTGTCACACACGCCTGGGGGCTGGACGGATGACAACGGCAGGGACGCCGACGCCGGGCGACGGCCCGCTCTCCGGCGTGCGCGTGGTCGAACTGGCCGGCATCGGCCCGGGCCCGTTCGCCGCCATGCTGCTGGCCGACCTGGGCGCCGACGTGGTCCGGGTGGACCGCCCCGGCGGGCCGGGTCTCGCGATCGACCCGGCGTTCGACGTCACCAACCGCAACAAGCGCTCGATCGTGGTCGACCTGAAGGCACCGGACGGCCCCGCGCGCGTCCTGGACCTGGCCGAACGGGCCGACATCCTCGTCGAGGGCTACCGCCCAGGCGTCGCCGAGCGGCTCGGCGTCGGCCCCGAGGACTGCCACGCCCGCAACCCCCGCCTGGTGTACGGCCGCATGACCGGCTGGGGGCAGGACGGCCCGCTCGCCCAGCGCGCCGGCCACGACATCGCCTACATCGCGCTCACCGGCACCCTCGGCATGATCGGCCGCCCGGACGAACCCCCGGCCGTGCCCGCCAACCTCCTCGGGGACTACGCGGGCGGCTCCCTCTATCTGGTCGTCGGTGTCCTCGCCGCCCTGCACCACGCGCGCGCGACCGGCACCGGCCAGGTGGTCGACGCGGCCATCGTGGACGGCACGGCCCACCTGTCCGCGATGATCCACGGCATGCTCGCCGCCGGCGGCTGGCAGGACCGCCGCGCCGCCAACCTCCTGGACGGCGGCTGCCCGTACTACGGCACCTATGAGACCGCCGACGGCCGGTACATGGCGGTGGGCGCCCTGGAAGGCAAGTTCTACGCGGAGTTCCTGCGCCTGCTCGGCCTGGACGACCTCGCCCCGGCCCGCAAGGACTGGACCCGCTGGGGCGAGTTGCGCGAACGGATCGCCGCCGCCTTCAAGTCCCGCACCCGGGCGGAGTGGACGGCCGTCTTCGCGGACTCCGACGCCTGCGTGGCACCCGTGCTCAGCCTGCGCGAGGCCCCCGCCCACCCGCACCTGGCCGCCCGCGGCACCTTCACCGACCACGGCGGCATCACCCAGCCCGCCCCCGCCCCCCGCTTCTCCGCGACCCCCACCGCCGTCCGCACCGGCCCCGCCCGGCCCGGCGCGGACACCGCCGCGGTCGCCCGGGACTGGGGCATACCGGCACCCCCGACCGACGACCCCGACGACCGCGACGACCTGGTCACCGACGGCGGCTGACCCCGCCCACCCCGCTCGGCCCACCCTCCCGAAAGGCACCCCAGTGAGCACCGAAGCGTACGTGTACGACGCGATCCGCACCCCGCGCGGCCGCGGCAAGGCGAACGGCGCCCTGCACGGCACGAAGCCCATCGACCTGGTCGTCGGCCTCATCCACGAGATCCGCGCCCGCTTCCCAGGCCTCGACCCGGCCGCGATCGACGACATCGTGCTCGGCGTCGTCGGCCCCGTCGGCGACCAGGGCTCCGACATCGCCCGGATCGCCGCCCTCGCCGCCGGACTGCCCGACACGGTCGCGGGCGTGCAGGAGAACCGCTTCTGTGCCTCCGGTCTGGAGGCCGTCAACCTGGCCGCCGCGAAGGTCCGCGCGGGCTGGGAGGACCTGGTCCTCGCGGGCGGTGTCGAGTCCATGTCCCGGGTCCCGATGGCCTCGGACGGCGGCGCCTGGTTCAACGACCCGATGACCAACCTCGCCGCCAACTTCGTGCCGCAGGGCATCGGCGCCGACCTCATCGCCACCATCGAGGGCTTCTCCCGCCGGGACGTCGACGAGTACGCGGCCCTGTCCCAGGAGCGCGCCGCCACCGCCTGGAAGGAGGGCCGCTTCGAGAAGTCCGTCGTCCCCGTCAAGGACCGCAACGGCCTCGTCGTCCTCGACCACGACGAGCACATGCGCCCCGGGACCACCGCCGACTCCCTCGCCAAGCTGAAGCCGTCCTTCGCGGACATCGGCGACCTGGGCGGCTTCGACGCCGTGGCCCTCCAGAAGTACCACTGGGTGGAGAAGATCGACCACGTCCACCACGCGGGCAACTCCTCCGGCATCGTGGACGGCGCCTCGCTCGTCGCGATCGGCTCCAAGGAGGTCGGCGAGCGCCACGGCCTCACCCCGCGCGCGCGGATCGTCGCCGCGGCCGTCTCCGGCTCCGAGCCGACCATCATGCTCACCGGCCCCGCCCCCGCCACCCGCAAGGCACTGGCGAAGGCCGGCCTCACCATCGACGACATCGACCTGGTCGAGATCAACGAGGCGTTCGCCGCGGTCGTGCTGCGCTTCGTGAAGGACATGGGCCTCAGCCTGGACAAGGTCAACGTCAACGGCGGAGCCATCGCCCTCGGCCACCCGCTCGGCGCCACCGGCGCCATGATCCTGGGATCGCTCATCGACGAACTGGAGCGCCAGGACAAGCGCTACGGCCTCGCCACGCTCTGCGTCGGCGGCGGCATGGGCATCGCCACCATCGTCGAGCGCCTCTGAACTCCCCGCGGAACCAAAGCGCCCCGAAGACTTCTACGGAGACGACTGTCATGACCGAGAGCACCACCATCCGCTGGGAGCGGGACGACACCGGTGTCGTCACCCTCGTCCTGGACGACCCGAACCAGTCCGCGAACACCATGAACCAGGCGTTCCGCGACTCCCTCGCCGTGATCACCGACCGGCTGGAGGCGGAGCGGGAGAACATCCGCGGCATCATCTTCACCTCCGCCAAGAAGACCTTCTTCGCGGGCGGCGACCTGCGCGACCTGATCCGGGTCACGCCCGAGACCGCACAGGAGCTGTTCGACGGCGGCCTCGCCATCAAGCGGAACCTGCGCCGCATCGAGACCCTCGGCAAGCCGGTCGTCGCCGCCATCAACGGCGCGGCCCTCGGCGGCGGTTTCGAACTGGCCCTCGCCTGCCACCACCGGGTCGCCCTCGACGCCCCCGGCACCAGGATCGGCTGCCCCGAGGTCACCCTCGGCCTGCTTCCCGGCGGCGGCGGAGTCGTGCGTACCGTGCGGCTGCTGGGCATCGCGGACGCCCTGCTGAAGGTGCTCCTCCAGGGCCGGCAGTACAACGCCCGGCGCGCCCAGGAGAACGGCCTCGTCCACGAGGTCGCCGCCACCCCCGAGGAACTGCTCGCCAAGGCCCGGGCCTTCATCGACGCGAACCCCGAGTCGCAGCAGCCCTGGGACAAGCCGGGCTACCGGATCCCCGGCGGCACCCCGGCCAACCCGAAGTTCGCCGCCAACCTGCCCGCCTTCCCGGCCAACCTGCGCAAGCAGACCGGCGGCGCCCCCTACCCGGCGCCGCGCAACATCCTCGCCGCCGCCGTCGAGGGCTCCCAGGTCGACTTCGAGACCGCCCAGGTCATCGAGGCCCGCTACTTCGTGGAACTGGCCGCCGGGCAGACCTCGAAGAACATGATCCAGGCCTTCTTCTTCGACCTCCAGGCGGTCAACTCCGGCGCCAGCCGCCCGGGGGGCGTCGAGCCCCGCCAGGTCCGCAAGGCGGCCGTCCTCGGCGCCGGCATGATGGGCGCCGGCATCGCCTACGCGTGCGCCCGCGCGGGCATCGACGTCGTCCTCAAGGACGTCTCCCTGGAAGCGGCCGTCAAGGGCAAGGGCTACTCCGAGAAGCTGTGCGCCAAGGCCGTCGCCAAGGGCCGCACCAGCCAGGAGAAGGCGGACGCGCTGCTCGCCCGGATCACCCCCACCGCCGAGGTGGCCGACCTCGCGGGCTGTGACGCGGTCATCGAGGCCGTGTTCGAGGACACCGCCCTCAAGCACAAGGTGTTCCAGGAGATCGAGGCCGTCGTCGCCCCCGACGCGCTGCTGTGCTCCAACACCTCCACGCTGCCCATCACCACCCTCGCCGAGGGCGTGCAGCGCCAGACCGACTTCATCGGACTGCACTTCTTCTCGCCGGTCGACAAGATGCCGCTGGTCGAGATCATCAAGGGCGAGCGCACCGGCGAGGAGGCCCTCGCGCGCGCCTTCGACCTGGTCCGGCAGATCAACAAGACGCCGATCGTCGTCAACGACTCCCGCGGCTTCTTCACCTCCCGGGTGATCGGCCACTTCATCAACGAGGGCGTCGCCATGGTCGGCGAGGGCGTCGAGCCCGCCTCCGTGGAGCAGGCCGCCGCCCAGGCCGGCTACCCGGCCAAGGTGCTGTCCCTCATGGACGAGCTGACCCTCACCCTCCCGCGCAAGATCCGGGGCGAGACGAAGCGGGCCGTGGAGGAGGCCGGCGGCACCTGGACCGCGCACCCGGCGGAGGCGGTCGTCGACCGCATGGTCGACGAGTTCGGCCGCACCGGCCGCAGCGGCGGCGCCGGCTTCTACGACTACACCGAGGACGGCAAGCGGGCCGGGCTCTGGCCGGGCCTGCGCGAGCACTTCACCCGGCCCGGGTACGAGATCCCGTTCCGGGACATGCAGGAGCGCATGCTCTTCGCCGAGGCGCTCGACACCGTACGCCTCCTGGAAGAGGGCGTCCTGACCTCCGTCGCCGACGCCAACATCGGCTCGATCCTCGGCATCGGCTTCCCCGGCTGGACCGGCGGTGTGCTCCAGTACATCAACGGTTACGAAGGGGGTCTGCCCGGATTCGTGGCCCGCGCGCGGGAGCTGGCCGAGCGGTACGGCGAGCGGTTCGCCCCGCCCGCGCTGCTCGTGACGAAGGCCGAGAACGGGGAGACGTTCACCGACGCCCGCTGACGCGCCTCAGCCGGACGGGGAGGCCCGGGAGGCACCCTCACGGGCCTCCCCGTCCGCCGCCGCGCCGTCCAGCCACTGGCGCAGCTCCTCCTTCAGCGACCGCTGGAAGGTGGTGAGCAGCGCCTGCACCACGAGCGGGTGCATATGGGCCGACAGCGACCTCACGTCCCGCGTGTCGCGTTCGGCGACGGCCTCCCGCAGCAGATCCGACAGCTCGTGGGCCGCCGCGCGCGCGTGGTCGGTCAGAACGGTCCGGGCGGCCAGGATGGTCTCCTGCGACAGCGGTACGTCGAGGAGCCGCACCGCGAGCCGCAGCAGACCGCAGTCCACGCGGAAGGACTCACCGTCCCGGGTCACCACGTTCATCGCGGCCAGCCGGTCCACGTCCTCCTCGGCCAGCCGGCGTCCCGCCCGCCGCTCCAGTTCCGCGCGGGACACGGTCTCGACGGTGTCCGGCGCCCAGGAAGCGACCACCGCCCGGTGGATCGCCAGATCGTGCGGACCGAGGTCGGCCGGCAGCTGCCGCAGGTGCCGTTCGATGGCCGCCAGGGTCATGCCCTGGTGCTGCATCTCCTCGATCAGCTCCAGCCGGGCCAGGTGTTCCCGGCCGTAGTGGCCCACCCGGCGCGGACCGATGACCGGCGGCGGCAGCAGTCCCCTGGTGCCGTAGAAGCGGACCGTGCGCACCGTGACGCCCGCCCGCGCGGCCAGCTCGTCGATCGTCAGGGTGGGCTCGCCGGTGTCGGTCGTCATGTGCAGCAGTATCGCTGTCTCACCAATGGTGTGAAACCCGGGGCGAGCCCGTGGCGAGCTTGTGAGAAGTACCGCTCTGTGAGGTGGACCACCGCATACCGGGCGGTCTCTCTGGGAAGCTGCTGCCTTGGTCTGTGCCGCGACACAAGGGTGGTGCGGGCCAAGACCTGCACGAACCCCGGACCCATGAGGTCCGGGCGCACCAGGAAGTGGAACCACCCGTGAGCAAGGAAGCCGTGGAATCGGCACAGGCCACCACCCACCCCCAGGTGGCCCGGACGCCCGCGGACGCGGGCGACGCCGGTTACAGCAAGGACCTCAAGGCCCGCCACGTCAACATGATCGCCATCGGCGGCGCCATCGGCACCGGCCTCTTCCTCGGCGCCGGCGGACGCCTGCACAACGCGGGCCCGGCGCTCGCCCTGGCCTACCTGGTCTGCGGTGTCTTCGCGTTCTTCGTCGTCCGGGCCCTGGGCGAGCTGGTCCTGTACCGGCCGTCCTCCGGCTCCTTCGTGTCGTACGCGCGCGAGTTCCTCGGCGAGAAGGGCGCCTATGTCGCCGGCTGGATGTACTTCCTGAACTGGTCGACCACCGGCATCGCCGACATCACCGCGATCGCGCTCTACACGCACTACTGGAGCATGTTCACGTCCATCCCGCAGTGGGTGCTGGCGCTGATCGCCCTCGCGGTCGTCCTCGCCGTGAACCTGATCTCGGTGAAGATCTTCGGCGAGATGGAGTTCTGGTTCGCGATCATCAAGGTCGCCACCCTCGTGGGCTTCATGCTGATCGGCATCTTCCTGCTGGCGACCCAGCACGACGTCGGCGGCAGCAAGCCGGGCCTCGACGTCATCACCGACAACGGCGGCGTCTTCCCGCACGGCCTGATGCCGGTCGTCCTGGTCATGCAGGGCGTGATCTTCGCGTACGCCGCCCTGGAACTGGTGGGCGTGGCCGCAGGCGAGACCGCCGAGCCGGAGAAGGTCGTCCCGCGCGCGGTGAACTCGATCATGTGGCGCGTGGGCCTGTTCTACGTCGGCTCGGTCGTGCTCCTCGCCCTACTGCTGCCCGGCTCGGTGTACTCGGCCGACCAGAGCCCGTTCGTGACCGTGCTCTCCAAGATCGGCGTCCCCGCGGCCGGTGACGTGATGAACCTGGTCGTGCTGACCGCCGCCATGTCCTCGCTCAACTCCGGCCTGTACTCCACCGGCCGCATCCTGCGCTCGATGGCGATGGCCGGCTCGGCGCCGAAGTTCACCGCCCGCATGAACCGCAGCCAGGTGCCTTACGGCGGCATCCTGCTGACCTGCGCCGTCTGCGTGCTCGGTGTCGGCCTGAACTACCTGGTCCCCAGCCAGGCCTTCGAGATCGTGCTCAACGTTGCCTCGCTCGGCATCATCAGCACCTGGGTGATCATCATGGTCTGCCATCTGGTGTTCGTCCGCCGCGCCCGCGCGGGCCTGGTGGCCCGGCCGCACTTCCAGCTGAAGTTCAGCCCGGTCACCGAGATCGCCACCGTGGTGTTCCTGCTGGTCTGCCTCGGCATGATGTGGAACGACGCCGAGGTCGGCCGCAAGACCCTGCTCCTCGTCCCGGTGATCGCCGTCATGCTGGTCGCCGGCTGGTTCGGCGTCCGCCGCCGGGTGGCGAGCAGCACCGACCAGGAGCTGACCGAGCTGTCGAAGTAGCGGTTCGGCGCCCCTGTCGGTGGCGTCGCGTACGGTGCCGTCATGCCGGAGATCACGCGGATCCGGCATGACGCCACCGTGCCATCGGGAGTGCCCCGGAGGGGGCGCGCGGAGGGGGAGGACGCGGGATGACCGGGCGAACGGACACGACCGACGTGCTGGTACTGGGCGGGGCCGGTGTGGACACGATCATCCCGGTCCCCGAGCTTCCCCTGCCGTACGCCGACAGCTACATGATCGACTCGGGGATCCGCACCCGCGCGGGGCAGACCGGCGACTTCGTCGCCCTCGGACTGGCCAGGCTCGGGCTGCGCACCCACCACGTGGACCTGCTCGGCGACGACCCCGAGGGCGACCTCGTGCGCGCCCTGCACCAGGAGCACGGCATCGCCCTCACCGCGCTGCCCCAGCCGGCCGGCACCAAGCGCGCCGTCAACCTCGTCGGCCCGGACGGCCGCCGGCTGTCCCTGTACGACACCAGCCGCGCCCACCCCGACGACCGCTTCCCCGAGGCCCGTCTGCGCGCGCTGGCCGCCGCGAGCCGGCATGTGCACGTGACCATCACCCAGCCCTGCGCCCACGCCCTGCCGGTCCTGCGCGAGACGGGCCTGCCGCTCTCCACCGACCTGCACGACTGGGACGGCGAGAACCCGTACCACGAGCCCTTCGCGTTCGCGGCCGACGTCGTCTTCCTGTCGGCCGCCGCCCTGACCGACCCCGAGCGGACCATGCGGCGCATCGCCGAACGCGGGCGGGCCGGGACCGTCGTCGCCACCGCCGGGGCCGAGGGCGCCCTCCTACTGGCCGACGGCGAGCTGACCCGGGTACCGGTGGCGACCCCGCCCGCGCCCGTCGTGGACTCCAACGGCGCGGGCGACGCCTTCGCCGCCGCGTTCCTCTACGGCCGGCTGAGCGGCGAGCCGCCCGAGCGGTGCGCCCGGTACGGCGCCGTCGCGGGCGCCTACGCGTGCACCGTCCCGGCCACCCGCGCGGACGCGATAGGCCGGGACGAGCTGCTACGACGGGCGTCGGAACCGGGCCGCTGAGGCGCCGGGGACACCGGGGTGCCGGGCCCCCGGCCCGGCTCAGTGCCCGTGCACGGCGTTCGTCGCCTCGATCTTCTTCCATGACTTCGGCTGCGTCACCGCCGTACCCGACTGCGGCCGCTCCACCGCCGTACCCGTCTTCGCCAGGCCCCGGACCGCCGGCGCGGCCGGCTTCACCGGCTGGAACAGCCAGGTGTCGAACAGCGCGGCCAGCGGCTTGCCGGACACCCGCTCGGCGTACTTCTGGAAGTCGGCCACCGAGGCGTTGCCGTAGGCGTGCTCCTTCGGCCAGCCCTTCAGGATCGCGAAGAACGCGTCGTCACCGATCTCGTTGCGCAGCGCCTGGATGGCGAGGGCGCCCCGGTCGTAGACGGCGGCACCGAACTGCTCGTCCGGACCCGGGTCGCCGGGCTTCACCGTCCAGAAGGCGTCGTCGGCCGGGTGCGAGGCGTACACGTAGTCGGCGAGTTCCTGCGCGGTGCCCTCGCCCTCGTGCTCGGACCACAGCCACTGCGCGTACCGGGCGAAGCCCTCGTTGATCCAGATGTCCTTCCAGCCCTCGAGCGACACGTCGTCGCCGTACCACTGGTGGGCCAGCTCGTGCACCACCACCGAGGTGTTGGAGCCGTTCGCGAACTGGCGCGGGCTGTAGTAGACGCGGGTCTGCGTCTCCAGCGCGTAGCCGGTGGTGGTGTTCGGCACGTAGCCGCCCGCCGAACTGAACGGATACGGCCCGAAGTAGCCGCTCAGCCAGTCCACGATCTCACCGGTGCGCTCCACGCTCGCGCGCGCGGCCCCGTCGTTGTCACCGAGGTCCTTGCTGTAGGCGTTGATGACGGGCACCCCGCCGTCGGAGGTGCCGGTGGTGATGTCGAACCTGCCGAGGGCGAGCGTGGCCAGATAGGTCGCCTGCGGCTTGTTCTGCCGCCAGTTGTAGCGGGTCCAGCCCAGCTTCGAACTGGTCGACTGGAGCGTGCCGTTGGAGATGGCCTGGGTGCCGTCCGGCACGGCCACCGACACGTCGTAGGTGGCCTTGTCGCTCGGGTGGTCGTTGCTCGGGAACCACCACCAGGCGGCCTCGGGCTCGTCGGCGGCCACCGCGCCGTCCGGCGTGCGGTGCCAGGTGGAGAAGCCGTAGGCGCTCTTCGTCGACGGCACCCCGCTGTAGCGGACCACGACCGTGATCGCGGTGCCCTTGGCCAGCGGGGTCTTCGGGGTGACGACCAGTTCGTGCTGGCCGGACGTCGAGAAGGACGCCTTGGCGCCGTTGACGCGCACCTCGCTCACGTCCAGCAGGAAGTCCAGGTCGAAACTGGACAGGTCCTGGGTGGTCTTCGCGAGGATCGTCGCCGTGCCCTGCAACTCGTCCGTCTTCGGCTGGTACTGCAGCCTCAGGTCGTAGTGCGAGACGTCGTAACCGCCGTTGCCGTAGTACGGGTAGTAGGGGTCGCCGATGCCCGGTGCGCCGGGGGAGTAACTCGCGGCCGATGCCGGGATCGCCAGCAGGAGGGAGGCCGCCGCGAGCGCGCCCGGTGCGATGATTCTGCGGTGCACGTCAGCTCCAAGTCGTAGGGACGGTGCGTCCGTTCGGAGATCAGTTCGGATCCTATTCAGTCCCCGTGGCCACTGCCCTGTCCATGACCCCTCCTGTCACACGATCGCCATTCAGCCGTCACGCGCACCGGAAAGCCTTCTTCTGTACGGGCGTTGACCGGAGTACCGTCCGCCCATGCCGAAACGCACGCGCTCCACGATCCGGAGAACGCTCGTCACCGCTGCCGTCGCCACCCTGGCGGCGACCTTCCTCACCCCGGCCGCCGCCCAGGCCGCGCCCCGGGAGAGCAGACCCGTCTACTCCTACGCCGACGCCGTCCGTGAGTCCGTGTGGGTGGACACGGGCCTCGACGAGGACGGCGACGGACGGACCGACCGCGTCGCCGCCGACATCGTCCGGCCCGCCGAACCCGCCCGCCAGGGCCGCAAGGTGCCGGTCATCATGGACGCCAGCCCCTACTACTCCTGCTGCGGGCGCGGCAACGAGAGCCAGCGCAAGACGTACGACGCCGAGGGCCACGTCGTCCAGATGCCGCTGTTCTATGACAACTACTTCGTGCCCCGCGGCTACGCCTTCGTCGGCGTCGACCTCGCCGGCACCAACCGCTCCGACGGCTGCGTTGACGTCGGCGGCCGGTCCGACATCCTGTCCGCGAAGGCCGTGGTCGACTGGCTGGGCGGCCGCGCCCGGGCCTACACCAGCCGCACGGGCGGCACTCCGGTCGAGGCCGGCTGGACCAACGGCAGAACCGGCATGATCGGCAAGAGCTGGGACGGCACCATCGCCAACGGCGTCGCCGCCACCGGCGTCAAGGGCCTGAAGACGATCGTCCCGATCAGCGCGATCTCCTCCTGGTACGACTACTACTTCGCCCAGGGCGCCCCGCTCTACGACGGCGGCCCCGACGAGCTGGCCGGCTACGTCGAGAGCGCCGACGCGCAGGCCCACTGCGCGGCCGTACAGCAGAAGCTCGCCGACGGCAGCCCGCGCAGCGGCGACTGGACCCCGCTGTGGACCGAGCGGGACTACGTCAAGGACGCGGCGAAGGTGCGCGCCAGCGTGTTCCTGGTGCACGGCATGCAGGACCTCAACGTCCGCACCAAGCACTTCGGCCAGTGGTGGGACGCCCTCGCCCGGCACGGCGTGGAGCGCAAGATCTGGCTCTCCCAGACGGGGCACGTCGACCCGTTCGACTACCGGCGCGGCGCGTGGGTCGACACCCTGCACCGCTGGTTCGACCACGAACTCCTCGGCTACGACAACGGCGTCGAGCGCGAGCCGATGGCCGACGTCGAACGCCACCCCGACCAGTGGGTCACCTCCGCCGCCTGGCCGCCACGCGCCACCCGCGCCGCCGTCCTGCACCCGGCCGCCGGCAGCCAGGCCGGCGTCGGCACCCTCGGCCTGCGCCCGGGCACCGGCACCGAGAGCTTCACGGACGACCCGGCGCTGAGCGAGACCGACTGGGCCGCCCACCTCACCACGGCCACACCGGAGAAGGCCGGCTTCCTCACCGCGCCGCTCACCCGGGACCTGCGCCTGTCCGGTTCCTCCACGGTGACGGTCACCGCGACCCCGACGACCGGCTCCGCCCATCTGTCCGCCGTGCTGGTCGACGTCGGCCCGGACACCATCCGCGACTACGCCGACCGCGCCGAGGGCATCACCACCCTCACCGAGCGGAGCTGCTGGGGCGCGAGCACGGCCGGGGACAGCGCCTGCTTCAAGGAGACCGCGGCGAAGACGGCCGCCGTCGATTACACCGTGGTCAGCCGGGGCTGGGCCGACCTCGGCCACCACGCCTGGCCGGCCCCGGGCGTCCCGCTGACGCCGGGCAGGGCGTACACCGTCACCCTGGACCTCGCGGCCACCGACCACGTCGTCCCCGCCGGGCACCGGCTGGCGCTGATCGTCGCCGGTACGGACAAGGACCTCATCGACCCTCCGTCCAGCCGGCCGACGCTCACCGTGGACCTGTCCCGTACGACGGCGACCGTGCCGTTGGTGGGCGGTGCGGGGGCGTTCGTCCGGGCCACGTCGGGCGGCGCCGGGGTGCCCGCGCCGAGGGTTCTGGAGGGCGTCGGGGCACCGCGCACCGTCCGGCACGTTCCGGCGAGCTGACGGTCCCGTGTCGGTCTGCCGGGCCGGTTCGGGGGTGGCTGGTCGTGGCCTCCGGCTCGGGGGACCGACAGGTCAGGCGGCCGGGACCGCCGACCCGGCCGCCTCTCGGGCGCAGCCCCACGCCACCGTGATGCCCGCGCCGCCGTGGCCGTAGTTGTGCACCAGGACGCGGCCGTCCGGGAGGAGCTGCCGCTCCAGCCGTACCGCCTCCCGGGCCGGCCGTAGTCCCACCCGGTGCGTGAGGACGCGCGCTCCGGCGATCTCCGGCCGGACGGCCGCGCAGCGGGCGACGATCGCGTCGGCCGTGGCCGGGTCCGGCTCCAGGGACCAGTCGTCCTCCTCGGCCGTGCCGCCCAGGAGCAGCCGGCCCGGCTGCGGAATGAAGTAGGTGGAGGCGGCCGAGGAGTGGTCGACGGCGGTGAACCAGTCGGTGACGCCCGGGTTCTCCACCACGACGAGCTGCCCGCGCACCGGCCGCACCGCCGGGTCCGGCACCAGGGAGCGGGCCCCGAGACCCGTGCAGTTGACCACCACGGGGGCGGGGACGGCGGCCAGGTCGGTCACCGCACGGATCTCCACCGCGCCCCCCGCCTTCTCCAGCCGCTGCCGCAGCCAGGCCAGATGCACCGGCATGTCGATCACCGGCAGCCGCGCCGCCAGCCCCTCGGCCACCGCCCGCAGCCCCGGCACCCGGCCCGCCCACGCGCCCAGCTCGTCCAGCCGGGCCCCGTGGTGCACGCCGTCGACCAGCCGCACCCCCGTCTCCTCCGGCCGGTCCGCCAGCTCCTCGTAGACCCCGAGGGATTCCAGCGCCCACGCGCCCGCCAGCGGCTCCGGCTCGATGCGGTACGGCCACCACAGACCGCCGGCGACCGCCGAGGTCGTCCGCTCGGCCGGTTCCCGCGCCCACACCCGCACCCGCCGACCGGACTCGGCCAGCAGCACGGCCGTCGTCAGCCCGGCGATCCCGCTCCCGACCACGATCACTTCGTCACTCGGCTCACTGTCCACGTCAGGACGATAGGCCCTGCGCGGCCGGCTCCGTCAGCCCGGGGCCGCCGCCGGTGACCGGCGGAAAACGTGGCGGAGGCGCGCGCGTACCGCCACTAGGATCGGCGTCCTGATGACTGCCACCCTCGTTGCCAAGAACCTCGCCGCCGGACACGGCGACCGCTCCCTGTTCGCCGGGCTCGACCTGGTCGTCGCGCCCGGCGACGTGATCGGGCTGGTCGGCGCCAACGGCGCGGGAAAGTCGACCCTGCTGCGGATGCTCGCCGGACTCACCCCGCCCGAGCAGGGCGAACTCAGGCTGTCCCCGCCGGCCGCGACCGTCGGCCACCTGCCGCAGGAGCCGGAGCGCCGGCCGGGGGAGACCGTCCGGGAGTTCCTGGCCCGGCGCACCGGGGTCGCCGAGGCCCAGCGGACCATGGACGAGGCCACCCAGGCGCTGGTCGACGGCGCCCCCGGCGCCGACGACGCCTATGCCGCCGCCCTGGAGCGCTGGCTCGGCCTGGGCGGCGCCGACCTGGAGGAGCGCGCGGAGGAGGTCGCCGACTCCCTCGGCCTGGCCGTGGACCTGGACCAGCCGATGACCGCCCTCTCCGGCGGCCAGGCGGCCCGCGCCGGCCTCGCCTCCCTGCTGCTGTCCCGCTACGACGTCTTCCTGCTGGACGAGCCCACCAACGACCTGGACCTCGACGGCCTGGAGCGTCTGGAACGGTTCGTCACCGGACTGCGCGCGGGCACGGTCGTCGTCAGCCACGACCGTGAGTTCCTCACCCGCACGGTCACCAAGGTGCTCGAACTCGACCTCGCACAGCGCCGGATCAACCTCTACGGCGGTGGTTACGCCGCCTACCTGGAGGAGCGCGAGGTGTCCCGCCGGCACGCCCGCGAGGAGTACGAGGAGTACGCCGACAAGAGGGCGGCTCTGCAGGACCGTGCCCAGATGCAGCGCGCCTGGATGGACAAGGGCGTGAAGAACGCCCGCCGCAAGGCCGGCAACGACAACGACAAGATCGGCCGCAAGTTCCGCAGCGAGGCCAGCGAGAAGCAGGCCGCCAAGGCCCGGCAGACCCAGCGCATGATCGAGCGCCTGGACGTGGTGGAGGAGCCGCGCAAGGAGTGGGAGCTGCGGATGGAGATCGCGTCCGCGCCGCGCTCGGGCGCGGTCGTGGCGACGCTGCGGGACGCCGAGGTCCGGCGCGGCGACTTCACCTTCGGCCCGGTCTCGCTGCAGATCGACTGGGCGGACCGGATCGCGGTGACGGGGGCCAACGGGTCCGGGAAGTCCACGCTGCTCGGCGCGCTGCTGGGCCGCGTCCCGCTCGACTCCGGGCACGCGGCCCTCGGCTCCGGGGTGCTGGTCGGCGAGGTCGACCAGGCCCGGGGGCTGTTCCACGGCCCCGAGACCCTGCTCGACGCCTTCTGCGCCGCCGTCCCCGACACCGAACCGGCGGAGGTCCGCACCCTGCTGGCCAAGTTCGGACTCAAGTCCGGCCATGTGCTGCGCCCGGCCGCGACCCTCTCCCCGGGTGAGCGCACCCGCGCCGCGCTCGCCCTGCTCCAGGGCCGGGGCGTCAACCTCCTCGTCCTGGACGAGCCGACGAACCACCTCGACCTGCCCGCCATCGAGCAGCTGGAGTCGGCCCTCGACGCCTTCACGGGCACCCTCCTGCTGGTCACCCACGACCGGCGCATGCTGGACGCGGTCCGGGTGACCCGGCGCCTGGAGGTCGCCGACGGCAAGGTGACGGAGCGCTAGCCGGCGCGTGCGGCGGACCGCTTCGCCGCCTGTCCGGCCCCGGGCGGGGTGCTCTGGGTCGTGGGGCCGCCACGTCGAGGCCACCGGGGCGCTGCCCTCCCACAGCCCCGGAGACGAGTACGCGATGTCCGAGTGTCCGGCGTGCCGCGGGGTCTCGGCGACCACGTGGGTCAGCACCCGGTGCAGCGTCGTCTCACCCGGCGCACCGGGTGTCGGGCCGACCGCGTGCTGGGGGAGCGCCGCGATGGTCTCGTCCGCGTGGGCGCCCGCCCGCCGGCACGGGCCGACGATGTCCGGCGGAAGGGCCGGCCGAAGGTCCGGCCGGAGTACAGCGCCTCGGCAGTCTGCGGAACCGGTTGTCGTGCGTCACCGGGGTGTCCGGCGGCGGACGGAGGCGCCCTCCGGGGAGGAGGGCGCCACTCCAGCCGACCGCCGAAGCCCCGTAGGGTCAGCGCTTCTTGGGGTCCAGCAGGCCCGCGCGGCGCAGCGCGTCCGCCATCGCGCTGTTGGCCGGTGCCGGTGCGGGGGCCTGCCGGCCGCCGCGGTCACCGCCGCCGCGGCCCTGCCGCTGACCGCCGCCCTGCCGTTGGCCGCCGCCCTGCCGCTGCTGCGGCGGACGGGCACCGCCGCGCTGCTGCCGGCCGCCGCCCTGGCCCTGCGGGGCGGCCTCGTCGTCCAGGCGCAGCGTCAGCGCAATCCGCTTGCGCGGGATGTCGACGTCCAGGACCTTCACCTTGACGATGTCGCCGGGCTTCACGACATCGCGCGGGTCCTTGACGAACGACTTCGACATCGCCGACACGTGCACCAGGCCGTCCTGGTGGACACCGACGTCCACGAACGCGCCGAAGGCGGCCACGTTGGTCACCACGCCCTCCAGGACCATCCCGGCGGACAGGTCGGAGATCTTCTCGACGCCCTCCTTGAAGGTGGCCGTCCGGAACGCGGGACGCGGGTCGCGGCCCGGCTTCTCCAGCTCCTTGAGGATGTCGGTGACGGTCGGCAGACCGAAGGTGTCGTCCACGAAGTCGGCCGGCCGCAGCGAGCGCAGCACGCCCGTGTTGCCGATGAGGGACGCCACCTCCTGGCCCGTCGTCTTCACCATGCGGCGCACCACCGGGTAGGCCTCGGGGTGGACGCTGGAGGCGTCCAGCGGATCGGTGCCGCCGCGGATGCGCAGGAAGCCCGCGCACTGCTCGTAGGCCTTCGGGCCGAGCCGCGCCACCTTCTTCAGCTCGGAACGGGACGTGAAGGGACCGTTCTGGTCGCGGTGCGCGACGATGTTCTCCGCGAGTCCGGCCGAGATGCCCGACACCCGCGCGAGCAACGGCACGGAGGCCGTGTTGACGTCCACGCCGACGCCGTTCACACAGTCCTCCACGACCGCGTCCAGCGAGCGGGACAGCTTCACCTCGGACAGGTCGTGCTGGTACTGGCCGACGCCGATCGACTTCGGGTCGATCTTCACCAGCTCGGCCAGCGGGTCCTGCAGGCGCCGGGCGATGGAGACCGCGCCGCGCAGCGACACGTCCATGTCCGGCAGCTCCTGGGAGGCGTAACTCGACGCGGAGTACACCGACGCGCCCGCCTCGGACACCATCACCTTGGTGAGCTTCAGCTCAGGGTGCTTCGCGATGAGTTCGCCGGCGAGCTTGTCGGTCTCGCGGGACGCCGTGCCGTTGCCGATCGCGACCAGCTCGACCGCGTGCTCCTTCGCGAGCCGCGCCAGCTTGGCGAGCGCCTCGTCCCACTTGTTGGCCGGGACGTGCGGGTAGATCACGTCCGTGGCGACGACCTTGCCGGTCGCGTCGACCACGGCGACCTTCACGCCCGTGCGGAAGCCGGGGTCCAGGCCGAGCGTCGCGCGGGTGCCGGCCGGGGCGGCCAGCAGCAGGTCCCGCAGGTTCGCCGCGAACACGTTGACCGCCTCGTCCTCGGCGGCCGTCCGCAGCCTCAGGCGCAGGTCGATCCCGAGGTGGACCAGGACGCGGGTGCGCCAGGCCCAGCGGACGGTGTCCTTCAGCCACTTGTCGCCCGGTCGGCCCCGGTCGGCGATCCCGAACCTCGACGCGATGATCGCCTCGTACGACGACGGGCCCTCCGTGGCCTCCTCCGGCTCCAGGACGAGGTCCAGGACCTCCTCCTTCTCCCCGCGCAGCATCGCGAGGATCCGGTGCGAGGGCAGCTCGGTGAACGGCTCGGCGAAGTCGAAGTAGTCGGCGAACTTGGCGCCCGCCTCCTCCTTGCCCTCCCGCACCTTCGCGGCCAGCCGCCCGCGCACCCACATGCGCTCGCGCAGCTCGCCGATGAGGTCGGCGTCCTCGGAGAACCGCTCGGTGAGGATCGCCCGCGCGCCCTCCAGCGCGGCCTGCGGGTCGGCGACGCCCTTGTCGGCGTCCACGAACGCGGCGGCGGCTGCCAGCGGTTCGACCGTCGGGTCGCCCAGCAGCCCCTCCGCGAGCGGTTCCAGGCCCGCCTCGCGCGCGATCTGCGCCTTGGTGCGCCGCTTGGGCTTGTAGGGGAGGTAGATGTCCTCCAGACGCGCCTTCGTCTCGGCGCCGCGGATCCGCGCCTCCAGTTCCTCGGTGAGCTTGCCCTGCTCCCGCACCGACTCCAGGATCGCGGTCCGCCGCTCCTCCAGCTCCCGCAGATAGCGCAGCCGCTCCTCGATGGTGCGCAGCTGCGCGTCGTCGAGCATCTCGGTCGCTTCCTTGCGGTAGCGAGCGATGAAGGGCACGGTCGAACCGCCGTCGAGCAGTTCCACCGCGGCCTTCACCTGCCGCTCCCGTACGCCGAGCTCCTCGGCGATCCTGCCTTCGATGGACCCTGCTCCGTAGGACCCGGGTGTCGTCACGATCCCGTACCGCCTTCTCCACTGAGGTTGCGCGGCAATTGTGGCAGGTGACACCGACAACCGGGGATCAGGGCGGCACCCCGGCGGGGCGCCGGGCCGGCGTCAGGCCCGGCTCCCCCGCGCGGAGGACGAAGCTCCGCCGAACAACCGGGCGAGCGCCCGGAACGGCAGCGTGACCACCGTGGCGACGGCGCCGCCGATCTGCCGCAGTACGTCTGCGATGGCACGGAACACGGAACGATCTCCTTTCGTCGTGGGCTCTCGTCACCCCGGGTACCTCCGGACGGCACGGAAAACCCCTGGGCCGGGAAGCCGATGGCAGGAAAGGTGGGAAATCCGTCGTTGCTGCCGCGCGCGGGGCCACCCAGAATCGAGGCCATGACGCAGCGAACCGTCCTCGTCACCGTCTTCGACGGCGTGCAGAGCCTCGACGTCACCGGCCCCATGGAGGTCTTCACCGGCGCGGAGAGACAAACCCCGGGCTCGTACCGGATCCGCACGGCATCCGTGGACGGCGGGCCCGTGCGCACCTCCAGCGGGCTGACCGTCGTACCGGACGGATCCCTGGCGGACACGGCGGACCCGCACACCCTGCTGGTCCCCGGCGGGGAGGGCACCCGCGACCCGGATCCGCGGCTGGTGCGGTGGCTGCGCGCGCACGGCCCGCGGGCCCCGCGCCTGGTCTCCGTGTGCACCGGCGCGATCCCGCTGGCGCGGGCCGGACTCCTGGACGGCCGGCGCGCCACGACCCACTGGGCGTACTGCGACAAGCTCGCCCGGGACCACCCCGCCGTCCGGGTCGACCCCGACCCGATCTTCGTCCGGGACGGGAACGTGGCCACCTCGGCCGGGGTCGCCGCGGGCATCGACCTCGCCCTCGCGCTGGTGGAGGAGGACCTGGGCCGGGAGGTGGCGCTGACCGTCGCCCGCCACCTCGTGGTCTTCCTGCGCAGGCCGGGCAACCAGGCCCAGTTCAGCGCCCAGCTGGCGGTCCAGACGGCCCGGCGGGAACCTCTCCGGGACGTCCAGCAGTGGATCACCGAACACCCGGACGGCGACCTCGGCGTCGAGGCGCTGGCCGCCCGCGCGGCCCTCTCCCCGCGCCACTTCGCCCGCGCCTTCCAGGCGGAGACCGGCATGACACCGGGCCGGTACGTCGACCGGGTCCGCCTCGAACACGCCCGCCGCCTGCTGGAGGACACCACCGACGGTGTCGAACAGGTCGCCCGCTCCAGCGGCTACGGCACACCCGAGGCCATGCGCCGCGCCTTCCTGCGCACCCTGGGCGCGTCCCCGGCCGAGTACCGCCGCCGCTTCCGCCCCGCACCCGTCGTCTGACGGACCTCACCCACCGCACGAGACAAGGGAACTCCATGCAGATCGCCATCGTGCTCTACGACCGCTTCACCGCCCTCGACGCCGTCGGCCCCTACGAGACCCTCGGCCGGCTCCCCGGTTCCGAGACCGTGTTCATCGCCGAGCGCACCGGACCCGTCCGCACCGACACCGGGAACCTGGCGCTCACCGCCGACCGCACACTCGCCGACGTACCGTCCCCGGACATCGTGATCGTGCCGGGCGGTCCCGGCCAGAGCGATCAGATGGAGAACACCGCCCTGCTGGACTGGCTGCGCGCTGCGGACGCCACCAGCACCTGGACCACCTCCGTGTGCACGGGCTCGCTGCTGCTGGCCGCCGCCGGGCTGCTGCGCGGCCGCCGTGCCACCTCGCACTGGCTCGCGCTGGACCTGCTGCGCGGCTTCGGGGCCGAGCCGACGGGGGAGCGGGTGGTCGTGGACGGCAAGTACGTCACCGCGGCGGGCGTGTCGTCCGGCATCGACATGGGCTTGACCCTCCTCGGCACCATCGCCGGCGACGAACACGCCCAGTCCGTGCAGCTCCTGACCGAGTACGACCCCCAGCCGCCGTACGACGCCGGTTCACCTCAGAAGGCGCCCGCGCACCTCGTCGAGAGGTGGCGGGCCGCGAGCCGCTTCAACCTGACGTAGACACGCTCCAGGTGAAGCGCGGCTGCCGGCGCTCCAGGAACGCGGCGACTCCCTCCGCCACATCGCCGCTGCCGCGCGCCTGCGCCGCCCAGTGGGCGTCACGGTCGGTGCGGCCGGCGGCGAACTCCTTGGCGGCGGCCTGGGTGAGCTGCGAACGCGACACCAGGACCCGGGTCAGCTCCGCGACCCGTTTGTCCAGTTCCCCCTCGGGCAGCACCTCGTCCACCAGGCCGGTGCGCAGTGCCCGCCCGGTGTCGATCAACTCGGCCGTGAACAGCAGGTACTTGGCCGTGGCCGGGCCGACCAGGGAGACCAGCCGGCGGGTCGAGGAGGCCGGATAGACGACACCGAGCCGCGCCGGCGTCACCCCGAACAGCGCTCCCTCCTCCGCCAGCCGCAGGTCACAGGCCGCCGCGAGCTGCGCCCCACCGCCCACGCAGTGGCCGCGCACCGCGGCGACGGTCGGCTTGGGGAACGCCGCCAGGGCCTCCTCGGCGGCCACCGCGAGGGCCGGTGCCTCCTCCGGCGCGTCCTGGAGCGTGGAGATGTCGGCACCCGCGCAGAAGGTCCCGCCCTCACCGGTGAGCACCAGAGCCCGTACCCCGGGGTCACGGGCCAGCGCGTCCAGCAGCGGGGGGAGGGCCCGCCACATCGCCGTCGTCATGGCGTTGCGCTTGGCGGGGTGACGGATCACCACGGTGGCGACGGAGTCGGTGACCTGGTGGGACAGCTGGGGCTCCATGCGGCGGATCGTAGCGGAGGGCTCCCGCGCGGCCGCGGGCCGAACCCGTACAACCCGACTAGTTCGCGAACCGGCGTCCGAGGAACAGGAACAGTCCCACCCCGTGACCCGGCCGTGCGCAGTCGGTCAAAAAGCGTTCGATACCTGCCGACTTGTGTTCAGGCATCCGGACCGGAGCGGATCGTTACCAACACTCGACGTGTGGTGACAATCGAGCGCGAGGGTGGCGACCGGACGATGGACAACCATGGGCGCGAGGACGGCCCGCGCCCAGCGGGGGGCGGCGACAGGCCGCCAAATCCACTGCCGTACGAAGGCGTCTGGCGGTTCACCGCGGCCGCGGTGGACGCCTCGGTCCCGCAGGCCCGGCACGCGGTGCGGGACCTGCTGCTGCGCCAGGGAGTGCCGGTCTCCGACGACCTGGTGCACGGGCTGCTGCTGATCGTCTCCGAGCTGGTCACCAACGCGGTCCGGCACGCGGCGCTGCTGTCGCCGGTGCTGGCCGTGGAGGTGGCCGTCGGAGCCGAGTGGGTGCGGGTGTCCGTGGAGGACAACCACCCCTACCGCCCGACGGCCCTTGAGGCCGACCACGGCCAGACCGGCGGCCGGGGACTCCTGCTGGTCCGCGAGGTGGCGCGGGAGGCGGGCGGGGTGGTCGACGTGGAGCACACCGCGAGCGGCGGCAAGGTCATCTGGGCCGCCCTCCCGCTCAAGCCCCCCTCGCTGCCGTAGCGCCCGCCGGATCGACGGGCCGCCCCGGTCTGCCTCGGCACCGCCGTGGCGGCTACCAGCCGGCGGACGGACCCGTCAGCTCCCTGATCGCCGGGCGGGCGGCGTCCAGGACGGTCATGAACCAGGCCGAGAACGGGTCCCGGGCGTGCCGCTCGGCCAGCTCCGCCGCCGTCACGAAGGAGGTCTGGGCGACCTCCTCGGGGTCCGGCCCGAGCGGCGCCTGCACCAGGCCGACGAACAGATGGTTGAACTCCTGCTCCACCAGGCCGGAGGCGGGGTCCGGGTGGTTGTAACGGACCGTGCCGGCCTCCGCCAGCAGCGACGGCGAGACGCCCAGTTCCTCGTACGTGCGCCGGGCCGCCGCCGCGAACGGCGCCTCGCCCGGGTAGGGGTGACCGCAGCAGGTGTTGGACCACACACCGGGGGAGTGGTACTTGCCGAGCGCCCGCTGCTGGAGCAGCAGCCGGCCGTGCTCGTCGAAGAGGAACACCGAGAACGCGCGGTGCAGCTGTCCCGGCGGCTGATGGGCGGCGAGCTTCTCCGCCGTCCCGGTCGTCACACCCTTCTCGTCGACCAGTTCCAGCAAAATCGCCTCTGCGGTGCCCTTCGACGAGCTGTGCGTCGCGGTGGCAGGTGTGATCGGCATACCCATCCTTCGCCTCGGTCTTCGCACCCCAAGTCTGCCGTACGAATCCGGCACTCCCGGCACGTCCGCACGTCCGCGCGCGGCGCGGCAGCGGGAGCCGGACCCGGTAGATCATCGTGCCCGGAGCCGGCCGCGGGGAACCGTCCGGGGGTGCGCCGAACGGCAGTGCGTACGGTCAGTGGCACAGCCGCGCTTCGTGCTCCGCGTGCCCGCCCGGCTCCAGTTGGAAGGTGCAGTGCTCCACGTCGAAGTGGTCGCCCAGGCAGCCCTGCAGTTCGTGCAGTATCTTCTCGTGCCCGATGGCGTTCAGCACCTCGGTGCTGACCACCACGTGCGCCGACAGCACCGGCATGCCCGAGGTGATCGTCCAGGCATGCAGGTCGTGGACGTCCTCCACGCCGTCGAGGGCCAGGATGTGCGTCCGGACGTCCGACATGTCGACGCCCTTGGGGGCGGCCTCCAGCAGCACGTCCAGCGTCTCGCGCAGCAGCTTCAGCGTCCGCGGCACGATCATCAGGCCGATGACCAGCGAGGCCACCGGGTCCGCCGCCTGCCAGCCGGTGGTCAGGATCACCGCCGCCGAGATCAGCACCGCCACCGAGCCCAGCGCGTCCGCGGCCACCTCCAGGAAGGCGCCCCGCACGTTCAGGCTCTCCTTCTGCCCGCGCATCAGCAGCACCAGCGAGATGGAGTTCGCCACCAGGCCGATCAGGCCGAACACGACCATCAGGCCGCCCCGGGTCTGCGCGGGCTCCACGAACCGCTGGGCCGCCTCGTACAGGACGTAGCCGCCGACCCCGAGCAGCAGCAGACAGTTGGCCAGGGCCGCGAGGATCTCGGCGCGGGCGTAACCGTAGGTGCGGTTGGTGCTCGCCGGGCGGTTCGCGAAGTGCACGGCGAGCAGGGCCATGCCGAGGCCCACCGCGTCGGTCGCCATGTGCGCCGCGTCCGCGATCAGCGCGAGCGAGTCCGCGATCAGACCGCCAGCGATCTCGACGACCATGATCGTCAGCGTGATGCCCAGCGCGATCCTCAGCCGGCCCCGGTACGCGGCCGTGGCCGTACCCGTGGACGGCGCGTGGGAGTGCGCGTGCCCGTGGTCGTGCCCTGCACCCATGACTCCCGCCTTCCGTGTGGCTGCCCGGAGCCCAGTGAACTACGGGGCGGGGGTATGGGGCAACGCGGCACTGAACACCGTTGTCATGTGCTGTGACCTGCGCAAACGTTCCGCAGGTCAGGGGCGGGGGCCGGATCAGCTCCCGTGGTGCAGCCGCCAGCCCGCCCACGCCGACTCGATCATCTCCCGCACCCCGCGCCGGGCCCGCCAGCCCAGTGCCTCGGCGGCCCGCTCGGCCGAGGCCACCGCGCGCGGCGCGTCACCCGGGCGGCGGCCCTCCACCACGGGCGCCCGGCGGTCCCCGCTGACCTCCCCGATGACCGTGATCAGCTCGCGCACCGAGACCCCCTCGCCCCGGCCGATGTTCAGCGTCAGATCACCGGTGAGGTCCCCGGCGGCCAGCCGCCGCGCCGCCGCCAGGTGGGCCTCGGCCAGATCGGCGACGTGGATGTAGTCCCTGACACAGGTGCCGTCCGGCGTCGGGTAGTCGTCGCCGAAGATCCGCGGGGCCTCGTCCCGGGTGAGCCGGTCGAAGACCATCGGCACGATGTTGAACACCCCCGTGTCCGCCAGCTGCGGCGCCGCGGCGCCGGCCACGTTGAAATAGCGCAGACACACGGTGGAGATACCGTGCGCCCGGCCCGCCGCCCGCACCAGCCACTCACCGGCCAGCTTGGTCTCGCCGTACGGGTTCACCGGGTCGCACGGGGTGTCCTCGGTGATCAGGTCCACGTCCGGGTTGCCGTACACCGCCGCCGACGACGAGAACAGCAGGCGGCCGATGCCCGCCTCGGCCACCGCGTCCAGGAGCGTGGCCAGACCGCCCACGTTCTCCCGGTAGTAGCGGGTGGGCTGGGCCACCGACTCCGCGACCTGCTTGCGCGCCGCGAGATGGACGACGCCCGTCACGCCGTACTCCGCGAAGACCCGCTTCAGCAACTCCCCGTCCAGCGTCGAACCCTGGACCAGCGGCACCTCGGCCGGGAGCCGCGCGGGCACGGCGGCCGACAGGTCGTCCAGCGCCACGACGCTCTCCCCGGCGCCCGCCATGGCCCGTGCCACGTGCGCCCCGATGTATCCGGCTCCGCCGGTGATCAGCCACGTCATGGTCGCCCACCCTATGCCGAACGGCCCGGTGTCCCGGTTGCCCGGGTCTGCCCCATGGGTTTGTGGGCCGGGCCCCGGATCCCCGATGATGATCGCGGCAAAGGCCGGGGCAGCCCCCGTGGGCCGGACCGTGAACGGCCGGTGAACACCGGCTCCGGACCATCCGATAGCCTCTGCCGACATGCCGCCCGGGTGCCGCAGGCAGGGCGCCCCACCATGCGAGAGACCGGCGCCCGCGCGCCGGCACCCAGGGAGTGAGTTCGGTTGTCGACCGCCATCGTCACCGGTCAGCCGGTCCCCGGATCGTCACTGGAGAACGATCTGCGGTCCCTCGGCTTCGACGTGCGCGTGGCCGCCGACGCCGCCGAGACGGAGTCCCTGCTCGCGGCCGTGCCGGCCGACCGGCGCGTGGCCCTGGTCGACGCCCGTTTCGTCGGCCACCTCCACGCGCTGCGCCTCGGCCTGACCGACCCGCGCTTCCCGCTCGCCGCCGTGCCCGGCGCCGTCACCGCCCAGCCGGCCGCCCGGCAGGCGCTCACCCGGGCCGTGGCCCGGGAGGGCTCCCCGGACGGCGGCACGGCCACTGCCCGCGCGGCCGAGGGCGGCGCCCCCGCGCTCGCCCTGGACAGCCTCGCCGACCGCGTCGCGGACGCCCTCGACGCCGACGGCGGCGCGGTGCACCGGCCCGAGCTGGGCAGCCTGGTCGCCGCCGTGCCCGCCGACCCGCAGGCCCGCAACGAGGCCCGGCAGGCCGTCTCCGCCGTCGACGACGAGGCCGTCCGCCTGAAGTCGGCCGTGAAGTCCCGGGACGGCTTCTTCACCACGTTCTTCATCAGCCCCTACTCGCGCTACATCGCCCGCTGGTGCGCCCGCCGCGGTCTGACCCCGAACCAGGTCACCACGGCCTCGCTGCTCACCGCCCTGATAGCGGCGGGCTGCGCGGCGACCGGCACCCGGGCCGGCTTCGTCGCGGCCGGGGTGCTGCTGATCGCCTCCTTCGTCCTGGACTGCACCGACGGCCAGCTCGCCCGCTACGCCCTGAAGTACTCCACCCTCGGCGCCTGGCTCGACGCCACCTTCGACCGGGCCAAGGAGTACGCCTACTACGCCGGCCTCGCCCTCGGCGCGGCCCGCGGCGGCGACGACGTGTGGGCCCTCGCCCTCGGCGCGATGATCCTCCAGACCTGCCGGCACGTGGTCGACTTCTCCTTCAACGAGGCCAACCACGACGCCACCGCCAACACCAGCCCCACCGCCGCCCTCTCCGACAAGCTCGACAGCGTCGGCTGGACCGTCTGGCTGCGGCGGATGATCGTGCTGCCGATCGGCGAGCGCTGGGCGATGATCGCGGTACTCACCGCGCTCACCACCCCCCGGATCACCTTCTACGCCCTGCTCGTCGGCTGCGCCTTCGCGGCGACGTACACCACGGCGGGACGGGTGCTGCGCTCGGTGACCCGCAAGGCGCGGCGCACCGACCGGGCGGCGCAGGCCCTCGCCGACCTCGCCGACTCCGGGCCGCTCGCCGGGGCCGTGCGGCGCGTGGCCGGGAAGGGCCTGCCCGGGCTCGCCGTGCCCGCCGTCGCCCTGCTCGGCGGCGCCGTGGTCGTCGCCTGCTCGGCCCTCACGGACTTCGGCGGACCGCTGCCGGTCGTCGGCGCGGTCGTGTACGTCCTCACCTCGGCCCTCGCCGTCGCCCGCCCCCTCAAGGGCGCCCTCGACTGGCTCCTGCCGCCCTTCTTCCGGGCCGCCGAGTACGGCACGGTCCTCGCCCTGGCCGGTAAAGCCGGCGTGAACGGGGCACTTCCGGCGGCTTTCGGCCTGGTGGCGGCCGTCGCCTACCATCACTACGACACGGTGTACCGCATCCGCGGCAACGCCGGAGCCCCCCCGGCCTGGCTGGTGCGCGTCATCGGTGGCCACGAGGGGCGGACGCTGCTCGTCGCCGTTCTGGCCGCGGTGCTCACCGCCGCGCAGTTCAAGCTCGCGCTCACCGTCCTCGCCGTGGCCGTCGCCCTGGTGGTGCTCGTCGAGAGCATCCGCTTCTGGGTGTCCGCCGGGGCGCCCGCCGTACACGACGAAGGAGAACCCGCATGATCGGCCTCGTGCTGGCGGCCGGCGCCGGCCGGCGTCTGCGCCCCTACACCGACACCCTCCCCAAGGCCCTGGTGCCGGTGGGTCCCGAGGGCGCGGAGGAGTCGCTGACGGTCCTGGACCTGACCCTGGGG
>NZ_JNWV01000009.1 GCF_000716535.1 Streptomyces flaveolus | reverse complement strand
GTCTTGCGTTTCCGACTCTATCAGATCTTTTCTCGACCCGATTTCCTCGGCGCTTTCCAGGTTCCCGCTCTCGCGTTTCCCTTTCCGGCGGTTCCGACTTTATCAGAAGTTCTGAGTCGGTTTTCCCACCCGCTCCGGGCATCCGTGTCCAGCGCGTGAAGTGCTGGGGTTCCCGGTTGGGCGGAGCCGTAAACGTACTGGAGCGGGGCGCCTCGATGCAAATCGAGGCGCCCCGCTCCTGGTTCGGACCGACGAGGCGTCAGACCTCCACGACCACCGGCAGGATCATCGGCCTGCGGCGATAGGTGTCCGAGACCCACTTGCCGAGGGTCCGGCGGATGAGCTGCTGGAGCTGGTGGGGCTCCACGACGCCGTCCTGGGCGGACCGCTCCAGGACCTCCGTGATCTTCGGGAGGACGTCGGCGAAGGCCGAGTCCTCGATGCCGGAGCCACGGGCCTGGACGTGCGGGCCGCCGGTGATCTTGCCGGTGGAGGCGTCCACGACCACGAAGACCGAGATGATGCCCTCGTCGCCGAGGATCTTCCGGTCCTTCAGCGCCGGCTCGCCGACGTCGCCGACCGAGAGGCCGTCGACGTACACGTAACCTGCCTGGACCTTCCCGGAGATCTTGGCCTTGCCCTCGACCAGGTCGACCACCACGCCGTCCTCGGCGATGACGATCCGGTCGTGCGGGACTCCGGTCAGGGCGCCCAGCTCCGCGTTCGCCCTCAGGTGGCGCCACTCGCCGTGGACCGGCATCAGGTTCTTCGGGCGGCAGATGTTGTAGAAGTACAGCAGCTCGCCCGCGGACGCGTGGCCGGAGACGTGCACCTTGGCGTTGCCCTTGTGGACGACGTTGGCGCCCCAGCGGGTCAGGCCGTTGATCACGCGGTAGACCGCGTTCTCGTTCCCCGGGATCAGCGACGACGCGAGGATGACCGTGTCGCCCTCGACGATCCGGATCTGGTGGTCTCGGTTGGCCATGCGGGACAGGGCCGCCATCGGTTCGCCCTGGGAGCCCGTGCACACGAGGACCACCTCGTGGTCGGGCAGGTCGTCCAGCGCCTTGACGTCGACCACCAGGCCCGGCGGGACCTTCAGGTAGCCGAGGTCGCGGGCGATGCCCATGTTGCGGACCATGGAGCGGCCGACGAAGGCGACCCGGCGGCCGTACTCGTGGGCGGCGTCCAGAATCTGCTGGATGCGGTGGACGTGGCTGGCGAAGCTCGCCACGATGATCCGCTTGCGGGCGCCGGCGAAGACCTGCCGCAGGACGTTGGAGATGTCGCGCTCGTGCGGGGTGAAGCCCGGGACCTCGGCGTTCGTGGAGTCGGTGAGCAGGAGGTCGATGCCCTCTTCGCTCAGCCGCGCGAAGGCGTGCAGGTCCGTGAGGCGGTTGTCCAGCGGGAGCTGGTCCATCTTGAAGTCGCCGGTGTGCACCACCATGCCGGCGGGGGTGCGGATGGCGACGGCCAGGGCGTCCGGGATGGAGTGGTTGACGGCGATGAACTCGCAGTCGAAGGGGCCGATGCGCTCGCGGTTCCCCTCCGCCACCTCCAGGGTGTACGGACGGATCCGGTGCTCCTGGAGCTTGGCCTCGATCAGCGCGAGGGTGAGCTTGGAACCGATCAGCGGGATGTCCGGCTTCTCGCGGAGCAGGAAGGGGACGGCGCCGATGTGGTCCTCGTGGCCGTGCGTGAGGACGATGCCCTCGATGTCGTCGAGGCGGTCCCGGATGGACGAGAAGTCCGGCAGGATCAGGTCGATTCCGGGCTGCTCCTCCTCGGGGAAGAGCACTCCGCAGTCGACGATCAGCAGGCGGCCGCCGTACTCGAAGACCGTCATGTTTCGGCCGATCTCGCCGAGGCCGCCCAGCGGGGTGACCCGCAGGCCGCCCTGCGGGAGCGGCGGCGGCGGGCCGAGTTCAGGATGCGGATGACTCAAAAGACTCTCCTCACCACGCGCGCCACGTACCGGTATGGCACGTGGCGCGCGTGACGTTCGTGCGGAAGCAGTTGTCGTTGTCGGTTGCAGGCACCGGTGGCCTGCGTCTTCTGTTGTTCTTCAGTTGTGAAGCCCCTGTGGTGCCAAGTCTGTTGTCAGAGCTGTACCCCGCCGGCGGCAAGATCGATCTTGAGCTGGGCGATCTCCTCGGGCGAACACTCGACCATGGGCGAGCGCAGCGGTCCGGCGGGCAGGCCCTGGAGGGCCAGGGCGGCCTTGGTGGTCATGACGCCCTGGGTGCGGAACATGCCGGTGTAGACCGGGAGCAGCTTCTGGTGGATCTCCGTGGCCTTGACGACGTCACCGGAGGTGTACGCGTCCACCAGGGCGCGCAGGTCGGGGGTGACCAGGTGGCCGACGACGGAGACGAAGCCGACCGCGCCCACGGAGAGCAGCGGGAGGTTGAGCATGTCGTCGCCGGAGTACCAGGCGAGGCCGGATCGGGCGATGGCCCAGCTGGCGCGGCCGAGGTCGCCCTTGGCGTCCTTGTTGGCGACGATCCGGGGGTGCTCGGCGAGCCGGACGAGGGTCTCGGTGTTGATCGGGACGCCGCTGCGGCCGGGGATGTCGTACAGCATGACCGGCAGGCCGGTGGCGTCGGCGACGGCCGTGAAGTGCCGGTACAAGCCCTCCTGCGGGGGCTTGTTGTAGTAAGGCGTGACGACCAGGAGGCCGTGGGCGCCGATCCGCTCGGCCTCGCGGGCCAGCTCGATGCTGTGGTGCGTGTCGTTGGTGCCGACCCCGGCGACGACGTGGGCACGGTCGCCGACGGCTTCCAGGACGGCTCGTACCAGGTCCGATTTCTCCGCGTCACTGGTGGTGGGCGACTCGCCGGTGGTGCCGTTGATGATCAGGCCGTCGTTGCCTGCGTCCACCAGATGGGCGGCGAGTCGCTGCGCGCCGTCGAGGTCGAGTGCGCCGTCCGCCGTGAAGGGCGTGACCATGGCGGTGAGGACCCGCCCGAAGGGGGTCTGCGGAGTCGAGGTCGGAGCCATGGGTAACACGCTACTCGGTGCTCGATGCGGGGTGCGCCCTTGGGGTGTCGGGTAAGTCCGGACAAAGAAGGAGCCCGGCACTGCCTGCTCGGGGGTTCAAGCAGTGCCGGGTCCGTTTGATCAGGCTAGATGAACTTCTCTAAATGCCGCAATACGGACACTTCGCCAGGCTGACCCGTACATCCGTTCCCGACAGGGGAACAAGGCTTCGTTACGGGGCCACACGCCCGTTCGCGTTGAAGGCGGCGTAGGTCAGCGGCATGAGCTTCGCCCACTCCGCTTCCATCTTCTCGCCCACCATCTCGATCTCCCGCTGCGGGAAGGACGGCACCTTGGCCAGCTCGTGCTGGGTGCGCAGGCCGAGGAAGTGCATCAGGGAGCGCGCGTTGCAGGTCGCGTACATCGAGGAGTAGAGGCCGACGGGGAGAGCGGCGCGGGCCACCTCGCGGGCGACGCCCTCGGCGAGCAGCTTCTGGTAGGCCTCGTACGCCTGCTCGTACGACTCCCGCAGGGTGCTGCTCACGGCCTCCTGCTGCGCCGGGGTGCCCTCGACGAAGACGTACTTGCCGGGGCGGCCCTGCTGGACGAGCTTGCGGTCGGAGCCGGGGACGTAGAAGACGGGCTGGAGCTCGCGGTAGCGGCCCGACTCCTCGTTGTACGACCAGCCGACCCGGTGCCGCATGAACTCGCGGAAGACGAAGATCGGGGCGCTGATGAAGAACGTCATCGAGTTGTGCTCGAACGGGCTGCCGTGCCGGTCGCGCATCAGGAAGTTGATCAGACCCTTGGAGCGCTCGGGGTCCTTCTTCAGTTCGTCCAGGGACTGCTCGCCGGCGGTGGAGACGCGGGCGGCGAAGAGCACGTCGGCGTCCGAAGCGCTGGACTTCACCAGCTCGACGGTGACGTCACTGCGGAACGTGAGCGACTCGGGGGTGGTCACGGGGGTCGGGGTCCTTCCCATCACTTCGTTGGTTCGCGACCACCTTACGGGGGCACCCGGCGCGGCCTGGAACCACCTCGCCTCAAAAAACGCACCCGCGATTTTTTCGGACAAGGGCACCTTTTGTGTCACTCGATCGTCTGTATCGGTGAGGTCCACCCATTCGATCACCAACCGTGAGAGGAACGGCACCCACGATGTTCCGTCGCCGCGAGCCCGTACCCTTCGCCTTCCTGGCCGAGGCGGACAGGTTCCGCAGCAATGTCACTCCCCCGCCCCGTCGGCGTGCGTCCTTCGGCGAGATGGCCGGGCGCTGGCTGCTGGGCCTCACCATCGTCGCCGGGCTCATAGGCGCCCTGGTCGTGGGCATGCCGGCGCTCTCCACACCGTCCGATACGCCGGCTCAGCAGTCCCAGGCGTCCCAGGGGCACTGAGCGCAGGCACTGCCCCTTGTGGACGCTCAAGGCTGGTGAGCGGGAACGGGGCCGGATAGCCTCACGGCACAGCCCCCGTGAGGACCGAGTGAGGACCAGCCGTGCCCCTGCCCTTCCTGACGGCCGACCGCACCTTCGAGACGACGGCCGAGAGTGCGTTGCCGTACGACGACCCGGATCGCTGGCGGCGCCCGTACCGGCCCGGTCCCTGGCGAGTGGGCGGGGCCGCGCTGGTGCTGCTGCTCGCCTCCTTCGTGCTGTTCGGCGCCGTGCTCACCGCGCTCACCGGCTCGCCGGCCGACGCCGGGGTGGTCCTCGGCGTCGGCCTGGCGATCGTCGTCGGCGCGCTGCGGCTGCTGCGCATGGGCGTGTGGGTGAGCCGGCGCGGGCTGCGCCGGACCGGCTTCCTGGTGACGCGGACGATGCCGTGGGCGCGGGTGGTCTCGGTGCGGACCGTGCAGCAGCCGGTGCGCTGGCTGGGTCTGCCGCGCACGGTGCAGGGGCAGGCGCTGGCGCTCGTACGCAAGGACCGGCGTCCGGAGGACACCCCGCCGCTGCTCACCACGCACGGCCTGGACTTCCTCGGCCGGCCGATGGCCTTCGACCGAGCGGCGGACGGGGTGGAGGCGTGGGCGGCGGAGTACGGGGGCCGCTGAGCGAACGGTGCGGGCGGGATTCGGATCGCTCACCCGCCCGCCCCGCGAGACGCCCCTGCGGGACGCCCCGGCCGTGACCGCTCGACCGCCCGGCGACGGAACGTGCCGTCAGGCCTGGACCGACTTTCCGTCGTGCAGGGCGATGGCCCTTTGCATCGCCTTGCGGGCGCGGGGGGTGTCGCGGGCGTCGTGGTAGGCGACGGCCAGGCGGAACCAGCAGCGCCAGTCGTCCGGGGACGCCTCCGTCTCGGCCTTGCGCTTGGCGAACACCTCGTCGGCCGAGTCGCGGTCGATCCGGCCGCTGGGCAGGCGCTTCAGCTCGTCGACCGGCAGGCCGCCCTCGGCATCGAGTTCGGCGGCGAGCTGGTTGGCCTTGCGGACGAACTGGGTGTTCTTCCACAGGAACCACAGGCCGATGAGCGGCAGGACCAGCACCGCCACACCGAAGGTGACGGTGACGACCGTGCCGGACTGGATGAGCATCACGCCACGGCTGCCGACCAGGACAAAATAGAAGACCAGGACGGCGGCCGTGACGAGGTAGGTGATCTTCGCGCGCATCGGAGGCGTCTGTCTCGGCTCGTTCGTCTCAGCTCAGGTCCAGGAAGTGCTCCAGGCCGAACGTGAGGCCCGGAGTGGTCACCACACGGCGCGCGCCGAGCAGGATGCCCGGCATGAAGCTGCTGTGGTGCAGGGAGTCGTGGCGGATGGTGAGGGTCTCGCCCTCGCCGCCGAGCAGCACCTCCTGGTGGGCCAGCAGGCCACGCAGGCGGACCGCGTGCACGGGGACGCCGTCGACGCTGGCGCCCCGCGCACCGTCCAGGGCCGTGACGGTGGCGTCCGGCGCCGGTGCCGTGCCGGCCGCCCGGCGGGCCTCGGCGATGAGCTGGGCCGTGCGCGTGGCCGTACCGCTCGGCGCGTCCACCTTGTTCGGGTGGTGCAGCTCGACCACCTCCACCGACTCGAAGTACGGCGCGGCGATCTGCGCGAACTTCATCGTCAGCACGGCCCCGATGGAGAAGTTCGGCGCGATGAGCACGCCGGTCTCCGGGGACTGGGCGAGCCAGCCCCTCAGCTGCGCGAGGCGGTCCTCGGTCCAGCCTGTCGTACCGACGACGGCGTGGATGCCGTGGCGCACGCAGAAGTCCAGGTTGCCCATGACCGAGGCCGGGGTGGTCAGCTCGACGGCGACCTGGGCGCCGGTCTCCGCCAGCGTCTCCAGCTTGTCGCCGCGGCCGAGGGCGGCGACCAGCTCCATGTCCTCGGCGGCCTCGACCGCCTTGACCGCCTCCGACCCGATCCGGCCCTTGGCACCGAGGACCGCCACGCGCAGCTTGCTCATGTTCCTGTTTCCTAACCGGTGGTGTTTCAGGCGACCGCGTCGTGCAGCCGGGAAGCCTGCTTGTCCTTGAGCGGGCCGATGACCGACAGCGACGGGCGCTGTCCCAGGATGTCGCGGGCGACCGCGCGGACCTCGTCCGGGGTGACCGCCTCCATCTTCGCGAGCATGTCGTCCACGGACATCTGCTCGCCCCAGCACAGCTCGCTCTTGCCGATACGGTTCATCAGCGCGCCGGTGTCCTCCAGGCCCAGGACCGTGGAACCCCGCAGTTGGCCGATGGCGCGGGCGATCTCGTCGTCGGAGAGGCCGTTCTGCGCGACGTGGTCGAGTTCGTCGCGGCAGATCCGAAGGACGTCGTGCACCTGACTGGGCCGGCAGCCGGCGTAGACGCCGAACAGGCCGCAGTCCGCGAAGGCGGAGGTGTACGAGTACACGCTGTAGGCGAGGCCGCGCTTCTCCCGGACCTCCTGGAAGAGGCGGGAGGACATGCCGCCGCCGAGCGCGGTGTTGAGCACGCCCATGGCCCAGCGGCGGTCGTCGGCGCGCGGGATGCCGGGCATGCCGAGGACGATGTGGGCCTGCTCGGTCTTGCGGGCGAGCAGTTCCACCTTGCCGGAGGTGCGGATCGTACGGCTGCCCTCGCGCGGGGCGATGGGCCGCGCGTCCGGGTCGCGGAGGGCGCCCGCCTTCTCGAAGGCCGCGCGGACCTGGCGTACGACCTTGTTGTGGTCGACGTTGCCGGCGCAGGCGACCACGAGGTGGGTCGGGTCGTAGTGCTTCCGGTAGAAGCGGCGGATGCGGTCGGCGGTGAGGGCGTTGACCGTGTCGACCGTGCCGAGGACCGGGCGGCCGAGGGCGTTGTCGCCGAACATGGTGTGCGCGAAAAGGTCGTGCACACAGTCGCCCGGGTCGTCCTCGGTCATGGCGATCTCTTCGAGGATCGCGCCGCGCTCGACGTCGACGTCCTCTTCGAGGATCAGCGAGCCGGTCAGCATGTCGCAGACGACGTCGATGGCGAGCGGCAGGTCGGTGTCGAGCACGCGTGCGTAGTAGCACGTGTACTCCTTGGCCGTGAACGCGTTCATCTCGCCGCCGACCGCGTCGAGCGCGGAGGAGATGTCGAGCGCGCTGCGACGGGTCGTGCCCTTGAAGAGCAGGTGCTCCAGGTAGTGCGTGGCGCCGTTCAGGGACGGGGTCTCGTCGCGGGAGCCGACGTGCGCCCAGATGCCGAAGGTGGCGGAGCGGACCGAGGGCAGGGTCTCGGTGACGATGCGCAGGCCGCCCGGGAGGGTGGTCTTGCGGACCGTACCGATGCCGCCCGTGCCCTTGATCAGGGTTTGGGTACGGGCGACGGCCCGCGCCTCCGAAGAGGGGCGGGCCGTCACCTTGGAGCTACGGGACGTCACTGCTCGGCGTCGTCCTTGTTCTCGTCGTTGCCTTCCTCGCCCTCGATCACCGGAACGAGGGAGAGCTTGCCGCGGGAGTCGATCTCGGCGATCTCGACCTGGACCTTCTGGCCCACGCCGAGGACGTCCTCGACGTTCTCCACGCGCTTGCCGCCGGCGAGCTTGCGGATCTGCGAGATGTGCAGCAGACCGTCCTTGCCGGGCAGCAGGGAGACGAACGCACCGAAGGTGGTCGTCTTGACGACCGTACCCAGGTACCGCTCGCCGACCTCGGGCATCGTCGGGTTGGCGATGCCGTTGATCGTGGCGCGGGCGGCCTCCGCCGAGGGACCGTCGGCGGCACCGATGTAGATCGTGCCGTCGTCCTCGATGGTGATCTCGGCGCCCGTGTCCTCCTGGATCTGGTTGATCATCTTGCCCTTGGGGCCGATGACCTCACCGATCTTGTCGACCGGGATCTTGACGGTGATGATCCGCGGAGCGTGCGGGCTCATCTCGTCGGGCCGGTCGATGGCCTCCATCATCACGTCGAGGATGTGGAGGCGGGCGTCGCGGGCCTGCTTGAGGGCCGCGGCCAGGACGGAGGCCGGGATGCCGTCCAGCTTGGTGTCGAGCTGGAGGGCGGTCACGAACTCCTTGGTGCCGGCGACCTTGAAGTCCATGTCGCCGAAGGCGTCCTCAGCACCGAGGATGTCGGTGAGGGTGACGTAGTGCGTCTCGCCCTCGATCTCCTGGGAGATCAGGCCCATGGCGATACCGGCGACCGGGGCCTTCAGCGGCACACCGGCGTTCAGCAGCGACATGGTGGAGGCGCAGACCGAGCCCATGGACGTCGAGCCGTTGGAGCTCAGCGCCTCGGAGACCTGGCGGATCGCGTAGGGGAACTCCTCGCGCGTCGGCAGGACGGGCACGAGAGCACGCTCGGCGAGCGCGCCGTGGCCGATCTCGCGGCGCTTCGGGGAGCCGACGCGGCCGGTCTCACCGGTGGAGTACGGCGGGAAGTTGTAGTTGTGCATGTAGCGCTTGCGGGTCACCGGGGAGAGGGTGTCCAGCTGCTGCTCCATGCGGAGCATGTTGAGGGTGGTGACGCCCAGGATCTGGGTCTCGCCACGCTCGAACACCGCGGAACCGTGCACGCGCGGGATGGCCTCGACCTCGGCGGCCAGCGTGCGGATGTCGGTGACACCGCGGCCGTCGATGCGCTTCTTCTCCTTGATCACGCGCTCGCGGACCAGCTGCTTGGTGAGCGAGCGGTACGCGGCGGAGATCTCCTTCTCGCGGCCCTCAAACTCCGGCAGGAGCTTCTCGGCGGCCAGACCCTTGACGCGGTCCAGCTCGGCCTCGCGCTCCTGCTTGCCGGCGATGGTGAGCGCCTGGGCCAGCTCGGGGCGGACGGCCGCGGTCAGGGCCTCGAACACGTCGTCCTGGTAGTCCAGGAAGATCGGGAACTCGGCGGTCGGCTTGGCGGCCTTGGCGGCGAGGTCGGCCTGCGCGCGGCACAGGACCTTGATGAAGGGCTTGGCGGCCTCCAGACCGGCGGCGACGACCTCCTCGGTCGGCGCCTCGGCGCCGCCCTCGACCAGCTTGATGGTCTTCTCGGTGGCCTCGGCCTCGACCATCATGATCGCGACGTCGCCGTCCTCCAGGACGCGACCGGCGACCACCATGTCGAAGACGGCGTCCTCCAGCTCGGTGTGGGTCGGGAACGCGACCCACTGGCCGCGGATCAGCGCGACGCGGACGCCGCCGATCGGGCCGGAGAAGGGCAGACCGGCCAGCTGCGTGGACGCGGACGCGGCGTTGATCGCCACGACGTCGTACAGGTGGTCGGGGTTGAGGGCCATGATCGTGGCGACGACCTGGATCTCGTTGCGCAGGCCCTTCTTGAAGGACGGGCGCAGCGGACGGTCGATGAGGCGGCAGGTGAGGATGGCGTCCTCGGACGGACGGCCCTCACGGCGGAAGAAGCTGCCGGGGATCTTGCCGGCGGCGTACATCCGCTCCTCGACGTCCACCGTCAGCGGGAAGAAGTCGAGCTGGTCCTTGGGGTTCTTGGAGGCGGTGGTGGCCGACAGCACCATGGTGTCGTCGTCCAGGTAGGCCACGGCGGAACCGGCGGCCTGCTTGGCCAGGCGGCCCGTCTCGAAGCGGATGGTGCGGGTGCCGAAGGGACCGTTGTCGATGACGGCCTCGGCGTAGTGGGTCTCGTTCTCCACTAGCGTTTTCTCCGTTACTAATCGTCTTTCGTCCCTTGGCTGCCCGTGTGGCAGGGGGACGGTGGCGGAGAAGCGCTCCGTGCGGTGCGGGCCGGTCTTCGATCGAAGCACCCGGGGCTCGCTTCCCCCCGGGGGCCACTACCGAGGACCGGCGGCGGCTAGGTGCGCTCCTCCTCGTTCTGTGCGTTCTGTGCGTTCTGTGCCGTACGTCGTGGTGCTGTGTCGTACGTCGTTCCGTGTCGTGCGTATTGCGTTGTGCTACCACACTACAAAGCGTGAGTGACACTCCGCACGTCTCCGCACGTCTCCGCACCTAGGGCGGAGGGTTCCGCTGTGCGCGGCAGGGCCCCGCATACGGCAAAGGGAGCGGCCCCCGAGTACTTTCGGGAACCGCTCCCCTCACGGCGTCTTACCGGGCGCCCGCCGCACCGCGGCGGATGCCGAGGCGGTCGACCAGCGTACGGAAGCGCTGGATGTCCTTCTTCGCCAGGTACTGGAGAAGGCGGCGACGCTGACCGACGAGGATCAGCAGGCCACGACGGGAGTGGTGGTCGTGCTTGTGGGTCTTGAGGTGCTCCGTCAGGTCGGAGATCCGACGGGAGAGCAGAGCGACCTGGACCTCGGGGGAGCCGGTGTCACCCTCCTTGGTACCGAACTCGGCGATGATCTGCTTCTTCGTAGCGGCGTCGAGCGACACGCGTACTCCTCATAGTCTGTTGAGTGCCACCGAGTGCCCCCGGTCTACGTCTCGGGGGAGCTTCCGTTACTCGGGAGGCGGGGATCCGCTGGGCGCGGCCTCCAGAACGAGCACGGGGCGGTTCCGGGGGTGCGTACACAAACGGCCGTCACTCAGGGTACCAGGCGGTGGCGGGCACCTTACGCCGGGTCGGCGAACCGTCCTGGTGGGACGGCCCCGGCCACTAGGGTGAGCGCCCGGACCGTACCTACCTCGGGAAGGGGTCGCTGCACGATGGCGGAAACGGAAGCGGAGATCAAGGCGCGCAAGGAGCGGGAGCGGGACGAGCTGTACGCCCTCGACATCTCGGGCGTCGAGTGGCACTGCGCGCCGGGCACGGAGGAGCACGAGGAGCGGGTCGAGATCGCGTACCTGCCCGGCGGCGCGGTGGCGATGCGGTCCTCGCTCGACCCGGACACGGTGCTGCGCTACACCGAGGCGGAGTGGCGGGCGTTCGTGCTGGGGGCTCGGGACGGGGAGTTCGATCTGAAGCCTATGGCTCATAACGGGGGGCTGGACGTGCAGTGAGCCGTGCATGAGAAAGGGCGGCACGCGCGCGTGCCGCCCTTTTTGCAATCCGGCTCCTCGCCGGTGACGGCCCGCTGCCGCCGTCCGGCTCCTAGCTGGTCATGGCCCGCGCCTGCGCGTAGACGTCGAAGACGGCCAGGGCCAGCGGGACCAGCGTGAGCAGGACGAAGCTTTCGGCGATCTCCAGGAAGCGCCCCCAGAAGGGGGTGACACCGCGCCGTGGGGTGATCAGGGCGATCGCGGTGACCAAGGCCGTGGCCGCGGCGACGGCGGCGGCGAGCCAGACGCTCCGGATGTCGAGGGCCAGGGTGTCGCCCCGGAGGGCGTCGATCAGATAGTCCCGCGGCGGGTTCAGGGCCAGCCCCAGGCCGAGGAAGACGATGGCGGCGAGGCCCGCGGCCAGGGTGGCGCCGACCTGTGCGGTGTAACGGAACAGGTGCGCCCGCATGAGCATCGCCACGCCGGTCGCGAGAGCCAGCAGCTGGGCCCAGATGTTGCTGGAGAAGCCGAGGACGATGGACGCGCCCACCGCGACGAGAGCGCAGCCGCCGACGAGGCCGACGAGGAGTTCGTGGCCGCGCCGGGCCTGGGCGGCCACACGCTCGGCGTCCACGGGCTCCTGGGGCGCGGGCTCGCCGGTGTCGTAGCCGCCGCGGGAGGGGTTGGGCGGTTCGAAGCCGATGGGCAGCCGCGCGAAACGCATGGACAGGCCGGGGAGGAAGGCCAGCGCCACGACGGAGAGCGGGGCACAGACGGCGGCCGTCTCGATGGGCCTCAGCTCGGTGAGGATCGCGATGAAGGTCGTGATCAGACCGATGGCGGAGGCGAAGACGAACGCCACGAAGGGTCCGTCGCCGCCCGGCGACACCAGGGTGAGCACCAGGGCGGCGACCAGGACGGTCGTGCAGGCGAGCAGGAACTGCAGTCGCCCGATGCCCTCACCGGCGGAGAGCGACAGCAGGCCCGAGCCGGCCACGGCGACGTTGGGCAGGGCGCCAAGTCCCAGCGCGACGGCGGAGCCTCGGTCGTCGTACACACGCGCGCGTACGCACGCGATGGTGACGAGCAGGATGCCGCAGACGCCCGCGATGATGCCCTGCAGGCTGTGCATGTCGTGCCGGATCTGCGAGCTCCAGGCCACGAACGCGAGCAGCGCGGGCAGGATGCCGCCCGCGACGAGACCGGCGGCGCGGGTGAGGTCGCCGCTCCACAGGGTGCGGTCCCGGGTGACGGCGGCGGCCACCGCCTCGGAGACGTCGTCGAGGACGGCCGGGGGCAGCGACTCGGCGAACGGGCGCAGGGTGAGCAGCTCGCCGTCGAGGATGCGCTGGGCCGTGAAGGACCGGGCGCCGTCGAGGACGGTGCCGTCACGGCGTACGAGGTGGTAGCCGACCGGAGCACCCTCGGCCGGGCCCTGCTGGGACAGGCGCAGGATCTCCGGGTAGAGGTCGGCGACCGGTACGTCGTCGGGCAGCGCGACGTCGATGCGACTGTCGGGCGCCACGATGGTGACGCGGCAGAAGCCGAATCCCATGCCCGCTCCGGAAGGGGCTCCGGTGCCCGGTCCACCGGTCGCGCCGGCCGGCGCGGAGGCCGTCATGCTCACCTGCTGTTCCCCCTCGTCGGTGGTGGGGCGGCCTACGGTGCCACCGCGCACCTTCCGCCCGTAAAGATGCTGTGTAGGTTGTGCGACGCCTTCCCGCTCCACCGGCCGACCGAGCGGTTCTGGCCGGGATCTGCAGGAGACGCTTACTTCGAACAGGTGCGGATTGCCCGGGTTTTCCCAAAACGATTCGCAACTGCTCACGCGCTTCACCGGCACCCTACCGCCCGCCGTTGTCAGTGGTTGTCAGTAGGATCGCGGTTCGCGATCGACGTCCGCCTGACACGGGGCGGCGGATGAAACATCTCGGTCCGGCAAGGGAATTGGTGCGTAGTGAGCCACATCGTCGTCAAGCGCCCCCCGCGGGCACTGCCGAAGGAAGTGCCCACGGACGAGGTCGTGCTGCAGGCTCCGCCGGAACTGCCGCGCGGTCAGCAGGAAGGCGCACTGATGCAGCTCCTGCCCATGCTGGGCATGGGCGGATCCGTGGTGTTCTTCTTCAACCCGCAGGCCCAGCCCTTCATGAAGATCATGGGCCTGGTGATGGTGGCCTCGACGATCGCCATGGGCATCTCGATGCTCGTCCGCTACCGCCGCGGCAACCAGGGGCAGATGGCCGACCTGCGCCGTGACTACCTCCGTTATCTGTCGCAGACCCGCCGCGCCGCCGTGGAGACCGCGAAGACCCAGCGCGACACCCAGTACTACCTGCACCCTTCACCGGAGCAACTGTGGGCTCTGGTCGCCGAGGGCAGCCGGGTGTGGGAACGGCGCACCGCCGACGAGGACTTCGGGCAGGTGCGCGTGGGCCTCGGTCCGCAGGCTCTGGCCACGCCCCTGATCCCACCCCAGACCGCCCCGGTCGACGAGTTGGAGCCGCTGACCGCCGGCGCCATGCAGCGCTTCCTGTCGACGCACAGCACCCTCGACGACCTGCCGATGGCGGTGTCGCTGCGCGCCTTCTACCACGTGACGATCAGCGGCGAGCCGGGCACCGTGCGCGGCACCGCCCGGGCCGTCACCGCCTCCCTCGCCTCGCTGCACTCCCCCGAGGACCTGGTCATCGCCGTCGTCACCGCGCGTGAGTCGGCGCCCGAATGGGAGTGGGCCAAGTGGCTGCCGCACGTGCAGGCCCCGGGCGTCACCGACGGTGCCGGCAGCATGCGCCTGATCAGCACCGACCCGGTGGAGCTGGAGGACCGGCTCGCCTCCCGCCTGGAGGGCCGCCCTCGTTTCCACCCCTCCGGGGCGCCCGTTCCCGAGCAGCCGCATCTGGTGGTGGTGCTCGACGGCGTCTCCTTGCCGCCCACCTCCTTGCTGGCCAACCCCGAGGGCCTGCAGGGCGTGACGGTCCTGGAGGTCGTGCCGGGCGACCTCACCATCGGACGCGGCGACCTGTCGGTCGTCGTACAGCCCAGGGAACTGCGGCTGGAGTCCGCTCACGGCATGGTCTACGAGGGAACCCCGGACGTCCTTTCGTACGAGGCGGCGGAGGCGTTGGCGCGTCAACTGGCACCGCTGCGCGTGGCATCGGGCGGCGACGACGACGAACCGCTGCTCGCCAACCTGGAGTTCACCGACCTGCTGAACCTGGGCGACGCCGCCTCGGTCGACCCGAAGCGGACCTGGCGGCCCCGCTCTCAGTCGGAACGGCTGCGCGTGCCGATCGGTGTCGGCGAGGACGGCCGGCCCGTGATGCTCGACCTCAAGGAGGCGGCGCAGGAAGGCATGGGCCCGCACGGTCTGTGTGTCGGTGCGACCGGTTCCGGCAAGTCCGAACTGCTGCGCACCCTGGTACTGGGTCTCGCCGTCACCCACTCCTCGGAAACGCTCAACTTCGTCCTCGCGGACTTCAAGGGCGGTGCGACCTTCGCGGGTATGTCGCAGATGCCGCACGTGGCGGCCGTCATCACCAACCTCGCGGACGACCTGACCCTGGTCGACCGCATGGGCGACTCCATCCGCGGTGAGCTGAACCGCCGACAGGAGATGCTCCGCGACGCGGGCAACTACGCCAACATCCACGACTACGAGAAGGCACGCGCGGCGGGCGCCCCGCTGCAGCCGATCCCGTCCCTCGTCCTGGTGATCGACGAGTTCAGCGAGCTGCTGACCGCCAAGCCGGACTTCATCGAGATGTTCGTACAGATCGGCCGTATCGGCCGTTCGCTGGGCGTGCACCTGCTGCTGGCCTCGCAGCGCCTGGAGGAGGGCCGTCTGAGGGGCCTGGAGACGTACCTCTCCTACCGGATCGGTCTGCGGACGTTCTCGGCGGCCGAGTCCCGTGCCGCGCTCGGTGTCCCGGACGCCTACGAGCTGCCGAACGTGCCGGGTTCCGGTTTCCTGAAGTTCGGCACGGACGAGATGGTGCGCTTCAAGGCCGCGTACGTCTCCGGGGTGTACCGCACCAGCTCGCAGCAGGCCGCGGCGCTCGGTGGCCCGCTGCCCGTCGACCGCAGGCCGGTCCTCTTCACGGCGGCCGAGGTCCCGGTGCAGTACGTGCCGATCCCGCAGCAGCGGCAGGAGGAGGCCGACAAGCGGCAGGACGACGCGCTCGCGGACACCGTCCTCGACGTGATCGTGCGGCGTCTGGAGGCGCAGGGCCCCGCCGCCCACCAGGTGTGGCTGCCCCCGCTGGACAGCCCGCCGTCGCTCGACGCGCTGCTGCCGGGGCTCGCCCCGGTGCCCGGCCGCGGTATGACCCAGCCGGGCTACGAGGGCGCGGGCAGGCTCGTCATCCCGGCCGGCCTGATCGACAAGCCGTACGAGCAGCGGCGCGACCCGCTGTGGCTGGACTTCGGCGGCGCGGCCGGCCATATGCAGATCATCGGCGGCCCGCAGTCCGGCAAGTCGACGCTGCTGCGTTCGATCATCGCTTCGTTCGCGCTGACGCACACCCCGTGGGAAGTGCAGTTCTACGGCCTGGACTTCGGTGGTGGCGGTATGGCCTCGGTGGCCGGCCTGCCGCATGTGGGCGGTGTCGCCTCCCGTCTGGACCCGGAGAAGGTCCGGCGCACGGCGGCCGAGGTGTACGGCGTCATGACCCGGCGCGAGGAGTACTTCCGCTCGGCGGGCATCTCCTCCATCGCGGAGTTCCGCACCCGTCGCGCGCGGGGGGACATCTCGGTGACCGACCAGCCCTGGGGTGACGTCTTCCTGGTCATCGACGGGTGGGGCAACTTCCGCACGGACTACGAGGCCTTGGAACCGCTGGTGCTGGACATCGCCGCGCGTGGCCTGGGGTACGGCATCCACCTGGTTCTGACCGCTTCGCGCTCGATGGAGGTCCGCGCGAACCTCAAGGACCACCTGATGAACCGCCTCGAGCTCCGGCTGGGCGACCCCATGGACTCCGAGATCGACCGCAAGATCGCGGCCAACGTCCCCACCGGCGTACCGGGACGCGGTCAGACCCCGCAGAAGCAGCACTTCATGGCGGCGGTCCCGCGCATCGACGGCCTCTCGTCCGACACGGACCTCGCTGAGGCGACGACCGCCCTCGCGGCCGAGGTCACCCGCCACTGGCAGGAGCCGGGCGCCCCCGAGGTGCGCCTGCTGCCCCGCGAGTTCCCGGCCACGCAGCTTCCGCCGGGCGACCGTTTCCCGAACCGCGGCATCTCCTTCGCCCTCGACGAGGACAACCTGGAGCCGGTGTTCGTGGACTTCGAACAGGACCCGTTCTTCCTGGTGTTCGGGGAGAGCGAGTCCGGCAAGTCGAACCTGCTGAAGCTGCTGATCAAGCGCCTGACCGAGCGGTACGACGGCAACACCTGCAAGCTCTTCGTCGTCGACAACCGGCGCTCGCTGCTCGGGGTGACCCCGAAGTCGCACCTGGCCGAGTACATCCCCATGTCGAACCAGATGCAGCACCACATGGACGCACTGGCCGACCTGATGCAGCGCCGCACCCCGACCGCCGACGTGACCCCGGAGCAGCTGCGCAACCGCAGCTGGTGGCGGGGCCCCACGGTGTACGTCATCATCGACGACTACGACCTCGTGTCCACGTCGAGCGGCAACCCGCTGGCGGGCCTGACGGAACTGCTGCCGTTCGCCCGCGACGTCGGCGTCCGCTTCATCATCGCCCGCTCCACGGCAGGCGCCGGCCGCGCCGGCTACGAGTCCTTCATGCAGCGCATCAAGGAACTCGGCGCCCAAGGCGTGGTCCTCGCGGGCGACCCGGCCGAGGGCGACCTGCTGGGCGGCGTCCGGCCACGGCCGATGCCGGCGGGGCGGGGGATCTTCGTTTCTCGGAAGCGGGGGAAGCCGATGGTTCAGGTCGGGCTGGTGGATGTAGAGAATTGAGGCACGCAGGCACTGCTGATCTGACGACGCTCCCGCTGATCGGCCGGAGCGGAAAGACGGGAGGAACCGCGCATGGCGTGGGACGAGTGGGAACAGCTGAAAGCAAAGGCAGCACAGAACCAGTCAGCCCATATGCAGCTCAACCATGTAACTCCCGACAACGGAGGCGGCGAGAATACGCGTGGCGATCTCACCGTGTACCAAGAGGACCTCTCCGCGATCGGTTCCGCCGCCCACGAATTGTTCCAGGACTTCAGCCGGTTCAGCGATCATGCCCGTATGTCCTCCATCAAGGCGGCTGGAGGACTGAAGACTGAGGGGTTCGACATCGGGGCTGCCCTCGATCATGTAGCCGAGCGCTGGGTGGACCAGGTACAGAGCCTCCTCGACGCCTGTGCCCACATCTCCAACCACCTCCGCTACACCAAGAACCAGCACGCCGCCGACGAGTCCTATATCGCCGGCACTCTCAGCAGCATCTCCCAGCTCGACCAGGGCTTTGAGGAGCGGAAAGGCAGCTGACGGCCATGGATCTCGATGCATTGCGCCACGGGAACTTCTCGCAGCTCGGTGAGGCCATCACCGACTGGGAGGAGATGACGAAGAACCTGGCGACACTGAAGGAAGACGCCCAGAGCAACCTGAAGAGTCGCGCGGACAAGGCGAACTGGGCTGGCGTCAACGCACAGGTGAGCCGAGAGTTCGTCGGCAAGACCGCGGAGGAGTTCGCGGACGCCCACACGCAGGCGGACTCCATCACGAAGATCCTCAAGGACACCCGTGGCGAACTCATCAGGTACCGCGATCAGCTGAACGAGACCCTCGAACGCGCACCGTACAAATACTGCACCGTGATCGACACCGGCGGCGGGACCTTCACCGTCGCCGGTAATCCTCGTCCTGACTGGGCTTCCGACCCAAGTGGCAGCACAAGCGCGGTCAGCCAGCAAGACGTCGAGGACCTACGCAACGAGATTCAGCGCATTCTCAACAAGGCGACCGAGAGCGACAGTACTGCGGCCAAGGCGCTCCGACTCCTCGTCGACCAGGCGAAGTACGGCTTCTCCGGCGCCCACTACGAAACCCGGGACGAAGCCGCCAAGGCGGTCGCGGACGCCGACCGGATGGCCAAGATCCTTGCGAAGAACCCGCACGACGTGACGAGTACAGAGCTCGCCTCACTCAACTCGGCCCTGGCCAAGTACAAGAATGACCCTCTGTTCGCGGAAGAGTTCGCCACGCAGGTCGGCCCGAAGAAGGTACTCACCTTCTGGGCCGGCATCGCCGATCCCTACCAGGGAACTTACGACCCCGACCGCGCCAAGCAAGCAAAACAGCTCCAGAAGAACCTAGGAATCATCGTCGGTCAAGCCACCCTCTCGGACAGCGACAAGATGCAGAACTGGGAGCGGCAGATGATCCGGCTGGGTCCCGACCAGCTCGGGATCGACGACGCGGGCAACCCGACTGGTTACGCGGTCATGAGCAACCTCATGCGCTTCGGTGACTACGACGACCAGTTCCTCAACGACTACGGCGACAAGCTCGTCGCGTACGACAAGAAGGTGAACGGCCAGGGCATCAACGCCTGGGTCAACAACTTCAATGACGGCGACCTCAACTACTGGGGCTACAAAAACGATCGTGGCCGCGACCCAATGACCGGATTCCTGGAAGCGCTCGGTCACAATCCTGATGCGTCGACGCAGTTCTTCGCCCAGCCCGACGGCAGCGGTGACACAGTCCGCAAGGACTCCGAGGTCAACGAGCACCTGAAGTACCTGACGACGGAACGAGTTTGGGTCTCCGACGCCACGATGGAGGGCAACCACGACTACGTCGCGGCGCGCAACTCACTCGGACGCGCACTGGAGGCGGCCACGACCGGCTACTCCGCCGATGCGTCCGCGAAGGACATCGCCACGGGTGATCGTCGCACCGCAGCCACGGCAGGTGTCATGGAACAGGTCGCCTACCTTTACGGTGGAGAGGACGGCCCGAAGATGCTGCACGATCAGCCCGAGCTGGCCGACAGCCTGGGCAAGATGGCTGGGGCGTACATCGATGACATCGACTACGAGCTGTCCGGTATCGGGGACCACAGCAAGGACGCGAGCGACTTCCCTGCCCGATATGCCGGACGCGCCCACTTTGGCAACCAGGGAGCCATCGATTTCCTGAGCGTCCTCGGCCAGGACGAGAACTCGCACAAGGCCGTGACAGCAGCGCAGCATGTTTACACCTTGAGCATGCTCGACGCCCATCCGCCGACCAGTGATGCAAATATGAACCAGGCTCGGGACATCATGTCAGTGGGCGCGGAAGCCCGCGGCATTCTGGACAATTCCCGCGTCGAGCAGGCGGCGACGACGTACGGCGAGAATTCAGAGGAAGCCAACAAGGCACTGGGTCGGTCGGGTGACTGGAAGAAGCTGCTGGTCGGGGCAGTAGTCGCGGGTGGCGTCGCCTCCATTCCGCTCCCTGGTTCCACGGCTGCCGCAGTTGTCATCGCCCCGGTCGCCACCGACACGATCACCAATGCGGCCAATACGCTGCTCGGACACGAGATCGACAAGGCGACGGATGGCGCGGAATCCGATCCTTTGATCCCGTCACAGATGACGAGCCGTGAATTCTACGGCCGAGGGGTCGACGATCTCGGATCGACCTACGATGCGTACTTCAAGGACCACCCAAACGCCAGGGCTATCGCTGACCAGCAGCAATGGGTCGAAGAAACAAAGAGCAGCTACCTGGGCACCGGCTCCCACGAGAACGACTACCGTGGTCGGCCTCCCTACAAGGACTGAGCAGGGGCATAAAGTGCTGCGAATCGCAAGGAATGGTAGATACGGGACGGCTCTCTCGCTTACGGCTGCAGCGCTCCTTGTCGGGAGTTGCAGCAGTAACTCCGGGCAAGAGCAGGGGAAAGCATCAGGGACGAGTGCGAGCAAGGTTTGCGACGGAGCACTCGACGCTTCCGCCAGACAAGCGTTGCAAAACCTGGCCGGTACCGATCAGTTCGACGAATCCACGGGGGCTGGCGAGACAGGACAGCCCCATACGTTCACCGTACGAAACGCAGTGAGGCATCTGCACGACGAATATCGTCAGCGGCCAGCATGCTGGGTGTACAAGACCGGCGACGAAAGCGGCAAGCCCCTTCTCGAGATTCGCTTTTCGGCATCCCAAAGTTACCCTGCGCCATCCGAAAAGGACGCCGACGGCAGCAAGGTCAGATACCACGTGGGACTGTATGCCCAAGTGGGCCGTGACGGCGCTGACCTATTTTTTCAGTGCCCCACCAGAGCAGCATCCAAAGACGCGTACATTGGCGATACGAAGTACGTGAAAGCGGAACTGTATTCCGATAACGCCCAACTACACGGGGACAGCGCCGTCAATGACCGTATGATGATCCTTAATTCCGTCTCCCGCGAGGTGGCCCGGGAGGCAGGCTGCGCTTCGAAAGCCGGCCTGCCGACTGCGGTGCCCAATCCGTGATCGAGCCCGATGGGCGGCGAGGGGAACGCCGGTTGGATTGAGTACGGCGCCAGGAGGACCGCGTCGGCAGCCTTCAGCGTCCTCTGCCCGTCTTCGACCTTGCGGGCCGCCGGGCATGTCGCTGGTGACGGATCGGCTTCCCGAGCCCGACACAACAGCAGGGTGGGCGCCTCCCGCGCGCGCCCACCCTGGAGTTGCTTCGTCGCTTCCGCGACCTTCGGCCTAGCGGAAGTAGCTGGCCGCCTTCTTGTCACCTTCCATGTACGTACCGCCGGACTGGGCGACGACGTGGCCGATGCCGCTCAGCGCCTGGTGGATGTCGTTCGCTTCCTTGTCCCAGCGGTTCAGCTTCTCGTGGAAGGTGTCCTGGGCCTGACCCTCCCAGTACTGGAGGCTGCTCACGACCAGACGGCGCAGCTCCTGCAGGTCCTGCTCGAGCAGGCTCGCCTCGTTGCCGATCTTGGTCGCCGCGACGTCGAGCCCGTCATAAGTGACTGACAGGCCGTCAGCATTGTTGGCCATACCTGTTACCTCGTCTCGCTGATGTGTATCGAGTGGATGCGCCGGGATGCCCGGCTGAAGCCCTGGGTGTCGGTCGGTCAGTAGGAGCTGAGCGGAGACACGGTGGGAGCGCCGTCGCGCACGTCGATCTTGTTGACAGCCGCTCGGACCTCGTCTTCCTTGCTGTCCTTGATGTTGCGCGTCGCGGTCATCGCCTCGATGACGTCACCGAGGATGCCGCCGATGGCCTGCAGCGACTGGTTGATCTCGTACTGCTTCGAGTCGAAGGCGGCACGACCGATACCGTGCCACTGGCCCTCCAGGCCGTCGATCACGCCCTGCAGCCCGTGGACCCGCTTCCGGATTCCGTCGTACTTCTCCAGCATCTGCTTCTGCAGGTGGATTACTGCGGCATCTTCGAGCTTCTGCTTGTTCTCGGCCATCTCAGCCCTTTCTCTGTCTGTCTCGTTGGTCCAACTGTCTCGACCCACTACCGCACAGTGCGGAACGGCGGCGGGCGCGTACTGCACGCCCTATTCGGAGAGCACAGGGCTACAGACGGCTGACGACGTCACCTGGCACGCCGCGCCCGCGCGACGGCCACGCCCCCACCGCCGATCACGACGACAGCTGCTACGGCGCCGAGCACGACCCAGAGGGCGGTGTTGTCGTTCGACGACTCCGTGCTCGATCCTGCCGCTGAAGTACCGCCGGTAGAACCATTTTCCGGGGCTTGTGACGGGGTTGATGCGGAGGAGGAAGGGGCGGACGAGGAGGAGGAAGAAGACGTGGAGGACGCCGCGGACTTGGCCAGCAGGTCGCCGCCGTTCTCCTTGGCGAGCGGATCGACGTTCGCAGGACCAGGGTTGTAGTGGGAGTTCGCCAGAATCATGCGCGGGCGAACGGCACCATAGCCGAGGTACTTGCTCGGATCGTTCTTCGGCCAGCTACGGCCGGCGGTGTCGATCAGGGCGCGGGTGACCTGGTTCACCGTCCAGTCGGGGTGGGCGGACCAGATCAGAGCGGCGGCACCCGAGGCGATCGCGGCCGCCGAACTCGTTCCATTCACGTCGTCGCAGTACGAACGGAAGGACGCGTCACACCAGCCGGGGAAGTCCTGACCCGGTGCCGCGAAGTCTACGTAGCCGCCAGACGAAGAGAACTTGGACACTGTGCCCGATTTATCGGAGGCCGCTATGCCCACGACATACGGGTAGGCGGCCGGGTAGCCGATGGTATCCCCTGCCTTGCGGCCGTCATTACCTACGGCGGCGATCAGCAGCTTGCCCTTCGAGGCGGCGTACTCGACAGCCGCCCTCTCCTTGGAGCTCGGTCCCTGCGCGCCGAAGGACATGTTGATGATTTTCGCGTCGGTGTCGGCTGCTGCCCGGATCGCTTCGGCTGGCTCAGGCGTTTTGTTGATCTCGCCCGCCTCACCGTTGAGGTCTTCGAACTTAACGCGATACGGGACGATCTTCGCCCCTGGGGCTAGTCCCTTAAGCCCGCCGCCTGCACCCGTTCCCGCGATCAACTCGGCGATGGTCGTCCCGTGGCCGTCGTAGTCGTCCGTGGCCCGGTACGCGACCGTTTTAGGGGTCTCATCGGTCAAAACCTGGCCCTTGAGTGACGAAGTGTCCGCCTTCACCCCGCTGTCAATGACAGCGACCTTCACGCCCTTCCCCGTGCTGACCTTCCACATCTGCTCGGCCTGCATCGGACCCAGGTACCACTGCTTCGCCTGGACATCATCCGCGACAGCGCCCGGAGCAAACCCCACGGTCGCAGCCACCAGGGCACCGACGGCCGCGCCCACAGCACGCACTCGTCTGCCACCGCGCGTCCCGTGGAGCGTAATCCGCTCAGCTCGTCGGCTCATCCCTGACTTCATCGTCTCCGTGTCCTCGCTTGCGGTCAGTTCGCCGCCGGCGGCACATCACGCCGGGGCTTGTCGGGCAGCTGTGTCTCTTCGTCCGCGTCCTCGGGCTTTCCCTTGCGGCCGGCACCGCGCAAGAGACCGGCACCCCCACGCGTCATACCGCTCCGCTCGGCGCCCGCTGCGGAGTTCCGCGCAGCCGGCTTGCCCGTGACAGCGTCGGAACCACCCGTACCCGTACGAGAACCGATCGGCTTGGCGCCGGACCGCGCCGCAGACTCGGGCGCTCCGAAGACACCACGCTGACCGAGCCGGCCAGGCGAGGACTGCGAATTGACCTGTCCCTCAGCCCCGATGACCGTGCCACGGGGAATCCTCGCCCCGCCCTTCGTCGGACCACCGGTGGCCGTGGGGCGCCCCCCGACAACTCCGTTGGAACGGCCGGCGCCGGTGGTCGGCGTGGCGTTCCCCCGAGGTGCCGCCGTGCCACCGGGCCGAGGCGTACCGCCTGTGACCGCACGGCCCATAGGGGATGCGGTACCCCTGCCGGCAGGCTGTCCCGTCGATGTGGCACGCCCCATCTGGTTCATGGGTCCTTGCGCGGTGGTACGTCCGGGATCCTGGGGATTGGTCAGCCCGGTCGCACCCGCACGCCCCTGAGCGGAGGGAGGGGTGCGGTACCCAGCCGAACCACTCAGGCCGCGGCTCGATGTCGGATTGGGCAGCGGAACCCGGTAGCCGGCGCCACCCAGCGGGTCGGGCTGACCGCCGCCCATCGGGGGCGTTCCGGTGACCGGCGGGGTGGGGCCGGTCGTGTGTGTGGTCGTGGGCGTAGGCAGCGTGCCGGTGCTGTCGATGTTCGTACCGACGGGCGGCTCCACTGGGAGCGGGGCCGTGTGGCTGTTGTGCGTCGTCGGCACGTGAGATGGGGCCGCCTCGCCGGTGACGTGGTGGGCTACGTTGTCCGCCCCTACCACAGTTGAGTGATGACGAACGGCGAGTGCCGAGCCTGTCCCCGCGTGCGAGCCGGTGCCGGGCACGGGAGACCCCTCGCTGAACCGATGTGAGGGCCGAGGCACTCCCACGTCGGGCATCGACGTGAAGTTCGGCGTCTTGTCCTTGGCGGGCAGAGCCGCCAGAACCTCTTCCGATACCGCGTAGTACGACGCCAACCTGTTCATCTGGTTGATCGCCTCTTGCCGGTGCTTCTCCACCTGAACGGCGTGGTCGTACTCCGCCTTGTTCGCGGCCTTCTCGGCATCAGTGAACTTGTCGGGCCGCTTCGGGTTCGCCCTGGTGTCACGGGCCGGCATGCCACCACGTACGGCGGCGAGACCCACGGCAGCAGCGGTGATCTGGTCACCCGCCGCCCCGGCGAACTCGCTCAAATGGTGCGTGTTGGTTACGAGGTTGTCGCCCCATATGCGGAACTGGTCGCCCGACACTCCCACCCAGGGGACCTTGTCGATGTGGGCCTTGAGATCGTCGGCAGCCTTCTTGATGGCATCGCGCGCGTCCCATAGCGCCTTGCCGGAGGATTCGAGATCCGCCGGGTCGGTCTGCTCGACAAGATCGATCATCTGGTTCAGGTCGAGGTCGCGCTTGTCGAAGTCCGTCCTGGCGGCGACAGCCCGCCCGAAGGGCGTGGTTTCGACCACGGAGCGCACCATGCCGTTGAGGAAGCCGCCGCGCGGTCCGTCCTCGATACCGCGGACGATGTCCGTCACGGAGTTCTGCTGAGAGACGCGGTGCAAGTCTTCGCTGTGCTTCTTGTCAGTCATCGTCACAACTCCGCGCCGGTCTGCGAACCGCTGGTGTGCTGCTTGCCGTCGCCCTTGTCTTGCAGCTTCCCGATCTCCATCTGGATCGCCCAGAACCGCTGGCGCTGCTCTTCTTCCAGCTTGTCGAAGCCTTTGTGAGCACCTGCGACCGCGATGCCAATCGCCTCGATCTGCAGGTGCAGGCTCTTGGACAGAGTCGTCAGTTCGTGATGAACCCTCGTGTACTGCTTGTACAGACCATGCGCCTCAGGGAACTCGCTCTCCCCACCCGACGTCAGCGACGTGGCTCTGATCCCCTGTGCACCGACCTTCGTGGGATTGCCCGCCGACTCCTCCAGAGCACGGAGCACCGAGTCCACCTGCCCCACGAATTTACCCAGCGCCTCACCACTGGCCTCCAGGTTCGCCGCCCTGGTCGCCGACACGCCCCCCACCATGTCTGACGGAAGCACGACGCTCCTCCCCGTTTCCCCGTACGTCCATCGGCTCCTCCGGAGCGAGGGCCGACCAACCGCTCGCCGTACGATCGCAAAGCGAGCCGCGTCTCACAACGCGTTTACCACTCTAGTCAACCCGTCCAACCGGTCCAACCAAGCAGGCGTGTTGACTCGGTATCGCCGCCGAGCCAGGTGCCACACTTCGCCGGAATTGCCGGTTTGTAACGAGCGAACGCGCACGGCGACACAGCCGCGCCCCACCACTCCGTCGGCCAGCGATGCGTCGACCTGAATGCATGAGCGCGGGCGCCCTCATGCGATCTGCATCAAACCTCCACGTCTCGATACTGCCCCCGGCAGGTCCACTCGAAAGACGTCACCTGGCGCGCCGCGCCCGCGCGACGGCCACGCCCCCACCACCGATCACGACGACGGCGGCCACGGTGCCAAGTACGACCTTGAGGGTGGTCTTGTCGTTCGATGACTCCGCGCTTGATCCTGCCGCCGAAGTACCGCCGGTAGAACCCTTTGCGGAGGCTTGTGACGGGGTTGATGCGGAACAGGAAGGAGCGGACGGGGACGAGACCCTCGCTATCGCAGACGATGTCCGTAACTGAGCCAGGCCAAGAGACTGGATGCAGACCGTCCTTGGGCTGCTTGCCCCGTCATCGTCATAGCTCCGTGCCGGTCTGCGAGCCATTGGCGTGCGAACTGGCGCCCACGCTGGCCAGAGGTTTCCTGATCTCCGTCTCGATGACCCGGATCTGCTGACGCCGTTGCTTGGAACTTCCACACCCCGCGATCATCGGAACGATCAGGGCCCGGCGCCCGGCCTGCGGTGCGGGCCATCAGACATAATCGCGTCCCATGACCGTATTGATGCCTGTGCTCATGATCCTGGTCGTGGCGGGGATCTTCTCCTTCGTCATCACCATGATGGTGCGCGCCCAGCGGAACCGGGCGCGCGGCGTGCAGGAGAGAGCCGCGGCGATCCGACTCGCGCAGGAGCGCGGCTACGGCTACCAGCCGGCCACGTACGGGCTGATCGACGGGCTCTGCGGCCTGGCGCCGCTGCCCGTCAGCGGGCACAACCTGCGGGCGGAGCACTACATCACCGGGGAGTTCCGCGGCCGCGGCTTCCGCTGCTTCGAGTATGTGACCGGCACCCTCAACGTCCACGACGGCCCGGGGCGGAACCAGCCCGTCTTCTGGACGGTGTTCGCGGTCGCGGCGCCGGGCTTCGGGCCTGAGCTGGTGGTGCGGCGGCCGCAGGCTCTCGACGGGATGACACAGCGTGGCCGTGTGGTGCAGCTCGGCGTGCCGGAGTTCGACGAGGCGTTCCGGGTGATCACGGATGACGAGTCGTTCGCCCGCAACGCCCTGACGGGCGAGGTGGTCCCCTTCCTGAGCACGCAATCACCGGCCGTGCAGGACTCCCCGATCCGGCTGCACGACGACGAGCTGCTCACCTGGCGCCGCGGCCGGCTGAGCCCACAGGACTTCGACGAGCGGCTCGGCTACCTGTGCGACGTGCTGGACCGGATTCCGCCGCAGGTCTGGTCGGCGGTTTGAGACCGCCGTCCCGGGCGTCAGGCAGCTTGGTCCGCCCGTACCGAGCGGACAAACTGCTTGAAGTCGTCCAGCACCGCCGCCAACTGTTCCGGCTTCGCCGTGAGCACCAGCTCGATCACGGCCCGCTGTGACGGACGGTCCACGTCTTCCAGGCCGAGGTAGACCTGGCTCTGCACCAGTTCGAGCGGTGCTCCGTGCAGGGTGGTCGACAGGCGCAGGTTCTGGACGATGCCCGGTGAATCGGTCAGCCCCGGGATGTCGGGGGTTCCTACCTCTTCCTGCTTGGTGACCTCCACGGTGCCGGCCTGCTCGAGCCGCCGTACCGACTCGTCGGCGATCTGCCGCATAGTGGCGCTGTCGTTGCGCATCCCGCCGGCGATGGTGATGTTCGCCGTGAACCCGTCGATGGACGCGGGGTGCAGGGCGACGAAGGCCGCATCGGGCGCTCCCACCTCGTCCGGCGGCGCCGACCGCCAGCCGTCCGGCAACGAGAACGAGATTTTGACCGGCAGGGTGCCCGTCATCGTGAACCCACTTCCTTGCTGAGCCTCATCGCAAGCCTAGAACCACTTGCCTAGCGTGTGGTCGTACGCCGACCCCGCGGCATCGCCGATGGCGTCCGCGGCGTCACCGACCGTGTCGACGACCTCGCCGGGATCGACGGTGACCTGGAAGCCCACCTTCCCGCCGAGCCCCAGTCCGGCACCGACCTCACCGCCGACGTGGTACTTGCCGTCGTCACCCTTGCCGACGTCGACACTGGCCGAGGCCCCCGCGCCGGCCCACGCCTCGCCGGTCACACCGGCACCGATACCGCCCACGTCCGCGGCGGCCGACCCCTCGGCCTTCGCGCCGGCGAAAGCCTCCGCGCCCCCGTGCAGGCCGTCCTTGCCGAACGTGGCCTTCGCTTCGGCGTTGGCACCCGCCAGGGCGCCGCCCTGGGCCTGAAGACCGAGGATGCCGTATTCGGCCTTGCCGCCGACCTCGGCCTTGGCGAGATATACGCTGGCTGTCCCCTTCAGCTCCAGGTTGCCGTCGGTGATACCGGCCACCGCGGAGGCGTCATAGCCGAGCAGCGAGACTCCGGCATTGCCGGACAGCTTGACGCCGCCCACCGTGGTCTCGCCCTTGGCGTCCGCGGACCAGACACTGGCACCGCCGCTGACCTCGGCGATCTTCACCGACCAGCTGACCTTCTTCGGCGCGTCGGGGTCTTCCGAAGTGGCGTTGGGATCCTGGTAGCCCCACTGCCGCTTCCTCTTGTCGGCGGGGTTGTTCCCGTACTGCCACAGCTCGTCTTCTTTGATGGTGGTCTGGCCGAGCCCGAGCTCCTTGGCGAGCTGCCGCGCCTGAGTCAGCCAGCTCGGGCTGTCCTTGGCGCCGCCGGACAGCTTCTCCAGTTTGGACGACAGCGTTCCGGCCTCGTTCTCCAGCTGGGTGCGCGCGGTGCTGAGCACCTCCTGGGCTCCCGCGTGGTCGCCCTTGTCCCACTTCTCTATCGCGTCGGCCGCCTGCCCCTGCGCCCAGTGGAGCACACTGGTGTACGACTTGATGGCACTGGCCGCACCCGCCATGTGGTCCGAGGCGATGTACCAGTTGCCCTTCTCGCCGTTCAGGCTCTTCCAGAACGCGTCGCTGGCCTGTCCGTGCCAGCCGGGGACCTTCACGTCCCGCAGATTGGACCCGACCTTGTCGAACTTGTCCGACCAGTGCTGCATGGTGTCTGCGAGCTCGGTCAGCGCGTGTACGTCACCGGGAATGAGCTCCTTGGGGTCCTTCGTCGACCCGAGTGCGGCTGCCACAGCTTCCCCTGCTCTTGCCTTACCTGTCCTGGTTCGTCTTGACGGAGTCGGCCGCGTCCCGGACCCGTCCGTCCGTGTCCGTCAAGGTGCTCGATGCCGAGATCAGCCCCGCCGCGCGCTGGGCCGTGCTGCCACTGAGGATCTGCGCACCCGCCTGCCAGGTCGCGCAGAACGCCACGAACGACGAGGACGCCGACGAATGCCCGAAGGAAGAACTCCGGCCCGCCGACTCCTCCAGATCGAAACCCTCGGTCGGGCGCAGGGCCTCTACGACGTCCTTGGCGCCCTTTTTGAGATTCTGTGAATCCGCACCCAGATCAGGATCAGCCACGACTGTCCTCCCCTTCGTCAACTCCCGCCGAGCCGGTGCTCATTGACGCACTTAATGATCGGCGCGGCGAAGTGTAGCATCGACGCTTACGAGCATCAGAAGGCGAACACAGCGATGAACTTCGACAAGATGCCGCATCCGGCGAAACGGTGCAACGTGATCACCGTCAACGACCGGGAAATACCACGTCGTCACTTTCTCCTGGCCGCCGCCGGTGTCTTCGTTGTCTTCGGTGGCGCTTTCGGCGGGATCGTCTGGGCGAGTTGGTCCCGCGCCCAGGAGGACTCCCGCGGCGACGAGGAGGTCTCCGCCCTCGTCGCCCTAGCGCAGCGGCGGGGGTGGACGTACCGGGCGCGGGTCGCGGGTGGTGCCGACCGTTACGAGGGCGTCGCACCCTTTCCTGACGTGTCGTCGGGACTGAGCAGCTGGGACTGTGTCGAGGGCCGGCATCGCGGTCGTGCCGTTCGCTGCTTCGAGTACCGCGACGTGCGGACCGTCCAGTCGGCGGGCCCCGGGCGCTCCCTCACGAAGACGTCGTACTACGCGGTCTTCTCGGTCACCGCTCCGGACGCCGTCCCGCCTTCCGCGCTCCACGCAGCGGATGCCGACGCCCCGCTCCGATTCCACAGGGGCGAACTCATCACCTGGTCCAGGGGCCGGCTCCGGGAGGAAGCCGTCCTGCCGAAGCTCAATTACCTTTGCGACGTACTCGACCGCGCGTTTGATTCCCGGTGAGGATATCCAGCGGGTCAAGTGAAGGGCCGAGTGGGCGGGATGGAGAATTCATGAAGCTTCCTGTGTGCCAGTATGCTTCGGGCATTCTTACGTCCTGATACCCGGAATGGAGCCCCCCATGGCGATAGCCCGCACGTCCGCAGCAGCATGGAGTCTTTCGGCTGTGGCCGCCGGTGTGCTGCTTGTCGGCTGTTCGGGATCGGTCACCGTGGAGAAGTCCGAGCCGAAAATCTCCGCCGGTAAGCTGGCCGACACGGTGTCCGAGAAGCTCGCGGCCCAAACGGGTCGGCCGAAGCCGGACATCACCTGTCCGGAGGACCTCGCGGGCAAGGTCGGCACCACCACCCGTTGCACGCTCACCGCGGACGACGGCAGCACGCTGGGCGTGACCGTGACCGTCTCCTCGGTGAAGGGGAGCCAGGTCAACTTCGACATCAAGGCCGACGACAAGGCTTCCCCGGCGGCCGGCTGACGCGGGACCCTTCGCGGCGAACGAAGCGGTACGAGATACGGCGGCGGTGCACACCGGGGCACCGCCGCCGCACCATGTACCCGTCCGAGGACGGCGCCGGAGGGCCGCCGTCAGGACGTGCGCGAGCCGCCCCGCCTGCGTCGCGCGTCCCGGACCGCCACCGCCGTGCCCGTCAGGCCCGCCACCAGCACCAGGCCGCCCACGACCGTGTACGTCGCGAGACGGCTGTCACGTTCCTCGGCCGTCTCGCCGAAGTGCAGCGGGGTGACCGACGGGGCCTCCCCCTTGGCCATGCCGTTCTCGGGTTTCGGGGACTCGACGGGGTGTGCCGGGTCCACGTCCGTAAGTGCCTTCACGGGGTCCACCACGCCCCAGCCCACCAGCCGGTCACGCCCGGGGATCGAGCGTTCCGCGGTCTGTTCGATCTGAGCGACGACCTGCTGGGCCGTCCAGTCGGGGTACTTGGACTTCAACAGGGCGGCCACGCCCGCGACATAGGGAGCGGAGAAGCTCGTACCGTTGTCCGAGCAGTGGCCGTTGCCCGGGACCGTGGAGATCATGTCGACTCCGGGAGCCGCGACCCCCACGAAGTCTCCCGACTGTGAGAAGGCGGCGCGTTCGTTGTTGCGGTCGGAGGCCGCAACCGCCAGGACGCCCTCGTACGACGCCGGGTACGTGACCTTGACGTTGCCGCCCAGCCCGTCGTTGCCGGCGGAGGCCACGACGACGACCTTCCGGTTGAGGGCTTGGTCGACGGCGTCCTTCAGCTTCGTGGTCTTCGGGTCGAGCGCCTCTGCCGTGTCTTGGGAGATGTTGATGACGTCGGCGCCCGCCTGGACCGCGTACGTGATCGCGTCGGCCAGCGTGTCCGCCGTGCCGTCGCCCTCGGCGTCGTTCTGCTTGATCGGGATGATCGTGGCGTCCGGGGCCAGGCCCACGAAACCGGTGCCCTTCGCCGGGCGGGCCGCGATGATGCCCGCCACGCGCGTGCCGTGGCCGACCGTGTCGGTGGTGCCCGACTTGTTGCCGCGGTCTATCTTCTCGCCCTTGCGGTTCTTCTCGGGCAGCAGGTTCTTGCCCTTGGACGCGTCGACGGCCTTGGTGAGCTGCGGGTTCTTGACGTCCACACCAGTGTCGATCACAGCCACCCTGACGCCCTTGCCCGTGGACCGCGCCCACAGCTCGTCCAGGTTCACGCGCTGCAGCGCCCATGGCCGGCCCGCGTACGGCTTCGACGGGAACGTGCACTGGCCGTCGTCCGCCCGGGCCGGGGAAGCGGGCAGGGCGAGCACCGTGGTCGTCGCGGTGAGGGCCACGGCGGCGGCCACCACCACCCCGCGGGCCACGGCTCCCGACGTCCTTGCCTTCAGCATGAGTCCGTTCTCCTCCGCGCGCCGCTACGAACCCTGCGGCTGTCGCGCCGCCGCCTCCGACAGGCGCGGGCCCGTCGGCAGGAAGGTCGACCACTCCAGCGGGATGGGCGTGGGCGTGAGCTTCTCGTAACCGAGGCGGGTCTGGGCGATCTTCGCCTCGGCCAGTTCCTCCTTGCGCTTCTTGGCGGAGGTGCCGATGCCCTTGTCGTCGGTGGCGCTGTCGCTGTTGGACTGCAGGGCGTAGCGCAGGCCCGTGTCGGTGACGAGGAAGACGCCGCCGGCCGTGGTCTCGGTGCCCTGGAACTGACGGTAGAGCTGGCCGGAACCGGCGGTGACGTAGGCGCTGGAGGAACCGGTGGGCAACTGGGCGGGGAAGTCCTTGCCGACCCAGGTGGACAGGGTCGTCGCTCCCTTGGCGCCGACCGACCGCAGTACGTTGCAGACCGTGTTGCGTCCGCTGGTGGCGCTGGAGCCGTCGTTCACCGTCCTCGGCTTGTACGTCGGCCAGTCGTTGTCCTCGTCGAAGGCTGTGCTGTCGGTGACCGCGCCGGGGCTGACCTGCTGCGCCTCACCGGCCTGGCCGACGCCGACGAGCTGACCGCTGTTGAGCAGGAGCGTGGCGGTGAACTCGGAGATACGGGCGACCTTCCCCCGCAGGACGACGTAGTACCGCAACACCTGGCCGTCGTAGGCCTTGATGACCTCGCCGACCTTGTCGTACTGCGCGGGCATGATCCCGGCGTCGGCCTTCGCGCCGGGTGTGCCCTCGATCGGCGGGATGGCGATCGGGTCCCCCTTGTGGAGGGTGTCGAGCCACTCCTGGGAGACGCGCTGCGGGGCGCGACCCCGGGTGTCGAGGGCCTTGAGGAGTTCCTTGTCGCCCGGGTCCGCGAGCTTGTACGCCTTGCCCTGCCCGTCGACGACGTACTGGGTCTTGCCGTCCGGACCGACGACGTACATCAGGTCGCCGCGGGTGAGCCTGTCGGACCCCTCCGTCTTGGACCATTCCTTCTTCGCGAGGACGAACGCCGCCTTCTGGATGGCGCGGCCGCCGTCGGCCGGACGCTCGCAGACCGCCCAGCGCTTGGCGGCTTCGGCCTCGTCCGGGGAGGGCAGGCGGTCGGGCGCGTACGGGATGCCGATGGTGGCGCCGTGCGGAGGCTTGCCGCTGTCCAGGATCTTCTCGTCGACGGTGATGATGCTGGCCTTGCCGGGGTCCAGGAGCAGCTTGGCCGAGGCCATGTTGAGGACGGGGTGGAGCTGCTTCTGCTTGCCCGTCTTCAGGACGACGTACCGGGTGGTCGACTTGCTGGCGACGATGACGTGTTCCTCGGGGGTGTCCCACCCCTTGGGGGCCGTGGGGCTGAACATGCCGATCGCGCCGAACACCGCGAGGATCACCACACCGACGACGACGCCGGGAACCAGTGCGCCCAGCGGCTTGGGAGCGCCCTCCTCCGAGCCGGAGGGCGAAGGCTGCAGGAAGGACGCGAGCGTGCGGCGCTTCGCGAAGGTGTAGGCGTTGAGTTCGTCCCGCCGTGATGCCATCTGTGTCCGCTCTCTCCCCGTTGCGGAGCCGTGGGGGACCTGTGAAGATCCGTCCCCCGTCCTCGGTTTTCCTCTGGTGCCTCGACTGTCAGACCCGGCCCCTACTATGCCTGTTGCGAGGACGTGCTGGTGGCACGGGTAGGGTGCTCAGGGCTTGAAGGGACCGGAGCGCAAGGGATTTCGGGAGAGTTCGGGGGTTTTGAAGTGATGGCTTCCGCAACGCGGACCCGGTCGCGATCGCAATCGGGGCCACGATCGGGTGGCGCGCGCCGGTCGGGTGCCCGCGGCTCTTCCTCCGGGCGAGGCGGTGCCCCGCAGGCACCCACGCCCTACCAGGGCGCCTTCGCGCCGCGCCTGGAGTCCCGCTCGGGCCGCGGCGGTTCGTTCGCGGTGCAGCGGCTGGTGCTGCTGGAGATCGCGGGCGCGCTCGCGCTGTGCGGGTGGCTCGTCGGCACGGTCGCGCTGATCGCGGTCGGCCCCGTCTCCCTGGTGCTCGTGGTGCTCGCCGTCGTCCGGCGCAGGGGGCGCTCCCTGCCGGAATGGCTCGGCACCCTGCTGGCCATGCGGGCCCGCATACGGCGGGCCGCGAACACTCCGGTGCCGCCGGGAACCGACTCCGGTCTCGCGCCCGCCGTGGAGTGCGACCCGACGCTGCGCACGTTCAGCTTCAACCGTGGTGACGACCGCGACCAGCGGCCCATCGGCATGGTGGGTGACGGCGGTTTCCTGACCGCAGTGCTCCAGGTGGAGTCGGACGTCGACGCGCTCCGCGCGGAGCGCGGGAAGCGACCACTGCCGATCGCCCTCGTCCGGGACGTCCTCGAAGTCGACGGCATCCGGCTGGAGTCGGCACAGATCGTCGTGCACACCCAGCCCGCGCCCGCGCTGCACCTGCCCCAGCAGTCGGTCGTCGTCAGCAATTACGCGCCGTTGCAGGCCCAGACCGGCTCCCCCGCGGTCCGCATCACCTGGATCGCGTTGAAGCTCGACCCCGAGCTGTGCCCGGAGGCGGTGGCCGCGCGCGGCGGCGGGCTGCCGGGGGCGCAGAAGTGCCTGGCACGCTCGGCCGACCACCTGTCGAGCCGGCTGACCGGCGCCGGGTTCCGGGCGAACGTGCTCACCGAGGAGGAGCTGACGGCCGCCATCGCCACCTCCGCGTGCGCCAACCCGATGGTGACGGCCCAGGCCGGGCGGGGCGAGGCGCCGCAGCGGCGGACCGAGGAGTCCAGCCGCAGCTGGCGTTGCGACAACCGCCGCCACACCACCTACTGGGTACGGCGCTGGCCCCAGCTGGGCGGCTCCGGCGGCTCGCTGGCCCAGCTGGTGGCACAGCTGACGGCGGTGCCCGCGCTCGCGACGACCTTCAGCCTGACGCTGGCGAAGGGCGCGCAGCAGGACGTGACCATCACCGGCCATGTGCGGATCACCGGCCGCAGCAAGCAGGAACTGACCGACGCGCGGCGCGATCTGGAGCGTGCGGCGCAGCAGGCACGCACCGGGCTCGCGCGGCTGGACCGCGAACAACTCCCCGGCGTTCTGGCGACCCTGCCGCTCGGAGGTGCCCGCTGATGACCACGACGACCTCACCCACCCCGTCCGCTCCCGGCCTCGGTGAGCGACTGCGCACCGGCTTCGGTCTGCTCGGTCCCCGCCACCCGCGGCACGCACTGCCCGTGGAGCAGCTGGACGCGCTGACCCTGCCCATCGGTGACGACGGAGTCGTGGTCGGCGTCAACAACGAGGGGCAGCCCGCCATCCTCGGGGTGAACCGTCCCACGCCGTACGACATCGTGCTCATCGGCGGCCTGTGGACCGCGCAGGTCCTCGCTCTGCGCTCCGCCGCCACCGGTGCCCGGGTCGCGGTGGAGACCGGGCGGCCGCAGGCCTGGATGCAGATGGTGCATGCCATGGGGGGCGGGCAGAACGGGCTGTCCGTGTACGACGTGGGGCGGGTGCCGCCGCAGGGTGCCTCCGCCGGTACGCCGGTGCTGGTGGTGCGGGACTGCGGTATGCGGCCCCCGCGCGGCCGGGTGGTGTCCGGTCCCTGGCAGTCGGTGCTGACCCTGCTGCCGTATCTCAGTCCCGTCGCGCCCCGGCTGCTGCGGCAGGCGCGGCTCGCCGGTATCCAGCGGGTCTCGCCGGACGAGGCGGCCGAACTGGGGCGCACGATGGGGCTGTCGCGGACCGAGGTGGAGTCGCTGCCGGGGCTGCCCGACGGTGTCACCCTCTGGTGTACCGACCGTGACCGGCAGTACGTGCTGACGCAACCCACCGACGCTGAGATCGGATTGTTGGGTACACCCCGCCGCATGGACTGAACTGCCCTTGTCCGTCCCTTTTGTTCGAGGCGTCGTGCCCGGCCGCGCGGGGTGGACGGGTGTCTGCGTGCGTGCCGTGACCTGGTGTGCGGGCGCGGAGAGGTGGGCGGGCCTGCCGAGGGGTGGCTCCTGGTGATTAGGCTGGGAGCGGGCGCGATGGCAGGACCCGTGAACCGGCGTCGGTGTCCCGGGGGGAGAGCCGGTGCATCGGACTGCCCCGAACGACTACGGACGACTCGGTACGACACGACATGGTCGCCCCGGCACGGCATGAGGGTGCTCGACCACACCAGGAGGAACTGTGAGCAGCGATCGGGACGGGATGCGCGGGGGCTGGGACACACCCGGCGATGACCAGCCCGACGCGGAGGCCGTCGAGACCACCGGCGAGTTCACCATCGACTACGCTCCCCCCGCCTGGTACACGCAGAACGCGTCCGGAGCGGGCGGTACGGGTGCCGGTGGCGCGAGCGGTGCGGGCGGTGCCGGCGGTTTCGCCGGGGCCGCGGCTGCCGGCGACTCGGGCACTCCGGCGGCTCCCGGGCTGCCGTTCCCCACGAACACGCCGGTCCCGGGCCCTACACCGCCACCGCCGGCCGCCCCGCCGGTGGGTACGCCGCCGCAGGGGACGCCGTTCATTCCGGCGCAGGGGCCTTCGTACGGTCCTGCGGAGGGGACTCCGTACGGTCCGGCGCAGGGCGCGTCGTTCACTCCGCCGCAGGGTGCTTCGTACGCTCCCCCGGCCGGGCCTGCGCAGCCCGCGCCGACGACCGGTGACCCCGTTCCGATGCCGCGGCTGCCCGAGGGCTTCGAGCCGCAGCAGCCGCAGTCTGCCCAGCAGGAGGCCCCGGCCGCTTCCGGCGTGGTCGAGCCGGAGACGGACAACGGGGACCTGGAGAGCGGGGCGACCATGCGGTTCTCCGCCGTCGCCCTGAAGCGCCAGATGGCGGAGATCGCCGAGCACACCGCCGCCGCCGGAGAGTCGGCCGAGTCCGGGGATGAGGGCTCCGCCGGTGCGGAGGGTTCTGAGGATTCCGAGGGTTCTGTCGGTGCCTCCGGTGCCGCGGAGTCCGCCGGTGCTGAGGGCGACGCCGACCGTGCCGGGAAGTCCGGCGGCGAGGACGGTGCCGAGGGATCCGGTGGCGAGGCTTCCGCGCAGGACGACTCGGTGGCGGAGGCCGCCGCTGGAGTTGGTTCCGCGTCCGACGAAGCCGCCGCCGATGAGATGGCCGCGGCGGAAGAGAGCGTTGCCGAGCAGGCCGCCGCTGAGAAGGGCGACGCCGAGAAGGCCAGCGCGGAGAAGGGGGACGCCGACGAGGGTGCGGCCGACGCCGGGCCTCCCGTCGTGTCCGAGGGCTCCGCCGACTCCTCGCAGTCCGACACGCCAGAGCCCTCGAAGGCCGGGGCGGCAGGCCTGACGGCCGGGAACGGTGCTCCTCAGCCGGGTGCGACGCAAGCCAGCGCACCATCGGGTGACGGTGCGTCGGACAGCGCGGCCCAGCAGGCCGACGCCGCCCACCCCGCTGCCCCGGAAGCCGGTGCCCCTCAGCCCCACGCACCCCAGCCCGCCCCCGGACAGCCCGGCGGATACGGCTTCCCGCAGCCCGGCGCCGCTCACCCCGGCGCCCAGCCTCACGCGGCCCAGCCCCACGCGGCCCAGCCCGCCCCCGGCGCCCCCTACGCCGCCGTGCCGCCCGCTCCCCCGGCCCCGCAGGGTGCCCAGCCCGGCTGGACGCCGCCCGCGCCGCAGAACGGGTTGCCCCCGCTGCCGCCCTCGTACCAGCCCGCCGCCCCGGCTTCCGCCGCCCAGTGGCCCGTACAGCCCGGGCAGCAGCCGGCCGCCGCCCCGCAGCAGCCAGGGCCCATGCCCGGCCAGCAGCCGCAGGCGACCGGCAGTCAGCCTCCCGCCGGGATGCCCGGCCAGCAGCCGCCGTTCCAGCCGCAGGCCCCGCAGCCCGCGCCCGCCGCGTGGAACCAGCCGAACCAACCCGACCAGGCCAACCCCGCCAGCCAACCGGGTCACCCGGGTGCGCCCGGCCCGCAGCCGGCTCCCAACGGCCCCATCCCCGGCCCCACGCCCCCGAGCGGCTACGGCTTCCCCCAGCCCGGCGCCCCGGCACCGGGCACTCCCAACCCCCCGGCCCAGCCCGGCGGTTATGGCTTCCCGCAGCCCCCGGCGCCCCAACAGCCGCAGCCGCAGCCGCAGCCCCACGGCCCCACCCCGCCCAGCGGTTACGGCTTCCCGCAGCCGGGCGTGCCCAACTCCCCCGCGCAGAGCGGCGGCTACGGTTTCCCTCAGCCGGGGAACCCCAACCCGCAAACTCAGCCGGGCGGTTACGGCTTCCCGCAGCCGCCTCAGAGCCCGGACGGCGCCCCCGACGCTCCGCAGGCCCCGCACGCGCCGGTCGATCCGCGTTCCGGTGCCGCGTGGCCGCAGCCCGTTCAGCATGACCAGCGGCAGCCGACCAACCCCGGTGCCGCACCGCTCGGTTACACCGCCGCCGTGGAGCTGTCCTCGGACCGGCTGCTCAACAACAAGAGACAGAAGGCGAAGAGCGGGCGGCCCGCGGCGGCGGGCGGCCGGTTCAAGCTCGGCGGCAAGAAGGAGGAGGCCGAGCGGCAGCGCAAGCTGGAGCTGATCCGTACGCCGGTGCTGTCCTGCTACCGGATCGCGGTCATCAGCCTCAAGGGCGGCGTCGGCAAGACGACCACGACGACCGCGCTCGGCTCCACCCTCGCCACCGAGCGGCAGGACAAGATCCTCGCCATCGACGCCAACCCGGACGCCGGTACGCTCGGGCGGCGGGTCCGCCGGGAGACCGGGGCCACCATCCGTGACCTCGTCCAGGCGATCCCGTACCTCAACTCGTACATGGACATCCGGCGGTTCACCTCCCAGGCCCCGTCCGGGCTGGAGATCATCGCCAACGACGTGGACCCGGCCGTGTCGACCACGTTCAACGACGAGGACTACCGGCGCGCGATCGACGTGCTCGGCCGGCAGTACCCGGTCATCCTGACCGACTCGGGCACCGGTCTGCTGTACAGCGCCATGCGCGGGGTGCTCGACCTGGCCGACCAGCTCATCATCATCTCCACGCCGTCCGTGGACGGCGCGAGCAGCGCCAGTACGACGCTGGACTGGCTGTCCGCGCACGGGTACGCCGACCTGGTCTCGCGGTCCCTCACCGTGATCTCCGGGGTCCGTGAGACCGGCAAGATGATCAAGGTCGAGGACATCGTGGCGCACTTCGAGACCCGCACCCGCGGCGTCATCGTGGTGCCCTTCGACGAGCATCTGGCGGCCGGCGCCGAGGTCGACCTCGACATGATGCGGCCGAAGACGCGCGAGGCGTACTTCAACCTCGCCGCGATGGTCGCCGAGGACTTCACCCGCCACCAGCAGGCGCACGGGCTGTGGACGAGCGACGGCAACCCGCCGCCGGTGGCCGCCCCGCCCATGCCGGGAGGACCGATGCCGGGCCAGCCCATGCCCGGCCAGCCCATGCCCGGCCAGCCCATGCCGGGACAGCCCATGCCGGAACAGCTGTACGGCGCCGGGCAGCCGTATCCGCAGGCCCCCGGGCAGCCGTACCCCCAGGCCCCCGGTCAGCCGTACGCGCCGACGCAGCAGCCGTACCCGCCTCAGCAGGGCCAGCAGCAGCCGTATCCGGGCGCACAGCAGCAGCCGGGCTACCCGCAGCCCGGACAGCCCCAGCCCCAGCCGCCGTCGCAGCCGCCGTCACAGCCGCAACCGCAGCCGCAGCAGCCTCCGCAGGCTCCCCCGGCCCCGCCGCAGCAGTAACGGGCCACAGAGAAGGGCGGCCGGTGCTCACCGCACCGGCCGCCCTTCTCCCTGTCACGAGCCGCGCTGGAACGCGTCCCGCCGGAACGAGCGACTACTGCTCCGCCGCCACGATCTCCCGGCACCGCTTCACGTCCGCGGCCATCTGCTCCAGCAGGGCCTCCAGCGACTCGAACTTCGCCTGTCCGCGCACGTAAGCGAGGAAGTCGACGGCGACGTGCAGGCCGTACAGGTCGAGGCCGACACGGTCGATCGCGTACGCCTCCACCGTGCGCTCGGTGCCGTCGAACTGCGGGTTCGTGCCGACGGAGATCGCGGCCGGCATGACCTCGCCCTGGGCGTGCAGATACCCGGCGTACACGCCGTCGGCGGGGATGGCGGTGTGCGGGAGGGTCTCGACGTTGGCCGTCGGGAAGCCCAGTTCGCGGCCGCGCTGGGCGCCGCGGACGACGACACCCTCCACGCGGTGCGGGCGGCCGAGGATCTCGCGGGCGCCCGCGACATCGCCCTCGGCGACCAGGCTGCGGGTCAGCGTGGAGGAGAACGGCTCGCCGCCGCCCGCCTCACCGGTGACGTACAGGTCGACGACCTCGACCTCGAAGTCGTAGATCTTGCCCTGCTCGGCGAGGAACTCGACGTTGCCGGCCGCCTTATGGCCGAAGCGGAAGTTCGGGCCCTCCACGACCGCCTTGGCGTGCAGCTTGTCCACCAAGACCTTCACCACGAAGTCGGCGGGCGAGAGCTTGGAGAACTCGGTGGTGAAGGGAAGGATGAGGCACGCGTCGACACCCAGCTCGGCCATGAGTTCCGCACGGCGGTGGTGCGGGGCGAGCAGCGGCGGGTGGCTTCCCGGGCGGACGACCTCGCTGGGGTGCGGGTCGAAGGTGACCACGACGGCCGGGACGCCGAGCTCGCGGGCCCGGTCGACGGCGTGCTTGATGATCAGCTGGTGGCCGCGGTGGACGCCGTCGTAGGAACCGATGGTGACGACGCTGCGCCCCCAGTCCTGGGGGATGTCCTCCAAGCCACGCCAGCGCTGCACTGTGACCGCTCCTCGAACCCTTGTCCGTGTCTACCTTGACCTCGTCGTGCAGGTCTAAGGGTGCCATGCCGGGTGCCCCGGGCCGGCATCGGCATGGGGGCTGTGACGGGGCGCACGTTCCCGCCGCAGCTCAGGCCGGTACGCGTACGCCCGCCAGGTTCTCGATCAGGCGGCGGGCGCTGGGGCCGACCACGGCCACCCAGTCGTCCGGGGCCTCGGTCAGCCAGCGGGCCATGCGGGCGGCGAAGCCGGGCACGTGCCGGCCGATGTCGACCAGGGCGCGGTCGAAGCGGGTGGCACCCTCGGGCGTGCGGACGAGGAGCAGACCGGTGCGGTGGACCAGACCGCGGGCCCCCTCCTCCCGGCCGCCGTGTTCCGTGGCCGCGTGCAGGACGGCGAGCAGGACGGACGGGTCCTCTTCCCGGGCGAGCAGGAACTCCAGCAGCTCGCGGCGGAGCGGAAGGGAGGCGGGGGTACCGGGGGCGGCGAGGACGGTGGCGAGGGCCGCCCGGAGCGGTTCGGGGCCGCCGTCGAGCAGGCCGGTGACGAGGGGCAGCAGGACCGGGCGGGCGGTGGGGCCCTGTTCGAGGCGGCGGTCGACCTGGCCGGCGACCTGACCGGCGACGGACCCGGCGGTCTCCGGGCGCAGCCGCAGCGCCTCCCGGACGAGGGTGGCGACCCGGCGGGCCAGGGCCGGGGTGGCGACCTGGGTGAGGCTGCGCAGGACCGCCGCGGTGTCCGGGCCACCGGCGCCCGGGGCGCACAGGCGGGCACGGAAGGCCTCCAGGACCGGCTCCGGGTGGGTGGTCAGGGCCGGGACGAGGGCGCTGGGCGGGAACTGCGGGTCGCCGTCGGCGAAGTGGCGCAGGGCCGCGGGCAGGTGCCGGTCGCGGCTGCGCGGGTCGCGGACCAGCAGGGCCAGGGCGGCGCCGTGCAGGGTGCGGTCGGCGGGGCGGGCGAGCAGGGTGAGGGCGGCGTAGCGCAGCAGCTCGCGGTCGGCGTCCGAGCGGGCGTGGGGGGCCGCGCGCAGGGCGAAGGCCACGGCCGCTACCCGGCGGGCGGGGCGCTCGTCGTGCGCCCAGCGGTCGACCGCCCGGCAGAGGGCCGACGGCTCGTCCTCGGCGAGGACGGCGAGCAGTTCGTCGGCACGCCGGTGCGCGCAGGCCACCAGCACCTCGGTGAGATCGTCCAGGGCGCCGTGCCGGTGGGTGTGCAGCAGCGCCTGCGCGGCGGTGGCGACGGTGGCGTGCGGGGTCGCGGGCAACGGCCGCTCGTCCGTGAACCAGCGGGTGAGCAGGGGCTGTACGACGGTGGGGGCGGCGGCCAGCAGTGCGGCGACGGCGTCGAGGTACCGTTCGCCTGCCACGGGCGGCGCCGGGTCCGCCAGGACGAGGCGGCGCAGCAGGTCCAGGCGCTCGGTGTCGGGGACGGGAAGGCCGGTCCAGAAGGCGGGGCGGAAGTCGGCCGGTACGGGCCGCTGGGCGCCGCGCCAGGCGACGACACGGTCCGCGAGCAGGCGCAGCACTTCGGTGTACGGCGTCGCGTCCGGGACCTGGAGCAGGGTCCGGGCGAGCAGCCGGGCGGCCCACCAGGAGCCGGTGTCACGGTCCAGAGCGTCGACCAACTCCCGTAGCCGGAGGCAGAGTTGCCCGGTCCCCTGCTGGCGGGCGAGGAGCAGCAGCGCCTGGACGACGGGTCCGACGCGATGGTGCGGAACCGGCGCCGGCACGGGGCGGGGCGCGCTCGGCTCACCGGCGCGGTGCACCAGGGCCCGCAGCGCCGCGTCCAGGTCCAGGTGCGTGCCCTGGAGCCAGTCGGCCAGCTCCTCGTGGGCGAAGCGGTAGCCGGTACCGGCCGGCACGAGGAGGGCCTCGGTCAGCACGGCGGAGGCCCAGCCGGTGCCGCCGCCGAGCCGGGCCGGGGCGGGGCCCCAGGGGAACACCGCCTCGAACGACTCCCGGTCCAGCTCGCCCTGCCCCGGCCCGAGGCTGCGCCGGGCGGCCTCGTGCACCTGCCCGGCCACGCGCGCCGCGAGCCGCCGCACGGCCGTACCGCGCGGACCGCCGGCGGCGGCCAGGCGGACCGCGATGCGCAGGCACATGAGGTCGAGGTAGGCGGCGAACACGTCGTGCCGGTCGAGCGGCCCGGCGACCGGCGCGTCGGGCACGGCGGCCCGCACCTCGGACAACAGCCGCAGCACCAGCGGATGCCGCGCGTCCCGCTCACCGAGCGCACCCTCCGGAATCCCGTACCGCGCCCTGGCCCACCGCGCCTCACCGAGCGTGAAGTCCCCGATCCGCAGACAGGGCGGAAGGGGGTCGGTGGCGGGGATGCGGGAGGCTTCGCCGGGGACCGACTCGCCGGGTGGAGGGAAGGCCTGGGTTGCGGGCCCGGAAGTGGCGCAGGTGCGGCCCGAGAGGGGGCCGGCCGCCGGGGAGGCAGGGTCGGCCGGGGAGTGGTGCGGCTCGGGGCCGCCCGCCAGGGAAGCAAGGTCGGCCGGGGAGTGGTCCGGCTCGCCACCGTCCACCGGGGATACGCGGCTGGGCAGGGGGATCCGCAGGTCAACGCCATCGGCCGGGGCACCTGGCGAGGGCGCGCGGTCGGCGACCGCGTGCAGCGGCTCGGCTGGTCCGGCTGAGGCCAGGGGCGAACCCGGAGGGCCGACCGGGGTGCTGCGCAGCGTCTCACCGCCGCCCGCCGGGGCCGCAGGGCCAGCCGACGTGCACACCGGACCGGTGCCGTCCGCCTGCGCCGCAGGGTCGGCCGACGCACGGTCCAGCTCGGCGCCCTCCCCTCGGCCCGCAGGGCCCGTCGGCCTGCTGTGCCCTGGAGACACAGGGCTGACTGGCGCGCGGTCCGGCCCGAGGCAGTGCGACGAGGCCCCAGCTCCCGCCCGCGTCGCCAGAGGCTCATCGCCGCTCGCCGGGGTCCCAGGGCCGGCCTGCGTGCGCGCGAACTCGCCACCGTCCGTCGCAGACCCGGGGGCAGCTCGCGTCTCCAGCGGTTCACCGCCATCCGCCGGAACCCCGACCGGCTCCCCCGAGGTGCCCGGCACGTGGAGGAGGTCCTTTGGGAAGGCCCTGCCGGTGCGTTCCCAGTGTTCCTCCCGGCAGGCCACCACCAGGCGGGTTCCCGTCTCGGTCAGCCAGGCGGCCGTGCCCCGGGTCCAGACGGGCAGGCGGTCGGCGAGGGCGGGGGGCATCTCCTCGGGGCCGTCGAGGAGGAGCAGCAGGGGGCGGCCGGTCCGGGCGGCGAAGCGGGCGACGTGTTCGGGCGTGACGTCGCCGAGGTCTTCGGGTCGGCCGGAGCGGGACGCGGCGATGATCCGGGCGGCACGCGCCAGGGTGCGGCGGGCCACGTCGGCCACCGAGTCGTCGGTGGCCTTCAGGTCGGCACCGCGCAGCCACAGCGTGGGGGCCGGCCGCTCACCCCGCGCGCGGCGGGCGGCGAGCGCCACGAGTTCCGTCGTACGACCGCTGCCCGGCGCGCCGACGAGGCCGAGCACGGGACGGTCGCCCGCGGCGAAGGCGGCCAACTCCCGGACGATGTCAGGTCGTTCGACCGGTTCGAGGGCGCTGGCGGGGCCGTCCTGCCCCACCGAGGTCATGGTCAGCTGGAGGATGCCGGCGATGTTGAGGTCGGCGCCGTACGCGGGCACGGTGGCCGCGTTGCGGGCGAGCAGGTCGGCGAGGGGGCCGTCGGCGGGCCGCAGCGGCACCGCGAAGCCCGCGTCGCGCTGGGCGCTGTGCAGGGCGGTGCCGAGGACACCGACGACCGCGCCGGTGCGTGCGTCGAGCACCGGTCCGCCGGCCGCGCCGCCGCCCAGCCGGAGCGCGTCCCGGCCGGCCGTGCCGATGGCCAGTTCCAGCGCGTCGTCCAGGAGGTGGAAGCGGTCCGTGGCGGTGTACGTCACCTGCGTGGCGGCCAGCACCCGTGCCTCGCGCCAGCAGCCGGCGGCGACGTGTACATAGGTGCCGGCGTCGATCCGCTCCCGCACGGTCAGCGGCAGCGGCTCCACGCCCAGGCCCTCGGTGCGCACCAGGGCGAGGCCGAGCCCGGGCAGCGCGGTGACCGCGTCGGGGCCGACCACGCAGGTGCGGTCACCGGCGTGCAGCACCAGCCGGGGCAGGCCGTCGACGGCCTCGTGGCTGGTGAGCAGGGTGCCCTCGTGATCGGCGAGGAAGCCGAGTCCGCGCGGGCGCCCGGCCAGGTCCCGGATGCGTACGAGGGCGGCGTCGAAGCGGTCCGCTGCGGCGCCCACGCCCGTGTCGTCTGCCGGGGTGGCGACAAGGGCCCGGTCGCCCCGGCCGTCGCCCGGCCCACCGCCGGCGCACTCCTCGTACGCGCGCGCTCCGGACGGCCGTTCCCCGTATGTGCCGTCCCGGCTCGCGCGCCTCCCCTCGGCACGCTCCTCGGACGGCCGCTGTTCGCACCCGCGCCCCCGGCGCCCGCTTCCGCTCCGCGGGCCCCGTTCCGTCATGGTCGTACCTCCCCGCCCGTACCCGTGCCCTGGTTCCGACCGTAGGCGCGGGATGATCGACGGGACAGATCGCGTGATGAACGCGCCCCCTTCCGCTCCCCCGGTTCACTCCGAGCGCCTGCCCGGACGGGTGAATAGGCGGGAGTTGCTGGATAACCCTAGGGGTGGGGGAACCGAGGGGGGATCGTGGAGCGGCGGCAGGCCGACCCCGTGGCCGGCCGCCGCTCCACGGCAGACAGCCGATCCATGCGGGCCGGCCTCATGGCTCGGGGCACCGGGCACAGGGCACACAGGCCAAGGCTCAGAACCTCACGGCCTCAGAACCTCACGGGCTCAGAACCTCACGGCCTCATAACCTCACGGGCTCAGAACCTCACGGCCTCAGCCGAAGACGGCAAGGCTCTTGGCCTTGCCCCGGTGCTCCTCGACCAACGCGAGGAAACGGCCCTCGACGTCGAACACGGCGACGGGACCGGCTCCCGCGTACTCCTCGGGGATCTCCAGCCGGACACCGTTCAGCAGCAGCCGGGACCGCTTGGCGTCGACCTCCCAGCGCGGGAACGCCGCGGTGGCGGCCTCGGCGATCGGCATCACGGTCAGCTCCTGCTGGAGCTGGTCCAGCGTCTTCGCCGCGTCGAGCTTGTACGGGCCGACGCGGGTGCGGCGCAGCGCGGTGAGGTGGCCGCCGACGCCGAGGTCGGCGCCCAGGTCACGGGCGAGGGCGCGGATGTAGGTGCCGGAGGAGCAGACCACGGACACCACCAGGTCGAGCACGGGCGTGCCGTCCTCGGCGACCGCGTCCCGGACGTCGTACACCGCGAAGGAGGAGATGGTCACCGGCCGGGCGGGGATCTCGAAGTCCTCGCCCTCACGGGCCCGCTTGTACGACCGTACGCCGTCGATCTTGATGGCGCTGACCTTGGACGGCACCTGCATGATGTCGCCGGTCAGCTTGGCGATGCCCGCGTCGATGGCGTCCCGGGTCACCTTGGAGGCGTCGGTGGACGCGGTGATCTCGCCCTCGGCGTCGTCGGTGAGGGTGGTCTGGCCCAGACGGACCGTGCCCAGGTACTCCTTCTCGGTGAGCGCCAGGTGCCCGAGGAGCTTGGTGGCGCGTTCGACCCCGAGGACCAGGACGCCGGTCGCCATCGGGTCGAGGGTGCCGGCGTGACCGACGCGGCGGGTCCTGGCGATCCCGCGCATCTTGGCGACCACGTCGTGCGAAGTAAAGCCCGACGGCTTGTCGACGATGACGAGGCCGTCGGGCGTGGTGTGCTTCTGGGTCATTCGGTGGCGTCGCCGTCCGTGTCGGTGTCGTCGTCCGCCGGCTTCCGGTACGGGTCGGCGCCGCCCGCGTACGTGGCGCCCGTGGCCGCCTCTCGCACCTTCTCGTCGGACTGCCGGGCCTTGTCGAGGAGGTCCTCGATGGTCCGGGCGGTGTCCGGCAGGGCGTCCGCGACGAAGGTCAGGGTGGGCGTGAACTTCACCCCGGCCGCGCGGCCCACCTCGGAGCGCAGGATTCCCTTGGCGCTCTCCAGGCCGGCTGCCGCCGCCGTCCGCTCCTCCTCGTCGCCGTAGACCGTGTAGAAGACGGTCGCCTCCCGGAGGTCACCCGTGACCCGGGTGTCCGTGATGGTGACGTGTGAGCCGAGCCGCGGGTCCTTGATCCCGCGCTGCAGCTTCTGGGCCACCACCTCCCGGATGAGGTCCGCCAGCCTTTTAGCCCGCGCGTTGTCGGCCACTGGTCCGTCTCCCGTTCTTTCTCTTGCTTGCGTTTCGTGGTCAGTCGTCGTCGCCGTGGAAGCGCCGTCGCACGGACAGCAGTTCCACCTCGGGGCGGCCGGCGACCAGCCGCTCGCACCGGTCCAGTACGTCGGTGAGGTGCGCGGCGTCGCCGGAGACCGCGGCGAGGCCGATGATCGCCCGCCGGTGGAGGTTCATGTGGTCCACCTCGGCCGCGCTCACCGCGTACTTCCGCTGGAGTTCGGCGACGATCGGGCGGACGACGGAGCGCTTCTCCTTCAGCGAGTGGACGTCGCCGAGGAGGAGGTCGAAGGACAGAGTCCCCACGTACATGTTGTGTTCCGGGTTACCCGCCGGTACGGGATCGATGGCCTGGAGCCACCGTACCGCGTACCCGTCGGCGGCTCGACAGGGTTTCGGCCCGGCCGGCCGGGACAGGTACCCGGTCGGAAAACGGCGCGCTGGCCGACGGGACCGCAGTCCCGCCGGCCAGCACGAACCACAGGCGTTACGCCCGCGGCTTCTCCCGCATCTCGTACGTCGCGATGACGTCGTCGACCTTGATGTCGTTGAAGTTTCCGAGGTTGATACCACCCTCGTAGCCTTCGCGGATCTCGGTGACGTCGTCCTTGAAGCGACGCAGGCCCTCGATGTTGAGGTTCTCCGCGACCACCTTGCCGTCGCGGATGAGGCGAGCCTTGGTGTTGCGCTTGACCTCGCCGGAGCGGATGAGGACACCCGCGATGTTGCCCAGCTTGGACGACTTGAAGACCTCGCGGATCTCCGCCGTACCCAGCTCGACCTCTTCGTACTCCGGCTTGAGCATGCCCTTGAGGGCCGCCTCGATCTCCTCGATCGCCTGGTAGATGACCGAGTAGTACCGGACGTCCACGCCCTCGCGCTCGGCCATCTGCGCCGCGCGGCCGGCCGCGCGGACGTTGAAGCCGATCACGATGGCGTCGGAGCCCATCGCCAGGTCGATGTCGGACTCCGTGACCGCACCGACGCCGCGGTGCAGGACGCGGATGTCGACCTCTTCGCCGACGTCCAGCTGGAGCAGGGAGGACTCCAGGGCCTCGACGGAACCAGAAGCGTCACCCTTGATGATCAGGTTGAGCTGCTGGACCTCGCCGGCCTTGAGCACCTTGTCCAGGTCCTCCAGCGACACGCGGCGCGTGCGCTTCGCGAAGGCCGCGTTGCGCTCACGGGCGGCGCGCTTCTCGGCGATCTGACGGGCCGTACGGTCCTCGTCGACCACCAGGAAGTTGTCACCCGCACCCGGGACGTTGGTCAGGCCCAGGACCTGGACCGGCGTCGACGGGCCGGCCTCGGCGACGTTGTTGCCGTTGTCGTCGAGCATGGCGCGCACACGGCCGTAGGCGTCGCCCACGACCATCGTGTCGCCGACCCGCAGCGTGCCTCGCTGGACGAGGACCGTCGCCACGGCACCGCGGCCGCGGTCGAGACGGGACTCGATCGAGATGCCCTGCGCGTCCTGGTTCGGGTTGGCCCGCAGGTCGAGCGAGGCGTCCGCCGTGAGGATCACGGCCTCCAGCAGCGAGTCGATGTGCAGACCCTGCTTGGCGGAGATGTCGACGAACATGGTGTCGCCGCCGTACTCCTCGGCCACCAGGCCGTACTCGGTCAGCTGACCGCGCACCTTGGTCGGGTCGGCACCCTCGACGTCGATCTTGTTGACCGCGACCACGATCGGCACGTCGGCCGCCTTGGCGTGGTTGAGCGCCTCGACCGTCTGCGGCATGACGCCGTCGTTGGCCGCGACGACCAGGATCGCGATGTCGGTCGACTTCGCACCACGGGCACGCATGGCGGTGAACGCCTCGTGACCCGGGGTGTCGATGAAGGTGATCTTGCGCTCTTCGTCGTTGACCTCGGTCGCGACCTGGTAGGCACCGATGTGCTGGGTGATGCCGCCGGCCTCGCCCGCGATGACGTTGGTCTTGCGGATGGCGTCGAGCAGTCGGGTCTTACCGTGGTCGACGTGACCCATGACGGTCACGACCGGCGGACGGACGACCAGGTCCTCCTCGGAGCCCTCGTCCTCACCGAACTCGATGTCGAAGGACTCCAGCAGCTCGCGGTCCTCCTCCTCCGGGCTGACGATCTGAACCGTGTAGTTCATCTCGTCGGCGAGGAGCTGGAGGGTCTCGTCGGAGACGGACTGGGTCGCGGTGACCATCTCGCCGAGGTTCATCATGACCGCGACGAGGGACGCCGGGTTGGCGTTGATCTTCTCCGCGAAGTCGGTGAGCGACGCGCCGCGGGAGAGACGGATGGTCTCGCCGTTGCCGCGCGGCAGCATCACGCCGCCGACGCTCGGGGCCTGCATGGCCTCGTACTCCTGGCGCCTCTGCCGCTTCGACTTGCGGCCACGACGCGCGGGACCGCCGGGACGGCCGAAGGCGCCCTGCGTGCCACCACGGCCACCGGGACCACCCGGACGACCGCCGAAGCCGGGACGGCCACCGCCGCCACCGCCGGGACCACCCGGACGGCCGGCGAAACCGCCGCCACCGCCACCGGGACCGGCAGGACGGCCGGCGAAGCCGCCGCCACCGCCACCCGGACGACCGGCGAAGCCGCCGCCACCCGGACGACCGCCGCCGCCACCCGGACGACCGCCGCCACCGGGACCGCGGCCACCGGGGCCACCGCCGGGACGCGGACCCGCAGCGGGACGCTGCGGCATCATGCCGGGGTTCGGACGCGGGCCGCCGGGGCCGCCGCCGGGACGGGGACCGCCCTGCGGACGCGGCATCGAACCCGGGGTCGGACGGGGACCGCCCGGAGCCTGCGGACGCGGACCGCCGCCCTGGGCGCCGGGCGCCTGCGGACGAGGACCGGCGCCGGGGGCACCGCCGGGGCCGGGACGCGGGCCGCCCTGCGGGCGCGGGGCCTGCGGACGGGCCATGCCGGCGTTGCCGCCGGAGGTGAAGGGGTTGTTGCCCGGACGCGGACCGGCCGGACGGGCACCGGGACGCGCGGCCTGGCCACCGGGGCGGGAACCGCCCTGACCCGGACGGGCCGACTGGCCCTGGCCGGGGGCCGGACGAGAGCCACCGGGCTTCGGGGCGCCGGGACGGGCGCCGCCGGGACGCGGACCCTGGGCGGCCGGAGCCTGCGGGGTCTGCGCGGCCGGGGCCGGCGGAGCGGTGAACTCCGGGGCGGCCGGGGCCGGACGCGGCGCGGGCTTGGGACCCGGCACCGGGCGCGGGCCCTGGGACGGGGCCTGTGCGGGCGCCGAGGGGGCCGACGGGGCGGCCGGCTGCTGGGCAGCGGGCGCCGTCGGAGGCTTGGGGGCAGCCGGCCTCGGGGCCGGGGCAGCCGGACGTGCCGCCTGCGCCGGAGAGGGCGCGGCGGGCCTGGGGGAAGCCTTGCGCGGGGCGGGCTTGCCGGCGGACTTGCCGTTGCCACCGCCCTGGAAGGCGTCAGTCAGCTTGCGTACAACCGGCGCTTCGATGGTCGAAGACGCCGAACGGACGAATTCACCGAGTTCCTGGAGCTTGGCCATGACGACCTTGCTCTCGACACCGAACTCCTTGGCGAGTTCGTAGACCCGGACCTTAGCCACTTCGCTCCTTTGAGGTCCGGGTTGAAGCCGGACCGTCGCTAGTTCATGGGCGTACTCATCGCGTACTCATCGAGTGCTCATCGCAATCTCGACCTGCTTTCGACTCGCGAGGTACCAGACCGCACGGGGTTCCGTGCGGCTTGTCTTACGGCGTTGCCTGCTCGGCAACTGTTGTCTGCTCGACGTATCGACGCAACGCCTTTGTGTCGAGCGGTCCCGGGACGCGCAGTGCCCGCGGGAACGCCCGGCGGCGTACCGCCTGGTCGAGACAGACCAGGGCGGGGTGTACGTACGCACCCCGGCCGGGCAGCGTACCGCGAGGATCGGGGGCGCATGCGCCCTCGATCTCCACGATCCGCAGGAGATCGTTCTTGGCCGCCCGCTCCCGGCACCCCACACAGGTGCGTTCCGGGCATGCTCGGGTGTGCGTCCGGCCAGACACGGTTAAGTCTACCTCCCCGTACCGACCTCACCCCTTCGGGGCAAGAATCGAACGGCTGTTGTCGTGATCTCAGCGCCGGGCGGCTTGGATCTATTCCCCGGCGCCCGATCCACTGCCTGTTCTAGTCCCCGGCCTGCTCGGTGTCGGGCCGGATGTCGATGCGCCAGCCAGTCAGCCGGGCCGCGAGGCGGGCGTTCTGGCCCTCCTTGCCGATCGCCAGCGACAGCTGGTAGTCCGGCACGGTCACCCGGGCGGACCGGGAAGCCATGTCCACGATATCCACCTTGCTCACCCGAGCGGGTGACAGCGCGTTCGCGACCATCTCCCCCGGGTCGTCCGACCAGTCGACGATGTCGATCTTCTCGCCGTTCAGCTCGCCCATCACGTTGCGCACCCGGCCGCCCATGGGGCCGATGCAGGCGCCCTTGGCGTTCAGGCCCGAACGGGTGGACCGTACGGCGATCTTCGTGCGGTGACCGGCCTCACGGGCGATGGCCGCGATCTCCACCGAGCCGTCGGCGATCTCCGGCACCTCCAGGGCGAAGAGCTTCTTCACCAGGTTCGGGTGCGTGCGGGAGAGGGTGACGGACGGCCCGCGCACGCCCTTGGCCACCCGGACGACGTACGACCGCAGGCGCATGCCGTGCGGGTACGTCTCGCCGGGCACCTGCTCCTGCACCGGCAGGATGGCCTCCAGCTTGCCGATGTCCACGAGCACGTTCTTCGGGTCGCGGCCCTGCTGGACCACGCCGGTGACGATGTCGCCCTCGCGTCCGGCGTACTCGCCGAGCGTCGCGTCGTCCTCGGCGTCGCGCAGCCGCTGCAGGATCACCTGCTTGGCGGTGGTGGCGGCGATGCGGCCGAAGCCGGACGGGGTGTCGTCGAACTCACGGGGCTCCTGCCCCTCGGCGAGGTCCTCGGGGTCCTCCTTCGCCCACACGGTCACATGCCCGGTCTCCCGGTTGAGCTCCACGCGCGCGTGTCGGCGGCTTCCCTCGGTGCGGTGGTAGGCGATGAGGAGGGCCGACTCGATCGCCTCGACCAGCAGGTCGAAGGAGATCTCCTTCTCCCGAACCAAGCCCCGCAGGGCGCTCATGTCGATGTCCACGGCTACGCCTCCTCCTCTTCCTTCATGTCCTTCTCGCCGGCCGTGCCGGCGCTGTCCTTGCGGTTGAACTCGACCTGCACGCGTGCCTTGGCGATCTCCGGGAAGCCGAGTCTGCGGGCGGTGGCCTTGCGGCCCTTCACGCCGGGCACCTCGACGTCGACCCCCTCGTCGTCGACCTTCAGGATCCGCGCGACCAGCTCGCCGCCCTCCGTGAGCTGGAACTTCACGAGCCGGTCGGTGGCGCGCACGAAGTGCCGGTGCTCGGTGAGGAGGCGCTCCGCGCCGGGGGTTCCGACCTCCAGGTCGTACGCCGCGTCACCCATCGCGTTCGTCTCGTCCAGCTTCGCCGAGAGCGCACGGCTCACATCGGCGATGGCGTCCAGATCCGCCCCGGTGTCGGAGTCGACGACCACGCGCAGCACCCGCTTGCGTCCGACGGAGTCCACGGCGATCTCTTCGAGATCCAGCCCCTGGGACGTGACGAGCGGTTCCAGCAGCTCTCGCAGCCTCTCGCTCTGGGTGGTGCTCATCCGGGTGACTCCTCGGCCGCGTGTGCTGTTGTGGGATGGGTCGCGTGTCTGATCAAAGGGTACTGCCTCCGACAGGGGCCGGTTCGCAGGAGAGGTCCGGGTGGTTCACGGGCGGGTGCGGCCGGCCGTCGAGCCGGTGACGCGAGGCGGAGGGACTCGCGGGTACCGTGATCAACGGCGGGTCGGCGTTCCCGCCCGTATGTTCGTACGAGCCCCCGAGGACGTCAGCCGTGCCGTACCCCCCGCCCTCGCGCGTGCCCTCGGGGCCGCGCAGAAGAACCCTGCTCGCCTCGGCCGCCGGCGGCGCCCTGCTGGCGGGCTGCTCGGCCGGGCCGGAGTCCGGCGCCGACGGCCCGTCGGCCACGCAGCGGGCACGCGCGCGAGCGGCGCGGGACAGCCGGGGGCTGCTGGCGCGGTACGACGCCGTGCTCGCCGCGCATCCGGGGCTGGCGGAGCGGCTGCGCCCGCTGCGGGCCCAGGTCGCGGCGCACGCGGCGGCCTTCGCGGACGGGACGACGGGCACGGCTTCCGCCACGGCCGGCGCCTCCACCGCTGCCGTTCCGGCCACCGAGAAGGACGCCGTCGCCGGGCTTGCCACCGCCGAGCGCGCCCTCGCGGACCAGCGCGCCAAGGATCTGCTGGAGGCGCCGGGTGAGCTGGCGCGGCTGCTGGCGTCGGTCGCCGCGGCCGGGGCCGCGCACGCGTACCTGCTGACGGAGGGGGCCAGATGAGCGACGGGACCGAGCAGGCCGGGAAGGCCGAGCTGACCGCCTTGCAGGCCGCGCTGGCGGCGGAGCACGCGGCGGTGTACGGGTACGGCGTCGTGGGCGGACGGATCGGCGAGCGGCGCCGGGCGGAGGCGTTGGCGGCGTACGACGCCCACCGCGCACGCCGGGACGCGCTGGTGCGCGCCGTGCGCGACCTGGGCGGCGCACCGGTCGCCGCGAGCGCCGCGTACGCGCTGCCGTTCCCGGTCGAGGACGGGGCGGCCGCGCTGCGGCTGGCCGCGCGGCTGGAGGAGCGGGTGGCCGGTGTCTGCTCGGACCTGGTGCGGGCCACGACCGGCGCCCGGCGGGCCGACGCGGCCGGTGCGCTGCGGGAGGCCGCGGTGCGGGCGGTGCGCTGGAGCGGGGAGAGCGTAGCCTTCCCTGGTCTGGCCGAGCGGTCCGGGGAACGGACGGGCGCGGCCGGCACGGCACCGTCGCCGTCCACGTCGCCGACGCGTTGACCGCCGGAAGGGCGGCCCGGGGCCGTTCCACGGGCAGCCCTTGACGACGGGACGGCGGGACGGCACCGGACACGATCAGGAGCAGGATCAGGACGGGAGACTCGGTCGGGGCCCCGGCAGCACAGGACACGAAGGGAACGACTCGCGCATGGCTTTCGAACCGCCGCAGCGCCTGGTGCGGGCGCTCGGTGAGACGGCACCGGCCGGGGACGACTGGCTGGCGCGGCTGCCCGCGGCGGCCGAGCGGGCCGTCGCCCGGCGCGAGTTGACCGTCGAGCGGGTGCAGGTGCCGGGCGGGCGCAGCAGCCTGGTGGTGCTGGTACGGCGGGCGGACGGCACCCCGGCCGTGCTGAAGCTGGCGCCGCCCCGGGCCCGTCCGGAGAGCGAACGGGCGGCGCTGGCGCACTGGGGCGGGCTGGGCGCCGTACAACTGCTGGAGGCCGGGGCCGAGGACGGGGCGCTGCTGCTGGAGCGGCTGCACCCGGACGTGTCGGTGCGGTCGTTGCCGGAGGCGAAGGCGCTGCTGGAGGCGGCGGGGACGCTGCGCAGACTGTGGGTGGCGCCGCCGGCCGGGCATGTCTTCGAGACCGTCGCCGAGCGGACCGGGCGGCAGGCGGCGGCGATGCGGGCGAGCGCCGGGACCGATCCGGAGTCGGCCCCGCTGGTGGAGGCGGCCCTCGCCGCCCGTGCGGAGCTGCTGGCGGCGCCGCCCGAGCAACTGCTGCTGCACGGCACGTTCCGGCAGAGCAAGGTGCTCTCCGGGGAGCGGATGCCGTGGCTCGCGGTGGGCCCGGATCCGGTGGTGGGCGAGAGCGCCTTCGATCTGGCGCGGCTGGTGCGGGACCGGGTGGAGGACCTGATCGCGGCGTCGTCCGGGCCGTCCACCACCCGGCGCCGGATCAAGCGGCTCGCCGAGTCGCTGGAGGTCGACCAGGAAAGGCTGCGGGGCTGGACGCTGTTCCGGGCGGTGGAGTCCGGGGTGCGGGCCCGCCGGGTCGGCCGCGAGAAGGACGCGGAACTCCTGCTGGAGTTCGCGAGCTGGCTCTAGGGGGCGGGCCCAAGCCGGCCGTCCCATGGGCCGGGGCGCGCACCCCGGCGACCGTCGCCGTGGCCGGCCGCGTCCGGGGGCGGCTGTCCGCCCCCGGACACAAGAACTATCGCTGCTTGCCGCTCACCGAGCGGTCAGGCGGGCGATCGCTTCCTCGACCGTCAGTTCCTCGCGCTCGCCGGTCTTGCGGTCCTTCAGCTCCAGGACGCCCTCGCCCGAGCGGCGGCCGGCGACCAGGATCTGCGGGACGCCGATCAGCTCCGCGTCGGTGAACTTCACGCCCGGGGAGACCCCGGCCCGGTCGTCCACCAGGACGCGGACGCCCGCGGCGGCGAGCTTCTCGGAGACGTCGAGGGCCAGTTCGGTCTGGAGCGCCTTGCCGGCGGCGACGACGTGCACGTCGGCCGGGGCGATCTCCTTGGGCCACACCAGGCCGTGCTCGTCGGCGGTCTGCTCGGCGAGCGCGGCGACGGCACGGGAGACGCCGATGCCGTAGGAGCCCATGGTGACGCGGACCGGCTTGCCGTTCTGGCCGAGGACGTCCAGCTTGAGGGCGTCGGTGTACTTGCGGCCGAGCTGGAAGATGTGGCCGATCTCGATGGCGCGGTCCAGCTTCAGGCCGGTGCCGCACCTGGGGCAGGGGTCGCCCTCCTGGACCACCACGACGTCCACGTACTCGTCGACCTCGAAGTCCCGGCCGGCGACGACGTTCTTGGCGTGCGTGTGCTCCTTGTTGGCGCCGGTGATCCAGGCGGTGCCGGGGGCCACGCGCGGGTCGGCGATGTACTTGACCTTCTCGCCCAGGCCCTGCGGGCCGACGTAGCCACGGACCAGGTCGGTGCGCTGGGCGAAGTCCGCCTCGGTGACCATCTCGACGGCGGCCGGGGCGAAGTGCGCCTCGACCTTGCCCAGGTCCACCTCGCGGTCCCCGGGCACGCCGACGGCGACGATCTCGCCGTCCACCTTGACCAGCAGGTTCTTCAGCGTGGCGGAGGCCGGGACGCCGAGCGAGGCGGCCAGCGTCTCGATGGTCGGGGTGTCGGGGGTCGGGATGTCCTCGGCGGCGGGTACGTCCGAGGCGTCCACCGGCTTCAGCTCGTACGTGATCGCCTCCGTGTTGGCGGCGAAGTCGCAGTTCGGGCAGTCGGCGAAGGTGTCCTCGCCGGCCTCGGCCGGGGCGAGGAACTCCTCGGACTTGGAGCCGCCCATGGCGCCGGCGGTGGCCGCGACGATGCGGTAGTCGAGGCCGAGGCGCGCGAAGACGCGCCGGTAGGCCTCGCGGTGCAGGGCGTAGGACCGCCCGAGGCCCTCGTCGTCCAGGTCGAAGGAGTACGAGTCCTTCATCAGGAACTCGCGGCCGCGCAGGATGCCGGCGCGGGGCCGGGCCTCGTCACGGAACTTGGTCTGGATCTGGTAGAGGATCACCGGCAGGTCCTTGTAGGACGTGCACTGGTCCTTGACCAGGAGGGTGAAGATCTCCTCGTGGGTGGGGCCGAGGAGGTAGTCGCCGCCCTTGCGGTCCTTGAGCCGGAACAGCTCCTGGCCGTACTCGTCCCAGCGGCCGGTGGCCTCGTAGGGCTCACGCGGCAGCAGGGCGGGCAGCGTGACCTCCTGGGCGCCGATGGCGTCCATCTCCTCGCGGACGACGCGCTCGACGTTGGCGAGGACCTTCTTGCCGAGGGGCAGCCAGCTCCAGATGCCGGCGGCCGTGCGGCGGACGTAGCCGGCGCGGACGAGGAGCTTGTGGCTGAGGACCTCGGCGTCCGCCGGGTCGTCGCGCAGCGTCTTCGCCATCAACTGGGACATGCGCTGGACCGGTGCGTTGGCCATGGTTCTCGTACTCCTGCCGGGAAAGGTTGATGGCATGGAGGTTAGCCGGGCGGCCTGTGCCGGTGGAAATCGGTTATCGCCTGCGCAGCGGCAGGGGGGCGCCCATCACGGCGTACGGCCTCGGCGCGCTCGGGAAGTGGACCCGGCGGGCGAGGTCGACGTAGCCGAGGGAGTGGTAGAGGCCGCGGGCGGGGCTGTCGGTGTCGATCGCGGAGAGGATCGAGCGGGGCTCGTCGGCGGTGTCGGTGATGGTGGTGATCAGACGCCGGCCGATGCCGCGGTTCTGGTGGCCGGGGTGGACGTGCAGTTCGGTGATGACGAAGGAGTCGTCCAGCCAGAAGTCGTTGCCGGCCGCGCGCAGGTAGGGCTCGACGACGGTGGACCACCAGTGGGTGCGGCTGTTGGGCATGCCGTAGACGAACCCGACGAGCCGTCCCCGGACGGTGGCGCCGTAGGCGCGCGCGCCGTTGTACTGCATGTGCCGCTGCACGATCTGGCGGCGTACGGCGACTTCGTCCGGGCCGAGCCCGAAGGCCAGGGCTTGGACGGCCAGGGCCTCGTCCACGTGGGCAGTGAGGTCCAGGGGGCCGATCACGAGGTCCATGCCGGGAGCGTACAGGGCGGTCAGAAGAGCACGCTCATGAAGGCTCCCACCTCGTGGAAGCCCACCCTGCGGTACGTCCTGCGCGCCGCGGTGTTGAAGTCGTTCACGTACAGGCTGACGACCGGGGCCACATCGGCCAGGGCGTAGCGCAGTACGGCCGCCATGCCGGGGGCCGCCAGGCCCCTGCCCCGGTACTCGGGGGCCACCCACACGCCCTGGATCTGGCAGGCCTGGGGGGTCGCCGCGCCGATCTCCGCCTTGAACACGACCCGGCCCTGGTCGTCGACGCGGGCGAAGGAGCGGCCGGAGCCGACGAGTTCGGCGACCCGGGCCTGGTAGAGCAGGCCGCCGTCGCCGGCGAGGGGCGAGACGCCGACCTCCTCGGTGAACATCGCCACGCACGCCGGCATGATCGTCTCCATCTCGTCCTTGCGGACGCGGCGGACGTGCGGGTCCGGGGTGATGTCGGCCGGCATGCGGTCGGTGACCATCAGCGGCTGGTGGGCGCGGACCTCGCGGGCCGGGCCCCAGTGCGGCTCCAGCAGCCGCCACAGGGCGGCGGTGGCGTCGGCGGGGCCGACGATGGAGGAGCAGCGGCGGCCGGCCCGCCGGGCGCGGTCGGCGAAGGCGCGGACGGCGCGGGGGGTGGCGCAGATCGGGACGAGGTTGGCGCCCGCGTAGCACAGGGACGTGAGCATCCCGTCCTCGTACCAGCCCCACATCTCGCCGCCGAGTCGCCAGGGGTCGAGGCCCGCGACCTGGACCCGCGAGGTCACGAAGGCGTTCGCGACCGGCTCGCGGTCCAGGACGGCGAGCGCGGCGTCCAGGTCGCTCGGTTCGAGCACTCGTGAGGTGGTCTGGGTCAACACGTGCGGGGCCTCACGCTGGGGGTCTGCTGATCTCCGCACTATAGCTGCGCTGCTTCGCCGAGCGCCTGCCAGCCCGGGTGGCTCCGGGGCGCCGGCGGGTGCGGGCCGGTCGGTGGCTTGTCGCGCCCACGCGGCGGGGCCGCGCATCCAGCACGGCCCCGCGCCCCTGGCGGGGCGCTGCCACCCACCGGCGCCGAAAAGCTCAGCCGGCCACCGAAACCGTCGGTTCGCCGGAGGCCGTGCCGTCGGCCTCCATCTGCTCCGCCAGCTTCATGGCCTCCTCGATGAGGGTCTCCACGATCTTGGACTCGGGGACGGTCTTGATGACCTCGCCCTTGACGAAGATCTGGCCCTTGCCGTTGCCGGAGGCGACGCCGAGGTCGGCCTCGCGGGCCTCGCCGGGGCCGTTGACGACGCAGCCCATGACGGCGACGCGGAGCGGGACCTCCATGCCGGTCAGGCCGGCGGTGACCTCTTCGGCGAGCTTGTAGACGTCGACCTGGGCGCGGCCGCAGGACGGGCAGGAGACGATCTCCAGGCCGCGCTGGCGCAGGCCGAGCGACTGGAGGATCTGGAGGCCGACCTTGACCTCCTCGACCGGCGGGGCGGAGAGGGAGACCCGGATCGTGTCGCCGATGCCCTGGGAGAGCAGGGCGCCGAAGGCGACGGCCGACTTGATCGTGCCCTGGAAGGCCGGGCCGGCCTCGGTGACGCCGAGGTGGAGGGGGTAGTCGCACTGCTCGGCGAGCTGCCGGTAGGCCTCGATCATGACGACCGGGTCGTTGTGCTTGACGGAGATCTTGATGTCGCGGAAGTCGTGCTCCTCGAAGAGGGACGCCTCCCACAGGGCCGACTCGACCAGGGCCTCGGGGGTGGCCTTGCCGTACTTCTGGAGCAGGCGCTTGTCCAGCGAGCCGGCGTTGACGCCGATGCGGATCGGGGTGCCGTGGTCCTTGGCGGCCTTGGCGATCTCCCTGACCTTGTCGTCGAACTGCTTGATGTTGCCGGGGTTGACGCGGACGGCGGCGCAGCCGGCCTCGATGGCGGCGAAGACGTACTTGGGCTGGAAGTGGATGTCCGCGATCACCGGGATCTGGGACTTCCTCGCGATGGTGGCGAGGGCGTCGGCGTCGTCCTGGGTGGGGCAGGCCACACGGACGATCTGGCAGCCGGAGGCGGTCAGCTCGGCGATCTGCTGGAGGGTGGCGCCGATGTCGGACGTGCGGGTCGTGGTCATCGACTGGACCGAGACGGGCGCGTCTCCGCCGACCGCCACGCTTCCGACCTGGATCTGCCGGCTCTTCCGGCGCTCGGCGAGCTTGGTCGGAACGGACGGCATGCCGAGAGAAATCGCAGTCATCTGCTGTGCAACCCCAAGTCGTGGATCAAGGTCCGGTCCCGTGCAACGGCGGGCTCCCAGGCTTTGAGATTACGGCACCGGGCCCCGCGTCAGCACATCCCACCCGTAAACCCACCCGATGGAATGCGGCCCGGAACCCGAGGGGGTCCGGGCCGCGGTGAACAACGCGTGGCTAGGAGATTTTCACCGGGTTGACCACGTCGGCGATCAGCACCAGGACGGTGAAGCAGACGAAGATCCCGGCCACCACGTACGCCACCGGCATCAGCTTGGCCACGTCGAACGGTCCGGGGTCGGGCCGGCGCAGCACCCGGGCCAGGTTCCGCCGCAGCGACTCCCACAGGGCGCCCGCGATGTGCCCGCCGTCGAGCGGGAGCAGCGGGAGCATGTTGAACAGGAACAGGGAGAGGTTGAAGCCGGCCAGCACGAACACGAACATCGCCAGTTGCTGCGAGGCCGGGATGTCCAGGGTGGCGATCTCGCCGGTGACCCGGGCGGCGCCGACGATCCCCATCGGGGAGTCCGGCTCGCGCGGGCCGTCGCCGAAGGCCGCGTCCCACAGGGCCGGGATCTTGCCGGGCAGGGCGACGAGGGAGTCGACGGCGTCGCCGACCCGGTCGGTCATCCAGGTCACGGACTCGCCGAAGTCCTGTTTGACGACGCCGGTGGCGGGGCTGAAGCCGAGGAAGCCGGCCTTGACGTAGCCGTCGACGTAGTTCCCGCCTGCGTCCTTCTTGGCGACCTGGTTCGTGGCGATCTTCGCGTGCAGGGTCACTTCACGGCCGTGGCGGTCGACGACGAAGGCGACGTCCTTCCCGGCGCTGTCCCGGATGAGGTCCGAGAGCGTGTTCCAGTCCTTGGTCGGCTTGCCGTCGAAGGAGACGATCTTGTCGCCCGCCTCCATGCCGGCCGCCTTGGCGGGGGACGACGGGTCGGACTTCTTGCACGTGTCGCGGTGCTGGCTCTGCGCGATGACGCAGGGCGAGACGGATTCCACGACGGTGGTTTCCTTCTGGATGCCGAAGCCCATCAGCACGGTGAGGAAGAGGGCGACGGCGAGCACCAGGTTCATGAAGGGGCCCGCGAACATGACGATGACGCGCTTCCACGGTTTGCGCGTGTAGAACATGCGCGTCTCGTCGCCCGGCTCCAGCTCCTCGAAGGCCGCCGAGCGGGCGTCCTCGATCATGCCGCGCCACGGGGAGGTGGAGCGGGCGGAGACCCGGCCCTGGTCGTCCGGCGGGAACATGCCGATCATGCGGATGTAGCCGCCGAGCGGGACCGCCTTGATGCCGTACTCGGTCTCGCCCTTCTTGCGTGACCAGATGGTCGGGCCGAAGCCGACCATGTACTGCGGCACGCGGATGCCGAAGAGCTTGGCCGTGGACAGGTGCCCCAGCTCGTGCCACGCGATCGAGACGAGCAGGCCGACCGCGAAGACCACTATGCCGAGGATGAACATCAAGGTCGTCATGCACGCGCCTCCGCGGTCGCCGTCGTGGCTGTGAGTTCACGGGCCCGGGCTCTCGCCCAGGTCTCCGCTTCGAGGACGTCCGACACCGTGAGTGAAGTTCCCGTGACCGGGGTGCCGTGCTCCTCCACCACCCGGGTGACGGTATCCATGATCCCGTTGAAGGGCAGCGCGCCGCTCAGGAAGGCCGCGACGCACTCCTCGTTGGCGGCATTGAACACCGCCGGGGCCGTGCCCGCGAGCCGCCCCACGTGCCGGGCGAGGTTCACCGAGGGGAAGGCCTCGTCGTCCAGCGGGAAGAACTCCCAGGTGGAGGCCTTGCTCCAGTCGAACGCGGGGGCCGCGTCCGGGACACGTTCGGGCCAGCCCAGACCGATGGCGATCGGCCCGCGCATGTCGGGGGGCGTCGCCTGGGCGATCGTGGATCCGTCGGTGAACTCGACCATCGAGTGGACATACGACTGCGGGTGCACGACCACCTCAATGCGGTCGAAGGGAATGTCGTAGAGGAGGTGGGCCTCGATGACCTCCAGTCCCTTGTTGACCAGGGTCGCGGAGTTGACGGTGATGACCGGGCCCATCGCCCAGGTGGGGTGGGCGAGGGCGTCCGCGACGGTGACGTGCGCCAGTTCGTCCCTGGTCCGGCCGCGGAAAGGCCCGCCGGAGGCGGTGACGACGAGCTTGCGGACGTCGGCCCGGGTGCCGGCGGCGAGCGCCTGGAAGAGGGCCGCGTGTTCGGAGTCCACCGGGATGATCTGGCCCGGCTTCGCGAGCGCGGTGACCAGCGGGCCGCCGACGATCAGCGACTCCTTGTTGGCGAGCGCGAGGGTGCGGCCCGCCTCCAGGGCGGCGAGGGTCGGCGCGAGGCCGATGGAGCCGGTGATGCCGTTGAGCACGGTGTGGCAGTCGGAGGCGGCGACCTGGGTGGCCGCGTCGGGCCCGGCGAGTATCTCGGGCAGCGGCTCCCCCGCGCCGTACTCGGCGGCGAGGGCCTCGCGCAGCGCGGGGACGACGTCCTCGCGGGCGACCGCCACGGTCCGCACCCGCAGCCGGTGCGCCTGCTCGGCGAGGAGGGCCACCCGGCCGCCGTTCGCGGACAGGGCGGTGACGCGGAAGCGGTCGGGGTTGCGCAGCACGAGGTCGATGGCCTGGGTGCCGATGGATCCGGTGGAGCCGAGGATCACCACGTCCTTGGGGCCGCCCCCGGGGGCGGGGTCGTAGACGAGGTGCGGGTCGGCGAGGGGGGCCGGACGGGCGGGACTGTCGGTCATCCCCCCATTGTGGCGGCACGCGGTGACGGCCCGGACAGCGCGTCCCTCGCGCGGGTGCGTTCAACGACAGCGTGAAGACGGCGTGAAGATCATGTGATAACACTTCAGTCCGGACCGGTCGCCGACCGGTCCGGACACGAATTCGCGGACGACATCCTGGGGGGATCTCTCCATGCGTACTGTGCGCATACGCGCCGCCCTGCCCGCCCTGGCCGGCGCGGCCCTGCTCACCGGCACCCTGCTCAGCACCCCGGCCGAGGCCGCCGGGGGTGTGAAGATCCACCACGTGTGGTTCGACAGCCCCGGCTCGGACACCCGCTCGAACAAGAGCCTGAACGCCGAGTGGGTGCAGCTGAAGAACACCAGCGGCTCGGCGGTCTCGCTCAAGGGGTGGGTGCTGAAGGACGCCTCCAACCACAAATACGTCTTCGGGAACGTCAAGATCGGCGCCGGGAAGTACCTGAAGGTGCACACCGGCAGCGGCTCGGACACCGCGTCGGACAAGTACCAGGACCGCCGCGCCTACGTCTGGAACAACGACAAGGACACGGCCACGCTGACCAAGGCGAGCGGCAGCAAGGTCGACACCTGCTCCTGGACGACGCGGGACCCGAGCGACAAGTACTGCTAGCCCCCGAAGGGACGGCGGGCGTTCTCGCGGGCCGAGGGCCCGGGGGTCGCGTCGGCGATCCACGGCCCCTCTCCGGAGGGGTCGAGGATGCCCTCCTCCAGCCAGGTGTAGGCCCCGCCGAGGACGTGCTTGACCACCTTGCGGTCCAGGTCGTCGGTGTTGGTCCACAGCCGGTCGAAGAGTTCGTCCACCCGGATGCGGGCCTGCCGGCAGAAGGCGTCGGCGAGCTGGTAGGCCTCGCGGCCGTGCTCGCCCTCGCGCCACAGCCGCTCGGCGCGGACGCAGGCCGCGCTCATCGCGAACAGCTCGGCGCCGATGTCCACGATCCGGCCGAGGAAGCCCTGCTTGGTCTCCATCCGGCCCTGCCAGCGGGACATGGCGTAGAAGGCGGAGCGGGCGAGTTTGCGGGCCGTGCGCTCGACGTGGCGGAGGTGCCCGGAGAGGTCGATGCCGTGCTTGAACTCGCCGTAGGCGGTCGGCAGTTGGCCGGGCCCGGCGACCAGCTTCGGCAGCCACTTGGCGTAGAAGACGCCCGCGTTCGCGCCCGCCTTCGCCTTGGCGGACAGCGGCTTGTCGGGGTCGATGAGGTCACCGGCGACCGAGAGGTGGGCGTCGACGGCCTCGCGTGCGATCAGCAGGTGCATGATCTCCGTGGAGCCCTCGAAGATGCGGTTGATGCGCAGGTCCCGCAGGATCTGCTCGGCCGGGACCGCGCGCTCGCCGCGCGCCCGCAGCGACTCGGCCGTCTCGTAGCCGCGCCCGCCCCGGATCTGGACCAGTTCGTCGGCCATCTTCCAGGCCATCTCGGAGCCGTAGAGCTTGGCGAGGGCGGCCTCGATGCGGATGTCGTTGCGGTCCTCGTCGGCCATCTGCGAGGACAGGTCGAGCACGGCCTCGAGGGCGAAGGTGGTGGCGGCGATGAAGCTGATCTTGGAGCCGACCGCCTCGTGCAGCGCGACCGGCTTGCCCCACTGCTCGCGCTCGGCCGCCCACTCGCGGGCGATCTTCAGGCACCACTTGCCGGCTCCGGCGCACATCGCGGGCAGGGACAGCCGGCCGGTGTTGAGGGTGGTGAGCGCGATCTTCAGTCCGGCGCCCTCGGGGCCGATGCGGTTGGCCGCCGGGACGCGTACCTGGTGGAAGCGGGTGACGCCGTTCTCGATGCCGCGCAGGCCCATGAAGGCGTTGCGGTTCTCCACCGTGACGCCCTCGGAGGTCGCCTCCACGACGAACGCGGTGATGCCGCCCTTGTGCCCCTCGGACTTCGGCACGCGCGCCATGACGACGAGCAGGTCGGCGACCACCCCGTTGGTGGTCCACAGCTTCACCCCGTCGAGCACGTAGTCGTCGCCGTCGGGCACGGCGGTGGTGGCGAGGCGGGCCGGGTCGGAGCCGACGTCCGGCTCGGTGAGCAGGAATGCGGAGATGTCGGTGCGGGCGCAGCGGGGCAGGAAGGCGTCCTTCTGCTCCTGGGTGCCGAACAGCTTCAGCGGCTGCGGTACGCCGATCGACTGATGCGCGGAGAGCAGCGCGCCGACGGCGGGGCTCACGGAGCCGACCAGGGCGAGCGCCTTGTTGTAGTACAACTGGGTGAGGCCGAGACCGCCGTACTTCGGGTCGATCTTCATGCCGAGGGCGCCGAGTTCCTTCAGGCCCGCCACGACCTCGTCGGGGATGCGGGCCTCGCGCTCGATGCGGGCGGAGTCGATCGCCGTCTCGCAGAACGCGCGCAGCTTCCCGAGGAACTCCTCGCCGCGCCGTACGGACTCGTCGTCGGGCAGCGGGTGGGGGTGGATGAGGTCGAGCCGGAAGCGCCCGAGGAACAGCTCCTTGGCGAAGCTGGGCTTGTGCCAGTCCTGCTGCCGGGCGGCCTCCGCCACCTGGCGCGCTTCGCGCTCGGTGACGGTGGTGCGTGGGGTGGTGGTGGCGGACATTCAGGCTCACCTCGCCGCGAAGGGGGATGACTGGGACCGTTCGTTACCGACCAGTGCTACTGGATCGTTGGTACCCGAAACGGGCCGACCCCACCACCCCTCGCGCGGCCGAACGGCCGAAAGCCCTGCCGGAGCGCCGGGGCGGGGGTGTGTACTGCGGTCAGCGGTACGCCTCACACGCTCCGGAAATGCTGTCGAAGCGCTTCGACAGCCTATGGACACCCCGGCCCGGCTGAAGCTAGTGTCAGTCTCACCCTCACCCACCTTGTCGGTAATGCGCAGTGTCGAAGCGCTTCACAAAGCTTGGAGAGCTGGATGGTCACCCTCGCCGAGGTCGCTCAGCACGCCGGAGTCTCGGCGAGCACGGTGAGCTACGTCCTCAGCGGCAAGCGGTCCATCTCCGCGACCACCCGGCAGCGGGTCGAGCAGAGCATCCGGGAGCTGGGCTACCACCCGAACGCGGGTGCCCGCGCCCTGGCCGGCAAACGGTCCAACATCATCGCGCTGATGGTCCCCCTGCGGACCGACATGTACGTGCCGGTGATGATGGAGATCGCCCTCGCGGTGGCCACCACGGCCCGCACGCACGGCTACGACGTCCTGCTGCTCACCGGCGAGGAGGGGCCGGACGCGGTGCGCCGGGTCACCGGCAGCGGTCTCGCCGACGCGATGATCCTGATGGACGTCGAGCTGGAGGACGAGCGGCTGCCGCTGCTGCGGGGCACCGACCAGCCCTCCGTGCTCATCGGTCTGCCCGCCGACACCACCGGTCTGACCTGCGTGGACCTGGACTGGAGCGCGACCGGCGCGCTGTGCGTGGAGCACCTCGCGGGGCTCGGCCACCGTGACATCGCTGTCATAGGGGAGGCCCCGGCGGTCTACGAGCGGCACACCGGCTTCGCCGAGCGCACCCTCGAGGGACTGCGCGCCCGGGCCCGGGAGACGGGCGTGCGGGTGCTGCACCGGCCGTGCGAGGGCGGGTACGACGCCCTGGCCCTCACCCTGGCCCGGATCTTCGACGAGCGGCCGGGGACGACCGGGTTCGTGGTGCAGAACGAGTCGGCGGTGGAACCGCTGCTCGCACTGCTGCGCCAGCAGGGCCGGGCCGTGCCCGAGGACGTGTCCGTGGTCGCCATCTGCCCGGACCAGGTCGCCGTCCAGGCCTCGGTCCGGCTGACCTCGGTCGCCATCCCCGCCCAGGAGATGGGCCGGCACGCGGTGGAGCACCTGGTGGCCAAGCTGGACGGGCGGGGCGGCGACGAGGTGGAGCTGCTCACGCCCGAGCTGACGGTACGGGCGAGTTCGGGACCGGCACCGGCCGCGCCCTGACCACCTGCCGGTCACACCCCGTACGGGGCACACCACCGCTGTCCCTGCGTCCACCCTCTGCCCGCCGTCCCTGACCGCACCCTCTGCCTGCTGTCCCTGTCTGCACTCCCAGCCTCAGGAGCATGCCGTGAACCAGCCTGCCGTCGCGCAGCCCAAGGTCAGTCTCGCGCAGTCCTCCCCCACCGTCGGCACGTTCCGGGAGCGGGACGGGGCGCTGGAGTGGAGCGGCCGTCAGGAGACGGTGCGGATCGAGCCGTGGGGTCCGGACGCGGTCCGGGTGCGGGCCCGGCTCGGCGGCCCGGTGCTGGAGGGCCTGCCGGGCGCGCTCCTCGACGCCCCTGCCGCCCAGGACGAGACGGTCGGGATCTCCGCCGGGGAAGCGCGGTTGACCGTCGGCGCGCTCACCGTCGAGGTGACCGCCGAGGGCATGATCCGTTTACTGCGCACCGACGACCGTACGGAGCTGCTCGCCGAGGAGCGCGCCCACTTCTGGTGGCCGGGCCCCCGCCTGTACACGGCGGTCGGCAACGGACACCACCGGCTGGAGCAGCGGTTCGCCGCCTACGACGGCGAGAAGCTGTACGGCCTCGGCCAGCACCAGCACGGCCGGCTGGACCAGAAGGGCCTGGTGCTGGACCTGGTGCAGCGCAACGCCGAGGTGAGCGTGCCGGTGCTGGTGTCCAGCCGGGGCTACACCCTGTTTCCGCACACGGCCACCGCCGCGTTCGACACCCCCGCCCACCGGGAGCTGGCGCGGGAAGCCGCGGAGCAGGCGATCGTCCTGCTGAAGAACGACGACGACCTGCTGCCGCTGGCCCCCGACACCCGGATCGCGGTCGTCGGCCTGCTCGCCGACGAGTGCAAGCTCGACTGGTACAGCGGCAGCCTGATCCACCGCTCCACTCCCCTGGAGGGCCTGTACGAAAGGTTCGGCGCCGAGCGCGTGGAGTTCGCGGAGGGCGTGGACCGCGTCAGGCTGCGCACGACGGCGGGCGCGTTCCTGTCCGTGCCACCGGCGGAGGCCCCCGACCGGGCGCGCGGTGCCGAGGGCGCGCTGGACCCCGCGCTGCTCGCCGGCCGCACCGACCTGCCGCCGCTGACCACGGAGGCGACCGGTAGCGAGTTCGCGCTGGCCGACTGGGGCGGGGGCGTGCTGACGCTGCGCGCCCCCGACGGCCGCTATCTCTCGGTCGCCGAGGACGGCTACCTGCGCGCCTCCGCCGACCAGCCCGGCGGCTGGGTCGTCCAGGAGACGTTCCGCCTGGAACCGCACCGTGGCGGTCACCTCCTCGAGCACCTGGGCACCGGTCGTCACGTACGGGTCGCCGCCGACGGCGTGAAGGTTGCCGACACGGGCGACGTGTTCGAGGTCGTCACGGTCGAGCGCGGCGAGGAGGCGGTGGCCCGGGTGGCGGGCGGGGCGGACGTCGTCGTGGTGGTGGCGGGCAACGACCCGCACATCAACGGGCGGGAGACCGAGGACCGCACGACCCTGCAACTGCCGGAGCACCAGCTACGGCTGCTGCGCGCGGCCCGCGCCGCCAATCCGCGCACGGTGCTGGCCTTGGTGTCGGCGTACCCGTACGCGGTGGACACGGCCCGGCTGCCGGCCGCGCTCTGGACGGCGCACGGCGGCCAGGCGGCGGGCACGGCAGTGGCCCGGGTGCTGGCCGGCGACGTCTCCCCGGCCGGCCGCCTGCCCCAGACCTGGTACGCCTCCGACGCCGACCTGCCCGACCTGCTGGACTACGACGTGATCGGCAGCCGCCAGACCTACCTCTACTTCGAGGGCACCCCGCTCTTCCCGTTCGGCCACGGCCTGTCGTACGCGTCCTTCGCCTACGCCGGCCTGACCGCCGGGGTGGGGGCGGGCTCGGTGCGGGTCGGCTGCACGGTCACCCACACCGGGGACCGGACGGCGGACGAGGTGGTCCAGCTCTACGGCCGGGCGGTGGACCCCTCGGTGCCCCGCCCGCGCCGGGAACTGCTGGCGCACCGCCGGATCACGCTCAGCCCCGACGAGACGGCTGCCGTCTCCTTCGAAGTACCGCTCTCCGCGCTGGAGTTCTGGGACGTGGCCGAGGGCGGATGGCGCCTGGAAGAGGGCCCGTACGAGCTCCTGCTGGGCGCCTCCAGCGAGGACGTGCGCCTGCGGACGACCGTCCACGTCGACGGCCGGCCCCCGGCCCCCCGCCCGGTGCTCGAACGAGGCCTGGCCGGCGCCGACTTCGACGAGCAGTCCGGCGTCGCGATCGTGGACCGGACGAAGACGGCGGGCGACGCGGTGACCCCGGCCCACGGGGGCTCGGCCGAACTGGTCCACCGTTCCTGCGACTTCGGTGCCGGTGTCCGTGAGGTGACCGCGCGGGTGGCGGGCGAGGGCACTGTGGAACTCTCCCTGGACGGGGGCCCGGTGCTGGCGACGCTCACCCTGGACACGCCCACGGACGGCCCGTACGCGTACACGGACCTGACCGCCAGGCTGGTCGCCGACGGCGTCCACGACGTCCGCCTCAGGCTGCGCGGCCCGCTGCGGCTCGCGCACGTCGGCTTCTCCGGTTGAGGGTCCGGAGGAGACCGGCACCCGGTGGGGGCCCGGCACCGGTAGGCAGCGGCGCCGGGCCCCTGCGGCTCCCATCGGCCAGTGGGGGGACGTTGTCCTGTCACCGCTAGCGGACCACGATGATCACGACACCTCCGTTGTCGAAGCGGTGGTCGAAGCGGTGGTCGAAGCGGTGGTCGAAGCGATGACCGAAACCATGGTCGAAGCGATGGTCGAAGCAGCGCCAGCCGTGGTGGCCCCAGCACCAGTCGCTGGTGACCTGGGTGGGCACGGCAGGGGCTGCCGCCGAGGCTGTGCCTGCTGCGCCGATCGCGGCGCCGCCGGCCATCACCAGGCCGGCCGCGGACGCCGCGAAGAGGCGCCTCGCGCGCGATGCTCGCATGATGGCCCTCCTCCTTCCCTCAGGGGTGCGGCCCTACTTCCTGTACGTCCGCGGAGCCCTTCTGGATTGCCTCAGCGAGAGGGAACGGCCCAGAGGGAACGGCGAACGGCCGCAGCCCCCGCACAGTGGGCTGCGGCCGTTCCGTTCCCGACCTGTCCGTGGCAGGTCAGAGCGCGAGACCGGTGAGGACCAGAACGCGCTCGTAGGTGTAGTCCTCCATCGCGAACCGCACGCCTTCGCGGCCCACACCGGACTGCTTGGCGCCGCCGTACGGCATCTGGTCGGCGCGGTAGGACGGGACGTCGCCGATCACCACACCGCCGACCTCCAGGGCGCGGTGGGCACGGAAGGCGGCCTGGAGGTCGTGGGTGAACACGCCCGCCTGGAGGCCGTACTTGGAGTCGTTGACCGCGGCGAACGCCTCGGCCTCGCCGTCGACCTTCCGCACGGTGAGGACGGGCCCGAAGACCTCCTCGCAGGAGAGGGTCACATCGGCCGGTACGTCGGTGAGCACGGTCGGCGCGTAGGAGGCGCCGTCGCGGTCACCGCCGGTGAGCAGGGTGGCGCCGGCCTCGACCGCCTCCTTGACCCAGGACTCGACGCGCTTGGCGGCGTCCTCGCTGACCAGCGGGCCGACGTCGGTCTTCGGGTCGGACGGGTCACCGGTGACCTGCGCCTCGACGGCGGCGACGACGCGCGGCAGCAGCCGGTCGTACACGGAGGCGTCGGCGATCACGCGCTGCACCGAGATGCAGGACTGGCCGCCCTGGTAGTTGGAGAAGGTCGCGATGCGGGTCGCGGCCCAGTCCAGGTCGGCGTCGGAGGCGTAGTCGCCGAGGACGACCGCGGCTCCGTTGCCGCCCAGCTCCAGCGTGCAGTGCTTGCGCGGCACCGAGTCCATGATCGCGTAACCGACCTTGTCGGAACCGGTGAACGAGATGACCGGCAGGCGCTCGTCCTGGACGAGGGCGGGCATCTTGTCGTTCGGCACCGGGAGGATGCTCCACGACCCGGCCGGCAGCTCGGTCTCGGCGAGCAGGTCGCCGATGATCAGGCCGGACAGCGGGGTGGCCGGGGCCGGCTTGAGGATGATCGGGGCGCCGGCGGCGATGGCCGGGGCGACCTTGTGGGCGCACAGGTTCAGCGGGAAGTTGAACGGCGCGATGCCCAGCACGACACCCTTCGGGAAGCGGCGGGTGAGCGCGAGCCGGCCCTGGCCGCCGGCGTCGGTGTCGAGCCGCTGGGCCTCTCCGCCGTTGAACCGCCGGGCCTCCTCGGCCGCGAACCGGAACACGGAGACGGCACGGCCGACCTCGCCCCGGGCCCACTTGATCGGCTTGCCGTTCTCGGCGGAGATCAGCCGGGCGATCTCCTCGGTGCGCTCGGCCAGCCGCTTGCTGACGTGGTCGAGAGCGGCGGCGCGGACGTGCGCCGGGGTGGCGGCGAAGTCCTCGCGGACGGCGTACGCGGCGGCCACGGCCTCCTCGACCTGGGCGTCGGTCGGCACGCTGACCTTGCCGACGAGCCGGCCGTCCCACGGGGAGGTGACGTCGAAGGTGTCCTCGCCGGTGGCCTGGCGGCCGGCGAGCCAGAAGGCATGGGTGGAAGTCATGTACGAGTCCCGGCCCTTCCGCGTTGGAGGTGTGTCGCTTGGCTTGCGTGGTCCACGGTAGGGCGGGGGCGGCCCGGGGGCGTTTGTCCGAGTCGTAGCAGTGGACGGACCAGGCACTACTGATTGGACTACTCGGCGCTCCGCACCACTGCGTGAACGCACCTGTCCATGCTCTGCCGCGTGAACGCCCTACTCCGTGGACGTCGCCTTCAGCGCCAGCCACAGCTCCATCCGCACGTCCGGGTCGTCCAGGCTGCGACCCAGGATCTCCTCGACCCTCCGCATCCGGTACCGCAGGGTGTGCCGGTGCACCCCCAGGTCGGCCGCCGCCGCGTCCCACTGCCCGTGCCGCGACAACCACGCCCGCAGCGAGGCGACCAGGTCCCCCCGGCCGGTCGCGTCGTGCTCGTGCAACGCCCGCAGCAGCCCGTCGGCGAACGCCTTCACCGCGTCGTCGGCCAGCAGCGGGAGGACCGACCCGGCGGCCAGTTGCTCGTGCTCCACGAACACCCGGCCCCGCCGGCGCGCCACCGACAGCGCCTGCTCGGCCTGCTTGTACGCCGCTGCCGCCGCGATCGGCCCGGCGGGCGCCGACAACCCGACGACCAGTGCGTCCTCCTCCGCCCGTCCCTGCTCGGGCGCCGCCCGGTCGGCCTCCCGGGCCGCCGCGTGATCGACACAGGCGGTCACCGCCGCGCCCCCGTCGGCGGCCAGCACCACCAGCCGCTCCCCCTCGGGCACGACCAGCACGGCCTCCCCGGCCCGCGCCGCCGCGCTCTCCACGGTCTCCGCGAGTTCGCCGAGCGGTTCGCCCGCCGGGCCGGTCCCGGACTCGGCGACGATCATCCGGAACGGGGCGTCCAGCAGCTCGCCGTACAGGTCCCCGGCGACGGCCCGGGCGTGGTCGGGCTCGCCCGCGAGGAGCATGCGCAGCACCGCCGCACCGACGCGCTGCTCGGCCGCGTGCAGGGAGCGGGAGCGTTCGGTGGTGAGGGTGAGCAGGGCGATGGCGGAGTGGACGGCGTACCGTTCGGCGGTGCCGAGCGCGGCGGCCGTCCCCACGGCGAGCGCGGCGCGCGGGCGGCGGCCGGTGCCGAGGCTGTGCAGCTCCACCCGGTCATCGTGCTCGGGCCCGCCGACGACGGAGGACGCGGGCGCGGGCCGCTCCCGCAGCCGTTCGACCTCGGCGGTGATCCGGGCGGCGCGGCGGCCGGCCCACTCCGGCGCGGCGGCGACGACGGCACCCGAGGCGTCGTACAGCGCCGCCCAGCCGTCGACCTGGGCGGCGAGCGCGCTGAGCACCCCCTCCGGGCCGGTGTTCAGCGCCTGCTTGGTCAGCTCGCGCTGGGCGGCGAAGCCTGCCGTGACCGCCCGGTACTGGTCGGCGGCGATGGCGGCGGACACGGCCTTGCTGATGGCGAGGAAGGGGGTGCGGCGGGGCACCTCCAGCAGCGGCAGCCCCGCCTCCGCGCAGGCGTCGACGAGGGCGTCGGGTATCTCCTCGTAGTTGACCCCGACGGCGAACCCCAGCCCGACCACCCCCGCGCCGACGAGCCGCCGCACGTACCGCTGCATGGCCTCCGGATCCTCCGCGTCCAGCTTGAGCGCGGTGATCAGCAGCAGCTCGCCGCCCTCCATGTAGGGGACGGGGTCGGCCAGCTCGCTGACGTGCGCCCAGCGGACGGGCACGTCCAGGCGGTCCTCACCCGCGCGCACGGTCAGCTTGAGCGCGGAGTGGTGGACGAGCGAGGCGAGAGTCGGGGGCATGGGGCCTTCACGGTGAGGGAGATCCGTCGATCACGGTGATCTTTTGGCCGCCGTGTATGAACGGCCCACCCCGATTCTGCCTCACCGTACGATCCCGTGCTGGCTCCTCACCCCCGCAGATCCACCAGCAACGGCGGCGCGTGCTCGCCCTCCACGGTGGTCAACGACAGCACGGCATGCCCCGGCGGCACCCCATGAGCCAACTCGGAAGCCGACCACCGCTCCCGCTCGACCTGGCGCACGGTGACGGCACGGGCGGTGGGCGCCTGCCCGGTGATCACCCGGCGCAGCATGTGCACGGCCTTGCCGGCCGGGGTCTCGGCGATGATCTGCCGGTCGGTGACGTCCCTCGTCTCGGTCCACTCCTTGCCCCAGACCTCGGCGAAGTCCTGCCCGTCCCAGGGGGTGAGCCCGGACAGCGCCATCCGGCAGCCCGTGGCGCCCAGCAGCGGGCCGCGCAGCGGCCGGGGTACGTCGTCCAGGGTGCGCAGCGTCAGCACCGTGCCGGCGTTGGCGCTGCGCAGCCGCTGGATGCCGCGTACGGCCTCCGGGGTGACGACCCCGGAGGCGTCGTCGAGCAGCAGGCAGGCGAAGAGGGACCGGTCCTCCCGCACCGTCACGGAGGCCGTGAACTGGGCGAGCACCAGCCGGGCCAGGATCCGGGAGGCGTCGGCGTGGCCACGCTGGGGCAGGTCGATGCGGACGCGGACCGGGTGGTCGAGAGCCTTCAGGGAGAACGGCCGGCTCTGTCCGGAGGTGTCGAAGAAGGCGGCGAACGCGGGCCGGTCGAGCAGGGCGATGCGGTCGGCGAGGACCGTGCCGACGTCACCCGGGTGGGCCATCTGCCGCTCCCGGGCGTCGAGTTCCCTGAGCAGGGACGCGTGCCCGGTGTCGGTCAGGCCCTTGCGCAGGGCGGCCAGCGGGCCGGGGGCGCCGTCGAGCAGCTGCCGCAGCTCCGGAACGGAGGGGAAGCGGTCGTGGACGGCGCGGAACGGGCCGAGCAGCTGGGCGAGGACGGTCGTGGAGCGGCGGCTGTCGCTGCCGGGGTGCGGGTCCGCGAGGTCGCCGACGAGGGCCTCGGCGAGTATGGCGGCGGCCTCGTCGGGGTCGGTGGTGCCGCCGTAGAGATCCAGGTCGTACACGGATTCGGGGTGGCCGACGCGGACGACGACGTCGTAGGCCTCGGCCGGGCCGAGCCCGGCGCCCGCCGCGCCGACCACCACGACCGACGCGCGGCCGGCCAGGGCGTGCAGGCACAGGGACTCGGCGAGCGGCCGCACCACGGCGCCGGTCTTGCCGGAGCCGGCCGGGCCGACGGCGAGCAGGGAGGTGCCGAGCAGGTCGGGGCCGAGGGCGAGGCCGGCGCCACGGTAGTGGTAGGGGTTGCGGGGGTCGTCGGCGGTGGTGCCGAGCCGGACCTGTCCGGTGAGCAGGTCGTGGCGGGCGTGCCGGGCCGGCAGGTCGCGCTCCCCGGAGGGGTGCAGGCAGGCGGCGGCGCCGTCCTTCAGTACGGCGCCGGTGAAGGTGGCCAGGCTGTGCCGGCCGGACCGCACACCCTGCCAGGCCCTGCCGATCCGCGCGTGATCCACATCCCGCATGAGCCCGGCCTTCGCCTCACCGGCAAGCCGCTCGGCAGCCTCATGCGCCCCGGCCTGCCGCAGCTGCGGCCATTCGGCGGGGTCTTGTTCGGGGGTGGGCTGGTGCTCGGCCGCAGGCGCGGCGGGACGCCAGGCGCGCGGCCCGTAGCGGCGCCAGACCTCGCCCCAGCGGCCCAGGCGGCCGACGACGAACAGGATGGCGAGGGCGATGACGGTGTAGTACGAGTACCAGAGGATGGCGTTGCCGACGGCATCGTTGCCCTGGCGCCAGGAGTCGGGGGTGAACAACTCCAGCGGCAGCACCCACCAGGCGCCGAGGTAGCCGTTCCACAGCAGGGACCACACGAGCCAGCCCACGAGGAAGGCGATCAGTGCGCCGCTGAGCAGCTGCCGGGACGGGATCTGCTCGGGCTCCTGCTCGGGCCGGGGCCGGTGCCCGAAGCGCCACACGCCCGGCGGTGCCTCCGGGCGGGGGGTCCGCAGCCAGGCGAGGAAGACGGAGCCGTCCGGTTTCGGTGGGGCGCCGGGCGGCACCATGGGCGCCGGCGGCACCCCGGGTGGCATGGGCGGTACCCCCGACCCCTCCGGCGCCGCCATAGGCCGCGGTAGCGGGTTCGCGTGCGTGCCGCGTGTGTCGCGCGTCGCGTCGCTGTCCATCGACCTTGCCCCCTGACCAGCCGTTCCGTCCGTCATCAGCGAGTCAATCTAACGCCCCGGCAAGGGGAGTTCACCGCTTACGCGGCCGTAAGGAGCCGTACCCGCCCGGCCGGGCTATGTCCACGGCGGACAACGGGCGCCGCCGACAACGCCCACATGGAGCATGCCCACCCCTCGGAACCGGTCTTAACCTGCGAGAAAAGAAGGTATGCGTCCGAAAACGCACCGCCCGGAACCGCCCGGGACCGCCCGGTACGCAAGATCATCAGGGAGCCCCCATGACCGCACTTCCGCAGGAGCGCCGCGTCGTCACCGCCATCCCCGGCCCGAAGTCGCAGGAGCTGCAGGCCCGCCGTACCGCCGCGGTCGCCCAGGGCGTGGGCTCCGTGCTGCCGGTGTTCACCGCGCGCGCGGGCGGCGGCATCATCGAGGACGTCGACGGCAACCGGCTGATCGACTTCGGCTCCGGTATCGCCGTGACGAGCGTGGGCGCCTCCGCCGAGGCCGTGGTGCGGCGCGCGAGCGCCCAGCTCGCCGACTTCACCCACACCTGTTTCATGGTCACCCCGTACGAGGGCTACGTGGAGGTCGCGGAGGCGCTCGCCGAGCTGACCCCGGGTGACCACGCCAAGAAGTCCGCGCTGTTCAACTCGGGCGCCGAGGCCGTCGAGAACGCCGTCAAGATCGCGCGTGCCTACACCAAGCGGCAGGCCGTGGTGGTGTTCGACCACGGTTACCACGGGCGGACCAACCTCACCATGGCCCTGACGGCGAAGAACATGCCGTACAAGCACGGGTTCGGCCCGTTCGCGCCCGAGGTGTACCGCGTGCCGGTCGCGTACGCGTACCGCTGGCCGACCGGTCCGGAGAACGCCGGCCCGGAGGCCGCCGCGCAGGCCATCGACCAGATCACCAAGCAGGTCGGCCCGGACAACGTCGCCGCGATCATCATCGAGCCGGTCCTCGGCGAGGGCGGCTTCATCGAGCCCGCCAAGGGCTTCCTGCCGGCGATCCGCCAGTTCGCCGCCGACAACGGGATCGTCTTCGTCGCCGACGAGATCCAGTCCGGCTTCTGCCGGACCGGGCAGTGGTTCGCGTGCGAGGACGAGGGCATCGTCCCGGACCTGATCACCACCGCCAAGGGCATCGCCGGCGGTCTTCCGCTCGCCGCCGTGACCGGGCGCGCGGAGATCATGGACGCCGCGCACGCCGGTGGGCTCGGTGGTACGTACGGCGGTAACCCGGTCGCGTGCGCCGGTGCGCTCGGCGCCATCGAGACGATGAAGGAGCTGGACCTCAACGGCAAGGCCAAGCGCATCGAGGAGATCATGAAGGGTCGCCTCACCGCCATGGCCGAGAAGTTCGACATCATCGGTGACGTGCGCGGACGCGGTGCCATGATCGCGATCGAGCTGGTCAAGGACCGCGCCACCAAGGAGCCGAACCCGGAGGCCACCGCCGCGCTCGCCAAGGCCTGCCACGCCGAGGGCCTGCTGGTCCTGACCTGCGGCACCTACGGCAACGTGCTCCGCTTCCTGCCGCCGCTGGTCATCGGCGAGGACCTGCTGAACGAGGGTCTCGACATCATCGAGCAGGCGTTCGCACGCATCTGAGCCCGCGCATCTGAGCGGTGGGTCCGCACCTCTGAAGGCGCCTGCGGCAGGCCGTGTGAAGAAGGTGTGCGGGGTGGATGGCGGGAGGGGATTCCGCCTGCCCAAGGGCCGCCGCCTGCCGTAGGTTCTCCTCAGATGAGAGATACACCCGCCCACAGGGGACTGCGGGCGGATACCGGGCCGGGGCCTCCCCAGCTTCGACCTGGTCGTGCCCTCGCGCACACATCCGGCGCCTGACGGCTCCGGGATCTCCTCACCGATCGGACGGTCGCCGCCCCAAACCCCCCGGGGCGTGCGACGTTCCGATCCGGACGGCCGCCTCGGAACCACCCCCCCTGTTCCGGGGCGGCCGACCTCCTTCCCCGCGGCGGTCTGCCAAGCTGGGGCCCATGGTGCTCCTGGTCCTCCCGGCGGTCGTCTTCGCCCTCGTCACCTGGCAGGTCGTCGCCGACGGGCCGCTGCTCCGGCTGGACGCGGACGTCAGCCGGGCCCTCGTCCATCCGGACCGGTTCTCCCAGTTGCTCTCCGACCTCGGCAACGTCCAGGTCGCCCTGCCCGTGCTCGCCGTGGCCCTCGGGTACGTGGCCTGGCGGGGCCGGGCCGCCGGGGCCGGGCGGTGGTGGCTGCCGCCGCTCGCCGCGGCGGTGCTGATGGCGCTGGTCCCGGCGGTCGTCGTACCGCTGAAGGAGTGGACGGCCCGGCCGGGGACACCGGTGGTGCCCCCGGGGACCGGCTACTTCCCGTCCGGTCACACGGCGACGGCCGCGGTCGCGTACGGTTCGGCGACCCTGCTCCTCCTCCCCTGGCTCCGCTCCCCCGCCGCCCGGCGCGTCCTGGTCGCGGGGTGCGCGGCCCTCGTCCTCGGGGTGTCGTACGGGCTGGTCCGCCACGGCTGGCACTGGCCGCTGGACGTGGTGGCGAGCTGGTGCCTGAGCACGGTGCTGCTGGCCGCCCTGTCCCTCGTGGTCAGCCGAAGTACGCGTCGAAGTTCTTCTGGAACTCCCAGTTCGCGTAGCGGTCCCAGTTCACCGACCACGTCATCAGACCCCGCAGCGCGGGCCAGGTCCCGTGGGTGGCGTACGAGCCGCAGTTCGTCCTCTTCGTCAGGCAGTCCAGGGTCTTGGTGACCTCGGACGGGGAGACGTAGCCGTTGCCCGCGTTGGTCGAGGCCGGCATGCCGATCGCGACCTGGTCGGGGCGCAGCGGCGGGAAGACGTTGTTCGGGTCGCCGGCGACCGGGAAGCCGGTGAGGAGCATGTCGGTCATGGCGATGTGGAAGTCGGCGCCGCCCATGGAGTGGTACTGGTTGTCCAGGCCCATGATCGGGCCGGAGTTGTAGTCCTGGACGTGCAGCAGGGTCAGGTCGTCGCGGAGGGCGTGGATGACCGGGAGGTAGGCGCCGCAGCGCGGGTCCTGGCCGCCCCACTTGCCGGTGCCGTAGTACTGGTAGCCGTTCTGCACGAAGAAGGTCTCCGGGGCCATCGTGAGGACGAACTTCGCACCGTACTTGGCCTTCAGGGTCTTCAGCGCCGAGATGAGGTTCACGATCACGGGGGTGGTCGGGTTCCTGAAGTCCGTGTCGTTCGCGTTCAGGGACAGCGAGTGGCCCTCGAAGTCGATGTCCAGGCCGTCGAGGCCGTAGGTGTCGATGATCTTCGAGACGGAGGAGACGAAGGTGTCGCGGGCCGCGGTCGTGGTGAGCTGGACCTGGCCGTTCTGGCCGCCGATGGAGATCAGCACCTTCTTGCCGGCGGCCTGCTTGGCCTTGACGGCCGCCTTGAAGTCGGCGTCGCTCTCGACGTTCGGGCACTCGGTGACCGGGCAGCGGTTGAAGCGGATGTCCCCGGAGGTGACCGAGGTGGGCTCACCGAAGGCGAGGTCGATGACGTCCCAGCTGTCGGGGACGTCGGCGAGGCGGGTGTAACCGGCGCCGTTGGCGAAGCTGGCGTGCAGGTAGCCGACGAGGGCGTGGGCGGGCAGGTCGGACGAGCCGCCGCCACCGCCGCCGGGGCTGGTCGTCGCGGTCACCACGGCGGACTTCGCGGACTCGCCGGCGTCGTTCACCGCGGTGACCTGGAAGCTGTACGCCGTCGAGGCCGTGAGGCCGGACACGGTGGCCGAGGTGCCGGTCACCGTCTGGACCTTGGCGCCGTCGCGGTAGACCGCGTAGCCGGTCGCGCCGGTCACCGCGGACCAGGACAGGCCGACGGAGGACGAGGTCACGGTGGTGGTCCTCAGGCCGGTCGGTGCGGCGGGCGGCTGTTGGGTGCCGCTGCCGCCGGGGCCGACGAGGGTGACGTCGTCGGCGTTGTAGGCGCCGGTGCCGTACCAGCCGTGGGTGTAGATCGTGACCTTGGTGGTGGCCGCCCCGGTGCGGAAGGTGGTGCTCAGCTTCTGCCAGTCGGGGGCGGACTGGGTCCAGGTGGAGACGTCGGTGGTGCCGGTGCCGCTCGCGCCGAGGTAGACGTAGGAGCCGCGGACGTAACCGGACAGGGTGTACTGCGCGTTCGGCTGGACGGTCACCGTCTGGGAGCACTGGGCGTTGTCGCTGCCGGCCGGGGTGGCCTGGAGTGCCGCACTCCCGCTGTGCACGGGCGAGGTGACGGTCGTACCGGCGGTGCAGGTCCAGCCGGTCAAGCCGGACTCGAAGCCGCCGTTGACCGCGACGTCCGCGTCGGCCGCACGGGCGGCCGACGAGAGCGCGGTGATGCCGGGCACGGCCAGCAGTGCGGCCGTGAGCGCGGCGAGGACGGATCTGGGGCGTCTGGCGCGATCCACAAGGGCCTCCGGGTTCTGGGGAGTTGGAGGGGCGGAGCGCACACAACTTGGTCCAGACCAATCCGGTTGTCAAGGTGTCGGGGCGCTACCGGCTCTCGCCCCTCTCCCTCGCCGCCCCCGCCGCCTCGTGCATCGCCAGTTCCAGCAGCGCCGGATCGGTCAGCGTGCCCGAGCCGTCCGGCGGCACCAGCCAGCGCACGCCCCGGGTCACCCGCCCCGGGTACGGCACGACGATCCAGGTGCCGGCCCCGGCGGTCCTGATCCCCGTGCCGAGCCAGCGGGCCGCGGTGCCCGGGGGCACCAGGAACCCGACCCGGTTGTCGCCGAAGTCGACGAGCACGGGGCCGAGTTGGTCGAGGATCCGGGTGAGCACGTCGAGGGTCGGATAGCCGAGGTCACCCGGCAGGATCAGGACGTCCCACGCCTTGCCGGCGGGCAGCAGGGCGACCCCCAGGGGGTTACGCTCCCACTCCCGGCGACAGGCCTCGGGGTCCGGTGCGACGGATGCCAGCCACTCGACCGCCGTCTTCGCCCCAGTCATGAGAAGGCCTCCCTTTCTCTCGTGGACGCGGTCGCGTCACGAGGGAGAGGGAGGTCCTCCGGGGAGCATTACGCGGGTTCCGGCGACTTGTTGCGGCGACCCGGGTCACCCGGCGACTAGCTGTCGAAGCCCAGCCCCAGTCGGTCCATCGTCCGCAGCCACAGGTTCCGGCGGCCCCCGTGGGCGTCCGCGCGGGCCAGGGACCACTTGGTGAGGGCGATGCCCGTCCAGGCGAAGGGCTCCGGCGGGAACGGCAGCGGCTTCTTGCGGACCATCTCCAGTGCGGTCCGCTCGGTGCGCTCCCCGTCCAGCAGGTCGAGCATCACGTCCGCGCCGAACCGGGTCGCGCCGACGCCGAGGCCGGTGTAGCCCGCCGCGTAGGCCACGCGGCCCTGGTGGGCGGTGCCGAAGAACGCCGAGAAGCGGGAGCAGGTGTCGATCGCGCCGCCCCAGGCGTGGGTGAAGCGGATGCCCTCCAGTTGCGGGAAGCAGGTGAAGAAGTGGCCCGCGAGCTTGGCGTACGTCTCGGGCCGGTCGTCGTACTCGGCGCGGACCCGGCCGCCGTAGGGGTAGATTGCGTCGTAGCCGCCCCACAGGACGCGGTTGTCGGCGGACAGCCGGAAGTAGTGGAACTGGTTCGCCGAATCGCCGAGGCCCTGTCTGTTCTTCCAGCCGATCGAGTCGAGCTGGTCCGCGGTCAGCGGTTCGGTCATCAGGGCGTAGTCGTAGACGGGGACGGTGTACGACCGCACGCGGCGCAGCAGGCTCGGGAAGATGTTCGTGCCGAGCGCGACCTTGCGGGCGCGGACGGCGCCGTACGGGGTGCGTACGGCCATCCCGGCGCCGTAGCTCTTCAGGGTCAGCGCGGGCGTGTGCTCGTACACCCGCACCCCGAGCTTCAGGCAGGCCTTCTTCAGGCCCCACGCCAGCTTGGCCGGGTGCAGCATGGCCACGCCGCGCCGGTCCCACAGGCCGGCCTCGAAGGTGGGCGAGTTGACCTGTTCGCGCACGGCGTCGGCGTCCAGGAACTCGATGCCGTCCGCGAGCCCCTTCCGCTGGAGCTCCCGGTGCCAGTCGCGCAGTTCCCACGCCTGGTAGGTCTCGGTGGCGACGTCGATCTCGCCGGTGCGTTCGAAGTCGCAGTCGATGCCGTGCCGGGCGACCGCCGCCTCCATCTCGTCGAGGTTGCGGCGGCCCAGCTCCTGGAGCTTGTGGATCTCGTCGGGCCAGCGAGCCAGGCCGTTGGGCAGGCCGTGCGTGAGGGAGGCGGCGCAGAAGCCGCCGTTGCGGCCGGAGGCGGCCCAGCCCACCTCGCGGCCTTCCAGCAGCACCACATCGCGCCGAGGGTCGCGCTCTTTTGCGTTGAGCGCGGTCCACAGCCCGCTGTAGCCGCCGCCGACGACCAGCAGGTCGCAGGTCTCGGCGGAGGTGAGCGCGGGCTCGGCGGCCGGCTTGCCGGGGTCTTCCAGCCAGTACGGGACCGGCTGGGCTTCGGAGAGAGAGGCGATCCAGTTGTCTTTGCCACGGCTCATGGCGCTCGGGGCCATGATTTCAACTCCCTACAGAGGACGTTCCGGGAAAGGGCTTATGCCTTTTGCTTGTTCCGGCGATTGCTGACGACCATCGACGTCAGCACGAAGAGGACGGCGACCAGGAACATGGCCGTACCGATCACGTTGATCTGGACGGGCGTTCCACGCTGGGCCGAGCCCCACACGAACATGGGGAAGGTGACGGTCGAGCCCGCGTTGAAGTTGGTGATGATGAAATCGTCGAAGGAGAGCGCGAACGACAGCAGCGCGCCCGCGGCGATTCCTGGGGCCGCGATGGGCAGGGTGACCCGCAGGAAGGTCTGCACGGGACCGGCGTACAGGTCCCGGGCGGCCTCCTCCAGGCGCGGGTCCATCGACATCACGCGCGCCTTGACCGCGGTGACGACGAAGCTCAGGCAGAACATGATGTGGGCGATGAGGATCGTCCAGAAGCCGAGCTGGGCGCCCATGTTGAGGAACAGGGTGAGCAGCGAGGCGGCCATGACGACCTCGGGCATCGCCATCGGCAGGAAGATCAGCGAGTTGACGGCGCCGCGCGCGCGGAAGCGGTAGCGGACCAGCGCGAAGGAGATCATCGTGCCGAGGATCGTGGCGCCGACCGTCGCCCACACGGCGATCTGGAGGCTGATGGACAGCGAGCCGCACATGTCGGCGACGCCGCAGGGGTCCTTCCAGGCGTCCGTGGAGAAGCGCTGCCATTCGTAGTTGAAGCGCCCCTTCGGTTTGTTGAAGGAGAACACCGTGACGATGACGTTCGGCAGCAGGAGATAGGCGAGCGTCAGCAGTCCGGCGATGACGACGAGATGGCGCTTGAGCCAGGTGACGAAGGGCATTTAGACCAGATCCTCCGTCCCGGACCGGCGGATGTAGAGGGTGACCATGGCCAGGATCGCGGCCATGAGGATGAAGGAGAGGGCCGCGGCCGTCGGATAGTCCAGAATGCGCAGGAACTGCGTCTGGATGACGTTGCCGATCATGCGGGTGTCGGTGGAGCCGAGGAGTTCGGCGTTGACGTAGTCACCGGCCGCCGGGATGAAGGTCAGCAGCGTCCCGGAGACCACGCCCGGCATGGACAGCGGGAAGGTGACCTTGCGGAAGGTGGTCCACGGCTTGGCGTACAGGTCGCCGGCCGCCTCGTGCAGCCGCCCGTCGATCCGCTCCAGCGAGGTGTACAGCGGCAGGATCATGAACGGCAGGAAGTTGTACGTCAGTCCGCAGACGACCGCGAGCGGGGTGGCGAGGACGCGGTCGCCGGCCGTCCAGCCGAGCCAGTTGGTGAGGTCCAGGACGTGCAGCGAGTTCAGCGTGTGCACGACCACGCCGTTGTCCGCGAGGATCGTCTTCCAGGCCAGGGTGCGGATCAGGAAGCTGGTGAAGAACGGCGCGATCACCAGGATCATGATCAGGTTGCGCCAGCGGCCCGCGCGGAAGGCGATGAGATACGCCAGCGGGTAGCCGAGCAGCAGGCACAGCACGGTCGCGGCGGCGGCGTAGGAGACGGACCGCAGGAACTGCGGCCAGTACGCGGACAGGGCGTCCCAGTAGGTCGCGAAGTGCCAGGTGACCTTGTAGCCCTCCTCCAGGGAGCCCTGCTGCACGGAGGTGGAGGCCTGGTAGAGCATCGGCAGCGCGAAGAAGACGATCAGCCACAGCATGCCGGGCAGCAGCAGCCAGTACGGGGTGAACCGGCCGCGCCTGCGCGGGGGCTTCTTCTCCGGGGTGGCGGGGGCGAGGGGCGGGGGCGCCTCGGTGAGTGTGGACATCAGGCGGCGACCTCTTCCTCGGTGCCCGCGTCGATGTCCTGGGCGGCGTCCAGACCGAAGGTGTGCGCCGGGCTCCAGTGCAGGACCACGTCGGCGCCGGGGACGAGCCGGCCGTCGCGCTCGACGTTCTGCACGTACACCGCCAGCTCGTCGCAGACCGGGCTGTCGATGACGTACTGCGTGGAGACGCCGATGAAGCTCGCGTCGGCGATCTTGCCGGTGAGGCGGTTACGGCCCTCGGGGATCTCCCCCGCGTCGTCGGCGTGCGTGAGGGAGATCTTCTCCGGGCGGATGCCGACCAGCACCTTGCCGCCGGCCGTCGTCGGGGCGGCACACCGCGCCTCGGGCAGCACCAGCTTGCCGCCCCCCGCCTTGAGCACGATGTCGTCGCCGTTCTTCGTGTCGACCTCGGCCTCGATGAGGTTGGAGGTGCCGAGGAAGTTGGCGACGAAGGTGCTCTGCGGGTTCTCGTACAGGTCGGCCGGCGAGCCGAGCTGCTCGACCCGGCCGCCGTTCATCACGGCGACCGTGTCGGCCATGGTCATGGCCTCCTCCTGGTCGTGCGTGACGTGCACGAAGGTGATGCCGACCTCGGTCTGGATGCGCTTGAGCTCCAGCTGCATCTGGCGGCGCAGCTTCAGGTCCAGGGCGCCGAGCGGCTCGTCCAGCAGGAGCACCTTGGGGTGGTTGATCAGCGCGCGGGCCACGGCGACGCGCTGCTGCTGGCCGCCGGAGAGCTGGTGCGGCTTCTTGCGCGCCTGCTCGCCGAGCTGGACCAGCTCCAGCATGTCCTCCACCTGCTTCTTCACGCTCTTGATGCCGCGCCGGCGCAGGCCGAAGGCGACGTTCTCGAAGATGTCGAGGTGCGGGAAGAGGGCGTAGGACTGGAAGACCGTGTTCACCGGCCGTTTGTACGGCGGCAGGTGGGTGACGTCCTGGTCGCCGAGCCGGACGGTGCCCGTCGTGGGCTCCTCCAGGCCGGCGATCATGCGCAGGGTGGTGGTCTTGCCGCAGCCGGAGGCGCCGAGCAGGGCGAAGAAGGAGCCCTCGGGCACGGTCAGGTCCAGCGGGTGCACGGCGGTGAAGGAGCCGTAGGTCTTGGAGATGCCCGAGAGGCGGACGTCGCCGCTGTTGTCTGGTGTCGTCTTCATCGTCGTCACGCCCCTGTGAGCTTCGCGAACTTCTCTTCGTAGGCCGTCTCTTCCTTCTGGCTCAGGGAGCGGAAGGCGTGGGACTTCGCCTGCATGGCCTTGTCGGGGACGATCAGCGGGTTGTCCGCCGCGTCCTTGTCGATCTTCGCAAGGTAGGGCTTCACCCCGTCGACCGGCGTCACGTAGTTGATGTAGGCGGCGAGCGCGGCGGCCTGCTCGGGCTCGTAGTAGAAGTCCATGAGCCGTTCGGCGTTCGTCTTGTGCCGCGCCTTGTTCGGGACGCACATGTTGTCGGTCGACGTCATGTAGCCGCTGTCGGGGATGACGAAGTCGACGTCCGGGCTGTCCGCCTTGAGCTGGACCACGTCGCCGGCCCAGGCGACGCAGGCCGCGAAGTCGCCCTTGGTCAGGTCGGAGGTGTAGTCGTTGCCGGTGAAGCGGCGGATCTGGCCCTTGTCGACGGCCTTCTGGAGGCGGGCGATCACCGCGTCGAAGTCGTCGTCGGTGAACTTCGCCGGGTCCTTGCCCATGTCGAGCAGGGTCATGCCGATGGAGTCCCGCATCTCCGAGAGGAAGCCCACGCGTCCCTTGAGCTTCGGGTTGTCGAGCAGGTCGGAGACCGACCTCACCTCGATGCCGTCGAGCGCCTTCTTGTTGTAGGCGATCACGGTGGAGATGCCCTGCCAGGGGTACGAGTACGCGCGCCCGGGGTCCCAGTCGGGGTTGCGGAACTGGGGCGAGAGGTTGGTGTAGGCGTGCGGCAGGTTGGACGGGTCCAGTTTCTGCACCCAGCCGAGGCGGATCAGCCGGGCGGCCAGCCAGTCGGTGAGGACGACGATGTCCCGGCCGGTGTCCTGGCCCGCGGCGAGCTGCGGCTTGATCTTGCCGAAGAACTCGTTGTTGTCGTTGATGTCCTCGGTGTAGTTGACCGTGATCCCGGTCCGCCGGCGGAAGGTCTCCAGGGTGGGGTGGTGCTTGCCGCTGTCGTCGACGTCGATGTACTCGGTCCAGTTGGAGAAGTTCACCACCTTCTCCGCGGCCGAGTGGTCCTGGGCGGAGGTGCCGCCCTGGGTCTTGCCCGCCGCGGGGATCCCGCAGCCGCTCAGCGCTCCGAGTCCGCCGGCGGCGAGCGCGCCGCCCGCGGACGCCCGCAGCAGCGACCGGCGGGTCAGGGCGGCCCTGCCGTTGCGCAAGCTGCGCCGCATGGCGGCCACTTGGGGCGGGGTGAGGCGGTCGGGCTCGTACTGCTCCATGCGCGTGGTGCCCTTTCGGGAGGATCGGCCTGGTCGGTGGCCTGGTCGTCGCTAGCGGTCCCCGAAGATCGTGCGGTGCCAGTCCTTCCTGGCCACCGCGGTGTTGTCGAACATTACGTGCTTGACCTGCGTGTATTCCTCGAAGGAGTACGTCGACATGTCCTTGCCGAAGCCGGAGGCCTTGTAGCCGCCGTGCGGCATCTCGCTGATGATCGGGATGTGGTCGTTGATCCAGACGCAGCCCGCCTTGATCTCGCGGGTGGCCCGGTTCGCGCGGTAGACGTTGCTGCTCCACGCGGAGGCGGCGAGGCCGTACGGGGTGTCGTTGGCCAGCCGGATGCCCTCATCATCACTGTCGAACGGAAGGACGACCAGTACCGGACCGAAGATCTCCGACTGGACGATCTCGCTGTCCTGGGCCGCGCCGGCGATCAGGGTGGGCCGGTAGTAGGCGCCGTCCTTCAGGTCACCCTGGGGGGCCTCGCCGCCGGTCACCACGCGCGCGTAGCCCCGCGCGCGGTCCACGAAGGCTGCGACCCGGTCGCGCTGCGCGTGGGAGATCAGCGGCCCGAGGTCGGTGCCGGGCGCGAACGGGTCGCCGAGCCGCACGGTCTCCATCAGCGCGGCCGTCCGCTCCACGAACGCCTCGTACAGCGGGCGCTGCACGTACGCGCGCGTGGCGGCCGTGCAGTCCTGCCCGGTGTTGATGAGCGCGCCGGCGACCGCGCCGTGCACGGCGGCCTCCAGGTCGGCGTCGTCGAAGACGACGAAGGGCGCCTTGCCGCCCAGCTCCAGATGCAGCCGCTTGACGGTGGCCGTGGCGATCTCGGCGACGCGCTTGCCGACGACGGTGGACCCGGTGAAGGAGGTCATGGCCACGTCCGGGTGCCCGACGAGGTGCTCACCGGCCTGCTTCCCGGTCCCGGTGACGATGTTGATCACGCCGTCCGGGATGCCCGCGTCCGTGGCTGCCTGGGCGAACAGCAGCGAGGTCAGCGGGGTCAGCTCGGCGGGCTTCAGCACGATCGTGTTGCCGGCGGCGATCGCCGGGAGGATCTTCCAGGCGGCCATCTGGAGCGGGTAGTTCCAGGGCGCGATGGAGCCGACGACACCGATGGGCTCGCGCCGGATGTACGACGTGTGGTCGCCGGAGTACTCACCGGCGGACTGCCCCTGCAGATGCCGGGCGGCGCCCGCGAAGAACGCGGTGTTGTCGATGGTGCCCGGCACGTCGAACTCGCGGGTGAGCTTGAGCGGCTTGCCGCACTGGAGGGACTCCGCGCGGGCGAACTCCTCGGCGCGCTCGGCGAGCACGGCGGCGAACCGGTGCAGGGCGTCCGAGCGCTCGCCCGGGGTGGCGGCGGACCAGCCCGGGAAGGCGGCGCGCGCGGCGGCGACGGCCGCGTCGACGTCGTCGGTACCGGCCAGCTCGTACGTGTACACCTCGGCGCCGGTGGCCGGGTCGACCACGGAGTGGGTGCGGCCCGAGGTGCCCTGGGCGGGCCGGCCGGCGATGAACTGCGCGCCGGCCGCCAAGCGGTCCTGTGCGGGGAATCGTTCCGGGGTGGCGGTGCCCGGGTTGTGCATGTCGCTCTCCTCCGCCGTGCGCCCGTCCCGAGGGGCGGGGGGCGTAGCTCCAGCTCGATTTGAGTGCCGATCCTGACAGAGGGACCGAACGCCAACAAGTGATTCCGTTGTTGCCTTTTGGTTACGCGACGGAATCTGTCGACCAGGTGTCGAGTGGGGGCCGAAAAGGGCGGACGGAGTGTCAGTGGTGCGTGCCACACTCGCGTGCATGGGGAAGATCGACGGGGTGGACGCCCTGATCAGGGAGGTCCGGGCGGGGTCCCGGATCAAGTATCTGCACTTCTGGGGACACCGGCCGCGGCCGGACGGCCGGATCGGTCCGAGCTGTCTGAGCCAGTGGTGGCCGTCGCCGTTCGTGGTGGACGGCGTGGCGTACGCGACGGCCGAGCACTGGATGATGACGGGCAAGGCCCGGCTGTTCGGGGACGCGGAGGCCGAGCGCCGGGTGCTGGCCGCGGAGCATCCCGCCGAGGCGAAGAAGGCGGGCCGGCTGGTCCGGGACTTCGACGAGGCGGTGTGGAAGCGGGAACGCTTCCGGCTGGTGGTCGAGGGCAGCGTGCACAAGTTCGCCGCCGATGCCGACCTCGGGATGTTCCTGCTGGGCACCGGGGAGCGGGTGCTGGTGGAGGCGAGCCCCGTGGACCGGATATGGGGCATCGGCCTGGCGGCGGACGACGAGGCGGCCTCGCACCCGGAGCGGTGGCGCGGCCTGAACCTCCTGGGCTTCGCCCTGATGGAGGCACGGGAGAGGCTGGCGGGCGCAGGAGCGTAGGCCTGCGGCGCTTCGGCGGTTCGTCCGGGCGGCGGGGTCGGGCGTTGAGGTGGGCGGGGGTGGGTTGGCGGGGCGGGTTGGCGGGGGCGCGTGGCTGCGTTGGGTGGCGGTGTCGGGGTGGCTGCGTTAGGTGAGCGGAGGTGGGTTGGCGCCTCGGGTTGCGCTCGGCTGAGTGCCGTCGGCGGGTCGGCGCGGACAGATCGCTGCCGCAGGGGGACGCCGTCGGGTCGGCCGGGGCGGGTTGGCGCCATCGGATTGCCGCCTCGGGCTGCGCTCGGCGGACTGCCGTCGGGGGACGGCGCGGACAGATCGCTGCCGCAGGGGGGCGCCGTCGGGTCGGCGGGGGCGGGTGGCTGCGTTGGAGTGGCCGGGCCGGTTGGCGGTGTCAGGTTGGCGCCATCGGATTGCCACCTCGGTTGGGCTCGGCGGATCGCCGTCGGCGGGTCGGCGCGGGCGGAGCGCTGCCGCGAGGATTGCGGACGTCGGGTTTCCGCCGTCGAGTGACCGGCGGTCGGCTCGGCCCCGCTGGCTCCGCACCGTCGGGTTGCCGCCGTCGGATCACCGGCGGTCGGCTCGGCCCCGCTGGCTCAGCGCCGTCGGATGACCGCCGTCAGGCTCACGGGCCGTCGGTGACCGGCGCTGCCCGTGTCGGTGTCGGTGCGGCGGTCGCCGCTGGGTGAGCCCTCGGGGATGGTCCCTCCGGCCTGGACCGGTCTCTCCGCCTGGCCCCGGACAAGGTCGGCCTGGACCGGTCTCTCCGCCCGGCCCCGGACAGGTCGGCCGGCCCGGGACACGTCGGCCGGGATCGGTCGGTGACCGGCGGCCGCGTCAGGTGTTGATCGCGATGAGCAGGGCGAACAGGCCCAGTACCAGGACGATCCCGGCGGCCCCGCAGATGATGCCGGCCAGGGCCACGCCCGGGTTCGTCGCCTCACCTCGGTTGGCCTTGCCCCGGCCCAGGCCGCCGAAGATCAGGGCCAGGATGCCGAGCACCAGGGCGATCGGCCACAGGATGAACCCGACCGCCGAGATGATCCCCAGCACCAACGAGGCCGTGCCCATGCCGTTGCTCGGGGGCGGCTGCATGCCGGGCCAGGCATAGCCGTGGGCGGCGGGATAGGGGGCGACGCCGCCGTACGGGGCCTCCTGCGGGCCCGGGTAGCCGTCGGCGGGAGCGGCGCCCGGGTAGCCGTACGGCACCTGGCCGGGGCCGTCGGGGGCGATGGGAGGCGGCGGCACCGCCTCCGCTCCCGCGTGCGGGCCGACGGGGGACGCCGGCGGGGCGAACGGGTTCACCGGGGGCGTGGGGGCAGGGGGCGCGTAGGGGTTCGGCTGCGGTGCGGGAGCCGGGGATGCGAAGGGGTTCGACTCCGAGGCGGAAGCCGGGGGCGCGAAGGGGTTGGGCTGCCCTGTCGGAGACGGAGGTGCGAAAGGGGCCGGCCCCGAGGCGGAAGCCGGGGGCGCGAAGGGGTTGGGCTGCCCTGTCGGAGACGGAGGTGCGAAAGGGTTCGACTCCGAAGCAGCGGACGGAGATGTGAAGGGATTGGGCTGCGCCACCGGAGACGGCGGTGCGAAAGGGGCCGGCCCCGAGGCGGAAGCCGGGGGCGCGAAGGGATTGGGCTGCCCTGTCGGAGACGGCGGGGCCGCGGACGTGGCGCCGTCGGCTGGGCCGGCCCAGGGCGCGGGTGTGCCGTCCGCGGGCGTGGCCTGGGCCGGGAACGCCGGCAGCGACGTCACCGTCTGCTGGTCGTGGACGGAGCCGGGGGCGGGGACGGCGTCCTGGCCCCGTGCCTCATCCGCGCCCGGCGCGGCCGGTGCCGTCCGCTCCGGTCCCTTGTCGAAGGACACCCGGGGTATCGCGGAGTCGTGCCCGCCGCTCTGCTCCCCCGGCGTGGACTGCGGCACCTCGTCGGACATGGTCGGCACACCCCTCTGCTGGACGTCCGGTCATGCTACGGGCAGCGCGGGCCGCCGCGGCCCGGGGCCTACGATGATGCCGCGCAACCCGATCAGCCGATCATCGCGCCCGCACCACGGACCACGTCCGACGCGCGACGTGCACCGCACGACGTGCCCCGGACGACGTGCCGCGGGCGCCCGTCCCGGGAGGACCCCTTGACCGACAGCTCCGTACCCGCCACCGGCACCGCCGACCGCGATCTGCGCGCCTTCGTCGCCGGACTGCCCAAGGCGGAACTGCACGTCCACCACGTCGGCTCCGCCTCCCCCCGCATCGTCTCCGAACTGGCCGCCCGGCACCCCGACTCCAAGGTCCCCAGCGACCCCGAGGCCCTGGTCGACTACTTCACGTTCACCGACTTCGCGCACTTCATCGAGGTGTACCTGTCGGTCGTGGACCTCATCCGTACCCCGGAGGACGTCCGGCTGCTCACCTACGAGGTGGCCCGCGACATGGCCCGGCAGCAGGTGCGGTACGCCGAGCTGACCATCACCCCGTTCTCCTCGACCCGGCGCGGCATCGACGCGCGGGCGTTCATGGACGCGATCGAGGATGCCCGGAAGGCCGCCGAGGCCGAGTTCGGGACCATGCTGCGCTGGTGCTTCGACATCCCCGGCGAGGCCGGTCTGGAGGCGGCCGAGGAGACGGTGCGGCTGGCCACCGACGACCGGTTCCGCCCGGAGGGCCTGGTGTCGTTCGGGCTCGGCGGGCCGGAGATCGGCGTGCCCCGGCCGCAGTTCAAGCCGTACTTCGACCGCGCCATCGCCGCCGGTCTGCGTTCCGTGCCGCACGCCGGGGAGACGACCGGCCCGGAGACCGTGTGGGACGCGCTGACCGAGCTGCGCGCCGAGCGGATCGGGCACGGCACCAGCTCGGCGCGGGACCCGAAGCTGCTCGCCCACCTCGCCGAGCACCGCGTCCCGCTGGAGGTGTGCCCGACCTCCAACATCGCCACCCGCGCGGTCCGCACGCTGGACGAGCACCCGATCAAGGAGTTCACACGGGCCGGGGTGCTGGTGACGATCAACTCCGACGACCCGCCGATGTTCGGCACCGACCTGAACAACGAGTACGCGGTGGCCGCCCGGCTCCTGGACCTGGACGAGCGGGGCCTGGCCGACCTGGCGAAGAACGCCGTGGAGGCCTCCTTCCTGGACGCGGCGGGCAAGGCGCGGATCGCGGCGGAGATCGACACGTACACCGCCGCCTGGCCGGCCTCCTGACACCGGCCACAATGGGGGCCATGCAGACGCTGACCGCCGTGGCCCACCGCGGCGACCCCTACCGTTTCCGCGAGAACACCCTCGACTCACTGCGGTCCGCGCTCGACCGGGGCGCGGACGCCGTCGAGGTCGACGTACGGCTCACCCGGGACGGCGTCCCCGTGCTGCTGCACGACGACACGCTGCGGCGGCTGTGGGAGGTCGACCGGCCGCTGGGCGCGCTGTCCGCGGACGAGCTGCGCGGGCTCACGGCGGGCGGTGTGCCGACGCTGGCGGAGGCGCTGGCGGCGACCGGGGACAGCAGGGTGATGCTGGACCTGTGCGGACCGGTCGGCCGCCGTACGGTCGCGCGGACCCTGGACGTGGTCCGGCAGTGCGGGGCCGGGGACCGGGTCTACTACAGCGCGCACGCCGAGGCGATGCTCGCCGTCCGCGCCGCCGACCCGGGCGCCGAGATCGCCCTGACCTGGACGACCCTGGCACCGCCCCGGCCCGCGCTGCTGGCCGCGATCCGCCCGCGCTGGCTCAACTACCGCTTCTCGCTGGTGAGCCGGGAGCTGGCGGCCCGCGTCCACCACGACGGCCTCCTGCTGTCCGTCTGGACCCCGGACACCCGCCGTTCCATGAGCCGCCTGGTGGACCTGGGCGTCGACTCGGTCACGACGAACCGGATCGACGTCCTGCACGCCCTGCGCACCGCGCTCTAGGCACCGGAGAACTCCAGCGGGGGCACGATCGCCTGGGCGTCGGCGCCCTCCGCCACCCACAGCCGGATCAGCAGCGCGGCCGTCGCCTCCAGCAGCCCGGACCGGTCCAGTCCGCCGGCGTGCAGCGGCACACAGCCCAGGTCGCGCACCAGCCGTCGTACGACCGTGAGCGCGGCCTCGTCGTCCCCGCACAGCGGTACCGCGAGCGGGCGGCCGGCGAAGACGGGCGGGGTCAGCCGCCAGACGCTCTCGTGGCAGAGGTTGAACGCCTTGACCACGCGGGCGCCGGGCGCGGCGGCGGCGATGCGCTCGGCCGCCGCCGGACCACCGGCCGTGAGCAGGGCGAAGTCGGGGCCCACCGGGTTGGTGCAGTCGATCAACACCCGCCCGTGCAGGGCGTCTTCGAGCCCTGTGACCACGTCCACGGCCACCGCGTGGGGCACGGCCAGCAGCACCGCGTCGGTGCCGTGCTCCGCCGCGCCCCGCAGGTCGCCGCGCGACCGGCCGGCCGCGGCCACCTCGTGCCCGGCCCGCTGCCACTGTTCGCCCAGCGCCCGAGCCATCGATCCCTTACCGAGAATCCCTATGCGCACAACGTCCTCCCCCAGTGGGTGTGTCGGATACGCACAGGACAGTAGGAAGCCGCTCGGGCACCATTCGGTACGTGACCGACGACGACGCCTTCCTCGCCGACTGCCGGGCCCGGCTCGCCTTCGACCTGCTCGCCAACACCTGGAACGCGGTGCCCAGAGGGACGGTCCGCAGCGGCCGGTCGCCCTGCGGGAGCACATCGGCGGGATCAGCCAGAAGGTGCTGACGGAGACCCTGCGCCGGCTGGAGTTCAACGGCCTGGTGGAGCGGCGGGCCTACGGCGGCTCGCCACCCCGTGTGGAGTACGGGCTCACCTCGCTGGGGCGGACGCTGCTCGGGCCGATCGACGCCTTCGGCGCCTGGGCGTTCGAGCACGGCGACGAGGTGATGGCCGCGCAGGAGCACTACACCCGCGCGGGGCCGGCCCGTAGGGGTGGTCCCGGGCAACTCCCCTAGGAGAGCAGCCGGTTGGTCGGGGACGAAGCAAGGGTCGTGCGCCCTCCTCGGTGAGGATCCGCGGCCCCGGTCCGGCACCGGAGGATGATCACGCACCGTCTTCCGGTAACCCCGACGCCGCCCTCCAAGGAGTCCCGCATGCCCCGCACCAGCCGTTCCGCCCTGCTGGCCGCCGCCCTCGTCACCGCGGTGGCCGCCGGCCCGCTGACCGCACCCGCCTTCGCGGCGACCACGCCCTCGACATCCGCACCCGCGAGGTCCGCGCCCTCGACGTCCGCCTCACCGGCATCCGCCACGACCGGCCCCGACACCGAGGCGCTCGCCGCCGCCGTCGCCGGGCTGCCCGACCACGACGCCACCGCCGCGCTGCTCCGCGTCGGCGGCGACGGGACCTGGCGCGGGACGGCCGGGGTGCGGGACGTGCGGACCGGGGCGCCGGCCCTGGAGAACGCACGCTTCCGGGCGGGTTCGGTGACGAAGGTGGTGACCGCGTCGATCGTGCTCCAACTGGCCGCGGAAGGCAGGATCGACCTCGACGGGACCGTGCAGCGGTATCTGCCGGGCCTGCTCCCCGAGGACTTCGCGCCGATCACCGTACGGCAGTTGCTGAACTACACGAGCGGCCTGCGCCCGGGCCCGTCCCTCGGCGACACGGTGGAGGCGGGGTACCCGCACCGCTTCGAGACGCTGACGCCCCGACAGGTCGTGGCGGACGCCGTGGCGCAGGGACCGGCGTACCCGCCGGGCACGCGGCAGACCTACGGCAACATCCACTACACCGTGCTCGGCATGCTCATCGAGAAGGTGACCGGCGACTCGTACGCGCACCAGGCCGAGGTGCGGATCTTCCGGCCCCTCGGCATGCGGCACAGTTCCTTCCCGGCCGGCGCGGACCCCCGGATCCACGGGCCGCACCACCGCGGCTACGACTGGATCGACGGCAAGCTGGTCGACGTGACCGACTGGAACATGTCCGACCGGTTCGCGGCCGGTGACCTGATCTCCACGACCGCCGATCTGGAGCGGCTGCTGGTCGGGCTGTTCCGCGGCCGGGTGGTGCCGGAGCCGCGGCTGAAGGAGATGTTCACGCTTCCGGACGTGCCCGGGGCGCGGTACGGCGCGGCGCTGGAGCGGTTCGAGGTGAACGGCAAGGTGATCTGGGGCAAGACCGGTTCGCGCCCCGGGTACGCGACGGTGATCGCCGCGACCCCCGACCTGTCCCGCACGCTGGTCTACTCGGTCAACTCCACGGACGCGAAGGGCGACGGCCTGGCCGTCGCCCAGCGCTTCGCGTTCCCGGCGTTCAACCGCTGACCTGAGCCGGGCTGTTCGCCGTACGCGGCATTCAGCCCGCGGCGGTGGCGGCCGGGAGCGCGGGCGGTGCGCCGAGCGCCTCCAGCCGCTTGATCTTCTTCCGTACGACGTACAGCGGGACGATCCCGAAAACCCCGAACGACATGTCGATGACGCTCCACCAGAAGGGGATCCCGCGGACCGGTCCGCAGACGAGGGCGAGCGGGATGATCCCGGCACAGGCGATCATCCCGAACTCGACCACCCAGATGTTGCGGACGGGGTCGCGGTACGGGCCGTAGAAGGCGACTGCGATGACGAGGTGGGCGAAGGCCAGCCAGTCGGTGCCGTACAGGACGAAGGGCTGGTCCGCGTCGACGGTGTCCAGCCCGTCCCGCACCCGGGAGATCCACGCCATCAGCCCGGGCAGGTGCTCCGGCACGGACAGCGCGCGCAACGCGCTCTCGGTCCAGTGCAGTTCGTGCACCAGCGGGAAGGCGGTGGCCCCGCTGAGGACGAGGCACACGACGAAGAGGGCCAGCCAGACGCGGATGCCCTTGAGCAGGGCGGCTCTGTCGCTCATGGCAGCAGCGTACGCCTGGAATTGAACATGTTCAAAACTCTTCCCGGTGCAGCACCCGCTCCCGCGCGATGCGGCCGGCCGGAGGTGTGCAGGCGGCGGCGACGGTGAGCCGGGCGCTGGGCGACTGACCGCGCCCGCAACGCGCCCGTCCGTGTCACCGGTCCGGCCTCGCGCCGAGGTGACGCAGGGCCGAGGCCGCCGCCCCGGCACCGCACATGCCGTGGGCGCCGGGGCCCGGCGGGGTGGCGGCCGAGCAGGCGAAGACGCCGGGCAGGGTGGTGGAGTAGGGGTCGAGGGCGGGGCGGGCACCGAACAGGAGCTGGCGGACGGTCCGGGCGCCGGTGAGGATGTCGCCGCCGGCGAAGTTGGGGTTGGCGGCGGCGAACCCGGCTGGTGAGGTGGCGCGCAGGCCGACGACACGGTCCCGGGTGCCGGGGGCGAAGCGTTCGAGCTGGCCGAGGACGGCTTCCGTGGCGTCGCCGTCGTAGCCGTGGGGGACGTGGGCGTAGGCCCAGACGGGGTGGACGTCGCCGACGGAGCGGCCGGGGTCGGCCAGGTACTGCTGGGCGACCAGGACGAAGGGGCGGCGGGGCATACGGCCTTCGTTCACGTCCCTCGCCGTCTGCGCGATCTCGGCGAACGTGCCGCCGAGGTGCACGAACCCCGACCGCCGGGCGTGTTCGTTCGTCCACGGCACGCCCTGCTCGACGGCCAGGTCCACCTTGAAGGCGGCGGGCCCGCGCCGGAAGCGCTGGTAGGCGCGGCGCACGCGGGTGGGCAGCCGGTCGCCGTAGACGCGGGCGATCTGCGCGGGGTCGAGGTCGAGGAGGGTGACGTCGGCGGGCGGGATCTGGGCGTGGTGGGTGATGCGGACGCCGGTCCGGACACGGCCGCCGTGTGCGCGCAGTGCCCGTTCCAGGCTGCGGGCGATGGCCTGGGAGCCGCCTTCCGCGACGGCCCATCCGCAGGCGTGGCCGGCGGCGAGGACGCCCAGCCCGATGGCCGAGCCCAGCGGCTCGGACAGCGGGCGGAAGGAGTGCGCCGCGGCTCCGGCCCACAGGGCCCGGGCACGGGGGGTGGAGAAGAGGCGGGCGAGCAGGGTGGCGGGGAGGGTGGTGGGCAGGCCGAAGCGGGCGAGGAGCAGGGGGTGGGAGGGGACGCGCAGCAGGGGGCCCAGCACGTCGTGACTCAGGGCTTCCCAGTGGCGCGCCGGGGGCTCCAGCAGGCGCCGGTAGCGGGGGCCGTCGGGGCCGAGCAGGCGTGCGGTGTCCCGCACCGAGCGCAGCAGCACCCCCGCCGTACCGTCGTCCAGGGGGTGGACGCAGTCGACGTCCGGCAGCCGCCAGCGCAGTCCGTGGCGTGCGAGGTCCAGCGCCTTGTGCGCGGGCGAGGCGACGGTCACGGAGTGCACGGCCGAACAGTGGTCGTGCAGCAGGCCGGGCAGGATCGCCTCCTCGCTGCGGGTGCCGCCGCCGACCTCGTCGGCGGCCTCCAGGAGGGTGACGTCCAGCCCGGCCCGGGCGAGGAGAGCGGCGGCGGTGAGTCCGTTCGGTCCGCCGCCGACGACGATCGCGGTGGTCATGGCGATGTCCAAGCTGTCGGTGGGGGCCGACGCTACCTGATCGGACCACGGCGCTTTCGGTACGAACAGCCGCTTCGGCGTGAACCGCCCTGAATCATTGCAAAGTTCCCGGACATACCAGTAAATTGCGCCCCACCCTTCGAGACGTCACCGGCAGACGGGGCAACGGATGAGCACGGACGACCGCGTCGCGGTGACGACCGGGATCGCACGACTGCACGCGTCGCCCGGACTCGCCGGGCCCGGCCGGCTGGGGCTGGTGACCAACCACACCGGCGTCCTCCCCGACCTGCGCCCCGCCGCGCCCGCGCTGCTCGCGGCCGGCGCGCCGCTGGTCGCCCTGTTCGGACCCGAGCACGGGCTGCACGGGACCGGCCAGGCCGGGGAGGGCGAGACCGCCCGGCGGGACCCCACCACCGGCCTGCCGGTCCACGACACCTATCGGTGCGACGGCGACCGCCTCGACACCCTGCTGGGCGACAGCGGCGTCGACGCCCTGGTGTTCGACCTCCAGGACATCGGGGCCCGGTTCTACACCTACGTGTGGACGATGTTCGACCTGATGGTCTCGGCGGCCCGTACGGGCGTACGGTTCGTGGTCGCCGACCGGCCGAATCCGCTCGGCGGGCTCGTCAGCGAGGGCCCGCTGCTCGACCCGGCGTGGGCCAGCTTCGTCGGGCGCGCCCCGATACCTGTCCGGCACGGCCTCACCTGCGGCGAACTCGCCCGGCACCTCAACGCCTCCGCTGTCCCCCAAGTCGCCGGACGACCAGCCGAGTTGACGGTGATCGAGGTGGTCGGCTGGCAGCGCGCCATGGACGCGGCGGCCACCGGCCTGCCGTGGATCGCGCCCTCGCCGAACGTCCCGACGCCCGCCACGGCCGCCGTCTACCCGGGCACCTGCCTGTTCGAGGGGACGAATCTCTCGGAGGGCCGGGGCACCACGCAGCCCTTCGAGATCGTCGGGGCTCCGTACATCGACGCGCGGTTCGCACCCGCGCTCGCCGAACTCGCCCTGCCGGGAGTGCACTTCCGTGACCTGCGCTTCGTACCGACCTTCCACAAGCACGCCGGACGGCCGCTGCGCGGGGTCCAGCTCCACGTCACCGACCGCGTGGCGTTCGCTCCCGTGCGCACCGCCGTCGCGATGCTCGCCACACTGCGGCGGCTGTACCCGGACGACTTCGCCTGGCACACCGCGGACGCCGGCGCGGACGGGACCGGGGAGACCGGCCGCCGTCCCTTCATCGACCTGCTGTGGGGGTCCGACCGGTTGCGGCGCACCGTCGACGCGGGCGACGACCCCCTGCCGCTGTGCGCCCCGCCGGCACCGCCCGCCGACTGGTCCGGCGCCGAGGTGCTGCTCTACCCCTGAGCCCGCGGCTGCCGTCGTACACCCCGGCTCCGGGACCGGGGCCGTGACCCACGGAAGGACACCCCGTCGATGACCGACCGCACGACGACATCCCGGGCCGGAACGCGTGGCTTTCGTGTGGGTGACGGACCTCGGCTGGTGGAGGCGTGGCGGCGGAGCGCGCCGGCCGACCCCATCACCCCGGACCGCTTCCGCTCCCTGGTGCTGCTCGACGCCAACTTCGACCCGGAGGGGCTCCGGGTCGCCGTCGACGGCGACCGAGTCCTCGGCGCGGCCTACGCGGTGCGCCGTCTGACGCCGATGAGCGGCACGGACCTGGAGCCGGAGCAGGGCTGGATCCCGTTCTTCTTCGTCGACCCGGCCGCCCGTGGGCACGGCCTCGGCCGCCGGCTGCTGACCGACGCCCTCGACTGGCTGCACGGCCACGGCCGCACCCGCGTGGACTTCTCCTCGTACACCCCGAACTACCTCCTCCCCGGGCTGGACGCCGAGACGTACCCGGAAGCGGCGAAGCTCCTCGACTCGCTGGGCTTCCGGACCCTGTACGAGGCGGCGGCGATGGACCGCGGCCTGGTCGGCTATCGCTTCCCCGACGTGGCCGCGCGCCGCCGGGACGAACTGGCGGCCTGCGGCTACCTGTTCGCCACCCCGTCCGACGACGACCTGGTGGACCTGGTGGCGCTCGCCGGGAGCCACTTCAACCCGGACTGGGCGCGGGCGATCCGGGAGTGCGTGGCCGCCGGCACGCCGCTCGACCGGATCGTCGTCGCCCGGGACCCGTCGGGCCGCCTGGCCGGCTGGGCGATGCACGGGGCGTACGCGTCGGCCGACGAGCGGTTCGGCCCGTTCGGCGTGCTGGAGGAGATGCGCGGCACCGGGCTCGGCACGGTCATGCTCCACCTGGTCCTGGAGCGGATGCGGGCGCGCGGCGCGCACTGCGCGTGGTTCCTGTGGACCGGCGAACGGTCCCCGGCGGGGCGGCTGTACCGCGCGGCCGGCTTCACCACGACCCGGGTGTTCCGCGTCCTGCGCCGGGAGGCCGCCCGATGACGCCGGGCAGCCCCTCCGACGGCCTGCCCGCCCGTCGGTCGCCACGGCGGACGGCCGGCCCGAGCCGCCGTCACTTCGCACTCGCGCTGCCCACGGCGCTGCTCGCCTCCGGCTGCGCGGCACCGCACCGGGGCACCGGGCGGCCCGGGGACCCGATCGTCCTGACCCTGCTCTCCCACTACGCGAGCGGGGAGCTCAAGGAGGCGCTGCGGGGCCCGGTGGACGAGTGGAACGCCACGCACGACCGGGTCAAGGTGCGGACGAAGGCCGTCGAGTTCACGGACCTGCTGACCACGTTCATGGTCCGGCAGGCCGCCGGTCAGGGCGCCGACATCCTCCACCCGTACTGCCTGTGGAACGGCCAGCTCGTCCGGGCCGGCGTCCTGCGGCCCGCCCCGGCCGAGCACGCCGAGGAGATCAGGCGCGGCTACAGCGCCGCCGCGGTCGGCGCCGCGTCGGTGGGCGGCAGGGTGTACGGCTATCCCACCGAGGTCCAGACGTACGCCCTGTACTACAACAAGCGGCTGCTGCGCGAGGCGGGCCTCGGCGGCCCGCCGCGCACCTGGCGGGAGCTGGAGGAGGCGGCCTACCGCACCACCAGGCGGGACCGGTACGGCAACACGCTCGTCCAGGGCTTCGGCCTGTCGACCTACGACGACTCGACCACCGTCGGCCAGACGCTCGCGCTGCTCAACTCCGCCGGCGGAACGTTCGTCTCGGCGGACGGCCGGAGCACCGCCATCGACTCACCGGCCGGGCGGGCCGTGTTCGGCCTGGAGCACCGCCTCGTCGCCAAGGGGGCGAGCTCCCCCGGCGTCAACGTCTACCGCGCGTTCCCGTCCGGGCAGGTGGCCATGGTGATCAGCGCCGGCTGGTGGACGGGGAGCCTGAGGACCCTGATGGGCAAGGACTACCGCGACGTCGGTGTCGCGCCGGTGCCCCTGCCGGAGGCGGGCGGCGAACGCGCCACGCTCTGCACCGGTTTCATGCTCGGGGTCAACACGGCCAGTGCGCACCCGCGCGAGGCCTGGGAGTTCCTGCGCTGGCTCAACGCCGAGAAGACGGGCGGCACGAGGGGGGCGGTGGCGACCCGGATGAGCGCCCTCCAGGTGTCGGTCGGTTCCCTTACCGGACGCGCCGACGACATGCGGACGCTCCTGGGCGCGGGCGGCGGGAACGGGGCTGGCGATCCCAACCTGCGGCCGTTCCTGGACGCGCTGGCCTACGCGGTACCGGAGCCGAACGTGCCGGGCGCGCAGCAGGCCAAGTCGCTGCTGCGCAAGAACATCGAGGCGCTGTGGACCGGCCAGCGGTCGGTCGAGGAGGCGCTGCGCGTCACCCGCCGTCAGGTCGATCAGGAGGTGGCGCGCTCATGGTGAACGCCCTGGTGCCGGAGACGGCCGAACGGGCCCCCGGTGCGCGGACCGCCGGGCCCGCCGTCGACGGCCGTACCCGCCACCGGCGCCGCCAGACCGTCGTCGCCTACCTCTTCCTGGCGCCGGTGCTGCTGTTCTTCGCGGTCTTCCTGGTCCTGCCCCTCGGCTTCGCACTGCTGCTGTCCATGTCCCGCTGGTCCGGGTTCGCCCTGAGCGACATCGAGCCGGTCGGCCTGGACAACTTCACCGGCCTGTTCGCGGACGGATCGACGTTCCTGACGCCGATCCTCACCAATACGCTGCTGTTCGCCCTGGGCACCGTCGCCCTCGCCCTCGCCGGCTCGGTGCTCGTCGCCACCTGCATCGACAAGCTGCGGTTCCAGGGGCTGTGGCGGACCTTGTACTTCCTGCCGATCGTCACCACCGTCGTCGCCGTCGGCAACGTGTGGAAGTACATGTACGAGCCGGGCGGTCTGGTCAACGGCGTCCTCAACGCCGTCGGACTCGACTCGGTGGCGTTCCTCGCGGACCCGGACACCGCGCTGCCCTCGGTGGTGGTCGTCCAGGCCTGGGCCTCGCTCGGCTCGGCGATCCTGGTCCTGACCGCCGGGCTGAAGTCCATCCCCGAGTCGTACTACGAGGCCGCCGCGCTCGACGGCGCCGGACCCGTCACCGTCTTCTGGAGGATCACCCTGCCGCTGCTGCGGCCGTCCCTGCTGTTCGTGTGCGTCACCCAGTTCCTCACCGGCCTGCAGTCGTTCGCGCTGATCATCGTGATGACCAAGGGCGGGCCGGGTGACGCGACCAACGTGGCCGCGCTGGAGATGTACCGGCTGGCCTTCAGCTACGGCGACTGGGGCACCGCGAGCGCCGCCGCCTTCGTGCTGTTCGTGGTGGTCCTCGCGGTCACGCTGGCGCAGTTGTGGTGGTTCCGGCGCACAGGGGAGGACGCGTGAGCGGAGGGAGGGTGAAGGAGTCAGGACGCGTGAGCCGTCGCCGTTTCCCGTGGCTGTCGTACCTCGTGGTCGTGACCGGCGCCGTGCTCACGGTGGTGCCGTTCCTGGACATGGTGATGACGTCCTTCAAGGGCCCCGGTGAGTCCGGCACACTGCCGTACCGCTTCCTGCCCCAGGCGTTCGACCTCTCCAACTACCGGGCCGCGATCGGACAGTTGGACCTGCCGGTGCTCTTCCGCAACAGCGTCGTCGCCACCGCGCTGATCACCGGATCGGTGCTGCTCACGTCGTCCCTCGCGGGGTACGCGCTGGCCAAACTGCGCTTCCCCGGCCGGGACTTCGTCTTCCGCCTGGTGCTGTCCACGATGATGTTCCCGCCGTTCCTCTTCTTCATCCCGCACTTCCTGATCCTGGTGCACTGGCCGCTGGCGGGCGGCAACGACCTGTTCGGGCGCGGCGGCGCGGGCCTGACCGTCAGCATCGCGGCGCTCGCCGTGCCGTTCCTCGTCAACGGCTTCGGGATCTTCCTGACCCGCCAGTTCATGGTCGCGATCCCGGACGAGGTGCTGGAGGCGGCGCGCATCGACGGCGCCGGCGAGTTCGCCGTGTGGTGGCGGATCGTGGTGCCGCAGACCAAGCCGGTCCTGGTCACGCTCGGGCTGCTGACCTTCGTCGACGCCTGGAACGAGTACATCTGGGCGCTGCTCGTCTCGACCGCCAACCCGGACGTGATGACCCTGCCCGTCGGCATCCAGCTCCTCCAGGACCACGTCGACCCCACCCGCACGATGCCCATCGTCATGGCCGGTCTCGTCCTGAGCATCCTGCCGGTCCTGGTCCTCTTCCTGCTGCTGCAGAAGTACTACATCAGGGGCGTCATGCTCAGCGGCCTCAAGTGAACCCGGCACCGCGGACGGCCTCGCGCCAGAGCCCCAAGATCCCGTCCCACCGCCGCGCGAACTGCGGGCGTTCCGTGGAGGTGATGTCACGGGCGACGGCGAGACGGCGGCGCATGCCGCAGTCCGGGAAGATCAGAGGGGTTGTCGGCGAGGGCGGCCGTGTCCTTGTCCTCGGGGGCGGCCAGGACCTCGCGGGCCGCCGGGACCGGGCAGACGTCCCGGTCGGGGATCATCAGCGAGTCCGACCACAGCTCGGCGCCCCCCTCGGGGACACGTCCCCGCTGACCAGGTCCTTGGTGTAGTCGTTGCCGGTGAACCGGCGTATCCGGCCCCGGCGGACCCCGCGCTCGACCTGTCGCAGACCTGGTGGAGGTCGTCCGCGGTCCACCGGGTGATGTCGACGCCGTTGCCCTGCATGAGCAGCGCGAACGACTCGTCAGGCCGGACAGCAGGGTCACGCGGCCCTTGAGGTCCTCGGCTCACAGGTCGGAGACACGGCGTATCTCGCGGCCGAGTCCGCGGCGGTTGTAGGCGATGCCGGTGATGCCGGACTGCCACGGCACGGTGAACCGGCGGCCCTTGTCGGAGGCGGGCGAGCGGAGCAGCGGGTCGAGGTGCCCGGCCACGTTCGGCTGGTGGGCGCGGTCGATCTCCTGGACCCAGCCGAGCCGGACGTACCGGGCGCACATCCAGTCGCTGACGACGATCAGATCGCGGCCGGTGGACCGGTGGCTCATCAGCGCGGGGCTGATCTTGCCGAAGAACCGCGCGGAGTCGTCGGCCACGGCCCGGTCACCGGGCGCCACGTACGCGGCGGGCACTGCGCAGCCGCCCAGGGCACCGGGCGCGGCGGTGCTCCCGAGGGCGGCGAGGAGGCAGCGGCGGGACGGCAGGGGCTCGCGGGGGGGAGTTCCGGGACCCCCCGCAAGCATGCCGTCCCGTCGTGTGGACGACCAATCGGCCCAGGGGCCGTCAGCCGTCGAGGGACGTCATCACGTGCTTGATGCGCGTGTAGTCCTCGAAGCCGTACGCCGACAGGTCCTTGCCGTAGCCGGACTTCTTGAAGCCGCCGTGCGGCATCTCGGCGACCAGCGGGATGTGGGTGTTGATCCACACGCAGCCGAAGTCGAGCTTCTTGGACATGCGCATCGCGCGGGCGTGGTCCTTGGTCCACACCGAGGACGCGAGGGCGTACTCGACGCCGTTGGCCCACTCGACGGCCTGGTCCTCGTCGGTGAAGGACTGGACGGTGATGACGGGGCCGAAGACCTCGTTCTGGATGATCTCGTCGTCCTGCTTCAGGCCGGAGACGACGGTCGGGGCGTAGAAGTAGCCCTTGTCGCCGACCTGCTGGCCGCCCGCCTCGACCTTGGCGTGGGCGGGGAGGCGCTCGATGAAGCCGGAGACCTGCTTGAGCTGGTTGGGGTTGTTCAGCGGGCCGAAGAGCACGTCCTCGTCGTCCGGCTGGCCGGTCTTGGTCTCGGACGCGGCCTTGGCGAGCGCGGCCACGAACTCGTCGTGGATCGACTCCTGGACGAGGACGCGGGTGGCGGCCGTACAGTCCTGGCCGGCGTTGAAGAAGCCGGCGACGGAGATGTCCTCGACGGCCTTGGCGATGTCGGTGTCCTCGAAGACGACGACCGGGGCCTTGCCGCCCAGCTCAAGGTGGACCCGCTTGAGGTCCTTGGAGGCGGACTCGGCGACGGACATGCCGGCGCGCACGGAGCCGGTGATGGAGGCCATGGCCGGGACGTCGTGCTCGACCATCATGCGGCCGGTGTCGCGGTCGCCGCAGATGACGTTGAAGACGCCCTTGGGCAGGATCGAGCCGATGATGTCGGCGATCAGGACGGTGGAGGCCGGGGTGGTGTCCGACGGCTTGAGGACGACCGTGTTGCCGGCGGCGATGGCCGGGGCGAACTTCCACACGGCCATCATCATCGGGTAGTTCCACGGCGCGACCTGCGCGCAGACGCCGACCGGCTCACGGCGGATGATCGAGGTCATCCCGTCCATGTACTCGCCGGCCGAGCGGCCCTCCAGCATCCGGGCCGCGCCCGCGAAGAAGCGGATCTGGTCGACCATCGGCGGGATCTCCTCGGAGCGGGTGAGCCCGACCGGCTTGCCGGTGTTCTCCACCTCGGCCGCGATCAGCTCCTCGGCGCGCTCCTCGAAGGCGTCGGCGATCTTCAGGAGGGCCTTCTGCCGCTCGGCCGGCGTGGTGTCGCGCCAGCCCGGGAAGGCGCGGGCGGCGGCCTCCATGGCGGCGTCCACGTCCGCCTGCCCGGACAGCGGCGCGGTGGCGTACGCCTCGCCCGTCGCGGGGTTGACCACCTCGGTGGTCCGTCCGTCGGCGGCGTCCCGGAACTCACCGTCGATGTAGTTGCGCAGACGACGCAGCTCGGTGCTCACTGCCGGCCTCCTGATCTGGTTCAAGCTGTCCGATCTCTGAGACACCCACCCTAGTCGGCGCACCGACGTTTTCAACACCCCCACCGCGACCACTTCTGCGAAATCCGCAAGGTCCGGTCTCGTAAACAACGAATTTCATCGATCGGGCCTTGCGAAACTGTCGAGACGTCGTGCACAGTGAGCCCGTGGCCAGTCGAAGCGCAGACCAGAGGGACTCGTCCCGCGAGTCCAGGAACGGCGGCAGTCCCCAGCTGGACGCCGTCTCCCTCGCCATCATTCAGCAGCTCCAGGAGGACGGCCGCCGGCCGTACGCCGCGATCGGCAAGGCCGTCGGCCTGTCCGAGGCGGCCGTGCGGCAGCGCGTGCAGAAGCTGCTTGACCAGGGCGTGATGCAGATCGTCGCCGTCACGGATCCGCTCACCGTGGGCTTCCGCCGGCAGGCGATGGTCGGGATCAACGCCGAGGGCGATGTCGAGAAGATCGCGGACGCGCTGACTGACATGTCGGAAGTCGAGTACGTGGTGATGACCGCGGGCTCGTTCGACATCCTCGCGGAGATCGTCTGCGAGGACGACGACCACCTGCTGGACGTCATCAACAAACGCATCCGGTCCCTGCCCGGAGTGCGCTCCACCGAGAGCTTCGTCTACCTGAAGCTCAAGAAGCAGACCTACATGTGGGGAACCCGATAACCGTGAGGACCCGATAACCGTGAGCAGCAAGGACCTCAGCCGCACCGCGTACGACCACCTGTGGATGCACTTCACCCGCATGTCCTCGTACGAGAACTCCCCCGTACCGACCATCGTCCGGGGTGAGGGCACCTACATCTACGACGACAAGGGCAAGCGCTACCTCGACGGTCTCGCGGGTCTGTTCGTGGTCCAGGCCGGTCACGGCCGCACGGAACTCGCCGAGACCGCCTTCAAGCAGGCCCAGGAGCTGGCCTTCTTCCCGGTGTGGTCGTACGCCCACCCCAAGGCCGTCGAGCTGGCCGAGCGCCTCGCCGACTACGCCCCGGGCGACCTGAACAAGGTCTTCTTCACCACCGGCGGCGGCGAGGCCGTCGAGACCGCCTGGAAGCTCGCCAAGCAGTACTTCAAGCTCCAGGGCAAGCCGACCAAGTACAAGGTCATCTCCCGCGCGGTCGCCTACCACGGCACCCCGCAGGGCGCCCTGTCGATCACCGGCCTGCCGGCTCTGAAGGCCCCCTTCGAGCCGCTGGTGCCGGGTGCGCACAAGGTCCCGAACACCAACATCTACCGCGCGCCCATCCACGGCGACGACCCGGAGGCCTTCGGCCGCTGGGCCGCCGACCAGATCGAGCAGCAGATCCTCTTCGAGGGCCCGGACACCGTCGCCGCGGTCTTCCTGGAGCCGGTGCAGAACGCCGGCGGCTGCTTCCCGCCGCCCCCCGGCTACTTCCAGCGCGTGCGCGAGATCTGCGACCAGTACGACGTGCTGCTCGTGTCGGACGAGGTCATCTGCGCCTTCGGCCGCCTCGGCACGATGTTCGCGTGCGACAAGTTCGGCTACGTCCCGGACATGATCACCTGCGCCAAGGGCATGACCTCGGGCTACTCCCCGATCGGCGCGTGCATCGTCTCCGACCGGATCGCCGAGCCGTTCTACAAGGGCGACAACACCTTCCTGCACGGCTACACCTTCGGCGGCCACCCCGTGTCGGCCGCGGTCGGCCTCGCCAACCTCGACCTGTTCGAGCGCGAGAACCTCACCCAGCACGTGCTGGACAACGAGGGCGCCTTCCTGCAGACCTTGCAGAAGCTGCACGACCTGCCGATCGTCGGCGACGTCCGCGGCAACGGCTTCTTCTACGGCATCGAGCTGGTGAAGGACAAGGCCACCAAGGAGTCCTTCAACGACGAGGAGACCGAGCGCGTCCTGTACGGCTTCCTCTCCAAGGCGCTGTTCGACAACGGCCTGTACTGCCGTGCCGACGACCGTGGCGACCCGGTCGTCCAGCTCGCCCCGCCGCTGATCTCCGACCAGGGGACCTTCGACGAGATCGAGCAGATCCTGCGGGCCACCCTCACGGAGGCGTGGACCAAGCTCTGATCATCCGACGGGATGACCGAACCCGGCCCCGGTGCCCTCCGTTCGAGTGAGAACGGCGGCCCGGGGCCGTGTGCTGTCCGGGCTCCCGTCCGGGACCTGCCTAGCGTGCCAGTGACCGATCGGCCCTGCCTTCGTTCCCCCGGACGAGGGAACAGGCACGGGAAAACGGATCTGAACCGAGGTGTACGCCCATGGAGGCTCCGCCGGACAACGACGTGCTCTGGGCACGCTCCCTGCACTTCAGCCACCGCGACGGCTCCCCCGGACTCGCCGGGATCTCGCTCGGCGTACGGCAGGGCGAGATCCTCGCCGTCAGCGGGCCGCGAGGCAGCGGCAAGACAACCCTGCTGCGCTGCCTGTCCGGCCTGGAGCCGGTGCGGTGCGGTGAGGTCTGGTTCAACAGCTCCCCCGTGCACACGCTCGGCCCGATGGCCCGCGAGCGGCTGCGCCGGGACCGCTTCGGCTGGATCGACCCCGAGCCGTTCCTGGTCCCCGAGCTGAACGTCTGGGAGAACGCCGCGCTCCCGCTGATGCTGCGCGGCGCCGGGCGGCGCCGGGCCAAGGTGTCCGCGCTGGAGTGGCTGGAGCGGCTGGACGTCGGCGAGAAGGCCCGCAGCCGCCCCCGCGACCTCCAGCACGCCGAACGCCAGCGCGTCGCCATCGCCCGCGCGCTCGCCGCCGGGCCCACCGTCCTCTTCGCCGACGAGCCCACGGCCCCGCTGCACCGCGCCGACCGCGCCCACGTCCTGCGCACGCTCACCGCGGCGGCCCGCTCGCACGGCATCACGGTCGTCCTCGCCACGCACGACGCCGAGACCGCCGCCCTCGCCGACCGTACGGTGGCCCTGCTGGACGGGCGGCGCGTGCACACCGTGCACCTGCCGGACAGCCCCGACACGGAAGGCCGGGCCGCGTGCTCGCTCTCCGTCTGACCCGTGCCGCCCGGCCCGCCGTCCAGCTACGCCGTCTGCTGGTGGCCGCGGCCTCGGCGGGCACCGGATTCCTGCTGCTGTCCTGCCTCGGCCACGCCCTGAACCGCCCCGAGGCCGCGGGCGCCGCCGCGCTGCGCCTGGCCTGGTGCGCGGTGCCGCTCGCCGCCACGGTCTACCTCGCGCTCGCCGTCGCCCGCACCGACCCCGGCACCCGGCCGCGCCCCGGCCTGTCCGCCGTGGGCCTGGGCCCGGCCCGCCTCATGGCCGTCTCCGCCCTGACGACGGCCCTGTCCTGCACCCTGGGCTCGCTGCTGGCCCTTCTGGTCTTCCTCCACCTGCGCGGCGACCTGACGGGCATGCCGTTCGACGGCGCGGCGGCGGACGTCCTGGCGGCGGACCACGCCCTCCCCCTCCCGGCGACCCTGACCCTCCTCGCCCTGCTCCCGGCCACGGCGACGACGGCGGTGGCCCTGGCGTTGCGCCCGAGGGACCCGGTCCCCCCACCCCGGACCGGCCGGGGCTTCGGCCGCTTCGGGGCGTACGGGGGGTCGCCGAAGAAGGAGACGTTCGGAGCGGCGGGCCGGTTCAGGGGACGCGCGACAGCGGCCCCGCAGGCACAGGCCCCGCGGGCACGGGCGGCAGCGGACCCGCGTCCCGCGGGCGGAGAGGACGCGGCGCGGGGTACCGCGCCCGATCCCGAGCCCCCCACACCGGCAGCGGCACCGGACACCGACATCCAGCCCCCCGCCGGCCTCCCCTGGGGCGTGGCCCTCGTCACCGCCGGCCTGGCCGTACAGGCCTACGCCGGCCGCTCCACGCCCGCCCCCTCCCTCGCCGTCCTCCTCGGCTGGCTCCTCACCGCCACCGGTCTCGTCCTGGCCTCGCCCGGCCTCACCCACCTGTGCGGACGGCTCCTCCAGTCCACCCGCCCGGGGGCGCTGAGGCTGCTCGCAGGCCGCGTCCTGATGGCGGAGGCCGCCCGGATCGGCCGTCCGCTGGGCGTGGTCTGCGCGGTGGCCTCCGCCGGCTACGCCATGACCGCCCTGTACGACGGCGCCGGCCCGGCCCCCGCCTTCGGCCCGCTGTCCGCACTCGGCGCGCTCGTCGTCGCGGGCTCCACGCTCGCCACCCTCCTCACCGCGGCCGTGGAGGCCCGCCAGTGCCGCGCCGACACCATCGCCGCGCTGCTCCGCCTCGGCGCGCCGGCCGCGATGCTGCGCGGCGCCGCCGCCCTCCGCGCGGCCGCCCTGCTGGCTCTGTTCGGCCCGCTCACCCTCGGGATCGCCGCCCTGTCGGCACTGCCGCTGACCTGAAAAAGACTTCGGCGCTCGCCGATGAGTCCGGCGCGGGCCGCCGGTCTACCCACCGAACACGACGCACCGCGCACGCCCCGGAAGGGAGAGGCCCGCATGTACCAGCAGATGATCTTCGTGAACCTGCCCGTGAACGACCTGGACGCCTCGAAGAAGTTCTTCACGGAACTCGGCTACTCGATCAACCCGCAGTTCAGCGACGACAACGCGGCCTCCGTGGTGATCAGCGACACCATCGTCGCGATGCTGCTGACCAAGCCGTTCTACGCGACCTTCACCAAGAAGGAGATCGCCGACGCGACGACGACCAGCGAGGTGCTGATCTGTCTGAGCGCCGAGAGCCGCGAGAAGGTGGACGAGCTGGTCGACAAGGCCATCGCGGCCGGTGGTTCGGCGAGCGGCGAGCCCCAGGACCAGGGCTTCATGTACGGCCGCGCCTTCGACGACCTCGACGGCCACACCTGGGAGGTCGTGTGGATGGACCCGGCGGCCATCCAGAGCTGACCCCGCAGCCCGAACATCCGTGCCAGCATGGGCGGGTGCAACCGACACCCGCCCAGCCGCACCGCGCCGCCCGCGACCGCGAGATAGAGTCCCTCGCCGAGTTCGACGAGGTGGTCGCCGAACACGGCTCGCTCGCCCGGTTCCGGGTCCAGGCCGTCGATCTGACCAGCCGTACGGACGTCCTGCTCCGCCTCGACACCACGGGCGCCGTCTTCCTCGGCTGCCCGATGGACCCCGATGCCGCCGCCCGGGTCCGGGCGGCCGGGGCCCTGGTGTTCCCGCCCGTACCGGGGCTCCCGTTCGACCCGTACCGCGCCTTCGTCTACACGCCCGACGAACTGTTCGAGTCGCTGGACGCGGGGTACGAGGCGACGCCGGACGCGCGCGCCTACGCCTGGTTCCAGCGCACGCAGGGCGACGGCGACGTCTTCGCCTCCATGCTCCGCGCGATCCACGACGACGCCGTCTCCGACGCCCTGGACGAACTCCTCGAGGGCGCCCGGGTGGTGGGCGTCATGGGCGGCCACGCGATGGCCCGTGGCACCGACGCGTACGCCGGTGCCGCCCGGCTCGGCCGCGAACTCGCCCGCGCCGGCTTCACGGTGGCCACCGGCGGCGGACCGGGCGCGATGGAAGCCGCCAACCTCGGCGCCTACGCCGCTCCGTTCGCCGACGACATGCTGGACGACGCGCTCCGGCTGCTCGCCAAGGCACCCTCGTTCCGGCCGTCGGTCAGCGAGTGGGCGCGCGTCGCGTTCGAGGTGCGCGAGCGCTGGCCGGGCGGCGGGGACTCGGTGGGCATCCCCACCTGGTTCTACGGCCACGAGCCGCCGAACGCCTTCGCCGCGCACATCGCCAAGTACTTCGCCAACGCCACCCGCGAGGACGGCCTGCTGGCCCGCTCCACCGCCGGGGTGGTCTTCCTGCCGGGCGCCGCCGGGACCGTGCAGGAGGTCTTCGACAACGCGACGCCCAACTACTACGAGTCACGCGGCGAGCCGACCCCGATGGTGCTCGTGGACAGCGGGCACTGGACGCGGGAGCTGCCGGCCTGGCCGTTGCTCCGGTCGCTGGCGCGGGGGCGGGCGATGGAGTCCCGTATCGCCCTCGTTGACCGGATCGAGCAGGCTCCGGACGCGCTCAAACGTCTGGGCGGTTAATAAGCGGGCAAAGTCAACGGCCGCTGACGGCTGATACGTTGACACTACTTATGGAGCGCTTATAAATCTGTGAGCCTCCCGGGGTTGCTGGGGCCTCGGCTGTCCGCATCTCGTTCTTCGCCCCAACTCCCCCTCCACCCCCCGCAATTGCACTCTGTAAAGGACAAACGTTGTCCATGACTCTCCGTAGCGTACGTCGTTCCGTGCGCGTTCTGGGTGTCGCCTCCGGGTCGGCGGCGCTGGTGCTGGGCCTGGCCGGCTCCGCTCTCGCGTGCAACATCAAGGACTTCTCCGCCGAAGCCAAGTGCGACGGCGACAAGGGCGTCATCGTCGTCACCGACACGGACGCGTCCGCCAAGGACGCCACCGTCAGCGTCTTCCTCAAGGGCGTCGGCGGCGTCGAGACCAAGATCGGCGAGCAGCCGGTCAAGGGGTCCAAGGAGGGTGCCCGGATCACCTTCTCCGAGGACTGGAAGCCGAGCGCCACCTACCGGATCCACGTCAAGGCGGGCAACATCGTCGACGAGGACATCCAGCCGGACCTGGTGACCCCGTCCACCGCCTGCAAGACCGAGAGCGAGACCCCGAAGCCGACGGACAGCGCCACCCCGTCGCCGTCGCCATCGTCGTCGCCGAGCAAGTCCGCCCCGGCCCAGCCGGCGACCCCGACCCCGTCGGCCTCCGGGGCCGGCTCCGCCCCGGCCGGCACCTCCGAGAACGCGCCGTCCCCGGCGGCCGGTGAGTCCAACCTCGCCGAGACCGGTGCGAACTCCAACACCGGCCTGATCGCCGGCGTCGCGGCGCTCCTGGTCGTCCTCGGCGGTGGCGCCGTCTGGTTCGGCATGCGCCGCCGTGGGGCGAGCCGCAACGGCTGACCCCACCGCCGTACCGCTCCGGCCCGTCCCCTGTGCCCAGGGGGCGGGCCGGTGCGCGTCAGCCGAACGTGGTCCGCTCCAGCCAGAACTCCAGCACCTCGCGGTCGCCGAGCACCTCCAGGCCGGGCGTGTCCAGCGGCAACCGGCGGTAGAACGCGAGCAGTACCGGGGTGAGCGGACCGCGCAGCGCGACCGTGGCCTTCTCGTGCCCGCGCCGCCAGCGCATCCCCTCCTCGCCCAGCTCGACGATCCACTCGGCGTTCAGGTCCGGGGCGGCGTCGGTGGCGTGCAGATGGATGGAGCGCTCCGGGCCGCGCAGGTCCCGCGCCGCCTTGTGGGGCGTGTTGCGCTGCACCCACTCCACGAGCTGGAGCCACTCGTCCAGCGCGTCCGCCGCGATGTCCGGCGCCACCTCGTACGGCAGCCCGGCGGCGAGCGCGGCGTCGGCCCGGTGCACGGTGATCTCGCAGGCCATGCGGCGGGCCCAGAAGCCGCTGTTCAGCATCCCGGTCCACGCCCACACCCCGGTGTCGGGGCCGGCCTCGCGCAGCGCGCCGACGACCAGCTCCCCGGTGTCGGCGAGCCACTTGTCCAGGGCCGCCGCGTCCCCGCGTTCCTGCGGACCGGCACCCAGCGGCACCTGGTCCGGCGGGATGTTCTCCTGCGCCCGGGTGCGCACCAGCGCGTCCACCCAGCGCAGGGCGCCCCCCATGTGGCGTACGAGGTCTTCCAGCGACCAGTCGGGGCACGTCGGCACGGTCGCGGACAGATCGGCGCCCGAGGTCACCACGGCCCTCAACTGCTCAACCTGCTGGGCGATTTCGTCACAGTAACGGTCATGCGTGAGCAAAGGCATGACCTCACCCTAAGGGCGCGATGATCAGTCGAGCACGACGGTTTCGGCCACGTCGAACTCCACGCCGACCGGGGCGCCGGGCTCCGGTGCGTCCCGGAGCGGGCAGGCCGCCTCCAGTCGGGGGCCGTCCGCCGGCTGGAGGTGGACGGCCACATGGGTGCCCTTGAAGGTGCGCGCGGTCACCGTGCACGCCAGGCCCTGGTCGGCCGGCACCAGCCGGACGCCGGCCGGACGGACGAGGACCGTGCGGTGACCCCGCGGGGAGCCGTCCGGCACCGGCAACTTGCCCCACGGGCTGTCGGCCGCCGTACCGGCGACGGTCGCCTGGACCACGTTCTCGAAGCCGAGGAAGCGGGCCACGAAGGCGTCGGCGGGCCGCTGCCACACCTCGAGCGGCGTCCCGGACTGCGCGATGCGCCCGTCCCGCATCACCACCACCCGGTCGGCCAGCGCGAACGCCTCACCCTGGTCGTGGGTCACGGCGAGCACGGTCGTCCCCAACCGGCCGAACAGCTCCCGCAGTTCGACCACCAGCCGCTCCCGCAGCGAGCGGTCGAGCTGGCCCAGCGGCTCGTCCAGCATCAGCAGCCGGGGCCGGGGCGCGAGCGCCCGGGCGAGGGCCACACGCTGCTGCTCGCCGCCGGACAGCGAGGCCACCGCCCGCCGGGCGGCACCGGGCAGTCCGACCAGCTCCAGCAACTGGCCCACCTCGGCGTCCCGTTCGTCCTTGGCGACGCCGTGCATGCGCAGCCCGAACGCCACGTTCGCGCCGACGTCCCGCTGCGGGAACAACTGGTGGTCCTGGAACATCAGTCCGACGCCCCGCTGGTGCGCGGGTACGCCCGCCTGGTCCCGGCCGTCGAGCAGGATCCGTCCACCGGACAGGGGCTGGAGCCCGGCCACGGCCCGCAGCAGCGTCGACTTGCCGCTGCCGCTGGGCCCGAGGACGCACACCACCTCGTGTTCGGCGACATCGAGGCCGACGGCGTCGAGCACGGCCCGCCCGCCGAAGCGCACGGTCGCGGCATCCAGGCTCAGCAGCATCTAGAACTCCCCCGTCCGGTCGGTCCGCAGCCGCTCCAGGACCAGCAGCGCGGCGGCGCACACCACCATCAGAATCGTCGAAAGGGCCATCGCCTGGCCGTAGTTCAGGTCGCCGGGGCGGCTGAGCAGCCGGGCCACCGCGACCGGGAGCGTGGGGTTGTCGGGGCGGGCGATGAACACGGTGGCCCCGAACTCGCCGAGCGACACGGCGAACGCGAACCCGGCCGCGACCAGCAACGCCCGCCGCACCAGCGGCAGGTCCACCTCACGCCACACCCGCCAGGGCGAGGCGCCCAGCACGACCGCCGCCTCCCTGAGCCGGACGTCCACCGCGCGCAGCACGGGCAGCATGGTCCGTACGACGAACGGGGCGCCGACCAGCGCCTGGGCCAGCGGCACCAGGATCCAGGACTGGCGCAGGTCCAGCGGCGGCTTGTCGAGCGCGATCAGGAAGCCGAAGCCGACGGTCACGGCGGAGACGCCGAGCGGCAGCATCAACAGCGCGTCGAATCCCCGCACCAGCCGTCCCGCGTCCCGCCGGGCCAGCGCGGCGGCGGCGAGACCACCGATCACCACGGCGATGGCGGTGGCCGCGACCGCGTACTCCAGCGAGGTCCACACCGCGTGCACGGGCGCCACCAGGAACGTACCGCCGTCCGCGCGGGTCAGCGCCCGGTAGTAGCCGAGACCGGGCGCGTCCAGGGAGCGGCGGACGAGGACGGCGAGCGGCAGGACCAGCAGCAGCGCGACGACGGCGAGGACCGAGGCGAGCAGGGCCCACTGCCCGGCGCCGTGCGGGCGCCGGGCCGTCACCGTCGGGTCCACGAGCCGCAGCGCGGTCTCCCGGCGCCGTACCGTCCAGGCGTGCACGGCGAGGACCGCGCCGACGGCCGCGAACTGGACCAGGGTGAGCACGGCGGCCGTGGACAGGTCGAAGACCTCGGAGGTCTGCCGGTAGATCTCCACTTCGAGGGTGGAGAAGGTGGGGCCGCCGAGGATCTGCACCACCCCGAAGGAGGTGAAGGTGAACAGGAACACCATCAGGGCGGCGGCGGCCACGGCGGGCGCGAGCGCGGGCAGGGTGACCTTTCGCCAGGCCGTCAGCGGGGAGGCGCCCAGCATCCGCGCGGCCTCCTCCTGCCGGGGGTCGAGCTGCGCCCACAGCCCGCCGACCGTGCGGACGACGACCGCGAAGTTGAAGAAGACGTGGGCCAGCAGGATCGCCCACACCGTGGTGTCCAGCCGTACCCCCCACAGCTCGTCGAGCAGCCCGCCCCGGCCGACCAGCGCCAGGAAGGCGCTGCCCGCGACGACGGTCGGCAGCACGAACGGGACGGTGACGACGGCCCGCAGAAGCTGCTTGCCCGGGAAGTCGAGGCGGGCGAAGACGTAGCCGGCGGGCAGGGCGAGCAGCAGCGTGAGCGCGGTGGAGGCGAGTGCCTGCCAGGTGGTGAACCACAGCACGTGCCGGATGTCCGGCTGGGCGACGACGTCCGCGATCCGCCCGAGGTGCCAGGCGCCGTCCGTCTTCAGCCCGCGCGCCACGATCGCGGCCACGGGCCAGGCGAAGAACAGCGCGAAGAACGCGACGGGCAGGGCCATCAGCCCGAGCCGCGCCGCGCTCCCGCGCCTGTCCCTCGTGCGGGCGGTCACCTCAGGACGAGTGACGTCCACGACTTGACCCACTGGTCGCGGTTGGCGGCGATCTTGTCGGGGGCCATGGTCTCGGGATCCTTGGCGGCCGGACCGTACTTCGTGAAGTCGGCGGGCACGGCGGCCCCCTTCACGACCGGGTAGACGAACATGTTCAGCGGCATGTCCTCCTGGAACTCCTTGGAGACCAGGAAGTCGATGAACGCCTTGGCACCCTCGGGGTTCTTCGCGTTGCCGAGCAGCCCGGCGAACTCGATCTGCCGGAAGCAGGTGCCGGTGGCCACGCCGGTCGGGGCGGTGGCGGGCCGCTTCTTCGCGTAAATCACCTCGGCGGGCGGGGAGGAGGCGTACGACACCACGAGCGGCCGGTCGCCGCCCGCCTTCTTGCCACCGGTGGAGCCGGAGAACTCCTGGGAGTAGGCCTGCTCCCAGCCGTCGACCACCTTGACGCCGTTGGCCTTGAGCTTCTTCCAGTAGTCCTGCCAGCCCTTGTCCCCGAACCGCGCGGCGCTGCCGAGCAGGAAGCCGAGGCCGGGCGAGGAGGTGGCCGCGTTCTCGGTGACGAGGAGGTTCTTGTACTGGGGCTTGGCCAGGTCGGCGTAGGTCTGCGGCGGGGCCAGCCGGTGCTTGCTGAACCACGCCTTGTCGTAGTTGACGCAGATGTCGCCGTAGTCGACGGGCGTGACCCGGTGCTTGCCCTTGTCGAGCTGGTACGAGGCGCCGACCTGGTCGAGGCCCTTGGCCGTGTACGGCTGGAACAGCCCGTTGTCGAGGGCCCGGGACAGCAGGGTGTTGTCGACGCCGAAGAAGACGTCGCCCTGCGGGTTGTCCTTGGTGAGGATGGCCTTGTTGACGGCCTGGCCGGCGTCGCCGTCGTTGAGCACCCGCACCTTGTACCCGGACTGCTTCTCGAAGTCCTTCAGCACGTTCTTGGAGACGGCCCACGAGTCGTGGCTGACGAGGGTCACGGTCTTGGAGTCGGCGGACGACTCGCTCCCGCCGGAACCGCACGCGGACAGGCCGATCAGGCCGAGCCCGACCGCCACGGCCACGAAGGTCTTGTTGTGCACTGGATGTCCTCCTGGGGTTGGCCAGGAAGAGACGCGGCCCTGCCCGGGCTCCGCTGGGGAGGCCCGGGCAGGGTGCAACAGCTTGAGTGATGACCGAACTTCCTACCCAGAATGACCTGGGCGAGGTTCAGAGGGTCTGCGGCCCGGTGCCGCACTCTCAGCGCTGTGGCGCTCCCCTGTCGGAATATGAAGATGTGTGGACCCGGTCAGATTACCGCTCGGTGGCCGCGAGCTGACCACAGGCCCCGTCGATCTCCTGACCACGGGTGTCCCGGACGGTGACGGGCACGCCGTGCGCGGCGATGGCCTCCACGAACGCCTTCTCGTCCTCCGGCCGTGAGGCGGTCCACTTCGATCCCGGCGTCGGGTTCAGCGGGATGAGGTTGACGTGCACGGGCTTGCCCTTGAGCAGTCGCCCGAGCCTGTCCCCCCGCCACGCCTGGTCGTTGATGTCGCGGATGAGCGCGTACTCGATGGACAGCCGGCGCCCGGACTTCTCGGTGTACTCGAACCCGGCGTCCAGCACCTCGCGCACCTTCCACCGCGTGTTCACCGGGACGAGGGTGTCGCGCAGCTCGTCGTCGGGGGCGTGCAGGGAGATCGCGAGCCGGCACTTGAAGCCCTCGTCGGCGAACCGGTGGATGGCCGGCACCAGCCCGACGGTGGAGACGGTGATCCCGCGCTGCGAGAGGCCGAGCCCGTCCGGGGCCGGGTCGGTGAGGGCCCGGATGGCGCCGACGACCCGCTTGTAGTTGGCGAGCGGTTCGCCCATCCCCATGAAGACGATGTTGGACAGCCGCGCGGGCCCGCCGGGCACCTCCCCGTCCCGCAGCGCCCGCATGCCGTCCACGATCTGGTGGACGATCTCGGCGGTGGACAGGTTCCGGTCCAGCCCCGCCTGCCCGGTCGCGCAGAACGGGCAGTTCATACCGCACCCGGCCTGCGAGCTGATGCACATGGTGACCCGGTCCGGGTACCGCATGAGCACGGACTCGACCAGCGTCCCGTCGAACAGCCGCCACAGCGTCTTGCGCGTGGTCCCCTGGTCGGTGGACAGATGCCGGACGACGGTCATCAGCTCCGGGAACAGCGCTTCCTGGAGCTTGGCGCGGGAACCGGCGGGGATGTCGGTCCACTGCTCCGGGTCGTGCGCGTACCGCGCGAAGTAGTGCTGCGAGAGCTGCTTGGCACGGAACGGCTTCTCACCGATCCCGGCCACCGCTTCCTTGCGCTCGGCGGGCGTGAGGTCGGCGAGATGCCGCGGCGGCTTCTTGGCTCCGCGCGGCGCGACAAAAGTGAGTTCTCCGGGCTTGGGCATGGTGGTTCCAGTGTCGCAGATCGACTTGGGTGGCCTGGGGCTGCGGCCCGCTACGAGCTGGAGGTCGCCGCTGAACGGCGTTCGACGTCCCAGGGACGGCCCAGCGGAGATCACCCATCGGCTGCACGCCACCCGTCGTGTGCGGCCGGCGTTCCAGGGCCCGTCGGGGAGACGGTAGGCGAAAGCTGCGTGCACACCATCGGGTCGTTCTGTACAGAGGTCCTGGAGGACGGCGGAGCCTCCGTGGTTGAATCCAGGCCTCAGCCGCCAAGGCCTCTAGCAGGGGATGGGACGTGCTCGACGACCAGCGCATCGCGAAGATCGCGGACAACGTACGGGCCCGGAACGGCGATTTGGCGCCCGTCCTCAACGCCCTGTGCATGGCGGAGGAGATGGGCGAAGCGGTGCAGCAGATCCGCCGCCACGAGGGTCACGCCCGGCGACCGGCCACGTGTGACGAGGTCGGCGAGGAGATGGCCGACGTGATCATCTCGACCGCGGTGACGGCTCAGCTCATGGGCATCGACCTCGGCGCCCACGTCCGGGCAAAGCTGGACCGGATCATGGAGCGCGGGGGTCGTTGAGAGGTTCGTTCGGCGTACCAGCCCGGCGCGGACGAGGTCCAGGCTTCCAGGGCCTAGTCGGTGATCCGGTACCAGGTCGCCGTCTTGCCGGTCGCCTCGCCGAGCTGCTGAGCCATCTCCGCGACGATCGCATCCGCCGCGTCAGGGTCTGGTGCGCCGTCCACGGACACGTACCAGGTGCCTGCGAGTTCCCAGGATGCCGACACCATGGCGTCACCCGTACGGAAGGAGTGATCGCTCTCACCCTTGATGGCGTGACACTCGAACGATCGGGGATGCAGGACGGCCGGGAAGTCAGCGCGCGGCAGGACAGGCCAGTCGTCACCACTGGCGGTGCTGAGCGTGAATTCGGCCACGGTGAGATCCTTTCAGGCGGCCGAGATCGCCGGCTTCGGTGACCAGGCGTTCCGCTTCCAGCGCCTTGTAGGCGACATGGACGGTGGCCTAGTCCCCGTCGGTGTCCCCGCTCCCCCGGCTCCGGTTCTTCTGGGCGCTGCTCACCAGCTCGCCCGCGCCGCGCGTCAGGGCCGCGACGATCCGGACCCAGCGCGGGCCGCCGCGCTCGGCCCACACCACGCACACGCAGCCGCCGATGACGAGTGCGAGGACGCCGAGCAGTAGAAAGATCATGTTCCCCCCATGTGTTCCTGCGTACCTTGCCACGGATCGTGTCACCACGTCACGGGCAGGGGTGTCACCACGTCACGGGCAGGGTCCTCGGTCCGCGGATCAGCCCCTGGCTCTGGAACTCGACCTCCTCCGGGGGCACGGCCAGGCGGATGCCGGGGAAGCGGGTGAGTACGGCGCCGATCATGACCTCGGCCTCCATGCGGGCCATGACGGCGGCCAGGCAGTGGTGCGGGCCGTGTCCGAAGGCCACGTGGGCGAGGTTGTCGCGGTCGAAGTCCAGGGCGTCGGGGTCGGGGAAGACCTCGGGGTCGCGGTTGGCGGCGAGATAGGCGTTGTAGACGACGTCACCGGCCCGGATCAGCCGGCCGCCGACCTCGACGTCCTCCGTGGCGACGCGGGGGATGCCGACGCCGTTGCGGTGCGGGACGTAGCGGAACAGCTCCTCCACGGCCCGGGGCAGCAGCTCCGGCTCGCGGCGCAGCCGCTCCAGGTGGCCGGGGTGGGTGAGCAGCGCGTACATCATCGAACCGCTGTTGTTGCGGACCGCGTGGCCGCCGCTGACCTGGACGGCGGTGGCGAGGGAGATCGCCTCGTCGTCGGTGATCTCGCCGGCCGCGGCCGCCGCTGCCAGCACGCCGGCCAGATCGTCGCGGGGTTCCTCTCGGCGCCTTCGGAGCAGTTCGGTGATCCGGGCCCGGGTGGTCCGGGCCGCCTCCTTGGCCCGCTCCTCCGACTCTGCGCCCGCGGACAGCAGGGCCTCGCCCGTCGCGGCCCAGCGGTGCCAGTCCTTCTCCTCCACGCCGAGGAAGTCGTGGAGTACGGCGATCGGGAACGGGCCGTGCAGGTGTTCCATGAGGTCGGCCGGGGCACCGGCACGTTCCATGCCGTCGAGCAGACCGGCGGCCCTGCGCTCCGCGAGCGGTCGCAGCCGCCGCATGCTCCGCCCGGTGAACGCGCGGGCGACGACCCGCCGCAGCCGGGTGTGCCGGGGCGGATCGACGTACTGCAGGCCCGCCGTCTGCGAGGCCACCGGCACCGGGCGCATGGTGGTGACCGCGCGGCCGACGACCTGTTGCCGGGAGAAGCGCGGGTCGGAGGTGACGAACCGGACGTCCTCATACCGGGTGACCAGCCACGCGCACCCCTCCCCGTACGGCAACCTGATCCGCGCGACCGGCTCCTCCCGCGACAACACGTCCAGGAACGGATCGGGAGCGAGCGCGGGCAGATCCTCGACGGGCCAGAAGCGGACGGGCGGGGGTGGTGGGGTGGAGGCGGTACGAGCAGGGGCCGGGCCGGTGGAGGTGGGCACTGGGCCGGCGCGGCTGAAAGCGCGGGCCGGGCCGACAGGGGCTGAGGCCGGGTCGGCGCAGGTGGCGGCTGGGTCGGCGCCGCTGAAAGCGCGGGCCGGGCCGACAGGGGCTGAGGCCGGATCGGCGCAGGCGGCGGCTGGGTCGGCGCCGCTGAAAGCGCGGGCCGGGCCGACAGGGGCTGAGGCCGGGTCGGCGCAGGCGGCGGCTGGGTCGGCGCCGCTGAAAGCGCGGGCCGGGCCGACAGGGGTGGAGGCGGGGTCGGCGCCACCTGAAGCGCGGGCAGTATCGGCGCAGGTGGCGGCCAGGTCGGCGTCACCGAAAGCGCGGGCCGGATCGGCGCAGGTGGGGGCCGAGACGGGCGCTGGGTCGGCAGCGCCCGCGGCCCGGTCGGCCGAGGTGGGCGCCGGGTCCGCCGACGTGGGCGTGGGGTCGACGGGCATCGGCTCACTCCCTGCTGTGTCGCCGGGCGGCAATGGCACGGCCGTCCTCTGAGGAGTCTGCCGCGCGTCGGCACCGGCCGCCGATTCCTGCTGCGGCATCCGGGTGCGGAGTTTCTGGGCCCGGGCTACCGGGTACCGCGTGCGGAGTGTCCCGGTACGACGACGGCCCCCGCCCTTTTTCAGGACGGGGGCCGAAGAGCCGTACCGCTCACGCAGACCGGCCGCTCACGCGGAGCCGACGAAGATCACCATCAGCAGCCACACCACCGGAGCCGTGGGCAGCAGCGAGTCGAGGCGGTCCATGATGCCGCCGTGACCGGGAAGCAAGGTGCCCATGTCCTTGATGCCCAGGTCCCGCTTGATCATGGATTCGCCGAGGTCTCCCAGCGTGGCGCTGACCGCGACCGCGAGGCCCAGCAGCAGGCCCTGCCACCAGCTCCCGTCGTCGATCAGGAACTGCATGCACAGCGCGCCGGCGACCATCGCGAACAGCACCGCGCCCAGCAGCCCCTCGCGGGTCTTGCCGGGGCTGATGCGCGGCGCGAGCTTGTGCTTGCCGAAGCGCCAGCCGATCGCGTAGGCACCGGTGTCGCTGACGACCGTCAGGAGCAGGAAGGTGAGCACCCGCCAGGGACCGTCGTCGGCGGTCAGCATCATGGCGACGAACGTGGCCAGGAACGGCACGTAGAACGCGGCGAAGAGGCCGGCCGTGACATCCCTGAGGTAGTTCTCCGGTGGCTCCGTCATCCGCCAGACCAGCGCGGCCAGCGCCGTCAGGGCCATGGCGACCCACGCGCCCTCGGCCCCGCGCACATACCCGGCGACGACCATCGCCGCGCCGCCGACCGCGAGCGGAACCAGCGGCGCCTTGATGCCCTTGCGCTCCTGGAGCCTGCTGGTCAGCTCCCACAGGCCGACGACGACGGCGACCGCGATCACGCCCACGAACACGGCCTTGACGATGAACAGGGACGCGACGATCACCACACCGAGCCCGAGGCCGACGCCTATGGCCGCGCTCAGGTCACGGCCCGCGCTCTTCTTCTGCGGCGCTGGCGCCGGCTGCGGGACGTCGGGCATGGGCTCCGGGTTCTGGGTCTCGGCCGGGAGTTCCCGGGCCTGGAACGTCTCGTCTCGGAACAGGGGGCCGCTCAGCCGAGCGGCCCCCCGGTCGTCGTCCTGGTCTCCTCCGCCATACGCGGGGGCGTCCGGCACGATGGGCATGGGGCGAGTCTGCTGCGCCTCAGGCGCATCGTACGTGGGACCCGCCGGGCCGGCCCCCGGGACAGGCTGGGCGGACCCACCCCCGGTGGGCCCCCAGTACCCGGCCTGGCCCGCCGATGGCGGCGCCCCCCAGGAAGAGTCGCTCATCAGACTTCGAGCAGCTCCGCTTCCTTGTGCTTGAGGAGCTCGTCCACCTGGGCGACGTACTTCGCCGTGGTGTCGTCGAGCTCCTTCTCCGCACGACGGCCCTCGTCCTCGCCGACCTCGCCGTCCTTGATCAGCTTGTCGATGGCGTCCTTGGCCTTGCGGCGCACCGAGCGGATGGACACCTTGGCGTCCTCGCCCTTGCCCTTGGCGACCTTGATGTACTCGCGGCGGCGCTCCTCGGTCAGCTCGGGGAACACCACACGGATGATGTTGCCGTCGTTGCTGGGGTTGACGCCCAGGTCGGAGTCGCGGATGGCCTGCTCGATGTTGCGCAGCGCGCTCTTGTCGAACGGGGTCACGACCGCCATGCGCGGCTCCGGCACGGAGAACGAGGCCAGCTGGTTGATCGGCGTCGCGGCACCGTAGTAGTCGGCCACGATCTTGTTGAACATCGCCGGGTGCGCACGGCCGGTGCGGATCGCGGCGAAGTCCTCCTTGGCGACCACGACGGCCTTCTCCATCTTCTCCTCGGCTTCGAGGAGGGTCTCTTCGATCACCACTTGCTCCTGCGTGTCTTGAGTAAGGCCCGGCTGCGGTTCCTGAGGTCGGTCGGCGGCCGGCTGCGTCGCGTCTTCTTCCTGCACGGTTCCCGACCGGCAGGACATTGTCCATCCCCCGGCCGGGGTCCGGCCCCCTCACAGGGCCGCACTTCACCGGCCGGGTTGATCCCGGGTCAGTCCCGGCTGCCCTGGTCACCCACCAGCGTGCCGATCTTCTCACCCTTGACGGCGCGGGCGATATTGCCTTCGGTGAGAAGCTCGAAGACGAGGATCGGCAGCTTGTTGTCGCGGCACAGCGTGATGGCGGTGGCATCGGCGACCTTGAGGTCGCGGGTGATGACCTCGCCGTAGCCGAGGGCGTCGAACTTGACGGCGTCGGGGTTGGTCTTGGGGTCGGAGTCGTAGACCCCGTCCACGCCGTTCTTGCCCATGAGCAGTGCCTCGGCGTCGATCTCCAGGGCGCGCTGGGCGGCGGTGGTGTCGGTGGAGAAGTACGGCATGCCCATACCGGCGCCGAAGATGACCACGCGGCCCTTCTCCAGATGGCGCACGGCGCGCAGCGGGATGTACGGCTCGGCGACCTGGCCCATGGTGATCGCGGTCTGCACGCGGGACTGGATGCCCTCCTTCTCCAGGAAGTCCTGGAGGGCGAGGCAGTTCATCACGGTGCCGAGCATGCCCATGTAGTCGGAGCGGGCACGGTCCATGCCGCGCTGCTGGAGTTCGGCGCCGCGGAAGAAGTTGCCGCCGCCGATGACGACCGCGATCTGGGCGCCGTCGCGCACGACGGCCGCGATCTCGCGGGCGATCTTGTGCACCACGTCCGGGTCGACGCCCAGTCCCCCGCCACCGGAGAAGGCTTCTCCGGACAGCTTCAGCAGAAACCGGCCGCGTACTTTGCCGTCGTCGCTCTTCTGGGCCTTGGTGGTCATGGGGATCCCAACTCTTTCACGTGTTGCACATACGAAGAAGGCCATTGCCGATGGGGTTGCTTTTCGCTCCCATGCGCGGCAATGGCCTCCTCGTCAGATCTGCTGCCGTCCGCCCCACGCCTGGGTGTGGCGGTGTGCGCGGACGACTGCCGTCGACCCTATCGGGATTTCCTCGTGGATTTCTCCGGGGGTCGCGCGTCGATCGCGGTACGGACTCAGATGCCGACCTTGATGCGCGAGAAGCGCTTCAGGGTGACACCGGCCTCGTCCAGCACCTTCTGGACCGACTTCTTGTTGTCGAGCGCGTACGGCTGCCCGAGCAGCGTGGCGTCCTTGAAGAAGCCGTTGAGACGACCCTCGACGATCTTGCCGATCGCGGCCTCGGGCTTGCCCTCGGCGCGGGTGGTCTCCTCGGCGATGCGGCGCTCGGACTCGACGACGTCGGCCGGCACGTCCTCCTTGGAGAGGTACTTCGGCGCGAAGGCGGCGATGTGCTGGGCGACGCCCTTGGCGACCTCGGCGTTCGGCTTGTCGAGCTCGACCAGGACACCGATCTGCGGGGGCAGGTCGGGCATCGTGCGGTGCATGTAGGCGGTGACGTAGCCGTCGGAGAACTGCGCGAAGCGGTCCAGGACGATCTTCTCGCCGAGGTTGGCGTTGGCCTCGTCCACGAACGCCTGGACGGTCTTGCCGGGCTCGATCTCGGAGGCCAGCAGGGCCTGAAGGTCGGCCGGGTTCGTCTTCGCGACGTGCTCGGCGATGGCGTTGGCCACGGCCTGGAACTTCTCGCCCTTGGCGACGAAGTCCGTCTCGCACTTCAGCTCGACCAGGACACCGGAGGAGTTGTCGTCGGCGATGATGGAGACCACGGCGCCGTTCTCGGCGGAGCGGCCCTCGCGCTTGGCGACGCCCTTCTGGCCCTTGATGCGCAGCGCCTCGACGGCCTTCTCGACGTTGCCCTCGGCCTCGTCCAGCGCCTTCTTGCAGTCCATCATGCCGGCGCCGGTCAGCTCACGGAGCTTCTTGACGTCGGCGGCGGTGTAGTTCGCCATGAGTCTGTGAGTCTTTCTCGAAGTCTGGAGGATCGAAGATCAGGGGGGTCTGCGTTCTACATCTGGATGCAGATCTCTGACCCGCCTCTGACCTACGGGTGAACAGCGGGGGCGGACTTCATGTCGCCGCCCCCGCCGTCAACGCTGACGGTCAGGCCTGCTCGCCCTCGGCGGCTGGCGCCTCGGCAGCCGGAGCCTCGGCGGCCGGGGCCTCGGCGGCCGGAGCAGCCTCGGCGGCCGGAGCCTCGTCCTTCTTCTCACCCTCGAGCAGGTCGCGCTCCCACTCGGCGAGCGGCTCGCCCGCGGCCTTCTCGCCCTTGTCGCCGGTGGCGACGCCGGAGCGGGCGATGAGGCCCTCGGCGACGGCGTCGGCGATCACGCGGGTGAGCAGGGTGACGGAGCGGATCGCGTCGTCGTTGCCCGGGATCTTGTAGTCGACCTCGTCGGGGTCGCAGTTGGTGTCGAGGATCGCGACGACCGGGATGTTCAGCTTCCGGGCCTCACCAACGGCGATGTGCTCCTTCTTGGTGTCCACGATCCAGACGGCGCTGGGCACCTTCTGCATCTCGCGGATACCGCCGAGGGTCTTCTCCAGCTTGGCCTTCTCGCGCGAGAGCACGAGAAGCTCCTTCTTGGTCAGACCGGACGCGGCGACGTCCTCGAAGTCGATCTGCTCCAGCTCCTTGAGGCGCTGCAGACGCTTGTAGACGGTCGAGAAGTTGGTGAGCATGCCGCCCAGCCAGCGCTGGTTGACGTAGGGCATGCCGACGCGGGTGGCCTGCTCGGCGATGGCCTCCTGCGCCTGCTTCTTCGTGCCGACGAACATGACCGTGCCGCCGTGGGCGACGGTCTCCTTGACGAACTCGTAGGCGCGGTCGATGTACGACAGCGACTGGAGCAGGTCGATGATGTAGATGCCGTTGCGCTCGGTGAAGATGAAGCGCTTCATCTTCGGGTTCCAGCGACGGGTCTGGTGACCGAAGTGGACGCCGCTCTCCAGCAGCTCCCGCATCGTGACGACGGCCATGGCCGTTTCTCCTTGGTGTTCTCGGTTGTGCCGCGTCCGCCGGACGGCGGCCGCGCCTGACGCCCGCGATGCGCCGTGCCACGAGGGACCGAGGGGCGCTTGGTAGGAACCGTTGCCGGCTGCCTTACCGGGGCGTGCGAAGTCGACCCGGTGACCCGGATCGCCAGAAGAAGTGTACGGGACCGGCGAGGCGGCGGGTGACGCCGCTGTCCACAACCGGCGAGTGGTCCACAGGATCAGGCCGTGATCGGCGGGTGTGCGGGACGGTGTCGGCATGCGACGAACGATGCGATGCGCGCTGCTGTGGCCGGCGCTGCCGCTGGGGTTGGCGACGGTTCTTCTCATGCCTCTGGCCTGGGCGGACACGCCTCCCGTGGTGCCGGCACCCGCTCCGACGGCCCCCGTGCCGCCCGTGGCCCGCGCCTGGCCGGTCGGCGTCCGCCCACCGGTCCTGCGCGGCTGGGAGCCACCGGCGACGGTGTACAGCCCCGGGCACCGCGGGGTGGACCTGGGAACGGCGGCCGGGGCGCCCGTACGGGCGATCGCACCGGGCCGGGTGCTGTTCGCGGGGCGGGTGGCGGGCAGGGGGGTGGTCTCGGTGGAGCTGCGGGGCACGGATCTGCGGACGACGTACGAGCCGGTGCGGGCTTCGGTCCGGAAAGGGGAGGAGGTGGAGGCCGGGGCGGTGGTCGGGGTGGTCGAGCCGACGGGGTCCCACTGCGGGACACGGACGTGCGTGCACTGGGGTCTGCTGCGGGGCGACACGTACGTGAATCCGCTGTCCGTGTTACCACCGTGGCTGCTGGGCGGAGGGCCGTCGAGACTACTGCCGGTTGTGCCGTAGCGGGGTCCGACTGGGCCCTAGCCGCAGGCCGGACCGGCGAGCTGCTGCTGGTTGTGTGCTCACGGGGTCCTGCTGTGCTGTGACCCAGGGCTGGCGAGCTACTGCCAGGTTGTGCGCTCACGGGGTCCTGCTGTGCTGTGACCCAGGGCTGGCGAGCTACTGCCAGGTTGTGCGCTCACGGGGTCCTGCGCTGTGCGGTAGCCGCGGGGCTGTCGAGGCCGCTGCCGGTTGTACGCTCGCGAGCCCCGAGCGCGGTAGCCGCGGGGTCGCTACGGACGCGAGTCAGCCCCGTGCCCTCTGAGGCCGCCACGGCCGCGGACCAACCACCCGCCTTGGTCACCCACCGTCGCGAGCCGGCCGCAGACCCGTCGCGGGGGCTCGCGCAGTCCCCCGCGCCCATTTCGGGGCGCTGCAGTGCCGTCGGCCTCGTTGCGCGCCACCCTGCCGGCGACGGGAAGCGGCCCCACCCCACGACCGGCGTCGGCGGGGCTCAGCCCCTCACGCCCCGCAGAGCCATGGCCACGGCCGCGTCCGTCACCACCGTGGGATCCTCGGCCGCGCCCAGCTCGATACGCCGTACCGCCGCGTCCACGACCCCCTGCAGCAACATCGCCGCCAACCGCGGCTGCCCGTGTCCCAGCTCCCGCAGCGCCTCGACGATCATCGCGACCAGCCCCCCGTGGGCGGCCCGGATCTTCTCCCGGGCACCGGCGTCCAGCTCACTCGCGGAGATGGCGACTACCGCCCGGTGCCGCCGGTCCCCCACCAGCGCGAGCTGCTGCCGCACGTACGCCTCGACCTTGCCCTCGGCCGTCCCGGCCCGCTCCATCGCCGCCGCGACCTCCGCCGCCCATACCGGGAAGTCGACCTCGCACAGCTCCTCGACCACGGCGGCCCGGGACCGGAAGTACTCGTACACGGACGAGCGCGCCAGCCCCGTCCGCTCGGCCAGCGCGGGGAAGGTCAGCGCCTCCGTCCCGCCCTCGGACAGCAGGGACCGAGCCGCGTCCAGCAGGGCGGCTCGCTGCATCGACCGGTGTTCGGCCACGGAGGCCGCTCGAATCCTTGGCACGTCGACCACTTTACGGACAGCCCATCCCGGAAGGGAGGAGTCAGCGCCCGAAGCTCGCCAGCTTGGCCCGCAGCTGGAGCACCGACTTGGTGTGGATCTGGCTGACCCGGCTCTCGGTGACCCCGAGCACGTTGCCGATCTCGGCGAGAGTGAGCCCTTCGTAGTAGTACAGGGTGACCACGGTCTTCTCCCGCTCGGGCAGCGTGTTGATCGCCCGCGCCAGGAACCGCCGCAGCTCCCGGTCCTCGGCCACCTCCACCGGGTTGTCGGCGGCGGTGTCCTCCAGCGTGTCCATCAGGCTGAGCCGGTCCCCGCCCTCGCCGCCGACGTGCAGCAGCTCCTCCAGGGCGACGACGTTGGCCAGCGACAACTGGCTGAACACGGCGTGCAGTTCGTCGACCTCCATGCCCAGCTCGGCGGCGACCTCGCCCTCCGTCGGCGTCCGCCGCAGCCGCGCCTCCAGGGTGGCGTAGGCGCGTTCGACGTTCCGCGCCTTCTGCCGGACCGAGCGGGGGATCCAGTCCAGCGCCCGCAGCTCGTCGATCATCGCGCCGCGGATCCGGGTGATCGCGTACGTCTCGAACTTGATCTCCCGGTCGATGTCGAACTTCTCGATCGCGTCGATCAGCCCGAACACGCCCGAGGAGACGAAGTCGGCCTGCTCCACATTGGGCGGCAGCCCGACGCTGACCCGGCCGGCCACGTACTTGACCAGCGGCGAGTAGTGCAGGATCAGCTGCTCCCGCAGCCGGTCGTCCCCCGTCGCCTTGTACGACCGCCACAGCTCGTCGAGCGTCGAGGGAGCGGGCGGTCGCACGCTGCCACCGTCGCGGGCGGCTGGGGGGATCGCCGCCCGGTCGGACCCGGAGGTGTGCTGGGGCATTCGTCGCCTTGTGCCGTTCTGCCGTGAAGTGCCGTGAAGTGCCGTGAAGTGGGTGGAGGCGGGGTTCCTGGGATGAAGTGGGGCTGCCTGGGTGGGGTGACGGTCTGATGTGGGGTTGGCGCGATCTGCGCCACCGCCTTCGTGAGCGTAGCGTGACTGAGGAGTCGCGGTGTGCGAACAGGGCTGCGCCACCCGTGCGCGGGGCGCTCGCGCCGGTCGGGTGACCCCACGCCGGGGCTCGCTCTGTGTGACCGGCCGGATGCGCCAACTCCGGGAAACGCCAAGGGCGTCGGGGGTTCCCCCGGACGGCCGAACACGGTCGGTCAGCACGGACGGTGACCGTCCCGGACCGAGATCATCGCCTGGCGTGTCAACTTCCAGCCGTCGCCGTGTCGTTCGACGTAACCAAGTGCTCGGAGTTCGTACAGTCTCGCGATCGCCTCGTCCCGCGTGGTGCGCGCGCCGAGCGCGATCTCCTCGGCGGGCGCCGCGCTGTTGCCGGGGAGGGCGGCGAGCACGGTCCGGGCGGCGGGTTGCAGCAGGTCACGCGGGAGGACGGGGCCCCGTCGGGCCGGCGCCAGCTCCCCCATGTCGCCCACGAGTTCGATGACCTCCGCGGCATCGGTGACCAGGGTGGCCTCTCCGCGCAACAGTTCGTGCACGCCGGCGGAGAGGGCGCTGGTGACCGGGCCGGGGATGCCCATGGTGAACCGGCCGAGGCGTTGCGCGGCCCGCGCGGTGGCCAGCGAGCCGCTGCGGCAGGCCGCCTCCACGACGACGGTGCCCCTCGTCAGCGCGGCGATGACCCGGTTGCGCAGGATGAAGCGGCTGGGTGTCGGATGATCGCCCGGCGGCAGCTCGCCCACCACCAGTCCCTGTTCCGCGATGCGGGTGATCAGCGCGGCGTGGCCGCGGGGGTAGGGCTGGTCGACGCCGCAGGCCAGGACGGCCACGGTGGCGCCGTGGGTGGCGAGGGCGCCGCGGTGGGCGGCGCCGTCGATGCCGTACGCCCCGCCCGAGACGACCACCCAGCCGCGCTCGGCGAGGCCGGAGGCGAGGGTGGCCGCGGCGTGGGCGCCGTACTCGGTGCAGGCGCGGGCGCCGACCACGGCCACGGACCGGAGCGCCCACATCCGCAGGTTCGGCCGGCCCCGCACCCACAGCCCGAGGGGCCGCGCGTCCCCGAGGTCGTCGAGCTGCCGGGGCCATTCGGTGTCTCCCGGGCGGACGAACCGTGCTCCGGCGGCCCGGGCCAGCTCCAGATCCCGCTCCGGCTCGGCCCGCCGGGCCCGCGCGACGAGCCCCGCCCACCGGGTCCCGCTCACCCCCGGCAACGCGTCCCCGCCATCCCGCAGCCGCCGCACCACCTCCGCCACCCCGAACTCCCGCACCCACCGCCCACCGACCTCATCCCCCGCCTCGACGACCCGCCCGAGAAACACCCGCCCGAGCAGTTCGTCGCGGGGGTGGTCCTCTCCGGTCATGTCAGCGCTCCGATGGCCATCGGTACCCCGCGGGGGACGCCGGTGCGCAGTTGCAGGGCCAGGGCGACGTCGGTGGCGTCCGGGCGGTCGTGTCCGACGAGGTCGGCGACCGTCCAGGCGACGCGCAGGACGCGGTCGATGCCGCGGGCGGTGAGCACGCCCCGCTCCAGGTTGCGTTCGGCGTCGTCCATGGCTCCGGCGGCGGCGTGGTACCGGCTGCGCAGTTCGCGGCCGGGCACTTCGCTGTTGGTGCGCCACGGGGTGCCGGCGAGGCGGGCCGCCGCCCGCTCCCGGGCCTGCCGCACCCGGTCGGCCACGGTCGCCGTGGACTCTCCTCGGGCGCCGGGCGCGGTGAGCTGGGCGCGGGTGACCGGGTCGACCTCGACGCGCAGATCCACCCGGTCCAGCAGCGGGCCGGACAGCCGGGACTGGTAGCGGCGGATCGTCGACGGCGGGCACTCGCACAGCGAGTCGTGGAGCGAGAAGCGTCCGCAGGGGCAGGGGTTGGCCGCCAGGACCATCAGGAACCGCGCCGGGAACCGGACCACACCGGCGCTCCGCGCGATGACGACGTGCCCCGACTCCAGTGGCTGTCGCAGGGCGTCCAGGGTCTGGCTGTGGAACTCGGGCGCCTCGTCCAGGAACAGCACGCCGCGGTGGGCGAGGGACACCGCGCCGGGCCGGGCGACACCCGGGCCGCCGCCGACGAGTGACTGCATCGTCGCCGAGTGGTGCGGGGCGCAGTAGGGGGCGATGTCGATGAGCGGCTTGCCCGGGGGCAGCAGCCCGGCGACCGAGTGAACGGCCGTGACCTCCATCGACTCTTCCCGGGTGAGCCGGGGAAGCACGGCGGGCAGGCGCTCCGCGAGCATGGTCTTGCCCGCACCGGGCGGCCCCTCCAGGAACAGGTGGTGCCCGCCGGCCGCGGCCACCTCCACCGCCGTACGGGCGGAGCGCTGTCCGACGACGTCGGCCAGGTCGTGATCGTGGTCGTGGTGCGCGGCGCCGATGCTGTGCATGCCGGTGGCGGCGCCTGTCCCCGGTACGCGCAGTCCCGCCAGGAGGGGATCGGGCCGTCCCAGCTCGTCCGGTGTCTCGTCGGGGACGGGCTCCTCGGTCAGGACCGCGATGAGCTGCCGCAGGCTGCGGACGCCCAGCACGGACACACCGGGGACCAGCGAGGCCTCCGCGGCGGCGCACTCGGGCACGACCACCTGCTCGTACCCGGCGTCGGCCGCCGCGAGGACGGCCGGCAGGATGCCCCGGACCGGGCGTACCCGGCCGTCCAGGCCCAGCTCTCCGATCATGACGATGTCGGCGAGGACCCGGGGATCGATCCGTTCGGCGGCACCGAGCACCGCGCAGGCGACGGCCAGGTCGAACCCCGATCCGGCCTTGGGGACGGAGGCCGGGCTGAGTCCGACGGTGAGCTTCTTCTGGGGCCATTCGCCGCCCGAGTTCACCACCGCCGCCCGCACCCGGTCGCGGCTTTCCGTCAGGCTCTTGTCCGGGAGGCCGACCAGGGTGAAGGCCGCGACTCCGGGTTCGAGGTCGGCCTGGACCTCGACGACCACGCCTTCGACGCCGACCAGGGCGACCGAGCACGTACGGGCGAATGCCATTCAGGCCACCCCCCGCGCGTGCTCGACGGACGGGGCGCCCCGGCGGGGCAGCAGGACCCCGACGAGGTCGATGCGGACGCCGCCCGGTGGGGCTCCTCCGTGGGCCTGGATCCAGTGCTCGGCGAGGGTGCGGAGCCGGGCCGCCTTCTCGGGGGTCACCGCGGCCATCGGGTGTTCGTAGCCGCCGCCCCTGCGGGTCTTCACCTCGCAGACGACCAGGGCGTCGCCGTCCCTGGCCACGATGTCGATCTCACCGGACCTGCCGGAGCGCCAGTTGCGCTCCAGGATCGTCATTCCCTGTTCGGCCAGCCGCCGGGCGGCCAGGTCCTCGCCGTACTTGCCGAGTCCGTTGCGTGCCTTGCTCATGTCGGCACCACCTCCGGCGCCAACGGTCACGCATCCGGCCGAACGGTGTTGATCTTGGGGGACTACTCAGCGGTTGTGGAAAACCCCGTCACCCCGAGCCGCCCCGGGCCGCCCGCGGATCACCCGCCCGGCAACTCGAGATCGCTCTTGTTCAGCTCCTCGATGTTCACGTCCTTGAACGTCAACACCCGGACCTGCTTCACGAAACGAGCCGGCCGGTACATGTCCCAGACCCAGGCGTCGGCCATCGTGACCTCGAAGAACACTTCGCCCTGTACCGAGTGCACCTGCATCTCGTAGTCGTTGGTGAGGTAGAACCGCCGCTCGGTCTCGATCACGTATTTGAACAGACCGACGACATCTCGGTACTCCCGGTAGAGCTTCAGCTCCATCTCGGTCTCGTACTTCTCGAGGTCCTCGGCGCTCATGGCATGTTCCCCTTCAGCCGTGCGATCCCCCCATTGTGCGCCAGTCCCGGGAACCCTCAGACGATTTCCGTGTCGAGGGTCACGGGCCGGGCGGGGGGACCTTCGACGAGCAGCGTGCGCAGCAGCTCGGCGAGTCTGGTCGGATACACCGTCTCACGTGCCCGGGTCAGTTCCTGACACGTCCACCAGCGCGCTCCGGCGACGCTGCGCCGCTCCAGCTCCGTCAGCCCCGTCGCCGCGGTGACCGTCTGGGTCGTGCGGGCCAGGTAGTACCACTCGTCCTGGTCCCAGCGGCGGCCCGCGAACGGGAACGAGCACCGCCGCCGCCAGAGCACGGGGCCGAGTTGGACGTCGGTGATTCCGGTCTCCTCCGCGAGTTCCCGCAGCGCGGCCTCCTCGCGCGTCTCGGCGCCCTCCAGGCCGCCGCCGGGCGTGAACCACCAGTCGTCGGCCGGGTCGTCCGGTTCGTGGCCGTGCAGGAGCAGGATGCGGTCCTCGGGGTCGAGGAGCACGACCCGGGCCACCTTGCGCAGGCCGGCCCCGCCGTCGTCCTCGTACGACTTCCCCGCCGGCCGCGTGGCCTCAGCGGACACCGGCCGTCTCCGGACGGGCCGTGCGGGCGCGGGAGCGGCTCACGCGGCCCGCGATCGGGCCGTAGGCGCCGCCGCCGAGGACCAGGACCGCGCCGGCCACGATCAGCAGCTCGATCGTGCGCAGCGGGCCGGGCTCGGAGAGGGCGCCGAGCGTCTCGAAGCCCGTGGGGCGCTTCAGCACGCCCTTCCAGGGCCAGACCACGGCCTCCACGCGGGCGGAGACGGCGTCACGGGACACGGTGCCCTGGGCGGCGTCGGTGAGGTGGGCGGTGGAGTCCAGGGAGCCCTGGCGTTCGTCGCCGAGGAGGAACAGCCGGCCCTCCGGGACGGTCACCGTGGCGAAGTTCTTGATCTCGGCGAGGCTGCCCTCGGGCAGGTACGGCTCGTCGATCTGCTTGCCGTTGACGGTCAGCTTGCCGTTCGTGCAGCAGGAGATGGTGTCCCCGCCCACGGCGACCACGCGCTTGACCACCTTGGCGTTGCTGACCCAGGTCTTGTCCTCGAAGACGACCACGTCACCGCGCCGCACCTCGTCGCCGTCGACACGCTGGGCCAGCACCCGGTCACCGGCGTCGATGGTGGGGGTCATCGAGCTGGTGGGCACGGTGTACGGCCGGTAGACCAGCGCTCCCCAGGCGAAGCCGCCGAGGAACAGCACCAGACCCAGCGCCACGGCCAGTCCGGACAGCCGCTGCCCGAGCCGGCTGCCGCCTCCGGCCTGTGCCGTGCCGGTGCCGCCGCCCTGCGGGGCCGTACGCGTCATGCTCTCGCCACCCATGGACCCGCACCCTACCCGGCGGTACCGAACAGGGGCAGCCCCTCTCCCCAAGCCTGGGCGGCTGCTTACCGCTTCTTGGACTCCACGTGCGTGAGCTCCGCGTTCTCGGACTCCGAGCGGTCCGCGCGCCTGCGCCGCCACACCACCAGGGGCAGGACCGCCGCGACGGCGATGCCCTCGGGGGCCGCCGTCAGGGACGCGGCGGCGCTGGACTGCTCGTTCAGGCCGGGCTGGTCGAAGGTGTCCGGGATCGGCAGGGTGCCCCAGCGGTTGATCGGCCAGGCCTTGACGATCGCGCGGCCGACGACCTTGTCGACCGGGACCATGCCGTGGTTCTTGTCGGACTGGTTGTACCGGGAGTCACGGGAGTTCTGGCGGTGGTCGCCCATCACCCAGATGAAGCCCTTGGGGACCTTCACCTTGAACTGGCCGCCCTGGTCGTCCACGCTGCACGGCGTGTTGCCCGGGTAGACGTACGGCTCGTTCAGCGCCTTGCCGTTGACCTTCAGCGGGCCGCTGCCCTTGCACTCGACCGTGTCGCCGCCGACCCCGATCACGCGCTTGATCAGGTCCTTCTCCTCCGCCGACGGCATCAGGCCGATCCAGCTGAGGACCTTCTGCACCGGGTTCGGCGTCGGCGTCGGCTCGCCCGCCAGCCAGTTGTCCGGGTCGTGGAAGACGACGACCTCACCGCGCTCGGGCTTGGACCCGAACCACGGCGTGAGCTTGTCGACCAGCACCCGGTCGCCCTGCTGGAGGGTGTTCTGCATCGAGTCGGACGGGATCGAGAACGCCTGCACCAGGAACGTCTTGATCAGCAGCGCCAGGACCAGCGCGATGACGATCAGGATCGGCAGTTCCTTCCAGAAGGACCGCGGCCTGTTCGGCCGCACGGCCGCCGCGCCCGCGCCCGGGCCGTCGCCGCGCGGTTCCGGCTCGCCCTCCGGCGTGCCCTCGCCGCCCGCCGCCGCGTCATTCCCGGAGCTCACGGCGCTGCCCGGTACGGGACCGTCCGGTTCCACGGGGTGCCCGCGGTGCTCCTCGCCGTCGTGTCCCGACCGTGCGCCAACCGCAACATCCCCCACGCCAACTCCTCACTCTGTGCCGCCGCCTGCCCCACACACGGCGCAGGCCCACCACTCCCATAACGAGCGGGAGTTCCGCAGGGGTCGGGAGTCGGGTCATTCCGTTCGGATTCTCGGAAGCAACCCTATGCGACGCCTGGGGACCAGCGGTCGTCCCCGGCGCCGAGTCGCTGACGCTTGCAAAGGTTTTAGGTTCTTCCAGGCGCGTCCAGTGACCGACCGGCCAGCCGATGACCATGGCCCGGCCGACCACCGAGTCCACCGAGACCGTGCCGCCGTAGGCCGTGTTCTGGTGGGACCGGGAGTCCGCGGAGTTGCCCCGGTGGTCGCCCATCACCCACAGCCGGCCCTTGGGGACGGTGATGTCGAAGGGCATGGTGGAGGGCACGTCCCCCGGGTAGAGGTAGTCGCCCTCGGTGAGCGGGACGCCGTTGACCGTGACGCGGCCCTGGGCGTCGCAGCACTTGACGTGGTCGCCGCCGACTCCGATGACCCGTTTGATCAGGTCCTTCTCGTTGTCCGACGGCAGCAGGCCGATGAAGGTGAGGCCTTCTTTGAACTGCTTGACGACGACGGGGTCGTGCTTCTTGGCGGTCTGCTCGTCCCGGAGCCAGCCGCCCGGGTCGTGGAACACGACGACGTCCCCGCGCTGCGGCTTCGAGCCGAACCACGGGGTGAACTTGTCGACCAGGACCCGGTCGCCGATGCGGATCGTCTCCTCCATGGACCCGGAGGGGATCACGAACGCCTGCACGAGGAACGTCTTCAGGACGAGCGCGATGAGGACGGCGACACCGACCAGGAGGGGGATCTCCCGGACGGCCGACCGTCTGCGCTTGCGCTTGACCTTGCGCTGCAGTTTCCGGCGCTCCGCGCGCGTGCGGCCACCGCCGGGCGCGGAGGTGCGGCGCGCCCCGGTGGGCAGCAGGTTGTCGGCGGGCGTGCTGGGCACCCCGCGCGGCTTGCCGCGGTTACCCATGGGCGCCCCCCGCGGGGGCGGCGGGCACGCGCGCGTAGGCGGGCGGCCGGGTCAGATGCGTCCAGTGGCGGTACGGCCACACGATCCAGTCGGCCCGGCCGATGACGTCCCCGACGGGGATCATGCCGCCGCCGGGCGAGCCGAGGTGGTCGCGGGAGTCGCTGGAGTCGCTGCGGTGGTCGCCGAGGACGAAGAGGCGGCCCGAGGGCACGACGACGTCGAAGGGCACGCTGGAGGCGCTGTCCCCGGGATAGAGGAACGCCGTCTCGTCGACCGGTCGGCCGTTCACCTCGATCCTTCCCTTCTTGTCGCAGCAGACCACATGGTCTCCCCCCACACCGGCGACGCGCTTGATGTAGTCGGCGTCCCCGAAATACCCGGTGCCGTCGAACACAATCACGTCGCCGCGGCGCGGCTGGGCACCGAAACGGTACGCCAACTTGTTTACGAGAACGCGGTCGCCGATCCTCAATCCCTGCTCCATGGATCCGCTCGGAATCTCGAACGGTTGCGCCACGAAGGCGTTGAGGGCCAGCAGGAACGCCAGGCAGAGGAAGAGCGTGAGGGTGATCCTGCCGCCGGGCAGCCACTCGGCTAGCCGCGGCACCAACGCGAAACGCGACCGGCCCTCCGCCCCCGGAGTACCGGGGGCGGAGGAGCGGTCGCGTTCCGTCGGCTGTGCTTCGGTGTCCATCGGAGCCAGATGCTATCCGGCTCCGCTGTGACGGACGGGAAAGCGCTCAGCTCTCGCGCTTCTCCTTGATCTTCGCGGCCTTGCCGCGCAGGTCACGGAGGTAGTACAGCTTGGCGCGGCGCACGTCACCCTTGGTGACCAGCTCGATCTTCTCGACGATCGGGGTGTGCACCGGGAAGGTGCGCTCGACGCCGACGGAGAACGAGACCTTGCGGACCGTGAAGGTCTCGCGGACACCGGAGCCCTGGCGGCGGATCACAACGCCCTTGAACTGCTGCACACGGGAGCGGTTGCCCTCGATGACGCGCACGTGGACGTTGACGGTGTCACCCGGGCGGAAGGCCGGGATGTCGCTGCGCAGCGACGCGGAGTCGACGGAGTCGAGCAGGTGAGACATTTCGTCTGCTTTCTTCGCTGATGCCACAGGTCATCAACGGGAACTAGGTGTACAGGAGTCTGCTGTGCGGGTCGGGGCGGGCGTCGTGTCCCCCTGTGGCAGGGGCGCACGCCGGACGGGCGCACAACAGCGGTCTATTCTTCCACGCCCTCGGCCCGGCGCCAAAATCGGCCGTACGGCTCCCCGTCCGGGTCCGGTTCCCAGCCCAGGATGGAGAGCATCTCGCGGTCCTTCTTGTCGAAGGCCTTGGGCTCGCAGCGCTCGATCAGGTCGGGGCGGTTGAGGGTCGTGCGCCGCAGGGCCTCGTCGCGGCGCCAGCGGGCGATCTTCCCGTGGTGGCCGCTGAGCAGCACCTCGGGGATGTCCCGGCCGCGCCAGACGGGCGGCTTGGTGTAGACGGGGCCTTCCAGGAGGTTGGCCATCGCGCCGGGGGCGAAGGAGTCGTCGCGGTGGGACTCCGCGTTGCCGAGGACGCCGGGCAGCAGCCGGGCGACGGCCTCGGTGACGACGAGGACGGCCGCCTCGCCGCCGGCGAGGACGTAGTCGCCGATGGAGACCTCGTAGACCGGCATACGGGTCGCGTACTCGTCCATGACGCGCCGGTCGATGCCCTCGTAGCGGGCCGGGGTGAAGATCAGCCAGGGGCGCTCGGACAGCTCGACGGCCAGTTCCTGGGTGAAGGGGCGGCCGCTGGGCGTGGGCACGATCAGCGCGGGCGCCTGGGCGCCCGTCTCGTACCCGTCGGCGAGGACCGTGTCCAGGGCGTCGCCCCAGGGATCGGTCTTCATGACCATGCCGGGGCCGCCGCCGTACGGCGTGTCGTCCACCGTGTTGTGCCGGTCGTACGTCCACGCGCGCAGGTCGTGCACATGGACGTCGAGCTGCCCGCGCGCGCGTGCCTTGCCCACGAGGGAGACGTTCAGCGGCTCCAGGTACTCCGGGAAGATCGTGACGACGTCGAGCCTCATGCGCCGGCTTCCCCGGACTCTGCCCCGGACTCGTCCCTGGAGGAGGCGATCTCGGCGCGGTCGTCGATCAGGCCGGGCGGGGGCGTGATGACCGCCTTCTGCTCCGCCAGGTCGATCTCGGCGACGATCTCCTCCACGAAGGGGATCAGCACCTCGCTGCCGTCGGGGCGCTCGACGATGAACAGGTCCTGCGTGGGCAGGTGCGAGATCTCGGTGATCCGGCCGACCTCGATACCGTCCTCGGTGACCACGTCGAGGTCGATGAGCTGGTGGTCGTAGTACTCGTCCTCGCCCTCGGGCAGTTCCTCGGGGTCCACCTCGGCGATCAGCAGGGTGTTGCGCAGGGCCTCAGCGGCGTTGCGGTCGGTGACGCCCGTGAAGCGCAGGAGGAGGCGGCCGCTGTGGACGCGGCCGGTCTCGATGGTCAGCGGTCCCGCCGAGGCGGGATCCGTGGCGAGTACGGCGCCGGGCGCGAGCCTGAGTTCCGGCTCGTCGGTACGTACCTCGACGGTGACCTCGCCCTTGATGCCATGGGCACGGCCGATCCGTGCGACTACGAGCTGCACCTGTCCAAATCTCCTGTCGTACGACTGCGGGCCGGGGACGGCCCAGTGGCCCTCCCCGGCCCGAGCCGGTTGCGATGAAGCGTCAGCGGACGTGGTCCACGTCGACCAGGTCGACGCGGACACCGCGACCGCCGATGGCGCCCACGACGGTGCGCAGGGCGCGCGCGGTGCGGCCGTTGCGGCCGATCACCTTGCCGAGGTCGTCCGGGTGGACCCGGACCTCCAGCACGCGCCCGCGGCGCAGGTTGCGCGAGGCGACCTGCACATCGTCAGGGTTGTCGACGATGCCCTTCACGAGGTGCTCAAGCGCCTCTTCGAGCATGCTGCTCAGGCCTCGGTGGACTCGGACTCGGCAGCGGCCTCGTCCTTCTTCTCAGCCTTCTTCTTCTGGGTGATCGCCTCACCCTTGCCCTCGTCGTCACCGCCGAGAGCCTCGAACGACGGGCGGCCGGCCTTCGGCTCGGCGACGAGCAGCGGCGCGGGAGCCGGCTCGCCCTTGAACTTCTGCCAGTCGCCGGTCTTCTTCAGGATGGCGAGCACGGGCTCGGTCGGCTGGGCGCCGACACCGAGCCAGTACGCCACGCGCTCGGCGTCCACCTCGATGACCGACGGGTTGTAGGTCGGGTGGTACTTGCCGATCTCCTCGATGGCCCGGCCGTCACGGCGGGTACGGGAGTCGGCGACGACGATGCGGTAGTGAGGCGAACGGATCTTGCCCAGACGCTTCAGCTTGATCTTGACTGCCACGGGAGTGGGTTCTCCTGGATTTGACGTGGTTGGGCACGGCGAGTGGCCGCGTGGGGTTGCGGTACCCGAGTGCCCGATGGACGCGTCAGCCGGAGGAGAGAGGGGTCCTGTGCGGCTGTCGAGTACAGCTAGCCATTCTGCCACACCCTGAGGGCCGCTCCGGGCCGAGGGTGTGCGGGCTGTGCCCGGGCATGGCAGGGAGGCACCCGGCGTGGAGGTGAGGTCACGTCGGGTGCGCCGCCCCGTGCCGTGAGGTCGCCGCCGGCTACGGCTGCCACGAGCAGCCGTAGCCCTACGCCGCTCCCACGACCTCCGGGATCCTGAACGGCTTGCCGCAGCCGCCGCAGACGATGGGGGCCTGGGCGAGGACCGAGGGCACCACCCGGACGTTGCGGCCGCAGTCGCACACCGCCTTGACCCGGACGCCGCCGCCGGAGGAGCCGTGCCGCGCGGCCGGGCCGCGGAAGGTGCGGGAGGTGTCGGCCGAGGTGGCCGCCGTGTGGGCCTTCAGGGCGCGCTGGAGCCGCTCGATGGTCGGGCGGTAGCGCCGCTTCGCCTCGGCGTTGAGCGTGACCAGCGAGAAACCGCTGCTCGGGTGCGGCTCCTCGGGGTGGTCCAGGCCCAGCTCCTCGGCGATCGCGAGGAAACGACGGTTGTGGTAGCGGCCGGCCCGGGAGGTGTCGCGGACGCCGCGGGCGGCGGCGATGCCGTGGACTGCCTCGTGGAGCAGCCTCTCGAAGGAGAGTTCGTGCCCGCACGCGGACGACGACTCCCCGATCAGGGACTCTGGCGCGGCAAGGTCCGGCAGCTCGGGGTGGTACCGCTGAATGTCGGCCCACGCCTGCGCCAGCTCTGCGGCGAGAACAGGTGGTGTCTGTGTCGTGCTCACGTAATGACAACGAGCGGGGGTGCCGCTGTGTTCCTATTCCGGGGCATCCCAAATAATTTGCACGTACCCGTCAGTTGCCGCTGATGCGTCCTGACGAGGGCGGGTGCGCTGATCTGCGGAGAAGCGTCACAGCTCATACCAAGCTGGTGCGTAGTCCGCGCTACGCACCACCGGTGAGCCCTGGGGCGACGGGGGCCGGCTGCTGCGCAAGAGGTGTTTCGGCCGCTCTCGGCGCGCGCCCTCACCCCGGTCAGCGTCCACGGCCTCCGTGACGTTACCGCGTGCCGCTGCGACCTCCGTCACCGGCCCGCCCGCCGGGGGGCCGACACCGGAGGACCATCCAGATTGCCGGGATGTGAAATCTCGCCACACCGGCTTCCTCACCCCAAGCCGGGCCCCACGACCCCTGGACGCCGCCGCGAGCCGGGAGTTACCTGGCATACGTGGGAAGGGCGCGCGCACGGCACGGGGGGCACGCAACCGGGCGCGGCGGCGAACTGTCGGCGGATTGGGGCGCTTACCTATGACACCTACGCTCGTGCGGCAGCACACGTCTCACGCGGAGTCCGCACCCCGCGTGGACCTGAGCGCACGCGCGCGTGACTGGTCCGAGATCCAGGAGCGGATGCTCGTGCCGCTCTACGAAGCCGTGTACGACCGACTCGAGGTGGGCCCCGCCACCCGGCTGCTGGGCCTGCGCTGCGGTTCCGGGCTCGCCCTGCTGATGGCGGCCTCCAGAGGCGCGGCGGTCACCGGTGTCGACCCCGCCTCCCCCGAACGGCTCGCCCTCGCGCGCGAGCGCCTGCTGCCGGACGCCCCGCCCGGCCGGGGCCGCGACGGCGGACGCGGCACGCGCGCGCGTACGGCCGCGGCGCTCCTCGACGGCCCGCCCACGGCCACGGACGGCCCGGATACGGCCGCGTACACCTTGGTGACCGCCTTCGAGCCGATCGGCGGCCTCCCGGGCGACGCCGAGGGGCTCGGCGACCTGCTCGCGGACGTGGTGCCGCTGGCCGGGCGCGGGGCCGCCGTGGTCCTGGCCGGCTGGGGACCGCCGGAGCGCTGCGCCACCTCCTCGGTGCTGCGGGTGGCCGCCAAGCTGGCCGATCCGCTGCGCGGTGCGCGCAGCCGGCCGCCCGTCCGGCGCGACGACCTGGAGGAGGTCGCCGGGGAGGCCGGGCTGAAGCCGGACGGCTCGGGCCGGGTCGCCTGCCCGTTCGGGTACGCCGATCTCGACAGCGCCGTACGGGGGCTGCTGTCCACCGGCCTGTTCGACGCGGCGATCGCGGCGACCGACGCCAAACAGGTCGACAAGGAGTTGACGGAGGCCCTGCACCCGCACCGGCGCCCGGACGGCACCGTGTGGATGCCGAACGTCTTCCGCTACCTCATCGCGCGCGTGCCCTGAGGCCCGCCGTCAGCCCTCGCCCGCCTTGGTCAGGCGGGTGATCCCGGCGATCCGGTAGGCGTCCGCCTCCTCCAGCGTCTCGCTCTCCAGCAGGGCCTGCGCGAGCGCGTCCAGCCGGCCCCGGTGGTCCCGGAGCTTGCGGCACGCCTCCTCGTAGCACTCGTCCACGATCCGCCGCATCTCGGAGTCGATGACGTCCAGGGTCTGCGGGGCGGCCGACAGTCCGTACGCCTGCTGGGCGTCGCTCGGCAGGGCGGACAGCCGGCCGACGCGCTCGCTCATGCCCCAGCGGCCCACCATCCCGCGCGCGATGTTGGTGACCTGCTCCAGGTCGTTCTCGGCACCCGTCGTGACGACCCCGTAGACGACCTCCTCCGCCGCCATGCCGCCCAGGGCGCCGATGATGCGCCCGCGCAGATACTCCTCGGAGTGCGCGTACCGCTCCACCTCGGGCGTGGACATGGTCACCCCCAGCGCCCGGCCGCGCGGCACGATGGTGATCTTGCGGACGGGGTCGGCGCCGGGCTGCAGCATGCCGAGCAGGGCGTGGCCGCTCTCGTGGTACGCGGTACGGCGGCGGTCCTCCTCCGGCATGACCAGGGTGCGCTCGGCGCCCAGTTGCACCTTCTCCAGCGCCTCGGACAGGTCGGCGCCGGTCACCTGCTCCTGCTTGCGTTTGACCGCGAGCAGAGCGGCCTCGTTGGCGAGATTGGCCAGATCCGCTCCGGTCATGCCCGGGGTGACGCGGGCCATCTGCGTCAGGTCCACGTCGGGCGCGAGGGGGATCTGCCGGGTGTGGATCCGCAGGATCGACTCGCGTCCGCCGCGGTCCGGCGGGGACACGGTGACCACCCGGTCGAAGCGGCCGGGACGGGTCAGCGCCGGGTCAAGGATGTCCGCGCGGTTGGTCGCGGCGATGACGATCACGCCCTCGGAGCCCGAGAAGCCGTCCATCTCCGTGAGGATCTGGTTCAGCGTCTGCTCGCGCTCGTCGTGACCGCTCATCGACGAACTGCCGCCGCGCGCGCGTCCGATGGTGTCGATCTCGTCGATGAAGATGATCGACGGCGCCACCTTGCGGGCCTCGGCGAACAGCTCGCGCACGCGGGACGCGCCGACGCCCACGATCATCTCGATGAACTCGGACGCCGAGGCCGAGAAGAACGGCACCCCGGCCTCCCCCGCGACCGCCCGTGCGAGCAGGGTCTTGCCGGTGCCGGGCGGTCCGGAGAGCAGCACCCCGCGGGGCAGCTTGGCGCCCATCCTGCGGTAGACGTCGGGGTGCTCCAGGAAGTCGACGACGTCGTCGAGTTCGCCCTTGACCTCGTCGATGCCGGCCACGTCGGCGAAGGTCGTGCGCTCGGTGCCCGGCCGCAGCCCGACCGGTCTGGGCGGCGACCGGCGGCCGAACAGGCCACCCGCGCCGGGCAGCATCCCGCCGAGCCGCCGTTGGACGAGGACCCACACCACAACCAGGACCGCGATCGGGATCAGGGACATCAGCAGGTTGGAGGCCAGGCTGCGTTCCTGCACGACCGGCCGCGCGGTGACCGTGACCCCGTGGCTGCTCAGGTTCTGCCACAGCCGGTCGTCCGCGAAGGCCGGCCGCTGCGTCTTGAACTTGGTGTACTCGCCGCCGCCCTCGGGATCGGAGCGGGCGCTCTTGAGCTGGCCCTGGATCGCGTCGCCCTTGGAGTAGATCGTGGCGACATTGCCCGCGCCGACCTGCCTGCTGAACTCCGTGTACGAGATCGTCGGCTCGTTGCCCTGGCCGAGGTAGTGGAACCCGAGGTAGGCCAGTACGAAGACGATCACGGCGGTGGCGAGCAGGCCCCACCACTTGCCGCCGCGGAACCGGCCGGACCGCCGAGGAGGCTCCTCCGGTGTGCCCTCGGCGCGCCACGGCTGATCAGGCGCCTTGCGGGGCGGCGCCGCATCGCTCATATCTGGACGTTACGACACCCCACGGGCCTCGGCACGCGCAAGGGGCGCCCCCGCGGAAGGAGGCGCCCCGGCGTTTCGCGCGAGTGGCGGGACTCAGCCCATGAACTTCTTGAACTCGTCCGGCAGCTCGAAGTCCTGACCGCCCTGCTGCGGCAGGCCGAAGGCGTTGCCGCCCTCCGCCGCGGCGGCCCGGCGTGCGGCCTCCTCCAGCTCCTGCTGCTTGCGCTTCATCGGGTTGCCGGAGCGCTGCTTGCCCTTGGCCTTCTTCTGCTGCTTCTTCTGCCGGCCGGGGCCGCCGCCCATGCCCGGGATCCCCGGCATGCCCGGCATACCGCCCTGGGCCATGCGCGACATCATCTTGCGGGCCTCGAAGAACCGCTCGACCAGGCTCTTCACCGCGCTGACCTCGACACCGGAACCCCGCGCGATACGGGCGCGGCGGGAGCCGTTGATGATCGTCGGGTCCTGGCGCTCGGCCGGGGTCATCGACTTGATGATCGCGGCGGTGCGGTCGACGTCCCGCTCGTCCAGGTTGGCGATCTGGTCCTTGATCTGGCCCATGCCCGGGAGCATGCCGAGCAGCTTGCTGATGCTGCCCATCTTCCTGACCTGTTCCATCTGGGACAGGAAGTCGTCCAGGGTGAAGTCCTGGCCCTTCTTCGACGCCAGCTTCGAGGCCATCTTCTGGGCCTCTTCCTGGCTGAACGTCTTCTCCGCCTGCTCGATCAGGGTGAGCAGGTCACCCATGTCGAGGATGCGGGAGGCCATCCGGTCCGGGTGGAACGCGTCGAAGTCGTCCAGCTTCTCGCCGTTCGACGCGAACATGATCGGCTTGCCGGTGATCTGCCGGATGGACAGGGCCGCACCACCGCGGGCGTCACCGTCGAGCTTGGAGAGGACCACGCCGTCGAAGCCGACGCCGTCACGGAAGGCCTCGGCGGTGTTGACGGCGTCCTGACCGATCATGGCGTCGACGACGAACAGGATCTCGTCGGGGCCGACCGCGTCCCGGATGTCCGCGGCCTGCTGCATCATCTCGGCGTCGATACCGAGGCGGCCGGCGGTGTCCACGATCACGATGTCGTGGACCTTGGACTTGGCGAAGTCGATGGAGTCCTTGGCGACCTTCACCGGGTCACCGACGCCGTTGCCCGGCTCCGGCGCGTACACCGCGACACCGGCGCGCTCGGCGACGACGCTCAGCTGGTTGACGGCGTTCGGGCGCTGGAGGTCGGCGGCGACCAGCAGCGGGGAGTGGCCCTGCTCCTTGAGCCACCGGCCGAGCTTGCCCGCGAGGGTGGTCTTACCGGCACCCTGGAGACCGGCCAGCATGATCACGGTGGGCGGCTGCTTGGCGAAACGCAGACGCCGGGTCTCGCCGCCGAGGATGGTGATCAGTTCCTCGTTGACGATCTTGAGGACCTGCTGGGCGGGGTTGAGCGCCCGGGAGACCTCGGCCCCGAGCGCGCGCTCCTTGATGTTCTTGATGAACTGGCGCACGACCGGCAGGGCCACGTCGGCTTCGAGGAGCGCGATGCGGATCTCGCGCGCCGTGGCGTCGATGTCCGCCTCGGAGAGCCGTCCCTTGCCGCGCAGGTTCTTGAAAGTCGCTGACAGGCGATCGGAGAGAGTGTCGAACACGGCGCTCGCGGTCCTCGGGGTCGGTGACGGTCTTGAAGGTCGCCCTCCAGGGTATCCCGGCGCCGCAAGCACCGGGGCAGGTCATCCGCGCAGCGTCTCCTCCAGCACCCCCGCCAGTGACGCCGCGTCCCCGGCGGGCAGCGGCGCGCCGGTCCCGGTCGTGACGTAGAACGCGTCCACCGCGTTGGAGCCCAGCGTGCTCACGTGCATGCTCCGGACCCGTACGCCCGCCTTCTCCAGGGCCATGCCGATGCGGTACAGCAGGCCCGGGGCGTCCTGGGTGCGGACCTCGATCACCGTGGCGTGGTGGGAGGCGGCCGGGGCGACCGTCACGCGGGGCGGCGGGGCGGTCCAGCTGCGGCGGCGCGGGTAGGCCGCGTCACGTTCGGCGAGACGGCCGGCGATGTCGAGGGTGCCGTCCAGGGCGCGGACGAGGTCGGTGCGCAGGCGGGCCGCCTGGGGCAGGGAGCCGTACTCGGCGGCGACCCGCCAGTTGAGCAGGAGGACCGCTCCGTCGTCGTCCACGTCGTCCGGCAGGGGCAGCGCGCGCAGCTCCGCCGTGCGGACGGTGAGGCGGTGCACGGCGAGGACACCGGCGACCGCGGGCAGCACCCCGGGCTGGTCGGGTACGGCGATGAGCAGCTCCACGCCCAGGGGCTCCGGGTCGCCGTCCGGATCCTCGTCGCTGACCGGTTCGGTCTGGGCGCGCAGGGCGAGGACCGGGCCACCGGTGCGGTGGGCCTCGATGGCGAGGCGTTCCTGCTCGGCGGTGGGCGCGGCCGGCTCGGGTTCGTCGGGGACGTCCCCGGCGAGGACGGCGCGGACGCGTCGGACGAGGTCGGCGACGAGGGAGCCGCGCCAGGAGGACCAGGCGGCCGGGCCGGTCGCGAGGGCGTCCGCCTCGGTGAGGGCGTGCAGCAGCTCCAGGGTGCTCTGGCTGCCGACGGCCTCGGCGACGGAGCGGACGGTGGCGGGGTCGTCCAGGTCGCGGCGGGTGGCGGTCTCGATGAGCAGCAGGTGGTGGCGCACCAGCAGGGACAGCACGGCCACGTCCGACCGGTCGAAGCCGATCCGTGCGGCGACGTCCTTGGCGATGATCTCGCCGGCCACCGAGTGGTCGCCGGGCCAGCCCTTGCCGATGTCGTGCAGCAGCGCGGCGACCAGCAGCAGGTCGGGGCGGCTGACGCGACGGGTGAACTCGGAGGCCCGGACCGCCGTCTCGATCAGGTGGCGATCCACCGTCCACACGTGCACGGCGTTGCGCTGCGGCCGGCAGCGCACCCGTTCCCAGTCGGGCAGCAGGCGGGTGATCAGGCCCTCGGCCTCCAGGGCCTCCCAGACCTCGATCGTGGGGCGGCCGGAGCCGAGCAGGGTGACCAGTTGCTCGCGGGCCTCGGCGGGCCAGGGGGCGGGCAGGGGCCGCGCGGTGGCGGCCATCCGCCTGACGGCGTGCAGCGAGAGCGGGAGGCCGGCCTGGGCGGCGGCGGCCGCGGCGCGCAGCGGGAGCACGGGGTCGCGTTCCGGGCGTGCGGCGCGGGCCAGCACCACCTCGCCGTCCTGCTCGACCACGCCTTCGGCCAGCGGCGACCGTTCCGTGACCGGCTTGCCGCCACCCAGCATGGCGCGCAGACGCGGCCGGACGGCGCGCGAACGCAGCACGCGCCCCACTTCCCGCCAGGTCACGTCACTGGCGTACGCGATCACCCGCGCCGCTTCGTACACCTGTCGCAGCAGGGTGTCGGCGTCGAGCAGGCCGAGCTCGGCGGCGACCTGGTCCTGTTCCTGGAGGGCGAGCCGGTCGGTGGCGCGGCCGGTGGCCAGGTGGAGGGCGTCCCGGACGTCGAGGAGGCGGCGGCGGGCCTCGGCCAGGCCCTCGCGGGGGGCGTCGGCGAGCCAGGAGGCGGCGACGGCGCGCAGGGCGGTGGCGTCGCGGAGGCCGCCGCGGGCCTCCTTGAGGTCGGGTTCCAGGAGGTACTGGAGTTCGCCCTGGCGCGCGGCGCGTTCGGCGCACAGTTCCTGGAGTTCGGGCAGGCGTCTGGGGGCCTGGTTGCGCCAGTCGGCGAGGGCGGCGGTGCGCAGGCCGGCGGTGAGGGCCGGGTCGCCGGCCAGGTGGCGGGCGTCCAGCAGGCCGAGGTGGACCTTGAGGTCCTCGCCGGCCGTCTTGCGGGCCTCGGCGGGAGTGCGGACGGAGTGGTCGAGGGCGAGGCCGAGGTCCCAGACGGGGTACCAGATCCGGTCGGCGAGGGCGGCGACCGCGCCGGGGTCGGAGCCGTCGTGGAGCAGAACGAGGTCGAGGTCGCTGCGCGGGGACAGCTCCCCGCGGCCGTAGCCGCCGACGGCGACGAGGGAGACGCCGTGCGCCGCGCCCGCCGCCGCGTCGAACAGTCCGGCGAGCCAGTCGTCGGTCAGTCCGCTGAGGGCGGTACGGCGCGGCGGCCCGGACCGCGCCCCCTCCGTGAGGAGGCGCAGCCGGGCCGCCGCGTAGCCGCCGGGTCCCGAGCCTTCCGTCTCTTTCCGCACATCCGTACCCGTCACCCAGCGACTCCTGTTCCGTTTCCCCGGACGTTCCCCTGACCCAGATTCTGCTGTGTCAGAGCGCGTCCGGCCCGCGCTCGCCCGTGCGGACCCGTACGGCGGTCTCGACGGGCAGGGACCAGACCTTGCCGTCCCCGATCTTGCCCGTACGGGCCGCCTTGACGATGACCTCGATCAGCTGCTCGGCCTCGTCGTCCTCGGCCAGCACCTCGATACGGATCTTGGGCACGAGGTCGACGGTGTACTCGGCGCCGCGGTAGACCTCGGTGTGCCCGCGCTGCCGGCCGTAGCCGCTGGCCTCGGTGACCGTGAGGCCGTGGACGCCGAATGCCTGGAGGGCTTCCTTGATCTCGTCGAGCCGGTGGGGCTTCACGACGGCGGTGATGAGCTTCATGCGTCCACCTTCTTGTTCTGCGCGGCGGCCAGGGCCGGGGCGGCGAGAGAACCGGTGACGCCGCCGCCGGCGCCGCTGAAGTCGTATGCGGTCTCGGCGTGCTCGGCCTGGTCGATGCCGGAGATCTCCTCGTCCTCGGTGACCCGCATGCCCATGGTCTTGTCGAGGAGGAAGGCGAGGACGGCGGAGACGATCAGGGAGTAGGCGAGGACCGCGAAGACACCGGCGCACTGCTTCCACAGCTGGGTGAAGGTGTGGTCGCCGTAGAAGACGCCCGTGGCGGTGGACTGGCCCTTGCCGGTGGCGAAGAAGCCGATGAGCAGGGAGCCGATGATGCCGCCGACCATGTGGACGCCGACGACGTCGAGGGAGTCGTCGAAGCCGAACTTGAACTTCAGACCGACGGCCGCGGCGCAGGCGACACCGGCGATGGCGCCGACGGCGATCGCGCCGAGCGGGGAGACGGCGCCGCCGGACGGGGTGATGGCGACCAGACCGGCGACCGCGCCGGAGGCGGCGCCGAGCGTGGTGAACGCGCCGTGCCGGATCTTCTCGTAGGCGAGCCAGGCCAGCATGGCGGCGGCCGTCGCGACCTGCGTGTTGACGAACATCAGCGCGCCGACGCCGTCGTCGTTGCCGAGCCAGGAGCCGGCGTTGAAGCCGAACCAGCCGAACCACAGCAGGCCGGCGCCGAGCATGACCAGCGGGAGGCTGTGCGGGCGCATGGGGTCGCGCTTGAAGCCGACGCGCTTGCCGATGACGAGGATGACACCGAGCGCTGCCGCACCGGCGTTGATGTGGACCGCCGTACCGCCCGCGAAGTCGATCACGCCGAGCTTGTAGGCCCAGCCGTCGGCGCCCCAGACCCAGTGGGCGACCGGGACGTAGACGATCGTGACCCACAGGGCGACGAACAGCGCCCAGGCGGAGAACTTGACCCGGTCGGCGAGGGCGCCGCTGATCAGGGCCGGGGTGATGATCGCGAACATCAGCTGGAAGACCATGAACACGAAGATCGGGATGGTGTAGCCGTCCCAGAGCTGCGTCAGGCCGATGTTGCTGAGGCCGATCCAGTCGGCGTTCCAGCCGAGCAGGCTGTTGCCCGTGCCGAAGGCGAGGGAGAAGCCGTAGAGGACCCACAGGATGGTGACGATCCCGAGGCTGATGAAGCTCATCATCAGCATGTTCAGGGTGCTCTTGACGCGGACCATGCCTCCGTAGAAGAAGGCCAGTCCCGGGGTCATGAGCATCACCAGGGCGGAACAGATGAGCATGAAGCCTGTGTTGGCGGACGACAGTTTGGGTGCGTCCGCCGCAAGCATGATGGCTGGTGCCATCGGCGTCTCCTCGTCGGTTGGTACGGCCCCGTGCGGGCGGTGCCTGAGCGGTCCGGTCGGGTGAGGGGTGGGCCGGTTATGCGCCACGAGACTGGCGCAGCGCGGTTTCGGTGGAAGCCCCTCGTTGTTTCGCCGGGGTGACGAAGGCGCCCTGTGTGTTACGCGTCGATGAAGTGCGGGATGCCGGGCCGCGCGATCGTTATCGTGGCGCAACCTTCTCCGCGGGAGACGCGCGGAGACACGGGCCGGCCGCGGCGGGCCTTCCGATGACCTGGCATGGGGGAGCCGAGTCGGGCAGTTCGGGAGGACCGGCCGCGGCCGGGGTCTGGGGTGCTGTGGTGGTCAGACGGCTTCGGCGGTCTCCGGCAGGTCGACGGCGAGCTGGTCACTGAGGTCGACCACGGCGGCGAGGTCGCCGTAGTCGCGGACGGCCGTGTCGACCGTCTTTCGGATACGAGTGTTCACACGCTCGGAGCGGACCTTCTTGGCGATCTGCATGGCCCGCGTGGCGTAGGTCGCGCTCTCCTCGGGCTCGCGCCGGAGCAGGTGCACGGTGGCCATGCCGATGAGGTTGAGCGCGTACGACCGCTGGTACTCGGAGTCCTCGGCGAACAGCTCCACGGCCCGCCGCATGAGCGGCTCGGCGAGGGAGGCGTAGGTGGGGCTGCGCCCGGCCACGTAGGCGAGGTCGCGGTAGGAGTGGGAGTTCTCGCCGTACAGCTCGGCCTCGGAGAAGAAGCGGATCCAGTCGGGGTCCGGCTCGTCCCACTCGTCGACCTCGGCGAAGGTGTCCTCGGCCATGCGGACGGCGCGCTTGGTCTTGCCGGGCTGGCCCATGTTGGCGTAGGCGCGGGCCTCCATCGCATACAGCATGGACTGGGTGCGCGGGCTCGCGCAGTCGCGGCTGCCGTACTGGGCGAGGTGGATGAGCTCCAGGGCGTCCTCGGGCCGGCCGAGGTGGATCATCTGGCGGCTCATGCTGGAGAGGATGTACGAGCCGAGCGGCTTGTCCCCGGCTTCCTTGGCCGCGTGCAGGGCGAGCACGAAGTACTTCTGGGCGGTGGGCTGGAGGCCGACGTCGTACGACATCCAGCCGGCCAGCTCGGCCAGCTCGGCGGCGACCTTGAACAGCCTGCGGGTGGTGGCCTCGGGCTGGGGCTCCTGGAGCAGGTCGGTGACCTCGTGCAACTGGCCGACGACCGCCTTGCGGCGCAGACCGCCGCCGCACTGGGCGTCCCACTGGCGGAACATGCGCGTGGTGGACTCCAGCAGCTCCAGCTCCGGCCGGGACAGCCGGCCAGGCCTGCGCGCGTCGAGGGCGGACTGGGGCTCGGGCGGGGCCGGGGAGGCTGGGGTGGGCACGAGCCAGCGCTGCATGGGCTCGATGAGGGAGGGGCCGGCGGACAGCGCGAGCGAGGTCCCGAGGAAGCCGCGCCGGGCGAGCATCAGGTCGCTGCGGGAGAACTCACCGAGCAGGGCGACCGTCTGCGGGCCCGTCCAGGGCAGGTCGACTCCGGAGGCGGCGGGCGACTGGCGGGCGGCGCGCAGGCCGAGGTCCTCGATGGAGACGACGCAGCCGAAGCGCTCGGAGAACAGCTCCGAGAGGATGCGCGGGATCGGTTCGCGCGGGTTCTCCCCGTCCAGCCAGCGGCGCACCCGCGAGGTGTCGGTGGAGATGTGGTTGGCACCCAACTGGCGTGCCCTGCGGTTCACTTGGCGGGCCAGCTCGCCCTTGGACCAGCCGCTGCGCACGAACCACGAACCGAGCAGCTCGTTGGGGCGCTTGTCAGCGTGTGTCCCGCTTCCGCCATTGCCGCCCACTGGAACGCCCCCATCCCTGAGACCACTTGTCGCCCGATGCGCCAAGCCCTATCAGAATGCCGGTAAATACGGCCTCCCGTCCGCCGGTTCTCACCCTTCGAACGGTTTGACGACTTGCCTCCGGCATACCCGCGAGTGCATGTGCCCCGGGGACTCGCACACTCACAGTAATCCTACGATCACCCGTCCAACCACAGGGATCCCTGAAACGCCACCATTCGCCACCCCTTCGAATGAACTCACGGTGGCCCGCACGCGATTCACTTGACATAGGACGGCCGGAAGTGGGCGGAGTGATGCACTCGGGGGCGCGTATCCCCCCGGTGCGCCACCCTCCGCACCTCAAGGCGCCGCCTTAGCGCCGCGTCCCCACGGGGAGGCGGAGCCGTAGCGTTACGTTCCGCTTCCGTCTCGCTCCGTGGCGTAACCACCGGCGCGCTGGACCCGTTGGAGGGGGCATGGGCTTCACGATCGGCGGCATCCGCGAAATCCGGTCCGGCACGCGTCGGCGCGGCCGGTCCGCGGAGTGCACCGCCGTCGCCGAGTTCACCGGGCTGTGGGGCTGGGACGTGGTGCCGGGGGCACGGGCCGCCGGAGGCGCCTGCTCCTGCGGGCGGTCCGACTGCGCGGCACCGGGCGCGCATCCGCTGGACTTCGCCCCGCCCGTTCCGGCCGGGGCCACGCTGGACGAGGTGGGCAAGGCCTGGTCGGAGTTCCCGGGCGCCTCGGTGATGCTGCTGGTGGGCCGGGCCTTCGACGTCATCGAGGTCTCGGAGCCGGCCGGCCGCCGTGCTCTGGTCCGCCTGGAGCGGATGGGCCTCCCGCTCGGCCCGGTGACCGCGACCCCGGACGGCCGCGCCCACTTCTTCGTCGCGCCCGGCGCCGCCGCCGACCTCCCCCGGCTGCTCTACCGCATGGGCTGGGACGACCCGGCCGCGCTGGACCTGCGCGGCCTCGGCCCCGGCACGCACATCACCGCGCCCCCCTCCGACCGGGGCGGCCTCGGCCCGGTGCGCTGGCTGCGCCCGCCCGTGCTGGACGCGGCGACCCGGCCCCCGGCGGCCCGGCTGCTGCTCGGCACGCTGGCGTACGTAGCCCACCGGTCACGGGCCCGGGCGTAGGCCCGCCCGCCCAAGACGAAGCTCCCGTCCCCGACTGCACCTCGGGGCGGGAGCTTCTTGGTGGCCACGCGACCGCCTGCGGGCGTCCGCAGGTGGTTCACTCTCCGATAAGCGCGTCCACGAACGCCTCCGGCTCGAACGGCGCGAGATCGTCCGCGCCCTCGCCGAGCCCGACCAGCTTGACCGGCACGCCCAGCTCCCGCTGGACCGCGATGACGATGCCGCCCTTGGCCGTGCCGTCCAGCTTGGTCAGCACGATGCCGGTGATGTCCACGACCTCGGCGAACACGCGGGCCTGGACCAGGCCGTTCTGGCCGGTGGTGGCGTCCAGGACGAGCAGCACCTCGTCCAGCGGAGCGTGCTTCTCCACGACCCGCTTGACCTTGCCCAGCTCGTCCATGAGGCCGGTCTTGGTGTGCAGGCGGCCGGCGGTGTCGATGAGGACGACGTCGACCCCCATCTCCTTGCCTTCCTTGACCGCGTCGAAGGCGACGGAGGCGGGGTCGCCGGCCTCGGGGCCGCGCACGGTGTAGGCGCCGACGCGCTCGCCCCAGGTCTGGAGCTGGTCGGCGGCGGCGGCGCGGAAGGTGTCGGCGGCGCCGAGCACGACCGTGCGGCCGTCGGCGACGAGCACGCGCGCGAGCTTGCCGGTGGTGGTGGTCTTGCCGGTGCCGTTGACGCCGACGACCATCACGATGCCCGGCTTGCGGTCCTCGGGCTCGGTCCTGACCGTGCGGTCGACGTCGGTGCCGATCAGCACGAGCAGCTCCTCGCGGAGCAGGCCGCGCAGCTCCTCGGGGGTGCGGGTGCCGAGGACCCTGACGCGTTCGCGCAGGCGCTCGACCAGTTCCTGGGTGGGCTGGACGCCGACGTCGGCGGTGAGCAGCGTGTCCTCGATCTCCTCCCAGGTGTCCTCGTCCAGGTGCTCGCGCGAGAGCAGCGTGAGCAGGCCCTTGCCGAGGGCGTTCTGCGAGCGGGACAGGCGGGTGCGCAGGCGGACCAGCCGGCCTGCCGTGGGCTCCGGGATCTCGATCTCGGGAGCCTCGACCACGGGAGGCTCCTCGACGACGACCGGTGCGGGGCCGCCGGGAAGATCCACCTCCTCGATCGTCCGGCGCGGTTCGTCGCGCGGCGTCTCGGCTTCGTCGCCGACGTGCGGCTCGGCCGGGGGCGCGGTGATGTCGGGCGCTTTGGGGGGCGGCGGGGGCAGCGACTTCCGGCGCCGGCTGCCCACGATCAGCCCGCCGAGCGCGCCGAGCACGACCACGGCGATGACTACAGCAAGGATGACGGTTTCCATAACGCGTCCAGTATCGGCCATGGGGTGTGCGCGGACCCCGCTTGTGGCTTCCTCCGAGAGACAAAGCCACTTATCGCTAGGAGTGGGAGCAAAGTACGATGGTGACCGCGCTGTTGACGCGCGTAGAGTCCCCTCGTCCCTGTCCCCCCACGTCTGGCACCTCTTTCATGACGAAAACCGTCGAGACCGAAGGCGCTCTCGAAACGCGCGGTATCGAGCAGGTCCCCGACCACGAGCGCACGGCGAGGACCCGGGAACTGTTCCCCACCTGGGTCGGCGCGAACATCAGCGTGCTGCTGCTGACGATGGGCGCGAGCCTGGTCGTGGCGTACCACCTGAACATCTGGCAGGCGCTGGTCGTCGCGGTGGCGGCGCCGATCGTGTCGTACGGCCTCGTGGGCCTGATCGGCATCGCGGGCAAGCGGGGCGGCGCGCCCGGCATGGCGCTGTCGCGGGCGGTCTTCGGACAGCGGGGCAATCTGCTGCCCGGTTCGCTGATCTGGGTCGCGCGCTGGGGCTGGGAGACGATCAACGCGGTGACCGGCGCCTACGCGATGCTCACCATCCTGGACATCCTGTTCGGCGTCGAGGCGAACAGCGTGCTGGACATGGTGACGCTGCTGGCGTTCGTCGTCGCGACCTTCGCGATCTCCGGGCTCGGCATCAACGCCGTGCAGAAGTGCAACAAGTACGCGACCTATTTCTTCGGCGTCTTCTCGGTGCTCGTCCTGGGCTATCTGGTGGCGAACACCGACTGGCAGAAGGTGATGGACCACAGCGCCGGTTCCACGGCCGCCGTGATCACCGGCATCGGCATGATCGCCGCGGGCGGTGTCAGCTGGATCCCGTCCGCCCCGGACTTCACCCGCTACCTGCCGCGCACGGCGTCCTCGAAGGCGATCGTGGGTACGGCGGTGGGCGGCGCCGGTGTCGTCGTCCTGCCCATGGTCCTGATGGGCGCGGTGATGGCCGTCGCCACGCCGGACCTCGCCTCGGCGAGCGACCCGGTGTCCTTCCTCGGCGAGATCCTGCCGACCTGGATCGCCGTGCCCTACCTGTTCATCGCGCTGATCGGCATGCTGCTGATCAACTCGATGTCGATGTACTCGGCGGGCTTCACCGCGCAGACCCTGGGCTTCAAGGTGCCGCGGCACTGGGCGGTCTCCGTCAACGCCGTGATCTCGCTGGTCTTCGGCGGGGTGCTGATGCTGGTGGCGACGAGCTTCATGGGGTCGTTCATCGCCTTCCTTTCGCTGCTGGCGGTCGCCTTCTCGGCCTGGGTCGGCGTGTTCGGCGCGGACATGTTCCGCCGCACGGAGTACGACGGCGCGGCGATGACCGACACCACCCGGACCAGCGCCTACTGGTACCGGGGCGGCTTCTCCCCCGCTGCGGTGGCCGCCTGGGCGGTCGGCCTGGTGTCGGGGCTGATGTTCACCACCTCGGACTGGTTCACCGGCCCGCTCGCGGCGAACAACGTGATCGGCGAGTACGGCCTCGGCTGGGTCGCGACGATCGTGATCTCGGGCGGGCTGTACCTGGTGCTGCCGAAGCCGGCGGTCGAGCGCCCGGCGGGGACGACCGACCCGGCCGGGGAGCGCGAGACCGCCGGCGTGTGAGGCGCCTCAGCCGGAGGGGTCGCTCCCCCGTCCGGACGGGCCCTCGCCTCCCTGGGACAGGCCGCTCTTTGCAGGACGGCACTCGCCCCGAAGCGCAGCCGGCCTCTCCGGTCCTGGATATCTGACGCATCGTCAGCTAAGGTCCCCCTCCACCGCAGCGCACCGGAGGGGGACCTCCCCATGCCCGTCACCGTCGTACGTTTCAATCTCGTCGCGCCCGGCGCCTCTCCCGCCGCCCTCTCCGCCCGGTACCGGGCCGCCCTGGAGATGGCCGCGTACGCGGACGAGCACGGGATCACCACCGTGCAGACCGAGGAGCACCACGGCGCGCGGAACAACTGGCTGCCGTCGCCGTTCGCCTTCGCGGGCGCGGTGTTCGGAGCGACCCGCCGGATCGCGGTGACGGTGTCGGCGATGATCGGCCCGCTGCACGACCCGCTGCGGCTGGCGGAGGAGATCGCCGTGCTGGACCTGCTCAGCGGCGGCCGGCTGGTGACCGTGGCCGGCATCGGGTACCGGCCGGAGGAGTACGCCCTGTTCGGCGTGGACTGGCACCGGCGCGGCCGGCTCCAGGACGAGCTGCTCCAGACGCTGCTGACGGCGTGGACCGGCGAGGAGTTCACCTACCGGGGCCGACGGGTACGGCTCACCCCGCGCCCGTACACCGATCCGCATCCGCTGCTGCTGGTCGGCGGTTCCTCCAGGGCGGCCGCCCGCCGGGCCGCGCGGCTCGGCCTGCCGTTCTTCCCGAGCGCGCATCTGCCGGAGCTGGAGACGTACTACAAGGAGAGGCTGACCGAGTACGGCACCGGGGGCTGGACCATGATGCCGGCGGCGGAGACCCCCCTCCTGCACGTCGCCGAGGACCCGGACCGGGCGTGGGCCCGGTACGGCGAGCACTTCCTGCACGAGGCGCGGACGTACGCCTCCTGGCAGTCGGACGAGGTCCGCTCGGCGGTGAGATCGGCGGCCACGACCGTGGCGGAACTGCGTGCCGAGGGCGTGTACTGGATCCTCGCCCCGGAGCAGTGCGCGGCGCTGGGCCTGGACAGCCTGGTGCTGCATCCGCTGGCGGGCGGCATGCCGGTGGAGGAGGGCTGGCGCAGCCTCCGGTTGTTCGCGGAACGGGTGGTGCCGGCGCTCGGCTGACGGCGGGAGGGTGCTCTTACGACACCGCCGCCCCCGGTCCGGGCAGTGGCCGGGCCGGGGGCGGCGGACGGTTCGAGGAGAGGGGCAGCGGGGACTTGGCCCTTCTCCCCGAGTCGGGGGGCCTCGCTACGAGGCTCAGCCCATCTCCTCCAGGGACTTGCCCTTCGTCTCCTTGACGAACTTCAGGACGAACGGGATGGAGAGCGCGGCGAAGACGGTGTAGATCACGTAGGTGCCGGAGAGGTTCCAGTCGGCCAGCGACGGGAAGCTCGCGGTGATGGCCCAGTTGGCGATCCACTGCGCGGCGGCGGCCACGCCCAGGGCGGCGGCACGGATCTTGTTCGGGAACATCTCGCCGAGGAAGACCCAGACGACCACGCCCCAGGAGAGGGCGAAGAAGAGGACGAACAGGTGGGCGGCGATCAGGGCGATCCAGCCCTGGGTGCTCGGCAGCTTGCCGTCGACCAGGTGGTAGCTGAACGCCCAGGCCTCCAGGGCCAGGCCGACGACCATGCCGATCGAGCCGATGAGGGCGAGCGGCTTGCGGCCGACGCGGTCCACGAAGATCATCGCGATCACGGTGCCGATGATGTTGATGATCGAGGTGGTGAAGGAGTAGAAGAACGAGTCCGTCGGGTCGACGCCGACCGACTGCCACAGCGTCGAGGAGTAGTAGAACGCGACGTTGATGCCGACGAACTGCTGGAAGACCGACAGGCCGATACCGACCCAGACGATCGGCTTGAAGAAGAAGGAGCCGCCGAGCAGGTCCTTGAAGCTGGACTTGTGCTCGCTCTTCATCGCCAGCTCTATCTCGGCGACGCGGGCGTCCAGGTCGATGTCCTTGCCCTCGACCTCGGCGAGGATCTCACGGGCGCGGTCGTGCTTGCCGACGGAGAGCAGGAAGCGCGGGGACTCGGGGATCGCGAAGGAGAGCAGCCCGTAGAGGACGGCCGGGATCACCATCACGCCGAGCATGACCTGCCAGGCCTCCAGGCCCATCAGCTTGCCGCGCTGGTCGCCGCCGGCCGCGTTGAGCAGGCCCCAGTTGACCAGCTGCGAGATGGCGATGCCGACGACGATCGCGGCCTGCTGGAAGGAGCCGAGCCGGCCGCGGTAGGCGGGCGGGGCGACCTCGGCGATGTAGGCCGGGCCGATGACGGAGGCCATGCCGATGGCGAAGCCGCCGACGATGCGCCAGAAGGCGAGGTCCCACAGCGCGAAGGGCAGCGCGGAGCCGACGGCGCTGATGGTGAAGAGCACGGCGGCGATCTGCATGCAGCGGATGCGGCCGATCCGGTCGGCTATGCGGCCGGCGGTGGCGGCGCCGATGGCACAGCCGATCAGGGCGATCGCGATGACCTGGGCGAGGGCGGCGGACCCGATGTCGTAACGGCCTCGGATGGCCTCGACGGCGCCGTTGATGACGGAGCTGTCGTAGCCGAAGAGGAAGCCGCCCATGGCGGCAGCCGCCGCGATGAAGATGACGTGCCCGAGATGATCGGGGTGAGCCGTCCTGGCTCCTGACTGAGGTGCCTGCGCTGTGCTGGTCACGTGTAACTCCTCGGGCCACGGCAGCGCTGCCGCGGGTGGGGGCGAGCCCTTACAGGTAGAACCTGAAGGTAAAAGCAACGTTGCAGAGACTATGCCTTCAAGTTTCGAAGTCAATAGTTCACGACCTGTGAGTTTTCAGATATGCCCAAGCTCTCCGTGTTCATTTCTTGAACGCAGAGTCAGTTGATCTTGAGGGAGTGCTACCGCAGGCGCTGGGAGATGACCTTCGAGACGCCGTCCCCCTGCATGGACACGCCGTAGAGCGCGTCGGCGACCTCCATCGTGCGCTTCTGGTGCGTGATCACGATCAGCTGCGAGGTCTCCTGCAACTCCTGCATGATCCGGATCAGCCGCTGGAGGTTGGTGTCGTCCAGCGCGGCCTCGACCTCGTCCATGACGTAGAAGGGGCTCGGCCGGGCCTTGAAGATCGACACCAGCAGCGCGACAGCCGTCAGCGAGCGCTCGCCGCCCGACAGCAGGGAGAGCCGCTTGACCTTCTTGCCCGGCGGGCGCGCCTCGACGTCCACACCCGTGGTGAGCATGTTGTCGGGGTCCGTCAGGATCAGCCGGCCCTCGCCACCCGGGAAGAGACGGCTGAAGACTCCCTCGAACTCACGGGCGGTGTCCCGGTAGGCCTCGGTGAAGACCTGCTCGACGCGCTCGTCGACCTCCTTCACCACCTGGAGCAGGTCGGCGCGGGTCTTCTTCAGGTCCTCAAGCTGCTCGCTGAGGAACTTGTGCCGCTCCTCCAGCGCCGCGAACTCCTCCAGCGCCAGCGGGTTGACCTTGCCGAGCTGCTGGTACGCCCGCTCGGCCGCCTTGAGCCGCTTCTCCTGCTCGGCCCGAACGAAGGGGCGCGGCTGGTTGCGCGGATGATCCGGGTCCTCGGGCAGCCGCTCGCCGTCGGCGGGGGGCGAGGGCGGCACGAGTTGGTGCGGCCCGTACTCGGCGACCAACCCCTCCGGCTCGACACCCAGTTCCTCCAGCGCCTTGGTCTCCAACTGCTCGATGCGCAGCCGCTTCTCGGCACCGAGTACCTCGCCGCGGTGAACCGAATCCGTCAACTTGTCGAGTTCGGCCTTCAGTTCGCGGCCCGCCGTACGGGCGGCGGCCAGCTCCTGCTCGCCCCGGGTCTTGGCGGCCTCGGCGGCGGAACGCTCCTGCTCCGCCCGGGCCAGGGACACCTCGACGTGCGCGAGCAACTGCCGGGCGCCGGAGGCGACGGCTTCCGCGACCGCCGCCTCGTGCCGCAGCCGGGCCCGGCGCTGCTCGGCACGCGCCCGTGCCTCGCGTTCGGCGCGGGCCGCCCGGTCGAGCGAGTCGGCGCGGCCGGCGAGCCCCTTGACCCGTTCCTCGTGCGTACGGACCTGGAGCCGGGCCTCCATCTCGGTCTGCCTGGCGTTGGCCCCGTCGGCGGCGAGCCGGTCGCGCACCGAGGTGTCTGGCTCCTCCTCCACCGGCATCTCCTCGGCCACGGCCAGCCGCTCGGCCAGTTCCTCGGCCTCCTGTACGGCCTTCTCCAGCGCCTCCTGCGCGCGGGCCGCCGCCGCGGCCGACCGCTCGGCCTCCCCGGCGGCGCCGCGCGCCTGTCCGGCGAGCCGGCCGAGCTGCTGGGCCACGGCCGACTTCTCGCGGTCGGCGGCCCGGCGCCGCTCCGCCAGGTCCTCGACCAGGGCCGCGGCCTGCTTGCGCTGCTCGGCCGCGGCCCGCTGGGCCTCGGCCAGCGCCCGGCAGCGCACCTCCAGCTCGGCCAGTTCGGCGGCTGCCTCGTCGACGGAGGCCTGCACCTCCAGCAGGCTGGGCGCGCCCGCCGAGCCGCCGTGCGCGAAGTGGGCGCCGAGGAGGTCGCCCTCGGCGGTGACGGCGGTCAGCTCGGGGTGGGCGTAGACCAGGGCCTCTGCGTCGTCCAGGGTGTCGACCACGACGATGCCGGTCAGGAGGCGGCGGACGGCGGGCATCAGCTCGGCCGGGCCGTGGACGAGGTCGGCGGCGAGGAGGGGTGCGCCGGGTCGGCGGTCGGGGGCGGGTTCGCGGTGGTTGCCCACGCCGTTCCCGGCGCCGCCGGCGGGCGCTGATCCCTCACCGTGGGCTGCGGGGCCATCGTGGTTGCCCGCGCCGTGGCCCGCTGCCGGTTCGCCGGGGTTGCCCGCGCCGTTCCCGGCGGCCCCGGCGGGCTCCTTCTCCGGGGCTCCTGACAGGAGGAGGGTCGCTCGGCCGGCGTCCTGTTTGCGTAGGAGGTTGATCGCCTCGGCCGCCGCCGCGGGGGTCGTCACGGCGATGGCGTCCGCCGCCGTGCCCAGGGCCGCTGCCAGCGGGATCTCGTAACCCGGTCTGATCGTCAGCAGCTCCGCCGCCGGGCCCAGGATTCCGGTGAGCCGGTCCCGGGCGCCCAGCAGTATGCCGGTGCCGTCCTTCCGGCGGAGGCCCAGCGCCAGCGCCTCGTGGCGGGCCTGGGTCGCGGCGCGGCTGCGTTCGGCGGCGGTCAGTGCCTCGCGGGCCGTGGTCAGCTCGGCCTCGGCCTCTGCGAGCTGTCGTCTCGCGGTCTCGTGCTGTCCGGCCAGGTCGACGTCGCCGGCGTCGAGGCCGTCGACCTCGGCCTGGAGAGCCTCGTACTCCTCCTGCGCGTGGACGGCGCGTTCCTGTGCCTCGTCGCGGGCCGTGGCCAGCCGGTCGATCTCGGCCTGGGCGGAGGCGGCGCGCGAGCGGGCCGCGTTGACCTGCCCGGAGAGGCGGGCCAGCCCTTCGCGGCGGTCCGCGATGGCGCGGGCGACGTCCTTCAGCCGGCGTTCCTCGACGGCCAGCTCGCGCTCCAGTTCGGCGCGGTGGGCGACGGTGTCGTCCAGTGCCCGCTGGGCCGCTTCCAGGGCGGCCTCCAGCTCGGCCTCCTGCTCGCGGATGCGGGCGGCCTCGCGCTCCAGGTCCTCCGGGTCCCGGCCGCGCCGCTCGTCGGGGGGCGCGGAGGTGGCGCTCTTGACCCGGGCGTCGGCCAGCGAGACCGTGCCGCGCACGCGTTCGGCCAGCTGGGACAGCTCGTACCAGGTCTGCTGGGCGCGCTGGAGGCGCGGGGTGAGCCGGCGTACCTCGTCCTCCAGCAGTGCCTCGCGGTGGAGGGCCTTCTTCAGCTCCTGCTCGGCCGTCTCCTTGCGCTCCTTCAGGGCCGCCTCGTCGGCGATCTCGGCCCGGAGGGCTTCGCGCAGGCGGACGAGGTCGTCGGCGAGGAGCCGCAGGCGGGCGTCGCGGAGGTCGGCCTGGATGACGGCGGCCCTGCGGGCGACGGCGGCCTGGCGGCCGAGGGGCTTGAGCTGACGCCGCAGCTCGTCCGTCAGGTCCTGCACGCGCGCGAGGTTGGCCTGCATCGCGTCCAGCTTGCGGAGCGCCTTCTCCTTGCGTTTGCGGTGCTTGAGGACCCCGGCCGCCTCCTCGATGAAGGCGCGGCGGCCCATGGGGTCGGCGTGCAGAACCGAGTCGAGCTGCCCCTGGCCGACGATGACGTGCATCTCGCGGCCGATGCCGGAGTCGGAGAGGAGTTCCTGGATGTCGAGCAGGCGGCAGGTGTCGCCGTTGATCTGGTACTCGCTGCCGCCGTTGCGGAACATGATCCGCGTGATGGTGACCTCGGCGTACTCGATGGGCAGCGCGCCGTCGGAGTTGTCGATGGTCAGGGACACCTCTGCGCGGCCGAGCGGCGGGCGGCCGGTGGTGCCGGCGAAGATGACGTCCTCCATCTTGCCGCCGCGCAGCGACTTGGCGCCCTGTTCGCCCATGACCCAGCTGAGCGCGTCCACGACGTTGGACTTGCCCGAGCCGTTCGGTCCGACGACACACGTGATGCCCGGTTCGAACCGGAGCGTGGTCGCCGAGGCGAACGACTTGAACCCGCGGAGGGTCAGGGCCTTGAGGTGCACGCCGCTGGACTCTACCCGCCGCCGCTATCTCACTCCATGAACCCTCGCAACCGCGCGGTTTCACTCGTGACCATGCAGGGCACATCAGATGTTAAAGAGCCTGAAAGGATGTGCGGGCTAACGACCGGCGGGGTAAGGCGGGGGAAAGAACGAAGGGACGCCGAAGCGTCCCTTGCAACTCTGACGGCTGGATCTCAGCCGTCCGTTCCACTGAGCGGTTGATACGGGCAGCCCGATCGCTGCGACTGCTGTCGTGGAGCGATGCAACGATCAGGTGAGCGCAGGCTCCGCCTGGTGTGCGTCGATGCTCTCCATGATCCTGTCCTGAGAGGCGGCAGCCGTCAGCGCTTCGTTCTCCGCCTGGATCCGTACGAGCTCGGACTCCAGGTCCTGAACGCGCTGCTGCAGCCGTCGCATCTCGGCGAGGAGTCGAGGGTCGGAGCCGCCGACGTAACCGAGAAGCGCCTTTGCCATGATGGATGGTCCTCCACACTGAGTGACCGACCGATGCGGTGTGGGTCGTGAGGGATTCGCACCCGTGGTGCTTGGCACATCCGGGTGTTGCTCTGGTGTTGCTCCATGCCAAACAGCTAAGGTGCGCGGGGCTTTCAGCGTCTCACCAAAAAGTTTGACGGTCAACACGATCACGCCCTGTATTGGCGGGCGAACCGGGGCGCGCGGCCGGTGAAGCGGCGGCGCTGCGACTCCTCCGGACCCTCAGGGCGTGGCGACCAGCAGTAAAAGCGGAGCCTGCCATGCCACGCCTGTCTTGGCAACCACCAGGGCGTTTCCGTCTTCTGCATGTGCCCCCGGCAGCTTGCCACGCTCCGGCGCGCGGGACCGGGCCGCTCCGGATCAGCGGATGGCGAAGCCGTCGTAGCCGCCGCGGGGTGTGTCCCAGATCTCGGTGACACCGTCCACGCGCCCGGGCGTGTCGCTGCCCTGGAGCCAGTCCAACAGCCCCTCGCACCCCTCCCGTGGCCCCTCCGCGACCACCTGGACCCGGCCGTCGGCCAAATTGAGAGCAAAACCACTCAGCCCGCCGATCTCCAGCGCCTTGGCGCGCGTGAACCAGCGGAATCCCACGCCCTGCACGCGTCCACGCACCCAGGCGACCAGTCGTACTTCCTCGCTCATGGGTGCAACCTAACCGGCCGGTGTCGGCCGGGACACATCGTCCCCGAGCGGCATGCGGTACCGTCCGGACCCAATGCATTTCATATGAAACTCACTCGATCGAGTGAGTCGGGTTGGCCAGAGGGAGTCACTCGCCACGAGTCGCTCGCCGAGGACTCACTCGCCGTGCAGGCGCCGGTCGACCGCAGGCACGAGGAAGAGGGCAAGGACATGGGACGCCACCGACGCTCCGCCGCCGGCCGCGCCGCCACGGGCCGCGCCACGGGGGTCGACCACACACAGCACCCGGGATCCGGGAGCGACGACCCCCAGCACTCGTCCGCGGGGGAACGACGCATGCCGATGGGCATCGCGCCCTACCTGAACCCGGAGGCCTACGCCGAGGCCACGGCGAAGGCCCAGGCGTACCTGTTCGCGACGGCGGACGAGCCGACGGCGGGTGCGCCCGGGTCCGGATCCGGCGGCGGGGGCACCAAGGGCGGCGGGCCGTCCGGTGGACACCGGCGGCGCAACAAGATCACACGGCCGGTGCGCGCGGGTCTGCTCGGTGTGTCCGTGGCCGTCGCCCTCGGCACGGTCGCGGTGGCCACGGGTGTCGTACCGGGCCTGGAGCAGTACCAGCTCGGCGGCGGTACGCACACCACCGGCGGCGACCGGGTACGGACCGCGGCCGCCCCCAGCAACACGGCCCGCGAACAGGGCGGCACCTCGGGCAGCGCGGGGACCTCCACCGGGCCGGCCGGCAGCGGGACCAGTGCGCGCGGCGGCTCCGCGAGCCCGTCGGCCTCGGCGACCGCCCGCTCCGCCCAGCCCCCGTCCCCCTCGCGCGCCCCCTCGTCTTCGCACTCCCCTTCCGCCTCCGCGCCTGCCGTGAAGGCGACGCCTCCTTTGAAGACGGCGACTCCCTCGAAGAGGGCGACCCCCTCCAAGACGGCGACTCCCTCGAAGACGGCCACCCCTTCGAAGACGGCGCCCCCCTCTCAGACGGCAACCCCCTCCAAGACGGCCACCCCCTCGACACCGGCGACCCCTTCGAAGACCGCCACCCCCTCCAAGACGGCCACCCCCTCGAAGACGGCGACCCCCTCCAAGACGGCCACCCCTTCGACACCGGTGACCCCTTCGAAGACGGCGCCCCCCTCTCAGACCACCGCCCCTTCGAAGACGGCCACCCCCTCAAGGACGGCCACCCCCTCAAGGACGGCCACCCCCGCCAAGACGGCGGCCGAGAAGCCGACGCCGGGCAGGACGGCGCCGGGGACCACGTCCTCCGCACCGTCCGCGTCGGCCAAGCCGTCCGCGCCCAACGCCTCCCCGTCCCGTACGGCCACCAAGGCGCCGAGGTCGACGTCCTCGCCGGTGACGGTGTCGCGGGAGGCCGTCGCCGAGGCACAGGTGCTGAAGCTCGTCAACGACGAGCGGGCGAAGGTCGGCTGCAGCCCGCTGGCGGCGAACTCCTCGCTGACGAAGCTGGCCGAGGTCTTCAGCGACGACATGGCCGCGCGCGGCTACTTCGACCACACCGACCCGGACGGCAGGACGCCGTGGGTCCGGGCGGGGGCGGTTGGCATCACCGATCTCGGCGGCGAGAACATAGCCCGGGGCCAGGCGGACGCGGCGGCCGTGATGGCGGCCTGGATGGAAAGCCCCGGCCATCGCGCGAACATCTTGAACTGCGACTTCAAGACCCTCGGCGTCGGCGTTCACTTCGGCCCGGGCGGACCTTGGTGGACGCAGGACTTCGGATACTGAGATAACCGCAGGTCCGACGGCTAGCACTCTCCCGGGCCGTGTCCGGGCAGTCAATCGCGGGTTCCTCGTCCGCGAAGACGCGATCCACGGCGGCCCGGGTCCGGGTCCCGCTCGACGGCATCAGGTGCGGTACTCATTCAGAGCCTTGATGCTCTCCCCCGCGGTCTCGACACCCGTAGCCCGAAGCGCCGGCCGCCAGACGCGGTCGTTGAAGCGGTTCCGATCCAGCGGCAGCCCCATAGGGCCGGTGAAAGTCAGGGGTCGGGTCGTCCTCGGTGTGGGAACTCCCGCAGCGGCAGCGGTTGGTGTCGGGCCGGTTGCGAAGGCGCGGGGGTGATCCCGGACGGTGGCCGGTACGTCCTCGCGTTCGTCGCCGGTGATCCCGTCCCGGATCAGGTGGTAGGTGTCCCCGGCGTGGGTCCATACGCACGCGGGGCAGCGGGAGGTCCAGCGGGTGCCGCAGGCGACCCTGAGCATGCCGCCCGGCTCCTGCTCGGTGCCGTAGGAGTAGAGCGCAGGCGGATCGGGTGAGCGCAGCCGCCGGTGCGGCGAATCTGGTCATGGTCAGGCCCAATGAGGCCGCAGCACCAGATGATCCAGGCCTCACCAGTTGGAAGCCGCCATGCCCTGCTCTCGCCCTTCGACGCCAGGCTCCCCGATGTCGGCCAAGAAGGCGTCTGCAAGCTGGGTCAACTCGGCTTCGCTCAGCTGCGGCGGGGACCATCCACGGAGGCGTGCGTGCTCGACGAAACGGTCATCCACCGGTACGTGGTACCGCTCGACGTAATGGGCGAGGTCCGTGTGCCAGAACCACTCACCATCCGTGAGCAGGAGAAGGCCATCTATCAACTCGTTCGTCGGGCTGAGAACGTCATAGACGGCTGATCCGCTCGCGGCAAGCACCGAGCCAGCACGTAGGTAGCGCACGAGGTCCTCTTCGTGCGGATCACCTTTACTCCGCAGCGAGGCGTGCAGGGAAGGCCCATCCGGGCGGCCATGCTCCAGCTCCCGGAAATCGCCCAGGAAGCGATCGGCGTATATGTGCACGCTACTCACCGGCGCCAGGGTAGCCGGGTCCCTCAGTGAGGAGGTGCAGCCCCCGGTGCCGGCGGAGAAAGCTCTCCAGCCGTGGGAGGTCGATCGCGTCGGCCGGGAGATCACTGGAACGGGGACGATGGAGCTCGACCAGCCGGGCCATCAGCTCATCGTCAAGCAACGGCGCCTGATACTGGTCGGTAGGAGGCCCGACGCAAGCCCTCGTCCAGAACCGGGGTGGGGTCTGCCTTGCAGGTCCAGTAGATCCGGGCCTCGTTCTCGGGTACGGGGCTCGGCACGGCCGCCAACCACAGTTGGTAGATCTCCTCCACGGTCGCAGTCTGGCATGCCGCGCCGAGGCGAAGCCCAGCAGTGGCCAGGGCCGTCAAAGGGAGCTCAACGACGACCAACGCTGACCACCAACGACAGCCAAGTCGCAGGTCGCAGCGTTGATCGACTACACGGCCGCAGGTCAGAGACCCCGTGCGGGGGCTAGCAGTCGAGCTGCTCCTCGATCACGCCGGTGAGCCATCGCTCCATGAACTCGGCGATCGAAGGGGCTGCCCACCTGCGGCTGTCGGACTCGTGGTCCCAGAAGAAGACCTGGTGAAACTGCCCCGGCACCAGCACTGTTCCGAACAAGTCACCGTTGCCTGTGATGTCCGAGAAGAAGAGCAGTTGATCGAAGGCCATGTACAGCTCGGAATAGGAGCTCCGCAGTTCCAGGTTCCGCTGGACGATCGTTTCGAGCGGTGACACCAGGTGATAGCCGTACTCTCCGACGACGCCGTCGCTCTCTCGCAACACCGAGGCCAAATCGTGCGGGACCGGGTGCCCCAAGGCCTCCGCGGCCTCGCTCAAGGCGCCTTCCGTGACCGGGGCACTGAACGCGATGTCGACTCCGCCGGCGTACCGAGTGATCAGCTCTTTGTACATGCGGCGATGATCGTGCCGACGTCCAGGTGAGGCAACGACGGGCTACGCATGTGCGGACCCGCACGCCGTGGCGGCGCTACGCGGCGACGCGGCCGCGCGTGAAGGCCTTCGCCGTCTCCGTCACCCGGCGTCCCAGGTGCTCGGCGGTGGCCAGGTCGGCCTTGTGGACGCCCTCGGGGCCCTGGTCGTTGTTGCTCTGGGCGGCGGCACCGGCGAAGAAGCCGAGGCGGTTGAGGTCGTGCTCGGAGGCGGTGCTGCTGTTCCAGCCCGGGAGCAGGCCGAGGTTGACCCAGTGCATGCCGTGCTGGGCGGCGAGCGTCTGGAAGAACTGCAGGGTGTGCAGCTTGTCGCCGCTCTTGGAGGCGGAGTTGGTGAAGCCGGCGGCCAGCTTGTCCTTCCAGTCCTGGCCGAACCAGCGCTTGGAGGTGGCCTCGGCGAAGGTGTGGAAGGCGCCGGAGGCGGTGCCCATGTAGGTGGGCGAGCCGAAGACGATCACGTCGGAGCGGTCCAGCGTCTCCCACTGCTCGTCGGTGATCTCGTCCACCTTGATCAGGTGCACCTCGGCACCCGCGTCGAGGGCGCCGGCGCGGACGGCTTCGGCGAGCACGGCGGTGTGGCCGTAGCCGGAGTGGTAGGCGATGGAAACGACGGGCGTGGTCATGGCGGACTCCTCGAAAGGGGCGAATTGAGCGGCGGCTCGGCAAGTGAGCAGCTCGCAAGCGGTAACCACAGGAAAGCACTATCTAGAAGTTAGTGCAACCTGGTGGAGAGCGCTGCGCGGGCGTACCCTGTCCGGTATGACCGTCATCACCCAGGACCACGAGGACCTCGCCTACAACGTCTTCGCCAAGGCGTGTCCGTCACGGGGCACGCTGGAGCACGTCACCGGCCGCTGGGGCGGGCTGACGCTCGGCGCGCTGCACGAGGGTCCGCTGCGCTTCAACGAACTGCGCCGGCGGGTGGACGGGGTGAGCGAGAAGATGCTGTCCCAGACGCTGCACGCGCTGGAACGCGACGGGCTGGTGCACCGCGAGGCCCAGCCGACGAACCCGCCGCGCGTGGACTACGAGCTGACGCCCCTGGGACGGCAGGTCGCCGAGCGGCTGCTGGCGCTCATCCACTGCGTGGAGGGTGCGATGGACGACGTCCTCGCGGCCCGCGCGCGTTACGACGAGACGCGCGGCGCCCTCTGACACTTGGGGCAGAAGTAGCTGGACCGGTTCATCCAGGGGCGGCGGCGCATGGGGGTGCCGCAGCGGCGGCAGGGCTCGTTCTCGCGGCCGTAGGCGTCCAGGGAGCGGTCGAAGTATCCGGACTCGCCGTTGACGTTGACGTACAGGCTGTCGAAGCTGGTGCCGCCGACGGCGAGCGCCGCGTTCATCACGTCGCGGATGTGGCCGAGGAGTTCCGCCGTGACCGGGCGGGTGAAGTTCGCCGTGGGGCGTTCGTAGTGGATGCGGGCGCGCCACAGGGCCTCGTCCGCGTAGATGTTGCCGACGCCGCTGATCAGCGACTGGTCCAGCAGGGCCCGCTTGATGGTGGTCCGCTTGCGGCGCAGCGCCTGGTGGAAGGCCTCGTCGTCGAAGAGCGGGTCCAGCGGGTCGCGGGCGATGTGCGCGATGACGTCGGGCAGGCCGTCGGGGGTGTTGTCGTGCAACGACAGCCCGCCGAAGGTGCGCTGGTCGACGAAGCGGAGTTCGGTGCCGAGGGAGTCGGCGAACCGGACACGGATGCGCAGGTGCTTCTCGTCCGCCGTCTCATGCGGCTGGACCAGTAGCTGGCCGCTCATGCCGAGGTGGGCGAGGACGGACTGGTTCGTCTCCTCCAGCGGCAGCCACAGGTACTTGCCGCGCCGCCGGGGCGCGCCGATGTGGTGGCCCTTGAGCCGGTGCGCGAAGTCGTCGGACCCGGCGACGTGCCGGCGTACCGCTCGCGGATGCAGCACCTCGGTCTCGGCCACGGTCCGGTGGGCGACCCAACGCTCCAGGCCCCGGCGGACGACTTCGACCTCGGGCAACTCGGGCACGACACTCCTTCGGGCGACTGCGGAAGAGCTGAAGGCAGGGTATCCCGGGGCCTGGCCGCTCCACCGGGCCGGTGGGCGACCGCCGCCTGGCGGCGGCCCCGCGGCCGGCCGAACCCCGGCGGATGGCCGAGCACCCGTGGACGGATGACCGAGCGCCCGTCCCGCGGGAGGCGGGACGGGCGCTCGGGTGGTGCTGTTCTGTTCCCGTCAGGCGGTGGCCGACGACGCGTCGCCGTCCTTGACGACCTGGCTGCCCTTGACGGCCTCGTCGGCCGTCTCCTTGATGGGCTCCTTGGCCACCTTGGCGCGCTCGTCCGCGGCGGCCCGGATGGCCCGCCAGGCGGACTCGGCGGCCTGCTGCTCCGCCTCCTTCTTGCTGCGGCCGGTGCCGGTGCCGTACGAGACGCCCCCGACGCGGGCGGCAGCAGTGAAGGTCTTCTCGTGGTCGGGGCCGGTCTCCGTGACCAGGTACTCGGGCACGCCGAGCCCTTCGATCGCGGTCAGCTCCTGGAGGGACGTCTTCCAGTCCAGGCCGGCACCGAGGTTGGAGGACTTCTCGATCAGCGGGTCGAACAGGCGGTGCACCAGTTCGGAGGCCGCGTCGAGGCCCTGGTCGAGATAGACCGCGCCGATCACCGCTTCAAGGGTGTCGGCGAGGATGGATGCCTTGTCCCGCCCGCCCGTGCCCTCTTCACCCCGGCCGAGCCGGATGAAGGCGCCCAGGTCCAGGCCGCGGCCGACCTCCGCCAACGCACGCGAGTTGACCACCGCGGCCCGCAACTTGGCCAGCTGGCCTTCGGGCAGGTCGGGGTGGGTGCGGTACAGCGTGTCCGTGACGACGAGGCCCAGCACGGAGTCCCCGAGGAACTCCAGGCGCTCGTTCGTCGGCAGACCGCCGTTCTCGTACGCGTAGGAACGGTGGGTCAGCGCTCGCACCAGAAGGGCGGACTCGACCTGGTAGCCGAGCCGCCCTTCCAGAAGCGTGTGGGACGAGGCCTGGTTGTCCGCAGAGGTTTTCTTCGGCGTGGACACAGTGCCTCTCACCAGCCCGCTCAGACTTCGAGGACCTGGCGCTTGTTGTAGGTGCCGCAAGACGGGCACGCGATGTGCTGCTGCTTGGGCTCGTGGCAGCGCTCGCACGCAACCAGGGTGGGGACCGCAGCCTTCCACTGCGACCGGCGGTGGCGCGTGTTGCTGCGCGACATCTTCCGCTTCGGAACAGCCACGGCTACTTCTCCTGCTTCTCGTCGACGCCCGCTTCGGCGCCGCTCATCTCGTCCTTATCGCCGGCTTCAAATGAATCGGCGAATCCCTGCAAAGCCGCCCAACGGATGTCGACGGCGTCGTGGTGGTGGTCCGGGTCGTCCGCCAGCCGCGCCCCGCACTCGGAGCACAGACCCGGGCAGTCTTCCTGGCACACCGGCTGCATCGGCAGTGCGAGCACCACCGCATCGCGCAGCACGGGTTCGAGGTCGATCAGACCGTCCTCGACAAAGAGCCTGTCCTCGTCGTCCTCGGCGTCGTCGCCCGGTTCCGCGATCACACGGCCCCGGTCGTCGGCGTCAGGGTACGAGAACATCTCCTGGAAGTCCGCTTCGAGCTCCAGCTCGACCGGCTCCAGACACCTTACGCACTCCCCCTCGGCGGTTGCACGGGCGGTGCCTGTGACGAGCACCCCTTCCATGACCGACTCGAGTCGGAGTTCGAGCTCCATCGGGGCGCCTTCCGGCACTCCGACGACTCCCTGGATGCCGAGATCCCTGGGAGCGTCGACCTCGCGGGTCAGGCGCTGCAGCGCACCAGGACGCCGACCCAGCTCGTGCGTGTCGATCACGAGGGGGTTCCGGTGGTCGAGGCGGGCGTTGGAAGCCATTCCTGCTTTCGATCTTCGAACTCGAAGGGACGCCACCCGTCGGTGTTCCGGGCAGCGGTGATCGCGGACATACGCGCGACCGAAGAGCCAGGATACTGGACCTTTCGCTCAGCGCCCAATCCGCCCGTGGCTACAGGCCCCGCCCCTGCTCGTACGCCCTGAGCTGCTCCGCGCTGATCATGCTCGTGTCGAAGAGGCTGGTCTCGTCGAGCGCGTAGCCCTGCTGGTCCTGGTGCTGCGGCTGCTGCTGGGTCTGATGCGGCTGCTGAGCCTGCTGGGGGTCGTAGCCGGTCTGCTGGTCGTAGCCCTGGTACGCGTAGGGGTCGGCCTGCTGGTAGCCGTACGGGTCCTGCTGCGGGGCGTACTCCGGCTGCTGCGGGAAGCCCGCGTACGGGTCCGGCTGCTGCTGGACGGGGACACCTCCCGCCGGGGCGTAGCCGGAGGTCGGGGAGTAGGCCGGCTGCGGCTCGTACGACGGCTGCGGCGGCTCGGGCTGCCGCTGCGCCGCGCGGTCGCTGTCGGCGAGGGCCGCGAGGTCGGCGAGGTAGTCGGCGTCGCTGGAGTGCTGGAAGGTCGTGGTGTCGTCGGCGAGGGCGCCGAGGTCGTCGGTGGCGATCCGGCCGTGCAGCTTCTGCCGGCCCCGGCCGACGGCCTCCAACGTCTTGGCGAGGACCGCCTCGAAGGCTCCGAGCTTGGCGTCGACGTAGGCGTCGGCGTTGTGACGCAGGGTCTCCGGGTCCTGGCTGCGCTCGGGGGCGTCCTCGTCCTCGTAGCCGTTCTCGTCCAGGCCCGGCCCGGTGCCGAGGAGCTTCTCGCGGCCCCGGCCGACCGAGCCGAGGGTCTTGGTGAGGACGACCTCGAAGTTGGCGAGCTTGGAGTCGACGTAGTCGTCGGCCTCGGCGCGGATCTCCTCGGCCTCCTTGCGGGCCTCGTCGAGGATCCGGTCGGCCTCGGCCTGGGACCGGCGCGCGATCTCGGTGTCCGAGATCAGCGAGCCGCGCTCGGCGTGCGCGTTCTCGATGATCCGCTCGGCCTCCAGCCGGGCCTGCTCGACCATCTGCTCACGGTCGCCGATCAGCTCCTGCGCCTGGGCCAGCGAGCCGGGCAGCGCCTGGCGCACCTCTTCGAGCATCGCGAGCAGCTCGGCGCGGTTGATCACGCACGACGCCGACATCGGCATGGACCGGGCGCTGGAGACCGCGGAGACGATCTCGTCGAGCTTCTTCTGCACGTCCACCTGTGCTCGCCACTCTCTACAGCCGGGTTGGAGACGGACGGGACGACTGTAGCCCCATCAGCCCTTGGCGAGGCGCTCGTTCAGCGCCTCCAGGACCTCGGCCGGCACCAGGTGGGAGACGTCGCCGCCCCAGGCCGCGACCTCCTTGACGAGGGAGGAGGAGAGGAAGCTGTAGGTGGGGTTGGTGGGCACGAACAGCGTCTCCACGCCGGTGAGGCCGTTGTTCATCTGGGCCATCTGCAGTTCGTAGTCGAAGTCGCTGACGGCACGCAGCCCCTTGACGATGGCGGGGATGTCCCGCTCCTTGCAGAAGTCGACGAGGAGGCCGTGGAACGCCTCCACCCGGACGTTGGCGTACTCGGCGGTGACCTGGCGGATCAGCTCGATCCGCTCCTCGATCTCGAACAGACCCTTCTTGGACTTGTTGATCATCACCGCGACGTAGACCTCGTCGTAGAGACGGGAGGCTCGGGCAATGATGTCGAGGTGTCCGTTGGTGATCGGGTCGAAAGACCCGGGACAGACGGCGCGGCGCACTTGTGATCCCTCGCTCTCCGGTCCGGTCATCGTGCGTCTTCGCACGTAGAGGCGGCGCGACCGTACCAAAACGTTCCCTCGCCGTAGCGACGGGAGCGGATGGCCTCGAAACCGTCCGGCCAGTGGAATGCGCCGCCTCTGGTGCTGCGCTCCACGGTGACGAGGGCTTCTTCGGCGAGCCAGCGTTCCGAGCGGAGTGTGAGCAGAATCTCCCGAAGATCGTCGTCCGAGACGGCGTACGGGGGATCGAGGAAGACGAGGTCGTACGGCTCGGTGGGAGGTGCGGTTCTGATGACTTGTTCCGCTTTGCCCGCTCTCACCTCCGCGCCGGGAAGGCCCAGATTTTTCACGTTCTCGCGGACGACTTTCGCCGCTCGGGCGTCGGCTTCGACGAGGAGGGTGTGGCTCGCGCCCCGGGACAGGGCCTCCAGGCCCACGGCGCCCGAGCCGGCGTAGAGGTCCAGGACCCGTTCGCCGTTCAAGGGGCCGCCGAGGAGGGACTGCCAGGTGGAGAAGAGGCCCTCGCGCGCGCGGTCCGAGGTCGGCCGGGTACCGGTGCCGGGCGGTACGGAGAGGCGCCGTCCGCCTGCCCGGCCGGCGATCACGCGAGTCATCTGCGGTCCTTGTTCGGGGGTGGTTACGGATTCAGTTTGGCAGCAGGTCCGTCGTGGTTGCTCGCGCAGTTCCCCGCGCCACCTGCGGGGCGCGCCCGCCTCACCCCTTCTCCAGGTACTGCTCCTTCTCCTCGTCCAGGAGGGCGTCCAGGGCCGTGCGCAGACCGGGAAGCTGCCGCAGCTCCGGGTCGGCCGCGACCACCGCCGCCGCCTCCTGCCTCGCCTCCGCGATGACCTCCTCGTCCTCGATGACCTCCAGGACCCGGAGGCTGGAGCGGGCGCCGGACTGGGCCTGGCCGAGGACGTCGCCCTCGCGGCGCTGTTCGAGGTCGATGCGGGAGAGTTCGAAGCCGTCGAGGGTGGAGGCGACGGCACCCAGGCGCTGGCGGGCCGCGCTGGCCTCGGGCATCTCGGTGACCAGGAGGCACAGGCCGGGGGCGGAGCCACGGCCGACCCGGCCGCGCAGCTGGTGGAGCTGGGAGACGCCGAAGCGGTCGGCGTCCATGATGACCATGGCCGTGGCGTTGGGGACGTTGACGCCGACCTCGATGACGGTGGTGGCGACCAGGACGTCGGTCTCGCCGGCGGCGAAGCGGCGCATCACGGCGTCCTTGTCGTCGGGGTGCATACGGCCGTGCAGCACCTCCACCGCGAGGCCCCGCAGGGGTCCGCGGCCGAGCTGGTCGGCCACGTCGAGCACGGCCAGCGGGGGACGCTTCTCCGCCTCGTCCTCGGGGGACTTCTTCTTGCCGGACTTCTTGGGGTCGTCCTCCTCGTCCCCGATCCGCGGGCAGACGACGTACGCCTGGTGGCCGTTCGCGACCTCCTCGCGGACCCGCTCCCAGGCGCGGGCCAGGAAGTGGGGCTTGTCGGCGGCCGGGACGACGTGGCTGGCGATCGGGGAGCGGCCGGCCGGTAGCTGGTCGAGGACCGAGGTCTCCAGGTCGCCGAAGACCGTCATGGCGACCGTGCGCGGGATGGGGGTGGCGGTCATGACGAGGAGGTGCGGGGGCTGTTTTCCCTTGCCGCGCAGGGCGTCGCGCTGTTCCACGCCGAAGCGGTGCTGTTCGTCCACCACGACCAGGCCGAGGTCGTGGAACTGGACCTTGTCCTCGATGAGCGCGTGGGTGCCGATGACGATGCCGGCCTCGCCGGTGGCCAGGTCCAGGAGGGCCTGGCGGCGGGCGGCCGTGCCCATGGAACCGGTGAGCAGGACGACCTTGGTGGCGTGCTCGGCGCCGCCCAGCATGCCCCCCTCGGCCAGTTCGCCCATCATCTCGGTGACCGAGCGGTGGTGCTGCTGGGCCAGGACCTCGGTGGGCGCGAGCATGGCCGCCTGCCCGCCCGCGTCGACCACGGCGAGCATGGCGCGCAGGGCCACCATCGTCTTCCCGCTTCCGACCTCGCCCTGGAGGAGGCGGTGCATGGGGTGGGCGGTGGCCAGGTCGGCGAAGATCTCCTCGGAGACCTTCCGCTGGCCCTCGGTGAGAGTGAAGGGGAGGCGGTCGTCGAAGGCCGCGAGGATGCCGTCCGGCCTGGGGACGCGGGGCACGGCGGGGAGCTGGGTCTCGGCGTGCCGGCGGCGGGCCAGGGCGACCTGGAGGACGAAGGCCTCGTCCCACTTCAGGCGGGCGCGGGCGTCGGCGATGTCGGCCTTGGTGTGCGGGCGGTGGATCTTGAGCAGGGCCTCGGGGAGCGGGAGCAGGCCGCGGCCCTCGCGGAGGGTGTCGGGCAGGGGGTCGAGGGCCTCCTGGGCGCTCGGGAGGACCGTCTGCACCGCCTTGCCGATCTTCCAGGACTCCAGTTTGGCGGTGGCCGGGTAGATCGGGATCAGGGCGCCCGCCCAGGTCTCGACGGCCTCCTCGCCGTCACCCCGGAGCAACTCGTAGGCGGGGTGGGCCAGTTGGAGGCGGCGGTTGAAGACGGAGACCTTGCCGGCGAACATCGCGCGGGTGCCCGGCAGCAGCTCCTTGTGGGGTTTGTGCACGCCGTTGCCGAAGAAGACGAGCTGGAGCCGGCCGCTGCCGTCGGTGATGGTGACCTCGAGGCGCTGGCCCTTGCCACGGGGGGCCTTGGCCGAGGCGAAGGTGTGCAGGCGGGCGTCGGCGACCTGGGCGACCACCGTGACGTGCTCGTCCATGGGGAGGTCGGCGAGGTGCGTGAGCTGGCCGCGCTCCTCGTATCTGCGCGGGTAGTGGTGGAGCAGGTCGCCGACGGTGTGCAGGCCGAGGTGCTCGGCCATCACCTTCGCGGTGGCGGGGCCGAGCACCTTCTTGAGCGGTTCTTGCAGTGCGGGCACGAGATCCATTGCACACCACGCCACTGACAATGCCGTACACCCTGCCCCGCCCGATTCCCGGCCGCATGCCGTAAACATCAGGGAAACTCCTGGTCAGGCTGCCTGTTCCGGCTCTAGGATGACGCGCTCCGGCCATCCTTCGCGGTCACCGCCCCGCCGGGACCGCCCGACCCCGCGCCGCACGCACGCCCCCTCCGGCGCAGTGACGATGGACTCCCAGACCTCTCAGGCATCCCAGCCTTCCCAGTCACCTCACCCACCTCACAGCTTCCAGGTCGACCTGCGTGGTCTGGTGGACCTGCTCTCCCATCACCTCTACTCCAGCCCCAAGGTCTATCTGCGCGAGCTGCTGCAGAACGCCGTGGACGCCATCACCGCCCGCCGGGCCGCCGACCCGGACGCCCCGGCGCGGGTCCGGCTGTACGCGGCGGACGGCGGGCTGCGGGTGGAGGACACCGGTGTCGGGCTGACCGAGCCGGACGTGCACAGCCTGCTGGCGACCATCGGCCGCAGCTCCAAGCGGGCCGAGGGCCTGCAGGAGGCCCGGTCGGACTTCCTCGGCCAGTTCGGCATCGGGCTGCTGGCCTGTTTCGTCGTCGCCGAGCGGATCCGGGTGGTCAGCCGCAGCGCCCGCACGCCCGGGGCCCCGCCGGTGGAGTGGACCGCCCGTGACGACGGCTCGTACACCGTGCGCACGCTGTCCGACGCCGAGCGGCCCGAGCCGGGTACGACCGTGTACCTGACCGCGCGGCCCGGTGCAGCCGAGTGGCTGGCGCCGGAGCGGGTCCGCGCCCTGGCCCGGGACTTCGGCTCCCTGCTGCCGTACGACGTCCGGGTCGGCGAGGAGCCCGTCACCGAGCTGCCCGCGCCCTGGGACCGCGCCCATCCCAGTCCGGCCGGCCGGCGGGTGGCGCTGGCCCGGCACTGCCACGAGCTGTTCGGGTTCACCCCGCTGGACTCCATCGACCTGGACGTGCCGGTGGCCGGGGTGCGCGGGGTGGCGTACGTGCTGCCGTCGGCGGTCAGCCCGGCCCAGCGGGCGACCCACCGCGTGCACCTGAAGGGCATGCTGCTCACCGAGCGGGCCGAACAGCTGCTGCCGGACTGGGCGTTCTTCGTGCGCTGCGTCCTGGACACCGACAGCCTGCGGCCGACCGCCTCGCGCGAGGCGCTGTACGAGGACGAGACGCTGGCCGCCGTGCGGGACGCGCTCGGCATGCGGATCCGGTCCTGGCTGACCGGGCTCGCGGCCGGCGATCCCGAACGCCTCGCGGCCTTCCTCGCCGTGCACCACCTGGGCGTGAAGTCCCTCGCCCGGCACGACGCCGACATGCTGCGCACGATGCTGCCGTGGCTGCCGTTCGAGACGACCGACGGGCAGCTGTCCCTGGAGGAGTTCGCGCAGCGGCACCCGGTGGTGCACTTCACGCGGACGGTCGAGGAGTACCGGCAGGTCGCGCCGATCGCCGCGGCGCAGGGCGTCGGGGTGGTCAACGGCGGCTACACGTACGACAGCGAGCTGGTCGAGGCGCTGCCGCGGGTGCGGCCGGGGACGGTGGTCGCCGAGCTGGACGCGGACACCGTGACCGCGCACCTGGACGCGGTGGACCCCGCCGAGGAGCTGGCGCTGTCCGGGTTCCTGGCCGCCGCGCGGGACCGGCTCGACCCGCTCGGCTGTGACGTCGTCCTGCGGGCCTTCCATCCGCTGTCCGTGCCCGCGCTGCACCTGGACGACCGGGCCGCCCGGCACGAGCAGGCCCGCGCGGCGGCCGAGGACCAGGCCGACGACCTGTGGGCGGGCATCCTGGGCTCCCTGCGCGGCAGCGCCCCCCGCGCGCGTCTGGTGCTCAACCACCTCAACCCGCTGGTCCGGCGCATCGGTTCGCTCGGTGACCCGGAGCTGATCGGCACCGCGACCGAGTCGCTGTACGGGCAGGCCCTGCTGATGGCACAGCGCCCGCTGAGGCCGGCCGACTCGGCGCTGCTCAACCAGGCGTTCATCGGGCTGCTCGAATGGGCGACCCATGGGGAGGGGGACGGACGATGAGTGGGATCACGGACTTCGACGCGCTGCGCCGGGCGCTGGCGGAGAACTCCGAGCAGCCGGAGGGCCCGGCCCGCAACGCGCGCGCGGAGCAACTGCTCGCCGAGGCCGAGAGGCTGGACATCCCGCTCGCCGTGATCGAGGCGCTCGGACACCAGCTGAAGGTCTACAACTACAGCTCCGAGAAGGACAAGATGTTCGTCCCGTTCGCGCGGCTGCTGCGCATGTGGGACGAACGGCCCGAGGACTTCGACGAGTACGAGACGCACTCCCTGTACTGGGTCTTCAAGTGGATGTCGGCGGGCATGCTGGACCAGCCGCACATCCCGCTCGCCTCGGTCGAGAAGTGGCTCGGCGAGATGGAGCACCGCTACCGGCTCGCCGGGCACTCCGAACGGGCCGTGCGCAGCGCCGAGTTCAGCGTGGCCGCGCACATCGGGGACCTCGCGCGCGCGGAGCGGGCGTACGCGGCGTGGCTGGCCGCCGACCGGGACCGGATGGCCGACTGTCACGCCTGTGAGCTGCGCGGGCAGGGCGCCTGGCAGGTGCGGTGCGGGCGGGACGCCGAGGCGCTAGAGCTGTGGCGGCCGGTGCTGGAGGGCGAGTTCGCGTGCGCCCACGAGCCGCACGGCGTCCTCGCCTCCTCGCTGACCCCGCTGCTGCGGCTGGGGCGCGTCGAGGAGGCTCGCGCGCACCACTTGCGAGGCTTCCGGCTGGTGCGTTCCATGGAGAGCATGCGGGGCGCGTACGCCGAGCATGTGGAGTTCTGCGCGCTGACCGGGAACGAGGCGCGCGGGCTGGAGCTGCTGGCGGAGCGGCCGGCGTACTTCACGGACACCGGGCATCCGCGCAGCCGGCTGGACTTCATGGCCGTGGTGACGCTGCTGATGGACCGGCTGACCGAGCTGGGCCACGGCGAGCAGCGGGTGCCGGGGCCGGCCGGGCGGACCTGGACCGCGCGGGAACTCGCCGCGCACGCGCGCGCGGAGGCGACGGAGCTCGCCGAGCGGTTCGACCGGCGCAACGGCACGTCCGCCGTCGGCGACCGCGTCCGCGCGCGCATGGCCCAGCGCCCACTGGTGGACCGCCTCCCCCTGGGCGTGCGTACGGTACGCCCCGCGCCGGCGCCGACGGTCGCGCCCTCGGCGGTGGCGCACCCCGCCGCACCGGACCTCCCCGCCCTGCTCGCCGAGGCGCGGCGCCTGTCGGACACCCTGCGCCCGCAGGCCCTGGAGGCCTGGGCGGCGGTCGCACGGGCCGCGCGGGACGGCGCCGGCCTCACGCCACGCGACCGCGCGGAGATCGCCGACCACGAGGCGATGGCCCGGGGACCGGAGGGGCTGGGGCTGTTCGAACGGGCGGCGGCCCTGTACGCGGAGGCGGGCGACCCCGGCGAGGCCCTGGCGGCACGCGCGCGCGGGGCGCACATCCGCGCCCTGACGGGCGAGCTGGACACGGCCCTCGCCACGGTCACGTCCCTGTACGACGAGGCACTCGCCCTGTACGCCGACGAGGGCACCGGAGTGCGCCAGACGGCGTCGGTGGCGATGAGCCGGGCCCGGGTCCTGATGCGCCGGGTGCACGAGGCGGCGGGCGGGGGCGGGGCCGAGACGTTCGAGGAGCTCACCGAGGCGGGTTCCGGGGAGGCGTGGCCGGACGCCGGGCAGGCCGTCGCGGACGCTGGGCAGACCGTCACGGAGACCGGGGAGGCCGGGGCGGGCCTCGGGGAGACCGACGAAGTCGGCGCGGACGGCCGGCACGCCATGGCCGGGCCCGGGCAGGTCGGGGCGGGCTTCGAAGTGACCGGTGCCGGGCGCGCGCAGGCCGCCGTCGGCGTCGGCCAGGCCGTCGCGGAAGCAGAGGTCGCCGTGCGGGAGGTGCTGGCGCTCGTCGACGGGCATGGTGGGGACGACGTGCGGCTGGGGGCGCGGGGGGCCGAGGCGTGGGCCATGCTCGGCGAGTTGGCCGGGGTGACCGGGGACGCCGGGCGGGCGGCGGAGTTGTTCCTGCGGGCCGCCGGGGCGTACGTGGCCGCCGGGCTTCCCTGGTTCGCGGTGGAGCACCAGGTGCAGGCCGCCGCACTGGCCCACCAGACCGGTGATCCGGCCGGGGCCGAGCGGGCGCTGCGCGCGGCCCTGGAACACGGCGCGCCGTACGTGGAGCCGGTCGGACGGGCCCAGTTGCACCTCCAGCTCGCCGAGGTGCTCGGCGGCCGGGACGCGCCCGGTGAGGCGGCCGAGCACGCGCTTCAGGCCACGCACTGGGCCGACGAGGCCGGCGAGAGCGGCACCCTGGGCGCCTGGGCGCGGCAGCAGCTCGGCGGGTTCCTGCTGCGCCGGGGACGGTACGCGGAGGCCGCCGAGGTGCTGGAGTCCGCGCTGGCCGACCTCAGCGCCGACACGCACGGCGACGGGACGGTCGTCCAGGCGCGCTGGTGGCTCGGGGACTGCCTGGGCGAGCTGGGTGAGCACCGGGCCGCCGCCGAACAGCGGCTCAAGGCCGCCGACCTCGCCCGGCACTGGCCCGAGCAGCAGGACCACGCCACGCTCGCCCACCTCGCCGCCGAGTCACTGGGCAACGCCGGACTGGCGGCGGAGGCGGATCGCGCGTACGCGCGCGCGGGCGAGCTGTGGCGCGCGCTCGGCAACACGCCGTTCCTGGTCCGCTCGCTGCGCGCCCGCGCCTGGCTCGCCCTCGACGGTGAGCCGGGGGCGGCGGACGCCCGCGCGCTGATGACGCAGGCGGTACGGGAGTGCGAGACGGCGCTGGCGGCGGCGGGGGAGGAGGCGGACCGGGAGGAGCTGACCGCCGAACTGGGCGGCACGTACCGGCAGTTCGCGGAGTTGCTGATCCGCTCGGCGTCCGAGGAGGCCGAGGCCGGGGCGATCCGGGCCGCGTTCGAGGCGGCGCTGGAGGAGCTGACCCGGGCCGTGGCGGTGTTCGCGACGCTCGGCGCGGCCGGGCTGCACGGCCGTACCGGCGCCGAACTGGCGGCGGGCCGGCTGGAGGCGGATCTCGGCCGTCCGGCGCGGGCGGCGGCACGCGCGCGCGGGGTGCTCGCGGCCTACGAGGGCGCGGACGACGGGGACGAGACGGTCCGGGCACGGCGGGAAGAGGCGGCCCGGCTGCTGGAGGCGGCGCGGGAACAGGAGGGGAAGGACACCGAACGGGACTGAGCCAGGGCCGCGTCGGTCCGGATTGTCATCACCACGGCGTCAGTCCGGACCGTCACCGCGCGCCGGTACTTCACCCCGCCATCGCAGGCCGTCACTCCACGCCGATGAGCAGCAGCGCCCCCTGGCGGCCGCCCCGGTACACCACCGTGTCCACGGCCAGGTAGGAGTCCCGTACGCGTGCCTCCAGCTCCGCGGCCACGGTGTCGGGCGCCTCGTCGCCGACGACGAGCGTGACCAGTTCGCCGCCGGCCTGGAGCATGCGGTCCAGGACGGTGCGGGCGGTGGCGGTGACGTCCGCGCCGATCACCGCGACATCGCCGTCGATCAGGCCCAGCACGTCCCCGGCCTGGCAGACGCCCGCCGTCGTCCAGGACTGGCGCTCGGCGACGACGATCTCGGCGTACCGGGTGGCGCCCGCCGCCGAGGTCATCTGGACGACGTCCTCGTCGAACCGGCGCCCCGGCTCGTGCACCGCGAGCGCGGCGATGCCCTGGACCGCCGAGCGGGTGGGGATCAGTGCCACACGGATGCCCTCGGTACGGGCCTGTTCCGCCGCGGCGGCGGCCGTGTGGCGCAGTTCGGCGTCGTTGGGCAGCAGCACGACCTCCCGCGCGTGGGCCCGCCGTACCGCCTGCACCAGCTCCCCGCTGGCGGGCGGCTCGCCGGGGCGCGCGAGGACGGTGGTCGCGCCCGCCTCGGCGTACAGCCCGGCCAGCCCCTCGCCCGGTACGACGGCGACGACCGCCCGCTGGGCACGCTCGCGCGGCGGGCGCTCACGGCCGGTGTGCACAGAGCCGAGCCCGAAGTGGGTGATCCGGATCCGGTACGGCCGCCCGGCCTCCACGCCGGCCTCCACGGCGGCGCCGGCGTCCTCGACGTGCACGTGGACGTTCCACAGCCCGTCGCCGCCGACCACGACCAGGGAGTCCCCGAGGGCGTCGAGCCGCGCGCGCAGCCGGGCCACGGCCGCGTCGTCGGCCTCCAGGAGATAGATCACCTCGAACGCCGGTCCGCCGGGTCCTGCCGCGTCGGCGCATCGCTCGGGGGCGGCCACGCGCGCGTGCGCGGGTGCGGCGGTGCCGGAATGCGATGCGGGTGAGGACACGGCTCCTTGGGGCGGCGGGATCTCCCGCAGCAGGGACTCGTGTGCCTGGAGCTCGCGTGCCGGAAGCTCGCGCACCGGAAACTCGCGTACCGGAGGCTCCCGTACCGCCTCCCCCGTGAACGCCTCCACCAGCGCGCCCAGCACCGCCACCAGCCCCCGGCCGCCCGCGTCGACCACGCCGGCCCGCTCCAGCACGGCCAGCTGGCCCGGGGTCGCGGCCAGGGCCGCCCGCGCTCCCTCGTAGGCGGCCCGCGCGACCGTCCGGCAGTCGCCCTCGGCTCCCTCGGCGGCGTCGGCGGCGGCCGAGGCGACCGTGAGCACCGTGCCCTCGACGGGGTGGGCGACGGCCTGCCGTGCGGAGTCGGCGGCCCGGCGCAAGGCCAGCCGCAGCTCCGAGCCGTCGATGTGAGAGGCGTCACCGTCGTCCGCGAGCACCTGCGCCATCCCGCGCAGCAGTTGCGCGAGGATCGTCCCCGAGTTGCCCCGGGCCCCGATCAGCGCCCCGTGGGCCATGGCCCGGACGGCGTCCGCCAGCGCGGGCTCCCCGGAGCCGGTCTCGTACCCGGCGAACACCGCCTCCACGGCCGTCGCCGCCGACTCCAGGGTCAGATACAGATTGGTCCCGGTGTCGCCGTCCGGCACCGGATAGACGTTGATCGCGTCGATCTCCTCCCGGGCCGTCCCCAGCGCCCGGAGCGCCAGACCGCACCAGGTGCGCACCGCGAGAGCATCGAGGAATGTCTGCGGCACCTGCGTCACCTGCGCCTCCTTGAGCTGGCTTGACGTGGGACGCAGCGTAGACCCCGGACCGGTGTCCTCCGGAAGAGGGCCGGGGCGGGGGCCTGAGCTGCCATGGTAGTTTCGCTGTACGGGCGCAGCCGTTGTATGCTGCTCCGGTTGCCCGATCCGATCGGGCCATTCCCCTGGCAGCGCCACTCAAGATTCAGGTCTTATAGGATCTCGATCCCGGCATGCCGGGATCAACCGTAAGTGCATCTGAAGTCTTTGGAGTGACCCGTGGCTGCCAACTGCGACGTCTGCGGCAAGGGGCCGGGCTTCGGCAACAACATCTCGCACTCGCACCGCCGTACGTCCCGCCGCTGGAACCCGAACATCCAGCGTGTGCGTACCGTGGTGGGCGGGACGCCGAAGCGCGTGAACGCTTGCACCTCGTGCATCAAGGCCGGCAAGGTCTCGCGCTGACGCTACAGCTGAGCGCGCGGCCACTGCCTGGTTCGCTGCACTGAGCCGGTCCACCCCCGGGTGGGCCGGCTTCTTGCCGTACCCCTGAGCCGTACGCAGCAGCCGTACGCACGGACGGCCGCCGCCTGCCAGAATCCACGGAATGCGCTTCGGCATCCTGGGCCCGGTCGAGATCCGCACCGACGACGGCACTGCCCTCGACCCCGGCGGCCCCCGGCCCCGCGCCCTGCTCACGCTGCTGCTGCTCGACGCCGGCCGCGCGGTGTCCGTGGAGCGCCTGCTGGACGGTCTGTACGGCGCCGAGCCGCCCGCCGGGGCCACGGGCGCGCTCCAGTCCCAGATCTCCCGCCTGCGTCGGCGTCTCGCGCCGCACGCCGGCATCGACGCCGTCCCCGCCGGCTACGCCCTCGCGGTCGACCCGGACACGGTCGACGCCCACCGTTTCGCGCGCCTGGCCGCCGAAGGCCGTACGGCGCTCACCGCCGCCGATCATCCGCGGGCGGCGGCCCTCCTGCGGGACGCCCTCGCGCTGTGGCGCGGGCCGGCGCTGCCCGCCCTGCCGGACGCGCACGCCGACCGGGCCCGGTTGGAGGAGCTGCGGCTGGCCGTCGTACAGGACCGGATCGAGGCGGAGCTGGGTCTCGGGGGCGGGCCGGAACTGGTGCCCGAGCTGCGGGCGCTGCTCCGGGCGCGTCCGCTGGACGAACGGCTGTACGGGCAGCTGATGCGGGCCCTGCACGCGGCCGGGCGGTCCGCCGAGGCCCTCGCGGTGTTCGAGGAGGCGCGGCGCAGCCTCGCGGACGAGCTGGGCGCCGACCCGTCGCCCGCCCTGTCCGCGCTCCACCTCCACCTGCTCCGGGACGGGACGGAAACCCCGGCCCGCCCCCGTCTCCCGGCCCAGCTCACCCGCTTCGTGGGCCGCGAACCGGAACTGGCCCGGATCGGCCGCGCCCTCGCCGACTCCCGCCTGGTGACGCTGACGGGCCCCGGCGGCGTCGGCAAGACCAGGCTCGCCCTGGAGGCGGCCCGCGCCCGGACCGGCCGGAACGCGACGAGGTCCCGCACCGGCGCGGACAGCCGCCCCGCCCACACCGCCACAGGGCCGACGGAGGTCTGCCTGGTCGAACTCGCGCCCCTTTCCGACGGTGCCCGGATCCCGTACGCGGTGCTGGCGGCGCTCGGGGTGCGGGACGGCTTCCGCAGCCCTGCCACGGACGCCCTGGACCGGCTGCTGGCCGCGCTGGCGGATCGTGAGGTGCTGCTGGTGCTCGACAACTGCGAGCACCTGGTCGAGTCCGCCGCGCGCACGGCCGCGCTGCTCCTCGGCGCCTGCCCCGGGGTCCGCGTCCTGGCGACCAGCCGGGAGTCGCTGGGCGTCACGGGCGAGGTGCTGGTGCCGGTGCCGCCGCTGCCCGAGGAACCGGCCGTACGGCTGCTGCTGGACCGCGCGCGGGCGGTGCGGCCCGATTTCGACGGCCACGCGCGCGTGCCGGAGATCTGCCGGGCGCTGGACGGGCTGCCGCTGGCGATCGAGCTGGCGGCGGCCCGGCTGCGCACCCTCTCCGTGGACGAGCTGGCGGACCGGCTGCACGACCGGTTCCGGGTGCTCGCGCGCGGGGACCGGGCGAAGGCGCCCCGGCATCGCACGCTGCGCGCGGTGGTGGAGTGGAGCTGGGAGCTGCTGGACGCGGCGGAACGGGACCTGGCGAGCAGGCTGACCGTCTTCGCGGGCGGGGCCACGCTGGACGCCGTGGCGGCCGTCTGCGGGGTGCCGTACCCGGAGGATCCGTTGGCGTCCCTGGTCGAGAAGTCGTTCCTGGAGGTGTCCGACGGGCGCTACCGGATGCTGGAGACGATCCGCGCCTTCGCCGCCGAGTCGCTCACGGGTCCCCGACGGCCGAGCGCCACGCACGCCGACTCACGGGAGGCCACGCACGCCGACTCCCGAGCGCCCGGTGCGCCCGCCGATCCCGCCGAGCCACCCGCCAACCCCCAAGAGCCCGGCACCGGACCCGCCGGACCACCCACCGACCCCCACCGACTGCGCGCCGCCCATGCCGCCTACTTCCTGCGGCTGGCCGAGCACGCCGAGCCGCTCCTGCGCGGTGGCGGGCAACTCCCCTGGCTGGGGCGGCTGGCCGCCGAGCAGGGCAATCTCGACGCGGCCCTGCGGTATCTGACCGAGACGGCTCCGAAGGACGCGCTGCGGCTGACGGCCGCGCTGACCTGGTTCCGTCGGCTGCGCGGCCTGCACGGCGACCGCGTGCCGGGCGCCCGGGCCCTGCTCGCGGCGGTCGGCGACGAGCCGCCGCCCGGCCTGGCCGAGGAGTACGCGCTGTGTGTGATGAACGCGGTCTCCGGGCGCGGTGACGACCCGGCGGACCCCGGCCTGATCGACCGCGCGGCCACCCTCATGGCCTCCTTGGACGGCCCGCTGCGGCTGCCGTTCACGGTGGTCCTGTGGTCCCTCACGGGCGGCCCCCGACTGAGCGTGGACGAACGGGTGCGCGTGCAACTGGACCGGGAGCCGTGGGGCCTGGCTCTGCTGGAGCTGGGCCTCGCCTACCAGGCGCTGTTCGCGGGGCGGGCCGACGACGCGGAAGCGGGCTTCACGCGCGCGTGGAAGGGTTTCCAGGGGACGGGTGACCGCTGGGGCATGGCCAACTGCCTCGACCCGCTGGCCGGGTTCGCGTACGGCCGGGGCGCGTACGGGAGGGCGCTGGCCCTGCTGGACGAGGGCCTGGTGCACGTCCGGGAACTGGACGCGCCGGAGGAGACCGCCGACCTGCTGCGCACGCGCGCGGTGGTGCTGCTCGCCCAGCGTGCCCCGGAGGAAGCGGTCGCGCACTTCACGCGCTCCGCCGACCTGGCCCGTACCGCCGGGGCGACCGACAAGGTGGCCGGTGCGCTGCGCGGCCTCGGGGACGTGGCCCGGCTGGGCGGTGACACGGCACGCGCACGCGTGCACTACGAGAACGCCCTGGAGGCCTGCGCGGCCACCTGGTTCAGCGTGGGCGAGACGGCGCGGATCCTCGTCGGGCTGGGCCGTACCGCCGCCGCCGGCGGGGACACGGATTCCGCCCGGGACTGGCTGGCCCAGGCCCGCGCGCAGGCCCTGGAGTCGTCCGACGGGCTCCTGCTCGCCGATGTCGCCGACGCGCTCGCCGCCGTGGCCCCGCGGCCGGAGCGGGCGGCCGAACTCCTGGGCGCCGCCGCGGGCCTGCGCGGCGCGCCCCTGCCCGGGGACCCGGACGTCGCGCGGACGACGGAGCACACGCGCGCGTGCCTGTCCCCCGAGGCCTACGCCCAGGCCTACGAGCGGGGCCGGCACTTGCGGTCAGCGGCGGTCAGCAAACGGTAGGGGCACGGTGAGCGGGGCCCCGGAAAGTGGCCGGCATGACGCAGACACACGACCTCCGCCACCTGTCCGTCCTGATCTCCGGCGCCAGCGTCGCCGGCCCCGCCCTCGCCCTGAACCTGGCCCGCTACGGCGCCCGTGTCACGGTCGTGGAGAAGGCGCCCGCCCTGCGCGCCGGCGGCTTCGCCGTCGACTTCCGGGGGCATGTGCACCGTACGGTGCTCACCGCGATGGGCATCTGGGACGACGTCCACGCCCACCAGACCCACATGGGCCGCCAGACCGTCGTCGCCGCCGACGGCACCCCGCGCGTGGACCTGCCCGCGGAGCTGATGAGCGGCGACGTGGAGATCTTCCGCGGCGATCTGGCCCGCATCATGTACGAACGGACGAAGGACTCGGTGGAGTACGTCTTCGGCGACTCCGTCACGGCGCTGGCCGACACCCCGCGGGGCGTCGAGGTCGCCTTCGAGCGGGGCGCGCCGCGCCGCTTCGACCTCGTCGTCGGCGCCGACGGCCTGCACTCGAACACCCGCCGCCTGGTCTTCGGCGACGAGTCCCGCCACCTGCGCTTCCTCGACCACTACGTGGCCGGCTTCTCCCTCCCCAACCACCTGGGCCTGAACCGCACCGGCCGCCTCTACAGCGAGCCCGGCCGCTGCGTCGTCATCAACAACTACGACGGCGACCCGGAGCGCGCCGGCGCCCTGCTGGTCTTCCGGTCCGAGCGGCTGGCCTACGACCGCCGGGACGTCGCGGCGCAGAAGCGGATCCTCGCCGAGCGGTTCGCCGGGATGGGCTGGGAGACGCCGGCCGTGCTGAAGGGCCTCGCGGAGACGGACGACCTGTACTTCGACGCCATCGCCCAGATCCACGTCGACCGTCTCGTCGAGGGCCGGGTGGCGCTGCTCGGGGACGCCGGGTACGGGGCGACGATGGGCGGCATGGGCACGGGTGTGGCGATCGTCGGCGCCTATGTCCTCGCCGGTGAGCTGGCCCTGGCGGGCGGGGATCACCGGGCCGCGCTGGCCGCCTACGAGAACCGCGTCCGGGACTTCGCCAAGGGCTGCCAGAAGGTTTCCGGCAACGCGGGGCCGTTCTTCGCCCCGGCCACCGAGCGGCGCATCCGCAGCCGGGACCGGATGTACCGGCTGCTCAGCTCCCGGCCGCTGGCCGGCTTCTTCAAACGGCTGACGGAGAAGGCGGCGACCGCGATCGAGCTCGGGGAGTACCCCGCCTGATCCTCAGCGGGTGTCCCGCCCTACCTCAGGCGCCGACCTTCAGGGAGTGTCCCGCCGGAGCGCCCACCCGTGGTCCACGGGCCCGATCCCGGCGCCGAGGGCGAACCCCGCGGCGATGGCCCCGGTGACGTACTCCTTGGCCGCCGCGACCGCCTCCGGCACGGGCCGCCCCTTCGCCAGCCCGCAGGCGATGGCGGAGGCGAGGGTGCAGCCGGTGCCGTGGGTGTGCCGGTTGTCGTGGCGGGGCGCCCGCAGAAGGTGTACCTCGGAGCCGTCGGTGAGCAGGTCCACGGCGTCGCCCGCCAGGTGTCCGCCCTTGATCAGCACCCAGCGCGGCCCGAACTCCAGCACGGCCGCGGCGGCCCGTCGCAGATCGTCCTCCGACTGGACGCGGACGCCGGTGAGTTGGGCCACCTCGTCGAGGTTCGGGGTGGCCACGGTCGCCACCGGCAGCAGCTCCGTCCGTACGGAGTCCAAGGCGGAGGCGGCCAGCAGCGGGTCGCCGTGCTTGGACACGCCGACCGGGTCCACCACGACCGGTGCGTCCGTGCCGGAGATCAACTCGGCGACCGCCTCGACCAGTTCGGCGGAGGCCAGCATGCCGGTCTTCACGGCCTGGACGCCGATGTCGTCCACGACGCTGCGGTACTGGGCCCGGACCGCCTCCACGGGCAGCTCCCAGGCGCCCTGCACCCCCACGGAGTTCTGCGCGGTCACGGCGGTGAGCACGCTCATGCCGTGCACGCCGAGCGCGAGCATCGTCTTCAGGTCGGCCTGGATGCCGGCGCCGCCGCCGGAGTCCGAGCCGGCCACGGTGAGCACCCGGGGCGGCGCCGCGGAGGTGCTCATGACTCGATGTCCCCGAAGTGGTCCCAGCCGCCCTTGCTGGTCCAGGGCGCCCCGTCGACCGTCACCTGGGGCAGCGCGGAGGGGTTGAGGACCTCGCCGATGACCTTCCAGCGGGCCGGGAGCTTGGCGTCCGGCGGGAAGGTGGCCACGATCGCGTGGTCCTCTCCCCCGGTCAGCACCCACTGGAGCGGGTCCACGCCGACGGCCTGTCCGATGTCGTTCATCTGCGTCGGGATGTCGATCGCGCCGGAGCGGATGTCGATGCGGACCTTGCTGGCCTCGGCGATGTGCCCGAGGTCGGCGATCAGGCCGTCGCTGACGTCGCACATCGCGGTGGCGCCGAGCGCGGCGGCGGCCGGGCCCGCGTGGTACGGCGGCTCGGGGCGCCGGTGGGCCTCGACGAAGGCGCGGGGCGAGCGGAAACCGCGGGCGAGCACCGCGTACCCGGCCGCGGACCAGCCCAGCCAGCCGGTGACGGCCACGAGGTCGCCGGGCTGGGCACCCGCGCGCGTGACGGGCTCCTGGTTGCGCAGATCGCCGAGCGCGGTGATCGACACCATGATCGTGTCGCCGCGTACGACGTCCCCGCCGACGACGGAGGCGCCGGCGACCTGGCACTCGTCGCGCAGGCCGTCCATCAGCTCGGTCGGCCAGGTGACCGGCAGTTCCGCCGGGACGACCAGACCGAGCAGCAGCGCGGTCGGTACGGCGCCCATGGCGGCGATGTCCGCGAGGTTCTGCGCGGCGGCCTTGCGGCCGACGTCGTAGGCCGTGGACCAGTCGCGGCGGAAGTGCCGGCCCTCCAGCAGGATGTCGGTGCTCGCCACCACCCGTCGGTCGGGCGCGGCGACCACCGCGGCGTCGTCGCCGGGGCCGACCCGGACCGCCGGGGTGGTGGTGAGACGGGAGGTCAGCTCCCGGATGAGCCCGAACTCACCTAGCTCACCCACTGTGCCCTTCATTGCCTCAAGCCCCTTCTGTGCCTTGCCACGCCCGGTCGCGCGTCACCAGTGTCCCCGATACGGTCGAGGTGACCGTCAACTTCCGTCGCACCTGCACCCTGGCGCGCAAGCCCGGTTCCCGCGGGTCTCCCCTCCGGGAGCGGCGACGCGATACCGTGGCGTTCCTTTTCCCCACATGATCCTCGTGGCCGCCCTGGAGGTTCCGTGGTACAGGCGTACATCCTGATCCAGACGGAGGTCGGCAAGGCGTCGACCGTCGCCGAGACGATCAGCAAGATTCCTGGAGTGCTCCAGGCCGAGGACGTGACAGGGCCGTACGACGTCATCGTGCGGGCCCAGGCCGAGACGGTCGACGAGCTCGGCCGCATGGTGGTCGCGAAGGTCCAGCAGGTGGACGGCATCACGCGCACCCTGACCTGTCCGGTGGTGCATCTGTAGCCCCCGTCTACGCTTGGCCGGTGAACATCTTCCGTCACCGGCCTCTCGCCCTGCTCGCGCCGGCCCTGCTCGTCGCGGTCGCGGGCTGTTCCACGGCAGACGACAGCGACACCGTGGCGGTTCCCACCCCTGACGCGCGGACCGCCCCGCTCTGCCGGGACCTGGACAAGGCCCTGCCGCGGACGGTGGACGGGCAGACCCGCGCCGACCCCGAGCCCCGGTCCGCCTACACGGCGGGCTGGGGAAGCCCGGCGATCATACTGCGCTGCGGCGTCGTCCGGCCGCCGAAGATGGTCGATGCCAAGGTGGCGCAGGGCGACGACCCGAACGCGATCGGCGGCGGGGTGAACGGCGTCGACTGGCTCATGGAGAAACAGGGCGACGGCACCTGGCGGTTCACCACGTCCAATCGCCGGGCGTATGTGCAGGTGACCCTGCCGAAGAAGCGGTCGGGAGCGGACGACAGCGCCCAGGTGCTGACGGACCTGGCGCCGGCCGTGAAGAAGGCGATCCCGAAGGGGATCGCCTCCATGCGGGGATGAGACCGGCCGGGGTCAGCGCAGTCCCGTCGAGCGGCGCAGTGCCGCCTGCACCAGGCGGTCCACCAGCTCGGGGTAGCTGATCCCGCTCGCCTGCCACATCTGCGGGTACATCGAGATCGGCGTGAAGCCGGGCATGGTGTTGATCTCGTTGATCACGAACTCGCCGTCCTCGGTGAGGAAGAAGTCCGCGCGGACCAGGCCCTCGCAGGAGGTCGCCTCGAACGCCTCGACGGCGAGCCTGCGCACCTCGGCGGTCTGCTCCTCGGTGAGCGGGGCCGGGACGATGCCGGGCGTGGAGTCGATGTACTTGGCCTCGAAGTCGTAGTACGCGTGCGCGTCCGGCGGCGGGATCTCGGCCGGGACGGAGGCGCGCGGGCCGTCCTCGAACTCCAGGACGCCGCACTCGATCTCGCGGCCGCGTACGGCCGCCTCGACCAGGATCTTCGGGTCGTGGGCCTGCGCCTCGGCGATCGCCTCGTCCAGACCGGACAGGTCGTCGACCTTGGTGATGCCGATGGACGAGCCCGCGCGGGCGGGCTTCACGAACAGCGGCCAGCCGTGCTCGCCGGCGAAGTCGACGATCTTCTTGCGGGCGGCGGACTCGTCCTGCGCCCACTCACGGGGGCGGATCACCAGGTACGGGCCGACCTTGAGCCCGTAGGAGGTGAAGATCCGCTTCATGTACTCCTTGTCCTGGCCGACGGCCGAGGCGAGCACGCCCGAGCCGACGTACGGCACTCCGGACAGCTCCAGCAGGCCCTGGAGCGTGCCGTCCTCGCCGTATGGGCCGTGGAGCACCGGGAAGACCACGTCGACCTCGCCGAGCGCCTTGGGCACGGAGCCGGGCTCGCTGTAGACGACCTCGCGGTTCGCCGGGTCGACGGGGAGCACCACGCCGCCCTCGTTCGACTCCGCCAGCTCCGCCACGCTGGGGGTGCGGCGGTCGGTGATGGCCATCCGCTCCGGCTCGTCGGCCGTCAGCGCCCAGCGGCCGTCCGTGGTGATGCCGATCGGCAGGACGTCGTACTTCGTCCGGTCGATGGCCTTGAGGACGGCGCCGGCGGTGACCACGGAGATCCCGTGTTCGGAGCTGCGCCCGCCGAACACGACGGCCACGCGCGGCTTGCGCGACGGCTGCTCAGGGCTCTGGGGAAGGTTCTCGGTGCTCATATCGCGTTGAGAGTACCCGTAGGTAGCGCCCAAGTCAGCGCGCGCTCCCGGGCCGTCGCTCAGCGTCGCACGGACGGTCGCTCAGCGTCGTGCCCAACGCCCCCCGGACGGGACGAACGCGTTCCCGGCCTCGGCGTCTCCAGGCTCAGAACCTCGCGGGCAACGGCTTCCGGGCCCGGCATCTGCTGGCTTTGACGTCTCGCGTCCTCGGTGTCTCCCGGGGCCCGGCATCTCCCGGCCTTCGCCCCTCCCGGCCTTGACGCCTCCCCAACCCTGGCGCCTCCCCGGGCCCAACGTCTCCCGGCCTCGGCGTCCCCGGGATTCAGTGCCGCTCAGGCCTGGCGCACGCCTCCCGGACCAGGCGGACGCCTTCCCGGCCTCGGCGTCTCCCGGGCTCAATGCCTCCCAGCCCTCGCCCCTCCCGGCCTTGACGCACGCCTCCCGAACGGGGCGGACGCCTTCCCGGGCTCGGCGTCTCCCGGGCTCAACGCCTCCCAGCCCTCGCCCCTCCCGGTTTCGGCACCTTCCCGGGCCCTACGTCTCCCGGGCTCAGAACCTCGCCGGGCAACGGTTTCCGGGCTCGGCATCTCCCGGCCTTCGCCCCTCCCGGCCTTGACGCCTTCCCGGGCCCAACGCCTCCCGGGCTCAGAACCTCCCCAGGCAACGGCTTCCGGACTCGGCACCTCCCAGCCCTCGCCCCTCCCGGCCTTGACGCCTTCCCAGGCCCAACGTCTCCCAGCCTCGGCATCCCCGGGGTTCAGTGCCGCTCAGGCCTGGCGCACGCCTCCCGGACGGGGCGGACGCCTTCCCGGCCTCGGCGCCTCCCAGGCTCAACGCCTCCCGGCCTTCGCCCCTCCCGGTCTCGGCACCTTCCCGGGCCCAACGCCTCCCGGGCTCAGAACCTCCCCAGGCAACGGCTTCCGGGCTCGGCACCTCCCAGCCCTCGCACCTCCCGGCCTTGACGCCTTCCCAGGCCCAACGTCTCCCAGCCTCGGCGTCCCCGGTGCCGCCCTCGACTCCACCCCAACCCGGGCGCCTCCCCCGAGCTCCGCTCCCCGGGCCCAACGTCTCCCAGCCTCGGCATCCCCGGGGTTCAGTGCCGCTCGGGCTTGGCGCACGCCTCCCGGACAGGCGGACGCCTTCCCGGCCCCGGCGTCCCCCGGGCTCAGTGGCGCTCGGGCTTGGCGCTGCGCGCCATCAGCTCCTTGAGGGCGACGACCGGTGACTTGCCCTCGTGCACGATGCTGACGACCGTCTCGGTGATGGGCATGTCGACACCGTGCCGGCGGGCCAGATCCAGCACGGACTCGCAGGACTTGACGCCCTCGGCGGTCTGCTTGGTGACCGCGATGGTCTCCTCCAGGGTCATGCCCTTGCCGAGGTTGGTGCCGAAGGTGTGGTTGCGGGACAGCGGCGAGGAGCAGGTGGCCACCAGGTCGCCCAGGCCCGCGAGTCCGGAGAAGGTCAGCGCGTCGGCGCCCATCGCGAGGCCGAGCCGGGTGGTCTCGGCGAGGCCGCGCGTGATGAGCGAGCCCTTGGCGTTGTCGCCGAGCCCCATGCCGTCGGCGATGCCGACCGCGAGCCCGATGACGTTCTTGACCGCGCCGGCGAGTTCGCAGCCGACCACGTCGGTGTTGGTGTACGGCCGGAAGTACGGCGTGTGGCAGGCGACCTGGAGCCGCTGGGCGACCTGCTCGTCGGTGCAGGCCACGACGGCCAGGGCGGGCATGCGGGCGGCGATCTCGCGGGCCAGGTTGGGCCCGGTGACGACGGCGATCCGGTCGGCGCCGACCTTGGCGACGTCCTCGATGACCTCGGTCATCCGCATGGTGGAGCCGAGTTCGACGCCCTTCATCAGGGAGACGAGGACGGTGTCCGGGGCGAGCAGCGGGGCCCACTCGGCGAGGTTGGCGCGCAGGGTCTGGGAGGGGATGGACAGGACCGTGAAGTCGGCGCCGGCCGCGGCCTCGGCGGGATCGGTGGTGGCCCGGACGTTCTCGGGGAGTTCGACGCCCGGCAGGTAGTCGGGGTTGATCCGGGTCGTGTTGATCGCTTCCGCGACCTCCGGCCGGCGGGCCCACAGGGTGACCTCGCAGCCGGCGTCGGCGAGCACCATCCCGAAGGCGGTGCCCCACGAACCGGCGCTGAAGACCGCCGCCTTTACCGGTGCGCTCACTTGGTCTGCCCTTCCACTTGCCGGCCCTCCGTCTGCGCCTGGGTGCGGCGGCGCTGCTCGATCCGCTCGCGGCGCGGGTCGTAGGGCGTCTCGGGGGCCTTCTCGCCGCGGATCTCCTCGAGCTGGCGGGTGACGGCCGCCATGATGACCTCGGTGGCCTCTTTCAGCACCTCCGGGGTCATCTCCTGGCCGTAGAACCGGGAGAGGTCCACGGGTGGTCCCGCGAGCACGTGGTGCGTCTTGCGCGGGAAGAGGTTCGGCTTCTTGGCGTACGGCGGCAGAAGTTCGTTGGCGCCCCACTGCGCGACCGGGATGACCGGGCACTTGGTCTGCAGGGCGACCCGGGCGGCGCCGGTCTTGCCGGTCATGGGCCAGCCGTTCGGGTCGCGGGTGAGGGTGCCCTCGGGGTAGAACGCGACGCACTCGCCGCGCTCCACGGCGTCGATGGCGGCCCGGAAGGCGCTGAGGGCGTCCGTGGACTCGCGGTACACGGGGATCTGTCCGGTGCCGCGCATGGCGGCGCCCACGAATCCCTTCTTGAAAAGCCCGCTCTTCGCCAGGAATCGCGGCACCCGTCCGGTGTTGTACTGATAGTGCGCGTACGCGAAGGGGTCCAGGTGGGAATTGTGGTTCACCGCGGTGATAAATCCGCCCTCGGCCGGAATGTGCTCCATTCCACGCCAGTCCCGCTTGATCAGAACCACCAGCGGCGGTTTGCAGATCACCGCGGCGAAGCGGTACCAGAAGCCGATTCTGCGGCGGGACACAAGGACACCTTCCTCTAGGACTGCCACCCCGGCGGGGGCCGCACAAGTGTGGCCCCGAGCCGCCGGTCTGTCGAGAACACCGTACGCCCCGCCTTCCGCGGCGCCGGATGGCCCGGGGGACAATGAGCGCGACGAGAGAGGGACGGTACGCCGGTGCAGTGGACCTTGGTCATCCCCCTGAAGCCCCTGACGCGGGCCAAGAGCAGGCTCGCGGACACCGCCGACGACGGGGTGCGGCCGGGCCTGGCACTGGCGTTCGCGCAGGACACGGTGGCCGCGGCGGTGGCGTGTCCGGCGGTGTCGGATGTGGCGGTCGTCACGGACGACGAGCTGGCCGGCCGGGAGCTGGCCGCGCTGGGCGCGCGGATCGTGCCGGACGCGCCCGGCAGCGGTCTGAACGCCGCGCTGGCGCACGGCGCGGCCGTCGTGCGCGCGATCCGTCCCGGCGCCGCGGTGGCGGCCCTGAACGCCGATCTGCCGGCCCTGCGGCCGGCGGAACTGTCCCGGGTACTGGCGGCCGCTTCGCAATTCCCGCGCGCCTTTCTCGCGGACGCGGCGGCGCTGGGCACGACTTTGCTGACGGCGGCCGGGGATCGTGAATTGCGACCGGCATTCGGCGTCGATTCCCGTTCCCGCCACCGGGCCTCCGGCGCGGTGGAACTCGCGCTCACCGGGGTGGATTCGGTCCGCCAGGACGTCGACACGGCCGCGGACCTGCGCGCGGCACTGACTCTGGGAGTGGGCCGGCACACAGCGGCGGCTTCGGCGGGCTTGCTGATCCCGGGTCCCTGAAGCCTCCTGGAAGGGGCGCGGGTCGTATCGATGTGCGGCTCCGCGGCGTGGGCGCGACCAGCCACGCCATCCCCGCACGCGACAGCCGTGCGGCTCCCCCAACGGCGCCCCGCGGGACGCACTACGCTGGCCGCCATGCAAGCGACCGCGTACACCTACGACCCCGAAACCCGCAGCGGCCAGGTGCTACTCGACGACGGCACCCCGATCCCCTTCGACGCGGCGGCGTTCGACCGGGGGGGACTGCGGCTGCTGCGTCCGGGACAGCGGGTGCGGATCGAGACGGAGTCCGAGGGCGGCGCCCTCCGGATCACGCTCGTAACCCTCCAAACCCTCTGACCCCCTTACACACGCCGCGGGCCGGGCTCCCCAGGGGAGTCCGGCCCGTCGCGTGAATGCCCCGGCGGCCTTACGACGTCGCCTTGCGGGCGGTGGTCTTCTTGGCGGTGGTCTTGCGGGCCGTCGACTTCTTCGCCGGGGCCTTCTTGGCGGTGACCTTCTTCGCCGGAGCCTTCTTGGCCGTCGTCTTCTTGGCGGCGGTCTTCGTCGCGGTGGTCTTGGCGGTCGCCGTGGCCTTCTTGGCGGGAGCCTTCTTCGCCGTGGTCTTCTTCGCGGCGGCCGTGGTCTTCTTCGCCGCGGCCTTCTTCGCCGCGGCACCCGTGGTCTTCTTCGCCGCACCCGCCGTCTTCTTGGCGGCGGCCTTCTTGCCGGCGGCCTTGGCGATGGTGGGCGGCGGGCCGGACAGGCTGCCCTTCGGCGCCTTCTTGACCGCGACCTCGCCCCCGCGCGGGAGCTTCTTCGAGCCGCTCACCAGGTCCTTGAAGCCCTGACCGGCGCGGAAGCGCGGCACGGAGGTCTTCTTGACCCGAACCCGCTCGCCCGTCTGGGGGTTACGGGCGTAGCGGGCGGGGCGGTCCACCTTCTCGAAGGACCCGAAGCCGGTGACCGAGACCCGCTCGCCCGCGACGACCGCGCGGACGATGGCGTCCAGAACATGATCGACAGCGTCGGCGGCCTGCTGGCGGCCACCCAACTTGTCGGCAATCGCTTCTACGAGCTGCGCCTTGTTCACGTCTTCCCCTTCGGAGACATCGCCAGAACGAAAGTGTTCAAGCTTTTTCGCACGTTAGGCAGATATATACCGCAAATCAAACACGAAACGGGCTTATCACCCTTGTGCCGCAACGGACTCGGCTGTCTCGGACGGTTCAGCGGTCCTCTTCGGGGATCCGACCCGCGTCAAGATCCGCCGTGAACCGATCGAGCCGCCTTGCCGCGTCGGCGAGATCGTGCTTGGCCGCGGCCGTAATGACCAGCAGCTTCCGGGTCAGCGCCATCCGTACGCCCTCCGGGACTTGCAGTGCGCGCACCCTTGCGTGCGCTTCCTTGAGCTGGTTCGCGACCGCCGTATAGAGCTGGAGTTGGCCGTCGTGTTCCATGCACAGATTGTGCCATCTGGGGCGAGTTGTCGCCTGCGCAGGGTGCAACTACCGCCTCAAATGGCCTTCCAGGCACTTGCGGGAGACGCGAACACAGCACTCACCTACCCGGACAACAGCCTTCGTAACGTGGGGAGTTGACCGGGCCGGGGCGGAGCCGCAGGGCCGTTCGGGTGCAGACATGGCTGTACCCCCAATCGTGGCGATCGGGGGTACAGGCGGGGGTTGGGGTGGCCGAAACCTGACCTGCGCCGGGGTCCGGTCGGCGCCGGATCAGACCGGGAGCGTCCGGGGCTTGTAGGCGGGCCGTCCGGCCTCGTAGGCGGCGATCTCGTCCTCGTTGCGGAGGGTGATGGAGATGTCGTCCAGGCCGTTCAGCAGCCGCCAGCGGGAGTTCTCGTCCAGCTCGAAGGAGGCGGTGATGCCCTCGGCCCGCACCTCACGCGCCTCAAGGTCCACAGTGACCTCAGTAGTGGGGTCCGCTTCCGTGAGCTCCCACAGCGCGTCCACGATCTTCTGGTCCAGGACCACCGTGAGCAGGCCGTTCTTCAGCGAGTTGCCCCGGAAGATGTCGGCGAAGCGGGAGGAGATCACGGCCTTGAAGCCGTAGTTCTGCAGCGCCCAGACGGCGTGCTCGCGGGAGGAGCCGGTGCCGAAGTCGGGGCCGGCGACCAGGACCGTGGCGCCCTGCCGCTCGGGGCGGTTGAGGATGAACTCGGGGTCCTTGCGCCAGGCCTCGAACAGCCCGTCCTCGAAGCCGTCCCGGGTGACCTTCTTGAGCCAGTGAGCAGGGATGATCTGGTCGGTGTCGACGTTGCTGCGGCGCAGCGGGACGGCCCGGCCAGTGTGGGTGGTGAAGGCTTCCATGATTCTCAGACTCCAGCGGGCGTACGGGTCTCGGCGTCGGTCAGGTCGGCCGGGGAGGCCAGGTGGCCCAGGACGGCGGTGGCCGCCGCGACCTGCGGCGACACCAGGTGGGTACGACCGCCCTTGCCCTGCCGGCCCTCGAAGTTGCGGTTGGAGGTGGAGGCGGAGCGCTCGCCGGGAGCGAGCTGGTCGGGGTTCATGCCGAGGCACATCGAGCAGCCCGCGTGCCGCCATTCGGCGCCGGCCTCCTTGAAGACCACGTCCAGGCCCTCGGAGACCGCCTGGAGACCCACGCGCGCGGAGCCCGGGACGACCAGCATCCGTACGCCGTCGGCGACTTTGCGGCCCCGCAGGATGTCGGCGGCGGCGCGCAGGTCCTCGATGCGGCCATTGGTGCAGGAGCCTACGAAGACGGTGTCCACGTCGATGGACCGCAGCGGCTGTCCGGCCGCCAACCCCATGTACTCCAGGGCCTTTTCGGCGGCCAGGCGCTCCGAAGCGTCTTCGTACGAAGCCGGGTCGGGGACGTCTGCCGAAAGCGGCGCGCCCTGGCCGGGGTTGGTGCCCCAGGTGACGAACGGCGACAGCTCGGCGGCGTTGATGACGACCTCGGCGTCGAAGACGGCGTCCTCGTCGGTCCTCAGCGTCTTCCAGTACGCGACGGCCGCGTCCCAGTCGGCGCCCTCGGGGGCGTGCGGACGGCCCTTGAGGTATTCGAAGGTGGTCTCGTCGGGGGCGATCATGCCCGCGCGGGCGCCGGCCTCGATCGACATGTTGCAGATGGTCATCCGGGCCTCCATCGAGAGCTTCTCGATGGCGGAGCCGCGGTACTCCAGGATGTAGCCCTGGCCGCCGCCGGTGCCGATCCTCGCGATGATCGCCAGGATCAGGTCCTTGGCCGTGACGCCCTCGGGCAGCTCGCCGTCGACCGTGATCGCCATGGTCTTCGGACGGGCCATGGGCAGCGTCTGGGTGGCCAGCACGTGCTCGACCTGCGAAGTGCCGATGCCGAACGCCAGCGCACCGAACGCACCGTGCGTGGAGGTGTGCGAGTCACCGCAGACGACGGTGGTGCCCGGCTGGGTCAGACCGAGCTGGGGGCCGACGACGTGGACGACGCCCTGCTCGACGTCGCCCAGCGGGTGCAGCCGCACCCCGAACTCGGCGCAGTTCTTGCGCAGGGTCTCCAGCTGGGCCCGCGAGACCGGGTCGGCGATGGGCTTGTCGATGTCGAGGGTCGGGGTGTTGTGGTCCTCGGTCGCGATGGTGAGGTCGAGGCGGCGGACCGCGCGGCCGCTCTTGCGGAGCCCGTCGAAGGCCTGCGGGCTGGTCACCTCGTGCAGCAGGTGCAGATCGATGTAGAGGAGGTCGGGCTCGCCCTCGGCGCGCCGGACGACGTGGTCGTCCCAGACCTTCTCCGCGAGTGTCCTACCCATCGCTTTCCCTCCGGCCGGCAAGCGTCCACCGACCCAACTAGAGATCTTGAGGAGCGGTGGCTGCCCTTCTCGGGCCCCTGAACGTCGTGATTCCGGGCGTCCACCGCCAGGCCCGTTGGTCTGCGGGCCGCTGTGTGATTCCAGGGTGGCGCGTTCCACGGAAAATTGAACTTGCGTTTCACAGAGTGAGACGTGAGTATCGTTGCATGGACAACAGTAGCGGCGTCGGCGTTCTGGACAAGGCGGCCCTCGTCCTGAGCGCTCTGGAGTCCGGTCCGGCCACCCTCGCGGGTCTGGTCGGCGCGACCGGACTGGCACGACCCACGGCCCACCGCCTGGCCGTGGCCTTGGAACACCACCGCATGGTGGCACGCGACATGCAGGGCCGTTTCATCCTCGGCCCGCGCCTCGCGGAGCTCGCGGCCGCGGCGGGCGAGGACCGCCTGCTCGCGACGGCGGGCCCCGTGCTCACCCACCTCCGTGATGTCACCGGCGAGAGTGCGCAGCTCTACCGGCGCCAGGGTGACATGCGGATCTGTGTGGCCGCGGCGGAACGCCTGTCCGGCCTGCGGGACACGGTCCCGGTCGGCTCCACGCTCACCATGAAGGCGGGCTCCTCGGCGCAGATCCTGCTCGCCTGGGAGGAGCCCGAGCGCCTGCACCGGGGCCTGCAGGGCGCCCGCTTCACGGCGACGGCCCTGTCGGGCGTACGGCGGCGCGGCTGGGCCCAGTCCATCGGCGAGCGCGAGCCGGGCGTCGCGTCCGTCTCCGCGCCCGTACGCGGCCCCTCCAACCGCGTGGTGGCCGCCGTCTCCGTCTCGGGCCCCATCGAGCGTCTGACCCGCCATCCTGGCCGCATGCACGCCCAGGCGGTCATCGACGCCGCCACACGCCTCTCGGAGGCCCTGCGCCGCTCGGGCTGAGCACGCGGGAAAGCCCCGCCCGGAGAAGGGCCTGCCTCAACGCCGCGGCAGATCCTTCCCGAGCGCGGGGCAGCCGGCCTCAGGGGCGCGGTTCGTGGCTCCGCCACGTGGCCGCGACCGGCCGTGGACGGCCCGCACGCGCCCCCTTCCGCCGCCCCCGTGACGACTAGGCGCGCACCTCACCGCCCGACCGGTGGGCGAACCGGTCCTTCGCGTACCGCCCGCGCGCGGCGAGCGGCACCTGTCCGTGCGCGGCGGCCAGCCCGAACGCCGGCATGTCCCCGTAGATCGCCTCGTACGACCCCTCCGGCACGACGTACGTCTCGTGCCAGATCCCGACCTGCCCCCGCAGCCTGCCGCTCCGCTCCTTGCGGTTGACCGCGGCCCACGCCTTGTGGTGGAAGGCGTCCGGCGCGGTCGCGTAGGCGTAGAGCTTCTCCTTGGACTCCCAGTACTGCACGACGTAGTACGTCCGCGGTGACGCGGTCAGCAGCACCTTGGCCAGCAGCCCCCGCCCCGGGTCCTTCTCCAGCTCCCGCAGCATGCGGAGCATCGCCAGCATCACCGGCAGCCAGAGGCGCACCGCCCGGAAGCGGTTCACGCGCATGCCGATCAGCAGGACGACGACCTCGCCCTTCGCGTCGGCGGTCGTACGGGACACCATGGCTCTCCCCCTCATCGGTGAGCAGCACTATCCAATCGCCCGATGCTTGGATAGTGCCGTTGTCCAAGAAGGAGCGCAAGACATGCGGCTTGCCGAGCTGAGCCGACGCAGCGGTGTGGCCACCGCGACGATCAAGTACTACCTGCGCGAAGGGCTGTTGCCGCCGGGCCGCCAGGTGAACGCGACGACGGCCGACTACGACGAGACGCACCTGCGCCGGCTGCGGCTGGTCCGCGCGATGATCCAGGTCGGCGGGCTCCCGGTGGCGACGGTCCGCGAGGTGCTCGGGCACGTCGACGACGACTCGCTGGGCCGTACGATCCGGCTGGGCGCGGCCCTGTGGGCGCTGCCCCAGGTCCCGGAGCCGGACGAGGACGACGAGTTCGTGCGGGCGGCGCACCGGGAGGCGGGCGAGCTGCTGGACCGGCTCGGCTGGTCGAACGCACGGCTGCTGACCACCGTCTCCCCCGCGTACCGCTCACTGGTGGTGGCGGTGGCCGCGTTCCGCCGGCTCGGCTACGACTGGGACGCCGAACTGCTCGTGTCGTACGCGAAGTTGATGCACGAGGCCGCCAAGCTCGACCTGGACTTCGTGGAGACGCACCCGTCGGAGGCGGAGAAGGTGGAGACGGCGGTGCTCGGCGCGGTCCTGGTGGAGCCGATGCTCCAGGCCCTGCACCGGCTGGCCCAGGAGGAGGAGTCGGCGCGGCGCTACGGCTTCGAGTGAGCGCGCGGGCCGGGGTGCGGGCAGGCACGACGAAGGCCCTCCACCGAGGTGGAGGGCCTTCCCTGTGCGTACCCCCGACCGGATTCGAACCGGCGCTACCGCCTTGAGAGGGCGGCGTGCTAGGCCGCTACACAACGGGGGCGTGGACTCTGCGTTTCCGCAGGTCCGAGCTGGTCTACCTGGACTCGAACCAAGACTAACTGAACCAGAATCAGTCGTGCTGCCAATTACACCATAGACCAATGATGGTTTAGACCAGTCAGTACCCCCGACCGGATTCGAACCGGCGCTACCGCCTTGAGAGGGCGGCGTGCTAGGCCGCTACACAACGGGGGCCCTAGCGATCCCGACGAGATCGAGATCAGTACCCCCGACCGGATTCGAACCGGCGCTACTGCCTTGAGAGGGCAGCGTGCTAGGCCGCTACACAACGGGGGCTTTGCAGATAAGCTCTGCGAGCTGGCCTACCTGGACTCGAACCAAGACTAACTGAACCAGAATCAGTCGTGCTGCCAATTACACCATAGGCCACTGGAACTCAAGCCCCTACGGGGGTCTCGTTCTAGCTTGCTCCTCGGGGCTCCGGCCTTCCGGCCCGCTCCCCTCGGCGCAGGAAGAACATTACCTGAAGGTGGACGGGGCTCCAAAACGGGTATCCGCGCGGACGAGCGCCGGGAGTTCGGCGAGGGTCGAGATCCGGTGCGCCACGACCTCCCCGACGGCCCGCGCGCAGGCCGCCCCGCGGTCGATCCACACGGACAGCAACCCGGCCTCGGCGGCACCCCGCCCGTCGATCTCGGGATGGTCGCCGACGTACGCCACCTCGTGCGCAGGCAGTCCCAGCGCCTCGCAGGACGCCAGGAAGGCGCCCGGCTCCGGCTTGGAGACGCCCAGCTCGGCGGCGCACAGCACGGACTCGAAGCGGTGGAGCAGGCCGAGGGTGCGCAGCTTGTGCTCCTGGACCACGATGCTGGAGTTGGACAGCACCGCGTGCCGGTGGCTGGCCGCGAGGGCCTCCAGGGCGGGCAGGACGTCCGGGAAGACGCTCCAGGCGGCCTCGTAGTGCCCGATGTACCGCCCGAACCAGTCGTCGGCCTCCGCGTCGGTCAGGTCCCTGTCCAGGAAGACGCGGACCCGGTCGCGCCGCTGGCCCTGGAAGGTGGTCTCGCCGGCCGAGTAGCGCGCCCAGTGCTGCTCGGTGATCTCCCGCCACCGGGTCAGCGCGGCCTCGGCACTGCCGTGGCCGGCGAGCAGCCCCTCCACCGCGAGATGGGCACGCATGCCCTCCCGGTCGGCGGTCGTGTAGTCGAAGAGGGTGTCGTCCACGTCCCAGACCACGGCTCGGATCGTCATACGACCGACGGTACGCCGGACCGGCCGGGGGCGCCGGGGATTGGGATCATTGCCCGGCGGGCGCTCGTCGGGCGTTCGTCAGGCCTGGTCAGAGGGGTCCGGGGCCACGAAGAAGTCCGTCAGGAAGCAGGTGACCTCACCCGACGCCGAGCGGCCCGTCCAGGTGGGGTAGCTGCCGTCGCCCCAGCCCGAGGTGAACGCGGCCAGGGTGTGGCCGCCGTCCGTGGACGTGACCAGGTACGGCCCCGGCGACCAGTCGTTGCTCTCGAACGCCTCCCACAGCGGCCCTTCCTCCTCCTGGGTCTCCGGGAACGCCTCCTCGGCCGAGGCGTCGTAGAAGCAGCCCGTGCCGGCGTCGACGCCGTACCCGAAGAACTCGTCGTCCTTCAGTTCGGCGAGGTCCTGGCCGGGGAGCAGCGCCAGCTCCCAGGTGACGGCGGGCTCGTCGCGGATGACGAGCCGGGCGGCGGCCACGCGCAGGTGGGGGCGCTCGGAGGGGGGCTCGCCGGGCCGGGTGAGGGTCGCGACCGCCGCTTCGACGCGGTAGCGGCCGGGCTCGACGGTGGCCGTGAAGGGCTCGATGTCGCCGCTGCCGAGGTAGACGAACGGGTCGCTGGCGACGACCCGGCCGGTGGGGAGGTCCAGTTCGCCGCCGTCGGCCACATGGATCACGCCCGTGGTCCCGGACTCGTAGCTGAACGTGCTGCCCAGGGTGAACAGCCAGGTGTAGACCCGCGGACTCATCGGCATGACGGCGCCCTTCTCGATCTCGCTCGCTGTGTGAGCCGAAACACTAGTGCGACCCACTGACAGGCATGCCGGAGGGGCGGCGGCCGGTACGGCCACCGCCCCTCGGGAACCCGCTCGCCTACGCCGTCAGCCTGGCCAGCGCCGCGTCGATGCGGGCCAGCGTCTTCTCCTTGCCCAGGATCTCCAGGGACTCGAAGAGCGGCAGGCCGACGGTGCGGCCGGTGACGGCCACGCGGACCGGGGCCTGGGCCTTGCCGAGCTTGAGGCCGTGCGCCTCGCCGGCGGCCAGGACGGCCTCCTTGAGCGACTCGGCCGAGGTCCAGTCCGCCGCCTCGAGCTTCTCCCGGGCGGTGCGCAGCAGGGCGTCGGAGCCCTCCTTCATCGCCTTGGTCCACGAGGCCTCGTCGGAGACCGGCTCCGCCAGGAACAGGAAGTCGACGTTGTCGGTGATCTCGGACAGGACCTTCAGGCGGGTCTGCGCGTGCGGGGCGATGGCCTGCCACTTGGCCTCGTCGAAGTCCTCCGGCGCCCAGGGCGCGAACGGGGCCTTCAGCCAGGGGCGGCACCGCTCGGTGAACTCCTTCACCTCCAGCATGCGGATGTGGTCGGCGTTGATCGCCTCGCACTTCTTCAGGTCGAAGCGCGCCGGGTTGGGGTTCACGTCGGCGATGTCGAAGGCCTGGACCATCTCCTCGATCGTGAAGATGTCCTGGTCCGCGGAGAGCGACCAGCCCAGCAGGGACAGGTAGTTGAGCAGGCCCTCGGGCAGGAAGCCCCGCTCGCGGTAGAGGTTGAGCGACGACTGCGGGTCGCGCTTGGAGAGCTTCTTGTTGCCCTCGCCCATGACGTACGGCAGATGGCCGAACTGCGGGATCTGCTGCGCGATGCCCAGCTCGATCAGCGCCTTGTACAGCGCGATCTGGCGCGGGGTGGAGGAGAGCAGGTCCTCGCCGCGCAGGACGTGGGTGATCTCCATCAGGGCGTCGTCCACCGGGTTCACCAGCGTGTACAGCGGGGCGCCGTTCGCGCGGACGATGCCGTAGTCGGGCACGTTCTCCGGCGTGAAGGTCAGCTCGCCGCGGACCAGGTCGGTGAAGGTGATGGTCTCGTCCGGCATGCGGAAGCGGACGATCGGGGTGCGGCCCTGCGCCTGGAACTCCTCGACCTGCTCGGCGGTCAGGTCGCGGCAGTGGCCGTCGTAGCCGGAGGGCTTGCCGGCGGCGCGGGCGGCCTCGCGGCGGCTGTCCAGCTCCTCCTGGGAGCAGTAGCAGTGGTAGGCGTGGCCGCCGTCGAGGAGCTTCTGGGCGACGTCGGCGTAGATGTCCATGCGCTGCGACTGGCGGTACGGCGCGTGCGGGCCGCCGACCTCGGGGCCCTCGTCCCAGTCGAAGCCGAGCCAGCGCATCGCGTCGAGCAGCTGGTTGTACGACTCCTCCGAGTCGCGGGCCGCGTCGGTGTCCTCGATGCGGAAGACCAGGGTGCCCTGGTGGTGCCGGGCGAACGCCCAGTTGAACAGGGCGGTGCGGACCAGGCCCACGTGGGGGTTACCGGTGGGCGAGGGGCAGAAACGGACGCGTACGGAGCCGGGTGCGCTAGCCACGCTTGACAACCTTGTTGGTGAGAGTGCCGATGCCTTCGATGGTGACGGCGACCTCGTCGCCGACGCCGAGGGGGCCGACCCCCGCGGGGGTGCCGGTGAGGATCACGTCGCCGGGGAGCAGCGTCATGGCCTCGGAGATGTTGACGATCAGGTCCTCGATGGGGTGGATCATCTCGCTCGTGCGGCCGAGCTGGCGTTGTTCGCCGTTGACCGTGAGCTGGATGGTGAGGTCGTTCGCGGCGTCCACCGAGAGGTCGGTCTCCACCCAGGGGCCGAGCGGGCACGAGGTGTCGAAGCCCTTGGCCCGGGCCCACTGCTTCTCGCGCTTCTGCACGTCGCGGGCGGTGACGTCGTTGGCGCAGGTGTAGCCGAAGATCACGTCCTTGACGCGTTCGCGCGGCACCTCGCGGCACAGGCGGCCGATGACGACGGCCAGCTCGGCCTCGTGGTGCAGTTCCTGGGAGAAGGAGGGGTACTGGATGTCGTCGCCGGGGCCGATCACGGAGGTGGACGGCTTGAAGAAGGCGAACGGCGCCTCGGGCACCTCGTTGCCCAGTTCGCGGGCGTGCTCGGCGTAGTTGCGGCCGAACGCCACGACCTTGTTGGGGAGCACCGGCGGGAGCAGCCTGACCTTGCTCAGCGGCACCTTCGTCCCGGACAGCTCGAAGTCCGCGAACGGGATGCCCTTGATGATGTCGAGGACGAGTTCGTCCTGCTTGTCGCCCTCGACCGCGCCGAAGGCTACGTTCCCGTCGATGGAGAACCTGGCGATGCGCACGGGATCCTTGCGCCCCTCACTGAGAACCGGCGTACTGACGCCTCAGGTTATCGGAGCTATGCGAAGTTGTTCGCTTCCGGGGGCATCGGCGCAGGTCAGAGGCGGGTCACCGGGGTGCGCTCAGCCACGGCGGTGAGGCGTCCGCCGGGAGGCCCCACAAAGCGAGCGCGGCCGGAAGGGACCGTCGTGGTCCTCCCGGCCGCGCCTCGCGGAGCCTTGGGTCACTCGCCTGCCGGGGCGCCCACGCCGGCCGGGACGTCCACCAGGACGGTGCGCCGGGGGTTGGCGGTCTGGGCGGGGAGGTCGACGGGGTGCTCCGGCAGCTCGGGCGTCTGCAGTTCGCCGGCGTCCTTGAGGTGCGCCAGGGTCGTGCGTCGCGGGTTGGCTATCTTGCGGAACATCATCGTCGTCTTCACCGTTGTCGTCCTGTGCCCTCTGGTCGAGTGGTTGGCAGAGTCGTCCGTCTTGTAAAGCGTCAGGCTAAACATCCGATTCCCCGACGAAGGCGCCAACTCCCTACGAGTCGCGTGTGAGTTTGCTCACGAAGGCGCGGGCAAACCGGTCAATTCCGGCTGACAACCCGCCCCAGCGAAACGGACATTGACCCACTGAAGCCACCATTCCGCTCCTGATCATGGCGACTGGGACACAGGGCGCGGACCGGCGACTCGCAGGATTACGTCCGTTATGCCCGGGATCAGGTTCCACGGCTGGTAACCCGGCACTCACTGCCCGTCACGGAGGTCACAGCTCGGCCCACTGCCCTTGTTGGAGATCCTCCACTGTGCTGGAATTCCACGGACCGCCGCGGGATCGAACCGGCGCAGGGGGCGCGCACAGCGCCGAGCGGCGGCGAGACAGGGGGGAACCAGCGCCGGTCACTCAAGACCACCGGGGGGCGTTTTCAGGGCGCTCTCCACAACGCCGACACCGTGTCCCTCCGTTCGCGCGGAGGGGTGCCTGGTCCAGAGGTTGCGACGCTAGTGCAGGGACGTTTCAAGAGGGATGGCAGCGCTTCGGCGGAGCCGGAGCCGCACGGCGGGACTGGCCCCAAGGCCGTCAGCTCCTCGCCCCAGCACGCCCAGAACCCGGGCCCGGGCCAGGCCGCGGACGGCGGTGAGCGCGGCGGGCGTCCGGGCGCCTCGGCCTCGTCGGCCTCCGCGACCGCGACGCCGTCGGGCGACCCCGCGCCCCCGGTGAAGCCCGCGCAGGGCCCGACCGGCACCGGTTCGCGGCTCGCCCTGCGCAACTGGCGCATCTCCACCCGCCTGGTGTCGCTGCTCGCGCTGCCGGTGGTCGCGGCCACCTCGCTGGGCGCGCTGCGCATCGACCAGTCCGTCGAGGACATCCAGCAGCTCGACAACATGAAGCTGCTGACGGAGATGACCAAGCAGGCCACCGAGCTGGCCCACGCGCTCCAGGAGGAGCGCGACCAGTCCGCCGGTCCCCTGGCGCACGGCGGTCTGAAGGCGAACGACTACCAGATCAAGGCCTACCAGCAGAAGACCGACCGGGCCCGCGAGAACTTCCTCGACGCCTCCGAGCAGATCGACACGGCCAGCAAGGACGGCAACCTGCAGGGCGTCCGCGACGCGCTGGTCGGTCTCGCCAACCAGCTCGACGACCTCGCCAGGATCCGCAAGTCGGCCTACGCGTCCAAGGACAACGCGACCCAGACCGTCGAGTCGTACCACCGGCTCATCACCCAGCTGATCGGCCTCTCCCAGGACATGGCCGAGGCGTCCAGCAATCCGGAGATGATCTCGCGCACCCGCGCCCTGGCGGCCTTCTCCACCGCCAAGGAGTACGCGTCCGTGCAGCGCGCGATGATCGCCGCCGCGCTGCCCGCGACGACCAGCACCAAGGGCGACCTCTCCGAGAACGACCGCCTCTACGGCCAGTCGGCGTACGAGAGCGAGGGTTCCGAGCTGGCGATCTTCCGGAAGATCTACGCCAGCCAGAACGCCGAGGAACTGCTCAAGCCGATCGACGAGGGCAACCCGACGATCGAGTCCGCCGACACCTACGCCAAGCGCTCCTTCGAGTCCCCGGACGGCCTCCAGCAGTTGCCGGCGCGGTCCTACAAGGACTGGGTGGACGACAGCTCGACCAAGATCGAGCAGATGAAGAAGATCGAGCGCACGCTCCTGGAGGAGATGGAGCAGAAGGCGCGCGAGCTGAAGAGCGCGACCCAGCGTGACGCGATCATCTCCGGTGCGCTGATCCTGCTCGTGCTCGGTGTCTCGCTGGTCGGCGCGTTCGTCGTCGCCCGGTCCATGATCCGCTCGCTGCGCCGGCTCCAGGAGACCGCGACCAAGGTCGCCCAGGACCGCCTGCCCGAGCTGGTCAAGCAGCTCTCGGAGGCGGACCCGCAGGACGTCGACACCTCCGTGGAGTCGGTCGGTGTGCACTCCCGGGACGAGATCGGCCAGGTGGCCGCGGCCTTCGACGACGTGCACCGCGAGGCGGTCCGCCTCGCCGCCGAGCAGGCCCTGCTGCGGGGCAACGTCAACGCGATGTTCACCAACCTCTCGCGCCGCTCCCAGGGTCTGATCCAGCGCCAGCTCTCCCTCATCTCCGAGCTGGAGTCCCGCGAGGCCGACCCGGACCAGCTCTCCTCGCTCTTCAAGCTCGACCACCTCGCGACGCGTATGCGCCGTAACGGTGAGAACCTCCTCGTCCTCGCGGGTGAGGAGCCCGGCCGTCGCTGGACCCGCCCGGTCCCGCTGGTCGACGTGCTCCGCGCCGCCGCGTCCGAGGTGGAGCAGTACGAGCGCATCGAGCTGGCCGCCGTACCCACCACCGAGGTGGCCGGCCGGGTCGTCAACGACCTCGTGCACCTGCTGGCCGAGCTGCTGGAGAACGCGACCTCGTTCTCCTCGCCGCAGACCAAGGTCAAGGTCACCGGTCACGCGCTGCCCGACGGCCGCGTCCTGATCGAGATCCACGACACCGGTATCGGCCTCTCCCCCGAGGACCTCGCGGCGATCAACGAGCGGCTCGCCTCGCCGCCCACCGTGGACGTCTCCGTCTCCCGCCGCATGGGTCTGTTCGTGGTCGGCCGGCTGTCCCAGCGGCACGGCATCCGCATCCAGCTGCGCCCGTCCGACTCCGGTGGTACGACCGCGCTGGTCATGCTGCCCGTGGACGTCGCCCAGGGCGGCAAGAAGCCCGCTCCGGGCAAGCCCGGCGCCCCCGTGTCGACCGGCGGTCCCGCCGCCGCGCAGGCCGCCGCCGGTGCGGCCGCGGCCCGGCGGCAGACCGCCGGCAACGGCGGTGCCCAGGGCGGTGGCGGTCTGCTCGGTGCCGGTCCGGGCCCGCGTGGCCAGGTCGGCTCCGCCCAGGGTCCCCGGGCCGCGCTGCCCGGCGCGGGCCAGGGCGGCCGTCCCGGTGCGCCGGGCGCCCGCGGTCCCCAGGGCGGCCGGCCGGCGCCGGCCGGTGCCGGTGCGGGCGGCTTCGGCGGTCAGGCACCGGGCGCCCCGCAGGGCCTGCAGGCCGCGAACCCGGGCGGACAGCAGCAGGACCTCTTCGGCGGCCGTGGCGCCAAGCGGTCCGGCGGCATCCCCGACCAGGGCCGCCAGCCCCAGCTCCCGCCGCGCGGCGGCCCGCGGGCCGAACTGCCCGGCGCGGACCCGCAGTCCCGCACCCAGGACTGGAACGGCGCCCAGGCACCGCTGTCGCGTGCCTCGCTGGACACCCCGCGCGGCCATGACGAGCAGGACCCGGCGCAGACCGCGCACATGCCGCGCGTGGACGACCGGCAGGGCCCGGGCTCGACCGCGGAGATGCCGCGGATCGACGCCCAGGGACCGTCCGCGACAGGCGGGTTCCCGCGCGCCGAGCTGAACGGCGGTTCGCACACGGGCCAGTACGCCCGCCCGGACCACGCACAGCAGAGCGGCCAGTACGCCCGCCAGGACAACCCCCAGAACACGGGTCAGTTCGCGCGCCCCGACGACTTCCAGCAGACCGGCCAGTACGCGCGCCCGGACAGCCCCCAGGACACGGGCCAGTTCGGACTCCCCGACGACGGCCGCCGGCAGGACCGCTTCGACGGCGGCGACCAGCAGGGCACCGGCTCGTTCGTCCGCTCCGACGTCTTCGGCACGCCGGCGCCCGGGCAGCGGGACAACGGCGCTCAGCACACCGGTCAGTACCCGGCCCCGCAGGCGTACGACGGCGGCTATCACAGCGGCTCCACGGGGCAGCACGCTCTGCCCGGTCGCCAGAACCCCGGTCAGCCCGGTCAGCCCGGTCAGTTCGAGCGCCCGCAGCCGGCCCGTGCCGACTTCGGCGCCCCCCGTCAGCCGGCCCCGCAGCAGCGTCCGGTCCGCCAGGAGCCCGACAACCGGGGCGCCGCGCAGGCGCCGGGTGACGGTTGGGCCCTGCCGCCGGCCAGCAACCCGGGTGACGGCCGTACCCCGCTGTACGACACCCTGGAGACCAACTGGTTCCACGGTCAGCAGCAGGAGAACGCGCCCGCGCAGCAGCAGCCCCAGGCTCCCGCTCCGCAGCGCCCCGCGCCCGCCAACACCAACGGCAACGGCAACGGCAACGGCAACGGCTCCTGGCGCACCTCACCGAACGACGAACTCGTCCGGCAGGCCGAGCGCGTCCGGCAGCCCGCGGCCGGCGGGGTCACCACCTCCGGCCTGCCGCGCCGTGTACCCCGGGCGAACCTCGTACCGGGCACGGCACAGCAGCAACAGCACCAAAGCGGTCCGCAGGTCTCGCGCGCGCCTGATGACGTGCGCGGACGGCTGACCAATCTCCGTCGGGGCATCGCTCAGGGCCGTCAGGCCGGCAGCGGCCAGACCGGCAGCTTCCCGAGCCCCACTCACCAGCAGGAGCGTTAGTTGAGTCCGATGAGCCAGGCGGCACAGAACCTGAACTGGTTGATCACCAACTTCGTGGACAACACCCCTGGGGTGTCCCACACCGTGGTGGTCTCCGCCGACGGCCTTCTGCTGGCGATGTCCGAAGGTTTCCCGCGGGACCGCGCCGACCAGCTGGCGGCCGTCGCCTCCGGTCTGACCTCGCTGACGGCCGGGGCGTCCCGGATCTTCGAGGGCGGCACCGTGGCACAGACGGTCGTCGAGATGGAACGCGGGTTCCTCTTCCTGATGTCCATCTCGGACGGGTCGTCCCTCGCGGTCCTGGCCCATCCCGAGGCGGACATCGGTCTCGTCGGCTACGAGATGGCACTGCTCGTCGACCGCGCAGGGGCGGTGCTCACCCCGGACCTGCGCGCCGAACTCCAGGGAAGTCTGCTTCACTGACCGCCCCCGGCACCACCCACCTCACGAAAACACCGTCCGGCCGCCACAATCCCCCCACCGGCCCCGTCAGACGGCTTGACTGACCGACTTGCTGTCCCGCCCGGAGGATTCATGACCCCGCCCACCGCCCATCATGATCCGTACGCGGAGCCGTACGGGGACGAGGGCGACCAGCCGCTGGTGAGGCCCTACGCCATGACCGGCGGCCGGACCAGGCCTCGCTACCAGCTCGCCATCGAGGCGCTGATCAGCACCACGGCCGACCCGGCAGCGCTCATGGGGCTGCTCCCGGAGCACCAGCGCATCTGCCACCTGTGCCGCGAGGTCAAGTCGGTCGCGGAGGTCTCCGCGCTGCTGGCCATGCCGCTCGGTGTGGCCCGGATCCTGGTGGCCGACCGTCGGCGCCGTCTCGGAGATCAACCCGCTGCGCACAGAGGCCGTCATGACGTCCGCTTCGGCCGGCATCGACGACCTCACCCACACCGGAGACAAGACCACCACCACGGTGGCCATGGACTTCGGCCGCATCACCCTGGACCAGGACCTGATCCTGTACCTGTTCGGCACCCCCGGCCAGGACCGCTTCTGGTTCATGTGGGACGACCTGGTCCGCGGCGCCATCGGTGCCGTCGTCCTCGTCGACACCCGGCGCCTGGCCGACTGCTTCCCCGCGGTCGACTACTTCGAGAACTCGGGCCTGCCCTTCGTCATCGCCCTCAACGGCTTCGACGGGCAGCAGCCCTACACCCCGGACGAGGTGCGGGAAGCCCTGCAGATCGGTCCGGACGCCCCGATCATCACGACGGACGCCCGCCACCGCGCGGACGCCAAGTCGGCACTGATCACGCTCGTGGAACACGCCCTGATGGCACGGCTCAAGTAGCACTCAAGTACGACGGGCCGTACGGCAGTTGTCGTAAGGGGTTCGGAGCCGACTGTGGCCTTTGACACGGTCGGCTCCGGTGTTCATAACAGTTCGGCAGAGGAATCACCCGGTATCACCACGCGACGCGGTCGTGTGGTGCCGCTGTGCGCACAAACGCCCCGCCTTTTGGCGGGGCTCGCTCTTTATGACCGTTTTATCTCGCGCTTACAACCGCTCCATCACCGGGTTTCCACTGTTTGGAAGTGCACTGGTCCACGTGCTGGAATGCCTGAACTGCCCAATGGTCGAAGACGTACTGAGTGCGTACCGAGTACGTACTGGTGGTCGATGGCGAACCGGGCTCTGAGAGACTGCGGCACGACGTAGGTGCCGACCGCCGAGAGGTTGTTGGTCGAGTGAGGCGAAGCAAGAACGGTCCCGAGCCGTCGGCGCGGGGCAACTTCACCCCGCCGCCGCGCGCTGCGGCGCCCACCCCCGTTCCCGGTGCGGAACCGGAGGCCACTCCCGCGCCCAGCGGCGGCCGTCTCTCCCCGCGGAACTGGCGGGTGCCGACCCGGCTGAACGCGATCCTGCTCATACCCGTGGCCGTCGGTCTCGTCATGGGCGGCTTCCAGGTGAAGAGCTCGATCGACACCTGGCAGCAGGCCCGCGACGCCGAGAACACCGCCCGTCTCGTGCGCGCCGCCCTCACCTACGCCGACGCGCTGGAGAGCGAGCGCGACGTCACCGCGGCACCACTGCTGCTGAACAAGAAGGACACCGACAGCAAGGCGGTCGTCGACAACGCCCGCAAGGCCACGGACCAGGCCGCCGACGTCTTCGACGAGGCGACGAAGAGCATGCCCGCCACCTCGGGCCTGCAGCGCCGGCTGAAGCTGTTCCGCGAGGCGGAGCCCAAGCTGGCGCAGCTGCGGCAGATCGCGTACACCTCCAAGGCGACCGGCGTACAGACCGAAGAGGGCTACGTCGAGGTCAGTCACCCCCTGATGGAGTTCGCCAACGAACTCGGTCTGGGCACCGGAAACATCACCTCCTACGGCCGTACCGTCTACGCCATCTCGCTGACCAAGGCGGCGCTGTCGCTGGAGCGGTCGATCGGCACCCACCTGCTGGTCAAGCCCGGTCCGGACGCGCCGAACCTCGCGACCCAGCGGGTCTCCCTGTCCTCGTACGCCTACCTGGAGCGCATCGCCCGTGAGGAGTACCTCGGCGGTGGCACCGAGGCCGACGCGCAGAAGCTGAGCGACGCGGAACAGAAGATCAAGACGGACGCCGCCGGCATGGTCCAGAAGGCCAAGGCGAGCAACCCGAACTACGTCGCCCCGCCCTCCGACCCGACCAAGATGGTGGCCTTGATCGCCACCATGAAGGACACCAGCACGCTCACCCGTGACCAGCTCGCCGCGGGCGGCATCACCGCCGACAACTGGTGGGCGGTCAACACGCTGAAGTACAAGGCCTACCGCCAGATCGAGTCGGACATGGCCGACAAGGCGGTGAACGAGGCCTCGGCCATCGCCGACGACGCCAAGACCTCGGCGTTCATCACCGGTGCCGTGGTCGTCGTCGCCCTGCTGGCCGCGTTCATCCTGGCCGGTCTGGTGGCCCGCCAGATGAGCCGCTCGATGCGCCGGCTGCGCAACGCCGCCTTCGGCATCGCCGAGCAGCGGCTGCCGATGCTCGTCGACCAGCTTTCCCGCACCGACCCCGGCCGGGTCGACACCCGGGTCGCGCCGATCCCGATCACCACCAAGGACGAGATCGGCGAGGTCGCCCGCGCCTTCGACCAGGTCCACCGCGAGGCGGTCCGGCTCGCCTCCGAGCAGGCCCTGCTGCGGGGCAACATCAACGCGATCTTCACCAACCTCTCGCGCCGCAACCAGTCGCTGATCGAGGGCCAGCTCACCCTGATCACCGACCTGGAGAACAACGAGGCCGACCCCGACCAGCTGGAGAACCTCTTCAAGCTGGACCACCTGGCCACCCGTATGCGCCGCAACGGCGAGAACCTCCTGGTCCTCGCCGGCGAGGAGCCCGGCCGCCGCTGGGACCAGCCCGTGCCGCTCGTCGACGTGCTGCGCGCCGCCTCCTCCGAGGTGGAGCAGTACGAGCGCATCGAGCTGTCGGGTGTGCCGGAGGCCGAGATCCACGGCCGCGCGGTCACCGACCTCGTGCACCTGCTGGCCGAGCTGCTGGAGAACGCCACCACGTTCTCCTCCCCGCAGACCAAGGTCCGCGTCACCGCGACCCGTCTCCCCGACGGCCGCGTGATGATCGAGATCCACGACAAGGGCATCGGTCTGACCGCCGAGGACTTCGCGGACATCAACCACAAGCTGGCGAACCCGCCGACCGTGGACGCCGCGATCTCGCAGCGCATGGGCCTGTTCGTGGTCGGCCGGCTGTCCGACCGGCACGGCATCCGGGTCCAGCTCCGCCCCTCGGGCGAGCAGGCCGGCACGACGTCCCTGGTCATGCTGCCGGACGCGATCACGCACGGCGGTGGCGGCGAGGCCCCGCTGGACCGCGACGAGTTCACCGTCTCGCAGATCATCCCGGAGCAGCAGTTCCAGGGTGAGAGCTTCGGCCAGCAGCAGCCCATGCGCACCGCGGCCGAACTCGGCTTCGACGACAGCCAGTACCCGGCGGTCCCCGACGACATCCGCGACCTGGACCCCGTGGGCCGCTCGCTGATGCGCGAGGAGCGCCGCGCCGCCCTGGAGGGCCAGGGCCAGCAGCCCGCCGAGCCGCGGCAGGGGGCCGCCGAGGCCCCCGCCGGGTACACGGACCCGTTCACCGGGCAGCAGCAGGCGTACCAGGAGCAGCAGCGGTCCTACGACGAGCAGCCGCAGCAGTCCTACGAGGCGCCGGCGTACGAGGAGCAGCGGCAGTCGTACGAGGAGCAGCCGCAGCACGCGTCGTACGAGCAGCAGTACGAGCAGCGCTACGACGAGCAGTACTACGCGCCGAACGGCGAAGTGCCGCGGCACGACGGCTTCTCCGCGAACGGCGGCTACCAGGAGTCCGCGTCCGCGTATGCGGAGCCTGCCCAGACGCCGTCCTACCAGGACGACTGGCCCCAGCAGGACGGCTACCAGAACGGCTATCCGGCCCAGTACGCTCCGGAAGCGGAATCCTCGCAGGCCGCTGACGCGAGTGAGCGGAACCGCGTAGGCTTCGACCGTCCGGGAACGGCATCTCCCGCCGCACACGCGCTGACCGACGCCGGGCTGCCCCGCCGCGGGTCCCCCGCGAGCGACTCCGCCGGCTCCGCGAACGGCACGGCCCGCGTGCAGCAGGAAGCGCCGGCTCCCGCACCGGGGAACGCTCCGGGGACGGGCGGCCAGAGCGACTGGCGTTCGGCGAACGACGAGCGGTGGCAGCAGGCCGCACAGCTCCGGAAGCCCAAGGCAGGCGGGGTCACCGCCTCGGGTCTGCCGCGGCGGGTGCCCAAGGCCAATCTGGTCGAGGGTTCCGCCGAAACCACCCCCCAGGGAGGCCCACAGGTCTCCCGCGCCCCGGAGGACGTCCGGGGCAGGCTGAGCAACCTGCGCCGGGGCGTCCAGCGCGGACGCAGCGCAGGCAGTGAAACGAACGGCCAGGGCTTCGGTCCTGACAGCACCTACAACCAGGAGCGTTAGTGTGAGCCCGATGAGCCAGGCGGCACAGAACCTGAACTGGTTGATCACCAACTTCGTGGACAACACCCCGGGGGTGTCCCACACGGTGGTGGTCTCCGCCGACGGACTCCTTCTGGCGATGTCCGAAGGCTTTCCCCGCGACCGCGCCGACCAGCTCGCGGCCGTCGCCTCCGGTCTGACGTCTCTGACGGCAGGCGCCTCCCGGATCTTCGAGGGAGGCAGCGTGAATCAGACGGTTGTGGAGATGGAGCGGGGATTCCTCTTCATCATGTCCATCTCCGACGGTTCCTCGCTCGCGGTCCTGGCCCACCCGGAGGCGGACATCGGCCTCATCGGGTACGAGATGGCCCTTCTGGTGGACCGCGCGGGCACGGTCCTCACCCCGGATCTCCGCGCGGAACTCCAGGGAAGCCTTCTCAACTAATAATCGGACGGTGCGTATTCGCGTCCCGGGGCCGTAAGGTTTCGGGACGCGGTTCCCCAGGGATGGGTGCCCGGCGCAGTCGGAGGAGGAGAAAGTGGCAACACCCCCAGGCGGTTCGTCTTCGGGCAACTGGTCGTACGGCCCTGCCCAGGGCCAGAACGACGGCTCGGCGAACCCGTACAACTTCCCCTCCGCTCCCAGCCACCGGCAGCCGTACGCCCCGCAGGGCCCCGGCCCGTCGCCGTACGACCAGCCCCCGGCACCGCGCATCCAGCCGGTCCAGCCGCAGCGCCGCCCCGAGCCGGCACCGGCCTCGGCGTCGAACAACCCCTTGGTGCGTCCGTACGCCATGACCGGCGGCCGGACCCGCCCGCGGTACCAGCTCGCCATCGAGGCGCTGGTGCACACCACCGCCGCTCCGCACCAGATGCAGGGTCAACTGCCCGAGCATCCGTCGGCGCCGTCTCGGAGATCAACCCGCTGCGCACAGAGGCCGTCATGACGTCCGCTTCGGCCGGCATCGACGACCTCACCCACACCGGAGACAAGACGACGACCACCGTCGCCATGGACTTCGGCCGTATCACCCTGGACCAGGACCTGATCCTGTACCTGTTCGGCACCCCCGGCCAGGACCGCTTCTGGTTCATGTGGGACGACCTGGTCCGCGGCGCCATCGGCGCGATCGTCCTCGTCGACACCCGGCGTCTCGCCGACTGCTTCCCCGCGGTCGACTACTTCGAGAACTCGGGCCTGCCCTTCGTCATCGCCCTCAACGGCTTCGACGGCCAGCAGCCGTACTCGCCCGACGAGGTCCGCGAGGCGCTGCAGATCGGCCCGGACACCCCGATCATCACGACGGACGCCCGCCACCGCGCGGACGCCAAGTCGGCACTGATCACACTGGTGGAACACGCCCTGATGGCCCGCCTGCGCTAGCGCTTCTCCACGAGGGGCCCTTTCCACCCGGAGAGGGCCCCTTTGCCGTACCTTGGGCCGATCGGGTGATGGGTGGGCTTTCGCCGGAGCGGTGTTCGGTGGTGCCGAGGCACTGGGGGCGTGTCGGGGCAGGAACACGCCACAGCCCCGCCTCCCTCAAGGGGCGGCGGGGCTGTGGTCGCGCAGGACGTCAGTGCCAGCTGTGCGGCGCGCGGAATCCCGGCTCGCGCTCCAGGCGGCGCCAGCCTGCCTTGGCGCGGACTCGGTGGGTCGCCGAAGGCTCGGGGCGGGCGGCGGCGCGGGCCAGGAGGATCGCCGTGATGGCGGCGACTTCCTCGGGCTCGGCATGGCCCTTCTCGACGCGGATGTCAGGAGTGCTCATGGGTGTCAGTCTCCGTGAGAGAGGTTTCCGCCGGGTTACTGCGGCGGGTTGCCGTGCTTGCGAGAAGGCAGGTCGGCGTGCTTGGTGTGCAGCATCGCCAGGGACTTGATCAGCACCTCGCGCGTCTCGGCGGGGTCGATGACGTCGTCGACCAGGCCCCGCTCGGCCGCGTAGTAGGGGTGCATCAGCTCGGACTTGTACTCCTTGACCATCCGCGCCCGCATGGCCTCGGGGTCCTCGGCCTCGGCGATCTGCCGGCGGAAGATGACGTTGGCCGCGCCCTCCGCGCCCATCACGGCGATCTCGTTGGTCGGCCAGGCGTAGGTGAGGTCGGCGCCGATCGACTGGGAGTCCATGACGATGTAGGCACCTCCGTACGCCTTGCGCAGGATGAGCGAGATCCTCGGCACGGTCGCGTTGCAGTAGGCGTACAGCAGCTTCGCGCCGTGGCGGATGATCCCGCCGTGCTCCTGGTCGACACCGGGGAGGAACCCGGGGACGTCCAGGAAGGTGACGATCGGGATATTGAAAGCGTCACACATCTGGACAAAGCGCGCAGCTTTTTCACTCGCCTCGATGTCCAGCACGCCCGCCAGCACCTGCGGCTGGTTCGCGATGATGCCGACCACCTGGCCGTCCAGGCGGGCGAGGGCGCAGATGATGTTGCGCGCCCAGCGCTCGTGGACCTCCAGGTACTCGCCGTCGTCGACGATCTCCTCGATGACCTTCGCCATGTCGTAGGGCCGGTTGCCGTCGGCCGGGACCAGGTCCAGCAGCACGTCGCCGCGGCGGTCCGCCGGGTCGGCGGAGTCGACCCGGGGCGGGTTCTCCCGGTTGTTCTGCGGGAGGAGCGACAGGAGGTAGCGCACCTCGGCGATGCACGTCTCCTCATCGTCGTACGCGAAGTGGCAGACGCCGCTCGTCTCGGCGTGGACGTCCGCGCCGCCCAGGCCGTTCTGGGTGATCTCCTCGCCCGTGACGGCCTTGACCACGTCGGGGCCCGTGATGAACATCTGGGAGGTGTCGCGGACCATGAAGACGAAGTCCGTCAGCGCCGGGGAGTACGCGGCGCCGCCCGCGCACGGGCCGAGCATCACGGAGATCTGCGGGATGACACCGCTCGCCCTGGTGTTGCGCTGGAAGATGCCGCCGTAGCCGGCGAGGGCGGAGACGCCCTCCTGGATGCGGGCGCCGGCGCCGTCGTTCAGGGAGACCAGCGGAGCGCCGGCCGCGATGGCCATGTCCATGATCTTGTGGATCTTGGTGGCGTGGGCCTCGCCGAGGGCGCCGCCGAAGATCCGGAAGTCGTGGGCGTAGACGAAGACCGTGCGGCCCTCCACCGTGCCCCAGCCGGTGATGACACCGTCGGTGTACGGCTTCTTCGCCTCCAGGCCGAAGCCGGTCGCCCGGTGCCGGCGAAGCTGCTCGACCTCCTGGAAGGACCCGGGGTCGAGGAGGAGCTCGATCCGCTCCCGTGCCGTCAGCTTGCCCTTGGCGTGCTGCGCCTCGGTCGCCTTCTCGCTGGGGCCCGCCAGGGCCCGGGCACGAATCTCGTGCAGTTCGGCGACCCGTCCGCGTGCGTCCGTCGGCTCGCCGGTCGGCTCACCCGTCGTCTCTTCCAAAACGGTCATGTAGCGACCTTACGAAGGACCCGAAGAAAAGCGAGCCGTCGACTCCGTACAGTCTCCGGCCTGTTTTCCTGGTACCAGTGAACAGAACCATGGCGGCATGCAGGCATTCCGACTGCTCAGGAGGGCGTCCCGTTGTAGGGAGACCACAAAGCCGTCAGCCGAGAGTCAGCTCACATTCGTGGGTGGCACATGCCATCCCCGGAGTGACACGGACCCTCAGACGGCGGTCAGCCGAAAGGACCTCGACGCTGTCGTCGGCCCGGGTCACCGCGCGCACCGGACGGTTCCAGACCAGCTCCAGCGGGACACCGGTGCGGGGCGGCTCGCTCACGCAGAGGGTGGCCGTCCGTCCCCGGCGTACGACGAGCACGCTCGCGCCGGCCGAGACGGTCAGGTCCCCCACCGTACCGGCCCGCCAGAAGTTCCACGCCGTCAGGCCCAGCCGGGGGACGGCGACGGCCTGGCGGTCGGCGTCGTTGGCGAGGACGGAGAGCCAATGCCGGTCGGCGGCCCGGGCGGCGGTCTGCGCGCGGGACGCGCCGGGCAGCAGGACGTAGGCGTAGCGGGCGGCCTCGGGGTCGGTGCCGTGGTCGAGCCAGAGGGTCTGCCAGTGCCGGGTGCGCCGCTCGTCCGTGCTGGTGGTGTTGATGTCGGACCAGGCGCCGGCGCGGTCCTCGCGGAGGGTGTGCAGCTCGCCGCCGTACGGCAGGATCCAGCCGCCGTGCTCTTCCAGGTGGGCCCAGTTCCGCCCGCGCACGAAGCTCTGGGTGCCGTTCGCGCCCAGGTTGCGGCTGTCCACGACCGTCTCCACCGGGACGCCGTCGGCGCAGGAGATCCCGGCGCCGAGGCAGACCACGGCGTCGTCGAGGAAGAACCAGGACTTGTGGGCCTGGAGGGTGGAGCCGAGGCCCTTGAGGTGCTGGCCGACCGCCGCGTACGTGCCGTCGGTGGTCCCGCCGACCCAGCGGACGTCCGGCTTGGGGGCGCCCCACTCGCCGCCGGCCCGGTCGGGGAGCCGCCGGGTGGAGACGGTGGTGCCGGGCAGCCGGTACCAGTCGACGGTGGGCCAGTACCAGTCGGTGTACTGGTCGCTCCGGCCCCGGGGCCACCAGGAGAGCATGCCGGACCCGGTGTGCCAGCCGCGCGGGTTCTCGCCGTTGCCGCACTCGTAGTGGGCGATGCGGTCACTGGCCATGGCGAGGGCGGCGGTGAAGCGGGGCGTGCGGTGGACGGCGCGGTCCATCGCCGGGAAGAGGCGGTGGCCGAGGGGTTCCGGGGCGGCGGGTCCGGGCGAGGCGGCGACGGCGTGCAGCCGCGCGAGATCGGCGACTGCGAACTGACGTGACGTCAGCATCGGTACGACGGTGTCCCGTTCGATCCAGCCCTTGATCCGGCCGTACCACCGCTCCCGCTCGGCCGCGCTCGTGCCGCCCGCGAGGAGGGCGATGGCGGCGATCAGGGCCTGCCCGTGGTAGTGGTCGCCGCGCAGCACGTGCTGGTCGTCGCCGCGCAGGTAACCCCGGCTGATGGCACGGCCGTTGACGCAGTCCATCACCAGCCCGTCGTGGATCAGGGGCGCGTAGGCGTGCTCGACGCTGTCCAGGACGTGTCGCCGGGCGGGGTCGGTGACCTCCCAGTCGGACCCCGCGAGGAGCGTGAACAGCCGCCCGAGTCCGTCGAGCATGACCTGGCCGTACGTGCCGGAGTAGGCGACCCAGGTGTGCTGGACGAAGGAGCCGTCGGCGTAGAGGCCGTCGCCCTGCGTCACGTACGGGAAGACGGGCGAGAGGGCGTCACGGGCCAGGGAGATTTTCTCCGGACTCCGGCCGAGGATGCCGCGCAGGGCGACCGAGCGGCACAGGTCGACGCGGTTGGCGCCGGTGGAGGTGCCGGAGTAGTCGGTGAGCATGGCGTCCGGGACGAAGTGGTCGACGGCCGCGCAGCCCGCCGCGACCCGGGCGGGGCCGAGCCGCTCGTACAGGGCGGCCGTGATGTCCGTCAGCAGCCGGGGGCTGCCGATCTGCCACTCCCACCAGTTGCCGTAGCGGGTGGTGGCGGGGTTGTAGACGGTGGCGGAGAGGTGGTCGAGCCCGCGCAGCACGTCGGCGAGCAGGCCGGGGTCGCCGGTGGAACCGGTGCCGGCCTGGACGTACGCCTGGGTCATGGTCCACAGGCGGCCGTAGCTGAAGGTGATGCCGGAGGGCGGGTCGAAGGGATGCCCGGGCCAGAGGAAGGCGGGGCCGGGCTCCATGCCCTCCCGGAACTCCCGCGCCTGCTGCCCGAGCAGGGCGAGCCGGGAGGCGTACGGCTCGGCGGCCGGGTCGTATCCCGCGCCGAGGGCGATGCCGAGCCAGCGGCGGCGCAGCACGTCGTACGGGTCCTCGGCCGCCCGGGCGCCCGGCGCCGGCGCGGCGGCGAGGGCGGCGGCCAGCAGCAGCGCGCGTCGGGTCATGCGCATGGGCCCGGTCACCGCCCTCTCCCCCTCGACTGCCGGCTCAGCAGCCGCCACAGTTGTAGTAGAGGACGTCCCAGTGGTTGCCCTCGTCGGCATAGATGTTGCCGGAACCGGACTGGTACTGCGGGGCGCCGTCGCCGCGCAGGCCGATGTAGCTGAAGTTGTTCTTGATGTACGACGTCACGCAGGTGCTCTTGGAGTAGTCGAGCTTGTAGCCGTTCCAGTGGGAGTAGGTGCCGGAGGCGTGGCCGGTCTCGGTGCCGCCGGTGATGTTGAGCGCGCAGCCGCTGGCCCGCTTGAGGGTCTGGGCGCCCTGGGCGGTGGCGAGGTTGAGCTGCTCGAAGGACGTGCAGGTGGAGTTGTAGCGGTCGGAGCAGTTGCCCGAGGACGACCAGGTGATGCCGACGTCGCGGAACATCTGGGTGGCGGTCGCGTGGCTGATCTTGGTGACGGCGAAGGCGTCGGTGGCGGTGCCGAGGACGGCGACGCCGGGGGCGACGACGAGGGCGAGCGCGGTCAGCAGCGCGCGGGGCTTGAGCGGCTTCATGGGGACCTTTCCTGCGGTGGGCCGTGCGTCCTGTGGGTCGGCTGTGCAGGTGGTGCAGGCAGATGGTGCCCGAGCGATCGGCCGGTGCGCCAGAGGGCAGAAGCGGTTACTCCACGGAATCATGCAAACACGTTGCGGATGATGTTGAAAACCGAACCGAATGGGTCTACTGTCTGAGTCACAGGGTTCGTTTAACTTTCAACTAGGAGGACGTCATGGGAATCTTCAGCCGCAAGGACACCACCCCCGCCCCCGTCGCGCAGGCCACCGCCGGCCCCGACCTGACCGCGCTGACCGGCGACTACACGATCGACCCGGCCCACAGCACGATCGGCTTCGTCGCCCGGCACGCCATGGTCACCAACGTCAAGGGTGGCTTCAAGGACTTCACCGGCACCCTCCACCTCGACGGCGCCGACCCCACCAGGTCCACCGCCACGCTCGACGTCCAGATGGCCAGCATCGAGACCGGCAACCCCGACCGCGACGGCCACCTGAAGTCCTCCGACTTCTTCAAGATCGACGAGTTCCCGGTCATGACGTTCCGCTCCACCAAGGCGGAGTCCCTGGGCGGCGACGACTACCGCATCACCGGCGACCTCTCCCTCCTCGGCGTCACCAAGCCGCTCACCATCGACCTGGAGTTCAACGGCGTCGCGAAGGACCCGTTCGGCAACGAGCGCGTCGGCTTCGAGGGCAAGGCCGAGATCCTGCGCTCGGAGTGGGGCCTGACCTGGAACGCGGCGCTGGAGACGGGCGGCGTCCTGGTCTCCGACAAGATCAAGCTCGTCTTCGACATCTCGGCGATCAAGAGCGCGTGAGCGCCCGGCAGCCGACCGGGGGTCGGCACGGTGTCCGTCGTCAGGTGACCGTAGGTCCGCTCGCTTCCCGGCCGGTGCCGGCCTGGAGCGAGCGGACGGCCCGGAGAGACGGTGACCGGGCCGCAACGGGCCCTTGGATCGGGAGCACTGGGTCCCTCGCACGGTGATTGGCGGATTCGTACCAAGGATCCCGCGCAAATGAGCAGGTCAAGCGGCTGGGCGGATGGCGCGAGTGGCCCAAATCCGCCAATCACCGGTTCCGTGTGACCGCAGGGGCGCATGGGACACCAACCCATACGGTCGCGTCCGGCCGCCGGCGGGGCGACTCAATCCCCCGTGCTGGAGCCCGCGGAAGCACGACACTGGCCGGGAAGCGGGCAGCCCAACGGCCACGAAACCCCAAGGCTCACCGCGGTCGGCCTCGATCTCGCCGCGGTCACGCGTCCCGATCAGGCCGCGTGCCTCAGAAGCTTCCGCCGAAGTCCCCTCCCCCGCCGCCGTCGGAGCCACCGCCGCCGTCGAAGCCACCCCCGTCGCCGAAGCCGCCGCTGAAGTCGCCGGGGTCGAAGTCGGTGCCGGAGACGTCGCCGCCCTCGTAGCCGCCCCCGCCGAAGTCGCCGTACCCGGTGCCGTAGTCGGCGGCGTACGTGGGCGTGGCCATCACGCTTCCCAGCAGGGTGCCGACGAGGAGGCCGGGCAGGAGGCCGCCGCCGAAGTAGCCGCCGGCCCAGGGGCCGTAGGCGGGGCCCGCGTCCCAGTAGGGGCGGCGGCCGTAGTCGGTGTCGACCTCGCGGACCACGGGGTCGCGGCCGTCGGCCAGACGGGTGGCGTCGGCGGCGCAGACCGGGACCTGGCGGGCGGCGCCGCCGGGCGGGGTCCAGGTGGCGTCGGAGACCGAGGGACCGTGCCGGGGGTCGAAGAAGCAGGGCGGGCGGCGCTCCGGGAGCGGGCGGCCCTCGCGGCGGGCGGACAGCTGGGCGAGGGAGAAGCGGCCGTCCTCCAGCGCCTCGGTGACCGACCGGACGTCCTCCGGTCTGCGTGCCGCGGCCATGCGCTGCTTGGCGGTCTCGTAGGCGTCCAGCGCGCGCTCGTAGTCGGCGCGCATCGCGTCGTCGGCGCCCGCTTCCGAGGGGTGGAAGTCCAGCCGGTCGAGTTCCTCGCCGAACGCGGTGATGTCCTCGTCCACGACCACCCGCAGCCGGTCCAGGGCGGCCCGCTGCTCCCCCTCCCGGCGCCGGCGGCCGCGGCGGACCAGGGCGTACGCGCCCACGCCCGCGGCCACCAGGACGACGGCCGTCGTGACCAGTGCCGTGGCCGACGCACCGCCGCCGCCGGCCGAGCCGCCCCAGCTCCGGGGGGCGTGGCCGCCCATGTTGGCCAGGGCGCGGTCGGTGAAGTCGGCGAGCTGGGTCTTGGTGTCCTCGCCCTGGACGCTGCGGACGAGGTTCTGCCGGGCCGTGGTCGGCATGACGGAGGAGTCGGCGCGGGCGTCGAAGCGGTCGCCCAGGCGGACGCCGTAGAGACCGGTGACGCCGGTGGCGGAGCGGAGGTCGGAGAAGAGGTGTGCGGTGGGGTAGCCGGCCGGGAGGACCGCGATGAACAGGGGTTTGTTCGCGTCCTTGATCCGGTCGGCGAGTGTGGCGGCGTCCGCTGCGGACAGTTGGTCCCTGGCCGCCGGGTCGACGTAGACCGGGCTCTTGCGCAGGGCCTGGGCGATCGTGGAGACGCTGGTGTCCGCGCTCGCCCCGGGCGCGAACAGGGTCGTCAGCGCCAGGGCGAGTACGGCCAGCAGCAGGGCGGGGAGGCTTCGGGTCCGCGGAACGGCCTTCATACCTTGAAACTACCCGAAGCCTCCCCAAACCGGTCACTCATGTGGCGTCGGGATCAGGCCGCCCGGTACGCCTCCGCCAGCTTCTCCACCGCCTTCCCGTACCTGCCGGTCAGCAGCAGGTGGTCGGCGTCGGCGAAAGGCTTCGCCACGGCCGCCGTGAGGTGGCCGTCCGCCTTCTGCTGGACGAGCAGCCGGGCCTGGGTCACCAGCGCGCGCCCGGCGCGGTCGTCGCCGTGCCGCTCGGCCTTCGCCGCCCGGACGGCGAGGTCGCGCAGGGTGGCCGTACCGCCCTTCGGGACGTCGGTGCGGGTGGTCAGGCCCCAGCCGTACGGGAACTGCGGGTCGTACGCCGTGTCGCCCACGTTGATCGGCAGTTGCTCCTCCGACTTGGGCCAGGTGACCGGGAGCTGTCCGGTGAAGGGGCGCGCTCCGTAGAGGACGTCCGCGACGCCCTCGCCCTCGGTGCCGGGCAGCCAGGAGGCGACCAGGGCGTCGATCTCGTCCAGCCGGTCGCCGACGAGCTGCGGGCGGCCGGAGACGATCAGCACCGCGCACTTCATGGCCGCGCACACCTTGTCGACCGCGGCCTGGTCGGCGGCGGACAGCTTGAGGTCGTGACCGTTGCCGACGTCACCGACGCCCTCGGCGTACGGGGTCTCGCCGACCACGACCACCCCGACGTCGTAACCGCCGGTCGGGGCGGAGGCGTCCTTGGAGTAGGTGACGTCCCCGCCCGCCTTCCGCAGGCCCTGGAGGATGGTCGTACCGGGAACGGTGTTCCCCGAGGCGCCCTGCCAGGTGAGGGTCCAGCCGCCGGTCTGGTTGCCGATGTCGTCGGCGTTGGACCCGGCGACGTACACCTTCTCGCTCTTCTTCAGCGGCAGCAGCCCGCCCGCGTTCTTCAGCAGCACCTGCGACTCGGCGGCGGCCCGGCGGGCGACCTCCCGGTGCGCCGGGGAGCCGATGGCGGCGGCCCCGCTCGTGTCGGCGTACGGGTGCTCGAAGAGGCCCAGCTCGAACTTCTCGGTCAGGATGCGGGAGACGGCGTCGTCGATCCGCTTCTCACCGACCCGGCCCGCCTTCACCTCGTCGACGAGCGCGGTGCTGAACTCCTTGTAGGTGTACGGCACCATCATCATGTCGACGCCCGCGTTGACCGAGGTGCGGACGTGGGACGCGTAGTCGCCGGGCAGCTGGTCGATGGCGTTCCAGTCGCTGATGACGAAGCCGTCGAAGCCCATGCGGCCCTTGAGGACGCCGTTGATCATGTCGCCGCGGGCGTGCATCTTCACCGCGCCCTTGCCGTCGCCTGCGATGTCGAGGGAGGAGTACGACGGCATGACCGTGCCGACGCCCCGCTCGACGGCCGTGCGGAACGGCGCCAGGTGGATGTCCTCCAGCTCCTCGCGGGTGACCTTGGTGACGCCCTGGTCGATGGTGTACTTCCCGGTGGTGGAGGAGCCGTACGCGGTGCCGCCGTCGCCGACGAAGTGCTTGGCCGTGGCGAGCACCTTGTCGTCACGCTTCAGGTCCCTGCCGTTCGCACGGCCCTGGAGGCCCTGGATCACGGTCTCCATGGACTGAACGAGTGCCGGGTCCTCGCCGAAGGACTCGTAGGAGCGGCCCCAGCGTTCGTCGCGGCTCACGCACAGGCACGGCGCGAAGTCCCAGGGGACGCCGGTCGCGCGGACCTCGGCGGCCGTCACCGCGCCCGTCTCGTACGCCAGTCGGGGATCGCGGGTGGCGCCGATGCCGACGTTGTGGGGCATGACCGTGGCGCCGGAGAGGTTGTTGTGGCCGTGGACCGCGTCGACGCCGTAGATCAGCGGGATCTGGAAGCGCGTCGCCTGGGTCCGCAGCTGGAACGCGTCGATCATCTTCGCCCATGCCTCGGGCGTGTTGGGCGTGGGCGTCGAGCCGCCGCCGGAGAGCAGGGAGCCGAGGGCGTAGGCGGCGATGTCGTTCGGCTGGGTCATCGCGCCGCGTTCGGCCTGCGTCATCTGGCCGGCCTTCTCCGCCAGGGACATCCGGCTCAGCAGGTCGGCGACCCGCTTCTTCACCGGCAGCTTGGCGTTCAGGTACGGCAGTCCGTGCGCGTCGATCACGACCTGCGGGGTCTCTGCGGGGGCCTTCGCGCCGGTGACCGTGAGCTTCAGGGGGACGGTCTCGGCGGGTTCGGCCGCCCGGTCCCGGCGGGTGGGCACGGCGATGGTCCGCGCGGTGCCGGAGGCGGTGCCGGCCGGGAAGGTGAGGGTGCCGGAGACGGGGGTGTAGTCCTGGCCGGCGGTGGCGGTGCCGTCCCCGGTGGCGTAGGTGACGGTCACTGGGTCGGTGAGGGGCTGCTCGCCGGTGGTCGCCACGGTGACCTTCACCTCGGCCGTCCCGCCCTCCTCGACCGGGTGGACGGGCGCGTCGGTGGTGACGGAGGCGTGCAGCGCCTGGTCGGCCCTGCCGTACAGCTCGACGTCGTCCATGGCGAAGTCGCCCTTGGCGCCGGCCGGGAGGGTGAGGGCGTACCCCCACATCTCCTTCAGACCGAGCACGTGGTCGATGCCGCCGACGGGCTGGTAGTCGGTGCGGTAGGTGAAGTCGGTGAAGGGGAGCTGGATCTGCTTCCAGCCGGTGAAGTCGTCGGTGAAGGAGGTGGTCCAGAGTTCGGACGCCTCGCCGTTCGCCCCGCCGTCCTTGATCTCGAAGGGGATCTTCTTGCCGTTGTTCCGCCCCTCCCACCAGAACCGGATGCCCTGGTGGGCGGACCAGTCGTGGGCGGGCGCGGTGGCGGCGAAGTCGTGGGTGAAGCCGCCGTAGCCGCTGATGTCGTAGCTGCCGGCGAGGACCTTGCCGCCCTCGGGTGCGTCGGCGCGGTCGGCGAGACGGAGCGTGGGCGGGTCGTCGGAGTCACCGCCCCAGGTGAAGATGCCCTCGGCGGGCTGGGAGGCGAAGGGCACCTCGCCCTCGAAACGGTCGACGGGTACGGGGGCGGGCTCGTCGGCGGCTCGCGCGGTCGCCGCCCAGGGCAGCAGACCGGCGAGGAGTGCGGCGGAGGCGAGCAGGGCGGTTCTTCGCATGGACCTTCCCTCGGCTCTCGTGGTTCACTCAGGGCTTAGCTCACGCCGTGAGTTAACTAGGGGCACACACCCCCGTCAAGACGACCCGTCAGCTCTGCCGATCCGAGAGGAAGGGCGACGCACCATGAGGAGATCCCCCCGCACAGTCCGGTTGTTGCTCGCCGGACTGCTCTCCGCAGCCGGTCTCAGTGTGGCCGTACCCCCCGCGCACGCGGCCGGTGAGCAGGTCACCGCCTGGCTCACCACCACCGACGACTCCGCCGGCCGGCACGTCGTGCGCGGCCTCCAGCCGCAGACGCCGTTCGCGTTCCAGTCCGGGACGGGCGGGAGCGGCGAGAACATCACCGTGGACGAGAACACCCGCTACCAGACGTTCACCGGCGGAGGCGCGTCCTTCACGGACACCGCCGCCTGGCTGATGAACAGCAGCGGGGCGCTGTCCCAGTCGACCCGGGACGCGACCATGCGCAAGCTGTTCTCGCCGACGGACGGCATCGGCCTGTCGTTCCTGCGCAACCCGATGGGCGCCTCGGACCTCGCCCGCTACGGCTACACCTACGACGACGTGCCGGCCGGCCAGACCGACCCGTCCCTGGCGAAGTTCTCCATCGCGCACGACCTGGCCGACGTCGTCCCGCTGACCCGGCAGGCGCTCCAGCTCAACCCGTCCCTGACCGTGATGGCCTCGCCGTGGACGGCGCCGGCCTGGATGAAGGACAGCGGCTCGCTCAACGGCGGCTGGCTGAAGGCCGAGGACTACGGGGCGTACGCCTCCTACTTCGTGAAGTACCTCCAGGCGTACAAGGACCAGGGGATCGACGTCTCGTACGTCACCGCGCAGAACGAGCCGACCTGCTGTTCCGGCTACCCGTCGATGAGCTGGAACGCGAGCGGCCTCGCCTACTTCACCAAGAACGAGCTGCTGCCGAGGCTCCAGTCGGCGGGCCTCGCCACCAAGGTGCTGGCGCACGACTGGAACTGGGACGTCTACGACTCCTACGCGGCCCAGACCGTGGACGACCCGGCCGTCCGCAGCCACCCCAACTTCGGCGGCATCGCCTGGCACGGCTACGGCGGTGACGTCACCAAGCAGACCACCGTGCACAACCAGTACCCCGCGTTGGACGCCTTCGGCACCGAGCACTCCGGTGGCACCTGGATCGCCAACCAGCAGCGCGAGGACATGTCCAACATCATCGACTACACCCGCAACTGGGCGAAGTCGGTGACCAAGTGGTCTCTGGCCGTCGACCAGAACATGGGCCCGCACAACGGCGGCTGCGGCACCTGCACCGGCCTGATCACCGTGCACAACGGCGACGGCGCGAGCGGGACCGTGGACTACACCGTCGAGTACTACGACATGGGCCACCTGACCAAGTTCGTCCGTCCCGGCGCCCAGCGCATAGCGTCCACCACCTCCACCGCAGTGCCGAACGTCGCCTGGCGCAACCCGGACGGCAGCAAGGCGCTGATCGCGTACAACGACTCGTCGTCGGCCAGGACCGTGACCATCAACTGGGGCTCCCAGCACGCCACTTACTCGCTGCCCGGCAAGACCTCGGCCACCTTCACCTGGTCCGGCACCCAGTCCGGCGGTGGCGCCAGGACCGGAGCCTTCGTCGGCCTCGCCGGCAAGTGCCTGGACGTGACGGGCGGTTCGAGCGCCAACGGTACGGCGGTGCAGCTCTACGACTGCAACGGCAGCGCGGCCCAGCAGTGGACCGTCCAGGCCGACGGCTCGATCCAGGCGCTCGGCAAGTGCCTGGACGTGACGGGCGGTTCGACGGCGGACGGGGCCAAGGTGCAGTTGTACGACTGCAACGGAACCGGTGCCCAACGGTGGTCGTACAACGCCGCCACGAGTGATGTGGTGAACACGGCGGCGAACAAGTGCCTCGACGTCACCGACAACTCGTCGGCGAACGGGGCCCGGGTCCAGATCTGGTCGTGCACCGGCGCCGCCAACCAGAAGTGGACCCTGCGATGAGGCGGTGAGACGGACCGTGCGACGAACGGGGGCCGTGGCGGCGTGGATCGTCGGCGGGACGCTGCTGCTCAGCGGCTGTGGCGCCGTCGACCTGCCGCTCGCGGGGGTGCGGGCCGCGCCGGACGGGACGCCGTACGCGGTGTTCCGGCCGTGCCGTGACGACAGCTATCGCGGTCCGCACCTGGACGGGCGTGCCCGGGGCGCGGGGAAGGGGCCCGTCAGCACCGGGTGGGACGCGAAGGAGGAGGGCCTGCGCGGTGACGCCGACTTCCCCCTCTTCGACCCGCCCGCCGCATGGCACGCCCGCCATCGGGGCACCCAGCGCCTCCTGCCCCGGCACGGGTACGTCCTCCGGTTCGGGCACTACGGCGGCGGCGACTCCTACAACGGGGTCGTGGAGTTCACCGGCGAGCAGATCGCCCGGCTGAGGCCCGGCCAGGTCTGGGCGGACGACCGGGCGATGAGCCTCGCCGCGTTCGAGCGGCTCGCCGCCGGCTCGTGCTGAGCGGCGCTCGCCCGGTGGCTGGGGGACGATGAAGGAGGCCGGCCCCGGCCGGCCACCCACCTAGGGAGCGGGATCATGCGCGAGTTCCTGGTCGAGATCACCACCTCGGTGCCCGACGGCACCCCCGAGGAAGAGGTCGCGGAGCGCCGGGCCGCCGAGGCCGTCCGGGCCCGGGAACTGGCTGCCACGGGGCACCTGCTGCGGCTGTGGCGGCCGGTCGGGGAGCTGCGCAGCATCGGCGTCTGGCGGGCCGACGACGAGGCGCAGCTCCACGAGCGGGTGCTCGGCACGCTGCCGTTGCGCCCCTGGATGCAGCTCACCGTCACCCCGCTGGAGTCCCATCCGAACGACCCCGGCCGTAGCTGACGGCCGGTGACCTGGAGCCCCCATGACGACACCGCAGGACCTCTTCCTCGTCAGCCTGGACGTCCCCGGCGAGCGCCCCGTCGAGCAGGGCGATCTGTCGCTGGCGCTCGCCGGGGCCGAGCTGATCGACCTGCTCGGCGTCCGGGCGCTCACCCTGGACGGCGAGCGCATCGTGCCCGGGCCGGTGCTGACCACGGGTGACCGGCTGCTGGACGAGGCGGGGGCCGCGCTGGTCCGGCAGGAGCCGTACGAGACGGTCGAGGACTGGCTGTGGCGGCGCGGGGAGGGGCTGGCCGTGGCCTACCGTGACGTGCTGGAGGCCGACGGGCAGCTCACCGGGAAGCGCCGGCACTGGTGGCCGGGCCGGGGCGAGGCCGGCACCCCCGCCGACACCGCCGCCCGGCGGCACGCGACCGACCGCTGGGACTCCCACGACCCGGTGCTGACCGGCCTCGCGGGCACCCTGGGCATCGATCCCGGCCGGACGGCCTCCGGCGAATTCGACGACGAGGCGGTGATCACCGTCCTCGCGGCCGTCGGCGACGCGGTCACCGAGCTGGAGGCGGTGCGCGAACGGCGCCGCATCGAGAACATCGCCTTCGACAACATCTGGCGGGCGCCCTGAGCGCTGCGGGACCGGCCGGCGAGCCTCACAGGATCAGCTGGCCGATGCCCAGCAGATTGCCCTCGCTGTCGCGGAACCACGCGCCCCGCTCCGCCCGCGCGCCCTTGCTCGGATAGTTGCCCTCGATCTCCGCGATGCCGTCCCGGGTGGCGAAGCCGGGAACGTCGACCTCCTCGAACTCGACGCCCCGGTGGCGCAGCTCGGTGACGGCCGCCTCGATGTCGTCCACCTCGAAGGCCATCTGGGTGAAGGTGCCGGGCGAGGCCCCCGTCGAGCGGAACACGACGAAGTCCACGCCCGCGCAGCGGTACAGCAGCCCGCCGGGCCGTTCGTCCACCGGGTACAGGCCGAGCTTCTCGGCGTAGAAACGGCGGGCCCGGTCCAGGTCCCGGGCGGGCAGCCGGGTCGCGACGCGGGCCCGGGACAGCACGTCATGGGTTTCTGAGGTCATGCCTCCACTGTGGCTACTCCGCCGGCTCAACGCCCGCGCGGAGGAGGCCGTACGTGTACGCGTCCTCCAGGGCCTGCCAGGAGGCGGCGATGACGTTCTCGGCCACGCCGACCGTGGCCCACTCGCCGGAGCCGTCCGAGGTGGAGATCAGCACGCGGGTGGTGGACTGGGTGCCGTGCTTGCCCTCCAGGATGCGGACCTTGTAGTCGACCAGGTCCAGCTTGGCGAGCTGCGGGTAGATCTTCTCCAGCGCCACGCGCAGGGCGCGGTCCAGGGCGTTCACCGGGCCGTTGCCCTCGGCGGTGGCGACGATCCGCTCGCTCTTGGCCCACAGCTTGACCGTGGCCTCGTTGGCGTGGGTGCCGTCGGGCCGGTCCTCCACGATGGCCCGCCAGGACTCGACCTCGAAGTACTTCAGCGGCCTGCCCTCGGCCTCGGCGCGCAGCAGCAGCTCGAACGAGGCGTCCGCCGCCTCGTACGTGTAGCCCTCGAGCTCCCGCTCCTTCACCCGCTCGACCACCCGGCCGACCAGCTCGCGGTCGCCGCTCAGGTCGATGCCCAGCTCCTTGCCCTTCAGCTCGACCGAGGCGCGGCCCGCCATGTCGGAGACGAGCATGCGCATGGTGTTGCCGACCAGCTCTGGGTCGATGTGCTGGTACAGGTCCGGGTCGACCTTGATGGCGGAGGCGTGCAGGCCGGCCTTGTGCGCGAAGGCCGAAACTCCCACGTACGGCTGGTGGGTCGACGGCGTCAGGTTGACGACCTCGGCAATGGCGTGGGAGATGCGGGTCATCTCGCGCAGCCGGCCCTCGGGCAGCACCTTCTTGCCGTACTTCAGTTCCAGGGCGGCGACGACCGGGAACAGGTTGGCGTTGCCGACGCGCTCGCCGTAGCCGTTGGCCGTGCACTGCACGTGGGTGGCGCCCGCGTCGACGGCGGCCAGGGTGTTGGCGACCGCGCAGCCGGTGTCGTCCTGGGCGTGGATGCCGAGCCGGGCGCCGGTGTCGGCGAGGACGGTGGCGACGACCGCGTGGACCTGGGCGGGGAGCATGCCGCCGTTGGTGTCGCAGAGGATGACGACGTCGGCGCCGGCTTCCGAGGCGGTGCGGACGACCGCCTTGGCGTACTCGGGGTTGGCGCGGTAGCCGTCGAAGAAGTGCTCGCAGTCCACGAAGACCCGGCGGCCCTGCTCGCGCAGGTACGACACGGTGTCGCGGACCATCTCCAGGTTCTCGTCCAGCGTGGTGCGCAGCGCCAGCTCCACGTGCCGGTCGTGCGACTTGGCGACCAGCGTGATCACCGGGGCGCCGGAGCTCAGCAGGGCCTTGACCTGGGGGTCCTCGGCGGCTGTGGTGCCGGCGCGGCGGGTGGCGCCGAAGGCGACGAGCTGGGCGTGCCGGAAGTCGATCTCCGCTTGCGCGCGGGCGAAGAACTCCGTGTCGCGGGGGTTCGCGCCGGGCCAGCCGCCCTCGATGAAGCCCACGCCGAAGTCGTCCAGGTGCCGGGCGATGGCGAGCTTGTCCGCGACGGTGAGGTTGATGCCCTCGCGCTGCGCGCCGTCGCGCAGCGTGGTGTCGAAGACGTGGAACGAGTCGTCGAGCTCGCTGGTTGCCGTCTCGGTCATGTCTCAAGGCTCCTGTGGGAAATCTTCGGTCTTTACCGGAATGACCGGCTCCACCGTTCCTCCATGCTCCCTCGCGCTCCGTCACCGGCTGAAGGTGGGCCGGAAAACGAAAAAACCCCTCGCGGGTGCGAGAGGTCTGCGCGCGGGTCGAGGACGACGGTGGCCACCCGCACCTGGTCGTACGAGGTGGTCACTGCGGACCGGCGCGCCTGCTGCCAATAATCATGGCGAACGAGAGCACGGGGGCAGTCTGGCACAGCCCCGCCCCCGGCTCACCGCCCGTCTCAGGATGCGGGCGTCAGCGTGGAATCCTCGCCTGCCTTCACCCGGGCCAGATCGAGGTCCTTGGTCTCCCGCATGGTGACGTACACCACGAGGGACACGGCGGCACAGCCGGCCACGTACCAGTAGAAGCCGGACTCGACGCCGCCCTTCTTGAACCACAGGGCGACGTACTCGGCGGTGCCGCCGAAGAGGGCGTTGGCGATGGCGTACGGCAGGGCGACACCGAGCGCGCGGATGCCGGTCGGGAACAGCTCGGCCTTCACGCAGGCGTTGATGGAGGTGTAGCCGGTGACCACGACCAGGGCGAGCAGGGCGAGGCCGAGGGCGGACCAGTAGCCGTCCGCGTGCCGCAGCAGCGTCATGATCGGGACCGTGAGGAAGGTGGATCCGACGGCGAAGGTGATCAGCAGCGGGCGGCGTCCGATGCGGTCGGAGAGGGCGCCCGCGAGCGGCTGGAGACAGGCGAAGACGATCAGCGCGGTGAACGAGACGAGCGTGGCGGTCTCCTTGGACAGCCCCGCCGAGTTCGACAGGTACTTGGTCAGATAGGTGGTGTACGTGTAGTACGCCACCGTGCCGCCCATGGTGAGGGCGATCACCAGGAACGCCTCCCGCCTGTGCTGCCACAGCGCGCGCAGGGTGCCGCGCTCCTCGCCGTGTGAGGTGTCCTCCTCGTAGACCTCGGTCTCCAGCATGTTCCGGCGCAGATAGAAGACGACGGCCGCGCCGAGCGCGCCGACGACGAACGGGATGCGCCAGCCGTAGCTGTGCAGGGCGTCGTCGGACATGGTGCGCTGGAGGACGATCTGCAGGCCGAGGCCGACGATCTGGCCGGCGGTCATGGACACGTACTGGAAGCTGGACGCGAAGCCGCGCCGCCTCGGGTCCGATGCCTCGGTCAGGTAGGTGGCGCTGGCCGCGTACTCGCCGCCCACCGACAGGCCCTGGAGCAGGCGGGCGACGAGCAGCACGAGGGCTCCGCCGTAGCCGGCGACCCCGTAGGTGGGGGCGACGGCGATGAGGATCGCCGAGGCCGACATGAGCGTGACGGTCAGGGTCAGCGCCGCCTTGCGGCCCTTGCGGTCACCGACCCTGCCCAGCAGCCAGCCGCCGACGGGGCGCATGAAGAAGCCGACGGCGAAGATGCCGGCGGTGTTCATCAACTGGGCGGTGGGGTTGCCGCTCGGGAAGAACGCGCCGGCGAAGTAGGTGGCGAAGCTCGCGTACACGAACCAGTCGAACCACTCGACCATGTTGCCCGCCGAGCCGACCCAGATCTTCTTCCAGTGTTGTCGTCCCATGGGCCGTTACCTGCCCGGTGGCGGACTGAAGGATTCCTCCGCGCGACCGGCCACGACGGCGCCGCGGCTAGGCGACCGGCAGCGCTTCCTCGACGAACTCCCGCACGTGCGCCAGCACTTGGTCACGATCGGTGCCGCGCAGTCCGATGGCGACGTGGATCGAGAACCCGTCCAACAGCGCACGCAGCCTCGTCGCGAAGCGGTCCGCGTCCACCGGACGGAACTCCCCCCTGGAGATCCCCTCGGCGACCAGGGCGACCAGGTCCCTGTGCCACGCGCCCTCGATCGCCGCCTGCCGGGCGCGCGCGTCGTCGTCGGCGTTCTGCGACCGGTTCCACACCTCCAGCCACAGCGTCCAGTGCGGGTCGCGGTGGCCGTCGGGCACGTACAGGTCGACGTATGCGGACAGACGTTCCCGCGCGGTGCCCGGACCGGCCAGCAGGCGGCCCCGTTCCGCGCCCAGCCGGCCCTCGCTCCACTCCAGAGCCTGGAGCAGCAGCTCGTCCTTGGAGCGGAAGTAGTACAGCAGGTGGCCGCTGCTCATGCCGACCTCGCGGCCCAGCGCCGCCATGGTGAGCTTCTCCAGACCGCGCTCGGCGATCATGTCCATGGCGGCGGCGAGGACCTCCTCGCGCGGCGGCGCGTTCCTGCGCGCCCGGCCCGCACCGGTCATCTGCTGCTCCCGTGTGTGTCAGACCTTCGGCTGCTGTTGCGTGATGCAGTGGATTCCGCCCCCGCCCGCGAAGATCGTACGCGCGTCCACCAGCGTCACCGTCCGCTCCGGGAACAGGCGCCGGAAGATCCCGGCGGCGATCTCGTCGCGCGGGTCGTCGAAGCCGCACAGCACCACGCCGCCGTTGCAGAGGTAGTGGTTGATGTAGGAGTAGTCGGCCCAGTGGCCGTCGGCCTCCAGTGCGGTCGGCGCGGGCACCTCCACGACCTCCAGGCGGCGGCCCCGGGCGTCGGTCGCCGACTTCAGCAGGCCGATGACCTCCTTGGTGACCTCGTGGTCGGGGTGCGCCGGGTCCGGCTGGTGGTGGGCGACCACGACACCCGGCCGGGCGAACGCGGCGACGATGTCGACGTGGCCGAGGGTCCCGAAGCCGTGGGGAGGGTAGTCGCCGGTCAGGCCGCGCGGCAGCCATATCGCCTTGCTGGTGCCGAGGTGGGCGTGGATCTCCGCCTCGACCTCCTCCTTGGTCCGGTGCGGGTTGCGCTCGGGCCCGAGCTGCACGGTCTCGGTGAGCAGCACGGTCCCCTCGCCGTCGACGTGGATCGCGCCGCCCTCGTTGACCAGCTCGGAGGCGTACGTCCTGGCGCCCGCGAGGTCGGACACGTACGCGCCGATCTTGGAGTCGTGCTCCCAGCGGGCCCAGTCCTGGGCGCCCCAGCCGTTGAACGTCCAGTCCACGGCGGCCAGTCGGCCCCGGCCGTCGGTGAGGAAGGTGGGGCCGATGTCCCGCATCCAGGCGTCGTCCAGGTCCCGCTCGACGGTGTCGACGTCCGGGCCGAGCAGCGCCCGGGCGTCCGCCGACTGGCCGGGGCCGCACACGACCGTCACCGGCTCGAAGCGGCGGACGGCGCGGGCCACCGCCGCCCAGGCGGTCCGGGCGGCGGCCAGGTCGTCCGGGTCCTCGAAGGTGGGGTTGGGGCTGGGCCAGGCCATCCAGGTGCGCTCGTGGGGTGCCCACTCGGCGGGCATGTGGAAGCCGTCGGCGGCGGGGGTGCTCATGGCGCGGGTCCTTAGAGGAAGTAGAGGCGGTTGAGGGAGACGGAGTCGGCCGGTTCGGAGCGCAGCGGCTCGCCGTCGAGGGTGACCAGGCCGGTGTGCCGGTCGACGTCCACCGCTCCGGTACGGGAGTTCAGGCGCAGGTCGGCGGGTCCGATGCCCCGGGTGCCGCGCACGGCGACCCTTCTGCGCCGGGTCGGCATCCGGTCGTTGCCCTGGTCGGCGGCGGCCCGGGCGACGAACGCCACCGAGAGGTCGGCGGCCGTGGCGCCGTACGACCCGAACTGCGGGCCCAGGACGAGGGGTTCGCAGGTGTCGGTGGCCGCGTTCGGGTCGCCGACCACGCCGTACGCCGGGAAGCCGGCCTTCAGGACGAGCTGCGGCTTGGCCCCGAAGTACTCCGGGCGCCACAGCACGATGTCGGCGAGCTTGCCGGCCTCGATCGAGCCGACCTCGTGGGCGAGCCCGTGGGCGATGGCCGGGTTGATGGTCAGCTTGGCCATGTAGCGCAGGACGCGCGCGTTGTCGTCGCCCTCGCGGTCGCCGCCCTCCCCGTCGTGGGGAAGCAGGGGCCCCAGCTCGGCCTTCATCTTGCCGGCCATGGCGAAGGTGCGGCGGACCGTCTCACCGGCCCGGCCCATGCCCTGGGCGTCGGAGGAGGTGATGCCGATCGCGCCCAGGTCGTGCAGCACGTCCTCGGCGCCCATCGTGCCGGCCCGGATGCGGTCACGGGCCATGGCCGCGTCGCCGGGCAGGTCGGTCTTCAGGTCGTGGACGGAGACGATCATGCCGTAGTGCTCGGCTACCGCGTCCCGGCCGAAGGGCAGGGTGGGGTTGGTGGAGGAGCCGATGACGTTCGGGACGCCGGCCATCTTCAGCACGTTGGGCACGTGTCCGCCGCCGCAGCCCTCGATGTGGAAGGCGTGGATCGTGCGGCCCTCCAGCACCCGCAGGGTGTCCTCGACCGACAGGCACTCGTTCAACCCGTCGCTGTGCAGGGCGACTTGGACGTCGTGCTCCTCGGCGACGCGCAGGGCGGTGTCCAGGGCGCGGGTGTGGGCGCCCATGTCCTCGTGCACCTTGAAGCCGCTCGCCCCGCCCTCGGCGAGGGCTTCGACGAGCGGCGCGCCGTGGGACGACGAACCCCGGCCCAGGAAGCCGATGTTGACCGGCCAGGCGTCGAAGGCGTTGAAGGCGTGCCGCAGCGCCCACGGCGAGTTGACGCCGACGCCCCACACCGGGCCGAACTCCTGCCCGATGATCGTGGTGACGCCCGAGGCGAGGGACGCCTCCATGATGCGCGGCGACAGCAGGTGCACATGCGTGTCGACAGCGCCGGCGGTGGCGATCAGCCCCTCGCCGGAGACGATCGAGGTGCCGGTGCCGACGACGACGTCCACGCCGTCCAGGGTGTCCGGGTTGCCGGCCCGCCCGATGGCGCAGATGCGGCCCTCGCGGATGCCGATGGACACCTTCCTGATCCCCTGCACCGCGTCGATCACGACGACGTTGCTGATCACGACGTCACAGGTGTCCCGGACGGCGGCGGCCTTCAGGTGCAGCCCGTCGCGGGCGGTCTTGCCGAAGCCGGCCAGGAACTCGTCGCCGTACTTCTGGGAGTCGGACTCGACGCGCACGGTGAGCCCGGAGTCGCCGAGGCGGATGCGGTCGCCGGCGCGGGGGCCGTGGGTGGCGGCGTAGGCGTGCGGGTCGACGTGGATCGACCGGCTCACCTCGCGTCCCTTCGAGCGGCTCATCGCTCCTCGCCTCCTTCCGGTGCCGCTCCCAGGTAGCCGCAGGCGGCGGCCCTGCGGAGGGCTTCCTCCTTCGCTCCGGGCGCGTCCAGCGGACCGTCGACCAGTCCGGCGAAGCCGATCGCGATCCGCTCGCCGCCGATGGGCACGAGCCCGACCTCCGCGCTCTCCCCCGGTCCGAAGCGGACGGAGGATCCGGCGGGTACGGCCAGTCGCATGCCGTAGGCCGCCCCGCGGTCGAAGTCGAGGCGGGGGTTGGCCTCGAAGAAGTGGAAGTGGGAGGTGACGGAGACCGGCACGCTCGCGGTGTTGGTGACGCGGAGCCGGACGACGGGCTCGGGGTCCGCGTGCCCGGGGCCGGGGAGCAGCGCGCCCGGGGCGTCCGCGCCCAGGCCTCCCCCTGCTTCGCGGGGGGACCCCCAGCCGATGGGGTCGGAGACGACCGCGAGCCGGGAGCCGTCGTCGAAGACGGCCTCGACCATCACCTCGGTGACGACGTCGGCGACACCCGGCAGGACGTCCTCGGGGCCGAGCACCGACCGGGCCGCCTCGACGGCCTCGCCGAGTCGTTTGCCGTCGCGGGCGGCCTCGCAGACGGTGTCCGCGATCAGCGCGGTGGCCTCGGGCACGTTCAGCCGCAGGCCGCGCGCACGGCGGGCCCGGGCCAGCTCGGCGGCCCCGAAGAGCAGCAGCCGGTCACGTTCCGTGGGGGTCAGTCTCACGACCCGGCACCTCCTTGGCTTCCCCAGGTTAGAGCATCACTCTAAACAGGGAATCCGTGAAAGAGAAGCACTGTCCGGATGGGTAGCTCCTTTCATTTTGAGCAATGCTCTAACGGTGACGCGCGGCAGGGCGGCCAACAAGAAGCGCCCCGGAGGGGTGCGGGGAACCGCGTGACCAGCCGAACTGGACCCGCGGACGCCCGACACCCCTCCGGGGCGCTTCGAGCCGCGCTCTCAGCCGACCCGGTGCATCCAGCCGTGCTTGTCCTCGGTCAGGCCCCGCTGGATACCGAGCAGCGCCTCGCGCAGCCGCCCGGTGACCGGCCCGGGCGTGCCGTCGCCGTGGGACCACTGGTCGGTCTTGGTCTTGACGTGACCGATCGGCGTGACCACGGCGGCGGTGCCGCACGCGAAGACCTCGGTCAGCGCACCGGACGCCGCGTCCTCGCGCCACTGCTGGAGGGTGACCACACCCTCCTCGGCCGTGTAGCCCAGGTCACGGGCGACCTGGAGGAGGGAGTCGCGGGTGATGCCCTCCAGGATGGAGCCGGTGAGCGACGGGGTGACGATCCGGTCGCCGTAGACGAACGCGACGTTCATGCTGCCGCTCTCCTCGACCTTGGTGCGGGTGACCGCGTCGAGGTAGACGACCTGGTCGCAGCCGTGCGCGGCGGCCTCGGCCTGCGGCAGCAGGGACGCGGCGTAGTTGCCGCCGGTCTTGGCGTCGCCGGTGCCGCCCGGGACGGCGCGGACGTGGTCCTCGGAGACCCAGATGGTGACCGGCTTCACGCCGCCGGCGAAGTACGCGCCGGACGGGGAGGCGATCAGCATGAACAGGTACTCGTTCGCCGGGTGCACGCCGAGCGCGGCCTCCGTGGCGAACATGAACGGCCGCAGGTAGAGGGAGGCCTCGCCGCCGTGCGGCGGGACCCAGTCGGCGTCCTGCGTGAGCAGCGCGTCCAGCGCGGCGATGAACAGCTCCTCGGGCAGCTCGGCCATCGCCATGCGGCGGGCGGAGTTGCGGAAGCGGCGGGCGTTGGCCTCGGGACGGAACAGCGCGACCGAGCCGTCGGGCTGGCGGTAGGCCTTCAGGCCCTCGAAGATCTCCTGGCCGTAGTGCAGGACGTGCGTGGACGGGTCCAGGGAGATCGGCCCGTACGGAACGAGCTGGGCGTCGTGCCAGCCGCGGCCCTCGGTCCACCTGATCGTCACCATGTGGTCGGTGAAGTGGCGGCCGAACCCCGGGTTGGCCAGGATCGCCTCGCGTTCCGCGGCGGCGAGCGGGCTGGCGGAGGGCTTGAGCTCGATCGTGGGCGTCGTCATGAGTGGTTGTCCTTCACCGGTTGTAGTGACGGGCCGCGCTCACGCCTGTGCTCCCGGTCGTGCTAGGACGTCCGAGCATTCCCTCATATCGCGGCTCCGCGTTCGATTATCGCGCGGGCGGCGGTAGTGGACGGAATCGGGGTGAAGCGGCCCAAGGGTTGATGGTGACACCCGGCGAGGCACAGGAAAAGCCGCCGGGTGCGGTTGCGACCCGGCGGCTCGGTGTAGCGCGGCGGGTCAGCCGGCTACGCGTACGGCGAGCGCGTCGCCGATCTCGGAGGTGGAGCGGGCCGGCTTCCCGGCACGCTCCGTGAGGTCGGCGGTGACCGCCGCGTCGATCCGGTCGGCCTCGGTGTCGTAACCGAGGTGGCGCAGCAGCAGGGCGACGGACAGGACGGTGGCGGTGGGGTCGGCCTTGCCCTGGCCGGCGATGTCCGGGGCCGAGCCGTGGACCGGCTCGAACATGGACGGGAACTCGCGGGTGGGGTTGATGTTGCCGGAGGCGGCCACGCCGATGCCGCCGGAGACGGCCGCGGCGAGGTCGGTGATGATGTCGCCGAAGAGGTTGTCGGTGACGATGACGTCGAACCGGCCGGGGTCGGTGACCAGGTAGATGGTCGCGGCGTCGACGTGGATGTAGTCGGTGGTGACCTCGGGGTACTCCTCGGCCACCTTGTTGAAGATGTTCGTCCACAGGTGCCCGGCGAAGGTCAGCACGTTGTTCTTGTGGACCAGCGTGAGCTTCTTGCGCGGGCGGGCCTGGGCGCGCGCGAAGGCGTCACGGACGACGCGCTCGACACCGAAGGCGGTGTTGACGGACACCTCGGTGGCGACCTCGTGCGCGGTGCCCTTGCGGATGGTGCCGCCGTTGCCGGTGTACGGGCCCTCGGTGCCCTCGCGGACGACGACGAAGTCGATCTCCGGCTGGCCGGCGAGCGGGGTGGCGACACCCGGGAGCAGCTTCGACGGACGCAGGTTGACGTGGTGGTCGAAGGCGAAGCGGAGCTTGAGCAGGAAGCCCCGCTCCAGCACGCCGGACGGCACCGACGGGTCGCCGATGGCGCCGAGCAGAATGGCGTCGTGCCGCTTGAGGGAGTCGAGGTCGGCGTCGGTGAGGGTCTCACCGGTGGCGTGGTAGCGCTTGGCGCCGAAGTCGTACTCCTTGGTCTCCAGCTTCACATCCTGCGGCAGGACGGCGGAGAGGACCTTGAGACCCTCGGCCACGACCTCCTGGCCGATGCCGTCACCGGGGATCACTGCGAGATTGATGCTGCGAGACATGCGGGCACCCTACTCCTCGTCCCAGGTGATGACACGTGGCGTCCGCGATACGGACACCCGGACGGGTTGCCGCTGTCCGCCCGTCGGTCGACGTTCACCCGTGCGCGGCAAGGATGTCGGGTCCCGGTGGAACGTTCCCGGACATGGACACTCCCGACGTCGGCATCCCCCGCCCGCTCGCCGAGCGGCTGGGCATGGCCGAGCAGTACGAGTACCTGCGCAGCCGCAGGGTGCGCCGCCGCACGCTGGTGACGGCGGGCGCGGTGGCGGGCGGCCTGCTGACCGGCTGCGGCACCGCGTCCGGCGCGATGCCGGGTCCGGCCGCCTCGCGGGCGCCCGGCTCGGCGCTGGCCCCGTTCGGCCGGCATCTCGCCTTCGGCGCCGACCCACGGACGCGGATGCGGATCTCCTGGCAGGTGCCGTCGGCGGTGAAGCGGCCGTACGTGCGGGTCGGCCTGCGCCCCGACGACCTCGGGCGCCGGGTCCCGGCCGAGATCCGCCCGCTGCACACACCCGGAGTGGAGGGCGTACGGCCCGCGCTGGAGCAGTACTACGTGCACGCGTCCGTGGACGGCCTCGCACCCGGCACGACGTACTACTACGGCGTCGGCCACGACGGCTGGGAGCCCACCGCGCCCGCCCGCCGCGCGGCCATCTCCTCCTTCCGCACGGCACCCGCGCGTCCGGAACGCTTCGTGTTCACGGCCTTCGGCGACCAGGGCGTGGGCCGGGCGGCGCACGCCAACGACGGTCTGATGCTGCGCCAGAAGCCCGCCTTCCATCTGCACGCCGGTGACATCTGCTACGCGGACACCAGCGGAACGGGCCGGACGGCGGACACCTACGACCCCGCCTCCTGGGACCTGTTCCTGAGGCAGAACGAGCCGGTCGCGCGGTCCGTGCCGTGGATGGTGACGACGGGCAACCACGACATGGAGGCGTGGTACTCGCCGGACGGCTACGGCGGACAGCTGGCCCGCTTCTCCCTGCCGGAGACCGGCTTCGATCCGTACGGCACGCCGGGCGCCTACGCCTTCACCTACGGCAACGCCGGCTTCGTCGCGCTGGACGCCAACGACGTCTCGTACGAGATCCCCGCCAACCTCGGGCACAGCGGCGGCCGGCAGACGGCGTGGCTGGACCGGACGCTGCGCCGGCTGCGCGCGGCCGACGGCATCGACTTCGTGGTCGTCTTCTTCCACCACTGCGCCTACTCGACCTCGCGGCACGCCTCGGACGGGGGCGTCCGGCGGGAGTGGCTGCCGCTGTTCGGGAAGCACCGGGTGGACCTGGTGATCAACGGTCACAACCACGTGTACGAGCGCACGGACCCGGTCAGGGACGGGAAGCCCGGCCGGGCGGTGCCCGTCGGCGGCTCCACCGACCCCGACCGGGACGGCACCGTGTACGTCACGGCGGGCGGCGGCGGCCGGGACCTGTACGGCTTCCCATCGGGCCTGAAGGACAGCTACGAGGGACACGTCACCCGGCACCGGGCGGTGGAGACCTTCGCCTGGACGCAGGACAGGGACCGGGTGCCGGAGACGGTGGAGTGGTCGCGGGTGCGCTACACCGGCTTCTCGCTGCTCTCGGTGGAGGTGCGGGCGGGTGCGGCGCCACGGCTCGCGGTGTCGGCACTGGCCCAGGACGGGCGGCGGATCGACCACTTCGAGGTGCGGCGCGGGGGGTGAGGGCCGCGCCGCACCCCAGGGGAGTGCGGCTCCCGGCTGGTGGTCCGGCTCAGTGGCCGGTCTCGCCGCCGTTGTCCCGGCGGTCCAGGGCGCGCTGGAGGGCGGCGGCGGCGTTCTTGCGGTCGGACTCGCTCGTGCGGGACACGTGGCGGACTCGGCGGCGGACGGTCGTCTCGGCCATGGCGATCGACTCCTTCGGCATACGTGGAGCGCGGCAATGAAGGGGGTTACGAGACGCCGGAAGGGGCGGGGAGCACCGGCCGCAGGGGTTGCCTGCACGAGGCCCGGCTCACGACCGCCATTCGCTGGATCGAGCGAGACGTTCGGCTCCTACAAAACTAAGGGAGTGACCCGCTTCTGTCTGCACAATTACTCGGACTTCCTACTATCTGAGACGGCGAACCGGATCACACCGCTCTGACCTGCTCCTTCGTGCGTTCGGGAAGCCTTGGCCAAGGGAGCGCGGGACGGTCGGCGCGGTCCGGCCGCCGACGTCAGAGGACGTCGCCGTCCCGCCAGTCGAAGACCAGCTCCCCGTCCGGGTCGAGCGCGCCCCGCACGTACAGGCCGCCTTCCTCCCCGGGCAGCCGGACGATCCCGTCCGGCGAGAGGGCGTGCACCTGCCCGGCCCACCGCCGCCAGCCCCGGGCGGCGTACAGCGGGGCACCCTCGTCGCTCGCGGAGAGCGCGCCGAGGTCGTAGGCCCGGTCGACCACCCGCTCCAGCTCGGCCATCACCCGCCCGCCGAGCCCCCTCCGCCGCACGTCGGCCCGCACGGCGACGGCCTCGACGTACCCGGTGCGCAGCCAGCGCCCCCGGTGCCGCACCCGTCGCATCACGACGGCCCCGTGCGCGGCGAGCCCGGCCGCGTCCCGGACGAGCGCGTGCATCCCGCCCAGCCCGTGCTCGAAGTCCGCGTCGGAGAGATCCCCGTCGAAGGCGTCGTCCAACAGGGCGCGCACGGCGCGGAGTTCGGCCGCTTCCAGGTCGGCGGTGTGGGCGAGACGCAGGATCACGGCGCCAGTATCGCCCGCCGGAAGCCCGCCGGGTCCTCCACCCACGGCAGGTGCCCGGCGGCGGGCAGGACCACCCGGCGAGCGCGGGGCAGCACCGCGGCGAGGGAGTCCACGGCGGTGCGGGGGCGGATGTCCCGGGCGCCGTCGACGATCAGCACGGGCACGTCGAGGCGGGCGCAGGCCGCGCGCAGCCCGGGGGTGCCCCAGGTCCGCTTCCGTTCCTCGTTCAGCGCCTTGTTGCACTCCTGGTTGACCCCGAACCAGGGCTCCGCCATGCGCCGGGCGTGCTCCAGCGCGCGTTCCCGGTCCTCGAACTCCACCGACCACCGCAGCACGGCCCGTTCCCGCTCCGCGGCCCCGTCGCGTTCCCGCAGGCCGTCCAACTCCCGCCAGCGGGCGAGCCGTTCGGGACGGTCGCCGAGCCGGGCGAGGAAGCCTGCGGTGTAGACGGGGTGCCAGTCGGCGTCCGGGCCGATGCCCGTGCCGGACACGTAGACGAGCCTGCTCACCCGCTCCGGGTGGACCAGCGCGTAGCTCAGCGCCAGCTGTGCGCCCCAGGAGTGGCCGAGCAGCGCCATCCGTTCCAGCCCGAAGTGCCGCCGTACGGCGTCGAGGTCGGCCACGAACCGGGCGGTCGTCCACGGTCCCGCGCACCGCTCCGAGCGGCCGCAGCCGCGCTGGTCCCAGCGGACGACCGGCGTCCGGTCGGCGAGGAGCGCGGCCACGTCGCCGAACATGTCCCACAGCCCCGGCCCGCCGTGGCACAGCACCAGCGGGTCTCCCCCGCCGTCCGGCCGCGCCGCCCACAGCCGGACCCCGTCGTCGGCCGTGACCGCCTCCCCGGCGGCCGCTCGGGCGTCGGCGGGTACTCCGTCGGCTGCCTTCGTCATGCGCCCAGTGTGCCGGGGGCCGGCCGCCGGGCGCATGGGAACGGCCCGGGGAGCCCGCTCGTGTCGGGCTTCCCGGGCCGTGCTCGGGGGGCTGATCAGCCCATGTGCGGGTAGGTGTAGTCGGTCGGCGCGACCAGGGTCTCCTTGATGGCGCGGGTCAGCGTCCAGCGCAGGAGGTTCTGGGGGGCACCGGCCTTGTCGTTGGTGCCGGAGGCGCGGCCGCCGCCGAAGGGCTGCTGGCCGACGACGGCACCGGTCGACTTGTCGTTGATGTAGAAGTTGCCCGCGGCGAAGCGGAGCTTCTCCATCGTGTACGCCGCCGCCGCGCGGTCGCCCGCGATCACCGAGCCCGTGAGGGCGTAGTCCGACACCGACTCCATCTGGGTCAGCATCTCGTCGTACTTGTCGTCCTCGTACACGTGCACGGCGAGGATCGGGCCGAAGTACTCGGTGGTGAAGACCTCGTTCTCCGGGTCGGTGCACTCGATGACGGTCGGTCGGACGAAGTAGCCGACCGAGTCGTCGTAGCTGCCGCCCGCGACGATCGTGCAGGTCGGGTCCGCCTTGGCGCGGTCGATGGCGGCCTTGTTCTTGGCGAAGGCACGCTCGTCGATCACGGCGCCGATGAAGTTCGACAGGTCGGTCACGTCACCCATGGTCAGGTAGTCGACCTCGGCCGCGAACTCCTCCTTGAAGCCCGAGTTCCAGATGGAGGCCGGGATGTAGGCGCGGGAGGTCGCGCTGCACTTCTGGCCCTGGTACTCGAAGGCGCCCCGGGTGAGGGCCGTCTTCAGCACCGCGCGGTCGGCCGACGGGTGCGCGACGAGGAAGTCCTTGCCGCCGGTCTCGCCGACCAGACGCGGGTAGGAGCGGTACTTCTCGATGTTGTTGCCGACCGTCTTCCACAGGTACTGGAAGGTCTTGGTCGAGCCGGTGAAGTGGATGCCCGCGAGGTCGCGGTGCTCCAGGGCGACCTTGGAGACCTCGATGCCGTCACCGGTGACGAGGTTGATGACGCCCTTGGGCAGGCCCGCCTCCTCCAGCAGCCGCATGAGCAGCACGGCGGCGTGGGTCTGCGTCGGGGACGGCTTCCAGACGACGACGTTGCCCATCAGCGCGGGGGCGGTGGGCAGGTTGCCCGCGATCGCCGAGAAGTTGAACGGCGTGATCGCGTAGACGAAGCCCTCCAGCGGGCGGTGGTCGAGGCGGTTCCACACGCCCGGGGAGTTCGCCGGGGGCTGCTCGGCGAGGATCTGGCGGGCGTAGTGGACGTTGAAGCGCCAGAAGTCGACCAGCTCACAGGGGGTGTCGATCTCGGCCTGCTGGGCGGTCTTGGACTGGCCCAGCATGGTGGAGGCGGCGATCGTCTCGCGCCACGGGCCGGCCAGCAGCTCGGCGGCGCGCAGGATGATCGCGGCGCGGTCGTCGAAGGACATCGCGCGCCAGGCCGGCGCGGCGGCCAGGGCCGCGTCGATGGCGTCCTTCGCGTCCTGCTGGGTGGCGTGGCGGCCGGTGCCGATGACGGCCTTGTGGTTGTGCGGCTGCACGACCTCGAACGGCTCGCCGCCGCCCAGCCGCTTCTCCCCGCCGATCGTCATCGGCAGCTCGATCGGGTTCTCGGCCAGCTCCTTGAGCTTGGCCTCCAGCCGGGCGCGCTCGGGCGAGCCGGGGGCGTAGCCGTGCACCGGCTCGTTGACGGGGGTGGGGACCTGGGTCACAGCGTCCATGAGATCCGTAACTCCTTGTACGTGAGCGGGTGTTCGGGCTCAGCCCTTGCTGACCATCGAGCGGAGGAAGAAGCGCAGGTTCGCCGGCTTCTCCGCGAGCCTCCGCATGAAGTAGCCGTACCAGTCGGTGCCGTAGGCGGTGTAGACGCGCATGCGGTGGCCCTCGGCGGCCAGCCGCAGGTGTTCCTCGCCGCGGATGCCGTACAGCATCTGGAACTCGTACTCGTCGAGCTTACGGCCGGCCTTGTGGGCCAGCTCCTGGGCGATGGCGATCAGACGCGGGTCGTGGGACCCGATCATCGGGTAGCCCTCGCCCTCCATCAGCGTCTTCAGGATGCGCACGTAGGCCTTGTCGATCTCGTGCTTCTGCTGGTAGGCGACCTCGGCGGGCTCCTTGTAGGCGCCCTTGACCAGGCGGACCCGGCTGCCGTTCGCGGCGAGGCGGCGGGCGTCGGCCTCGGTGCGGAAGAGGTAGGCCTGGATGACGCAGCCAGTCTGCGGGAAGTCCTTCCGCAGCTCCTCGTGGATGGCGAACATCGAGTCGAGGGTGGTGTGGTCCTCGGCGTCGAGCGTCACGGTCGTACCGATGGCGGCGGCGGCCTCGACAACGGGCCGGACGTTCGCGAGCGCCAGCTCGTGGCCGCCGTCCAGCGCCTGCCCGAACATGGACAGCTTGACGGACATCTCCACGCGCTCACCCAGCCCCAGGTCCGCGAGGTGGCCGATCAGCTCCAGGTAGGCGTCCCGGGCGGCGGCGGCCTGCTCGGGGGTGGTGATGTCCTCGCCGACGACGTCCATCGTCAGCTCCAGGCCCTTGGCCGTCAGGTCCTCGATGATCGGGACGATGTCGGCCACGGTCTCGCCGGGGATGAAGCGGTCGACGACCTGCTTGGTCACCGGGGCCGCCGAGATCAGGCGTCGCATCCGGTCGCTGCGCGACGCGGCGAGAATCACGGGACCCAGCACGGGGCACCTCCACAGACAAGCACCAAATACGGCCATCACCCGACGATTCGGGTACGGCACGGAGAACCACCGTGAAACCTAAGGATCTCTCCGATCGTCGGCCATCGACAGCTGTCACGCATCCGTGCCCGGGATCTCAGACAGATGTATGAAGGCGGCCGGAAAATGGGGGAGAATGCCCGAGTGGCGGCTGAATTCAAGGCGGACTACCAGGAGCTGGTGGACGAGATCTCCGAGTTGCTGGGGGTGCCCGCGACCCTGGAGAACCGCGACTTCGAGCTGATCGCCTTCGGTGCCTACGACAGCGAGGACGAGCTGGATCCGTCCGCTCTGGACCCGGTGCGCACCCGCTCGATCCTGACCCGGCGCTCCACGGCCACGGTCCGCGCCTGGTTCGAGGGCTTCGGCATCACGCGCGCGACCGAACCGGTCCGCATCCCGCCGAGCCCGGAGGCCGGTGTCTACCGAGGCCGGATCTGTCTGCCGGTACGCCATCGGGGCGTCGTCCTCGGCTACGTCTGGCTGCTGGACGGCGATCCCGGGCCGACCGACGCCCAGCTTGCCGCCGCCATGCGGGTCGCGGGCCGGATCGGCGCGCTGCTCGCGGACGAGGCGGAGGCCGGGGCGGGGCTGAGCCGGGAGCTGCGGGCGGTGCTCACCTCGGAACGCGGCTGGCAGCGGGACATGGCGGTGGCCGAGCTGCGCACCGCGCTGGGGCCCCGCGCGGACGGCCCGCACACCCTGGTCTGTGTCGCGCCCTGGCCGTCGGCCGACCCGGACGACGCCCCGGCCGCCCGTACGATCCCGCACGCCACGGCGCTGTGCACGTTGCCGTGGGGCGCCTCGGGGCAGAGCCTCGCGCTGCTGGTGCGCCTGCGGACCACGGAGTCCAGCACACCCGCGCTGGCGGCGGCCGCGCGGCTGCTGAAGGAGGCCGAGGGGGCCCGGGGGGCGTCGGGCGGCGCGGCGCGCGGGGCCGGGGCCCGGGTGGCGGCTGCGGTCGCGGCGGGTTTCACCGCCGGGGCCCGGTCCGCCGGCGTCACCGGCTGCGCGGCCGGGGTCGGCGAGCCCCGCACCGGCCTCACCGAGCTGGGCACGGTCTGGCAGGAGGCCTCGGCCGCCGCGCGGGCCGCGCTGGCCGAGCCACGGTTCGGGCCGGTCGCGCAGTGGGCGGGGATCGGGGCGTACCGGCTGCTGACCGCGCTGCCGCCGGAGGCCGCGTACGACCGGGTGGTCGGCCCGCTGCTCTCCCCCGTCCACCGGGAGCTGGCCCGCACGGCCGAGGTCTACCTCGACTGCGCGGGCCAGGCCGGCCGCACGGCGGCCGAGCTGGGCATCCACCGCCAGACCCTCTACTACCGCCTGTCCCGCGTGGAACATCTGACCGGCCTCGACCTGGACGACGGGGAGGACCGGCTGCTGCTGCACATGGCGTTGAAGCGGGCACGGCTGTGAGCCGATCGGGTTCAGCCGTCCGCAGCGCGGTCGGACCGGGGACGGCTCGAAAGGACACGCCGTCGCCCGAGGCCGCGCGCGGCGACCACGCCGCCGCGTACAGCCTGGGCCCGACCGCAAAGGGGATGGTCGGGCCGTCCCTGATCGCCGGCGAGGTGGTGGCCGCGGGCTCCGTCGGCTGGGCGGCCCCGGCGCTGCTCTTCCCGGTCGCCGGCCTGGGCGCGCGGTCCGTGGCCCGGCGGCCCGTGCCGCTGTGTCTCCGCCGCGTCGCACGGCAGGGTCAGCGCCCTGCGGAACCCGTGGGGACCCACCCTGGGCCGCCGATGAGGGCCTACCGCGGAGCGCCGGTCAGCTCCTGCCCGCTCCGGCGATCACCCGCCGCAGCCCCTCGGTGAGCTGCTCCGCGGTGGTCGCCGACGCGGGGTCGAAGAGCCACTGGACCATGAGGCCGTTGAGGAGGGTCTGGTAGAGGCGCCCCTCGGTGTCGATCGTCTCCTCGTCCAGGTCGGGCTCCGGGACGCCGTTGAACATCGGGACGAGTCCGGCACGGCCTTCCTTCTGGGCCTCGGCCAGCAGCTTGCGCACCTCTTCGAGCCGCTCGTTCTGGAACATCAGCTCGAAGCTGAGCAGCCAGATCGCCCGTGACTCGGGCACGGTGCGGATGATGCCGGCCCACACCTCCTGGAAGCGCTCCAGCGAGCCCGGGGGCTGGGTCATCTCGCCGCCCAGGCCGGGGTCGAACCGCTCCCCCACGCCCTCGATCAGCGAGATGTACGCCTGTACCAGCAGCGCGTCCTTCGAGCCGTAGTGGTAGCCGATGGACGCGAGATTGGTGCCCGACTCCTTGACGATGTCGCGCGCGGTGGTGCGCAGGAAGCCCTTCTCCAGCAGGCAGCGCTTGGCGCCTTCGAGCAGATCCTCACGGTGTCCCATGCGGTCACCCTACCGCGCGATCCATACAACCGTCCTAGACGGCCGACTTATACAAACGTTCTAGACAAGCGTTTAAGACGCCCGTACAGTCCTCGGCATGACGACGAACCCGACGAGCACCACCGACCCCGCCGGCGCCGGCAGCGCACCCGCCCGCGCCGGTCGCCGCGAGTGGACCGCGCTCGGCGTGCTGATGCTGCCGCTGCTCCTGGTCTCCATGGACGTCTCGGTCCTGTACTTCGCGACCCCCGCGATCAGCGCCGACCTGCGCCCGAGCGGCACCCAGCAGCTGTGGATCTTCGACGTCTACGGCTTCGTCCTGGCCGGCCTGCTGATGACGATGGGCTCGCTCGGCGACCGCATCGGCCGCCGCAGGCTCCTCCTCATGGGCGCCGCGGCCTTCGGCGCCGCCTCGCTCCTCGCCGCCTACGCGAGCAGCGCCGAGACCCTGATCGCTGCCCGCGCGATCCTCGGCATCGGCGGCGCCACCCTGATGCCCTCCACGATGGGCCTGCTGCGCACGATGTTCACCGACCCGGCCCAGCGGGCGAAGGCGATCGGCATGTGGTCCGGCGTGATGACCGGCGGCATCGCCCTCGGCTCGGTGATGAGCGGCATCCTCGTCGAGCACTTCTGGTGGGGCTCGGTCTTCCTGGTCAACCTGCCCGCGATGGCGCTGCTGCTCCTCCTCGGCCCGGTGCTGCTGCCCGAGTCGAGGAACCCCGCGCCCGGCCGCTTCGACTGGCTGAGCGTCCCGCTGTCGCTGGCCGCCGTGCTCCCCGTCGTCTACGGCCTGAAGGAGATCCCCTCCGAGGGATGGAACCCGGGATTCGTCGTCTCGATCACCGTCGGCCTGCTCTTCGCGGCCCTGTTCGTCCGGCGCCAGCGCACCGGCGCCTCACCGCTGGTCCCGCCCGCCCTCTTCCGGTGCCACGGCTTCACCCCATCGCTCGTCCTGACCCTCGTCTGCGCGTTCGGGATGATGGGCTCGGCCATCTTCACCACGCAGTACCTCCAGTCGGTCCTCGGCAAGAGCCCGCTGGAGGCGGCCCTGTGGAGCCTGCTGCCGTCGGTGCTCATCGGGGTCGCCGGACCGGTCACCGCACAGCTCGTCCAGCGCGGCGTCGACCGCGGACACGTCGTCGCCTGCGGCTTCGCGGTCAGCGCGGCCGGGTACGCCCTGCTCGCCCTCGTCGGCACCGACTCCCTGTGGCTGGTGCTGACCGCGGCCGGCGTCCTCGCCTGCGGGGCGGTCATGGTGCTGTCCCAGCTCACCGACCTGGCGATGGGCGGCGCGCCGGAGGAGCGGGCGGGCACCGCCTCCTCCCTCCTGGAGACCGGCACCGAGTTCGGCGGCGCGCTCGGCATGGCGGTCCTGGGCTCCATCGGCACGGCGGTCTACCGCCACGCGATGCCGGCCACCGCCCCGGCCGAGGCCCGCGAGACCCTGGGCGGTGCGCTGGCCGACGCGGCCCGGCTCCCGGGCCGGACCGGACAGACCCTCCTCGCCACGGCGCGGGAGGCGTTCACCAGCGGCATGCGGGGCGCCGCGCTGGCCGGGGCGGTGATCCTGGCGCTGGCGGCGGTGGGGGCGGCGGTGACGCTCCGGAGGGCAGAGGCCAGGCAGAAGTAGGAAACAAGAACGCCGGACGGGCTGACTTCTGTCAGCCCGTCCGGCGTGTGCGGGCGAGGCCGCAAGGCCGAAGCGGGGGCTCAGGGGCGGCAGCCCCCGGACGGCGACCTCAGACCAGGTTCACCGAGCGGGCGGACGTCGCGCCGATCTCGGAGGCGACCTCGGCCAGCACGGCGGAGCCCACCGTGTCGTCGACCGTCAGCACGGCCAGCGCCTCCCCGCCCACCGCCGCGCGGGCGACCTGCATGCCGGCGATGTTGATGCCCGCCTCGCCGAGGATGCGGCCGACGGTGCCGACGACACCCGGGCGGTCCTCGTAGCGCAGCACCACCATGTGGTCGGCGAGCGCGAGGTCGACGTCGTACTCACCGACCGCGACGATCTTCTGGACGTGCTTCGGGCCGGCCAGCGTGCCGGAGACCGACACCTCCTCGCCGGTGCCCAGCGTGCCGCGCACGGTCACCACGTTGCGGTGGTCGGCGGACTCCGAGCTGGTGGTCAGCCGGACCTCCACACCGCGCTCCTGGGCGAACAGCGGGGCGTTGACGTAGGACACCGTCTCGTCGACGACGTCCTCGAAGACGCCCTTGAGCGCGGACAGCTCCAGCACCTTCACGTCGTGCTGGGTGATCTCGCCGTAGACCTCGACGTCGAGGCGGACCGCGACCTCGCCGGCGAGCGCGGTGAAGATGCGGCCGAGGCGCTCGGCGAGCGGCAGGCCCGGCTTGACGTCCTCGGCGATGACCCCGCCCTGGACGTTGACGGCGTCCGGCACCAGCTCACCGGCGAGGGCGAGGCGGACGGACTTGGCGACGGAGATACCGGCCTTCTCCTGGGCCTCGTCCGTCGACGCGCCCAGGTGCGGGGTGCAGACGACCTGGTCCAGCTCGAAGAGCGGGGAGTCGGTGCAGGGCTCCTTGGCGTACACGTCGAGGCCGGCGCCGGCGACCCGGCCCTCCTTCAGCGCCGAGTACAGCGCCGCCTCGTCCACGATGCCGCCGCGCGCGGCGTTGACGATGCGCACGCTGGGCTTGACCTTGCGCAGCGCCTCGTCGCCGATGAGGCCGAGCGTCTCCGGGGTCTTGGGCAGGTGGACGGTGATGAAGTCGGAGACCTCAAGCAGCTCGTCCAGGGAGAGCACCTTGACACCCATCTGCGCGGCCCGCGCGGGCTGCACGTAGGGGTCGTAGGCGACGACCTTCATGCCGAAGGCGGACATGCGCTGCGCGACGAGGGCACCGATGCGGCCCAGGCCCACGACGCCCAGCGTCTTCTCGGCCAGCTCGACGCCCGTGTACTTGCTGCGCTTCCACTCGCCGTTCTTGAGAGCGGCGTTGGCCTGCGGGATGTTGCGGGCGGTGGAGATGATGAGACCGCAGGCCAGCTCGGCCGCGGTCACGATGTTGGAGGTCGGGGCGTTGACGACCATCACGCCGGCCTTGGTGGCGGCGGAGACGTCGACGTTGTCCAGGCCGACGCCGGCCCGGGCGACGACCTTGAGCTTCTTCGCGGCGGCGATGGCCTCGGCGTCGACCTTGGTGGCCGAACGGATCAGGATCGCGTCCACGTCGGCGATGGCCGGCAGCAGCTCGGAGCGGTCCGCTCCGTTGCAGTGCCGGATCTCGAAGTCCGGACCGAGTGCGTCGACGGTGGCAGGCGACAGCTCTTCAGCGATGAGTACGACGGGTTTCGAGCTCACGTGAGTCCTCACATGTGCGATGCGGACGGCCGTCCCGACGGCCGCACTTCTTGTACTCGTTGTACCGCTTCAGGCCGCCGTGGTACTCGTCCATCCAGTTCTGGGCGAAGGAGCCGTCCTGGATCTCGGCGAGGACCTTCTTCATCTCCGCCTTGGTGGCGTCGGTGATGATGCGCGGGCCGGTGACGTAGTCGCCCCACTCGGCGGTCTCGGAGATGGACCAGCGCATCTTCTCCAGGCCGCCCTCGTACATGAGGTCCACGATCAGCTTCAGCTCGTGCAGGCACTCGAAGTAGGCGATCTCCGGCTGGTAACCGGCCTCGGTCAGGGTCTCGAAGCCCGCCTTGACCAGGGCGGCGGTGCCACCGCAGAGCACGGCCTGCTCGCCGAAGAGGTCGGTCTCGGTCTCCTCGGTGAAGGTGGTCTTGATGACGCCGGCGCGGGTGCCGCCGATGCCCTTGGCGTACGACAGGGCCAGCGCGAAGGCGTTGCCGGAGGCGTCCTGCTCCACGGCCACGATGCACGGAACGCCGCGGCCCTCCTCGTACTGACGGCGCACCAGGTGGCCCGGGCCCTTCGGCGCGACCATGCAGACGTCCACGCCCGCCGGGGGCTTGATGAAGCCGAAGCGGATGTTGAAGCCGTGGCCGAAGAACAGCGCGTCGCCGTCCTTCAGGTTC
>NZ_JNWV01000008.1 GCF_000716535.1 Streptomyces flaveolus | reverse complement strand
CACCCTCTCGGGCTTTCCTCCGGGCGCTTCCCTTCGGTCTTGCGTTTCCGACTCTATCAGATCTTTTCTCGACCCGATTTCCTCGGTGCTTTCCAGGTTTGCGCTCTCGCGTTTCCCTTTCCGGCTTTTCCGACTTTATCAGAAGTTCTTGGCCGGTCTGACCGGCCGCTCATTCCTGAGTAATCGGAAGGTGCTTCCCGGAGTGCCGTTCACGGCTCCCGGCGAAGCGATTAGATTCTAACGGCTGCCCGCTGGATCTGTCCAGCTCCGGGCAACTGTTTGAATCTACCTCCCCACTCCCTCCGTGTCAACGGCTCTTGCGGGGCGAAGAGGAGATTAGCAGCTCACAGGGGTCGAGTGCACATCCGCCGGCCGTCAGGCGGCCGTGGGGACCGAGGAGCTGCGGTCCGTGGCTTCGAGATCGCCCGTCTCACCCGCGCGTGCCGCACGCCCGCCCAGCACGTAGACGTACGTCAGGAACGCCAGCTCGGCCGCGACTCCGATGCCGATGCGGGCCCAGGTGGGCAGGCCGGAGGGGGTGACGAAGCCTTCGATGGCACCGGAGACGAACAGGACCAGGGCGAGGCCGATCGCCATGCCGACGGCAGCCCGTCCCTCCTCCGCGAGCGCCGCGCGCCGGCTGCGCGGGCCGGGGTCGATGACGGTCCAGCCGAGGCGCAATCCCGTACCGGCGGCGACGAAGACCGCGGTCAGTTCGAGCAGGCCGTGCGGGAGGATCAGACCGAGGAAGGTGTCGAGGCGGCCGGCCGAGGACATGAGGCCGAAGCCGACGCCCAGGTTGAGCATGTTCTGGAAGAGGATCCAGAGGACGGGCAGTCCCAGAAAGACACCCAGGACCAGGCACATCGCCGCCGCTTGGGCGTTGTTCGTCCAGACCTGGGCCGCGAAGGCGGCAGCCGGATGGCTGGAGTAGTAGGTCTCGTACTCACCGCCGGGCCGGGTCAGCTCCCGCAGCTGGCTGGGTGCCGCGATGGACGACTGCACCTCGGGGTGGGTGCCGATCCACCAGCCCAGGAGGATGGCGACGGCGGTGGAGACCAGCGCTGTGGGCACCCACCAGTGGCGGGTGCGGTAGACGGCGGCCGGGAAGCCCTGGCCGAGGAAGCGCGTGACGTCCCGCCATGACGCGCGGCGGGTGCCGGCGACGGTGCTGCGCGCGCGTGCCACGAGCTGGCTGAGCCGTCCCGTCAGTTGCGGGTCCGGAGCGCTCGACTGGATGAGGGACAGGTGGGTGGCGGTGCGCTGGTAGAGGGCGACGAGTTCGTCTGCTTCGGCGCCGGTGAGCCGGCGTCGGCGGCCGAGCAGTGCGTCGAGCCGGTCCCATTCGGCTCGGTGTACGGAGACGAAGACGTCCAGGTCCATCGGGTCTGCCTGCTCCTCGGCTGGTCGTCCACGGCTCGTCGTGGATGCTCGTGCTTGCTGTCAGCTTGTCGTACTGCGGCGCGATGCGCCCACAGCTTGGCAGACTTGCGGTTCAGGGGCGGACCAGGGAAGGGCGGCGGGCGTGAGTGAGCTGGTGACGGGCGAGGCGGTGGCGCTCGAACTGCGGCCCGCGAAGCTGCCGAGCAGGGCGCTGGCCGTGTTGTTGGACCTGGTCGTGGCGGTGGTCGCGTACATCGTCGTGATGATGGTGCTGGCCGTGTCGACGGCTTCGTTGGACGAGGCCGCGCAGCTGGCGCTGTCGATCGCGACGTTCCTGCTGGTGCTGGTCGGCGGGCCGATAGCCGTCGAGACGCTCAGTCACGGGCGTTCGCTGGGGAAGCTGGCGTTCGGGCTCCGGGTGGTGCGGGACGACGGTGGGCCGATCCGCTTCCGGCATGCGCTGGTGCGGGGCGCGATCGGGGTGGTGGAGATCCTGATGACGTTCGGGGTGGTGGCCTGTATCGCCTCGCTGGTCTCGGCTCGGGGGCGGCGGCTCGGGGACGTTTTCGCGGGCACCCTGGTCGTTCGGGAACGGATACCCGCCGGGCGGACCGGCTTCGTTCCGCCTCCGCCGCCGTGGCTCGTGGGGCGGTTCGCCGGGCTGGACCTGTCGGCGGTCCCGGACGGGCTGTGGCTCGCCGTCCGGCAGTACCTGACCCGGATGCAGCAGCTCGATCCGCAGGTCTCGGCGGGTATGGCACAGCGGCTGGCGGCCGACCTCGCGGAGCGGACCGGGGCACCGGTGCCCCGGGACCTGCCTCCTGCCGCCTTCCTGGCGGCCGTGGTGCACGAGCGGCAGTCCCGTGAGGTCCGGCAGGCGTTCGGGAGGGGCGGCGGCGGCTTCGCTCCGCCGATGGCAGGGCCCGCAGCACAGCCGGTGGCGCACCCGGCAGCACCGCCGATGGCGCACGGAGCCGCACCGCAGCCGCCGCAGGCCCCTCTCGCTCCCTCGTCGGCGCCGCCGCGGGAGGAGTCCCGGACCGACCGGCCGGCCACGGGGTTCGCGCCGCCGGCGTAGTCCGGGTCTGCTTCCGCCGTGCTCGCGGCACCCCGGGCCGCCGGGGGTACCGGGTTCAGTCGAATCGCGACGGCGGTGACTGGAGGTCTTCCAGCTCGATCCCGGGTGCGGCGAGGACGACGTCGCCGGCGATGTGGACGGTGTGCTGTTCACCGGTGTCCAGGGCTGTGACCTGGTATTCGTCCACGATCAGGGGGGCGTTGTCAGTGGCGTGTGCTTCGCTGTTCACCAGAGCCCAGGACTGGTCCACGGTGCGGGGGGCGAGGACGGGGTCGGTGAAGGCCACGAGGCGTACGCGGGTCGCGGCGGACGAGGGGGTGAGGCGCAGGAGCCGGGCGGTGGCGACGAGGAACGCGGGGGACGTGCCGGTGAAGGCGTGGGCGCGCACATTGCCTTCGGTGGCTTGGGTGCCGGTGGGGTCGGTGCGGACCCAGGTGACGCCGTCGATGGCGGCGCCGCGCACCTGCCAGTCACCCGCGTGGAGTTCGAGGCGGATGGGGCGGCCTAGGTCGTCCAGGGCGAGGTCGACCGAGCCGCGGTGGTCGCCGGCGGGGCCGGTCAGCCGGGAGACGTAGCGCCAGCCGGACGGACCGGGGGCGCACTGGAAGTGTTCGTCCGCGAGGGGGGTGTGATCGTGCGGATCGTGGAGCGAATAACGGCCGCGGGGCATGGGGGTCCTGGGTCTTGACGGGCTGATCCGGCCGGAAGGCGCGGGTCCGGGAGCGATAGGGCGAGGGGTCGGAAAGCCCTGGGTCCCGAAACTCCCGGCTCCCCGAAACCCTGGCTTGCGGGATCCCTGGGTCCGGGAAGCCATGGCTCGGCCGGCCAGGCTCGGGGCGCCACGGGCCGGGTGCCGCAGGTCAGGGAGCCAAAGGGGCAGGCCCCCGGCACGGGGGTGCGGGGGCCTGCCTCGGAGGACCTGCTGCCGGGAGGGTGCGCCGGTGCACCGCGCACTCCCCCGGCGGGCTGGACTACGGGAGGATCACCGGATCAGTAGCGGTAGTGGTCCGGCTTGAACGGGCCGTCGACCTCCACGCCGATGTACGCGGCCTGCTCCGGGCGCAGCTTGGTGAGCTTGACGCCGAGTGCGTCCAGGTGGAGGCGGGCGACCTTCTCGTCGAGGTGCTTGGGCAGCACGTAGACGCCGATCGGGTACGCGTCGGGCTTGGTGAACAGCTCGATCTGGGCCAGGGTCTGGTCCGCGAAGGAGTTGGACATCACGAACGACGGGTGGCCGGTGGCGTTGCCCAGGTTCAGCAGGCGGCCCTCGGAGAGGACGATGATCTTCTTGCCGTCGGGGAACGTCCAGGTGTGGACCTGCGGCTTGACCTCGTCCTTGACGATGCCGGGCACCTTGGCGAGACCGGCCATGTCGATCTCGTTGTCGAAGTGACCGATGTTGCCGACGATCGCCTGGTGCTTCATCTTGGCCATGTCCGAGGCCATGATGATGTCCTTGTTGCCGGTCGTGGTGATGAAGATGTCGGCCTTGTCGATGACCTCGTCCAGGGTCGTGACCTGGTAGCCGTCCATCGCCGCCTGCAGGGCGCAGATGGGGTCGATCTCGGTGACGATCACGCGGGCGCCCTGGCCGCGCAGGGACTCGGCGCAGCCCTTGCCCACGTCGCCGTAGCCGCAGACGACGGCGGTCTTGCCGCCGATCAGGACGTCGGTGGCGCGGTTGATGCCGTCGACCAGGGAGTGGCGGCAGCCGTACTTGTTGTCGAACTTCGACTTGGTGACGGCGTCGTTGACGTTGATCGCCGGGAAGAGGAGGACGCCGTCGCGCTGCATCTCGTACAGGCGGTGGACACCGGTGGTGGTCTCCTCGGTGACGCCGCGGATCTCCGAGGCGAGCTGGGTCCACTTCTGGGGGTTCTCGCCCAGGGTGCGGTGCAGCAGCTGGAGGATGACGCGGTGCTCGTCGGACTCGGCGGTGTCCAGGGCGGGGACCTCACCGGCCTTCTCGTACTCGACGCCCTTGTGGACGAGGAGGGTGGCGTCGCCACCGTCGTCCAGGATCATGTTGGGACCGCCGGTGGGGCTGTCCGGCCAGGTCAGCGCCTGCTCGGTGCACCACCAGTACTCCTCCAGGGTCTCGCCCTTCCAGGCGAAGACCGGGACGCCCTGCGGGTTGTCCGGCGTGCCGTTCGGGCCGACGGCGATGGCCGCGGCGGCGTGGTCCTGGGTGGAGAAGATGTTGCAGGAGGCCCAGCGGACCCGGGCGCCGAGGGCGACCAGGGTCTCGATGAGCACGGCGGTCTGCACGGTCATGTGCAGCGAGCCGGTGACGCGGGCGCCGGCGAGCGGCTGGGCCTCGGCGTACTCCTTGCGGATCGCCATGAGGCCGGGCATCTCGTGCTCGGCGAGGGTGATCTCCTTGCGGCCGAACTCGGCCAGCGAGAGGTCGGCGACCTTGAAGTCCTGTCGGTTCTCGACAGTCGTCATTACGAGCTGCTCCTCGGGGTTGGGGCGAGGTGGGTACGGCTGGTCTGCGCGGCGGCGGACACAGGGGTGCCCGAGAAGAGGACACAGGCATGCCCACGTACGCGCAGCGCAGTCCGTCGGAGGCCCTCTCTCCCTCGGTCGGTCCGCGTGGGACCGCCCGACCGCCATCAGCAGCGACGTCTGGCTCCGTCCCAAGCTACACCGGACGGCCCGGTCGGCCCCAGTCCGCCTGAGCATTCGACGGGCCGTACGCGCGGCGTTCTCGTCGGTGGGCACCGCTCACCGGCGAGGGTGCGGCGAGCGGTCACGGGAGTGCCGAGGGCACCGGGCGTTCACGGAGGACCGCTATTGTCCGCGCCGCGGACGGGCCGCATGGGGAGGACGGGACATGGCGGGCAGAGGGCGGGGACTGGGGATCGCGGCGCTGGTGGTGGGGCTGCTGGGTGTGGTGCTGGCCGGGGGTGCCTTCGTCTACGGGCGCGGCGCGTACGGCACGGGCACGCAGCCGAGCCAGAGCATGGAGCCGACGTACCAGCGGGGTGACCGGATCATCTGGGAGCGGGTGGACGGGAGCGAGGTGCGGCGCGGTGACGTCGTGGTGTTCTCGTTGCCGGGGCGCTACCGGTCCGCGGGCGTTTTCATGCAGCGGGTGATCGGCGTGGGCGGCGACCGTGTGGCGTGCTGCACGAACGTGGGCTCCGAGGAGCGGGTCACCGTGAACGGCAAGCCGGTCGAGGAGCCGTACGTCTACGAGGGGGACGCCGACGGTGTGCACCGGCCGTACGACGTGAAGGTGCCGCGGGGCCGGCTGTTCCTGATGGGTGACCACCGGTCCGACTCGATGGACTCCCGCTTCTTCGCCGCCGATCACGGCGGAACCGTGCCGGCGGACGCCGTGCGGGGGCGGGTGACGGACGACCGTACGGGCCCGGCCCTGCTGGGTACGGCCCTGCTCGCGGGCGGTCTGCTGGTCCTGACCGGTGCCGGGCTGGGGATCGCCGCCCTGGTGGTGCGGCGGCGGAAGGCGCCGACGGTGCCGCCGGCGCCCTGGCCCGTGCAGCCGGCTCAGGGCTGAGGGCCGTACCGCGGAGTTTCCTCAGTGACCGGCGGGGTGCGGGGTCGGGCCGCCCGGGGTCGCGTCCGGGTCCGGGCCCTTGGCGGCCTCGGCCTCGCTGTAGATGTCCGGTTCCAGGTAGATGACGCGGGCGATGGGGACGGCGGCGCGGATACGGGCCTCGGCGGCGTCGATGGCGCTCGCGACCTCGGTGGCCGTGTCGTCGTGCCGGACGGCGATCTTGGCGGCGACCAGCAGCTCCTCCGGGCCGAGGTGGAGGGTGCGCATGTGGATGATGCGGGGGACCGTGTCGCCGTCGACGATCGCGGCCTCGATCTTCTTTATGTCTTCGAGCCCGGCGGCCTCGCCGAGCAGCAGCGACTTGGTCTCGGCGGCCAGGACGAGGGCGATCAGGACGAGCAGGACACCGATGCAGAGGGTGCCGATGCCGTCCCAGACGCCGTCGCCGGTGAGCAGGGAGAGGCCGACGCCGCCGAGGGCGAGGATCAGACCGATGAGCGCGCCGAAGTCCTCCAGGAGGACGACGGGCAGCTCGGGTGCCTTGGCGCGGCGGATGAACTCCTTCCAGGAGAGCGTGCCGCGCAGGCCGTTGGACTCCTTGATGGCCGTGCGGAAGGAGAAGCCCTCGGCGATGATCGCGAAGACGAGGACGCCGACCGGCCAGTACCAGTGCTCCAGGTCGTGCGGGTGGCGGACCTTCTCGTAGCCCTCGTAGATGGCGAACATGCCGCCGATGGAGAAGAGGACGATCGAGACGAGGAAGGCGTAGATGAACCGCTCGCGGCCGTAGCCGAAGGGGTGCTGCGGGCTCGCCTGGCGCTGCGCCTTCTTGCCGCCGACGAGCAGCAGGAACTGGTTGCCGGAGTCGGCGAGCGAGTGGACGCCCTCGGCGAGCATCGAGGAGGAGCCGCTGAACGCGAACGCCACGAACTTCGATGCCGCGATGGCGAGATTGGCGCCGAGTGCCGCCACGATCGCCTTGGTACCGCCTGACGCGCTCATGTGTTCGCGTTGTCCCTTCGCCTCTGTCGCCCTGGTGCGTCCGTCCGGACGAGTGCCCGGCTTTGCCCGGCCTTTGCCGGTGGGCCATTCTTGCAGCCCGGCCGGGCCCCGGTGCGTCAGGTATCCACAACCCCGGTCATATGATCCACAGGTTGTCCACAGCTCCGGTCATACGATCACGGTGGCGCGGAAGACCGTGCCCGCGCCCGCGATCTCCGCCCGCTCGCCGGCCGGGACGAAGACCGACTGACCGGCCCGCAGCTCGAGTTCGCCCGCCCGGACGGTGCCGGCCGTGCAGAGCAGGATCTGCGGGGTGTCCCGGGTGAGGTCGTGGGCGGCGCCGCCCTCGGGGAGGACGTACCGGGAGAGCCGGAACTCGTCGATCGGGGTCTCGTAGACCTCCTCGCCCTCCGGGGAGGCCTCCGGGCGCAGCACGCCCGGGTCGCTCGGCTCGAAGCGGACGATCCGCAGGAGTTCGGGGACGTCGACGTGCTTGGGGGTCAGGCCGCAGCGCAGGACGTTGTCGGAGTTGGCCATGATCTCGACGCCGAGACCGCTGAGGTAGGCGTGCGGGATGCCGGCGCCGAGGAACAGGGCCTCGCCGGGCTGGAGCCGGACGTGGTTGAGCAGCATGGCCGCGATGACGCCGGGGTCGCCCGGGTAGTGGTGGGCGATGTCGGCGTAGGGAGCGTAGGCGCCGCCGAGGCGGGTGCAGGCGGCGGTGGCCTCGGCGACCGTGCGGGCCATCTCCTCCGGGTCGGCGCTGAGGATCGCGGTGAGGACCTCGCGCAGGGCCGCGTCCTCGGGATGGGCGTGCAGCAGGTCGACGTACGGCTTGAGGGAGTCCACGCCGAGCCCGTCGAGCAGGTCGGCGGCCCCCACCGGGTCGCGGAAGCCGCACAGGCCGTCGAACTCGGTGAGGGCGCAGATCAGTTCGGGCTTGTGGTTGGCGTCCTTGTAGTTGCGGTAGGGGGCGTCGACGGGGATGCCGCGCCGCTCCTCGTCGGCGTATCCCTCCCTGGCCTGTTCCAGGTCGGGGTGCACCTGGAGGGACAGGGGCGCGCCGGCGGCGAGGATCTTGAGCAGGAACGGCAGCTGGGGGCCGAACCTGGCGACCGCGCGGGCACCGAGTTCCCGCTCCGGGTCGGCCTTGATGACCTCGACGAGGGTCCCGCGCTCGGTGCGCGACGGGGCGCCCGGGTGTGCGCCCATCCACATCTCCGCCTGGGGTTCACCGGTCGGCTCGACGCCGAGGAGGTGCGGGATGGCGGTGGGAGAACCCCAGGCATAGGGGCGGATGGTGTTGTCGAGGCGATCCATGTGTCTTCTCAGTCTCCGTACGTACGCTGCTCGGCCGCGTCGGCGACTGTACCTTCGCGGTGCCGGGGGGCGGGCTCGGGTCGTCCGGCCCGGAACAGGATCAGGCCCCTGAAGCGAGCGCCAGGTAAACGGCGGCGAAATCCGTGACGGCGATCAGTTCCGCGAGGGTCTCCAGTTCGCCGCCCTCCTCCGGTTCGAGTTCGCTGATCGCCGTGTCGTGGCTGAGGGCCACGTCACGGGCGGCGGGGGCGGCGGTGAGGCCGGTGATCGGGCGGTCGCGGAGCAGCACCACGCGCGCGTGCAGCGCTGGCGGCTCCTCGACGCGGTCGCGGAAGAAGTCCTCCGGGTCGGCGCTGGCGGCGAGCGGGCCGGCCAGCAGGGCGCCGTGCGCGGCGAGCGCCTCGGGCAGTTCGGCGACCAGGGCGGGGCGGCCGGCGAGTTCGGCGAGCGCGGCGGCGAAGCGGCGGCCCGCCGGACCGGCCGAGGTCCCTTCCGTCCACACCAGCGGGAGCGCGTCGGCGAGTTCGGCGGCGAGGGTCTTCGCCGGGTTGCTGTAGGTCGCGATGGCGGGGCCGCAGCGCTCCGCGATGTGGTCGAGGCGGTCGGCGACCTTCTCCAGGGCGTCCGGCGCGGCGGCGATCAGACCGATCCGGTCCAGGAGCGCGAGCAGCGGGGTCAGCAGCGCCCAGAAGACGCCCGGGGAGGACGCGGCGAGCGGTTCCTCCTGGTCGTACGGTGCCGTCGCCATCGGGACGAACATGCCGTGCGCGCCGGCGACCGCTTCGGCGAGCGGGGTGCCGGGCGGGGCCACGGCGGCTACCGAGCAGCCACGGCGGTAGGCCTGGTCGGCGAGGAGGGACAGGCTCGGTTCGGTGCCGTCCGGGGTGGCGATCAGCAGCAGGTCCACCGAACCGGCCCAGCCCGGGAGTTCCCAGCGCAGGGCGCCCGCTGCCGGGGCGACGCCGGTGGGGGCGAGCCGGACGACGGGGCTGCCGGGGCCGGCCAGGGTGCCGAGGAGGTCGGCGGTGTGGGTGGCGGCGGCGCCGGGGCCCGCGATGAGGACCGCGCGGGGGCGGCCGTCGGGCTTGAGCTCGCCGATGCCGGCCTCGGTGGCGTGCCGGGCGGCGGTGCGGACGCGGGCGCCGGCCTCCGCCGCGCCGCGCAGCAGACCCCGGCGGTCGGCCTCGGCGAGGCCCTCCGGGGTGTCGAGCAGCGTTTCGTCCAGCATGGGCGGCAGCCTCCGATGGCCGGGATCCTGGGGTGCTACGAGGTGACGGGCCTCGTCACTCGGGGCGGCGGGCCTCGTCGACCAACAGGACCGGGATGCCGTCGCGGACCGGGTAGGCGAGGCCGCAGTCCTGGCCCGTGCAGATCAGCTCGGTGTCCTGCTCCTTCAGCGGGGCATGGCAGGCCGGGCAGGCGAGGATCTCCAGGAGGCCGGCTTCGAGCGGCATGGGCTGTCCCTTCAGAGGGCGTACGGGTGTCTGTGCATATGCCTGGTCAGCGTACCGCTCATGGGCAGACCGCTCAGCCCCTGATGATCGCCAGTGCCTCGTCGCGGACCTTCGTCATCGTGGCCTCGTCCTTCGCCTCGGCGTTCAGGCGCAGGAGCGGCTCCGTGTTGGACGGGCGGACGTTGAACCACCAGTCGGCCGCGGCGACCGTGAGGCCGTCGAGGTCGTCGAGGGTGACGTCGGCGCGGCCCTCGTACGCGGTGCGGATCGCGGCGAGGCGGGCGGCCTGGTCGGCGACGGTGGAGTTGATCTCGCCGGAGCCGGTGTAGCGGTCGTACTGGGCGACCAGGGCGGACAGCGGGCCCTCCTGGCCGCCGAGGGCGGCGAGGACGTGCAGGGCGGCCAGCATGCCCGTGTCGGCGTTCCAGAAGTCCTTGAAGTAGTAGTGGGCGGAGTGCTCGCCGCCGAAGATCGCGCCGCTGCGGGCCATCTCCGCCTTGATGAAGGAGTGGCCGACGCGGGTGCGCACGGGGGTGCCGCCGTTCTCCTTCACCACCTCCGGGACCGTGCGGGACGTGATCAGGTTGTGGATGACCGTGCCCTTGCCGCCGTTGCGGGCCAGTTCCCGGGCGGCGACCAGCGCGGTGATCGCGGACGGGGAGACCGGGTCTCCGTGCTCGTCCACGACGAAGCAGCGGTCGGCGTCGCCGTCGAAGGCGATGCCGAGGTCGGCGCCCTCCACCGGGACCCGCTTCTGAAGGTCCACGAGGTTGGCCGGGTCGAGCGGGTTGGCCTCGTGGTTCGGGAAGGTGCCGTCCAGTTCGAAGTACATCGGGACGAGGGTCAGGGGCAGGCCGGCGAAGACCGGGGGGACCGTGTGGCCGCCCATGCCGTTGCCGGCGTCGACCACGACCTTCAGGGGGCGGATGGACGTGAGGTCGACCAGGGAGCGGAGGTGCGCCGCGTAGTCCTCCAACGTCTCGCGCGCAGAGAGGGTTCCCGGCCGGTCCACGGGCTCCGGGGCGCCCTCCGCCAGCCAGCGCTCGACCAGTTCGCGGATCTGCGTGAGGCCCGTGTCCTGGCCGACGGGGGCGGCGCCCGCGCGGCACAGCTTGATGCCGTTGTACTGGGCCGGGTTGTGGGAGGCCGTGAACATCGCGCCCGGCAGGTTCAGCGCGCCGGAGGCGTAGTAGAGCTGGTCCGTGGAGCACAGGCCGATCTCGGTGACGTCCGCGCCGCGGTCCGCCGCGCCGCGCGCGAAGGCGCGGGAGAGGCCGGGGGACGAGGGCCGCATGTCGTGGCCGACGACGATGGCCGCCGCTTCCGTCACCTCCGCGAAGGCGGCGCCGAAGAGTCCGGCCAGTGCCTCGTCCCACTGGTCCGGGACCACTCCGCGCACGTCGTACGCCTTCACGATCTGCGACAGATCAGCAGTCACGGCCAACCCTCCTGAAGTCCTATGGGTGCCCACAAACTACCCGCCGGGCGTTCGGGCGCCGTGCGCGGACACCAGTCGGACGCGCGGTGGACCCCCTTCCGTAACGCCCGGACGGGCCGGACCGTCACGCGGGCCGGGGGTGGCGTGGGGTGGCGTTCCGTCGTGGCGCACAGGCGGCCCCGGGGTGGTGCTCGCCGGTTGTCGCGCTCAGTTGTCAGGGGAGCGCAGGACCCTCAGATGGCCGCGGCGGGCGACCTCCATGGGGTCGGCGGCGCGGGATCCGCCACCGCCGGCCTCCGCCGCGCGCTCCTGCGGACGGGCCGCCTCGCGCACGGCGTTGGCGAGCGCTTCCAGATCGTCTCCGCTGGGCCGCGCGGGCGCGGATCCGTCGAGGAGTCGTACGACCTCCCAGCCGCGCGGGGCGGTGAGGCGCTCGGAGTGCTCGGCGCACAGGTCGTAGCAGTGGGGTTCGGCGTAGGTGGCGAGCGGGCCGAGGACCGCGGTCGAGTCGGCGTAGACGTACGTCAGCGTCGCGACGGCGGGTCGGCCGCAGGCGGTGCGCGAACAGCGACGTACAGGGCTCACGACGTTGGACGGTACCGCACTCTTGAGCGGGCCGCGACGACTCTCCACCAGGTCACTCCACCGTGTCGTGTTGTGAAACGCCCCACACACCCCTTCGAGCGGACTTCGTTGACCTGCATGGACGCATCTGCGGTGAGTGCCGGGCGGGACCGCGTCCGGTCAGGAGTCGGCACAAACACCGTCAATTGCCTTGAGTTCGGCGGTCTCGGAGAGTTACGGAAACGAGCCAGACCTTGGCTGAAATGGTCATCCTGCGACATGCGGGGGCAGGGGCCGGTTGCCGCGCGGAGCCGGACGTGCGGAGGGCGCGGGGACTACCCTTCACCAGTGATGGACAACCGTGTACCGCCCCGTGCCGCCGGCCCCGGGCCCCGTCGCCGTGATCGCCACGGGCGGGGCATGCGAGGGCCGATCGCGCCGCCGCAGGTGCCGCTGGCGGCCAGCCGTGCCGAGGTGTTCGCGGACCTGGTGCAGGACTCCGTGGAACGCCTCGAGCGGCGGTGGCCGCAGCTGGCCGACATCGACTTCCTGGTGCTGGAGGTGCCCCGGTTGGAGGGGCGCGGAGATCAGGTGGCGTGGGCGGACGACACCGTTCCGCTCGGTGGGGTCAGTCCCGCGCGGGACGGACGGCGGGCTCGGGTGGTCGTGTACCGGCGGCCCGTGGAGATCCGGACCAAGGGGCGGGACGAGCGGGCCGCGCTGGTGCACGAGGTGGTCGTGGAGCAGGTGGCCGAGTTGCTGGGGCTGACGCCGGAGACCGTGGACCCCCGGTACGGGGAGGACTAGGGCACCTTTGCCGGTGCCCGGCGTCCCGTGCTGGGCGGGGGGCGGCCTGCCAAGCCGCACCCCTCACTTCTGCAGGACCGACAAGTCCTGCTCCGTTCTCGGTACCGACACCATTCCGTGGTCGTTCGGGAGGGTCTGGACGGTGAAGGCGGGGACGCCCCCCTCGGTGGCCGCGAGCGTGCGGGAGCCGTAGACGGGGGCCCCGGAGACGGGTTCGACCGTGAGGGCGTACGTGCCCTTCAGGCCCGCCGGGGCGGGGACGTCGACGTTCTGGGTGGTGCCGGACTTGATCGTGTACGTCTTGGTCACCGGGGCCCCGCCCTCGCTGCCCGCCGACGCCGTCACCTTGACCGTGGCCGTGCCGGTGGGGGCCGTCAGGGCGAGCGTCGTGCCCTTCGCGCTGTTGTCGGCCGAGGTCGCGCGCGTGCCGACGGCGGCCGTGGCCGGGATGAACGCCGTCTCCTTCCTGTCTCCCTTGCCGCGCACCACCTGGAGCGCCGCGACGACCGGAACCGTCTGGTCGGTGGGCGTGAGGACCAGCGAGCCGGCCTCGCCACGCGTGACGTCGCCGAGGTCGACCGCCGTGGACATGCCGGACTTGACGTGCAGGCTCTCGTTCCCGGCGGGGGTGATCAGGCCGTCGGGCGAGGCCAGGCGGATCTTCAGGTCGGCGTCGTCGTCACCGGGGGCGAAGGCGATCAGGCGGACGTCGGTGGCGTCCTTCGGGATGCCCGGCAGGACCTGGCTGCCGGCGGGGTCGGCGGCGGCGGCCAGCCAGTCGCCGCCCACCTTGTCGTCCAGGGCCTGCACGGCCGCGCCGACCCGGCCGCTGCGCACGCTGACGTGCACGGTCAGGTCGGCCTGCCGCTCGTCGGTGAGCGTGGAGAGCAGGATGGGCTCGCTCGCGTGCGGCTTGACGGTGAGGTTCTCGCCCAGCGGGGACTTGATCGCGCCGTCCTTGCCGTACAGCTCGATGTCGACCACGGCGGCCGAGTCGTCGGGGTTGGTCAGGTGGACGTAGTCGGTGCGGCCGGTGGCCGTGCTGGCGCCCGGGAACCAGAACTCGGTGTCCGCGCCGGTGCAGTTGACGCCCAGGAGGCCCCGGCCCGTGCCGGCGGCGACCTCGGTGGTCTCCTGGACGGTCCAGCCGGGCGCGAACCTGCCGTCCGCGGTGCCGATGAGCGCGGGCGCCTCGGCGCCGGAGGTCTCCCCGGTGGCCGGCGTGCCCGGCGCCTTGGGGGTGAGCACCGGCTCGTCGGCCTTCTTGTCGGCGCCCTTGCCGCCCTTGCTCTTCGGGCTGCCGTCCGTGCCGTCGGCCGACTGCCCGCCGGCCGCCTGGAGTTGGGCCTTTCCGTCGCTCCCGGTGCCCTTGGTGACGGGCGTGAACGACGTGTAGGCCGTGTCGGCGATGTCCGACATGCTCGGCGCCGGGCACAGCAGGCTGGTGCGCTCCACGGGCAGCCGGGCAGCCGCCTGGGGGGCGGCGGCGCCGGACGCGGACGGCGAGTCGAGCGCGGCGAACGCGGTGACGGCGGCCAGCGCGGCCGTGCCGGCGATCAGGGACAGGGTGGTGCGGTTCACTGCTGGCTCCCGTCGGGGCGCTGGCTGCCGGTGCCGTGGGGGTGCTGGGCCGGGTCGTAACCCTGCTGAGCCGGGTCATAGCCCTGCTGGGGGTCGTAACCCTGCTGGGAGGGGTCGTAGCCCCGCTGGGAGGCGTCGTACGCCGGGTCGTAGCCCTGCTGGTAGGCCGCCGGGTCGTACGGCATCTGGTCGGCGGTGCCGTGGTAGCCGTACGGGTCGTACGGGGCCGTCTCGTAGGGGTCGGGCTGCTGGTACTGCTGCTGGTCGTAGCCGGTCGCGGGCTGGTACGGGTCCGTGTCGTAACCGCTGTACCCGGCGTTCCCGGCGTTCCCGTACGTGCCCGGGTCCCTCCCCCAGTCTCGGCTTCGCTCGACCGGGGGGACCCCCACGTCGTACGACTGCTGGTGCGGTACGGCGGCCGGGGGCTGCTCGGGCTGCGCAGGCGTGCCGGGCTGCTCCTCGGCGGCGGACTCCTCCGCCTGGGCGCGCAGGCGGCGGGCGCGGCGGCCCTCGCCGGCGGTGGCCTGCGCGGGCAGGGGCTGCTCCTCGGGCAGGTCGTCGTCGACGTCGCGGCGGCGGCCGGGCAGGGCGAGGACGACCAGGACGAGGGCGAGCGCGCCCTGTGCCCAGAGCCAGGCCGTGTGGCCGATCGGGGTGTCGTAGGTGACGTCCAGCCTGCCGCCGGTGGAGGGGAGTTGGAAGCCCTGGGCCCAGCCGTCGACCGTGGTCCTGGTGAGCGGCTTGCCGTCGAGGGTGGCCGTCCAGCCGTCGGCGGCGCTGTCGGCGAGGCGCAGGACGCGGCTGCCGGAGCCGGGCGGGATCGTCGTGTGGACCTCCACCGGCCCCGCCGTGACCGACTGGGCCTTGCCCGAGCCGGAGGCGGGCACGATGGCCGCGCGGCCGACCCCTTGGTCGACGCGCCACAGGGCGCTGCCGTTCTGCTGGCTGAGCCGGCTCAGGCCGGGCGTGGCGTCGAGGACGCGGGTGATGTCGCGGGGGGCGCCCTTGTGGACGAGGACGTAGCGCACGGCGAAGCCGCCGAGTTCGTCGGCCTGGTCGGCGCCGGAGCCGGCGACGAGGTTGGCGACGGTCTTGTCCAGGCGGGCGTTTTCGCCTTCGGCGGCGGCGAGTTCGGCGTCGCCCATGCGGGCGCCGGAGCCGCGGACCAGGGTGTAGCGCACGCGCGCGGTGGAGTCGCTGTCGAGGATCAGGGTGCGGGCCTGGTCGCCGCCGCTGGAGTCCTCGGCGACGAACGCGGGCACCTGGGCGGGGTCGCGGCGCTCCAGCGGGCCGTCGGCGCCGCGGATCATCCAGCCGGCGGCGACGAGCAGCGGGCCGGCGGCTGAGGCGAAGGCGATCAGGGCGGCGACGGGCTGGCGCCAACCGAAGCTCTGCTCGGCCACGCGCGCACGTGCGCCGTCGGCGCCCAGGGCCGCGGCGGCCAGCAGGGCGATGCCGTAGACGAGGGTGGCCGGTCCGGCCCAGGCGGACTTGTTGGACAGGACCGCGAAGACGAGGCCGAGCAGGGCGACGGCCCAGGCGGTGCGGACGCCGAGCTGCCGCTCGGAGCGCAGCAGTGCGGCGAGCGCCGCGAGCACGATGCCGATGAGCATCAGGCCGTGCACGGTGCCGGGGCCGCCGGGCGCGGCGCCGAGCAGGTCGAGCGCGGAGGCGGCCGAGGGGCCGTACTCCAGGCCGGCCTCCCGGAAGAAGCCGGTCGGCAGGAGGGTCAGCGACCAGGGGGCGAGGAGCAGCAGCGGGGTGCCGAGCTGGGCGAGGAAGCGCAGGCCGTGGGCGACGAGGTCGCCGCGGCGCAAGCCCAGTACGCCGAGGCCGAGCAGCAGGGCGATGGGCCAGACGATCGGCGTGAAGGCGGTGGTGACGGTCAGCAGGAGCGCGTACGCCCAGGTGGCGCGCCAGCTTCCGCGCGCGCCGGTGCGGCTTGCCAGGCCGCTGGCGGCGATGCCCGCGCGGGCGATGAGCGGCAGCAGTACGGCGAGGACGGCGGTGCCGATGCGGCCGCCGGCCAGGGCGCCGGTGGTGGCGGGCAGGAAGGCGTAGCCGATCGCCGCCCAGGCGCGCAGCAGCCGGGAGGTGACCAGGGGCCGGGAGGCGAAGTAGGCGGTGAATCCGGCGAGCGGTACCGAGCAGACGAGCAGGACGGTGACGGTGAGTCCGGTGGAGCCGAACAGGATCGAGGCGAGGGTCGCGACGATCGCCAGGTAGGGCGGTGCGGACGGGTCGCCCCCGGCGCCGACCGGATGCCAGGCGTCCAGGTAGCGGGACCACAGGTCGCCGGCGCCGGCCGGGGCGGGCAGCAGGGCGCCGCCGGCGAGGGCACCGCCGGCGAGCAGGGCGCGGCAGGCCACGAGGGAGATGAGCAGCAGCGCGAGGAAGAGCACCGGGCCGGGTCTGCGGGCGATCCGCTTGAGCCGGGCGAACTGCTCGACCTCCAGGAACTCGGCGTCGTCACCGCCGGGCCCGGACTCCACGGCGCCGCCGTGCCGGCCGGCCGAGGCGGTGTCGCTGTCGGTGCCGCTGGTGAAGTTGCCCGCGATCTGCTCCACCGTGGCCCGGATGGTGGCGCCGGGCGGCGGGAAGAGCTGGCGCAGCTCGCCCTTGTCGATCCGGGCGGGGCCGCGGCGGCGCCGGGTGGCGATGATCCGCTCGGGCCGCAGCAGGGTGCTCAGCAGGCCGCGGATCTCGTCGAGGGCCTGGCCGGGGACCTTGCCGACGAGGTAGGCGAGGGTGCGCAGGACGGTGCCGAGGACGAGCCGAAGCAGGACCCAGGGCAGCGCGGCCGTACGGGTGTTGACGAGGAGGGTGTAGACGGCGCCCGCCTTGTCGACCTTGTGCGGGGAGGCGGTGGTGCGGCCCGCGCAGTCGACCGTGCGGCGTTCGCGGGAGGCGGCCTCGGCGTGCCGGACGACGGCGTCGGGGGCGACCAGCACGCGGTGGCCGGCCGTGTGGGCGCGCCAGCACAGGTCGACGTCGTCGCGCATGAGGGGCAGCCGGCGGTCGAAGCCGCCGAGCTGTTCGAAGACGTCGCGGCGGACGAGCATGCCGGCGGTGGAGACGGACAGCACGGTGCGGACGTGGTCGTGCTGCCCCTGGTCCTGTTCGCGGCGGTCCAGGCCGGTCCAGCGGCGGCCGGAGTTGGCGATGGAGACGCCGACCTCCAGCAACTGGCGGCGGTCGTACCAGCCGCGCAGCTTGGGGCCGACGACCGCGACGTCGTCGCGGCCGAGTTCCAGTTCGTTCTCGACGACCCGCAACAGCTGGGCGAGGGCGTCGGGTTCGGGGGCGCAGTCGTCGTGCAGCAGCCACAACCACTGGATGGGCTCGCCGTGCGGCAGTTCGGGCAGGTCGTAGGCGTCGTCGCGCCAGGTGCGCGTGACGGGGTCCCAGCCGCTGGGGCGCTTGAGGTACGGCAGGTCGTCCGGGGTGAGGACGGGCGCGGTGCGGCTCGCCTCCTCGACGGCCTGGCCGAAGCCGGTACGACGGGCCAGGTGCAGCACGTTGGCGTCGCCGAGGGCGTCGGTGAGCAGCTGGGCGGAGTCGTCCGCGCTGCCGGTGTCGGCGGCCACCGCGTACTGGACGGGGCGCTCCTGGCCGAGCAGCCCGGTGAGCGCGTCGGGCAGCCAGCGGGCGCCGTCGTGCGAGACGAGGACCGCGGTCACCACATGACGCGGAAACTCGGGCGGGCGGGCTGGGTCGAACGCTGCTGTGGCGGTGCCGCTTCGGGCTGCCGTATGGCTGTGCACGGACATCGAGGTACGGGCCCCGGTTCGATGGACTGCGGTGGACGCCTGTGCCTCCCCGTGCGTCGAGCGGATCGAGTGCGTCGAGGGGACAGCGGGGCGTCTCGGACGAGCGACCACACTATCGGCTGGCCATGACGACGGCCCGCCGCCTGTGGATAACCCACTGGCGACGGGCCGTTCGCGACGTTGGAGGCCGGCCGTACGGTCACACGGCGGCCTTCTTCAGGCGGCGGCGTTCCCGCTCGGACAGGCCGCCCCAGATGCCGAAGCGCTCGTCGTTGGCGAGGGCGTATTCGAGGCACTCGGAGCGGACCTCGCAGGCGAGGCAGACCTTCTTGGCCTCTCTGGTGGAGCCGCCCTTCTCGGGGAAGAAGGACTCGGGGTCTGTCTGGGCGCACAGCGCGCGCTCCTGCCAGCCGAGTTCCTCGTCCGCGTCGTCGACCAGCAGTTGCTGCACCAGCTCGGTCATGTGCGCCCCTCGTCTGTCTTTCGCGTCCCCGTGCGTAGCCGTTACCGATTTCGGCTGAACGACACGAGTGAAATTACAAGTGTGCTGCTCCGGGCGAGTCAAGCCGAGATCTGCTATTGGGTCCGTTATTCACTCTGCGGAACCAAGGCCGTGCGGAAAGTGTTCAAATCGCCATAAACCTTGACACACAGACGGGCCCCACGGGGCGGCCACCACCTCGTACAGATCTCTGTACGGAGAAAGACGCCTCCGTGTTCGATCCCGTTCCGCGAGGCTCGAGCGCTCGGATGTGCCCCATGTGTCCCGACCCCCCGGCGAGCAAACCTTTCACCTTTCAGATGAACCGGATGAGGTGAAACACATCCCACATACCGGGCGTCGAGTTGACAGCGCGGGTGTGAACCGATGTCCTAGTGGGCATGCTCGCGAACTTGGCACGCACCTCGACCCGCACCGCCGGGTCCCTCGGTGCCGCCCGCGCGCGCTGTAGCTGTTGTTGCTGTTCCAGCTGTTGAGCCACGTCGCTCCGGCTGTCCCCGAGCCCATCCCGGCTCGGCCGCGTCTCCACGCTCCGTGATCCCTCATCCAGGGCACCCCGCCCGCCCGTGACCCGGGCGGACCGTACGCGTCACCCAGCACCACATCCCGGCTCCAGCCCCCCACTCTTCACCGAGGACCACCGAACCCCGATGAACAGCGACAACGACCTCCAGATCGCCGGCGACATCCTCGAAGTCCCGCACCTGCTCCAGCCGCCGCGCGAGCACCCGGCCACCGTCGCCGAGTTCGCGGGCCTGGCCCGCTCGATCGCCGCCGACCGCGCCCAGTGGGCGCACCTCGTCCGCTACGACGCCACCACCCGCTGGTACCACCGGCTGCGCACCGGACCCGGTTACGAGGTGTGGCTGTTGTCCTGGGTGCCCGGGCAGGGTAGCGGACGGCACGACCACGGGCGCTCGTCCGGTGTCCTCACCGTCCTGGAGGGCACCCTCACCGAGCGCACCGAGCGCGGCACGCGCGCGCTGGCGGCGGGGGCGCAGCGGGTGTTCGCGCCGGGCTACGTCCACGAGGTCGTCAACGACGCGCTGGAACCGGCGGTCAGCCTGCACGTGTACCACCCCGGACTGACCGAGATGCCCATGCACACCTCCCCCCACTGCGAGGCGCACGGCGAGGCGCGCCCGGTGACTGCCTGACGCGTTGTCGGACCGGCCTGCGAGACTTGGTCGCATGCGCATTGTGGTTCTGGCAGGCGGCATCGGCGGTGCCCGTTTCCTGCGCGGTCTGAAGCGGGCCGCGCCGGAAGCGGACGTCACGGTCATCGGCAACACCGGCGACGACATCCACCTCTTCGGGCTCAAGGTCTGCCCGGACCTGGACACGGTGATGTACACGCTGGGCGGCGGCATCAACGAGGAGCAGGGCTGGGGGCGGACGGACGAGACCTTCCACCTCAAAGAGGAACTGGCGGCCTACGGCGTCGGCCCGGACTGGTTCGGGCTCGGCGACCGGGACTTCGCCACGCACATCGTGCGGACGCAGATGCTGAGCGCCGGCTATCCGCTGAGCGCGGTCACCGAGGCGCTGTGCGACCGCTGGAAGCCGGGCGTGAGACTGATCCCGATGACGGACGACCGCGTCGAGACGCACGTGGCCGTGGAACTGGACGGGGAGCGCAAGGCGATCCACTTCCAGGAGTACTGGGTGAGGCTACGGGCCTCCGTCCCGGCCGAGGCGGTCGTCCCCGTCGGCGCCGAGCAGGCCAAGCCGGCCCCCGGCGTGCTGGAGGCCATCGCCGAGGCGGACGTGATCCTCTTCCCGCCGTCCAACCCGGTCGTGTCCATCGGCACGATCCTCGCCGTGCCCGGCATCCGTGAGGCCATCGCCGAGGCGGGCGTGCCCGTGGTCGGCCTGTCCCCGATCGTCGGGGACGCGCCCGTGCGCGGCATGGCCGACAAGGTGCTGGCCGCCGTCGGGGTGGAGTCCACGGCGGCGGCGGTCGCCGAGCACTACGGCTCCGGGCTGCTGGACGGCTGGCTGGTCGACACGGTGGACGCGGGCGCGGTCGAGCGGGTCGAGGCGGACGGCATCCGCTGCCGGGCCGTACCGCTGATGATGACCGACGTGGACGCGGCCGCGCAGATGGCACGGGAGGCGCTGGCGCTGGCCGAGGAGGTGCGGGGGGCGTGAGCGACACGGCGTCCGCCGGGGCCGGGCGGCCCGGGTACCGGGTCTGGGCCCTGTCCGGCATCCCCGAGGTGCAGCCGGGCGACGACCTCGCGAAGCTGATCGCCGCGACCGAGCCGGGTCTGGCCGACGGCGATGTGCTGATCGTCACTTCCAAGATCGTCTCCAAGGCCGAGGGCCGGGTCGTGCGGGCGGACGACCGGGAGGCCGCGATCGACGCCGAGACGGTCCGGGTCGTGGCCCGGCGCGGCCCGCTGCGCATCGTGGAGAACCGGCAGGGCCTGGTCATGGCCGCCGCCGGGGTCGACGCCTCCAACACCCCCGCCGGGACCGTGCTGCTGCTGCCCGAGGATCCGGACGCGTCCGCGCGCGCGATCCGGGCCGGCCTGCGTGCCGCCCTCGGCGTCGACGTCGGCGTCGTCGTCAGTGACACGTTCGGGCGGCCCTGGCGCGCGGGGCTCACCGATGTCGCGATCGGCGCCGCCGGAGTGCGCGTGCTGGACGATCTGCGCGGGGGCGCGGACGTGTACGGCAATCCGCTGAGCGCGACCGTCGTCGCCACGGCGGACGAGCTGGCGGCCGCCGGTGACCTGGTCAAGGGCAAGGCGGCGGGCCTGCCCGTGGCCGTGGTGCGCGGACTGCCCCACACCGTGGCCGACGAGCACGGGGAGGGGGCCCGGGCCCTGGTGCGTACCGCGCGGGACGACATGTTCCGGCTCGGCACCTCCGAGGCCGTGCGGGAGGCCGTGACCCAGCGCCGCACCGTGCGGGCGTTCACCGACGAGCCGGTGGACCCCGGCGCGGTCCGGCGCGCGGTGGCCGCCGCCGTCACCGCGCCCGCCCCGCACCACACCACGCCGTGGCGGTTCGTGCTGCTGGAGTCGGAGGAGTCGCGGGTACGGCTGCTCGACGCGATGCGGGACGCCTGGATCGAGGACCTGCGCCGGGACGGCAAGAGCGAGGAGTCCATCGCGAAGCGGATCCGGCGCGGTGATGTCCTGCGCAACGCGCCGTACCTGGTCGTGCCGTGCCTCGTCATGGACGGCTCGCACACCTACGGCGACGCCCGGCGGGACGGTGCGGAGCGGGAGATGTTCGTCGTCGCGATGGGCGCGGGCGTGCAGAACCTGCTGGTGGCGCTGGCCGGGGAGCGGCTGGGCTCGGCGTGGGTGTCGTCCACGATGTTCTGCCGGGACGTGGTGCGCGAGGTGCTTCGGCTGCCGGCGGACTGGGATCCGATGGGCGCGGTGGCGGTCGGTCACCCGGCTCAGGAGCCGAGACCGCGGCCGGAGCGGGACGCGGGGGCGTTCGTGGAGGTGCGGTGAGCTCGGCGCGGGGCTCGGTCCGCCCCGAGGCGGCTCCTTGGGCGCGTCGAACGCCTACTCTCGTAGGCGGCACCGGCAAGGCACGGCACTCCTGAGATCCATAAGGACTCCTTCGTGGCAGGACGTTTCCCCCAGCGGCCCACGCGTACGACCGTGCGCGGCGGGCATGTCGCCGTGCCGGCGGGGGCCGCCGCCGGGATACCACGGCAGGCGTCGGCGCCCGCGCGGGTACGGCGGTGGGTGCCGGACGGGCCGCTGGACCTCGGGCTGACCCTCGGACCGCTCCGGCGCGGGCCGGCCGACCCGACGTTCCGGGCCACGGCGGACGGGTCCGTGTGGCGGGCCTGCCGTACGCCCGCCGGGCCGGGCACGCTGCGGGTGCGGGCCTACGGCGGTGAGGTGCTCAGCGAGGCGTGGGGACCGGGTGCCGCGTGGCTGCTGGAACAGTTGCCGGAGCTGCTCGGTGCCGGTGACGATCCGGGGGCGTTCGTGCCGCGGCACCGGGTGGTCGCGCTGGCGCGGCACCGGCGGCCGGGGCTGCGGCTGACCCGGACCGGGCTGGTGCTGGAGTCGCTGATCCCGTCCGTGCTGGAGCAGAAGGTCACCACCGACGAGGCGTACCGGGCGTGGCGGCTGCTCGTCCGCAGGTTCGGGGAGCCGGCGCCGGGCCCCGCGGGGGTCGGCGAACGGCCGATGTGGGTGATGCCGGCGCCACGGACCTGGGCGCTGATTCCGTCCTGGGAGTGGCACCGCGCCGGGGTCGACGACAAGCGGGCGTCCACGATTCTGCGGGCCGTGCGGGTCGCCGCGCGGCTGGAGCAGGCCGTGGGGATGCCGGCGGGTGAGGCTCGGGCGCGGTTGGAGGTCGTGCCGGGGGTGGGGCCGTGGACGTCGGCGGAAGTCGTGCAGCGCAGTCACGGGGCGGCGGACGCGGTGACCGTCGGGGACCTGCATCTGCCGGGGATCGTGGGGTGGGCGCTGGCGGGGGACCGTGACGCCGACGACGCGGAGATGCTGCGCTTGCTCGAGCCGTATGCCGGGCAGCGGCACCGGGCGGCTCGGTTGATCCTGCTGAGCGGGCACGTACCGGCGCGGCGGAAGCCGAAGATGCGGCGGGTGGACATCGGGTTGCTGTGACCCGCGGTTCGCTGCGCCGGGCCGGCGCCGGGCTGGGCGGCGGTCTCGCTCACCGGCACCGGCCGGGTGCGGGGGCTGCCGCCGGCCCCGGGTGGGTGTCGCTCCCCGGCACCGGCGGTGGCCGCTGCGCCCACCCGTGCCGCCCCAGCGGCACGACTGCCCGCAGCTGAACGGGTGCGACCCCCGCTGCCGGGTGGGCACCGCGCCGACGGCACGACTGCCCGCGGCTGTGTCGGCTGGACTGCTCCGCCTACGCGAGTTGCACGGCCGTAGAGGCGAACGGCACTGCGCGGCCGACGGTGCCGCGGTTCCCCAGGGGCGAGGGAACCGCGCTGGTGAGCCGCTGCGGGCCGCGGACGGCATCCGGCGGGCGAGACCGTGGCGGGCCGACGCTGTCCCCCGCCCGGACCCTGGCCGTGGGGGCCGAGGGCGGAGCCCCCGGGCGGTGGGCGCGGCTCCGGGGGCCCTGCTACTGGTCGGAAGAGAAACGCACCGCTCCCGCCGGGATGCGGGCATCGCACCACACCCGCGCGCCCTCGCGGAGTTCGTTGTCGGCGCCCACGACCGCGCCGTCGCCGATGACCGTCCCGGTGAGGACGGAGCGTTCGCCGACGCGGGCGCGGGTGCCGATGAGGGAGTCGGTGATGACGGCGCCGGGTTCGATGACGGCGCCCGGCAGGATCGTGGAGCCGAAGATCCGCGCGCCCTGCGCCACGAAGGCGCCCTCGCCCACCACCGTGCCGCCCGTCAGCTTGGCGTCGGGCGCCACCGTGGCCGTCGGCAGCACGAGCTGGTCGCCGCAGCGGCCGGGGACCGCGGGGGACGGGGCCCGGCCCAGGACCAGGTCGGCCGAGCCGCGGACGAAGGCGGCCGGGGTGCCGAGGTCCAGCCAGTAGGTGGAGTCGACCATGCCCTGCAGGTGCGCGCCGGCCGCCAGGAGGCCGGGGAAGGTCTCGCGTTCCACGGACACCGGACGGCCTGCCGGGATGGTGTCGATGACCGAGCGGCGGAAGACGTACGCCCCCGCGTTGATCTGGTCGGTGACGATCTCCTCCGGCGTCTGCGGCTTCTCCAGGAAGGCCAGGACGCGGCCGGTCTCGTCCGTGGGCACGAGGCCGTAGGCACGCGGGTCCGTCACCTGCGTCAGGTGCAGCGAGACGTCCGCGCCCGTCGACTCGTGGGTGTCCACGAGGGCCGTGATGTCCAGCCCCGTCAGGATGTCCCCGTTGAAGATCAGCACCGGGTCGTCGGGACCGGAGTGCAGACGGGCGGCGACGTTGCGGATGGCCCCGCCCGTGCCGAGCGGCTCCTCCTCCGTGACGTACTCGATGTGCAGGCCCAGCGCGGCACCGTCGCCGAAGTACGGCTCGAAGACCTCGGCCAGATAGCTCGTGGCGAGGACGATGTGCTCGACGCCCGCCGCGCGCGCCCGCGCGAGCTGGTGGGTGAGGAACGGCACCCCGGCGGCCGGGACCATCGGCTTGGGTGTGTGCACCGTGAGCGGCCGCAGCCGGGTGCCTTTGCCGCCGACCAGGAGGATCGCTTCTGTCACCTGTCGTCTCTGCTTCCTGCCGGGACCGGCCGAACTACTCGTCACACTCGTTTCGGCCGGTCAGTGTATGCAGACCGTGCGACGACGCCTTCGCTGGCCGCGCGGTGTCCCGCGAGATCGGCGTGCGGTTTCCCCCGGCCGCCCCCGCCCCGGCCCCCCGTCCGGGACCGTCCGCTCCCCCGAGCCCCCCACCCGTCCCCCGACGGCGACGCACGCGGGCCCCGGCCTCAGCGCCCCTGGTAGCTCGCCGCGCTGGAGCGGGCCGTGCCGAGCTTGGCGTAGAGCCGCTTGCCGGGGCACTCGGTGGCGAACCCGTCCCGATGGCCGGAGATCACGTTCAGTCGTACGTTCTTCCCCTTGGGGTAGAGATTGCCACCGCCCGACGTGAGATATGTCTTTCCGTTGGGATTGACCCCATAGAGCCCGAGCTTCCACGCGGTGAGCCGGGCGATGGCCGTCACCGCGGCGCTCGGCGGCTTGGCGGCGCTGTACGTGCCGATCACGGCGATGCCCATGCTGTTGGTGTTGAACCCGAGGGTGTGCGCGCCGAGCACCGCCTTGGCGGCGCCCCCGGCCCGGCCCTCGTAGAGGGTTCCGCACTTGTCGACGAGGAAGTTGTAGCCGATGTCCCGCCAGCCCATGCTCTTCACGTGGTAGCGGTAGATACCGCGGATGACGGAGGGGGCCTGGGCGCAGGTGTAGGCGTTGCCCGTGGCGGTGTGGTGGACGAAGGCCGCCTTGATCTTCTTCGTGTAGACGAACCCGCGCTCGCGCAGGGACTCGTCCGCGCCCCAGCCCCGGCGCGTGACGATCCGCGGGCGCGGCCCGATGTACGGCTTCCCCCGCACCGGTCCCTGGAGACGGGTCAGCTCCTGCTCGGTGGCCGACCGGTCCAGTTCCGGGATCGCGGTGGCACCGAACGCGGTGATGTCGGCGTTGGCGGCCGAGGCGGCCAGGGCGGCCTCCGTGTCGAGGGCGGTGCGGGGCGGGTCGTCGCCGGGCGGGTTCCCGGGCAGCCCCTCACCGGTCACCCCGCTCTGCCCCGCGCTCTCCCCGCCCCCGGGGTCCACCAGCTCCAGCCGCAGTCCCGGCGGCAGCGACGCCCCCGGCCTTCCGGCCCGCTTCCCGGAAGGGAGCCCGGTGCCGTGCCCGCCGCCCGCACCCGCCGCCCGCACCCGCACCTCCACACCGTCGGAGTCCCCCACCCACAGCGGCGCCGTCGCGCCGCGCACCCGCCGGGACGAGCCCTCCGCCGTGTCCGGGTCGGCGCCGTGGTCGGCGTTGTGCGTCTCGACGTCCTGCCAGCCGGACCACTGTCCGGTCGCGGCGGACCGGGTGCGCACCCGCACCCGTCCGCGCAGTTCGGTGTCCGGGTCGTCCCAGACCACGCCGACCAGCGAGAACCGGTCGACGCCGGCGCGGTACAGCCCCTGCTCCGGGACCCCGCCGAGGTTCCGCTCCCGGGAGAGCGGGGCGAGCGGCAGCGACCGGGTGCTGCCCGGGATCGCGCCGCCCTGGACCGGGACGGTCGCGGCGGTGGCGGGTGCGGCGGTCGCGGGCGGGGCGGGAGCGAGCGCGAGGGCCGTGGCGAGGGTGAGGCCGAGCGAACAGACGGCGAGCGGGGAGACGCCAGGACATGAGGTGAGCAATCCACGCATGTACCTGATCTTGAACAAAACACTACATATCTGTCCATCCATGAACTGACGGCCTGTCGGCAAACGTTCCGCCGAACCGGTGGCCCCACCGTCCGCCGCGCGCGCTCGCCCGCGCGTACCCTGTCCCGGGTGAACGCCACCGATCGCACCCCTGCCGACCTGCTGACTTCCGCGCTCGCCGCGGATCCCGGCCGCCCGCTGGTGACCTTCTACGACGACGCCACGGGCGAACGCGTCGAACTGTCCGTGGCCACCTTCGCCAATTGGGTGGCCAAGACCGCCAACCTCCTCCAGGGCGACCTGGCCGCCGGGCCCGGCGACCGGGTCGCGCTGCTGCTGCCCGCGCACTGGCAGACGGCGGTGTGGCTGCTGGCCTGTTCGTCGGTGGGTGCGGTCGCGGACGTCGCCGGGGACCCGGCGGCGGCCGACGTCGTCGTGAGCGGGCCGGACTCGCTCGACGCGGCGCGCGCCTGCACCGGTGAGCGAGTGGCGCTGGCGCTGCGGCCGTTGGGCGGACGCTTCCCGCAGACTCCGGCCGGGTTCGTCGACTACGCCGTGGAAGTCCCGGGTCAGGGAGACCGGTTCGTCCCGTTCGCTCCGGTGGACCCGCAGGAGCCGGCGCTCATCGTCGCCGGGCGGGAGTTCAGCGGGGCCGAGGTCGTCGAGCGGGCCGCTTCCGAAGCGGGGGCGCTCGGGCTCACGGGTCCCGGCTCCCGGTTGCTGTCGGGGCTGCCGTACGACACCTGGGAGGGGCTGAGCGCGGGGTTGTTCTCGCCGCTGGCCGTCGGGGGGTCCGTGGTGCTGTGCCGGAACCTGGAGCGGCTGGACGAGGATGCGCTCGCCAAGCGGGTGGAGAGCGAGAGGGTGACCGCGGTACGGCGGTGAGGCCGCCCGCGCGGTGCGGGTGCCTCGTGGCTCGTCGCGCGGTTCCCCGCGCCCCTCAGGCCGTCGTCCCCCGATCGGAGTAGCAAAGGGCGCCTCCCCCTCCCCTCCCCGCCATCGTCGTAAGTGCAGGACGTGACGCTCGTACGCCATGAGGGGATGGCCTCACCGTGACCGACACCGCAGGCGAGCCCGTCGGTCCCGCGGGGGCCTCCGCGACCGGGGACGGGCTGATACGGCGCCGGCGGCGGCGGTGGGGACGGAACTCCGCGCTGGGAGCGGCCGTACTCCTCGTCGTGGCCGCCGGTGCCGGGTGGGCCGTCTACGCCCGGCTCAGTGCCAACATCACCGCCGACGAGGCCGCGGCCGCCGAACTGGCGCGGTTCGAGCGGGAGCGGCCCACCGCGCTGGTGCGGGACGCGCAGAACATCCTGCTGATCGGGTCCGACACGCGCGCCGGGGACGACAACGGCAAGTACGGGAAGGACGTCGGCACCGAGCGGTCGGACACGACGATCCTGCTGCACCTGGCCGCCGACCGGCACAGCGCCACCGCCGTCTCGCTGCCCCGGGACCTGATGGTGGACATCCCGAGCTGCGGGCAGAAGGACGGCAGGCGCAGCGATCCGGTGTTCGCGATGTTCAACCACGCCTTCCAGGTGGGCGGTTCGGCGTGCACCATACGGACCGTCGAGAAGCTGACCGGGATCCGGATCGATCACCACATGGTCCTGGACTTCAGCGGGTTCAAGGAGATGGTGGACGCCGTCGACGGCGTGGAGGTGTGCCTCAAGGAGCCCGTGGACGACAAGGCGGCGAAGCTGAAACTGCCCGCGGGGAAGGTCACGCTCGACGGGGAGCAGGCACTCGGGTTCGTGCGGGCCCGCAAGTCGCTGGGCAACGGCAGCGACACCGAGCGGATGGAGCGGCAGCAGCGGTTCCTCGGCGCGCTCGTCAGCAAGGTGCGGAGCGATGACGTCCTGCTGAACCCGGTGAAGCTGTATCCGGTGCTGGACGCGGCGACCTCCTCGCTGACCACCGATCCGGAACTGGCAAGTCTGCGCGGTTTGTACCAGTTGGTGCGTGGGCTGCGTGAGATCCCCACCGAACGCGTGCAGTTCCTGACGGTGCCCAGGGAGTCGTACGTCTACGACGCCAACCGTGACCAACTCGTGGAGCCGGAGGCCGAGAGGCTGTTCGCCCGGCTGCGGGCCGATCAGCCGGTGGTGGTGACCCAGGAGAATTCACAGGAAGTTCCCGGGCAGGACACAGGTTCGGGCGCGGCGGACGACCCCTCCCCCGCCCCGACGTTCCGCGGGAGGACCGCCGCCGAACAGACCTGTGAGTGAGCCGCGCACCGGGGTGGTGAACCGTCGTTCAGAAAATCCGTTCAGAAAATGAGGGGGATTGCCCGGTTGTAGGCATGTCGAATTTGTCACCAGCGTCGCTCGACGCTGAACTGGGCGGATAGTGTGAGCGATCCGGTGCACCTGGCCGCGAGGTCCGACGGGCTTTGTCGGGGCCGTGCACTGTTTCACCGAGACCCGAGCGCCTTGGAGGGGAGAGGCGCCGCGTGGCCCCGACGGAGGATTCGGACAACCGTGGACGCGCAAGGCCGTGGGCGGGCGGACAACATCGACCCCGCAGACCAGTGGGTACTCAATCCGAACACCGGCGAATACGAACTGCGACTGGGTCCTACCACAGCGCAGTCGCCGGTCCCGGGACCGCGCAGACCGTCCCCCCGGGACGGCGGTGACGCGGCAGGCGGTCGTGCGCGGCAGACGGCCGGGCAGACCCGGCAGACGCCCCGGGCCCGCGGCACCGAGGTGCCGGCGCCGCGCTCGGCCCGGCGCCGGGGCGGTGAGCCGGAGGCGCCGCAGGGCAGGCGCGCCTCCCGGCGGCCGGTGAAGAAGAAGTCGACGGCGAAGAAGGTGCTGCTGTGGACCGGCGGGTCCATGGCCTTCGTTCTGGTCGCCGTGTCGGCCGCCGGCTACCTCTACATCAAGCACCTGAACGACAACATCACGTCCGTGTCGGACGACGGCGCCAGCACCGGCGGCTTCCGCAAGGACGAGGCGATCAACATCCTGCTGATCGGCACGGACAAGCGCACCGGCGCGGGCAACGAGGGCTACGGCGACTCGGGCAGCGTCGGGCACGCCGACACCACGATCCTGCTGCACGTCTCCAAGGACCGCTCCAACGCGACCGCGCTGAGCATCCCGCGCGACCTGATCGTGGACGTCCCGGACTGCCCGACCGAGCAGGAGGACGGCACCAAGAAGGTCATCCCGGGCTCGCAGGGCGTGCGCTTCAACACGAGCCTCGGGCAGGACGACCGTACGCCGAGCTGCACCATGCGCACGGTCACCGAGCTGACCGGGATCAAGCCGGACGACTTCATGGTCGCCGACTTCAACGCGGTCAAGACGCTGACCGAGGCGGTCGACGGGGTCGACGTGTGCCTGGCCAAGGACATCGACGACCCGAAGTCGCACCTGAAGCTGTCCAGGGGCACGCACAAGATCTCCGGCGAGCAGGCGCTGGCGTTCGTGCGCACCCGGCACTCCGTCGGCTTCGGCGGTGACCTGAGCCGGATCGGGCTCCAGCAGCAGTTCCTGGGCGCGCTGATGCGCAAGCTGAAGGGCAACGACACGCTCACCAGCCCGACGAAGATGGTGAAGCTGGCGGAGGCGGCCACCGACGCGCTCACCGTCGACGACAAGCTCAAGAGCATCGGCAAGCTGAAGGACCTGGGTCTGGAGCTGGGCAAGCTCAACCCGAAGAACCTGACCTTCACCACGGTGCCGGTCGTGGACAACCCGGCGGAGAAGGTGCACGCCACGGTCGTGCTCAACGACGCGAAGGCCCCGGCGGTCTTCGACGCCATCAGGAACGACGTCTCCTTCACCGACGTGAAGAAGAAGGAGAAGGCGGCGAAGGACGCGCAGGCCGCCCGGCTCAAGGGCACCAAGGCGCCCGCCTCCGAGGTGCGGGTGCGCATCCTCAACGGCGGGGCCCAGGCCGGCAGCGCCCAGGCGGTGCTCAACTGGCTCCAGAACGACGAGGGCGTGACCAAGTCGGAGAACGCGGGCAACGCGCCCGCCCAACTGAGCAAGACCACGCTGGAGTACGCGCCCGACCAGGCGGCCCAGGCACGCCGGCTCGCCGCGATCATGGGCCTGTCCGGGGCCGCGCTGAAACCGGGCGAGAGCGTGACCAACTCCCAGGGGCTGCCGGCGATGACGCTGACCCTGGGCAAGGACTTCAAGGGAGCGGGGGTCTCCCTCACGGCGCCGACGAAGGCACCGGACGTCGACAAGTCCACGGCAGACAAGGTGAAGTGCGCCTCGTAGGTAACCCTATGGGCCCGTCAAGCGTCTAACCGGACGCGGGACGGGCCCGTTGCTTGGCGCAAGGGTGGGGAGGGCAGGGAGTTTGGCGCAGAGCGAGGTGCGCGGGGAGGCTCCGGCGGTCGAGGACATGACGTCGCTCGCGCCGAAGAACTCGGAAGCGCCGGTGCGTTCCGGCCGGCACGGCGGACGCGGCGGCGGACGGCGGGCGGGTGGTCCGAAAACCGACCGGCGGCGGCGCAGACGGCGCGTGCTGCGCTGGTCGGCGACCCTGCTGGCGGTGGTGATACTCGGCACCGCGGGTGCCGGATATCTCTACTACCAGCATCTCAACGGCAACATCCAGAAGGGCAAGCGGGCCAACGGCGACGACTCCAAGGCGCACAAGACCCGCCCGAACGCGGCCGGCCAGACCCCGCTGAACATCCTGCTGATCGGCTCCGACAGCCGGAACTCCAAGGAGAACCTGAAGCTCGGCGGCAGCAGGGACCACGTAGGCGACCCGCCGCTCGGCGACGTGCAGATGCTCATCCACCTCTCGGCGGACCGTAAGAGCGCCGCCATGGTGAGCATCCCGCGGGACACCCGGGTGAACATCCCCAAGTGCACGGACCCCAAGACCGGCCATGTGTACCCGGCGACGAACGACATCATCAACGTCAGCCTGGCCCGGGGCGGGGCCGGCTGCACCCTGCTCACCTGGGAGAACCTCACCGGGGTCTACATCGACCACTGGATGACGATCGACTTCGCGGGCGTGGTGCGGATGGCGGACGCGATCGGGGGTGTCGAGGTGTGCGTCAACCAGAATGTCTGGGACCACTCGACACCCAGTCAGCGCGGCGGTTCCGGCCTGAAGCTGACGAGGGGCTCGCACAAGGTGAAGGGTGAGAAGGCACTTCAGTGGCTGCGCACCCGGCACGCCTGGGGCAGCGACCTGATGCGGGCCCGCGCCCAGCACATGTACCTGAACTCGATGGTCCGCACGCTGAAGCAGCAGAACGTGTTCACCGACACGGGCCGGCTGATGGACCTGGCCGAGGCGGCCACCAAGTCCCTGAAGGTCTCCGAGGAGATCGGCACGGTCAAGAAGCTGTACGACCTGGGCATGGAGATGAAGTCGGTGCCGACCGACCGCATCACCAGCCTGACGATGCCCAACATCCCGGACCCGAACGACCCGGACAACCACGTCGTACCGGACGACGACAAGGCCGGCCAGCTGTGGCGGATGCTCCAGGACGACGTGGCGCTCGACAAGAACGGCGGGGAGTCCGGGAAGAAGGACACGGGCAAGGCCACGCCGGCCAAGAAGCCCTCGCTCGACGCGGGCCGGCTCGGGGTGCTGGTGCAGAACGCCACCCGGACCGACACCGAGGCCGCGGTGCAGCAGCGGGCGTCGGCGATCGGCCAGGTGCTCGTGCAGAAGGGCTACGCGCGGGCGCAGGCCGACCTCTCGGGGAGCCAGGCCGAGGACAAGACGGTCGTGCGGTACCCGAGCGCGGACCTGGAGGGCGACGCCCAGGCGGTGGCCAAGGCGCTGGGCATCCCGCTGAGTTCGGTCAAGAAGTCGACCGACGTGTCGGGGGTCACCGTCGTCGTCGGCGCGGACTGGCGCTCGGGCAGCAGCTACCCCAAGCAGTCCGCGCCGAAGGCGGGCGACCTGCCCGAGGGCACCGACGCCGTCAACGCCTCGGACAAGGGGGACTGCATGGACGTGTACAAGCCCTACCAGTGGTCGTGACGCCCCGGCACACGGGGGAGGGGCCCCTTCCGCGCACGGGAGGGGCCCTTCGGGTGTCCGTCAGGCGGCGGCGTCCACGACCGCGGGCCGCCGGGAGGCGATGACCCTCTTCGCCAGGGACTTCGGGCTGGTCAAAAAGCCCCAGCCCCACGACATGTGCATGGTGGCCAGGGCCACCGGGATCTGCAGCCGGGCCTTCAGCGGCAGCCCCTTGCCGGCCGGGACGGACCCCGCGACGATCGCGGCCAGGTAGCCGCCGGGGACCACGAAGCCCCACGGGGTCAGCACCGCGCCGACGACCAGGCCCGCGGCCATCGCGCACACCGCCGTCGGCGGCGCCAGGTAGCGCAGGTTGATCGAGCCGGAGTGGTAGCGGGCGACGACGTGCCGCCAGCGGCCGTAGTCCTTGTACTGCTTGGCCAGAGCCCGCACCGACGGCCGCGGCCGGTACGACACCTTCAGCTCGGGCGAGAACCAGATGAGCCCGCCCGCCTCGCGGATGCGGAAGTTCAGCTCCCAGTCCTGGGCGCGGATGAACTCCTCGTTGTAACCGCCCTGCTGCTCCAGCGCCTCGCGCCGGAAGACGCCGAGGTAGACCGTCTCGGCGGGGCCGGCCTGGCCGCCGGTGTGGAACGCCGCGTTGCCGACGCCTATCTTCGAGGTCATCGCGGCGGCCACCGCGTGCTCCCAGTCGGTCTCCCCCTCGGCGTGCATGATGCCGCCGACGTTCTGCGCGCCGGTCTCCTCCAGGAGCCGCACGGCGGTCGCGATGTAGTTCGGCGAGAGCATGCCGTGGCCGTCGACGCGGACCACGATCGGGTGCCGGGACGCCTTGATCGCCGCGTTGAGCGCGGCAGGGGTGCGGCCGGTCGGGTTCGGGACGGTGTGCACGCGCGGGTCTTCGGCGACCAGCTCGGCGGCGATCTCGTCCGTGCGGTCCGTGGACGGACCGAGGGCGATCACGACCTCCATCTCGCCGGCGTACTCCTGCGCGAGGATCGCTTGGACGGCCCCGCGCAGATGCCGCTCCTCGTCGAGGACAGGCATGATCACGGACACTGCGGGGAGCCGCACGTCGGGCTTGGCGTTCATAGGGGCCTCACGTTACCGCGAACGGGGGATACGGATGCGCGCCGCCGGGCCTGCGACGCGGGCTGGAGATCGTATCGGCCTACTGTGCTCACGGATCCCACGTACGGCCTCGTCCGGAGGTGTCCCCCTTGCCCAGCCCGCCCCGGTCCCCCTCCTCCACCGCCAGAAGCACGGGAGGGGCCCCCAGCCCGCAGCGCCGCCCGCGGCCGCCCCGCCGGGTGCCGCGCCCGCCCGAGCGGCACGTGCGGTCCGTCCGGCCGCCGCGGCGGCCCCGCTGGGCCATGCGGGCGGTCACCACGCTGTCGGTCGTGGTGCTCGCCTCCGCAGGGATCGGGCACGCGGTGGTCGCGAGCCTCGACGCGGGCATCGCCCGGATCGACGCCTTCAAGGACATGAAGAACCGGCCCCGGGCCGGGCACGGCATGAACGTCCTGCTGGTCGGCACCGACGGCCGCGACAAGCTCAGCGAGCGGGACCGGCGGGCCTACCGGCTGGGCGGGGCACCCTGTCACTGCACCGACACCATGATGATCGTGCACATCGCGGAGGACCGGGAGCGGGCCACCGTGGTGAGCCTGCCGCGCGACTCCTACGCCGAGATGCCCGCGCACGTCGACCAGAACACCGGGCAGCGGCACGGCCCCCACCCGGTCAGGCTCAACGCGGCCTACGCCGAGGGCGGCCCCCAGCTCACCATCCGCACGGTCGAGAGCATGACCCACGTGAAGATCGACCACTACCTGGAGGTCGACTTCACCAGCTTCATGAAGACCGTGGACGTGCTCGGCGGGGTCAAGGTGTGCACACCGACGCCGCTGAAGGACGCGTACACCGGGCTCGACCTCGCACCCGGCACGTACACCCTCCGGGGCGGGCAGGCGCTGCAGTACGTACGGGCCCGGCACGTCGACGGGGCCAGCGACCTGGGCCGGATGAAGCGGCAGCAGCGGTTCCTGGCCGCGCTGCTGGACAAGGCGACCTCCTCCGGGGTGCTGCTGAACCCGATGCGGTTCCGGGACGTGACCCGGGCGGTGCTCGGCTCGGTCCGTGCCGACGCCGGCTTCGGCACCGACGAGCTGCTCGACCTCGGCCGGGCGATGCGGGACTTCTCGCCGTCCTCGTCGGAGTTCACCACCGTCCCGATCGGACGGATGGACTACCCGGTCAAGGGCATCGGCTCGACCCTGAAGTGGGACCCGGCCAAGTCGGAGCAACTGTTCCGGGCGCTGCGTGACGACAAGCCGCTCGCCGGGGAGCAGCCGCGCCGTGACCCGGCGCGGACCCCGGTGCCGGTGGAGGTGTCCCCGGACACGATCCGGGTCCAGGTGGCGAACGGCAGCGGCACGGTGGGGCTGGCCAAGCGGGTCGACGCGGCGCTCGCCGCGACCGGCTTCGCCACCACCCGCCGGCCGGTGACCGCGCCCGCCCGGGTGGCGCGCACGGTCGTCTTCTACGACCCCCGCTGGGACCGCTCCGCCCGCTCCCTGGCCGCGGCCCTGCCGGGCAGCGAACTGCGGGCCGTGCCGGGCCAGGGACCGCTGCTGAAGGTGACGGCCGGCACGGAGTTCAAGAACGTGCGGAAGGTACGGTTCGACGACCCGGCGCAGCCGGAGCAGAGCGTCGTACGGGGCAACGAGGTGACGTGCTGAGGCCGTCTCCTCAGTCCGCGAAGCCTTCCGCCGCCCGCTGCTCCCGCAGTTCGCGGATCGCCCGGCGGCGGGCCAGGCGGTGGGTGCGGCGGATCTGGGCCTCCTGGTAGCGGCGGCGGTCGCGGTCGGTCTCCGGTATCACCGGCGGCACCCGGCGCGGCTTGCCGTCGGCGTCGACGGCCGCGAAGACCAGGTAGGCCGAGCCGACCTGGGTGGCCGGGTCCGACTCGTTCCAGCGCTCGGCGAGGACCCGCACGCCGATCTCCATCGAGGTCCGGCCGGTCCAGTTCACCTGTGCCTTGACGTGGACCAGGTCACCGACGCGGACCGGCTCCAGGAACGCCATCTCGTCCATGGACGCGGTGACGGCGGGACCGCCGGAGTGCCGGCCGGCCACGGCGCCCGCCGCGTCGTCGACGAGCTTCATGATCACGCCACCGTGCACGGTCCCCAGCAGGTTGGTGTCGTTGTGGGTCATGATGTGGCTGAGGGTGGTGCGCGAGGCGGACGTGGGCTTGCCCGGGATGTCCGGTTCCATCGCCGGATCCGTGTCCGTGACCTGGTCTGTCATGCCCCCTACCTTATGCCGAAGCCTCATTCGCGGAATTTGTGTCGGCTTGGCAACAGCACCGCCCTGATTTTCCTACATCCCTTGTCGAGCACATAGCAGCGCCCTGCACACTGGGGCGCATGAATGACTGGCCCGAGGGATGGTCCGACGACAACCGCGGCCCGCGCTACGGACGCGGCAGTGCCGGCGCACAGCCGGAGGGGGCCCGCGTGATGCGTCAGGTGCAGCGCGGCCCGGCGGTACCGCCCGGACCGCGCTCGGCGTACGGCGACCCCGGCCCGGCGGCGCCGCCGTACGGAGCCGGTGTGCCGCGGCAGCCGTCGTACGTCGACGGCCAGGGGCACGAGGACGGCGCCGGTTACGGCGACTGCGACAGCGGCTACAACACCGGCCAGGTCTACGGCGGCTCCGGCGGCCGGGGTCCGGGCGGTACGGCGGGCGCGCCCACCCGGGCGCCGCGCCCCGCGCCGAACTGGCGGCGCCGGATCAAGTGGACGGCGATCACGCTGGCCACCGTGCTGGTCGTCACCTCGATCGCGACCTACTTCTGGGCCGACTCCAAGCTGCGCCGCGAGGTCGACCTGTCGAAGGTCATCGACCGGCCGGAGGGCGGCGACGGCACGAACTACCTGATCGTCGGCTCGGACAGCCGTGAGGGCATGTCCAAGGAGGACGAGAAGAAGCTGCACACCGGCGGCGCCGAGGGCAAGCGCACGGACTCGATGATGATCCTGCACGTCGGCGACAACGGCGACACGCTGATCTCGCTGCCGCGCGACTCGGACGTGGTGGTCCCGTCGTACCAGGGCTCGACGTCCGGGAAGACCTACCCGGCGCAGGGGCGGCACGCGAAGCTGAACGCCACCTACGCCGAGGACGGGCCGACGCTGCTGGTCCGCGCGATCGAGGCCAACACCGGCCTGCGCATCGACCACTACGTGGAGATCGGATTCCAGGGGTTCGCGAGCATCGTGGACGCGGTGGGCGGCGTCGAGATCGACATCGACAAGGGCTTCAAGGACAAGTGGTCCGGTGCCGACTTCAAGGCCGGCAAGCAGACCCTGAACGGCCAGCAGGCGCTCGCCTTCGTCCGTACCCGGCACGCGTTCGCCGCGTCCGACCTCCAGCGCACCAAGAACCAGCAGAAGTTCCTGGCCGCCCTGGCCCACCAGGTGGCCACCCCGTCGACGGTCCTCAACCCGTTCAAGCTCTACCCGACCATGGGCGCGGGCCTGGACTCCCTGATCGTCGACAAGGACATGTCGCTGTGGGACCTGGCCTCGATGTTCTGGGCGATGAAGGGCGTCAACAGCGGTGACGGCACCTCGATGAACATGCCGATCTCCGGCTCCGTGGGCGGCAACCTCGTCTGGGACAAGGCCAAGGTGAAGACCCTGGTGAACGAGCTGAACAACGACGAGAAGGTCACCGTCTCCGGCAACTGACGGCGTCACGCACCGGTCCGAGGGCACCCCGCGGGGTGCCCTCGGCCGTGCCGGGGTGGGCTCACATGCTGGCGCCCGCCATCGCCCGGCAGGTCTCCGCGCAGCGGCGACACGCCTCGGCGCAGCGCATCATCATCTGGTCGTCGGGCATGGACATGCACGCCTCGGCGCACATGTCACAGGCCCGCGCGCAGACGGCGCACATCTCGCCCGCCATGGGCGAGCGCCGCATCATCATGTCGGCGCACATGCGGGTCGTCTCGGAGCAGTCCATGAGCGCGCGCATGATCTGCATCTGCGCCTGGCCGCCCTGCTGCATGCAGGAGCTCATGGCCTCCTCGCAGATGTTGTGGCAGTTCATGCAGGCGTCGATGCAGTCCTGCATCTGCTGCGTGAGGGCGGGCATCGTTCCGGACTGGGACTGGGTCATGGCTCCTCCTCGGAGGCATGCGGGACCCGGGGCGGGCCCCGTGTGCTTCCGTCCTACGCCGGGGAGCGACGTCCCGCACGTCGGGTTACGGCAGGTTGCGTGCCATGACGATGCGCTGGACCTGGTTCGTGCCCTCGTAAATCTGCGTGATCTTGGCGTCGCGCATCATGCGCTCCACCGGGTAGTCACGGGTGTAGCCGTAGCCGCCGAGGAGCTGGACGGCGTCGGTGGTGACCTCCATGGCGACGTCCGAGGCGAAGCACTTGGCGGCGGCACCCAGGTAGGTGAGGTCGGCGTCGCCGCGCTCGGAGGCGGCGGCGGCCTGGTAGGTCAGGGCGCGGGCCGCCGAGATTTTCATGGACATGTCGGCGAGCATGAACTGGACGCCCTGGAAGTCCGCGATCGGCTTGCCGAACTGCTTGCGCTCCTGGACGTAGCCCTTGGCGTAGTCGAAGGCGCCCTGCGCGACACCGAGCGCCTGGGCGGCGATGGTGATGCGGGTGTGGTCCAGGGTCTTCATGGCCGTCAGGAAGCCGGTGCCCTCCTCGCCGATCATGCGGTCGGCGGGGATGCGGACGTTGTCGAAGTAGACCTCGCGGGTCGGCGAGCCCTTGATGCCGAGCTTCTTCTCCGGGGCGCCGAAGGAGACGCCCTCGTCCGACTTCTCCACGACGAAGGCGGAGATGCCCTTCGAGCGCTTCGAGGGGTCCGTCACGGCCATGACCGTGTAGTACTCGGAGACGCCCGCGTTGGTGATCCAGCGCTTCACGCCGTTGAGGACCCAGTGGTCGCCGTCGCGGACGGCCTTGGTCTTCATGCCGGCCGCGTCCGAGCCTGCCTCCGGCTCGGAGAGGCAGTACGAGAACATCGCGTCGCCCTTGGCGAGCGGGGTCAGGTACTTCTTCTTCAGCTCCTCACCGCCGGAGAGGATCACCGGGAGGGAGCCGAGCTTGTTCACCGCGGGGATGAGGGAGGAGGAGACGCAGGCGCGGGCCACCTCCTCGATCACGATCACCGTGGCGAGCGCGTCGGCGCCGGAGCCGCCGTACTCCTCGGGGACGTGCACGGCGTGCAGCTCGTTGGCGACGAGGGCGTCGAGGGCCTCCTGCGGGAAGCGGGCCTCCTCGTCCACCGCCGCGGCATACGGCGCGATCTTCGCCTCGACCAGGGAACGGACGGCGTCCCGGAGCATGTCGTGCTCCTCGGACGGGCGGTACAGGTCGAAGTCAGCCGATCCGGCCACGGTCTCTCACGCTCCAAAGACGCAGTGATACTGACGCTAATTACCGTTAAGTAACTGAATTTTAGAGCCCCCGTGTGAACCCGCCTACGTGAGCTTGGTGACAGCGGGGAAATTGCCCGCCGAGCGGCCCGACTATGCTCAGGCTCCGCATGACCGAGCAGGACCGACGGACCGGAGCTGGAGCGCACCCCATGAGCCTGAAGATCACCGTGATCGGCACCGGCTACCTCGGCGCCACGCACGCCGCGGCCATGGCCGAGCTGGGCTTCGAGGTGCTGGGCCTGGACGTCGTACCCGAGAAGATCGCCATGCTGGAACGCGGCGAGACCCCGATGTACGAGCCGGGGCTGGAAGAGCTGCTGCGGCGCCACGTGGCGGGGATCGAGGGGTCCACCGGGCGGCTGCGGTTCACCACGGACTGGGCCGAGGTCGGCGCCTTCGGCGATGTGCACTTCGTGTGCGTGAACACCCCGCAGAAGCACGGCGAGTACGCCTGCGACATGAGCTACGTCGACTCCGCCGTCGCCTCGCTCGCCCCGCACCTGCACGGCCCTGCCCTGGTCGTCGGCAAGTCGACCGTGCCGGTGGGCTCCGCCGACCGGCTGGCCGCCTACCTCGCCGAGCACGCGCCGGCGGGCGGCGACGCCGAGCTGGCCTGGAACCCGGAGTTCCTGCGCGAGGGCTTCGCCGTCCAGGACACCCTGCACCCGGACCGGATCGTCGTCGGTGTGCGCAGCGAGCGCGCGGAGAAGCTGCTGCGCGAGGTGTACGCCGGGCCGGTCGGCGAGGGCACGCCGTTCGTGGTCACCGACTTCCCGACCGCCGAGCTGGTGAAGACGGCCGCGAACTCCTTCCTGGCGACCAAGATCTCCTTCATCAACGCGATGGCGGAGGTGTGCGAGGCCGCCGGCGGTGACGTGGCGAAGCTCGCGGAGGCGATCGGCCACGACGACCGGATCGGCCGCAAGTTCCTGCGCGCCGGCATCGGCTTCGGCGGCGGCTGCCTGCCCAAGGACATCCGGGCGTTCATGGCCCGAGCGGGTGAGCTGGGCGCCGACCAGGCGCTGACCTTCCTGCGTGAGATCGACTCCATCAACATGCGCCGGCGCGGCCAGATGGTGGAGATGACCCGGGAGGCACTCGGCGGCGGTTCCTTCCTCGGCAAGCGGGTCGCGGTGCTCGGCGCCACCTTCAAGCCGGACTCGGACGACGTCCGCGACTCGCCCGCGCTGAACGTGGCCGGCCAGATCCACCTCCAGGGCGGCCAGGTGACCGTGTACGACCCGAAGGGCATGGACAACGCCCGCAAGGTCTTCCCGACCCTCGGCTACGCCGGCTCCGCGCTGGAGGCCGCCCGCGGCGCCGACGTCGTCCTGCACCTGACCGAGTGGCGGGAGTTCCGCGAGCTGGACCCGGTGGCGCTCGGCGAGACGGCGGCGGCCCGGGTGATCCTCGACGGCCGCAACACCCTGGACCCGGAGCTGTGGCGCCGGGCCGGCTGGACGTACCGCGCGATGGGCCGCCCCACGGCGTAGGCGCCCCGCGGCGTAGCGACCCGTATGGCGACGCCGGTTCGGCCGAGGCTCAGTCGGCCGAACCGGCGTCTGTCCGCATTCTGCACCACGCCGCCGTCGCTCACGCGCCCTTCGCCCGGTATCGGCGCATCTTCGCGCGGGCCCCGCACACCTGCATGGAGCACCAGCGCCCGCGTCCGGCGGGGCTGCGGTCGTAGTACGCCCAGTGGCAGGTGTCGGCCTCGCAGGCCTTGAGCCGGGTCCAGGTGCCCGCGACGAGTGCCTCGGCGACGGCGGCGGCGACCCGGGACGGCAGCGGGTCCGTGTCGGCCGGGGCGAGGCGGGCCGAGCCGTCGTGGTCGTCGACGGCGACGTACAGCGGGGCCCGCGCCAGCAGGGCGCCCAGCGGGGTCACGGGGCGGTGCGGCGGATGCCCGGCGTGGGCGAGCAGCGCGGCCCGCAGCGACTCGCGCAGTTCCCGGGCGTCGGCCAGCCCGTCCCGGGTGATCCCGAGGCGGGCGCGGCCCTCCGGCGTGTCCAGACCGTCCCTGCCCGACTCGATGTCCAGGGTGTTCACCAGGGACTCGATCAGCGCCAGGCCGCCGGGAGCAGCCGATCTCTCGCTCATGCTTGCGACGTTACCTCCGGTACGGGAGCATGCAGTAACGGTTACCGGTTACCCGCTTCTACGGGTAACGCTACGAGGAGGTAGTCATGGCTCTCGCCAAGCTCGGTGTCGTCGTCCTGGACTGTCCCGACCCCCGCGCGCTGGCCGGCTTCTACGCCGATGTGCTGGGCGGCACGCCGGAGGGGGACGAGGAGTGGGTGGACCTGAAGGTGCCCGGCGGGACGGCGCTGGCCTTCCAGCGGGCGGCGGGGTTCGTGCCGCCTGAGTGGCCCGCGGCGGACCGTTCGCAGCAGTTCCACCTGGACCTGGTGGTGGAGGACCTGGACGCGGCGGAGAAGGGCGTGCTGGAACTGGGCGCCAAGCCGCTGGACGCGCAGGACCGCGAGCGGACCTTCCGTGTCTACGCCGACCCCGTGGGGCACCCGTTCTGTCTCTGCGCCTGCTGACCGTCCCGGAGGAGGACCTCATGGCGTCCGTGGCCCGTTTCCGCAACGTCGTGCTCGACTGCCCCGATCCGCACGCGCTGGCCGCCTTCTACGCGGCGGTGGCCGGCGGGACCGCGCAGCCGGAGGACGACGACTGGGTCGTGCTCCAGGTGCCGGACGGGCCACGGCTCGCCTTCCAGCGGGCCGAGGGGCACACCCCGCCGGAGTGGCCGCGCGCGGACCGCAACGGCCAGCAGCTCCACCTCGACTTCGACGCGGGCCCGACCTGGGCGGACCTCGACGCGGCGCACGAGCGGGTGCTGGCGCTCGGCGCCCGCCCGCTGGACCTCGAGGACCGCGAGACGAAGGACTTCCAGGTGTACGCCGACCCGGCCGGGCATCCGTTCTGCCTGTGCCGGATCGAGCGGTCGTGACGCCCGACGGGGCGTGCCGCTCCGGCTGTGCCGTCCCGGGACGTTGGTGACACGCGTGCCTGGTGCTCGAACGGGTGAGGGCCGGGCCCTCTGGGTTCGGTGTGGATATCGGCATGCAGGCTGCGTCCGGCCCGGTGCGTCGTGGACGACGGCTGGCCGCTGCGCCGGGCCGCGGAACGCTTCCAGGTCGGCCTCACCACCGCAGCCCGCCGGGCCGCCCTGCTGCCGGCAGCAGGGCGGGGCCGGAATGCAGGACCGCCGCTGCCGGCCGCACCACCAGCCCCGTCGCGCCCCTGCCGCCGTCGAGGCACAGGTGGCTGCGGCTGCGGCGCGAGCACGCCTAGCGTTGTGACGCCCCGGGAGGGTCGGGTTCGGTGATCTTCGCGTGCGCCGGCTTCGGCCGGTACCGCGTGGCGCGGGCGGTGGAGTCCGCGCTGCGCAGCACCCGCTGTACGTTCCCCCAGGTCAGCAGGGCCAGCTCGGTCTCGGACCAGCCGCGTCGGAGCAGCTCGGCGATCAGGTGGGGGCAGCGGGAGGCGTCGGCGAGGTCACGCGGGTGCGTGGCCGCCGGGTCGTAGGTGCCGGACAGGCCGACGCACTCCGGGCCGGCCACGTCGCGGACGTGGTCGAGGTGGTCGGCGACGTCGGTGACGGCCGGGCCGGTCTGCTCGGCGGTCAGCGGCACCATGCACAGCCCCTTCGCCTCGCCCAGGGCGGCGAGCAGGTCGTCGGGCAGATTGGCCGGGTGCGGGCGCAGGGCCAGGGCGGCCGAGCGGGTGCACAGCACCGGCGTCCTGGACAGGGCGACGGCCCGCGCGACGGTGGCCGGGGAGGCGCCGGAGACGTCGGCGAGCACCCCGAGCCGGTTCATCTCTCGCACGACCTCCTCCCCGAACCGGGTCAGCCCCGGCCCGGCCGCCCAGGCGGTGCCCGCGAGGGTGAGCACGCGCAGTCCGAGGGCGCGCAGCATGCGCAGGACGGCCAGGGAGTCGTCCAGCGCGGCGCCGTGCGCAGGCCCGGGCACCACGGCGACCCGGCCGCAGTTGCGGGCGTCGATGATCTCCCCGGCGGTGCGCACCATGCGCAGCCCCTCCGGGTGGGTCTCGACGACCGTGCGCACCAGGTCCAGCCGCTCCAGGGTGGCCGTCAGGGCACGCCCGCCGGACGGTGCCTCCGGCGGGTGCAGCGACCAGAACAGGGCACCGACGTGCCCCTCGCACAGCCGGGGCACGTCGGTGTCGAGGGCGGCCTCGCCCACCTCGCGCAGGACCCACGGCAGGCCGCCGTGGCCGTCGGCGACCGGGTGGCCGGCGAGCAGGCTGTGCGCCCGCTCCAGCAGCTCGCCGGACGGCCGCTCCGCGAAGGGGTCGTCCGGCAGGACGTCGTCCTCGCCGACCTCGGTCATGGTGGGCAGGTCGTCGTGGAGGTCGGCCAAGGCGGGCTCCGTGCGTCGTCGTGGGCTACGTCGGTCGTGAGCTACGGCGGGGGCTGTGGCTGGCGTACCGACACGGTCGCACGGAGCGGAGGCAACCTTCCTGGCGAGTGGGGCGTTCGGGCGTACTCCGGTCAGTTCCCGCCGGGCGTGCCGTCCAGCGACTCGATCGTGGCGAGGGACGGCGCGCGGGTGGCCCGGAGGTCCCGGGCGACGTCCTCCGCGGCGCCGAGCACGCGCACCGCGTTCTGCCAGGTCAGCTTGGCCAGGTCGGCCTTGGACCAGCCGCGGTCGAGCAGTTCGGCGAGCAGGTTCGGGTAGCCGGAGACGTCGTTCAGGCCGTCCGGGGTGAACGCGGTGCCGTCGTAGTCGCCACCGATGCCCAGGTGGTCGATGCCGGCGACCTCGCGCATGTGGTCCAGGTGGTCGGCGACCGTGGACACCGTGGCGACCGGGCGCGGGTTGCGCTCCTCGAAGGCCCGGTGGATCTTCATCGCCTCGGGGCTGGTGTCCAGGGAGTGCATGCCGTGGGCACGCAGGTTCTCGCCGGCCTCGGCCGTCCAGTCGACGGCGGCCTGGAGCACGAACTTGGGCACGAACGTCACCATCGCCACGCCGCCGTTGGCGGGCAGCCGTTCCAGGACGTCGTCGGGGATGTTGCGGGGGTGGTCGCACACCGCGCGGGAGGAGGAGTGCGAGAAGATCACCGGCGCGGAGGTGGCGTCCAGCGCGTCCCGCATCGTCGTCGCCGCCACGTGGGAGAGGTCGACGAGCATGCCGAGGCGGTTCATCTCCGCCACGACCTCGCGGCCGAAGGCGGACAGGCCGCCCACGCGCGGTTCGTCGGTCGCGGAGTCGGCCCAGTCCACGTTGTCATTGTGGGTGAGCGTCATGTAGCGCACGCCGAGCGCGTACAGACCGCGCAGGGTGCCGAGCGAGTTGGCGATGGAGTGGCCGCCCTCGGCGCCCATGAGCGAGGCGATACGGCCCTCCCCGCGCGCCGCCTCCATGTCGGCTGCGGTCAGCGCGGGTGCCAGATCCTCCGGGTAGCGGTCCAGCAGCCGCCGGACGCAGTCGATCTGCTCCAGCGTCGCCGCGACCGGGTCCGGCTGCTCGCAGGGCACGTACACCGACCAGTACTGGGCGCCGACCCCGCCCTCCCGCAGCCGCGGCAGGTCGGTGTGCAGCCGCTCGCGCCGGTCACCGGCGATGTCCAGGGCGTCCAGGTCGTAGCCGACCTGCTCGCGCAGCGCCCAGGGCAGGTCGTTGTGCCCGTCGACCACGGGGAACTCGCGCAGCAGCGCGCGTGCTTCGTCCAGGGCGGCCACGGCGCTCACTTCCCGAAGCCGAAGCCGCTGCCCGCGCCCTCGACCTTGGAGCGCAGCCGCTTGCCCTTCTCGGTGGCCTGGTCGTTGAGCTCCTGCTGGAAGTCGCGCATCCGGTGAAGCAGGTCCTCGTCGTGCGCGGCGAGGATGCGGGCCGCGAGGAGACCGGCGTTGCGGGCACCGCCGACGGAGACGGTGGCGACCGGGACACCGGCCGGCATCTGCACGATGGAGAGCAGGGAGTCCATGCCGTCGAGGTACTTCAGCGGGACGGGCACGCCGATGACCGGCAGCGGGGTCACGGAGGCGAGCATGCCGGGCAGGTGGGCGGCGCCGCCCGCACCCGCGATGATCACCTTCAGGCCGCGGTCGGCGGCCTGCTCGCCGTACGTGATCATCTCGCGGGGCATGCGGTGCGCGGAGACGACGTCGACCTCGTAGGAGACCTCGAACTCGTCCAGGGCCTTGGCGGCGGCTTCCATGACGGGCCAGTCGGAGTCCGACCCCATGACGATGCCAACAACGGGGCTCATTCGGTGATGGTGCCTCTCAGGTAGCCGGCTGCGTGACGGGCGCGCTCCAGCACGTCGTCCAGGTCGTCGCCGTAGGTGTTGACGTGTCCGACCTTGCGGCCGGGCTTCACGTCCTTGCCGTACATGTGGATCTTGAGCTTGGGGTCACGGGCCATGCAGTGCAAGTACGCGGAGTACATGTCCGGGTAGTCGCCACCCAGGACGTTGACCATCACGGTCCACTTGGCGCGCGGGCGTGGGTCACCCAGCGGCAGGTCCAGGACCGCGCGGACGTGGTTGGCGAACTGCGAGGTGATCGCGCCGTCCATGCTCCAGTGGCCGGAGTTGTGCGGGCGCATCGCCAGTTCGTTGACGAGGATGCGGCCGTCGCGGGTCTGGAACAGCTCGACGGCGAGGTGCCCGACGACGCCCAGCTCCTTGGCGATGGTCAGCGCCATCTGCTCGGCGTGCAGCGCCAGGTCCTCGTCCAGGTCCGGCGCGGGGGCTATGACCGTGTCGCAGACGCCGTTGACCTGCTGCGACTCCACCACCGGGTAGGCGACGGCCTGGCCGTGCGGGGAGCGTACGACGTTGGCGGCCAGCTCGCGGACGTAGTCGACCTTCTCCTCGGCGAGGACGGGCACGCCGGCGCGGAACGGCTCGGCCGCCTCCTCGGCGTTGTCCACGACCCACACGCCCTTGCCGTCGTAGCCGCCGCGGACCGTCTTGAGGACGACCGGGAAGCCGTCGCCCTCCTCGGCGAACCGGACCACGTCCTCCGGGTCGCTCACGATCCGGTGCCGCGGGCACGGGATGCCGATCGCGTCGAGCTTCGCACGCATCACCCCCTTGTCCTGGGCGTGCACCAGCGCGTCCGGCCCCGGGCGCACGGCGATGCCGTCCGCCTCCAGGGCACGCAGGTGCTCGGTGGGCACGTGCTCGTGGTCGAAGGTGATCACGTCGCAGCCGCGCGCGAAGTCGCGGAGCGTGTCGAGGTCGCGATAGTCGCCGATGACGACGTCGTTCACGACCTGCGCCGCGGAATCCTGAGGAGTGTCACTGAGAAGCTTGAACCTGATGCCCAACGGGATGCCCGCCTCGTGCGTCATACGCGCGAGCTGCCCCCCGCCGACCATGCCGACTACCGGGAACGTCACACCCCTAGCGTATCGGCCACGCGGGGGCTGCCCGGATCGCGTCCCTCACACGGACTCTTACCCGGTGCTTCCCCGCCTCTTTCCGACCCGTTTCCACAGCGTGGCCCGGTCCACAGGCACCGGCGTGCCCGCCCGGCTAGCATGGCGGGGTTGAGGAAACCTACCGACGGGAGCTGCACAGCCATGGAACCTCGTTCCTCGGGGCTGCAACGGCTCGTACGCGAGGTGGCCAAATTCGGTGCCGTGGGCGGCGCCGGTGTCCTCGTCAATCTCGGCGTGTTCAACCTGGTCCGGCACGTCTCCGACCTGCCGGTGGTGCGGGCCAGCATCATCGCCACCGTGGTGGCGATCGCCTTCAACTACGTCGGCTTCCGTTACTGGACGTACCGGGACCGCGACAAGAGCGGCCGCACCAAGGAACTCACGCTGTTCCTGCTGTTCAGCGCGATCGGCCTGGTGATCGAGAACGGCGTGCTCTACCTGGCGACCTACGGCTTCGGCTGGGACAGCCCGCTGCAGAGCAACGTCTTCAAGTTCGTCGGCATCGGCGTCGCCACCCTGTTCCGGTTCTGGTCGTACCGCAGCTGGGTGTTCCGGGCGCTGCCCGCCCGGGGCACCGTGGCGAGCGCGGAATCGATTCTGGAGCAGGAGTCGACGAAGCGGTCGCCCGAGCAGCGGGTGCCGTAGGCGCGCGGGCCGGCCAGGGCCTGTCCGACACGTCGTCGCCCGAAGGGCGGCCGCGCGGCGTCAGGTACGTGCTCTGGGGGTCCCCCAGAGACTCGTACTGGACGTACTGTCGGACAGGCCCTAGCGGACCGTCGGGCGGTCGTCGTCCGGGGTGCGCGCCGGGGGCGTGCGGGAGAGGAACAGGCCGAAGACCGGGGGCTGCGCCTGGAGCAGCTCCAGCCGTCCGCCGTCGGCCTCCGCGAGGTCCCGGGCGACGGCCAGGCCGATCCCCGTGGAGTTCCGCCCGCTGATCGTGCGCTCGAAGATCCGCGCGCCGAGGTCGGCCGGCACGCCCGGCCCCTCGTCGGTGACCTCGATCACGGCCTGGTTGCCGGTGACCCGGGTGCGCAGGGCGACGGTGCCGCCGCCGTGCATGAGCGAGTTCTCGATCAGCGCGGCCAGCACCTGGGCGACCGCGCCCGGGGTGCCCACCGCCTGCAGGTGCCGCTTGCCGGAGCTGACGATGGCCCGGCCGGCGCTGCGGTAGGCGGGCCGCCACTCGGCGAGCTGCTGCTGGATGACCTCGTCCAGGTCGAAGGTGACGGCGGAGCCGGTCCGCGGGTCCCGGGAGTTCGTCAGCAGCCGCTGCACGACGTCCGTCAGCCGCTCGACCTGCGTCAGCGCGATGGTCGCCTCCTCCTTCACCGTGTCCGGGTCGTCGGTGAGGGTGATCTCCTCCAGGCGCATGGACAGCGCGGTCAGGGGTGTGCGGAGCTGGTGGGAGGCGTCGGCCGCGAGGCGCCGCTCGGCCGTCAGCATGCGCCCGATCCGCTCGGCGGAGGCGTCCAGCACGTCGGCGACCCGGTCCAGCTCGGGGACGCCGTAGCGCTTGTGCCGGGGGCGCGGGTCGCCGGAGCCGAGGCGTTCGGCGGTCTCGGCGAGGTCGGTCAGCGGGGAGGCGAGCCGGTTGGCCTGCCGTACGGCGAGCAGCACCGCCGCCACCACGGCGAGCAGCGCGACCAGCCCGATGATCAGCAGGGTCCGGCCGACCTCGCGGGTCACCGCGGAGCGGGGCTCCTGCACGGTGACCGTCTCGCCCTCCTCGCCGCGCTGCGTGTAGTGGATGGTGTCGCCCTCGGGCTTGGTGCCGATCTCGATGGGCGGCTTGCCGGGCATGCGGATGACCGCGTACTGGTCCTTGCTGACGGGGTTGCGCAGCACGTCCGCGTTGACGTTCTCCGCGGCGAGGATCCGGCTGTCCACGATGCTGGCCAGCCGCACCGCCTCCGACTCCACCCGCTCCTGGGCGCTGTTGCTGATCGTCCGCGTCTCGACGATCACCAGGGACACGCCGAAGACCGCGATCACCACGAGGACGACGGCGAGGGTGGACTGGATGAGACGTCGGCGCATGCTCCGTTACCTGGGGTGCTCGCTGGGGCCCGGACTCAGCTCTTCTCGAACCGGAAGCCCACGCCACGCACCGTCGCGATGTACCGGGGGTTCGCCGCGTCGTCGCCCAGCTTCTTGCGCAGCCAGGAGATGTGCATGTCCAGAGTCTTGGTGGACGACCACCACGTGGTGTCCCAGACCTCGCGCATGAGCTGGTCCCGGGTCACGACCCGGCCCGCGTCCCGCACCAGCACCCGCAGCAGGTCGAACTCCTTGGCGGTGAGCTGGAGTTCCTCGTCGCCCATCCAGGCGCGGTGCGACTCGACGTCGATCCGCACCCCGTGCGTGGCCGGCGGCTGCTGCGGTTCGGCGGCGCCGCGCCGGAGCAGGGCCCGCACCCGGGCGAGCAGTTCGGCGAGCCGGAACGGCTTGGTGACGTAGTCGTCGGCGCCCGCGTCCAGGCCGACGACGGTGTCCACCTCGTCGGCCCGCGCGGTCAGGATGAGGATCGGCACGGTGTGACCGTCGGCGCGCAGCCGGCGGGCGACCTCCAGGCCGTCCATGCCGGGCAGCCCCAGGTCCAGTACGACCAGATCCACGCCGCCCTGCATTCCGGCGTCGAGCGCGGCGGGTCCGTCCTCGCGCACCTCGACCTCGTAACCTTCCCGGCGCAGGGCGCGGGCCAGCGGCTCCGAGATGGACGCGTCGTCCTCGGCGAGCAGTACACGGGTCATGAGGTGATGGTAGACCGCCCGCGTGCGGTGCCGGGGTGTGATCGGTGCCAGGGGTTCTTACCTTCGTATGCTGCTGGTACGAACCATTGACCTGGGGATGCGATCGTAGGAGAGACCTTCGAATCGGGTTGTGCGGTTCCCGCGACACCTGTGATCCGTGTCTCAAGTCCTTCCATATCCGGCAGTGTCCTGCCGTATGGTGACCTGAACGCCTGTAGTACACCGGGGACCTTTGGCGGGCATCTGTCGCTGAGGGTCTTCTTTGTGTGCGGGCTGGCCCAGACCAGCCTTGAAAGGAACGACCTCTGGCCGGGCTCCGGACGCATCGACGCGTCACGGGGCGTGGATCCCGGTGGTCGCCGTCCGCCGCTCCGCGATCCGGGGCGGACTCCCCCTGGGCGTGGGGGTGGACGACCGACCCCGCCGGTGCCGGCCGACACCCCCAGCGGGCGCGCAACGCTCCACCGCGCGTCCCGACCAGCAAGGAACGACCATGGCGTCCAGCCTGACGAAGGACTCGGTCCGACCGGGCACCCCCGGTTCCGAGAAGACCTTCTTCGGCCACCCCCGCGGACTGGCCACTCTCTTCATGACCGAGATGTGGGAGCGGTTCTCCTACTACGGCATGAGGGCCCTTCTCCCGCTGTACCTGGTGGCCCCGGGTGGCCTGCACCTGAGCGCGGGCACGGCGACGGCGATCTACGCCGTGTACCTGTCGCTCGTGTACCTGCTCGCCCTGCCCGGCGGCTGGTTCGCCGACCGTGTCCTCGGCCCCCGCAAGACGGTCGCCGTCGCGGGCCTGGTCATCATGCTCGGCCACCTGTGCCTGGCGCTGCCCGCCGCCGCGAGCTTCTTCGTCGGCCTGTCTCTCGTCGCCATCGGCTCCGGTCTGCTGAAGGCCAACATCTCCACGATGGTCGGCCACCTCTACGACGGCCCGGAAGACCCGCGCCGGGACGGTGGCTTCACGCTCTTCTACATCGGCATCAACCTCGGTGCCTTCGTCGCCCCGCTGGTCATCGGCACCGTCGGTGAGAACGTCAACTGGCACCTGGGCTTCGCGCTGGCCGCGCTCGGCATGGCGCTGGGTCTCGCCCAGTACCTGCTCGGCGGCCGCCACCTGAACGCCAAGAGCAGCGAGGTCCCGACCCCGCTGACGCCCGCCGAGAAGGCGTCCACCCTGCGCAAGGGCCTGATCTGGCTGGCCATCGCCGTGGTCTTCTACGGCATCGTCGGCGGCACCGGCCACTTCACCCTGAACTGGGCGCTGATCCCGCTCACCCTCATCGGCCTGATCGTGCCGATCCTGGTCATCTCCCGGATCCTGCGCGACAAGGACCTGGAGCCGGCCGAGCGTTCCAAGGTGTCCGCGTACATCTGGTTCTTCGTGGCCGCCGCCGTCTTCTGGATGATCTACGACCAGGGCGGCTCCACCCTCTCGCTGTTCGCCGAGAAGAGCGCCGACAACACCATCTTCGGCTGGGAGTTCCCGGTCTCCTGGTACCAGTCGGTCAACCCGGTCATGATCATGGCCCTCGCGCCGGTCTTCGCCTGGCTGTGGCTGTGGCTGAACAAGCGCGGCAAGGAGCCGAGCACGATCGTGAAGTTCGCCTCCGGTCTGGTGCTGGTCGGCGCGTCCTTCTTCGTCTTCCTCGCCCCGCTGTCGATCGCCGAGGGCGGTCACAAGGCCGCGGCGCTGTGGCTGGTCGCGATCTACTTCGCGCAGACCATCGGTGAGCTGACGCTGTCGCCGGTGGGTCTGTCCGTGACGACGAAGATGGCGCCGAAGAAGTACGCCTCTCAGATGATGGGCGTCTGGTTCCTCGCGGTGACCGCGGGCGACTCCGTCACCGCCCTGCTGTCGAACCCGGCCGTCGGTGGCGTCAACCTCGACAGGATGGGCTTCGTCGCCCTGGAGGCCGTGCTCGCCGTGGTCGCCGGTGTCGCGGTGTGGATGTACCGCGGCAAGGTGAAGAAGCTGATGGGCAACGTCAACTAGACGTCGGACCTGGCCCGAGGGCCGCCGCACCCGGTGGGTGTGGCGGCCCTCTTGGCGTGTGGGGGCGCTGAACGTCGCGGGGATCACGGTGCGTCGGCGGCCGCGGGTCGGGTGTGGCTTCTCGCGCCCACGCGGCGGAGCCGCATGTCGATACAGCCCCGCGCCCCGAGGTCGGCTATCGCGTCCTGCGCCGCGGCAGCACTGTGAACACCGCCGCGCCCAGCAGGATCGCCGTGCCCGCCACCAGGCCCAGGGCCTTCAGGGCGTTGTGGTCGCTCGCTCCGGTTTCGGCGAGGCCGCCTGAGCCGCCGTCACCGCCGGTCGTCGCGGAACCGGAGGAACCGCCCGACGTCGACGTGCCGCCCGCGGCGCCGCCCGGCTGCTCCGTCGTGTCCAGGGTGAGCGAGACCTCCGTCTTCACCGGCGTGCAGGTCGTGGTCGTACCGAGCGCCTTGACCGTCAGCACGCCCGGGGACAGCGTCGAGGTGCCGCTCGCGCCGGGCTTGTAGGTGCCGGTGAGGTCGGGAATCTCGATCGGGGCACCGGACTTGACGGGGTTCGCGTTCGTCGGCCCCTCCACGTGCACCGTGCCCTTGTCGGCGCCGCCCAGCACCACTTCCATGGACGGCTTCACGGAGTCCTTCGGTATGTCGACGGGGCTGTCCGTCACCGACTTCTCGAACCGCACGGTGAGGGCGTAGCTCCCGCCGTCCTTCTTCGCGTCGATCTGCACCGGCGAGGTCGCGCTCTTGTCGCCGATCGGGGTCTTGCAGGCGTACGGGACCTGTACCTCCTTGCCGGTGAAGTCGGTCTGCCCGGTGCCGCCGGTCGCCGTGGCGGTCGCGGACCTGGTGGGGGTCGCGGACTTGGTCGGCGTCGCGGACCGGGTGGGTGTCGAACTGGACGTGCCCCCGCCGCCCGCCGCCACCTGGATCGTCGCCGCCTTCTGCACGGCCTCCTTCGGCGCGCACTTGGTGTCGGTGGACATGGCGTTGACGGTGTACGCGTCCGGCGTCAGCGTCACCTCGCCGACCGCCGTCAGTTTCAGACTGCCCTTCATGTCGGACAGCACCATGGTCCCGCCCTTGGGGATCGCCGGCTTCTCCCGCGGCCCCCGCATCGCGATGTCGGCAGTCTGCGCACCGGCCGCCTTCAGCACACCGGACGGCTGGACCGAGTTCGCGGGCAGGTCGATGATGTCCGGGTTCTTCGAGGCGGCCTGAACGAACTTCCACACGATGTCCACCGTGTCGCCCACCTCGGCCGTGGCCGGCGCGGTGACCTCGACCTTGGTGGTGCCGTCGACGGGGTCGATGCCCGCGGGCGGCACGCAGTGGGTGGCGTACGACACCTCGGCCGCCTGCGCGGGGCTCACCGCCGCGCCCAGCAGGACGCCCGCCGCACCGAGCACCAGCAGGGCGCCCGTGCCCCCGGCCGCTGTGCCTCTCCTTCGCTTGATCACGTGGGTCCCTTCCTGGTGGGAGTGGTGGAAGTGCCGGGAGTCGTGGGACTCGTCGGGCTGTCGTCGTGCGGTGCGGAGGTCTGGCCGGCCGGGCCGCCCGGAGCGGAGTGGGGGGCGAACCACGGCAGGGCGGGGGCCGGGTCGGCCGGGGGCCCGGCGGAACGGGAGCGCGGGAGGAGACGGCGCAGGCGCGGATCCAGCAGGGGCCCGGGGCTCCGGGTGGTGGATCGGTGCGGGTGGTACCGGCCGCGGGAGGCGCCCGGGCGGCGGGGCCGGACCCGGTCCACCACGGGCATGCCGACGCGGAACAGGGCGGCCGGGACGACCAGGCAGAGAAGGAGCCAGAAGAGCGTCACGCCCCAGGGACGGCCCACGCCCCACGGCTGCTCGGCGAGCACCCGGCCGCCGTGCTTCAGTGTCACGGTGTAGTCGCCGTGCGCCCCGGCCGACAGCTCGACCGGCAGCTTGATCCGCGCCTTCTTCCCGGGCGCCAGGGTGCCGTGCCACTGCCGCTCGTCCCATTCGGGGGCGAAGACGCCGTGCGCGGTGCCGACCCGGAACACCGGGTTCTCGATCGGGCTGATGCCGGTGTTGCCGACGGTGAAGACCAGGGTGCGGCCGGGTGGTGCACCGAACCAGGTCAGCAGTCCGCCGCCTCCGGTCAGCCGGGTGTCGGACAGCACCGCCAGCCGGCCGGCGGAGCGCTCGGCGGGCAGCGGGGCCACGGGATGACCGGCGACCTCCAGGACCGCGTCCGCCTCGGCTCCGGCACCGGTCACCGTGGCCACGTGCACCACGCAGGGGCAGGGCACGGGGGGTTCGGCGACCGGCAGTTTCCGGCTGAAGGCGCCGTCGGCGCCGGTGGTCACGGCCCGTCCGTCGCCGTTCGCGCAGGAGTTGGTGCCGCCGACGACCCCTCGCGCCGGGGTGGCCCGCCCGCACACCAGCACCATGAGCAGGGTGCGGGGCCGCCAGCCGGTACCCCTGACGGTGACCGCGCCTCCGGCACCGGCCTGAACCGCCGACAACTGCACCGCCGGCCCCTCGGCGGCCCGCCCCTGTCCGGCGGGCCCCGCGAGGGCCAGCAGCAGGGCACCGATGACCGCGCAGGCGACCCGCCTCACGGCAGTGCTCCGGCCGGCTCCGGCGTGCCGGGCCGGGGTCCGGGCCCCGCGTGACGGCGGCGCCGGTGCCGGGTCCGCAGGAGTACGGCCGTACCCCCCGCCGCGACCGCCGCCGCGCCGCCGGCCACCGCGCCCCACGGCACGTACGCCGCCGTGGTGCCCGCGGTGTCGTGCGCGCCGCCCGCCGCCGTCACCGTCAGCCGTACGCGGACCCTGTCCAGCACCGGCCGGCCGGGCCACGGTTCGCTCAGCGTGCGCCGGGCGCCGGGCGCCAGCCGGACCGGCAGGGTGCGCGGGGCGCGGTCCAGGACCCGGCCGAGGAGTCCGTCGGCGCGCACCGCGAGCGTCGGTACGAGGACGGTCGTACCCCGGTTGACCAGCTCGTACGTGATCCGGTCGGAGCGTACGGCGAGATGCTCGACGGTCAGCGCGGCGAGCCGGGGGCCCGTCGACACGCAGTCGCACCGGCACGGTCGCGGTACGGCCGTGCGCGTCCCGCACGACGACCGCGCCGGTGCGGTCGCCGGGCGCGGCCCCCGACGGCACGGTCAGCGTGAAGGGCACCTCGGCGCGGGTCCGGGCCGGCACCCGCAGGCCGCTTCGGACGAACGCCGTCGGCACACCGGTGCCGCGCAGCCGGACCGTGACCGGCGTCCGGCTCCGGTTGGTGACGGAGACGGTGCCCCGCAGGACCGTCCCGGGGGCGCCCTCGGCGTAGAACGCGGGGCGCCCGGCGCCCAGGGGCGCGACCGACCAGCCCTCCGACCGGGCGGAGGCCTGCGGGGCGGCGGCCAGGAGCGTGAGCGGCAGGAGCAGGGGGACGAGCGCGAGCGGGGTGCGGGAGCGGCGTGGGGTGGGTCGGGTGCCTGGGACGCGCCGGATCCGCGGCGTGAGCGGCGCCGGCGAGGTGCGCGGCTCGGACGAGGCGCGTGGCGAGTGGGGCGGGCCTGGCGCGCGGGCGGCGGGCTGCATGGGCGGCTCCAGCGAGGTGGCCGGGGGTGCGGCGAGGTGGCCGGGAGTACGGCAGGGGGTCGGTGTGCGGCAGGGGGTCGGTGTGCGGCGGCCGGGCGTTCGGGGCGGCGGCGTGCGGACCGGTCGGCCCGGACGTGTGGGCCGGCCGGGCGGGGTGGGCGGTCCCGCCGGGGTGGACAGTCCCGCCGGGGTGGACAGTCCCGCCGGGGTGGACAGTCCCGCCGGGGTGGACAGTCCCGCCGAGGCGGGCGGTCCAGCCGGCCCCGGGTCAGCGCCGAGCGGTCTGACCCCGTCGGGTCAGCCACAGCGCCCCCGCCGCGCCGGCGAGCAGGACCGTGCCGCCGAGCGTGCCGAGGGCGACCGCGGAGTCCTCGGGGCCGGTCCGCGGAAGCTGCCCGGCGGAGGAGGTGCCACCGGAGGAGGCCGACGAGGAGCCCCCGGAGGACGAGGACGACGAACCGCCGGCCGCTGTCACGTCCAGGGTCAGGGACGGCCCGGGACCGTTCGTCGGCGTGCAGGTCGTCGTCGTACCGAGCGCCTTGATCGTGAGCGTGCCCGCCGTGAAGGTGACCTTGCCGCTCTTCTTCGGCGTGTACGTGCCGCTGAGGTCGCTGATCTTGATCGGTGTGTCGGCCGGGATCGCCGCGTCGTTGGCGGGTCCGCTGACCGCGAGCGTGCCGCTGTCCGCACCGCCCAGCTTGACCGTGGCGCTCGGGCTCATCGCCCCCATGCCCAGCTCGACGGGGCTGGAGGAGACGCCCTTCTGCCAGGACATGGTGATCTTGTAGCCGCCGCCGCTCCTGACGCCCTTGATGTCGATCGGCGAGACGGCGGTCTTGACCCCGATCGGCGTCTGACAGCGGTAGTCGACGTCGACGACGTCGGCGTGGGCCGCCGGCGCGGCCAGCAGCACCGCCGAGCCGGCCAGGGCCGCGGCGGACGCGAGCGCGGCGGTTCGTTTCGGGTACGACACGGTCGGTCCACCCCATTCATTCCTGACGGCACATCAGATTTGGCCGTCAAGGTACGCCCGGGGTCGTGAGGAAGGAAGACACGTCACACGCCGGAGTCGTGGTGATCCGGCGTGCGCGAAGGGGTGTCGGAGTGGAGGCGGGGACGGGGGTGGCCTCCGCCGGCGCTCAGGCGGGGGCGCCCAGCTCCGCCCAGACCGTCTTGCCCGGCGTGCCGGGGGCGCGGACCACGCCCCAGTCCAGGCACAGCCGTTGCACGATGAACATGCCGTGCCCGCCGGGCCGGCCGGCGCGGTGCGGGGTGCGCGGGGCCGGCTGGCCGGTGCCCCGGTCGGAGACCTCCAGCCGGATCACCTTGTTGTCGCAGGCGAGGAGCAGTTCGTCGGGGCCCTCGGCGTGCAGGCAGGCGTTGGTGACCAGTTCGGAGACGACGAGCAGCACGTCCTCGGCGGCGGCCCGCTGTTCGGCGCCGGCGGCGGGCAGCCAGCCCCACGCGTACAGCGCCTGGCGGGTGAAGTCGCGCGCGAGCGGGACGACCCCGCTCTCGCCTTCCAGGCGCAGCCTGCGGACCTGACGGCCCCGGGTCTGCGGAGTGCCGTCGGCCGGGCCCGGCGGCCCGGACGGCACGGACGGCGCGGCTGCCCCCGTGGCTGCGCCGACGGCCGACGCAGCCTCCTCGGACGCCCCGGAAGCGCCGCTGGGCTCCGGGCCGCGGTCGCCCGGCGAGTAAGGCCGGGTGGTGCTCATCAGCGCTTCACCTCACCGATTCACCAGTTCACGATTCAAAAGTCCGGTCAATGGTCCGGCCGGCGGTCTCCGGCCGGACGGTCCTGTCGAAGGCCTGGCACCGTCGGCCGGCCTGGGCGCCGCCCGGTCGGCATGCCGTCCGCACGCCGCCCGCACGCCGTTCGTACGCCAGTGCGCGTCCGCACACCGCCCGGCGGCCGTCCGCACGCCGCCCGGCCAGGCATCCATACCCGCCCGTCCGCCGGACGCACGCCCCGTCCCGGGCGCCCGCCGGCCCCCGGGGATCCGGTGACCGACGACCGACCACCGGTAACCGGTGGCCGACGGCCGACAGTCGGCAGCCGGCAGAGCGCCTTCCGCCTTCTTCTGCCCTCTCCTGCCCGACCGATCCGACGGAACACCCCCGATTTGGGCGTGATGCATGTAACGCCCAAGGGAAACCGCGACGGACCGGGTCGGACACCGGGGCGGCGGATCAGTCGGCACCGTCGGCCAGGGCCTCCTCCACGGAGTCGTGGACGGTGAAGACCGCCTCGGCCCCGGTGATCTCGAACACGCGGGCGACCACTGGCAGCATCCCGGCCAGATGGACCCCGCCGCCGGCGGCCTCCGCCTTCAAGCGGGCGCCGAGAAGGACGTTCAGCCCCGTGGAGTCGCAGAACTCCAGGCGCGAGCAGTCCACCACGAGCCGCGAGAAGCCCTTGGCCAAGAGGTCGTCGAGGGGCTCACGCAAAAGATCGGCGGTGTGGTGATCGAGCTCACCCGCCGGTGTCACAACGGCGCTGGAGCCCTCTTCCCGCACCTCCACCAGAAGCCGGCCCGACTGTGCGCTGCCGACCGTCCCGTGGTCCATGCCGTCTCTCTCCCGAGGTCGTGGCTGCTGATGCCCTCGAACATTACGCCTTCCATGCGCACTCCGACACCCGAACATCCGCACAGAAACGGACATATAGCCACAGAACGCACTTGCGACTCGCTCGGTGCAGCGGGTAGGGCTAGTAAAGACACACACCCCTACACGCCGGCTTCGGAGGCGCCGCACACCGCAGTGCACGTACTGGCTTCGGCAGCCATATGCCGAGAACGATGGAGGACACCCATGTCACCCCGGCTCGACGCATCGCCTACCCCGATCGCGACGTCGACACCCCCACCGGAACAACTGGATCATCCCATCGACCCCCTCGATCCCTTCGAGGGACTCCCGGAGATCCCCCCCTACGACGAGATCGGCCCGGTCGACGCGCGGGCCCTGTCCAAGACCCTCTTCGAGCGCCTGGAGTCGCTGGAGGAAGGGACGCACGAGCACGCGTACGTCCGCAACACCCTCGTCGAGCTCAACCTCGCGCTCGTCAAGTTCGCCGCCTCCCGCTTCCGCTCCCGCAGCGAGCCGATGGAGGACATCATCCAGGTCGGCACCATCGGCCTGATCAAGGCGATCGACCGCTTCGAACTCTCCCGCGGCGTCGAGTTCCCCACCTTCGCGATGCCGACCATCATCGGCGAGATCAAGCGGTTCTTCCGTGACACCTCGTGGTCCGTGCGCGTCCCGCGCCGGCTCCAGGAGCTGCGGCTCGACCTGGCCAAGGCCGGCGACGAGCTGGCTCAGCAGCTCGACCGCGCCCCCACGGTCGCGGAACTGGCCGAGCGGCTCGGCATCTCCAACGACGAGGTCGTCGAGGGCATGGCCGCCTCGAACGCCTACACCGCCTCGTCGCTGGACGCCCAGCCGGAGGAGGACGAGTCCGAGGGCGCGCTCGCGGACCGCATCGGCTACGAGGACCACGGGCTCGAAGGCATCGAGTACATCGAGTCGCTCAAGCCCCTGATCGCCGAACTCCCGCCCCGGGACCGGAAGATCCTCTCCCTGCGGTTCGTGGCGAACATGACCCAGTCGGAGATCGGCGAGGAACTGGGCATCTCCCAGATGCACGTGTCCCGGCTGCTGTCCCGCACGCTGGTACGGCTGCGCAAGGGGCTGACGCTGGAGGAGTGACCTCCGCCCCGTGCGTGCGCGACGCGCGTGCCGCCCGTACTGCGGTGAGCGGCCCGGCGAGGAAGCCGGGCCGCCTCGTCGTCCCCGGGACCCGGCTCACCGGGTGCCGGGTGCCCGGCACCCCAACCGTTATGCGGTTCCTCACAGCAACCTCTTTCCGCGACCGCCCTCGTCCACCACTATGGGTCCCCAAACTGGCTGGTATGTCAGCGGCCTTCTCGGGACGGAGGGTGTTGCATGGCTGAGGGGGACCACGCCACGGCGGGGGACCACGAGGACGCGCCGGACGCACGGCTGACCGAACTGCTGCGCTCCCCCACGTCCACGGCCTATCCGGCGTTGCAGGAGCTGCGCCGCCGCCACCACCCGGCGGTCCTCGGCTACGCCCGGCTGTGCGCGACGAGCGACTCCGCGGCCCGCCGGCTGGCGGCGGAGACGTTCACCACGGCGGCCCGCGAGACGGCCCGGGGTGTCGAACCGCCCGTCCCGCTGCGCCACCGGCTCCTGCTGCTCACCGTGCGGCTGGCGGCGGACTGGGCACGCGACGAACGCGCCGCGGGCGTCGACCCGGGCCTGCTGCTGGTGCTGACCACGGCCGGCCCCGAAGGCCCGACCCCGCCCCTCCTCCCGGCCTTCCGGTCGCTGCCGTCCCGCACCCAGGGACTGCTCTGGTACGGCGTCCTCGACGCGGAACCCGAGGAGCGCACCGCCGCCTTCCTCGGCCTCGGCCGCGCGGACGTCTCCTACGACACCCCGCGAGCCCTCACCGCCCTGGCCCAGGCCTGTCTGCGGCACCGGCTGGCCGCCTCCGACGACCCGCGCTGCGCGGACTTCCGGCGGCTGATCGAGGAGGCGGTACGGCCTGACGCCCCGCGCCGCAGCGCCGACCTGGACACCCACATGGCGCGCTGCCCGCACTGCGCGGCCGCGTTCGAGGAGCTGCGGGCGCTGCGGGACGCGCCCCGGCAGACCCTGGCCGAGGGCCTGCTGCCGTGGGGCGGAACGGCGTACCTGCGCGAGGACCAGCACCCCGGGTCCGCCGCCGTACCCACGACGGCCGACGGGCCGGGCCGGCCGCCGCGCGGCCGCGTCCTGCTCGGTTCGGCGGCGCTGGGCGTGGCCCTGACCCCGCTCCTGGTCTTCCTGTTCAGCCCCGCGCACTCCACCGACCGCCGCCCGGCGGCGGCGACCCCCGCGCCCTCGTCGGTGACGGTCACGGCAACGGTCTCGCTGCCCCCGCCCCCGTCCCACTCCCCGTCCCCGTCCCCCACGTCCAAGTCGCCGTCCGCCACCCCTGCTTCGCACCGGCCGGCGCCCACCCCGTCCCGCCGTAAGACCCCGAGCCCGACGCCGCCGCCCGCCCCGCCGGGCGCCGCCTACGCCCAGGTGGTCAACCTCGCCACGGGCCGTTGCCTGGACATCCGCGACGGCGACCTGGCGAAGGGCACCGACGTCGTCACGGCCCCCTGCGACTCCTCCGCGACCCAGCGCTGGAGCGTCGACGCCTCCCTGGGCGTGCTCCGCTCGGCGGCCGACGACGACTTCTGCCTGGACAGCCGGGGCTCGGTCGACCGGGGCGTGGGCATCTGGGAGTGCGACTCGGTCTACGGCCGCAACGGCGCGAACCTCCGCTTCACCGTCGACCCCGACGGCACGATCCGCCCGGCCATCGCCATCGAGACGGCGGTGACCCCGGACGACGGCGACGGAGTGTCCCTGCGCGCCCTGTCCGACGGCCGCGACCAGCGGTGGCGGGCGGGGGCGCGGTGAGCGTCACGCGCGCTCACACCACCCGGACCCCGCGCCGCCACACCCCGCTGACCAGGGGGACGCCCGGACGGTAGGCCAGGTGGACGTGGCTGGGGGCGTCGAGGAGGACCAGGTCGGCGTAGGCGCCGGGGGTGAGGCGGCCGATGTCCGTGCGGCGCAGGGCCGCCGCGCCGCCCGCCGTGGCCGACCAGACCGCCTCGTCGGGGGTCATCCGCATGTCGCGGACGGCCAGGGCGATGCAGAAGGGCACGGAGGAGGTGAAGGACGAGCCGGGGTTGCAGTCGGTGGAGAGGGCGACCGTCACGCCCGCGTCCAGCAGACGGCGGGCGTCCGGCCACTCGGCGCGGGTGGAGAACTCGGCTCCGGGGAGCAGGGTCGCGACCGTCGCGCCGCTCGCCAGGGCGTCGACGTCCGCGTCCGTGAGGTGGGTGCAGTGGTCGGCGCTGGCCGCGTCCAGTTCGACGGCGAGCTGCACGCCGGGGCCGTGGGAGAGCTGGTTGGCGTGGATGCGCGGGTGCAGGCCCTTGGCCTTGCCGGCCGTGAGGATAGCGCGGGCCTGGTCGCCGTCGAAGGCGCCCTTCTCGCAGAAGACGTCGATCCAGCGGGCGTGCGGCGCGCAGGCGTCCAGCATCTCGCCGGTGACCAGGGCGACGTAGGCCGCCGGGTCGTCGGCGTAGTCCGGGGAGACGATGTGCGCGCCGAGGTACGTCACCTCGTCGGTGTGCTTCGCCGCGAGGCGCAGGGCGCGGGACTCGTCCTCGACGGTGAGGCCGTAGCCCGACTTGGTCTCGAAGGTGGTCGTGCCCTGGCGGAGGGCCTCGTCGAGGTAACGGGTGAGGTTCGCCTCCAGTTCCGCGTCGCTCGCGGCCCGGGTGGCGGCGACCGTGGTGCGGATGCCGCCGGCCGTGTAGGAGCGGCCGGACATGCGGGCGTTGAACTCCTGCGTCCGGTCGCCCGCGAAGACCAGGTGGGAGTGGGAGTCCACGAAGCCCGGCAGCACCGCCCGGCCGCCCGCGTCGACCCGGTTGTCAGTGGCGGGTGCTTTGCTTGACTCACCGGTCCACACGACACGGTCGCCGTCGATGACGACGGCCGCGTCCTGGATCAGGCCGAGGGGGGAGCCTCCCCCACTCTCATATTTGCTCGACCGGGGGGACCCCCATCCGAGGGAGGGGTCGTTGGTGACCAGCGTGGCGATGTTGGTGATGACGGTGCTGCTGCTCATGGTGTCGTCCTCGTGGGGGTCGGCGTTGCTCAGCCGCGCAGGGCTTCGACGGCGGCGGCCAGCGCCTGCGGCACATGCGGTACGAGCGTGTGCACGCCGTCGCGTACGACGTGCCGGCCGCCCACGACCGTATGCCGTACGTCCGCCGCGCCCGCCGCGAATACGGCCGTCTCGGCGCCCAGCCTGGGCAGTGGCCCGGCCGTCCTGACCGAGTCCAGGGCGATCGTCGTCAGGTCGGCGAGCGCGCCGGGCTCGATGGCGCCGGCGTCGTCCCAGCCGAGGGCGGCGTGTCCGTCGGCGGTGGCGGCCCGCAGCAGGGCGGCGGCGGTCCAGTGGCCCCGGGTGCGGGTGCGCAGCCGCTCGTTCAGCTCCATGGCGCGCGCCTCCTCGAGCAGGTCGATGACGGCGTGGCTGTCGGAGCCGAGGGAGAGCGGGGAGCCGGCCCGCTGGAGGGCGACGGCCGGGCCGATGCCGTCGGCCAGGTCCCGCTCGGTCGTCGGGCACATGCAGGTGCCGGTGCCGGAGTCGCCGAGCAGGGCGATGTCCTCGTCGGTGAGGTGGGTGTTGTGCACCCCGGTGGTGCGCGGCCCGAGGACGCCGTGGTCGGCGAGCAGCCGGGTGGGCGTGCGGCCGTGCGCGGCGAGGCAGGCGTCGTTCTCGGCGGTCTGCTCCGACAGGTGCACGTGCAGTGGGGCCCGCCGCTCCTCGGCCCACCGTGCCACGGTCGTCAACTGCCCGGCGGGCACGGCCCGTACGGAGTGGATCGCCGCCCCGATCCGTGCGTGGTCCCGCTCCTTGAGAACTGCACAGCGTTCGGCCCAGGCCTCCGCGCTGCCGTCGGAGAACCGCAGCTGGTGGGCGGTGGGCGGCTCGCCGAAGCCGGCGGAGAGGTAGCAGGTGTCGAGGAGGGTGATCCGGATGCCGGCCTCGGCGGCGGCGGCGATCAGCGCCTCCCCCATGGCGTTGGGGTCGGCGTAGCGGGTGCCGCCGGGGGCGTGGTGCACGTAGTGGAACTCGCCGACACAGGTGATGCCGGCGAGGGCCATCTCGGCGTACACCGCGCGGGCCAGGTCGTGGTAGGTCTCCGGGGTCAGCCGGTCGGCGACGGAGTACATCACCTCGCGCCAGGTCCAGAAGGTCCCGGAGCCGACCTGGACGGTGCCGCGCAACGCCCGGTGGAAGGCGTGGCTGTGGGCGTTGGCGAGCCCCGGCAGGGTGAGCCCGCGCAGCACCTCGGCGCCGGGCGGCGGAGTGGGCGTCCCGGTGCGGACGGCCCCGATCCGCCCGTCCGCCACCTCCACCGTGACCCCCGGCTCGACATAGGTGCCGAGCCAGGCGTGCTCCAACCAGTAGGTCCCCTTGGTCACCTGCGGGCCAGCCCTTCCAGTACGTCGGCGAGTGCGCGCACCCCGGCCACGCAGTCGTCCTCGGCCGCGAACTCGGCCGGGGAGTGCGAGACACCGGTGGGGTTGCGCACGAACAGCATGGCGGTCGGGATGCTCCCCGAGAGGATCCCGGCGTCGTGTCCGGCACCGGTTCCGAGGACGGGCACCTTCAGGCCGGTGTCCTTGCCCAGGATGCGGCCGAGTTCGTCCCGCAGGGCGTGGTCGAACTCCACGACCGGGGTGAAGGACTCCCGGACGACGTCGAGGTCGACGCCGTGGGCCTCGGCGTACTCCCGGGCCGCCTTCTCGATGCCGCCCACCACCGTGTCCAGGGTGTCCTGGTCGGCGGCGCGGGAGTCGAGCCACCCGCGCACGAGGGACGGGATTGCGTTGACCCCGTTGGGCTCGACGGCGATCTTCCCGAAGGTGGCGACGGCACCGGCGAGTTCGGCCTCCCGGCGGGCGGCGAGCACGGTCTCGGCGTACGACAGCGTCGGGTCGCGGCGGTCCACCAGCCGGGTGGTGCCGGCGTGGTTGGCCTCGCCCCGGAAGTCGAACCGCCACCGCCCGTGCGGCCAGATGGCACTGGCGATGCCGACCCGGTCGCCGGACAGGTCCAGCGCGCGGCCCTGTTCGACGTGCAGCTCCACGAAGGCGCCGATCCGGGCCAGCCGCTCGGGGTCGGGCCCGATGGCGTCCGGGTCGTACCCGGCCGCCTCCATGGCCCGGGGCAGGGTGATCCCCTCGCCGTCGGTGAGCCGGTGGGCCTGCTCGGCGGTCAGCCGCCCGGCGGTCAGCCGGGAGCCGACACAGGCGAGCCCGAACCGGGCGCCCTCCTCGTCCCCGAAGTTGACGATGGCGAGGGGCTTGGTGAACTCCACGCCCCGGCCGCGCAGTTCGTCCAGGGCGGCGAAGGAGGACACGACCCCGAGGGGCCCGTCGAAGGCCCCGCCGTCCGGCACGGAGTCCAGGTGCGACCCGGTGACGACGGCGTCACCGGCGGCCGGATCCCCCAGCCAGGCCCACTGGTTCCCGTTCCGGTCGACCTCGTGTGTCATCCCGCGCGCCTCGGCCTGCTCCTGGAACCAGGCCCGGCACTCGGCATCGGCCCCGGTCCAGGCGTAGCGCCGGTAACCGCCGGAGCCGGGGTGCCGGCCGACGGGCAGCAGTTCGGCCCACATCTCGTGGAAGGAGCGGCCGGCACCGGCGGACGGTACGGCCGGAGCCGCGCCCGGCGACGAGACGTCAGTCCCCGCCGACCAGTGGCCGGGCCCGCCTTCGCCTACGGTCACGCCTCGTCACCCTCACGCATCGGCACCCGGACCCCCCGCTCGGCGGCGACCGACTCCGCGATGTCGTACCCCGCGTCCACGTGCCGGATGACACCCATCCCGGGGTCGTTGGTGAGCACGCGCCGGATCTTCTCGCCGCCCAGCTTCGTGCCGTCGGCCACGGTGACCTGTCCCGCGTGGATGGAGCGCCCCATCCCCACGCCGCCACCGTGGTGGATGGACACCCAGGAGGCGCCCGAAGCCACGTTGACCATCGCGTTCAGCAGCGGCCAGTCGGCGATCGCGTCGGACCCGTCGAGCATGGCCTCGGTCTCCCGGTAAGGCGAGGCGACGGAGCCGCAGTCGAGGTGGTCGCGGCCGATGGCCAGCGGCGCGGCCAGCTCACCGCTCGCGACCATGTCGTTGAAGCGCTCGCCGGCCTTGTCCCGCTCGCCGTAGCCGAGCCAGCAGATGCGCGCGGGCAGGCCCTGGAAGTGGACCCGCTCACCGGCCATCTTGATCCACCGGGCGAGGGACTCGTTCTCCGGGAACAGCTCCAGGATCGCCTTGTCGGTCTTGGCGATGTCGGCGGGGTCGCCGGACAGGGCCGCCCAGCGGAAGGGGCCCTTGCCCTCGCAGAACAGCGGGCGGATGTAGGCGGGGACGAAGCCGGGGAAGGCGAACGCCCGGTCGTAGCCGGCGAGCTGGGCCTCGCCCCGGATGGAGTTGCCGTAGTCGAAGACCTCGGCACCGGCGTCCATGAAGCCGACCATGGCCTCGACGTGCTTCGCCATGGACTCGCGCGCGCGGGTGGTGAAGCCGGCCGGGTCCTTGGCCGCCTCGGAGGCCATGTCCTCGAACGCCACGCCCACCGGGAGGTACGCCAGCGGGTCGTGGGCGGAGGTCTGGTCGGTGACGATGTCGATGGGGGCGTTCATCGCGAGGAGCTTCGGGACCAGCTCGGCGGCGTTGCCGAGGACGCCGATGGACAGCGGGCGGCGCGCGTCACGGGCCTCCACCGCCAGCTGGAGCGCATGGTCCAGGGAGTCGGCCCTGACGTCGAGGTACCGGTGCTCGATGCGGCGCTCGATGGCGCGCGGGTCGCAGTCGACGCAGATCGCGACACCGTCGTTCATGGTCACCGCGAGGGGCTGGGCGCCGCCCATGCCGCCGAGGCCGGCGGTCAGGGTGATGGTGCCGGCCAGGGTGCCGCCGAACTTCTTCGCGGCGACGGCGGCGAAGGTCTCGTAGGTGCCCTGGAGGATGCCCTGGGTGCCGATGTAGATCCAGGAGCCGGCGGTCATCTGGCCGTACATGGTCAGGCCGAGGGCCTCCAGGCGGCGGAACTCCTCCCAGTTGGCCCAGTCGCCGACCAGGTTGGAGTTGGCGATGAGGACGCGCGGGGCCCACTCGTGGGTCTGCATCACGCCGACCGGGCGGCCGGACTGGACCAGCATGGTCTCGTCCTGCTTGAGGGTCTTCAGGGTGCGGACCATGGCGTCGAAGGAGCGCCAGTCACGGGCGGCCTTGCCGGTGCCGCCGTAGACGACGAGCTTGTCGGGGTGCTCGGCGACCTCGGGGTCGAGGTTGTTCTGCAGCATGCGCAGGGCGGCTTCCTGCTGCCATCCCAGGGCACTCAGTTCCGTGCCGCGCGGTGCTCGTACGGGGCGGGGTCCCGACATCGTCTGCCTCCTCCTGTGCCTACGTCTATTCACATCCTGTCTTCCTGAATAGAGCTAGTCAATACACCGGGACGGCCCCGTCCGCGCCCGGCGGGTGTTTGGCTGGAAGCACCGGTTGCCGAGACAGGACGGAGAAGCCGTGACGGAGATCGAGACGGTCGAGGACATCGGGAGCGAGGCCCGGGGGCGGGCGGCGCGGCGTGACCTGGCCGTGCGGGCGGCCGTCGAGCGGGGACTGCTGGGCCCGGACGCGGCCGTGGTGGGGCTGCTGGACGTCCTCGGCATCCGGGAGTCGGCGGCGGCGCTGCGGGCGGCGTTCGACGCGGTCGTGCCGCCCGGCACCCCGGTTCTGCACGCCTTCGCGGTGAAGGCGACCCCGCTGGTGCCGGTGGTGCGGCTGCTGCACGAGTCGGGCATCGGCGCGGAGGTGGCGAGCCCCGGCGAGCTGGCGCTGGCCCGGGCGGCCGGGGTGCCGCCCGCCCGCACGGTGCTGGACTCGCCGGCGAAGACCCCGGCGGAGCTGCGCGAGGCGCTGGACCTGGGCATCGCGGTGAACGCGGACAACCCGCAGGAGCTGGACCGGCTCGACGCCCTCGTGCACGCCACGCCCACCCGGTCCCCGCTCGGGCTGCGGGTCAACCCGCAGATCGGCGGCGGCTCCATCGGGGCGACCTCCACGGCGACGCGGACCTCGAAGTTCGGGGTGGCGCTGCGGGACGAGGGAGCGCGCGACTGGGTCGTCCGGGCGTACGCGGAGCGGCCGTGGCTGACCCGGCTGCACGCGCACACCGGCTCGCAGGGCATCCCGCTGCCGCTGCTGGCGCGGGGCGCGGCGGAGGTGTACGCGCTCGCGGAGGAGATCAACGCGGTCGTCGGGCGGCGGCAGGTCGACACGATCGACATCGGCGGCGGGCTGCCGGTGAACCTCGCCTCGGAGGAGGCGACGCCGTCGTACGCCGCGTACGCGCGGCTGCTGGCCGAGCAGGTGCCGGGGCTGTTCGACGGGCGGTACGGGCTGGTGACCGAGTTCGGGCGGTCGCTGCTGGCCAAGTACGGGACGGTGGTGGCCCGGGTGGAGTACGCCAAGAGCGCGGGCGGGCGGCGGATCGCGGTGACGCACGCGGGCGTGCAGGTGGCGACGCGGACGGTGTACGTGCCGGGGGCGTGGCCGCTGCGGATCGCCGCGTACGACGCCGGGGGACGGCCGAAGGCGGGGCCGGAGGTGGTGCAGGACGTGGCCGGGCCGGCCTGCTTCTCGGGCGACCTGCTCGCCGAGGGGCGCGCGCTGCCGCTGCTGGAGCAGGGCGACTACGCGGCGGCGCTGGACACGGGCGCGTACTACTTCGCCCACCACTACGCCTACAACTCCCTCGCCCGGCCGGGCATCCACGGCTACGCGCCGGACGGCGAGGGGGGCGTCGCCTTCGCCACCGTACGGGAGCCGCAGACCGTCGCGGAGGTGGTGGCGGAGTCGGGAGGGGCGCACGCGTCCGCGCTGACCGGCCTCCCTGGCGCGACCGGGGCGAGCCCGTCGCCGTGATGATCAACTCCCGCGTCACACAGGTCAGTTGATCCACACTAGTACGCCTGACGCATGTTCCAACGGAAAATGCCAAAGGCCTCACCTCCCGCACACACGTTGCGTAGTGTCGGCGTCACTCAGCCGGAGTCCCAGGCGGGAGGGGAGCCACGGTGCCCGGAATCGACGAGTGCCTGCTGGAAGCGATGCGGTTGCCCGGTGCCCGGGGAGCCGCGCTGGTGGACTGGACGAGCGGACTGGCTCTCGGCGCGGTCGGGGAGGCGCCCGGCGGCGACCACGAGACGACCGCCGCCGAGGCCGCCGAACTGGCCCGGATGGCCGCCGAGCACGGCACCTTCACGGCGGGCGGCGACGACCTGCCCCCCGTGGAGGACGTGATCATCAGCAACGGGGACAGCTACCACCTGCTGCGCTTCGTGGACACGTCCTTCGACAGCAGCGTGTTCCTGCACCTGTGGCTCGGCCGCGAGGAGGGCAACCTCGCGCTCGCCCGGATCCGGCTCGGCGAGATGGCCGCCCGGCTGGTGCTGGGATGACCGTGGTCAGCACCCCGCAGCCGGCCCTCCCGGTCCGGGACAAGGGGGCCGGGCGCGCCCTGTCCCCGATGCTCACCCGGCTCGCCGAGGAGCGGGCCACCGGCATCCTGGTACGCGAACACGGCGTCCTGCACCTCGCCGAGGGCCGCGTGGTGCACGCCGAGAGCCCCCTCGCCCCCGGCCTCGACGTGCTCCTCACGGCCCACGGCACCCTCGCGGCCGCCGCCTGGCAGCAGGCGGCGGCACGGACCACGGGTCCCCTGCACGCGGCCGAACTCCTGCTGTCCTCCGGGGTGTTGCCCACGGGTGCGCTGGAGCTGTGCCATCTGGACGCGCTGTACGACGCCGGGTACTTCGCGCTGGCGCCGAGCAGCACGCCGGGACGGTTCCGGTACGACTCCACGCCCCGGCTCGGCCCGCTGCCCTCGGTCCCGGTCGTCGCGCTGGAACGCGAGACGCTGCGCCGCCGGCTGCTGCTGCACCGGCTGTGGCCCGACCCGGCCGCCGACACGGCCCCGCTGATCCGCGCGGACCCGGCCACCGGCCGCGCCCCGGCCGACCCGGCGGACCCCGCCCACCCGGTGAACCCGGCCGACCCGGCGAACCCGGCGGCCCCGGCCGGTCCCACCGCACCGGCCGTCCAGGCCGCCCACGCCACCCGGGCCGCACCGGCCACCCCCGCGGTCCCGGCGGCCCCGGTGACACCCCGGCAACGGGCCGTCCTGGACCGCGTGGACGGCGTCCGCACGGCCGCCGACATCGCCCGGAACCTGGGCCGGCAGGCGTTCCACACGCTGGTCGACGTGCGCCGGCTGACGGCGGCCGGGCAGATCGCACCCCTGTCCACGGCACCACCCGCTCCGCCGCCCCCGCCCCCGCTCGCCCAGGTCACCACCGACCCCGACATCGCGCTGCTGAAGAGGCTCAGGGATGCGCTGGAGGCGCTTTGAACGGCACCGCCCCGCCGAGAGGAGAGACCTGATGGTGGCCGAAGAGGACCTGCGGACCGTCCTGGAGGAGCTGCTGCGGCTGCGCACCCGGGTACCGCAGCTCACCGGCGCCCTCGCGGCCGGCGTCGACGGCCTCGTCGTCGCCCACGACACCCCCGGGGTCGACCCGGAGGGCCTGGCCGCGCTCACCGCCGCCGCACTCGGCGTCGCCGTGCGGGTCACCGACGCCACCGGGCACGGCGGCTTCCGGGAGCTGCTGGTGCGCGGCGAGGGCGGCTACATCGCCACCTACGCGGCCGGCCGCACCGCCGTCCTGACCCTGCTCGCGCAGGACCGGGTCAACGTCGGCCGGCTGCACCTGGAGGGCCGCCGGGCCGGCGCCCGCATCGGGGAGCTGCTGGACGCCGCCGAGGCCGTACGCCCGCTCCCGAGGACCACCCCCGCACGGACCCGCACTCCCCGCGCGCCCCGCACCACCGCCGCCGAGGCGCGCACCGCAACCGACAGCTGAAAGGACCACCATGGCCAACACCGAGACCGCGCTGAAGGAAGCCCTCACCTCCATAGAGGGCGCCACCGGTGTCGCGCTCGTCGACTACACCAGCGGGATGGCGCTGGGCACGATGGGCGGCAGCAAGAGCTTCGACCTGAACGTGGCCGCCGCCGGCAACACCGACGTCATCCGCGCCAAGATGCGCACGATGGAGATGCTCGGCCTCAAGGCCGGCATCGAGGACATCCTGATCACCCTGTCCGACCAGTACCACCTGATCCGCCTGCTCAGCAGCCGCGGCGGCAACGGGCTGTTCCTGTACCTGGTCCTCGACTCCAGCCGGGCCAACCTGGCGATGGCCCGGCACCAGCTCAAGCGGATCGAGGAGGAACTGGAGGTCTGACGGCGGCTCAGACCAGTGCGGCGGTACGGCGGCGGGCCCCGCCCGGGGCCGCGTCGCCGGCCGCGACGCCCGTACCGCGCAGGCCCTTCACGGCCTTGCCCGCCGGGCGCCCGCCGCGCCGGTCGAGCCAGTCGACGCGCACCCACAGCAGCGTCTCCCGGGCCCGCTCCAGCCGCCCGAGCCACGCGGCCTTCAGCCGCAGCCCGGTGCCGAGCCCGGCCAGCAGCATGCCGCCGGCCGCGGGCACGGCGAAGGCGGAGCCGAGCGCGACCGCCCAGCCCAGCAGCAGCCACCAGCGGTGGCCCCGGCGCCAGGCGCGCACGGTCACCGCCCGGTCCTGCAGGACGTCGTACTTGCCCGCGCGGGCCGCCCCGCCGGCGAGGGCGGCGTACCGGCCCCGCCGGGCCAGCGCCACCACGGCCGCGCCGATCAGGAACAGCGCCGCCCCGGCCAGCACGCCGATCCGGCGCCCGGTCACTCCCTCCGGCACGACCCCGATCCCCGCGGCGACCACCCCGAGCCACCACAGCGGTGCGGCCCCGGCCCGTACGACGACGGCCACCCGGGCCAGCCCGTGTCCTCCGCGCGCCACGTCAGCCTCCCGTGTCACGTGTTCACAGCTTGCGTCTCGTAGGGAAGCTAATAGCAGAACCTGAGACGAATCTGAGAGTGGCGGGGCCCCTCACTCCACGAACAGGCCGCGGGCCGCCGCCTTCGCGTCGAACTCCTCCAGGCGGGCCTGGGCTTCCGGCAGGTCGTCGCAGAGCGCCTCCAGCAGCACCCGGCCGAGCAGCATCGGCGCGCACGCGGTGTCGAAGGCGAGCCCGGTGCCGACGGCGGCGGGCAGCAGCAGGTCGGAGTACTTGGCGACCGGCGCGAACGCGGAGTCGGCGACGGTGACGACGGTCAGGCCGGCGTCCTTGGCGTAGGCGAGGGTGTCCACGACCTCGCGCGGGTGCCGGGGCAGCGCGAAGCACAGCAGGGCGGTGGCGCCCGCGCGGACGGCGGCGTCGATGCGGTCGTGGATCATGGTGCCGCCCTCGTTGAGCAGCCGGACGTCCGGGTGCACCTTGGCGGCGAAGTAGGCGAAACCGTACGCCTGGGAGGCGGCGGCGCGCAGGCCGAGCACCGGCAGCGGGCGGGAGGCGGCGAGGATCCGGCCGGCCCGCTGCACCGGGCGCGGGTCGGCGAGCAGTTCGGCGAGGTGCCTGAGGTTCTCGATCTCGGCCTCGACGGCCTGCTGGTACTCGTTGTAGGCGGAGACCTCGGCGGCCGGTTCGGCCGGGACGACCTCGCGCAGGTGCTTGCGCAGGGCGGGGTAGCCGTCGAAGCCGAGGGCGACCGCGAACCGGGTCACCGACGGCTGGCTGACCCCGGCCAGTTCGGCCAGCTCCACGCTGGACAGGAAGGGCACGTCCGCGGCCCGGCGCACCATGCTGTGCGCGATGCGGCGCTGGGTCGGCGTGAGCCGGTGGCCCTCGAAGAGCGCCTGCAATCGGTTGGCAGGGCTGTCGGTCGCGCTCATCACGTACTCCCCCTCCGGATTCCTCGACGCCCCGGGAGAGTACAGCGCCGAGGCATTGACAAACACGGGCCGTCTATTCAGACAGTGTGTCGCTGCATACCGTTATACAGCCCAGCGTGGGGAGAACGCATGGCTCAGCTCGTGGAACTGCGCTCCATCGACGTCGTCCCGGACGAGGAACGGCACGGCACGGCCTTCAGTCAGTTCACGCTCTGGCTCGGCGCCAACCTCCAGATCACGGCCGTCGTGACGGGCGCCCTGGCGGTCGTCTTCGGCGGGGACGTGGTGTGGTCGGTCGTCGGGCTGCTGCTCGGCAACCTGCTCGGCGGGGCGGTGATGGCCCTGCACTCCGCCCAGGGCCCGAAGCTCGGCCTGCCGCAGATGATCCAGTCGCGGGCGCAGTTCGGGGTGCGCGGGGCGGTCGTACCGCTGCTGCTGGTGATCGTGATGTACGTCGGCTTCTTCGCGTCCGGCAGCGTCCTGGCCGGACAGGCGGTGGGCGAGCTGATCCACACGAGCGACACGACCGGGATCGTCGTCTTCGCGGCCGTCACGGCGGTCATGGCGACCGCCGGCTACCGGGTCATCCACGCCCTCGGCCGGGTCGCGAGCATCGTCTGCGCGCTCGCCTTCGTCTACCTCGCGATACGCCTCCTGGACCGCGCCGACACCTCCGCGCTGCTGCACGACGCGCACTTCTCGCTGCCGATGTTCCTGCTGGCGATGTCCCTGTCGGCGTCCTGGCAGCTCGCGTTCGGGCCGTACGTGGCGGACTACTCGCGCTACCTGCCGCGGACGACGTCCACGAAGGCCACCTTCTGGTGGACGCTGTCCGGCTCGGCGCTCGGCTCCCAGTGGTCGATGACCTTCGGCGTGCTGGTCGCGGCCACGGCGGGCGAGACGTTCCTGGACAGCCAGGTCGGTTACGTCGTCGCCCTCGGCGGCACGGGCCTGGCCGCGTCCTTCTTCTCCTTCGTCATCGCGCTCGGCAAGCTCACCGTCAACGTCCTCAACACCTACGGCGGCTTCATGTCGATGGTGACGAGCGTGAGCGGCTTCCGTGGGCAGCGGCGGCTGTCCCGGGCGGGACGGGCCGCGTACATCGGGCTGGTGATGGTCGCCGGGACCGCGGTGGCCCTGCTGGGCAAGGACAGCTTCCTGTCGTCCTTCAAGGACTTCCTGCTGTTCCTGCTGACCTTCTTCACGCCCTGGTCGGCGATCAACCTGGTGGACTACTACCTGATCTCCAGGGAGCGGTACGACCTCGCGGCCCTCGCCGACCCGCACGGCCGTTACGGCGCCTGGCGCTGGGACGCCCTGGCCGTGTACGCGGCCGGTCTCCTCGCCCAACTCCCGTTCCTCGCCACGAGCTTCTACACCGGCCCCCTGGTGGAGCCGCTGGGCGGCGCGGACATCTCCTGGATCGTCGGTCTGGCCGTACCGGCGCTGCTGTACTGGCTGGTCGCGCGCCGGAACACGGTGGCCGGCCCGAATCCGGACCGGGGGGCTAGCCCCAGTGCCGCCGAGCCGGCCGCTCCCTAGGCTGACCGGCATGAGCACACTCGATCCCCGGGACGCCGACCTCAGGACGGACCCGGACCTCCGGAAGGACCTCGACGCGACCGTGCGCGCCCGCAGGGAACTGGGCGACGACTACGACTCCGCGCTGGTGGAGTCCTTCCTGGAGAAGGTCGAGCAGCGGATCGACGACGCGGTGGACCGCCGGGTGCGGCGGCGGCTGGCCGAGCGGCAGATGGCGACGGCCCGCGAGACCCGGCGGCCGAAGCCGGCCGACTCCTGGGGCGAGCGCTACGGCTTCGCCCTGATCACCCTGGTCCTGGCGATCCCGCTGTCCGCCATCGCGGGTGCCGTCGCCGGGCTGTCCGGCATGGTGGTCACCTGGCTCGGCATCGTCGGCGTCAACGCGGTGCAGGCCGTACGGCTCAACCCGGGCCTCCTCGCCGGCCGGCGCGACCACGACGGCCCGGCGCGGGACGAGTGACCGGCACCGGCGGGGTCAGGCCTGCCGGGTCGGCAGCACCACGATCTGGCGCAGGTTGACGTGCCGGGGGCGGCTGGTGGCGTAGGCGACGACGTCGGCGACCTCCGCCGCGGAGAGTCCCCCGATCGCCCCGAACAGGTCGTCGAGCTGCCCGGACAGCTCCGCGCTGTCGACGTGCGACGCCAGCTCGGTCTCCGTGAGCCCCGGCTCGATGTTGGTGACCCGGACGTCCCGCGGCCCCAGCTCGCCGCGCAGGCTCTGCGACAGGTAGGTGACGGCCGCCTTGGTCGCCCCGTACACCGCGTAGTTCGGGAAGGTCACGTGGGCGCCGATGGAGGAGACGTTCACCAGGTCGGCGGTGCGCCCCTCGGCCGCGGCGGCCAGCAGGTCGGCGCTGAAGGCGCGGATGATCCGCAGCACGCCGGTGACGTTCGTGTCGAGCATCCGCTGCCACTCGTCGAGCCGGCCCGCCTCGACGGGGTTCGGCAGCATGACACCGGCGTTGTTGACGACGAGGTCGACGGCGCCGAACGCCTCGTGGACCCGGTCCCGGGCGGCCTCGACGGCCGCGTCGTCGGTGATGTCGGCGGCCACCGCGAGTGCCCGGCCGCCCTCCGCCCGGATCTTGGCCACCAGCGCGTCCAGCCGGTCCGCGCGCCGGGCGAGCAGCGCCACCGCCGCCCCCTCGGCGGCCAGGTGCAGGGCGACCGCCTCGCCGATGCCGCTGGCGGCCCCGGTGACCACGGCGGTACGGCCGGACAGGTTCTCGTACGACATGGGTGCTCCCTCGATGGATCGGCCGGGGAGGCTCCCCGGCGGCCGACACCACTGTCGTCGCGTCCGGCCGCCGTGCCCAGGGATCCGCTTTTCCTGGGTATGCCAGTACCAGGATGGACGGCCACCGCTCGCCTACGATCGGCGTATGGACGGGGACTGGACCGAAGCAGAGGTGGGCGACTTCCTTCGCTCGCGCCGCGCCCGCATCCGGCCGGAGGAGGTCGGACTGCCCGCGCACGGGCGGCGCCGGGTGCCGGGCCTGCGCCGCGAGGAGGTGGCCCAGCTCGCGGGCGTGAGCGTCGACTACTACATCCGGCTGGAGCAGGGCCGGGGCACGAGCGTGAGCGACGCCGTGCTGGACGCCGTCGCCCGGGTGCTGCGGCTGGACGAGACGGAGCACGCGTACCTGCGTACGGTGGCGCGCCCCGGCCGGCAGCGGCGGAAGCCGGCCGCCGCGCCCCGCGTCCGCCCCGGCGTGCAGATCCTCCTCGACGGCATGGAGCACAGCCCGGCGTTCGTGCTGGGCCGCCGCATGGACGTGCTCGCCTGGAACGCGCTCGGCGACGCGGTGGGCGGCTTCGGCCGCCTGGCGCCGGCCGAGCGGAACGTCCCCCGGCTGGTCTTCCTCGACCCGGCCTCCCGGGAGCTGTACCCCGAGTGGACGGCGGTGGCCGCGCAGACGGTGGCCCAGCTCAGGCTGCTGGCGGGCCGGTACGCCGACGACCCCGCCCTGTGCGCGCTGGTCGGCGAACTGACCATGAAGAGCGAGGACTTCCGCCGGCTGTGGACGGACCACGAGGTCCGTGAGTGCGCGTTCGGCGTGAAGAAGGTACGGCACCCGGTCGCGGGCCTGCTGACCCTGCCCTACGAGACCCTGACGATCCCGGCGGACCCGGAGCAGACGATCGTGGTGTACACGCCGGAGCCGGGTTCGGAGACGGCGGAGCGGCTGGCGCTGCTGGGCAGTTGGGCATCGAGCACCACCCGCTGAGAAGAGTGTGCGCGGGGACCGCCGCACCCCCGTTTCCGGGGGGCGGGACGACGGCGGTCCCCGCGAGGGACGCGGGCCGGGTCAGGGCCGGGCTTGCGCGTCCGTGGCGTCCATGGAGGTCCGGGAGCCGCTCCGGAGGTCCTTGGCGCCGTTCGGCGCCGGCCTGGGCGGGGAGCCGCTCCCACCCCTGCCGACACCCACCAATCTGCCGGACTCGTGTTAAGCCGGTGCTGCGTGCACGTGACACGCTCGTACACCTTCCGCGAACCCCGACCCTCGCCGAAGTCGGCTACTTGGTGCCGCCCTTGGCCAGGAAGGCCAGCAGGTCCTGCCGGCTGACCACACCGGTCGGCTTGCCCTCGACCAGCACGATCGCGGCGTCCGCCGAACCCAGCACCTGCATCAGGTCGCCGACCGGCTCGCCGGAGCCGACCTGGGGCAGCGGGGCGCACATGTGCTTCTCCAGCGGGTCCTCCAGCGAGGCCCGCTTGCTGAACAGGGCGTCGAGCAGTTCCCGTTCCACGACCGAGCCGACGACCTCGGCGGCCATCACGTCCGGGTGACCGGCGCCCGGCTTGACGACGGGCATCTGCGAGACGCCGTACTCGCGCAGCACCTCGATGGCCTGGCCGACGGTCTCCTCCGGGTGCATGTGCACCAGGGACGGGATGGAGCCGCCCGCCTTGTGGCTCAGGACGTCGCCGACGCGGGCGCTGGGGCCCTCGTCCTCCAGGAAGCCGTAGTCGGCCATCCACTCGTCGTTGAAGATCTTGCTGAGGTAGCCGCGGCCGCTGTCGGGCAGGAGCACGACCACCACGTCGTCCGGGCCGAGCCGCTCGGCGACCTTCAGCGCGGCCACGACGGCCATGCCGCAGGAGCCGCCCACCAGCAGGCCCTCCTCCTTGGCCAGCCGGCGGGTCATCTGGAACGAGTCCTTGTCGGAGACGGCGACGATCTCGTCCGCGACGGTGCGGTCGTAGGCGGTCGGCCAGAAGTCCTCACCGACGCCCTCGACCAGGTACGGCCGCCCGGAGCCGCCGGAGTACACGGAGCCCTCGGGGTCGGCGCCGATGACCTTCACCTTGCCCTGGCTGGCCTCCTTCAGGTAGCGGCCGGTGCCGGAGATGGTGCCGCCGGTGCCGACGCCCGCCACGAAGTGGGTGATCCTCCCCTCGGTCTGCTCCCACAGCTCGGGGCCGGTCGAGTGATAGTGCGAGAGCGGGTTGTTGGGGTTGGAGTACTGGTCGGGCTTCCAGGCGCCGGGCGTCTCGCGCACCAGCCGGTCGGAGACGTTGTAGTACGAGTCGGGGTGCTCCGGGGCCACGGCGGTCGGGCACACGACCACCTCGGCGCCGTACGCGCGCAACACGTTGATCTTGTCGGTGCTCACCTTGTCCGGGCACACGAAGATGCACTTGTAGCCCTTCTGCTGGGCCACGATGGCGAGTCCCACGCCGGTGTTGCCACTCGTCGGCTCGACGATCGTGCCGCCCGGCTTCAGCTCCCCGCTCTGCTCCGCGGCCTCGATCATGCGCAGGGCGATGCGGTCCTTCACGGAACCGCCCGGGTTGAAGTACTCCACCTTGGCCAGGACGGTCGCCTGGATGCCCTGGGTCACGTTGTTGAGCCGCACCAGCGGGGTGTTGCCGACGAGGCTGATCATCGAGTCGTGGTATCGCACCGTTGTCTCCGGTCGCTGCAAAAGAACTGTTCGTAGTGGTGCCGCCAGCCTAAGGCCAGCGGTGTGGCGCGGGCGGTCCTTCACTCCCCGTCGAGATTGGCGCACGGTCCGTACGGGGCAAGGAGTGGGTACGGCTACGAGGAGGTGGCGGCGACGCATGACGAGGATGTCGAGGGCACGGGTGGCCCGGCGCATCGCGGCCGGGGCGGCGTACGGCGGGGGCGGGGCCGGGCTCATCGGCGCGGCCGTCGTCGGCCTGGTGCTGGCGGAGGTGCGACTGGCGCGGCGCCATGTGGGCAACGGCAGCGGCGGGCGGGTGCCGGTGGCCGACGGCGTGTACGGGCACGCGTACGACATCCCCGGTGAACCGCCGCTCCGTCTGACCATGCTCGGCGATTCCACGGCGGCGGGACAGGGCGTGCACCGGGCCGGCCAGACCCCGGGGGCGCTGCTGGCCTCCGGGCTGGCGGCGGTGGCGGAACGCCCGGTGGAGCTGCGGAACGTGGCGGTGCCGGGCGCCCGGTCGGACGACCTGGACCGCCAGGTCGCGCTGGTGCTGTCCGCGCCGACCCCCGTCCCGGACATCTGCGTGATCATGGTCGGCGCGAACGACGTGACCCACCGGATGCCCCCGACCCGCTCGGTACGGCACCTGTCGGCGGCGGTACGACGGCTGCGCACGGCCGGCGCCGAGGTGGTGGTCGGCACCTGTCCCGACCTCGGCACGATCGAGCCGGTGCAGCAGCCGCTGCGCTGGCTGGCCCGGCGGGCGTCCCGGCAGCTCGCGGCGGCCCAGACGATCGGGGTGGTGGAACAGGGCGGGCGCACGGTGTCGCTGGGCGACCTGCTCGGCCCCGAGTTCGAGGCGAATCCGCGGGAGCTGTTCGGGCCGGACAACTACCACCCCTCGGCCGAGGGCTACGCGACCGCGGCCATGGCCGTCCTGCCCACGGTGTGCGCGGCGCTGGGCCTGTGGCCGGCGGAGGAGGACCGGCCGGACGTGTCGCGCCACGAGGGGTTCCTGCCGGTGGCCCGTGCGGCGGCCGAGGCCGCGTCGGAGGCCGGCACCGAGGTGACGGCGGCCATGCCGACGGGGCCGCGGGGGCCGTGGGCGCTGCTCAAGCGGAGGCGCCGGCGCCGGGTACCGGAGGCCGAGCCGGCGACCCCGTCGTTCTGACCGCCCTCCGCGGTCGAACCGTCGGAGCGAGGCTCACCAAGCAAGCGCTTAGACAATTGCGGCCAGTGTCACACCGCGACACCGGTGACCTGGCCCCTACGTCCGGGTAACTTCCCACCTGCCCTGCACGAAAAAATCCGCCACTGGAGCCGTGATGCCCGAAGCCGTGATCGTCTCGACCGCCCGCTCCCCCATCGGCCGCGCGAACAAGGGCTCCCTGAAGGACCTGCGCCCCGACGACCTCACCGCCACGATCATCCAGGCGGCGCTCGCCAAGATCCCCGAGCTGGACCCCAGGGACATCGACGACCTGATGCTCGGCTGCGGTCTCCCCGGCGGCGAGCAGGGCCACAACCTCGGCCGGATCGTCGCCGTGCAGATGGGCATGGACCACCTGCCGGGCTGCACGGTCACCCGCTACTGCTCCTCCTCGCTGCAGACCTCCCGCATGGCGCTGCACGCCATCAAGGCCGGTGAGGGCGACGTGTTCATCTCGGCCGGCGTCGAGACGGTCTCCCGCTTCGTCAAGGGCAGCTCCGACGGCCTGCCGGACACGCACAACCCGCTGTTCGCCGAGGCCGAGGCCCGCACCGCGTCCGTCGCCCAGCAGGAGGGCACCAGCTGGCACGACCCGCGCGAGGACGGCCTGCTGCCCGACCCCTACATCGCGATGGGCCAGACCGCCGAGAACCTGGCCCGCTGGAAGGGCGTCACCCGCCAGGAGATGGACGAGTTCGGCGTCCGCTCGCAGAACCTCGCCGAGGAGGCCATCAAGAACGGCTTCTGGGAGCGCGAGATCACCCCGGTGACCCTTCCCGACGGCACGGTGGTCAGCAAGGACGACGGCCCGCGCGCCGGCGTCACTTTGGAGGCCGTGCAGGGCCTGAAGCCGGTCTTCCGCCCGGACGGACTCGTGACGGCCGGCAACTGCTGCCCGCTGAACGACGGCGCCGCCGCGCTCGTCATCATGTCCGACACCAAGGCCCGCGACCTGGGCCTGACCCCGCTCGCCCGGATCGTGTCCACCGGTGTCTCCGGCCTCTCCCCGGAGATCATGGGCCTCGGCCCGGTGGAGGCGAGCAAGCAGGCACTCCGGCGCGCCGGCCTGACCATCGACGACATCGACCTGGTCGAGATCAACGAGGCCTTCGCCGCCCAGGTGATCCCGTCGTACCGTGACCTCGGCATCGACCTCGACAAGCTGAACGTCAACGGCGGCGCCATCGCCGTCGGCCACCCCTTCGGCATGACCGGCGCCCGCATCACCGGAACGCTCATCAACTCGCTTCAGTGGCACGACAAGCAGTTCGGCCTGGAGACGATGTGCGTCGGCGGCGGGCAGGGCATGGCAATGGTCATCGAGCGCCTGAGCTGACACACCGTCCGTAGCGGGTCACGCACGTTACGTCGCAGAAGGGCCCAGAACCCAGGAAAATCCACGGTTCTGGGCCTTTTCGTGATCCAATCTCCCCCAGGATGTGACCTATCTCGCTCGCCAGGCACATCGGTGCAGGTCAGCGCGGGTCAGCATGGCGCACGACGAAACCACGAATGCAAAGTCCTGTCCGTTTCGTGACGTTACGCACTGACAGCTGGTTAGTCCGCCCTTCAAGCTGATGTAGGAAGTCGGGGGTCGACTTTGAACCGGGAGTATGTCAGTGAGCGCCATGCCGATCGCCCTGCTGCTCACCACGGCAGCCACCGGCGCCGTGGGTGTCGCCGTCCTGCGCACCGTGCTGAAGCTGCGCCGCCAGCTCACCGAGCTGCAGCGGCAGCTCGCCGACGGCCAGGCGGCCACGACGCGCGCCCTCCTGCCGAACGCCCGCACCACGGCCGACGCCGACCGGATACGCGCGGCCGTGGCCGAGGCGCTCGCCGAGGAACGGGAGCGCGAACTGGCCGAGGCGCGCGCCTTCTGGGCGGCGCAGGAGGCCCGTGACGCCTCCGACACGCCTTCCCTGTACGGCCTGCCGGAGATCGACGTGTTCCTGCCCCGCCAGGCGGACTTCGCGGGAATGGAGCCGCTGGAGCCGGTGGCCGAGCCGGGCGCCGACGCCGACGAGTTCGCCGGGGAGTCCCCGGAGCTGGCCGCGGCCCGCCGCCGGCACCCCTCGCACCCCGACTTCGTCCCGGTGCAGTCGCCGGCCGTCAACGACCACGAACGCACCGTCACCACGCTGGAGGAGCTGGCCGCCGAGCGCGTCGAACTGTCCGACGTCCGCCCCGGCCCGCTCGGCACGCTCGACGTCTACGTCTTCGCCGACGGCACCACCCTGTGCATGACCCCGGGCCACCGCGAGACGGCGGAACGCCTGGCGAGGGCCCTGGAGTCCGGCGAGAGCCCGTACCTCCTGGGCGGCTCGGGCATCTCCGGGGCGTACACCCTGACGTTCGCGTGCGGCGAGGAGACGGTGTACATCCTGGCCGACAGGGTGATCGCGTCCCTCTGACGGTTGACGTCAGACCCCCGCCCGCTTGCGCGCCTCCTCCACCAACAGCACGGCCTCGGCGACCTGGTCCTCGTTCCGCAGGACGACCGCGAGGTCGTGCGCGGCCACCAGAATCTGATCCGCCGCGGCGAACATCCCCGCGTCCGGCATCTGCCGGGGCTCACACCCCGGCTCCTCGATGAGCTGGGCCCGCCGGGAGAGCTCCCGGGCCAGGGCCAGGGCCTCGGCGGCGGCGCTCCGTTGGAGCCGGCTCTGCGGTGCCGCCCGCAACCGGTCGGCGAAGTGCTCCACTGCTTGGGTCAAGGGCGTCGTATCAACCACCCGCCGAGCGTAACGCCCCGCACTGTTGCCAATACGCGAACGCTCAGGCACGGTGACGTGAAGGACCGGCTTACATCCCCTTTGCGTTCGGAGGCGCCGATGTCCCACGTCTTCTCCGAGGAGACCCACCGCAATCTGCTCGCCCGCATCCCCCACTGCACCGGTCGTGAAGTCTCCGACTGGCTGCGCACCGTCGAAGAAGGCCCGGCACTCTTCCGCTTCGAGGAGAAGGTCAGCTGGCTCCGGCACGAGTACGACCTGGCGTACGGCCACGCCAAGGCGATCGTGCACGAGTACGACCTGAGGAGGGCAGCGCGCAAGCTGCTCTGAACGGCACAGGGCCCCGGGCGGATCGCCCGGGGCCCTGCCACGACCGGCGTCGGCGCTAGTCGTTGCTGCTGAAGATCGCCACCAGCCGCAGCATCTCCACGTAGATCCACACCAGGGTCAGGGTGAGGCCGAACGCGGCGAGCCAGGCCTCGTTGCGCGGGGCGCCGTAGGCGATGCCGTCCTCGATCTGCTTGAAGTCGAGGGTCAGGAAGAACGCGCCGAGGATGATCGCGATGATGCCGACGATCGCGCCGAGCGGGCCGAAGCTGCGCAGTCCGCCGTTTTCGGCGACACCGAAGACGACCAGCAGCAGGTTGACCGCCGTGACCACCAGGAAGGCCATCGCGATGGCGAGGCCGATACGGGCGTAGCGGGCGGTGACGCGGATCCAGCCGGCCTTGTAGATGAGCAGGGTCGCGCCCGAGACGGCCATCGTGCCGAGCACGGCCTGGAAGGGCGCGCCGCTCCAGCGGCTGTTGTACATCTCGCTGAGGACGCCGAGGAAGACGCCCTCGAAGGCGGCGTACCCGAGGATCAGCGCGGGCGACGGGCTGCGCTTGAAGCTCTGGACCATCGCCAGGACGAAGGCGATCAGCGCGGAGCCGACGGCCAGGCCGTAGCTGGTGCCCGAGACGGGCAGCAGGGCCCAGGCGAGGACGGCGCCGACGGCGACCGTGCCGAGCGTGATGGCCGAGCGGACGACGACGTCGTCCATGGTCATCCGGTCGGTGGTGGCCGGGGCCTGGGGCGGGGCGCCGACGCCCTGCTGTGCGTAGGGGTTCTGCGCGTACGGGTTCTGCGCGTACGGGTTGCCCTGTGCGTACCCGGCCTGCGGTGCGGTGTTGAAGCCGGCGTAGCCGTTGTCGCGGCTGAACCCCCGTCGCGAGAAGACCGGGTTGCTGCTCCTCATTTCACTCCTCCATGGCTGCCGAGCGCAGCCTTGGGCTCAAGAGTAATGGATTGGCAAAGGATCGACCATGATACTTGAGGAGGATCTTTCCCCTGCCGTGCTGCGCAACACGCTACGCGGGCGACTGATTCCCGGCCATGGACGGACGGCTAACCGAGCGGAAATCCTGTGTACGCCTCGGCCAGGTCGGTCCCGGCGGCGCGGGAGGAGGCGATCCGCTCCAGCCGGGCCCGCTGGAGGCGGGCGTCGAAGGCGGTGGCGTCCGGGGCGCGGTGCAGCAGGGTCGTCATGTCGTAGGAGAACCGCTCGGCCTGCCAGACCCGGCGCAGACAGGTCGCGGAGTAGGCGTCGAGGAGGTCCGGGGAGCCCGTCTCCTTCTCGTGGGCGAGGGCCCGGGCGAGGGTCACGACGTCACCGACGGCGAGGTTCAGCCCCTTGGCGCCGGTCGGCGGCACGATGTGGGCGGCGTCGCCGGCGAGGAAGAGCCGGCCGTGCCGCATCGGCTCGTGCACGAAGGAGCGCATGGGGGTGACCGACTTCTGGGTGACGGGTCCGCGCTCCAGCCGCCAGCCGTCGTCCGTCTCGAGCCGCCGCTCCAGCTCGTCCCAGATCGCCTCGTCGCTCCACGCCTCGGCGTCCGTCCCCGCGGGCACCTGGAGGTAGAGCCGGGAGACGGCCGGCGACCGCATGGACAGCAGGGCGAAGCCGCGTTCGTGGCGGGCGTAGACGAGTTCGTCGTGCGAGGGCGCGACGTCGGCGAGGATGCCGAGCCAGGCGTAGGGGTACGACCGCTCGAACACCCGGGAGACCCCGGCCGGGAAGGCCTGGCGGGCCACCCCCCGAAACCCGTCGCAGCCGACCACGTAGTCGCACTCCAGCACGTCCTCGCGCCCCTGGTGCCGGAAGGGGACCCGCGGCCGGTCGCTCTCCGCCCCCTCCACGCCCAGCGCCTCGGCCTCGAAGAGCAGCGGCCCGCCCTCCTTCGACTGGAGCGCGATGAGGTCCTTGCAGACCTCGGTCTGGGCGTAGACGGTCACGGACCGCCCGCCGGTGAGCGCGGGGAAGTCGACGCGGTGCCGGCGCCGGTCGAACCGCAGCTCGATCCCGTCGTGCCGCAGCCCCTCCCGGTCCATCCGCTCCCCGGCCCCGGCGGCGCGCAGCACGTCGACCGTCCCCTGCTCCAGGATCCCGGCCCGCTGCCGCTGCTCGACGTAGGCCCGGTCCCGGCTCTCCAGGACGACCGACTCGATCCCGGCACGGTGCAGCAACCGGGCGAGCAGCAGCCCCGCGGGCCCCGCCCCGATGATCCCGACGGTGGTACGCATCGGTCGTCTCCTTGTCCCGCCGCCTCGCGCGATGTTCGCCTGGTGAACTTTCCTTCACCGACTTCCGGGCGTGAGTCTCCGACCGCACGGGCCCCGCTGTCAACGGTCGTGCGGTGGTCGGGTGGTTCGGGGGTGGTTCCAGAGGAAACCGACGGCGGAAGGTGCCCGGAGCCGGACTTGAACCGGCACGCCCGCGAAGGGGCAGCGAGGTTTAAGCTCGCCGTGTCTGCATTCCACCATCCGGGCAGGCCATGGGCTCCGCTTGCGAGGTTCGAGCCTATCGGGACCCATCCCCCGAACAGTGGGTGGGTGGACCGATGTTGTCTTATTTTATTGACGCCTGAGGGTGCATCAGCCCGCGGTACACGCCATCCGCACTTGCCAATAGCCTGACGTGACGGTTGTGCGCGCGTACGCGAAATGACGGAATTTCACCGTCCGAACGAGGGTGTTCCACCTGTTCTCGACACGGTTCCCCGACACGACCAAAGTCAGGGTCACCCGTCCTCCCCAGGTATGACACCGGGCCCCCCCGTCCGACCCGAGTCGCCCCCCAGAACCGGAACAGCGACTGACTACACACGCGCTCCCCGCCGGGACGATGGATCGGTCCCCAACGAACAGACGTCGTACCCGACAGGAGCGCCCTCCCGTGACCACCACACCCACCGCAGGCCGGACCACCGCCGTGGCCGCACGCGCCACGGAGCTGTCGAAGATCTACGGGCAGGGTGAGACCCGGGTGGTCGCCCTGGACCGGGTCTCCGTCGACTTCCGGGCCGCCGAGTTCACCGCGATCATGGGGCCGTCCGGCTCCGGCAAGTCCACGCTGATGCACTGCGTGGCCGGACTGGACACCTTCTCCTCCGGGTCCGTCCGGATCGGGGACACCGAGCTGGGGTCCCTGAAGGACAAGCAGCTCACCAGGTTGCGCCGGGACAAGATCGGCTTCATCTTCCAGGCGTTCAACCTGCTGCCGACGCTGACCGCCCTGGAGAACATCACCCTCCCGATGGACATCGCCGGGCGGAAGCCGGACAAGGCGTGGCTGGACCGGGTCATCGACATGGTCGGGCTGTCCGGGCGGCTCAGCCACCGGCCCTCCCAGCTCTCCGGCGGCCAGCAGCAGCGGGTCGCCGTCGCCCGCGCCCTCGCCTCCCGGCCCGAGATCATCTTCGGTGACGAGCCGACCGGAAACCTGGACTCGCGCTCCGGCGCCGAAGTCCTCGGCTTCCTGCGCAACTCCGTGCGCGAGCTGGGCCAGACCGTCGTCATGGTCACCCACGACCCGGTGGCCGCCGCCTACGCGGACCGGGTGATCTTCCTGGCCGACGGGCGGATCGTCGACGAGATGCACGGCCCGACGGCCGACTCCGTCCTCGACCTCATGAAGCAGTTCGACGCGAAGGGCCGTACCAGCTGATGTTCCGCACCGCCCTGCGCAACGTCCTCGCGCACAAGGCCCGGCTCCTGATGACCGTGCTCGCCGTCATGCTCGGCGTCGCGTTCGTCTCCGGGACGCTGGTCTTCACCAACACCATCTCCGACGCCTACCAGAAGAGCTCCGCCAAGGGCTTCGACCAGGTCGACGTCGCCGTACGGCCCGAGTACCAGGACTCCAAGGGCAACCAGGTCGGCAAGGTCCCCGAGCTGACCCGGGCCCTGCTCGACAAGGCCGCCAAGGTCCCCGGGGCCGCCTCCGCCACCGGTGTCGTCAGCGGCTTCACCGCCCTCGCCGACAAGGACGGCAAGCTGGTCGGCGGCGACTGGCAGTCCGCCGGCGGCAACTACTGGGGCACCAAGGACCCCCGCTACCCGCTGGTCAGCGGCCATGCCCCGCGCGGCAAGGGCGAGGTGCTGATCGACTCGGCGACCGCGAAGCGCGCCGGGTACCGGGTCGGCGACACCGTGCGGCTCTCCGTCGACGGCCCGGTCCTCACCCCCACCGTCAGCGGCATCTTCACGACCGACGACGGCAACGTCGCCGCGGGCGGCAGCCTCACCCTGTTCGACACGGCGACCGCGCAGTCCCTGTTCGGCAAGAAGGGCACGTACGACGAGATCGACGTGCAGGCCGCGCCCGGCACCAGCCAGGCGGCGCTCAAGGCCGAGCTGGACAAGGCGCTGCCGGCGAAGCTGGTGGAGACCACCACCGGCAAGCAGCTCGCCGACGACCAGGCGAAGGCCATCTCCTCGTCCATGAGCAGCCTGAAGCAGGGCCTGCTGGTGTTCGCGGGCATCGCCCTGTTCGTCGGCACGTTCATCATCGCCAACACCTTCACCATGCTGGTCGCCCAGCGCACCCGGGAGCTGGCCCTGCTGCGGGCGGTCGGCGCCTCCCGCCGCCAGATCACCCGCTCGGTGCTGATCGAGGCGTTCGCCGTCGGCGCGGTCGCCGGTGTGACCGGTCTGGCCGCCGGTGTCGGCATCGGCGCGGGCCTGCGCTCCCTGCTCGGCTCGTTCGGCGCGAGCATGCCCGACGGTCCGCTGGTGATCAGCCCCGGCACGGTGGTCACCGCCCTCGCGGTCGGCATCCTCATCACCATGCTGGCCGCCTGGCTGCCCGGCCGCCGGGCCGCGAAGATCCCGCCGGTGGCGGCGATGAGCAGCGTGCACGCCAAGGCCACCACCAAGTCGCTGGTGCTGCGCAACACCCTGGGCTCGCTGTTCACGGCGGCCGGCATCGCGGTGGTCCTCGCGGGCACGAGGATGGACGCCGACACCGGCCAGGGCGCGATGGGCATCGGCGCGGTCCTGCTCATCATCGGCGTGTTCATCCTGACCCCGCTGCTGTCCCGCCCGCTGATCGCCGCGGCCGCGCCGGTGCTGCGCGCCTTCGGGGTGTCGGGCAAGCTCGCCCGGCAGAACTCGGTGCGCAACCCGCGCCGTACCGCGGCCACCGCCTCCGCGCTGATGATCGGCCTGACGCTGATCACCGGTATGACGGTGATGGCGGGCAGCCTCCAGACGTCCATCGACAAGATGGCCAGCTCGGCGATCCGCGCCGACTACGTCGTCTCGATGGCCAACCGCGGTCCGCTCTCCCCCGACGTGGAGAAGAAGATCGCCTCCGCCGACGGCGTCACCGCGAGCAGCCCGCTGCGCAACGGCGAGTCCCGCATCGACGGCGGCACCGAGTTCCTGACCGGTGTCGACGGCGCGACCATCGGCGAACTGACCGACCTGAAGGTGACCGACGGGTCGTTCGGCGTGGGCGGCACCCGGGTCGTCGTGGACCAGGACCGGGCCGCGGACTTCGGCTGGAAGGCCGGTTCGCACTTCACCGCGCACTTCGAGGACGGCAAGGCCCAGCGGCTGACGGTCGCGGGGGTCTACGAGGGCAACGACATGCTCAACGGGATCATCCTCGACAACAAGGTCCTCACCCCGCACCTGTCCGACCCGGCCGACATGCAGGTCATGGTGAAGACGACGGACGGGGCGTCCGACGCGGCCAAGGACAGGCTGGAGAAGGCCCTCGGCACCAACCCGGCGATCAAGGTCCAGGACAAGAAGGACATCTCCAACGAGATCGCGCAGATGTTCACGCTGATGCTGAACATGGTCTACGGCCTGCTCGGCATGGCGGTGATCGTCGCGGTGCTCGGCGTCATCAACACGCTGGCCATGTCCGTCTTCGAGCGGGCCCAGGAGATCGGCATGCTCCGCGCGATCGGCCTGGACCGCAGGGCGGTCAAGCGGATGGTCCGCCTGGAGTCGCTGGTGATCTCCCTGTTCGGCGGGGTGCTGGGCATCGGTCTGGGCGTGTTCTTCGGCTGGGCGGCCGGCGAGCTGCTGGGCACGAAGATGCCGACGTACGAACTGGTGCTGCCCTGGGGCCGGATGACGGTGTTCCTGCTGCTGGCGGGCGTGGTCGGCGTCCTGGCCGCGCTGTGGCCGGCCCGGCGCGCGGCCCGGCTGAACATGCTGACGGCCATCAAGGCCGAGTAGGCGGTCGTACGACGGTGAAGGGGGCCCCGCGGGAAGGGGCCCCCTTCGCCGTACCGCCGTCAGCGGTGTCGTCGTGCCTCTGTCAGCCGTGCCAGGTGCGGGCGCGCAGGGGGAGTCCGGAGGCGCCGGACTCGGGGGTGCGGATCGCGAGGACCTGGTTGACGCCGATGCGGTTGCGTTCGAAGGCGAGCGCGGACGCGGCCATGTACAGCAGCCAGACGCGGGCGCGGCCGGGGCTGGTGAGCCGGACCGCCCGGTCCCAGTCGGCCTCCAGGTTGGCGACCCACCGGCGCAGGGTGCGGGCGTAGTGCTCGCGGATGGACTCCACGTCCCGGACCTCGAACCCGGCCCGTTCGAGCTGGGTGACCGTGGTGCCGACGGGGGCGAGTTCGCCGTCGGGGAAGACGTAGGAGTCGATGAACTCGTCCACCTCGTACGTCGACTCGTCCCGCTGCGGGCGGCGGGCGATCTGGTGGTTGAGCAGCCGGCCGCCGGGCTTGAGCAGGGTGTAGAGCTGGCGGGCGTACTCCAGGTACCTCTCGGCGCCGACGTGTTCGGCCATGCCGATGGAGGAGATCGCGTCGAAGGGGCCGTCCACGACGTCCCGGTAGTCCTGGACCCTGATCTCCACCCGGTCGGTCAGCCCCTCGTCGGCGACGCGCTTGCGGGCGTACGCCGCCTGCTCCTGGGAGAGCGTGACACCGACGACGCTCACGCCGTGCTCGCGGGCCGCGTGGATGGCCATGGAACCCCAGCCGCAGCCGACGTCCAGCAGCCGCTGACCCTTCTTCAGTCCCAGCTTGACGCAGACCAGTTCGAGCTTGTCGCGCTGGGCGGACTCCAGGGTCGGGCCCTTGTCGTCGGCCTCCCAGTACGCGCAGGAGTACACCATGGAGGGGCCGAGGACGATCTCGTAGAAGTCGTTGCCGACGTCGTAGTGGTGGCTGATGGCCCGCTTGTCGGTACGACGGGTGTGCAGACGCCGGCGGGGTCTGCGGACCTCCTCGCGCGGCGGGGCGGGCGGGATCGGCGGGCCGGCCAGTTTCAGCAGCTCGCGGGCGGCGGCCCGGACATCGGGGTCGCGGACGGCCTGGGCGAGGCTGCGGGCGTCCTCCCCGCGCTCCCAGACCAGGCCCGCCATGGCGTCGAGCGCGGTGTACAGGTCACCCTCGATCTCCAGGTCGCCGGAGACCCAGGCGCGGGCGAGGCCCAGTTCGCCCGGTTTGAACAGCATGCGGCGCAGGGCGCGGCGGTTGCGCACGACGAGTGCCGGCGCGTCCGGCGGGCCTGCCTGCGACCCGTCCCAGGCCTTCAGGCGTAGCGGGAGCGGGACTCCCAGCATCTGCTCGGCAAGACTCCTCAGCCGCGACGCGGCGTCGGCCATGGCGCACACCTCCAAGACGACGATCCCGGATGCCGGATACCACGTAAACACCGCGCGGGCCTCGGCGCAGTCCCGCGAAGGAGTTACGACTGGGCAAAACGGCTGTAGAAACCATGCGGATGGGTGCCCGGGAACGCCGGAAGACCTCCCGCACCACGGATGGCGGGAGGTCTTCCGGGCCGGTCAGCGACCGGGGGGTCGATCGAGCGACCGGAGGGCCGGTCGGTGACGGGAGGTCAGGAGGCCTTGGCCTTCTCCTCGGTCTTGCTCGCGGCGACCGGCGCCGGCTTGGCGGCCTCGTAGAACTCCTCGCGCGGGTTCTCCATGGCGCCGAGGGAGACGACCTCGCGCTTGAGGAACATGCCGAGCGTCCAGTCGGCGAAGACGCGGATCTTGCGGTTCCAGGTCGGCATCGCCAGACCGTGGTAGCCACGGTGCATGTACCAGGCGAGGCGGCCCTTGACCTTGATCTTCATCTTGCCCATGACGATCATCGCCACGCCCTTGTGCAGGCCGAGTCCGGCGACGGCACCCTTGTTGGCGTGCTCGTACTCCTTCTGCGGGAAGCCCCGCATACCGGACACCACGTTGTCGCCGAGGACCTTGGCCTGGCGCAGCGCGTGCTGGGCGTTCGGCGGGCACCAGGCGTTCTCCACACCGGCCTTGCGGGCGGCGACGTCCGGGACCTGGGCGTTGTCGCCGGCGGCCCAGATGTAGTCCGTGCCCTTGACCTGGAGCGTGGGCTCGCAGTCGACGTGACCGCGCGGGCCGAGCGGCAGACCGAAGCGGGCGAGGGCCGGGTTCGGCTTGACGCCGGCCGTCCACACGATGGTGTTGGCGTCGACCTCCAGGCCGTTCTTGAGCACCACGTGGCCGTCGACGCAGGAGTCCATGGAGGTGGAGAGGTAGATCTCCACGCCCCGGCTCTCCAGGTGCTCCCTGCCGTACTGGCCGAGCTTGGGGCCGACCTCGGGAAGGATCTTGTCGGCGGCGTCGACGAGGATGAAGCGCATGTCCTCACGGGACACGTTCTTGTAGTACTTGGCCGCGTCCCGGGCCATGTCCTCGACCTCACCGATGGTCTCCGCGCCCGCGAAGCCACCGCCGATGAAGACGAAGGTGAGCGCCTTGCGGCGGATCTCCTCGTCGGTCGTGGAGTCGGCCTTGTCGAGCTGCTCCAGGACGTGGTTGCGCAGGCCGATGGACTCCTCGATGCCCTTCATGCCGATGCCCTGCTCGGCGAGGCCGGGGATCGGGAAGGTGCGGGAGACCGCGCCCATGGCGATGACCAGGTAGTCGAAGGGCAGCTCGTACGCCTCGCCCACCAGCGGGGCGATCGTGGCGACCTTGCGGTCCTGGTCGATGGTGGTGACCCGACCGGTGAGGACCTCCGCCTTCGGCAGCACGCGTCGCAGCGGGACGACGACGTGCCGAGGGGAGATGCTGCCGGCGGCGGCTTCGGGGAGGAAGGGCTGGTAGGTCATGTACGACCGGGGGTCGACGACCGTGACGGTCGCCTCGCCGTAGCGCATCTTCTTGAGGATGCGCCGAGCTGCGTACAGGCCTACGTACCCACCGCCTACTACGAGGATCCTGGGACGCTCCGTGGTGCTCATGCCATCGAGTATCCACCCGCCCCAGGGGGGTCGCTCGTGCGCCCCTTCACAAGGTCTGACAGGCCCTGTGTTAAACTCCGCGGCTCGCTTGTCACAGCCCATGGGCGCACGGGGGGCCCGCGGGGCGCTTCGCCCCGTTGTCAAGGCCGTGTGAGCTGCCTCTCCGGGTCGCCGGGGCCATCGTGAGGGCACCGTGACACCCCCGGAACACCCCTCTCCGGGCCCCTCTCGCACCCTTCATCTGAACATGTTCAAACACCCTTCGAGGCCCCGAAAAGGCCCATGGGCCCCCTTGAGGCGCCCGACGGGAGGGAATTCCTTGTGAAGAACTTCACGAAGGTTCCCGCGCAGGTATGACCAAGGCCCCCCGAAGGGGGCCCCGGACACCGCTCAAACGTTATCCAACCTGCTCAGCAGGTGGCTACCACTCAGTAACAAAAGAGAGCCATGCCACGGCTCACGCCACGGACCAGGCGATGCCGTCGAGGATGTCGTGCTCGCTCACCACGACCTCCTCGGCACCGATCCGCTCCATGATCGCGAGCAGGACGAGGGCGCCCGCGCCGATGACGTCGACCCGGCCCGGGTGCAGGGACGGGATCGCGGCGCGCTCGGCGTGCGTGGAGCGCAGCAGCCGCTCGGTGATCTCGCGCACGCGCTCCCGGGAGACCCGGGAGTGGTGGATGCGCGCGGAGTCGTACGCGGGCAGCTCCTGGGCGATGGCGGACACCGTGGTGACGGACCCGGCCAGGCCCACCAGGGTGTGCGCCTCGCGCAGCGGGACCGACCGCTCGGCGAGGTCCAGGGCGGCCTCGATGTCGGCCCGCATGGCGGCGACCTCCTCCTCGGTCGGCGGGTCGCTCACCTCGCCGCCGTGCACCAGGTGCCGCTCGGTCATCCGCACACAGCCGACGTCCACCGACCGGGCGGCGCGCACGTGGTCGTCGCCGACGACGAACTCGGTGGAGCCGCCGCCGATGTCCACGACCAGGTAGGGCCGGGTGAGGTCGGTGCGGCCGGTGAGCTCCTTCGTGGCACCCGTGAAGGAGAACTCGGCCTCCTGGTCACCGGTGATGACCTCCGGCTCGACCCCGAGGATGTCGAGCACGCCCCGCACGAAGTCGTCGCGGTTCTCGGCGTCCCGGGAGGCGGAGGTGGCGACGAAGCGCAGGCGCTCGACGCCGTGCTCCTTGATGACGTCCGCGTACTCACGGCAGGCGGCGAAGGTGCGCTCCAGCGCCTCGGGCGCGAGCCGGCCGGTCCGGTCGACGCCCTGGCCGAGCCGCACGATCGTCATCCGGCGGTCCAGGTCGGTCAGTTCGCCCGTCGCCGGGTCGGCGTCCGCGACCAGCAGACGGATGGAGTTGGTACCGCAGTCGATGGCGGCCACGCGGGTCACTGTTCGTCCCCCTCGCTGTCGTCGCGCACACCGGTTCCGGTGCTGTCGAGCGTCACGCACGCGCCCTTGCGCCACCACTCCGGCAGCATCGCCAGCGCCTCGTCGCCGAGCGGGTTCACGCCCGGGCCGGCGGCCAGCGAGTGGGCGACGAGCACGTGCAGGCACTTCACCCGGTCCGGCATGCCGCCCGCGCTCGGGAAGCCCTTCAGGACCTCGATCTCGTCCCGGCGCCGGATGTAGTCCTCGTGCGCGGCCCGGTACGCGGCGGCCAGCTCGGGGTCGCGCCCCAGCCGCTCGGTCATCTCCTTCATCACGCCGTTCGCCTCCAGCGTGCCGATGGCGGAGGACGCCTTCGGGCACGTCAGGTAGTACAGCGTCGGGAAGGGCGTGCCGTCGGGCAGGCGCGGTGCCGTCTCCACGACGTCCGGCTGACCGCACGGGCAGCGGTGCGCGATGGCCCTGAGGCCCCGCGGCGGGCGGCCCAGCTGCTGCTTGAAGGCCTCTACGTCCGCGTCGGTGGGCTCGGTGCGCGGAGTGGGCGGCGGAGGGGTTTCCATGACTGCTTTCAGGGTGGCTTTCTGTCGGTTGCCGGACCGGACGGGCCGGTCACTGGTCGGAGGCGTCGGCCTTGTCGACGCCGTCCCAGACGTTCGCGTACCAGGGCCGGTGGGCGGCCCCGAGGTCGGCGCGGGACTGCCTGGCCGCGCCCGGGTCGACGACCACGTACCCGGTCTCGCCGGGCATCACATAGTGCAGCCGGCGGCGGATCTGCTGCTCGGCGTAGGAGTCGTCCTGCCAGCGCGCCTTCAGGTCGCGGAGCTCCTCGACGCGCTGGCGGGCCTGCTCCCGCTCCCGCTGGAGGTCGGCGATCTCCGCGCGCTGGGAGACGTACTGCCGCATCGGGTAGGCGAGGGCGACGATCATCGTGCACAGCACCAGCGCGAGCAGGGCCGCGCGGCCGGTGAGCCGGGAGCGGCGGGCCTGCCGCTTGGTCTGGGAGCGGTAGACACGGGCCGCGGTCTGCTCGCCGAGCAGCCGGAGCCTGGTCGCGGTGGAGAAACGGTCCCGGTCCTTCACGGCCATCTGGCTCTCCGCCTCCCCTTTCACACGTACGTACGTCCCCGGACACGGTACGGGACCGAGTACGGGGACGTACGTACGACTGGCTAAGCCTTACGCCAGGATGGGTCAGCCCTTGAAGCGCGGGAACGCGCTGCGGCCCGCGTACACCGCCGCGTCGTCGAGGATCTCCTCGATGCGCAGCAGCTGGTTGTACTTGGCGACGCGCTCGGAGCGGGCCGGGGCACCGGTCTTGATCTGGCCGCAGTTGGTGGCGACGGCCAGGTCGGCGATGGTGACGTCCTCGGTCTCGCCGGAGCGGTGCGACATCATGCACTTGAAGCCGCTGCGCTGGGCCAGCTCGACGGCGTCCAGGGTCTCGGTCAGCGAGCCGATCTGGTTGACCTTGACCAGCAGGGCGTTGGCGGCGCCCTCCTCGATGCCGCGGGCGAGGCGCTCGGGGTTGGTGACGAACAGGTCGTCGCCGACGAGCTGGACCTTGTCGCCGAGCTTGTCGGTGATGACCTTCCAGCCGGCCCAGTCGTCCTCGAACAGCGGGTCCTCGATGGAGACGAGCGGGTAGGCCGCCACGAGCTCCTCGTAGTACTCCGTCATCTCGGCGGCGGAGCGCTCCTTGCCCTCGAAGAGGTACTTGCCGTCCTTGTAGAACTCGGAGGCGGCCACGTCGAGCGCGAGGGCGATCTGCTGGCCGGGGGCGTAGCCGGCCTCCTTGATGGCCTCCAGGATGAGGTCGAGGGCCTCACGGTTGGAGCCGAGGTTCGGGGCGAAGCCGCCCTCGTCGCCGAGGCCGGTGGACAGGCCCTTGCTCTTCAGGACCTTCTTCAGGGTGTGGTAGACCTCGGTGCCCCAGCGCAGGGCCTCGGAGAAGGACTCCGCGCCGATCGGGGCGATCATGAACTCCTGGATGTCCACGTTGGAGTCGGCGTGCGAGCCGCCGTTCAGGATGTTCATCATCGGCACCGGCAGCAGGTGCGCGTTCGGGCCGCCCAGGTAGCGGAAGAGGGGGAGGTCGCTGGCCTCGGAGGCGGCGTGCGCGACGGCGAGCGAGACGCCGAGGATGGCGTTGGCGCCGAGGGAGCCCTTGTTGTCGGTGGCGTCCAGGTCGAACATGGCCTGGTCGATCAGGCGCTGCTCGGTGGCGTCGTAACCGACCAGCTCCGGGCCGATCTGCTCGATCACGGCGAGGACGGCCTTCTCGACGCCCTTGCCCTGGTAGCGGTTCGGGTCGCCGTCGCGGAGCTCGATGGCCTCGAAGGCGCCGGTCGAGGCGCCGGACGGAACGGCGGCACGACCCGTGCTGCCGTCGTCGAGGCCGACCTCGACCTCGACCGTGGGGTTGCCTCGGGAGTCCAGGATTTCCCGGGCTACGACGACGTCGATGGACGGCACGAGCATCTCCTTCTTGGATGTGACGCTGGAAGTGCGGGGCGGTGTGCCTTACGGCTGTGCCTTGCGACTAGAGCCTAACCGTCCCGGGGGCGTCGGCCACCGACCGACCGCCCCGTGGACAAGCCGACGGTACCTTTTGTTTCTCGCCGAAACAAAGGGTTCGGGCCCGGTGGACGCAAAAAGCCCCGCCCCGGTGCGTACGGGGGAACACGCACCGGGGCGGGGAGCCCGTGGGGACGGGGGGAGGGCCCGCCAGGGGGCCCTCAGCGCGGCCCGCGCGCAGGCGCGGGCCGGTGCTCGGGCCGGGAGCGGGGCCTCACTTCAGGTGGAGCTGCTGGCCCGGGTAGATGAGGTTGGCGTCCTCGACGATGTCCTTGTTCAGCTCGAACAGCTTCTGCCAGCCGCCCTGCACGTGGTGCTTGTCGGCGATGGAGCTGAGGGTGTCACCGGTGACGACCTTGTACTCGCCGTCGCCCTTCTTGACCTTCTTGCCGGTCGGGGTGGTGACGGTCTTGCCCTGGCTCTTGCTCGCGCTCGCGGCCGGACGCTCGGCGGAGCGGGAGGCGGCCTGCCCGTCGGTGGAGCGGGTGGTGGTGGAGCCCGAGTTCGTGGAGGTGCTCGGGGTGGAGGTGCTCGGGGCGGAGCCGTTGTACGGGGTGCCGGACAGGCCCGTGCCGCAGACCGGCCAGGCACCCTTGCCCTGGGCCGCGAGGACCTTCTCGGCGACGGCTATCTGCTGCGCCTTGCTCGCCTTGTCGGCGGTGGAGGCGTACTGCGTGCCGCCGTACGCGGCCCAGGTGGAAGCGGAGAACTGCAGACCGCCGTAGTAGCCGTTGCCGGTGTTGATGGACCAGTTGCCGCCGGACTCGCACTGGGCGACCGCGTCCCACTGGGAGGCGGTGGCGGCGGAGGCGTTGCCGGCCGCCATCAGCGGAGCGGCGACGGCGGCACCGGTGACACCGGCGAGCGCGATGGCGCGGACGGCCTTGGACGGACGACGGTGCTTGCCCTTGCTGGAAAACAGCATGGATCGATCCCCTCACCGACGCCTGCGAGGTGAGCTGTCGGGTTCGGGCCGGTTGAGTTGCCCGGCCGCACTCCGCTTGCGCGGATGCGGCTTCACCCCAAGCCGGTTCCGGCATCAACTGCCGGGCCCGGCACCTACCTTGGGTCCCCCGCTCCTGCCTACGGCGCTTGACGCGACGACTGTTCCCGGGCAACCGCTGGCAGGATTCGGCGTTGCGGCTGCCGGGGCTCGTGGTGACGAGCGGTCCTGACCGTAGACACGTGATCCGCGGAATTTCAAAGACGATCAGGGCTTCTGAGACTCATCCCACACTTTCGCCAATCCGGACATTAGGGCGTTAAGTGGGGCGTCAACTCCCGCTACTCGCCGCCCGTTTCGCCCCCGACTTCCAGGGTCTGACCGGCACTGATGTGATTCGGGTCGGCACCGATGGCCTTCTTGTTGCCGTCGTACAGCGCACGCCACCCGCCGTCGACGTCAAGGGAGTCGGCGATGGAGGCCAGGGTGTCGCCCTGACGGACGGTGTAGGTGTCCGTTTCGCGAGAGGCGTGACGGCCGGAAGACGTGGCGCTCTGACCGTTTGTCACGGTTTCGTCCGCACTGCTCTCGTCCGCGCTCGCGCCCCGGTGGCGTCCGCCGCCGAGGGACCCGGTGTCGACCAGGCTCCAAGAACCGGCGGCCTGCTGCGGGTTGTCCTCGATGCCGGCGTCCGGGGTGACCGTGGGAGAGCTGTCGGCCGCCTGCGAGCTTCCGGTGCTCGGCTCGGTGGACTTGTCGGACTTGGGGGTGTTGGTCCCCGTGGAACCGGTGTCCGCACCGGCGCCCTTGTCCGGCTTGACGCTCGGAGTGCCGGCCTCGCCCGAGGAGGAGCCGGTACCGGAGCCGGAGTTGGCGTCGGAGCTTGCCTCGTCAGAGGGCGACGAATCAGGCAGACCGGACGAGTCGGAGCTGTCGGAGGAACCGGATGTACCGGAGCTGTCGACCGTTCCGGACGAGTCGCCCGAACCACCCGTACCGCCGGAGCCGCCGACGCCCGTGTCGACGTGCGTCGAGCCCGAGTCCTCGGTCAGACCGGACAGCAGGGCGCAGGTGGCCCAGGGCGTGGTGCCCTTGTCGGCGAGGATCTTCTCGGCGACGGCGATCTGCTGGTTGCGGCTGGCCTGGTCGGGGCTGGCCGCGTACCGGCCGCCGCCGTACGCGTTCCAGTCCTCCTGCGAGATCTGAAGGCCGCCGTAGTACCCGTTGCCGGTGTCCGCGCTCCAGGAGCCGCCGCTCTCGCACTCGGCCACCTTGTCCCACGTGGTGCCGTCGGCCGCGTTGGCGCTCGCCGCGCCCAGGAGCGGGATGGCGATGGCGGAGCCGGTCACTCCGGCCGCGACGAGGAGAGCCGGGGCCTGACGGGGGCGACGGTGTCGGCCGTTCCCGGAGAGCATGCAGAAGCCTTTCGAGCGACAGCAGGACCGGCGCGGCGGATCGAGCCGGTCGCCGCGCTGATGGGTGAACGTATAGGCAGACGATCACTTGTCACAAGTTCATGCCGCGCAGATCACGTGAAGATCACAGAGTTGAACGTCTGTCATGTTCCTTGGAGAGGCTGTGTCGGAGCCCGGCCGGACCGCTTCGGACGGTGTGCTCGGGCGGTCTGGCCAGGGCCCTGTGGCTCAGGCGCCGGGTGTGAACTCCACCGGCAGGGTGCGCAGTCCGCGCATGATGAGTCCGCCGCGCCAGCGCAGGTCGGCCGGGTCCGCGGCGAGCCGCAGATCGGGCAGCCGCGTGAGCAGGGTGGCGAGCGCGGTCTGGCCCTCCAGACGGGCGAGCGGCGCACCGAGGCAGTAGTGGATGCCGTGGCCGTAACCGAGGTGCTGGTTGTCGCGGCGGGCGAGGTCCAGCACGTCCGGGTCGGCGAACCGTTCCGGGTCCCGGTCGGCGGCGGCGAGGACGACGAGCACCGGGTCGCCCGGCGCGATGTGCTGTCCGCCGACGGTGAGCGGCTCGGTGGCGAACCGCCAGGTGGCCAGCTCCACCGGGCCGTCGTAGCGCAGCAGTTCCTCCACGCCGGTCGCCAGCAGCTCCGTCTCCCGGCGCGCCAGGGACTCCTCCAGCCGCCGGCGCTGCTCGGGGTGCGTGAGCAGGGCGTAGGTGCCGTTGCCGATGAGGTTGACGGTCGTCTCGAAGCCGGCGAACAGGAGGATGAAGGCCATGGCGGCGGCCTCGTTCTCCGTGAGGTGCTCACCGTGGTCGGAGGCGCGGATGAGGCCCGAGATCAGGTCCTCGCCGGGCGCGGGCTCGGCGGGCAGCGCCTCGCGCTTCTTGTGGATCAGCTCGGCGAGATAGCCGCGCATCTTCTTCACCGACCGGGCGACGCCTCCCCGGGGGCCTCCGCCGTGCCGGATCATCATGCCCGCCCAGTCCCGGAAGTCGTCCTGGTCCTCGCGCGGGACGCCGAGCAGGTCGCAGATGGCGTAGATGGGCAGCGGGAAGGCGAACTCGTGGATGAGGTCGGCGGAGCCGCGCCGCGCGAACTGGTCGATGAGGTGGTCGGTCAGCTCCTGCACCCGGGGCGCGAACTCGGCGACCCGGCGGGGCGTGAAGGCCTTGCTGACCAGCCGGCGCAGCCGGGTGTGGTCCGGCGGGTCGATGTTCAGCAGATGCGTCATCAGCTCGGCCTTGCGCTCGCCGGGGATGCCGGTCTTGCCCTTGGCGTGCGCGGGCTCGTCGTGATGCGCCGGGTTCTTGCTCAGCCGCTGGTCGGCCAGGGCCTGCCGGGCATCGGCGTACCGGGTAACCAGCCAGGCCTCGACCCCGCTCGGCAACCGCGTCCGGCGCACGGGGGCGTGCTCGCGCAGCCAGGCGTAGGCGGGATAGGGGTCGGCGGCGAACTCCCAGGTGAAGAGGGCGGGAGTCGGCTCGCCCGGGTGGGAGGACGGCTGGGCGGGATGGGGCTGGTCGGTCACTCCTCGACCGTATCCGGCTCGCCGAGGAGTGCCGGACGCGGTGGGGGCGGCCCCCGGGGGGGGCGCTGGGGCCGCGGGGGCTGCGGGGGCTGCGGGGGCTGCGGGGCCGGGAGGCCGGGAGGCCACCCTGCCGGGGCTGCCCTGCGGGGCCGTGCCCCGGCAGCGGGGAAGCGGACCGAACAGGTGGCCGGAACCCCGAGGCGGCCCTCGGACGACGGCGCTAAGCGGACAGGCCCTCGGCAGCCCGTATCGCGTCCCGGTACGCCCGCGCCGCCACCCGCAGTGCCGCCGCGGGATCGCGGGGGCCGCCCCGCGCGGGCTGCCCTGCGGGGCCGTGCCCCGGCAGCGGAGAAGCGGACCGAACAGGCGGCCGGAACCCCGAACGGCGCTAGGCGGACAGGCCCTCGGCAGCCCGTATCGCGTCCCGGTACGCCCGGGCCGCCGCCCGCAGTGCCGCCTCGGGGTCGACGCCCGCCGCCTCGGCGCGGACCGCCAGCGCCAGCAGCTCGTAGCCGATGCCGTCCCCCTGCGGCAGGGGGACGTCCAGGTCCGCCGTGCGGGTGCGGGAGGCGAGCTTGGCGGCGAGGGCCAGGCCGGGCTGGCCCAGCGGGACGCCGTCCGTGACCGAGGTGCGCTGCTTCTCCTCGGCCTTGGTGCGCAGCCAGTGCTCCTTGACGTCCTCCGGGGTCTCGGCCTCCTCGTCGCCGAAGACGTGCGGGTGCCGGTGGATGAGCTTGGCGACGATGCCGCCGGCGACGTCGTCGATGGAGAACGGCGCGTCCGGGTCCTCCTCGGCGATGCGGGAGTGGAAGACGACCTGGAGGAGGACGTCGCCCAGCTCTTCGCGCAGCTCCGTGCGGTCGCCGGCCTCGATCGCCTCGACCAGTTCGTACGCCTCCTCGATGCCGTACTTCGCCAGGCCCTCGTGGGTCTGCCGGGAGGACCACGGGCACTCGGCGCGGATGCGGTCCATGACCTGCACGAGGTCCAGCAGGCGGGCGCCGGGCAGGTCGTAGGAGGCGGGGAGCAGTTCCAGCTCCGGCATGGCGACCCGGCCGGAGCCGGCCAGCCGGGCGAGGCCGTCGGTGAGGGCGGGCTCCCCCTCGCCCGTGGCCACGACCACCGCCGTCCGGCCTCCGGCACACGCGTCGACCAGCTCCTGGGCGGTGGGGGACGCCTCGGCCACCGCTATCCCGGCCTCGCGCAGATACGGGAGCTGCGGATGGGCGCCGTCCGCGCACAGCACGGCGTCGGCGGTGCGCAGGGCCTGCCACGCGGGCCAGGACAGCAGACCGGGGGCGACGCGGTGGCTGGTGGTGAGCAGGACGATGCGGCCGGGGGCGGCTTCCCCACGGGCTTCGGGGCTGGTTTCGTTCACGATCCGAACGTAACCCACTGCCCGAGGGACCGGATCGGGTTGTCCACAGACCCGAGGGGGTCATGTGACCGTATGACCGGACTCCGCCGCCCCGCCCGCGCCCCGCTCCTCCTCGCCCGACGCCCCGCCTACGCCGTCACCGGCTCCCCGCCCGCCGTCGTGACCTCCCGTACCCACGGCGTCTCGGCGTCCACCCGGCTGCTCTTCTGGACGTCCCAGGAGCCGTAGCGCGGGTTGAGGTCGACGTGGAGTTCCTCGGAGGCCTTGGACAGGGCCTTCCAGAAGGCGGGCTGGCTCGTGTCGGTGCCGAGCTGCGAGGCCAGCTTCTGGGCCTCCAGTTGCAGGCGCAGGTTGTCGTCGAGGCGGGCCGGGGCGATGCCGTACTTCTGCAGCCAGGCCGTCTCCAGTCCCTTGCCGCCGCCGGCCTGCCGCTCCAGCTCGCCGCGCATCTGCTGGATCTCCTTGCGGGTGACCGAGATGCCCGCGTCCCGCGCGGCGCGGTGCAGCACCCGGTCGAGCACCATGTTGTGCAGGGTGTCGCGGGTGAGGGTGCTGGTGGAGGAGACGACCTGCTGGTACTGCGTCTCGTCCGGCACCGCGGCCCGCTGTGCCCGGCGGACCTCGTCGACCCGGCTCTCGAGCTGGGCCACGGTGATCCGCTGCCCGCCGACGACGGCCGCGGCGCCCGGGTGCGCGTCGCTTCCGCAGGCGGTCAGCAGGGGTGCCGCGGCGGCGATCGCGGCGGTGAGGACGAGCGCGGTGCGACGGCGGCGGTGCAAGTGAACCTCCAAGGGGAGATTGTGCGGCGGTGCACAAGGTCTTGCGGTGATCGATGGTAGGCAGTGGGCAGGCTGCGGCCAACCCATTCGACCAACGATTCGCGCGCGCTTCGGGCACCGCCGCGCCGCTCCCGGAGGGCGCTTCGGGGTCGGCCGGGTCAGCCGGCGATGGCCACCGGCGCGTCCCAGGCGTCCCGGTCGACGGTCAGCGTGACGCCGCCGTGCGCCTCCTTGCTGTTCACCATGTACTGGTGGCCGCGGCTGTGGTCCGTGTACCGGGTCGCGCCCCACGGCCAGTCCGCGGTCGTCGTGTTCTGCTTGTCCCACAGCGCGTACCAGAGATTGCCCGGCAGGTCCGTCTTGTCGGACGCGGTGGCGACGGCCTTGGCGCTGGAGCTGCTGAAGCCGTAGTAGCCGCCCCGGTAGGTCTTGGCGCGCAGCGTCTTCGTGAAGGAGCGCACGTACGTCAGCACGGCGTCGTTGCACGCCTTGTCACCGACGTCGTACGGCTCCATGTCCAGGTAGACCGGGCTGCCGGCCTTCATGCCGAGCGCGGAGGCCTTGGCGACGGCGTCCGCCGCGTCGGTGGCGCCGAGGGAGGCGGCCGTGGTGGCGGTCAGCTTCTCGGGGCTGGAACCGGTCTGGCAGGGCGGCTGGGCGCCGACGTAGATCGGGATGAGCTTCCAGCCCAGGGAGTTGACCGACTTCACCCAGGAGGCGGTGAGGTTGGGCTGGGCGCAGCCGCGGTTCCTGCCGCCCACGTAGACGGCGGCGGCGCCGTAGAAGCCGGTGTGCCAGGCCTTCATGGCCGACAGCGAGGGCGCGGCGCAGGTGTCGAACGCGCGGCCCGTGAAGGTCTTCTGGGCGGGCCAGGCGGTGGCGGCCATGGAGGTCTGCGCGGCGATCCCGGCCCCGGCGACGACGGCCGCACCGGTCACCGCCCAGGTGAGATACCTGCGCTTCTTCGACTGCCGGTGACCGGCCATGAACCCCACCCCTGATCGTCGTACGGCGCCGCACGCGCGTGCGTGCGTGCCTGGCGAAAACGAAGCGCAACGTATCGAGCGCCGGGTCCGCCACCGGGAAACACAAGCCCCCTGAGAGCACAAGATTCTCTCAGGGCCGGGCAAAATCTCCGCGCTGCTACCCGCGGACCTGCCCCAGCCACTGGAGGGTGCGGCGGACCTCCACGGCCAGCGGATGGCCGGGGCCGTGCAGCCGCTCGACGTCCAGGACGAGCCGCGCGAGCGTGTCGTGGGCGGCCGGCCGGTCCCCGAGGGCGAGCAGCAGATGGCCGATGCGGCGGCGCACCTCGTGGGCGAGCTGCGGGTCCCCGGAGACGTACTGGTTCTCGTAGTACGGCAGCAGCGCCCGGTACTCGGCGAGCGCCGCCGCCGGTTCGCCCAGTTGCTCCAGGCACTGCGCGGCCTCGTAGCGGTAGCGCAGCGACTGCGGGTCGGCCTGGCCGGCCTCGGCCGCGCGTTCGTCGGCGAGCCGGCGCAGTTCGGGCAGCGCGCGCCGGTACTGGCCGTCGTCCATGAGCGTGGCCGCGTACTGCTTGCGCAGGGTGCGTACGACCGGGGAGTGCTCGCCGTGCTGCTCGGCGGCGGCCGGCAGGATCGCGCCGAGGATGTCGACGGCCTGCGTGATACGGCCCTCGCCCAGCAGGCGTTTGACCTCGTCCACGGCGGCGGCGACATCGGGCTTCTCGGCCGGCGGCGCCGGCGCGACGGGTGCGGGCTGGGGCGCGGGGGTGCGCGCGCGGTCCGGCCAGGGGGCGTGCGGGCGCAGGAAGGGGCGCGTGGGGTCCAGGGGCGCCCCGGTGGGCGTCCCGCGCGGGGGCAGGAGCAGCGCCAGGTCCTCGTACACCTCCTGGGCGGACGCGGGCCGGTGCTGCGGGTCCTTGGCGAGCAGCCGCAGCACCAGGGTTTCGAGCGCCTCGGGGACCTCGGGGCGGATCCGGCGCACGGGCAGCGGCGGCTCGTACAGGTGCCGGTGCAGCACACCCAGCGCCGTGGAGCCGGCGAACGGCACCTCGCCGCTGAGCAGTTCGTGCATCAGCACGCCGAGCGCGTACAGGTCGGTGTACGGGCCGACCGCGCCGCCCATCGCCTGCTCCGGCGCCATGTAGGCGGGCGAGCCGATCGGGGAGCCGGTGTGCGTGAGGCGGGTGGTGTCGGTGTCCATCACCGAGGCCACGCCCAGGTCGAGGACGGTGACCGCGCCGTCCTGTTTCACCATCACGTTGCGCGGCTTGAGGTCGCGGTGCACGATCGGCACGGCGTGCACGGCGCTCAGCACGGCGCACAGTTGCGCCGCCACCGCGACCGCCCACTGCCACGGGTACGGGTCGTGCTCGGCGAGGTGGTCGGAGAGGTCGGCGCCGTCGACGTACTGCATGACGAGGAACAGCTCCTCGCCCTCGCTGCCCGCGTCGTGCACGGTCACCAGGCCCGGGTGGTCCACCTGCGCGGTCACCCGGCACTCGCGCACGAACCGGCGGCGCAGCTCGTCCGCCTCCTGGCCCGCCACCTTGTCCGGGCGCAGCAGCTTCACCGCCACGCGCCGGTCGAGCCGGCGGTCGTAGGCCGTCCAGACCTGGCCCATGCCGCCCTGCCCGATCAGCGTGGACAGTTCGTAACGGTCGGCGACCATGCGTCCTGTCGTCACGGTCACCGTCCGCCCTCGCCATGGCCCTCGTGTCCGTCGTGCCGGCGCAAATAGTCGCTGAGCTCGTCCAGTTCGGCGCGTACTTGGTCGATGCGGGCGGGCGCGGGACGCTGGGGCGGCTCGGCCGGGGGCACGGGCACCGGGGGTACCGTGCCGGTGTGGGACGGCCCGGGTATCCGGGTGTGCGGCTGGGGTACCGGCGTGGGGTGCGCGGGCGGTACGGGGTGCTGCGGGGCCGGTACGGGCGTCGTGTACGGCGGTGCCGCGTGCCCGAAGCCGTAGGGTCCGGGCGGGGCGTGGGTGGGGGCGTGCGTGTGGGCGAACCCGGCGAACCGCTGGTCCTGGTGCAGCCGGATGTCCACCACCAGGTAGTAGACCGCGGACGCCACGCCGAGCAGCAGGAGCAGGCTCAGCGCCAGGTCGCTGCGCCAGTCCTCCTCGGGCAGTTCACCGACCACCACGAACCCGGTGATGGACAGCGGCAGGCTCAGCCAGGCGGTCAGCCAGTCCAGCCCGCGGCCCCGCACGAAGGCCACCCGGAACAACGGCAGGCACGACAGCAGTCCGCACGTGAGAGCCCCGGCCGCCGCGAACATCACGCGCAGGGAGATGACCTTTCCCCCGCTACGGGGAGGCGGCACCGCGCCGTGGCCGTACATGACTGCTCCTGGACCGAGTGGGACCGATGGGGACGGACGCCGACGGGACGGTGTCCCGGTCGGAGTCCGAGCGTATAGGCCGACAAGGACAACCGGTCCCGGGTTGTACCGAACCGTTGTCGCACTGATCACTTCACACGGTTCGGTCGCTTCACGCGGTTCGGCCGGACCCGTTCGGCCCGGGCCGGGTTCAGTCGGGTGCGACCGTGCCGTCCGTCAGTCCGTCGTACATCCCGCGCACGAGCTGCTCCCCGAGCCGGCTCGCCTGCCTGAGCGCCCGCTCGAACTCGTCCAGCGCGCGGAACCGCTCGCCGTAGCGCCGCTGTTCCTCCAGCGGGAGCCGGGGCAGGTGCAGCCGGCGCACGTCCAGCCGGGTCGCCGTGGAGGCGTAGCTGCTGGCCTGCCGGTTGTTGGCCGTACCCCGCAGGAACCCGGCGAGGAACCACGGTTCGAGCGCCGTCCGGTCCGGGCGCAGCAGCACGAGGTTGCGCCCCAGGACCGCGCCCCCGGTCGCCTCGTCGATCACGCGCGCCACCGACCCCCCGCCGAGCACCGGTACGACGACATCGCCCGGCTCGGTCAGGACGGCCTCCTCCTCGCTCTCCGGAAGCGTGCCCGAAGGCGCCGTTCCGGCGAGGACGTCATGGTCGGTGAGCACCGGCACGCGCGCGTGGCCGCCGTTCCCGCCGGTGCGCATCACCAGCGCGCCCCCGCGCGCGAGTTCACCGATCGTGGTGAGCGGCCAGCGCGCGGCGGGCGACGGGTCGGCCGGGGGCGGGGTGAGGTCGGCGGTCAGGCGCAGGGTCGCGCCCAGGCGCTCGCGCACCCGGGTGAGCTGCTCGGCGCCGTCGGCCACCGCGACCGGCGGCAGATGGCGGGCGGGTGCCAGGTCCACGTCGTCGTCCAGGAGGTCGATGACCGGTACGGAACGGGCTAGCCCCGGCCGCTCCGCGAGCCGCCCCGCGCGCGTGAAGGCACCCCAGGCGTCCGTCACGGCCTCCCGTACCGCCTCCCAGTCCGGGCCGCCCCGCCCCTCCCCGGCGAACCTCCCGGTGTCCACGAGCAGCACCTCGGGCGTCGCCGGCGTCCGGTCGGGCCGGCGCAGCACCCACAGGTGCAGCGGGATGTTGTACGGCGGTGCCGCCCCGACCGGCAGCGCGACCACGGCCCGCAGCGCGCCCCGGCGCAGCAGATCGGCGCGGATCCGGCGCCCGGAACGGCGGGAGGCGGCGGCCGGCGGCATGAGCAGCACGGCGGTGCCGCCGTCGGTCAGCCGGGCCAGCGCGTGCTGCACCCAGGCCAGTTCGGACTCGGTGCGGGCCGGGAAGCCGTACTCCCAGCGGGGGTCGTAGGCGAGTTCGTCGTGGCCCCAGTTGCGCTCGTTGAACGGCGGGTGGCACAGGACCACGTCGGCGCGCAGCCCGGGGTGCGCGTCGGCGCGCAGGGTGTCGCCGGCGGCGGCGCGGACGGTGGCCCGGCTGTGCAGCGCGAGGCGCAGCGCGCTGATCGCGGCGAGTTCGGGGGCGCTGTCCTGGGCGTACAGCTCCTGGTCGGGGCGGGTGGCCACGGCGCGCAGCAGGGCGCCGGTGCCGCAGGCCGGGTCCAGGACGGTGCGGGCCGGGCCGGCGAGGTCGGCCATGAGTCCGGCGAGTTCGGCCGGTGTGAGCGTGTACTGGCGGGGGTTGGCGTCCAGGTGCCGGCCCAGCAGGAACTCGAACGCCTGCCGCGCCCCCGTCTCGGCGGCCAGTTCGGCGGCACCGCGCAGGAGGGGGGCGGAGAGGAGGAGTTGGGGGCCGGTGGGGGTGCGGAGGGCGGAGATGGCTTGGGGGGCTGCGGTGGCCTGCGGGGTGGACGTGGCTCGGGTGGCCGAGGTCGCTTGCGGGGTGGACGGGGCCTGGGCGACCGGTGCGACCTGGGTGGTGTGAACGGCCTCTGCTGTGTGAATAGTTGGCGGGGGGCTCACGGGCGGTGGCGTCTGCGAGGTGTTCACAGCGGGGGCCGGGAGAGCCGGGTTCACACGGGCAGCCTCGGCACCGGCGTTCACACCGGCGGCATCGACACCGACGTTCACACCGGAAGAGCCGGGACCGCTGTTCACACCGGCGGCCCGAGCGCCCGGGTTCACACCACCGGCCCGCGGCCCCCGGTTCACACCACCGGCCTCAGACGCCGGCTTCACCCCAGCCCCGCGCCCGGCCGACCCCGCCGACCCCGCCGGCCCGCCGAGACGCGGGATCAGCACCTGATCCAGTGCCCCGGACAGGATCGCGGCCAGCCGGGCGTCGGAGCCCGCGCTCGCGTCGAGCCAGACGGTGGGCCGCTCGTGGATCAGCAGCAGTACGCAGCCGGTGTGCACCAGGGCCGTCAGCGGTCCTTCCGGGTGCCCGGCGAGTTGCTGCCAGACGCGTTCGCGCAGCGGCACCTCGGCGAGTTTGCCCTGCTTGCGCAGCCAGGCCTCCACCTCGGCGAGCGCGAAGGACGGGCTGGTCTCGGTGCCGCCCACCGGCTTCGGGAAGTCGGCGTGCCGACGGCGCCAGTTGCTGACGGCGGCCCGGCCCACTCCGGCCAGCCGCGCGATACCGGCCGCGGTCACCTCTGTCGCGTTGTCCTGCACCGGCCCCGCTCCCCTCGTCCCATGTGAGCACCGAGCATACCGACGTACACAAGATCTCGTGGTTCACGGCGTGTACTCGTGTCGGTCTGTGAATCGTGTTGACTCGGTTCACAGGCTCTGGTCTTATTGACCCAGCGAACGAGCGGCCACCGGAGGGGGAGGCCGCAGCATTTGGGGAGGGGTTCGCCATGGGTATGAAGGCCAAAGTCGCGCTCGGTGCCGTCGTGGGGATCGTCGTCATCGGTGCCGTGTCCGCCAACGCCGGCAGCGACGGCAAGGACGGCGGTTCCGGCGGTGGCGACAAGGGGTCCTCCGCGTCGGCCGAGCACGAGTCCGGCGGCAGGAAGGGCTCGGGGGGCTCGGGGGACGCCAAGAAGGCCGACGCCAAGGCCGAGGAGAAGAAGGCCGCCTTCGGGGGCGACGGCGAGTACCAGGTCGGCACCGACGTGAAGCCGGGGACGTACCGCACGACCGGCAACGACGACGGCATGTGCTACTGGGAGCGCGCCAAGGACGCGTCCGGCGAACTGGACTCCATGCTCGCCAACGACAACGTCAGCGGCACGAGTTACGTGACCGTCAAGCCCACCGACAAGCTGTTCAAGTCCAGCGGTTGCGAGGACTGGGAGGCCGTGGACCCGAAGGCGAAGGGCACGCCCGCCTCCTCGATGGACGGCGACGGGGGCATGTTCAAGGTCGGTACGGACATCGCGCCCGGCACCTACAGGTCGGCCGGCAACGCCGACGACTCCTGCTACTGGGAGCGTACGAAGGACGCCGGCCACGGGCTGGACTCGATCATCGCCAACAACAACGTCACCGGCACGGCCGTCGTCACCATCAGCCCGTCGGACGCCTACTTCAAGACGAACGACTGCGGCACCTGGAAGAAGGCCTGACCCCTCCGCTCATCCCGGCGCGGGGTTCGACACCCCGCGCCGGCCCCGCACCACCACACCCCACGGAGCCCTGCGGCTCCCCGCTCACCATCCACTTCTCCAGCAAGGAACTGTCATGCGTCGCACCGCACTCGCCGCCCTCTGTCTCGCCGCCGCGGCCACCGCGGGACTCACCACCGGCTGCCTGCCGGGACAGGACTCGGCGGACAGCAAGCCCAAGGGCCCGTTCGCCGGGATGAGCGGCGGCCAGATCGCCGAACGCGCCCTGAAGACCACCACGGACGCCACGTCCGTGCGGCTGAAGGGCCGGGTCACCGACGACGAGAGCAAGGGCGTCATCGAGATCGACATGGCGATCGACCACAAGGGCGAGTGCGCCGGCACGATGAGGATGGACGGCCAGGGCAAGGCTGACCTGATCAAGACGGGCAGCACCGTCTACATGAAGTACGACGCGGCGTTCCTGCGCGCCCAGAGCAAGGGCGAGTCCAAGGAGGACACGCAGGCGGCCGTGGACATGCTGGCCGGCAAGTGGACCAAGATGGCCGTGAAGGGCCAGGACGCCAAGGACATCGCGAGCTTCTGCGACCTGGACTCGGTCCTCGGCGACATGAGCAGCGGCGGCACGGCGGGCACCACCCGCGGGAAGACCACGCGGGTCGACGGCACGCCCGCGATCACCCTGCACGAGAAGGACGGCAAGGAGCGCTACACGGCGTACGTGGCGACCGAGGGCAAGCCGTACCTGCTGCGGGTCGACAGCGTGTCCGGCGGGAAGCAGCCGGAGCACCTGTCGTTCGTCGACTACGGCAAGCCGGTGCCCGCGAAGAAGCCCACGGGCGAGATCGTCGACCTCGACGCGCTGTGACAGCCGACGGCTGAGACAGCCGGCGCGCGGGAACGGCCGGTGCCGAGGGGGCCCGGCGCGGGGTCACAGTGGGTGGCGCATCCATACGTTGGGCTCGGTGTAGACGGCGTACCCGTGCTCCGGTTCGCAGCGGACCGGGACCAGCGCGCCGGGCACCTCGACGTCGCCCGCCGTGTCGAAGGGCAGCCCGGTCCAGCGGCGCCACTCCTCCAGCGAGCCGGTCACGGTCATGGAGGCCGGGGCGATGGAGTCGATGGTGGCGCCGGCCCGGGCGTGCACGCGCAGCCACGGGTCCTCGGGCAGTCCGTCGGGGCGGACCCGGTGGGCGTACTCGGCGATCGGGGTGTGCGGCTCGCGGTGCTTGGCGTTCGGGCGGACGGGGGCGACGACCTCGCGGAAGCCGCGGGCGCGGGCGTTGTCGCGCATCGCCGAGAGCATGACGGAGGACAGGCCCCGGCCCTGGGCGTGCGGGGCGATGGTGACCGCGACGGCGCTGACGGTGTCCGGGCGGGTGCCGTGGCGCAGGTCGGCGAAGGCCCACACCAGGACCTGGTCCCAGCCCCGGGCCGGCAGGGTGCGCCGGCCGTCCAGGCCGAGGGCGAACGGCACGCTGTAGGCGTGGGCGACGACCCGGCCGTCCGCGTCCTCGGCGAACAGGGTGTACTCCGGCAGTTCGGTGGGGATGCGGCCGTAGTGGGCGTTGCCCACGAGGTCGTGGGTGACGAACTCGGGCCAGGTGTCGGTCATGCCGAGCACCGCCGGGAGCCGGTCGGGCCGCTCGGCGAGGCTGCTCACCTTGATGTCCATGACGGTCACGGTAGGCGGTACGTGCCCGGGCGGGACAGCGGTTTCGGCCGGCGGCCGGACGGGTCACCGGGCCCGGAAGCGCTCGGGCGCCTTGGTGGGGTTGCCGCCGGTGGGGAGCTTCTGGTCCGGGCAGCCGGCGAGGACCTTCCTCATGGCGGTCCGCTCGGCGGCGGTGACCCACAGGCCGTACTTCTTCTTGACCGCGACCTGGGCGGCGACATAGGCGCACCGGTAGGACTTGTTGGGCGGCAGCCAGGTGGCCGCGTCGCCGTCGCCCTTGCCGCGGTTGGTGCTCGCGTCGACCGCGAGGAGGTTCAGGGGGTCGTTGGCCAGCGCTATGCGCTTGCCGGCGTCCCAGTACTTGGCGCCCTTCTGCCAGGCGTCGGACAGGGCGACGACGTGGTCGATGTCGACCTGGCTGCGGCCGCGCCGGTAGGTGATGTCCTTGCCGGAGTAGGGGTCGGGGTCCAGCAGGCCGTAGGAGACCTTGCAGCGGCCGCCGGTGAACCGCACCTCCTTCAGGTCGCGCTTGAGGATGTCGTCGCGGGTGTCGCAGGAGTTGGAGTCGGTGTCCGCCCAAGCGGTGCCGAACCGCTCACGGGCGTAACCGGTCTTCGGGGCACGCCCCTTGACGGTCAGCGAGTCGGTGGCGGCCAGGGCCGCGCCCCCGCCTTGGCCCTTCGCGGGCCCGGAGGCCCCCCCGGTCTGCTCGGCCGTGCAGCCGGTCACGACGACCAGCACCGCCACGGCGATGGCCGTTCCACCCCTCGGACGCGTCACGGTGCGTCTCCCTCGCTCACCCTGGTTCCGCCCCGCGGGCGCGGGCGGATCGTTCCGCTCACCACCGTAACTTCCCCCCATGGCCGATCAGATGCGAGCGCAAAGGGGTCGTCGGGAAGCAAATCGGGCGCGGACTGGGAATTTGACGGCCCGTCTCCGTCCGCGCGCGCCCCGGCCGGCTTGACCTTGTCACCGGCGTCAGGGTCCGACGATCCTCGCATGAGCGAGAACAGCCACTCCCAAGGTCCCCGTACCGTCCTCGTGACCGGCGCCGGCACCGGCATCGGCCGCGCCACCGCGCGCGCGTTCGCCGCCGGGGGCGCCCGGGTCGTCGCCGTCGGCCGCCGGTCCGCGCCCCTGGCCGAGACCGCCGAGGGGCACCCCGGGATCACCCCCCTGTCCGCCGACCTGACCCGCGAGGACGGGCCCGGCAGCGTCGTGCGGGCCGCGCTGGAGCGGTACGGCCGGATCGACGTGCTCGTCAACAACGCGGCCGTCGTCACCGCCGACTCGCTGCGCGGCTACACGCGCGCGTCGGTGCGACCGCTGCTGGAGACCAACCTCCTGGCGCCCGTGCTGCTCACCCAGGCCGCGCTGCCCGCGCTGACCGAGAGCCGGGGTGTCGTGGTGAACGTGACCACCGCGGTGGGCCAGCGCGCGTGGCCCGGCAACTCCCTGTACGCGGCGGGCAAGGCGGCCCTGGAGACGCTCACCCGGAGCTGGGCGGTGGAGCTGGCGCCGCACGGCGTCCGGGTGGTCGCCGTGGCCCCGGGCGCGATCGAGACCCCGATCGCCGACCACTCCGGCTACACCCCCGAGCAGCGCGCCGCGCTCCGCGCGTGGCAGCTCGACCACACCCCGCTCGGCCGGATCGGCCGCCCCGAGGAGGTGGCCTGGGCCATCACCCAGCTCGCCTCGCCGGGGGCGTCGTTCGTGACGGGGGTGGTCCTGCCCGTGGACGGCGGGGCGGTGGTCGCCTGACCCGGCCGGTTCCGGGGGCCTGGCCTCCTTGTGGGAACTCCCGCGATTCCGGGACCCGGCCGAATCCGGCGGCCCGCCGCTTCGGGGGACCGGCCGTTCCAGGAGCCCCGCCCGACCCATCGACGGCACCGGCCGCTTTTCCAGGGGGCCCCGGCCGGTTCAGGGTGCACCGATCCAGGGCCCCTCCGCTGCAAGGCCCCACTACCCAGGGCCCCGAATTCAGGGCCCCACCGATCCAGTCGACGCCCGCTCAGGAACCGTCGATTGAGGCGACCGACTCCCCCGCCTCCCGCAACGCCCCCGCCAGCCGTTCCCTGAGCGCCGTCTGGGCCGCGATGCGCGCGTCGAGTACGGCCAGCCGGTCCCGGGCGACCCGAAGTGCCCTGGCGGAGGCCGGGCCGGCCGTGAGGTCGCCGTCCAGGCAGGGCAGGAACACCCGTACGTCGTCCAGGGTGAGGCCCGCCTCCAGCAGCCGGCGGATGTTGCGGACCCGGACGGCCGTACCGGTGTCGTACGCGCGGTAGCCGTTTGCGGTGCGCGCGGAGGTGATCAGGCCCTGCTGCTCGTAGTGGCGCAGGGCGCGCGGTGTCGTCCCGGTGGCCTCGGCCAGCTCACCGATCCGCATGCGCGCCCCCGTCCGCGTACACGCGCCGTCACCCCAGGATGGAGGTGAGGAACTCGCCGACCCAGGCCAGCAGTTCGCGGCCGACCAGCGGCTTGCCGCCCACCTTCGCGGTCTTCGGGCGCGGGACCAGCACCTGGTGCGCGGCGGGCTTGATGACCGTGCCCGGGTAGAGCCGCTTGAGCCGCAGCTCCTGCGACTCGCGCAGTTCCACCGGCGCGAAGCGGATGTTGGTGCCCTGCAGGACGATCTCGCCGACGCCGCACGCCCGCGCGAGCATCCGCAGCCCGGCCACCAGCAGCAGGTTCTCCACCGGTTCGGGCAGCTTGCCGTAGCGGTCGGTGAGTTCCTCGCGGACGGCCTTGATGTCCTCCTCGGAGTTGGCCGAGGCGATCGAGCGGTACGCCTGGAGGCGCAGGCGCTCGCCGGGCGCGTAGTCGTGCGGGACGTGCGCGTCGACCGGCAGCTCGATCTTGACCTCCAGCGGCGGCTCCTCCTCGACCCCGCCGGTCTCCAGCTGCCGCCGGTAGTCCGCGACGGCCTCGCCGACCATGCGGACGTACAGGTCGAAGCCGACGCCCGCGATGTGACCGGACTGCTCGCCGCCGAGCAGGTTGCCGGCGCCGCGGATCTCCAGGTCCTTCATCGCCACGTACATGCCGGCGCCCATCTCGGTGTGCTGGGCGATCGTCGCCAGGCGCTCGTGCGCGGTCTCCGTCAGCGGCTTCTCCGGCGGGTACAGGAAGTACGCGTAGCCGCGCTCGCGGCCCCGGCCGACCCGGCCGCGAAGCTGGTGGAGCTGGGACAGGCCGAAGGTGTCGCCGCGTTCCACGATGAGGGTGTTGGCGTTGGAGATGTCGATGCCGGACTCGACGATCGTGGTGGAGACGAGGACGTCGAACTTCTTCTCCCAGAAGTCGACGACCACCTGCTCCAGCGCGGACTCGGACATCTGGCCGTGGGCCGTCGCGATGCGTGCCTCGGGGACGATGTCGCGGAGCCTGGCCGCCGCGCGGTCGATGGACTCGACGCGGTTGTGGATGTAGAAGACCTGGCCCTCGCGCAGCAGTTCGCGGCGGATGGCCGCGCCGATCTGCTTCTCCTCGTAGGGCCCGACGAAGGTGAGCACCGGGTGGCGCTCCTCCGGGGGTGTGGTGATCGTGGACATCTCGCGGATGCCGGTGACCGCCATCTCCAGGGTGCGCGGGATCGGGGTGGCGGACATGGTCAGGACGTCCACGTTGGCGCGGAGCTTCTTGAGCTGCTCCTTGTGCTCGACGCCGAAGCGCTGCTCCTCGTCGACGATGACCAGGCCGAGGTCCTTGAACTTGGTCTCGGAGGAGAACAGGCGGTGGGTGCCGATGACGACGTCCACGGAGCCGTCCTTCAGGCCCTCCAGGACGGCCTTGGCCTCGGTGTCGGTCTGGAAGCGGGACAGGGCGCGCACGTTCACCGGGAACTGCCCGTACCGCTCGGAGAACGTGCCGAAGTGCTGCTGCACCAGCAGCGTCGTGGGGACGAGCACGGCGACCTGCTTGCCGTCCTGTACGGCCTTGAAGGCGGCCCGCACCGCGATCTCGGTCTTGCCGTAGCCGACGTCGCCGCAGACCAGGCGGTCCATGGGGACCGACTTCTCCATGTCCTCCTTGACCTCGGCGATGGTGGTGAGCTGGTCCGGGGTCTCCGCGTACGGGAAGGCGTCCTCCAGCTCGCGCTGCCAGGGGGTGTCGGTGCCGAAGGCGTGGCCGGGGGCGGCCATGCGGGCGCTGTAGAGCTTGATCAGGTCGGCGGCGATCTCCTTGACGGCCTTCTTCGCGCGCGCCTTGGTCTTCGTCCAGTCGGCGCCGCCCAGGCGGTGCAGGGTGGGTGCCTCGCCGCCGACGTACTTGGTGATCTGCTCGAGCTGGTCGGTCGGGATGTAGAGGCGGTCGCCGGGCTGGCCGCGCTTGGCGGGCGCGTACTCCACGACCAGGTACTCGCGGGTGGCGCCCTGCACGGTGCGCTGCACCATCTCGATGTAGCGGCCGACGCCGTGCTGTTCGTGGACGATGTAGTCGCCCGGTTCCAGGGTGAGCGGGTCGATGGTCTTGCGGCGGCGGGCCGGCATGCGGGTGCCGTCGCGGCCGGCGGCGCGCTGGCCGGACAGGTCGGTCTCGGTGAGCACGGCGAGTCTGAGCGCCGGGTCGACGAAGCCGTACTCGATCGAGCCGCAGGAGACGTGCACCACCGACGGGCTCAGCTCGCCGAGGTCGGAGTCGAGGCGGGCGGCGATGCCCTCGCCGCCGAGGACCTCCACCGTGCGGGCGGCCGGGCCGTGGCCCTCGGTGACGAAGACCGTGCGCCAGCCGTCGGCGAGCCAGCCCTTGGTGTCGGCGAGGGCCCGGGCGGTGTCGCCGCGGTAGGTCTCGGGGGCGTGCATGCCGAGCTTGAGGGTGTCCGCGTCGAGCTCCTCGTCCGCGGCGAACGGCGAGACGGACCACCACATCATGTCCAGCTCGCGCGCGCGGTCGCGGACGTCGGCGATGGACCACAGGGAGGCCGCGCCGACGTCGATCGGGGCCTCGCCGCCGCCGGCGGTGGCCGCCCAGGACGCCTGGAGGAACTCCTGGCTGGTGGCGACGAGGTCGGCGGCGCGGGTGCGGACGCGCTCCGGGTCGCAGACGACGGCCATGGCGCCCTTGGGCAGGACGTCGAGCAGCAGCTCCATGTCGTCCACGAGGACCGGGGCCAGGGACTCCATGCCCTCGACCGCGATGCCCTCGGCGATCTTGTTCAGGAGTTCGCCGAGCTCCGGGTGTTCCTCGGCGAGGGCACGCGCGCGTGCGCGGACGTCGTCGGTGAGCAGCAGCTCGCGGCACGGGGGCGCCCACAGGCCGTGCTCGGCGACTTCGAGGGAGCGCTGGTCGGCGACCTTGAAGTAGCGGATCTCCTCGACGTCGTCGCCCCAGAACTCGATGCGCAGGGGGTGTTCCTCGGTAGGCGGGAAGACGTCCAGGATGCCGCCGCGTACGGCGAACTCGCCGCGCTTCTCGACCAGCTCCACGCGCGCGTAGGCGGCGGCGGCGAGGGCTTCGACGACATCGTTCAGGTCGGCGCTCTGGCCGGTCCTCAGGGCCACCGGTTCCAGGTCGCCGAGGCCCTTGACCTGCGGCTGGAGCACGGAGCGCACGGGGGCCACGACGACGGAGACCGGGCCGGTCTCGGGGTCGTCGGGGCGGGGGTGGGCGAGGCGGCGCAGGACGGCGAGGCGACGGCCGACGGTGTCGCTGCGGGGGCTGAGCCGCTCGTGCGGGAGGGTCTCCCAGGAGGGGTACTCCACGACGCCCTGTTCGGGCAGCAGGGAGCGCAGGGCGGCGGCGAGGTCCTCGGCCTCCCGGCCGGTCGCGGTGACCGCCAGCACCGGGCGGCCGGCCTCACGGGCCAGGGCGGCGATCGCGAAGGGGCGGGCGGCCGGGGGGCCGACGAGGTCGACGTGCGGGCGGTTGCCGTCCGCCGCCGCCTGAATCGCTTCCGCGAGGGCGGGGTCCTTGACTACGGCGTCGAGCAGACCGTGCAGGCTCATGGAGGGGCTTTCCGTCCAGGGGGTCGGCAACACGAAGGGCCCGACTCGTGTGACGGGCCGGGGCTGTCCAGCGTACGACGGTGGCGGCGGCGGTGCGGGAGCCTGTGGACAACCCCGGGCGACCGCACAGCGCGGAGACCCGGTGCCGGGAAGTCCCCCAGGACTTCCCGGCACCGGGTCCTCCTCCGCAACCCCCGTGTGCGGTGGCCGTCGGCCCAGCCTGCGCGGCTAGTCCGTCGCGATGGCGTTCAGGACGTTCATGCGGCCCGCGCGGAAGGCCGGGATCAGCGCGGCGAACAGGCCCACGAAGGCTGAGCCGATGAAGACGCCGGTGATCGTCGGCCAGGGGATCTCCAGGACGTTCAGGCCCTCCAGGGCGAGCAGCTTCTGGGCGGTCGCGCCCCAGCCCATGCCGAGGCCGAGGCCCAGCAGGGCGCCGAAGACGGCGATCACCACGGACTCCAGGCGGATCATGCGGCGCAGTTGGCGGCGGGAGAGGCCGATGGCCCGCATGAGGCCGATCTCCCGGGTCCGCTCGACCACCGACAGGGCCAGGGTGTTCACCACACCGAGGACCGCGACGATGATCGCGAGCGCCAGCAGGCCGTAGATCATGTTCAGGAGCTGGCTGATCTGGTCCTTCAGGGCCTGCTTGTAGTCGGTCTGGTCGCGCACGGTCAGCGCCGGGTCGTCGCGCAGTGCCGACTTCAGCGCCTTGTAGGCGGCGGCTTCCTGCCCGTCCTTGGCGGTGGCGAACATAAGCTGGTCGAGGGGCATCCGGTCGGCCGGGACGTACTTGGCGACGGTGGCGATGGAGGCGTACATGGCGCCCTTGTCGACGACGACCTCGTCGCTGGTGATCGCGCGGACGGTCAGCTTGGCCGTGCGGCCGTCCTCGAAGTGGACGGCGACCGTGGAGCCGATCTTGATGCCGTGGTCCTTGGCGAAGCCCTCGAAGACGGACATCGAGTCGGGCCCGTAGGCGTCGGCGAGGTCACCGGCGACGGTCTTGGTGCGCAGGTCCTGCACGTAGGTCGGGTCGGCCGCGTTGATGGTCTCCTTCTTGGAGACCCGGCCGTCCGGCGTGGTCAGGGACGCGTCCAGGAGCTTGTACTCGGTGACCCGCTCCAGGCCGGGAGTGTCCTTGATCTTCTCCACCATCTGCGGCTTGATCAGGTTGTACTCCTGGTCGCCCTGGATGATGAAGTCCGTGCCCACGGTCTTGTCGAGCTGGTCGGTGGCCGAGGCCACCATGGAGGAGCCGACCACCGACAGGCAGGCCACCAGGGCGAGGCCGATCATCAGGGCGGCGCCGGTGGCGCCGGTGCGGCGCGGGTTGCGCAGCGCGTTGCGCTCGGCCATGCGGCCCACGGGCCCGAAGATCCGCAGGATGACCGCGCCGAGGACACGGACCAGTCCGGCGGCGAGCAGCGGGCCGATGACGACGAAGCCGATGAGCGTGGCCACCACGCCCAGGCCCAGCCAGCCCGAGCCGGTCTTGGCCTGGTCGGCGGTGGCGGCGGTGTACAGGCACCAGCCGCCGGCGGCCGTCAGGAGCAGGCCGATCAGGGCCCGGACGACGCCGGCCCTGGCGTCGGCCGGGGCGCCCGCGTCGCGCAGGGCGGCCATCGGGGAGACCTTGCCGGCGCGCCGGGCGGGCAGGTAGGCGGCGAGGACGGTGACGACCACGCCGAGGAGCAGGCCGATCGCGGGGGTGGTCCAGGCGACGGTGAGGTCGTCGGTGGACAGGTTCATGCCGATCTGGCCCATGAGTTTCATCAGGCCGATCGCGATGCCGACGCCCGCGCCGACGCCGAGCACCGAGCCGATGACGCCGAGCAGCAGCGCCTCGACGAGTACGGAGCGGTTGACCTGCTTGCGGGAGGAGCCGATGGCGCGCAGCAGGCCGATCTCGCGGGTGCGCTGGGCGACCAGCATGGAGAAGGTGTTGATGATCAGGAAGATGCCGACGAGGAAGGCGATCCCGGCGAAGCCGAGCATCGCGTACTTCATGACGTTCAGGAAGCTCTCGACGCTCTTCTGGTTGGCGTCGGCGACCTCCTTGGCGGTCTGCACCTTGTAGTCGTGCCCGAGGACGGCGGTGACGTTCTTCTTCAGCTGCGCGTCGGTCACGCCCGCGGCGGCCGTGACGTTGACGTTGGTGTAGACGCCGGTCCGGCCGACGAGGGTCTGCTGGGCGGTCTTCGTGTCCAGGTAGAAGATCGCGGCGCCGGGGTTGGTGACCTTGAAGGCGGCGATGCCGGACACGCGCGCGTGGTGCGTGCCGACGGCCGTGATCACGCCGATCTCGTCGCCGAGCTTCAGGTGGTGCTTGTCGACGGTGTCGGCGTCGATCATCACCTGGTCCGGGCCCTTGGGCGCCGTACCGGAGGTGATCTCCATGGTGCGGGCGTCGTTGCCGTTCCAGCTTCCGACGATGGTGGGCGCGCCGCTGGTGGGCGACAGCTTGTCCTTGTCGGCGTCGATGACGGTGACCGAGGTGGAGAACACCGTGCCCTCGGCCGACCTGACGCCCTGGGCCTCGCGGATCTTCCCGACGACGGAGGCGGGCAGCACGGGCGGCTTGCCGGTGCGGGAGGTGGTCTCCCCGGTGTCGGAGGAGCCCTTGGCGCTGACCTGGACGTCCGAGGACGTGGCCTGGAACAGCTTGTCGAAGGTGGTGTTCATCGTGTCGGTGAACACGAGCGTGCCGCACACGAACGCCACCGACAGCAGGACCGCGATCGCCGACAGCGCCATGCGGCCCTTGTGCGCGAGGAAGTTGCGCATCGAGGTCTTCAGCACGGTCATGACGTGCGCCCCCGGGCGTCGAAGTCCTTCATGCGGTCCAGGACCTGTTCGGCCGTCGGCTGGTACATCTCGTCGACGATCCGGCCGTCGGCGAGGTAGAGCACGCGGTCGGCGTAGGAGGCGGCCACGGGGTCGTGGGTGACCATGACGATGGTCTGGCCGAGTTCGTCCACCGAGCGGCGCAGGAAGCCGAGCACTTCGGCTCCCGCGCGCGAGTCGAGGTTCCCGGTCGGCTCGTCCCCGAAGATGATTTCCGGGCGGGCGGCGAGCGCGCGGGCCACGGCGACGCGCTGCTGCTGGCCGCCGGAGAGCTGGGTGGGGCGGTGCTTGAGGCGCCCGGCGAGTCCGACGGTCTCCACCACGCGGTCCAGCCAGGCCCGGTCGGGCTTGCGGCCGGCGATGTCCATGGGCAGCGTGATGTTCTCGATCGCGTTCAGCGTGGGCAGCAGGTTGAACGCCTGGAAGATGAAGCCGATCCGGTCCCGGCGCAGCTGGGTGAGCTTCTTGTCCTTCAGGCCGGTGATCTCGGTGTCGGCCAGGTGGATGTGACCGCTCGTCACCGTGTCCAGGCCGGCGAGGCAGTGCATCAGGGTGGACTTGCCGGACCCGGAGGGGCCCATGATCGCGGTGAACTGGCCGCGGGCGATGTCCACGTCGACGTGGTCCAGGGCGACGACACGGGTCTCGCCGGACCCGTACGCCTTCACGACCTGCCGCGCCCGCGCGGCGACGGCCGTAGTCCCTCCAGTGCCCCCGTGCCTGGGAATGGTCACAGCCGAAGTCACGGTATGTCTCCTATGTCGGTTGACAGGTCGTGGTCGATGTCCCGGTGCTCCGGGCGTCGTCCTGGGTTACGTCGATGAGTCTCGCGGTCGGCGAGGGTGCCGCGCGCTGGTGCGAAGCCCCGTCTTTCCGGGGGGTAATCCCCACCCCCGCCGGTGCGGTCCGCCGCCCCCCAACGGCGTAAAGCCAGGTTAAGGAACGTCCCCGGCCGGTCTCGTCCTCCGCCGGGACGAACCCTCCCCGAGCCGTAGTACGGAGGAACCCCTAGGGGTGCTCCACCGCCGGGTGGAGCCGTTCTCGGGGTCCCCTCCACCCTTCGGTGCGGAAAGCCTCCACCCTTCCGTCGCGTCAGGGTCAAGCCCCCGCCCGCCGTGGGAAGCTGTCGTCCCGGTGATACGTGCAGGGGGCACGGGGTAGCGTCCGTCAGGGGCCACGGGAGGGGTGTGCGGTGGGGAGTACGACACCGGCGATACGCGACGGAGCCGGCCGGCGGCAGGGCACCAGGCGGCGGGGCGCTGTGGTAGCCGCGCTCATGCTGGCGATGGCACTGGCCGCGCTCGACTCCACCGTCGTCTCCACGGCCGTACCGCAGATCGTCGGCGACCTCGGCGGGTTCTCCGTCTTCTCGTGGCTGTTCTCCGGCTATCTGCTCGCCGTCACCGTCACGCTCCCCGTGTACGGCAAGCTGTCCGACACCTTCGGCCGCAAGCCGGTGCTGGTGGTCGGCGCGGCCGTGTTCCTGCTCGGTTCGCTGCTGTGCGCGGCGGCCTGGAACATGGGGGCGCTGATCGCGTTCCGGATCGTGCAGGGCCTGGGCGGCGGGGCGTTGCAGGGCACGGTGCAGACGCTGGCCGCCGATCTGTACCCGCTGGCGGAGCGCCCGAAGATCCAGTCCAAGCTCTCCACGGTGTGGGCGGTCTCCGCGGTGGCCGGGCCCGGGCTCGGCGGGGTGCTCGCCACCTACGCCGACTGGCGCTGGATCTTCCTGGTCAACCTCCCGATCGGCGCCGCCGCCCTGTGGCTGATCGTCCGTCATCTGCACGAGCCGGAGCGGGAGGGGGCGCGCCGCGCGCGCGTGGACTGGGCCGGCGCGCTCGCGGTGTTCGCGTGCGGCGGGGTGCTGCTGACCGCGCTGGTGCAGGGCGGGGTGGCGTGGCCGTGGCTGTCGGCGCCGTCGCTGGCCCTGTTCGGCACGGGTCTGCTGCTGGCCGCCGTGGTGGTGTGGGTGGAGCGGCGGGCCGCGGAGCCGATCATCCCGGGCTGGGTGTGGCGGCGCCGGACGATCGCGGCCGTCAATCTGGCGCTGGGCGCGCTGGGGCTGCTGATGGTGGCGCCGAGCGTGTTCCTGCCGACGTACGCGCAGTCGGTGCTCGGGCTGGCGCCGGTGGCCGCCGGGTTCGTGCTGTCGGTGTGGACGCTGAGCTGGCCGGTGTCGGCCGCGCTCAGCCAGCACGTCTACCGGCGGATCGGCTTCCGGGACACCGCGCTGCTCGGCATCGGCCTGGCGGCGCTGATCCTGTTCGCGTTCCCGTTCCTGCCGTATCCCGGGTCGTGGTGGCAGCCGACGCTGCTGATGCTGCTGCTGGGCGGGGCGCTGGGGCTGTTCCAGCTACCGCTGATCGTCGGGGTGCAGTCGACCGTGGGCTGGTCGGAGCGGGGCACCACGACCGCGTCCGTCCTGTTCTGCCGGCAGACCGGCCAGACCCTCGGCGCGTCCCTGTTCGGCGCCGTCGCCAACGGCGTGCTGGCCGCGCGGCTCGGCGGGGCGGGTGACCTGGACTCCGTCACGCGCGCGCTGGACGCCGGCACCGCCCCCGAGGCGACCCGGCGGGCCATCGCGGGCGCGGTCCACGCGGTCTACCTCGGGGCGGCGGGCGCGGCGGCCGTGGCCTTCGTGGTGCTGCTGCTGGTGGCGCCCCGGCGGTTCCCGGTGCTCCAGGACTGACCGCGAGCGGGTTAACGCGGGTAACACCCCAGGTCGGACCCGTTTCCCCGGGGAAAGCGCATACCGACCGGCCAGTTCGGTGAAAACGCCGCGCGGCCCGCGACGCGCGAGTAGCGTGCGTGGCTCAGCTCCCCCACCTCCCTGCGGTCCGCCGCCACGGACCCGAGCCACGCAAGGAGCCCCGGGATGTCCTACGACCCGCCGCACCCCTTCCCCTCACCCGGCCCTTCGTACTCTCCGCCCCCGTCCGGGCCGTCGTACCCGGCGCGGCCGACCTACCCCTGGCAGCCGCCCGAACCACCCGAACCGGCGCGCCCGGTCCGCCGGGCGCCGCGCGAACCCCTCGGCCGCCACAGCGACCTGCGCGTGCTGCGCAGCGCCTACCGCTGGCAGCGGCGCACCGCCACGCTCACCGCGCTGGGCTACTTCACGCTGTTCCTCGTCCTGTCCGCGTACGCGCCCGGCGTCATGACGCGCACGGTCGCCGACGGCATCCCCGCCGGGCTGCTGCTGGCCCTCGTCCAACTCCCCGTGACCTGGCTGGCGATAGCCCTGTACGAGCACACCGCGCGCCGGCACGTCGATCCGCTCGCCGAGCGCATCCGCAGGCACGCCGAACTGGACGCGCGGCGCGGAGCGACCCGATGACGGGCGCCGCCGGTGCGGCATCCACCGGCTTCAGCGACTCCGCGCAGACCATGTCCCTGGTCGCCTTCTCCACCGCCGCCACCGTGACCCTGCTGCTGTGCGTGATGACCGGCCCCGACCGGGACGACCTGGACGAGTTCTACACCGGTTACGGCTCCCTGTCCCCGCTGCGCAACGGCCTCGCCATCGCCGGCGACTACATCTCCGCCGCCACCGTCCTCGGCACCGGCGGAGTGATCGCCCTGTGCGGCTACGACGGTGTCGTCCTCGCCCTCAGCACGGCCCTGTCGCTGATGCTGCTGATGTTCCTGCTGGCCGAACCCCTGCGCAACGCGGGCCGGTTCACCATGGGCGACGCCTTCGCCCGCCGGCTGCCGGGGCGCTGCGTACGCATCACGGCCTGCGCGGTGACCATCGCCGCGCTGCTGCCGCTGATGCTCGTCCAACTGGCCGGAACCGGACAGCTCATGGCCTTCATCCTCGGTTTCACCAACGAGTCCCTGAAGACCGGATGCGTCGTGGGACTCGGCCTCCTCATGATCGCCTACGCCGCGATCGGCGGCATGAAGGGCACCGCGCTCATCCAGATCCTGAAGATCGTGCTGCTGATCGGCTCGGGCGCCGTCGTCGCCCTCCTGGTCCTGCGCCGCTTCGACTGGGACCCGGGCGCCCTGTTCACCGCCGCCGCGCGGCACAGCGGCGCCGGGCCGGCCTTCCTGCGCTCCGGGCTGGAGTTCGGCACCACGCCCACGGGCCGCGTCGACATGATCGCCTCGGAGCTGACCGTCGTCCTCGGCGTCGCCTGCCTGCCGCACATCACCATGCGCATGTACACCGCCTCCAGCGCCCGCCAGGTGCGCCGCTCGATGTCCTGGGCGGTGTCCCTGGTCGCCCTGTTCGTCCTCGTCATCACGGTGGTGGGGTTCGGCGCCACGGCCCTGCTCGGGCGTACGGCGATCTCCGCGGCCGACCCGCAGGGCAACACGGCGTACCTGATGGGCTCGCGCGCGGTGTTCGGCACCGACGTGTCGACGGCGGAGACCTTCCTGTTCACCCTGGTCACCACCGCGCTCTTCCTGACCCTGCTCGCCTCGGTGGCCGGGATGATCCTCGCGTGCGCCAACTCCCTCGCGCACGACGTGTTCGCCGCCCGGGTGCAGGAGATGCCGGCCCGCCGCGAGATGACCCTGGCCCGCGTCTCGGCGCTCGCCATAGGAGTGCCGACGATCCTGCTGGCCACCCTGGTGCAGCACCACAGCCTGCAGCCCCTGGTCACGCTCTCCTTCTGCCTGGGCGCCTCCGCCCTCGCCCCCGCCCTGGTCTACGGCCTCTTCTGGCGCCGCTACACCCGCGGCGGGCTGCTGGGCACGCTGATCGGGGGCTCGCTGACCGTGCTGCTGCTCATGCCGGGCACCAACCTCGTCTCCGGGTCGCCGGTGTCCGCGTTCCCCGGCGCCGACTTCAACTGGTTCCCGTTCACCACCACCGGCATCGTCTCCATCCCGGCCGGCTTCTTCTTCGGCTGGCTCGGCACGGTCCTGTCCGGCCGGGCGAAGGCGGAGCGGCAGCGGCACCAGTACGAGGCGGTGGAGGGGTGGATCCTGGCCGGGGCGGTAAGGAAGGGGAGCTGACCGCCGGTCCGGACGGCTACTCCAGGACCACCCGGCCGGTCAGCGAGATGAGGCTGTCGCGCACGGAGTCCATGTGCGCCTGCATGTCGTCCCACAGCTCGCCGTGCTCGCGCAGCACCTGCTCCGTCTCCCCGGCGATGCGCTCCTCCTGCGCGCGCGCCTCGGCGATGATCTCGTCGGCACGCGCGCGCGCCTCCTCCGGGGAGCGGCGCGCGTACTCCTCGGCGTCCGCGAGGGCACGCTCGGCCTCGGCCAGCGCGGCCTCGGCCCGGCTCGCCCGTCCGGCGTGCCCGGCGTCGAGCGCGGCCATCCGCTCGGCCTCCTCCCGCTCGGCCCGGGCCCAGCGCGCGGCGTGCTCCCGGGACTGCTCGGCGAGCATGCCGTCGGTACGCCGACGCGCCTCACGCAACTCCGCGAGCGCCTCCATGCGCCCCGACTTCACCGCGCGCCGGGCAGCCACCCGGATTCCGTCGGCCTCGATCTGCACCGCGAGGAGCCACTGACGGGCGCGTTCGTCGGCCTCCGCGCGGACCGCGTCCGCCGCCTCCCGCGCCTCCTGGAGTACGCGCTCGCCGTCCGCCTTGCCCCGCTCGATCTCCTCCTCGGCTTCCTTCCGGGCACGTTCCCGCAGGTGGTCCGCCTCGTCGAGCACGAACTGGTACAGCTGCCGGGCGCGTTCCCCGAGCGTTTCGTACGTCTGCGGCGGGAGCTGCTCGACGGCCTCGCGCAACAGCGCGGCCTCCGCCCCCATGTCCTTGGCGAGCACGGTCAGCCGGGCGGCACGCTCCCAGGCGGCGTCCCGGTCCTCGGACAGCGCCTCCAGGTACGCCTCGACCTGGTCGGGACGGTAGCCACGCCCCCGGACGGTCGCGAAGCCGTGCGGTGGCATCGATGCGCTGCTCACCCTGGGGACCCCTCTCCACCGGACCTGCACGACAGGATGATTTCGTGCATATCTTGATGTATCGGAAGTAGGGGTTCATAACGCGACACTCCGCAGATACGTCACGCCGGTGCTCCGAACGGCCCCTGTGAGGGAACGCGTCGGGCCCCGCACGCGCGTGCGGGGCCCGAATGCTCACACCCGGCGACCGGGCGGCGGCTGCACTACAACAGCCCGTCCCACATCTGTTCCAGCAGCACCGACCACCAGCTCTCCGGCGAACCGAGCGCCGCCGGGTCGAGGGCGGCGAGCTGCGCCTGGAAGTCGACGGTCCAGCGGCCCGCCTGCTCCTGGTTCAGCCCGTACCGCAGCCGCCACATCCGGCCCAGCAACGCCAGACACCGGGTGAACTCCGGCAGCCCGGTGTTCACGAACTGCGGCGGCACCGGCGCACCGCCCGGCCCCGCCTCCACCGGCACGGCCACGATGTTCGCCGTCCCGTACTGCACACAGATCGCCTTGCCGAAGTCGGTGCCCATGACGAGGTACGACCCCGCGTCCGGCGCCGGCCGCACCCCGCGCTCCGCCGCCAGCTCCGCCAGCGTCGGCACCGGGCGGCCCGGCTGCGCCTGCGCCCAGAAGAACGGGCCCATGTCCAGCGGCAGCCCCGCCACGACCAGCGTGTGCGCCACGATCGGCGGCACGCCCTGCCGGGACACCGCCTGCTGCTCGAACCGGAAGATCCCCGGCCCGAACGCCCCGGCCAGCTCCTGCGCGATCCCCTCCGGGGGCACCGGCGGCGCGGCCTGCACCGGCGGCAGCGGCGCCCGCACCGGCGCGGGCCGCGCGGGACCGTCCGCCACCTGGTGCAACTCGCCCTGGTGCGCCAGCAACTGCCGCATGCCCTGCTGCCGGCTCGCGTGGTCCGTGCCGTACGGCGCGATGCTCGCGATCCGCGCCTGCGGCCACTGCTCCCGGATCATCCGCGCGCAGTACGCCCCCGGCAGCTCGCACGACTCCAATTCCGTGTGCAGCTCCAGCACCTGGTCCGGCGGCACGTTCATGGCCCGCAGCTCGTGGAAGATCTGCCACTCCGGGTGCGGCGTCCCCGGCGCCGAACGCCGGATCAGCTGCTGCTCGGACCCGTCCTGCGCGCGGTACCGCAGCACGGCCTGATAACCGGGACCGACCGTCGGCTGCCCCTGCTGCGGATACCCGTACGCCGGCGCCTGCCCGGGCATGGCGGCACCCGGGGGCACGGGGGGCTGGACACCGGGAGCGCTGGGGGGCATGCCGGGTGCGCCCGGGGTACCGGGGGGCACGGGCGGCTGACCGCCGACGCCGGGCGGCATGGGCGGCTGACCTCCGGGGCCCGGAGGCATCGGCGGCTGACCACCAGAGCCCGGAGGCATCGGCGGCTGACCACCAGGGCCCGGAGGCATCGGCTGACCACCAGGGCCCGGAGGCATCGGCGGCTGACCGCCCGGAGTGCCGGGAGGCATGGCGGAGGCGCCCGGCACCGGGGGCATGCCCGGGGCGCCGGGGGCGGGCGGCGGGGGCACGCCCGGCCCGGCCACCGGCGGAGCGGCCAGCACGGTCTCCGCGTGGTGCACGGCACCGCGAGCGGAGGGGGTGCCGGGGGCACCGGGAGCAATCGGAGGCTGCGGGGCGCCTGGGGCACCGGGAGCCTGCTGCGCCGGCGGCGCCGGAGGCATGCCCGGAGCTCCCGGAGCCGCAGGGGCGCCGGACGGGTCCGGCATGCCCGGGGCACCCGGCGCACCCGGAGGCTGAGGTGTGCCGCCGCCCAGCCGGCTCGGGTCGGCCAGGACCGTGGCCGCGTGGTGCGCACCGCCCGACGGCGTACCGCCCGGCGTCCGCGCCCCGTCCGCGTCCCCCGGACCGACCTGCCCCTCGGGACCTTCCGGCCCGAGGGACGACACGAGCTGCGTCGGCACGTACCCGCCCGCGGGCGCACCCGGCGCGGACGGCGTCGCCGCGCTCCCCGGGCGCGCGCCCGGCGCTCCCGGGGCGCCCGGCGGCGGAGGCGGCGCGCCCACACCACCGCGCCCCTTCTTCGGCGGCGCCGCCTTGCTCGTCGCGGCGTCCGCGATGTCCCCCGCGTTCGGCGCGAGCCGCCGCGCGTGGGAGCCCGGGGCCCCCGGAGGTTGCGGCGCGTGCGGGGCACCACCCGGCGCCTGCGGATAGCCGTACCCCGGAGCGCCGGGCCCCTGCGGGTAGCCGTACGCCGGGGCGCCCGGCGCACCGGCGGGCGCGGGGGGCGGCGATGGAGTGCCCTGCGCCGGCGGGTAAGGCGGTACGCCCGCCGGGGGCGTGCCCGGGGCCGGCGGAACGTGCGGATGGCCGTACGCCGGCGTGCCCGGCTGCGGGGGCACACTGCCCTGGCCGACACCCGGGGCACCCTGCGGGACAGGCGCCCCGGGCGCACCATCCTGCGCGCCCGGCAGATCGAGTGCCGGCGCGACCGCCGTCGGCGGGAGCTGGCTACCGCCCGACATCAGCGCGGTCGGCGCGTCCGCAGCGACCGCCGGCGGACGCGGCGCCTCGTCCGCGTCGCTCAACGGCGGCGCGAACACCGTCGCGGGCAACGGCACGGAACGGTCGTCCTCACCGGACCCGGCGTTCGTGTCGGTACCGGCCCACGGCGTGGCCCCCACGGGCACATCCGCTCCCGCCGGCACCCCGGCCTGCGTCTCGGCCGGCCCGCTCCCACCCGAGGAGACCGCAGCACCGGAAGAAGCCGCGCCCGAAGCCGTACCGCCAGACGAACCGCCGTCAGCAACCGGAGCACCAGCAGACGCTGAACCGGCGTCAGCGGACGAATCCGCGACCGGAACCGGCGAACCCGCCCCCTCCGTACGCCGCTCCCCCAGCCCCAGCTTGTCCGCCGCCTCCTGCAACCACTCCGGAGGCGTCAGCAGGAACGACGTCTGGTTCAGGTCCAGCCGCGCGGCGGCCGGCGCCGGCACCGCGTCCCGCGGCTCGTCGGCGCGGCCGTACTCCTCCTCGTACCGGCGGATCACCTCACCCACCGGCAGCGCGGGCCAGAGCGTCGCCTCCCCGCTGTCCCGGGCGATGACCAGCCGCTGGCCGCCAGCGTCCGAACGCGGGCCCTCCGCCCGGTCCTCACCCCACACCACGAACCCCAGCTCGAACTCCCGCACCCGCACCTCACGGTGCTGGTACGCGGGCACGTCGCCGTTGATCCACTCCTCGGCGCGCTCCTGCGCCTGCGCGTACGTCACCATCGCCTGCAGCTCACTCCCCCACCGGGCCGGAAGACGCCGAGCCGGAAGACACCGGGACGACACGGGCGAAACCACCGTCCACCATCAGATGGGCCACCGTCTCCAACTCCGGCGGACTACCGGCCAGCCGGGACAGAAACGCGTCGAAGTCGTCGCCGCACGGCAGCAGCAGACGCTCCACCCGTTCCGCCGGCGACCACGACGGATCCACGTCCCGCACATCGTCGTACGCGCAGAACCACACCGAACCGACCCGCTCGCCCTTCACCTTCACCGCGAGCAGCCCGCCCTGCACGAAGGTCACCGCGAGGTAGTCCTTCGTCAGATGGTCGCGCAGGCACTTGTTCACGTACACCAGGTCATTGACCGCGGCCTCGTCCCGCACCGTGAAGAACGGCTGGTCCAGCAGCAGCCCCAACTCGGCGTCCAGCGCCGTACCGACCGGCGCGCAGCCACCCGCCGCCTTCAGGAACGAGCGGTAGGCACCCGGCAGCCGGTAGCCGAGGTCCTCCTCGACCCCCTGCACCTGCGCCTCCGTCACCGCCACACCCGACTTCGGCAACCCGAAGTGCGCCGGCCGCGACTCCTGCAACGGCCGCGTACCCCGCTTGCCGTGGTCCACCGGCGCCGTCGCCACCCCGCCGTGATGCCGCAGCAGCGCCTTCACCTCGACCGGCACCAGCTCCAGCCGCCGCGTACCCGCCACGTGATGCCACGTCCAGCCGTGCGGCGTCGCCACATCCGGCACCGTGTCCCACAACTCGTGCCCCGCCGCCGCCAGCGCCGCGTTCGCCGACACATAGTCCGTCAGCCGCAACTCGTCGACCCCGAACCCCTCCGGCGGCTCGGCGATCTCCACCGCCACACGCGCGTACGGCGAGAAATCCGGGTGACCCCGCTCATCGACCCGTACCCCTCTCGGGTGACGTGCCGCCCGGACCGGATCCGGAAAGTGCACGACCTGCCCGGCGTAGGCCGCGTTCGGCGGCGCGGCTTGCCCCCCGGCCTGGCCGCTGGGCGGTGCACCCAGCCCGAGCCGACCTGTCGTCATGGCGGTTGCCCCCTGCGGCGTTCTCTCTGGCCTGAACGGCGGTGTCGATCGCGGACGGCGACAGCCTATGCGGTACGCCAACCCCGGTCACCGGCCCACCGCATCCCCACCCCGGCACCCCTCGACCCCCACCCGCACCCCCGCCGGCCACCACCGTGACCAGCCGTCACCCCACCGTCACGGACCGCCCGGACACGGGCGTGTCGCACCGCCCCAGCTTCCCCACCAGCCACGGCATTTGGCACCCTGTGTCCTTCGGGGGGATGCCCGGGGAGGGAAGAACGATCATGAATACTCTGCGGACCGGAGGTACCGACGTGCGGGCCGGCGACCCTCGCATCGACTGGAGCGGCACCGACACACCCCCCGCCCCCACCCTCCGACACCGCCGCGACGGCATCCTGCCCACCGTCGCCGCCGCCCTCTCCGTCCGCGGCGCCACCCTCACCGGCACCGCCGCCCGCAGCGACCAGCCCCCGGCCCTGCACCACCTCGTCCAGGACTTCCTCGACACCCTCACCAGCGACCAACGCGACCGCTTCACCGGCCGCTGCGCCGAAGCCATCCTCATCTCCCGGCACATCGCCGCCGCCGACGCCGCCCGCAGCAAACGCGCCGCCCGCAGACCCATGACCAACGGCGAAGCCCGCAAAGCGCTCAAACACGCCAAACTCACCGCCCGCCGCATACGCGAGGACGGCGACCCCCTCCACGGCAGCTTCGCCGCACCCTGCCGCGCCTGCACCGCCCTCAGCGCCCACTTCGGCGTCCGCATCGTCGACCCCGCCGCGACCGACGACTGACCCCCGGCGACCACCCGCACCACCGGAACCACCAGCACGCACGACGATCGAAGGGCAGATGCACCCCGACCGCACCTCCACCACGCGCTTCCCCGTACCCGTCGACGCCGCCCTGCGCGCCGCCGGCTGGCAACCCGGACGCTGGGACATAAAGCAGGCCGAGACCTGGGCCGACACCCTGCGTGAACACACCTCACCCGCAGGACACCGGCACACCGTGTTCCCCGCCGCCGTCGAGGCCTGGGCCGAATTCGGCGGCCTGAACATCACCCCCGCCGGCCCCGGCCGCCAGATCGCCCCCGCCGGCCTCCACGTCGACCCCCTCCACGGCCTCCACCACGCCCGCACCCTCGCCGACCTCGGCCGCGCCCTCGGCACCGAACTCAGCCCCCTAGGCCAGGAGACCGACAACACCGCCCTCCTCGCCATCGACGCCGAAGGCCGCGTCTACACCATCGACCACACCGGCGACTGGTACCTCGGCCCCGACATGGACCACGCCCTGTGCACCCTCATCACCGGCATCCGACCGGTCCGCCTCACCGCCGGCTGACCCACCGGCACGCACCACGGCCGACCGGCCCCGGGCACGCACCACGGCCGACCGGCCCCCGGCACACGCCGCACCGCCGGCCGCCACCGCACACAGCACGGCCGGCCACCACCCCGGCACACACCGCCGACTCCCCCCGGCACGCCACGACCGGCCGACACCCCGCGCGTGCCACCGCCTCACCACCGCCCCGGTACGCCCCGGCCGCCATGCCGACACCCCGGCACCCCGCCGGACGGCACCCCGCACGTACCACCACTTCACCACCGCCCCGGTCCGCCCCCGCCGCCATGCCGACACCCCGGCACCCCGGCACCCCGCCGGACGGCACCCCGCACGTGCCACCGCCTCACGACCACCCCGGCGCGGCCCACCGCCGGCGCGGCCCACCGTCGACCCGCACCCCGGCACCCGCCCGCCCCACCGCCGGACGGCACCCGCGCCCCTACAGCCCGCCCAGCCCCGGCGGGTCGTCGTAGCCGGGGTCCGCGGACCCCGACGAAGGCCACTTCGTCGCCTCCTCCAGACGCCCCAGCTCGTCGTACATCCACCCACGAGCCGCCTTCCCCAGACGCACGGCCGCCTCCCCGCGCAGCCCGTCGTTCCCCTCCGGCGCCCACACCCCACCGGGCCACCGGGCCTCATGCGCGGCAAGCGCCGCCCGCCCCGCCTCCGACAGCCACCCGGACCCCACACCCTCATGACGATGAGCCCGCGCACCGGCGACCATCACCACCACCACGACCGCCGACACGACCCACACCGGCCCGCCCCGCGCCGCCGCGACAGCCACCGCCGCCACCCCCAGCAACCCCGACACCCAGTGAGCCACCCACAACAGGAAGTCGGCCGCACCGAACGCCCGCACCCGCGACGGACTGCCGTCGACCAGCCCCCACTCCGCCAGCCGGTCACCGACCGCGTCGATCGCCGGACGCCTCACCAACCGGTCCATCCGCCGCCACACCCGGCGCCGCGGCCGCACACCCATCACCCCGATCACAGCCGCCTCCACCGCGTCCCGCGGCACCGGATCAGTGATCGTGACCACCTGGCCCCGCACCGACAACCGCCCACCCAGCAGCATCGACGCCATCGCCGTCCGCCCGACGTACGCACCCCGGCCCGAGAGGAACGCCACCTCGTACGGACCCAGCTCCACACCCTCCGGCCACGCACCCACCGGCGCCTCCGCACAGCGCCGGTACGCCCGGCGGAAGAACCAGCCGGCGACCCCCGTCACCACACAGCAAAGACCGAGCAGAACCCCCCACGCCACGGCTCACCCCCCGGCCCGGGCCCAAAAACCCGGCGACCTGCCCCCCGCATGCCCCCACCAGGACAAGGTCACGAACTGCCCACCCCTACGCCGCCGGAATCACCGCCGACACCCGGAAACCCCCCGCATCCGTCGGACCCGACACGAACACCCCACCCAGCGCCACGACCCGCTCCCGCATCCCCACCAGGCCGTTCCCACCCGACGGCAACCCCGCCGCCGACGCCGACGCCGGCTCCGGCGGCGGCTCGTTCTCCACCTGCATCGCGATCTCCGACACCCGATGCGCCAACCGCACATGCGTCTTCGCACCCGCCGCGTGCTTGTGGACGTTCGTCAACGCCTCCTGCACCACCCGGTACGCCGTCTGCTCGATCTCCGCCGCATACGACCGCACCTCCCCCTCGACCGACAGATCCACCACCATCCCCGCGGCGGCCGACTGCCCGATCAACTCATCCAGCTCCGACAGACACGGCCCCTCCCCGGACCCGTCCACCTCGGCCACCCGCGAAGCCGCCGCCGCAGCCGCCTCCCCCACCGCCGCCAACGGCGCCGACGCCGCACGCCGGCCCGCGCCCTCCCCCGCCCGCAGCACCCCCAGCATCTCCCGCAACTCGGTCAACGCCTGCCGCCCCATGTCCCCCACCAACGCGGCATTGCGCACCGCCTTCTCCGGGTCCTTCCGCGCCACCGCCTGCAACGCCGCCGCATGCACCACCATCAGACTCACCCGGTGCGCGACCACGTCATGCATCTCCCGAGCGATCCGCGTCCGCTCCTCGTTACGCGCCCACTCGGCCCGCTCCTCCGCCCGCTCCGCGAGCAACTGCAGCTCCCGCTCCAGACTGTCCGCCCGCTCCCGCAAGCTCTCCATCAACCGCCGCCGCGCCCCCACGTACAGCCCCAGCAACACCGGCGGAGCCGTCAGCCCCAACGCCGTCGTCACCGCCGCGAACGGCACGAACCAGTCACCCAGCGTCAGATCACCACGCGACATGTCCTGCCGCACCCGCACGAACGTCACCACCGCCGTCCCCAGCAGCGACATCCCCGCCAACGCCCCGATGATCCGCCGCGGCAACTCCGCCGCCGCCAGCGTGTACAGACCGACCACACCCATCAGGAAACCCATCTGGGCAGGCGTGATCGCGATCGCCACCAACACCACCGCGATCGGCCACTTCCGGCGCACCAACAACACCGAACCGGCGATCAGACCGAACACGATCCCCACGGACGCCGGGATCCCCGCGTCCCGCGCGAACGGAATCCCCTCCGCCGCGCACTCCATCGCGGACACCAGCGCCAGCGCCCCGTCGAGCGCCGCGCCGCGCCGCCTCACCCACCACCAAGGGCCGGTCAGCGCCCTCTCGTGGTCTTCCCCCGTCGTGGTCATGCCTCCAGCCTACGGGCGAGCGGTGCGGCATTTCCGGTGACTTTCGCCTACCACCACACGCCACCCTCGGTAACCGAACGACCTCGAAACCACCCGCTATCCCTCGAACTGGTGAACCTCTCCCGTTCGCCCCCGGAACCCAACATTCCGTCCGGACGGTATGCGTATGGCACATTCACCGGGCACATACGCCGACTTCGAGGGGCTGCGGGAACAGGCGATCGCCCTGCGCCGGGCAGGCCGCAGCCTCCGCCAGATCCGCGACGAGCTGAAGATCTACAACAACGACATCCTCAACCAACTGGTGAAGGGCGAGCCCCCGCCGGCCTGGACGAGGCGCCCGAGGGCGAAGGACGACCTGCGAGCGCGGGCACGAGAGCTACGGCTCCAGGGCTGGACCTACGACCAGATCGAGGCGGAACTGGGCTGCTCACGGAGTTCGGTGTCGCTGTGGGTGCGCGATCTACCGAAGCCGGCACCCAGGTACACACCAGAGGAGCAACGGGCTCTGATGCAGGAGGGCCTGGCAAAGCGCCGCGCTGCCGACAGGGAGAAGCTGGAGCGGACGAAAGCAGCAGCCCTCGACGAGGTCGGTGAACTCACCGATCGCGAGCTCTTCATGGCGGGAATCGCCCTTTACTGGGCAGAGGGGGCAAAGAGCAAGCCGTACGACCGCCGGGAACGTGCGATCTTCGTCAACAGCGACCCGGGCGTGATCCGGACCTACCTGGCGTGGCTGGACCTGCTCGGCGTGGATCGCGAGCGCCTGACCTTCCGGGTGCTCATCCACGAGTCAGCGGACGTCGCGGCCGCCCATCGCCAGTGGGCGGACATCGCCGATGTCGACCCGGGTGTCTTCGCCAAGCCGACGTTGAAGCGGCACAACCCCAAGACGGTCCGCAAGAACATCGGCGACGACTACCACGGTTGCCTTGTCGTCGGCGTAGCCAGAAGTGCCCATCTGTACAACCGCATCGAAGGATGGTGGAACGGGATCGTGGCCCAGGCCCAGGCACGTCTCGGGTAAGGTCTGAATCGCTGTCCCCCGTGGTGTAACTGGCAGCACACTGGTTTTTGGTACCAGCAGGACAAGGTTCGAATCCTTGCGGGGGAGCCACAGCACACAAGACCTAGGTTCGGGCCCTGACACCACCGTCAGGGCCCGCGCTCATGTCCCCCCCAACCCGCCCCGGTATCCTGCGGCTGTCACCCCCACCCACCCACAGCCGAAGGGCAACCCCGTGAGCGCCATCCGCCCGGCCGCCGTCGTCGTTCTCGCAGCGGGTGAGGGCACCCGTATGAAGTCGGCCACACCGAAGGTCCTGCACGACATCTGCGGCCGTTCCCTGGTCGGACACGTGCTGGCCGCCGCCCGTGAGTTGGACCCGCAGAACCTGGTCGTCGTGGTGGGCCACGCCCGTGAGCAGGTCGGCGCGCACCTCGCCGAGATCGACCCGGCCACCAGGACCGCCGTGCAGGCGGAGCAGAACGGGACCGGGCACGCCGTGCGGATGGGTCTGGAGGAGCTGGGCGGGTCCGTCGACGGGACGGTCGTGGTGGTGTGCGGGGACACGCCGCTGCTCACCGCCGACACGCTCCGCCGGCTCGCCGGGACGCATCACGCCGACGGCAACGCCGTGACCGTGCTGACGGCCGAGGTCCCGGACGCGACCGGTTACGGCCGGATCGTGCGGGACGAGGCGACGGGTGCCGTCACCGCGATCGTGGAGCACAAGGACGCGTCCGAGGCGCAGCGGGAGATCCGGGAGATCAACAGCGGTGTGTTCGCGTTCGACGGGCAGTTGTTGGCGGACGCGCTGAAGAAGGTGCGGACGGACAACAGCCAGGGTGAGGAGTACCTCACGGACGTGCTGGGGATCCTGCGGGAGGCCGGGCACCGGGTGGGGGCGTCGGTGGCGGCCGATCACCGTGAGATCGCCGGGATCAACAACCGGGTGCAGCTCGCTCAGGCGCGGCGGATCCTGAACGACCGGCTGTTGGAGCGGGCGATGCTGGAGGGGGTCACGATCGTGGATCCGGCGTCCACGTGGGTGGATGTGACCGTCAGCTTCGAGCGGGACGCGGTGGTGCATCCGGGGACGCAGCTCATGGGGTCGACGCGGCTGGGTGAGGGTGCCGAGGTGGGGCCCAACTGTCGGCTGAAGGACACCGAGGTGGGTGCGGGGGCGCGGGTGGACAACACGGTGTCCGACGGGGCGGTCGTGGGGCCGCAGGCGTCCGTGGGGCCGTTCGCGTATCTGCGGCCGGGGACCCGGCTGGGTGCGAAGGGCAAGATCGGGACGTACGTGGAGACGAAGAACGCGTCCATCGGGGAGGGCACGAAGGTGCCGCACCTGTCGTACGTGGGGGACGCGAGGATCGGTGAGTACACGAACATCGGCGCGGCGAGTGTGTTCGTGAACTACGACGGTCAGGACAAGCATCACACCACGGTGGGGTCGCATTGCCGGACCGGTGCGGACAACATGTTTGTGGCGCCTGTCACGGTCGGGGACGGTGCTTACACCGCGGCCGGGTCGGTGATCACGAAGGATGTGCCGCCGGGTTCGCTGGCCGTGGCCCGTGGTCAGCAGCGGAATATCGAGGGTTGGGTGGCCCGGAAGCGGCCGGGGAGCGCGGCGGCGAAGGCGGCCGAGGCGTCGTCCCGGCAGGGTGAGAACGAGGACTGACCGGAAACGGGTGCGCCAAACACGGCGTACCGTGATAAGTGCACATCCGCACGTGTGCACCCCGCACCCTTACCAGCTGATATGGCCTCTCACGCCCCAGCCGAGAGGTCGCCGAGCAGCCGGCTGGCTGAGACAACCTCTGAGGAGACTGTGCTGTGACCGGGATCAAGACGACCGGCGAGAAGAAGATGATGTTCTTCTCCGGCCGCGCCCACCCCGAGCTTGCCGAGGAGGTCGCCCAGCAGCTGGGTGTCGGGGTTGTCCCGACGAAGGCCTTCGACTTCGCGAATGGTGAGATCTATGTCCGTTACCAGGAGTCGGCTCGTGGTGCGGACTGCTTCCTGATTCAGAGCCACACGGCTCCGATCAACAAGTGGATCATGGAGCAGTTGATCATGATCGATGCGCTGAAGCGTGCTTCGGCGCGGTCGATCACCGTGATCGTGCCGTTCTACGGTTACGCGCGGCAGGACAAGAAGCACCGGGGTCGTGAACCGATTTCTGCGCGTCTGATCGCGGATCTGATGAAGACGGCGGGTGCGGACCGCATCCTGACCGTGGATCTGCACACCGACCAGATCCAGGGTTTCTTCGACGGGCCGGTGGACCACCTGTTCGCGTTGCCGCTGCTGGCGGACTACGTGGGTGCGAAGGTGGACCGGGAGAAGCTGACGGTCGTGTCGCCGGACGCGGGTCGGGTGCGGGTGGCGGACCGGTGGTGTGACCGGCTCGGTGCGCCGCTGGCGATCGTGCACAAGCGGCGTGACAAGGATGTGGCGAACCAGGTGACCGTCCACGAGGTCGTGGGTGAGGTCAAGGGTCGTGTGTGTGTCCTGGTGGACGACATGATCGACACGGGTGGCACGATCTGCGCCGCTGCCGACGCGCTGTTCGCGCATGGTGCGGAGGATGTCATCGTGACGGCGACGCACGGTGTGCTGTCGGGTCCGGCGGCCGATCGGCTGAAGAACTCGCGGGTGAGTGAGTTCGTGTTCACGAACACGCTGCCGACGCCGGGTGAGCTGGCGGTGGATCTGGACAAGATCAAGGTGCTGTCGATCGCTCCGACGATCGCGAGTGCGGTGCGTGAGGTGTTCGAGGACGGCTCGGTGACCAGCCTCTTCGACGAGCAGTGAGGTTTCTGCAGTCTCCGCTGCACCTCCTTTCGCAGCCCCTGCTGTGATCGTTTTGGGTACGGTCTCCCCCTCCGAGTAGACTGCTGAAGTTGCTCGGCGAGGGAGGCCGTACTCGTGTACGGCGGTCCGTTATCGACGCGCTCTTCGTAGCAGGCCGTTCGTGGCCGGGTGACCACGTCCGTTCCGATTACCTACGAGGAGTGATCCACATGTCCGAGGTGAAGCTCAGCGCCGAGACCCGCACCGAGTTCGGCAAGGGTGCGGCCCGCCGCATCCGCCGCGAGAACAAGGTTCCGGGTGTGCTGTACGGCCACGGCTCCGACCCGCTGCACCTGACCCTGCCGGGCCACGACCTGCTGCTGGCGCTGCGTACGCCGAACGTCCTGATCTCCCTGGACATCGACGGCAAGACCAACGAGCTGGCGATCCCGAAGGCCGTGCAGCGCGACCCGCTGAAGGGCTTCCTGGAGCACGTCGACCTTCAGCTGGTCAAGCGTGGCGAGAAGGTCACGGTCGAGATCTTCGTTCACACCGAGGGTGAGCTGGCGCCGGGCGGCAACCTGCTGGAGCACGTCCTGAACGCGCTGCCCGTCGAGACCGAGGCCACGCACATCCCCGAGTCGGTCACCGTCTCCATCGAGGGCCTGGAGGCCGGCGCCTCCATCCTCGCCAAGGACATCCCGCTCCCGTCCGGCACCACGCTGGCCGTCGAGGAGGACACGGTCGTCCTGCAGGTCCTGGCCGCGCAGGCCGAGGAGACCGCGGGCGAGGGCGCCGAGGGCGAGGAGGCGGCGGAGGCCTGATCCTCGCCGTCGTCATCATCTGTTCAGCCGCCGCCTCCCTCGCCGGGGGCGGCGGCTGGCGCGTATCAAGGAGACATGGACGTGACCACCGCCGCCAGTGATCCCTGGCTCATCGTCGGGCTCGGCAATCCCGGGCCGGAGTACGCCATGAACCGGCACAACGTCGGCTTCATGGTGGCCGACCTGCTCGCGGAGCGGATCGGGGGGAAGTTGAAGCGGGCGGCCAGGGCGCAGGCGCAGGTGCTGGAGGGGCGGATCGGTCCGGCGGGGCCGGGGAGCCGTCGGGTGGTCCTGGCGAAGCCGATGTCGTACATGAACCTGTCCGGTGGTCCGGTGAACGCGCTGCGGGACTTCTACAAGGTTCCGGTGGGGAACGTCGTCGCGGTCCATGACGAGCTGGACATCGACTACGGGACGCTGCGGCTGAAGCTGGGCGGCGGTGACAACGGGCACAACGGTCTGAAGTCGATGACGAAGGCGATGGGGCCGGACTACCACCGGGTGCGGTGCGGGATCGGCCGGCCGCCGGGTCGGATGCAGGTGGCGGACTTCGTGCTGAAGGACTTCTCCTCGGCGGAGCGCAAGGAGCTGGACTGGTTCGTGGACCGTGCGGCGGACGCGGTGGAGTGTCTGGTGACGGAGGGGCTGGAGCGGGCGCAGAGCGCGTACAACTCCTGACTTGTCCGGGCTTGGCCCCGCGGGGAGTTGACCGGTCGTAGGGATATGGCCAATGATCCCGGCCATGCCTGCCACTGCCAGTACCGCTCGTCAGGGGTCCGTGTCCGCGTTGCGGTTCGGGCGGGTCGCGGCGATGGGTGTGCTCGCCGCGCTGATTCTGTTCGCCGGGGTGCGGGGGTCCTGGGGGACCGCGCAGCACGTGATGCTGGCGAAGGGGCGTGAGTCCGGGACGGTCAGGGTGACGCGGTGTGCCGGGGACACCTGTACGGGGCCGTTCACGCCGACGTCGGCGGGGGCGCGGCCACGCGCGCGCGTGGAGATCGAGAAGTCCGTGGCGGTGCGTACGGGGTCGACGTACGCCGTCGTGCTGAAGCCCGGTACCGGGGACGCGGTGCGGTCCGGTCCGGCGGGCATCCTGTTCGCCTGGGTGCCGTTGGGCGGGGCGCTGCTGCTGGCCTCGGTGGTGGTGGCGGGCGGGATGCGGCTGGTGCGGGCGGCGTGGGTGCTGGGGTTGTCCGGTGCGGTGCTGCTGACGGCGGCGTTCGCGGCGTTGCAGTGAGGTGAGCAAAAGAGGGTGCCCCCGGGGTCGTGCGACCTCGGGGGCACCCTCTTTGTCCGGTGGGTCCGGTGGCGGTCAGCCGGTGTTGCGCAGGCCCGCCGCCACGCCGTTGACGGTGAGGAGCAGGGCGCGGGAGAGCAGCGGGTCGGGGTCGGTGCCGGCCGCGGCGGCCTCTCGCTGCCGCTTGAGCAGGGCGACCTGGAGGTAGGAGATGGGGTCCAGGTAGGCGTCGCGGATGGCGAAGGTCTGCTTGAGGACCGGCTGGGCGTCCAGGAGTTCCTGCTCGCCGGTGATCCGCAGGACTTCGCGGACGGTCAGCTCGTGTTCGGCCTTGATGGTGTCGAAGACGTGCTTGAGCTCGTCGGGGACGAGGGTGTCGACGTAGTGCTGGGCGATCCGCAGGTCGGTCTTGGCGAGGGTCATCTCGACGTTGGAGATGAAGTTGCGGAAGAAGTGCCACTGCTGGTGCATCTCGTCGAGCACGGTGTCGAGGCCGGCCTCGCGCAGGGCCTTGAGGCCGGAGCCGACGCCGAACCAGCCGGGGACGATCTGCCGGGACTGGGTCCAGCCGAACACCCACGGGATGGCGCGCAGGCCGTCGAGCGAGACGCCGGAGCCGGGGCGGCGCGAGGGCCGGGAGCCCAGGTGCAGGTCGGCGAGCTGGTCCACCGGCGTCGACGCCAGGAAGTACGTCGGCAGGTCCGGGTCCTCGACGAGGCGGCGGTAGGCGGCGTGGGCGGCGTCGGAGACGACGTCCATGGCCGCGTCCCAGCGGGCGAGGGCCTCGTCGGACTGGCGGGGGGCGGTGTGCAGGGCGGAGGCCTGCAGCGTCGCGGCCACCGTCAGCTCCAGGTTCTCCCGGGCCAGCGAGGGGATGAGGTACTTGTCGGAGATGACCTCGCCCTGCTCGGTGACCTTGATCTCGCCCTCCAGGGTGCCCCAGGGCTGGGCGAGGATGGCGTCGTGGGAGGGGCCGCCGCCGCGGCCGACGGTGCCGCCGCGGCCGTGGAAGAGGCGCAGGCGTACGCCGTAGCGGTGGGCGACGTCGCGCAGCCGGCGCTGGGCGCGGTGGATCTCCCACTGGCTGGTGGTGATGCCGCCGAACTTGGAGGAGTCGGAGTAGCCGAGCATGACCTCCTGGACGTCGCCGCGCAGCGCGACCAGGCGCCGGTAGGACGGGTCGGAGAGCATGTCCTCCAGGATGGTGTCGGCGGCCTTCAGCTCGTCGGTGGTCTCCAGCAGGGGGACGATGCCGATCTTGGCCCAGCCGGCGTGCAGGTCGAGCAGTCCGGCCTCGCGGGCGAGGACGGCGGCGGCGAAGACGTCGTCGGCGCCCTGGCACATGGAGATGATGTAGGACTCGATGACCTCGGGGCCGAAGACCTCCAGGGCCTTCTTGACGGTCTCGAAGACGCCGAGGGTCTTCTGCCCGGCGGCGTCGACGGGGGCCGGGGTGGGGGCGAGCGGCCTTCTGGAGCGCAGTTCCTTGGCGAGGAGCTTGGCCCGGTAGTCGCGGGGCATGTCGGCGTAGCGCCAGGACTCCTCGCCGAGCCGGTCGAAGAGCTGGCCGAGGGCGTGGTGGTGGGCGTCGGCGTGTTCGCGGACGTCCATGGTGGCGAGCTGGAGGCCGAAGGCGGCCAGGGTGCGGATGGTGCGGGCGAGGCGGCCGTCGGCGAACAGGCCGCCGCGGTGCTCGCGCAGGGAGGCCTGGATGATGCGCAGGTCCTTCAGCAGCTCACCGGTGCCGAGGTAGTCGCGGCCCTCCTCGTGCGGGGTGCCCTTGGCGAGGCGCTGCTTGGTGTTCTCCAGCTTCTGCCGGATGCAGGTGGCCTTGAGGCGGTAGGGCTCCTCGGCGTTGAGGCGCTTGTAGCGGGGGCTGATCTCGGGGAGCAGCTCCAGGTCGGTCTTGAGGGAGTCGAGGAGCTCTTCGGTGGCGCCGGCGTAGCGGATGGAGTTGGAGAGCAGTCCGCGCAGCTCGTCGATCGTCTCCAGGGCGTCGTTGATGCCGTGTTCGTGCTGGAGGATGAGGATGTCCCAGGTGACCTGGGGGGTGACGTTGGGGTTGCCGTCGCGGTCGCCGCCGATCCAGGTGCCGAAGGTGAGGGGGCGGGTGTCGTCGGGGAGCTTGACGCCGACGCGTTCCAGTTCGGCGGTCAGGTCCTCCAGGACGTCCCCGACGGCGTCGGCGTGCAGCTCGTCCAGGTAGTAGATCGCGTTGCGGGCCTCGTCCGCGGGTTCGGGGCGTACGACGCGCAGCTCGTCGGTCTGCCAGACGAGGTCGATGTTCTCGGCGAGGCGGACGTCGTGGCGGCGGCGGTCGGTGTCGAGGACGGGGGTGTCCAGGAGCGCGGCGATGCGCCGGAGCTTGTTGAGGACGGACCGGCGCGCGGCCTCGGTGGGGTGCGCGGTGAAGACCGGGCGGACGTTGAGGTTCTGGACGGTCTGCCGCAGGTGCTCGGGGTCGGCGTCCTTGAGCCGGTCGGCCGTGCGGGAGAGCAGGCCGCCCTCGGCGGCGCGCCGGGCGCGCAGTTCGCGGCCGCGGTGCACCTGTTCGGTGATGTTGGCGAGGTGGAAGTAGGTGGAGAAGGCGCGGACCAGCTTGGCCGCGGTCTCCAGTTCGGTGCCCCGCAGCAGCTCGGCGGCGGCGTCACCGTCTTCTCGGGTGAGGCGGCGGACCTTCTCGACCAGTTCGAGGAGCTCGGGGCCTTCCTGCCGGACGAGGGTCTCCCCCAGGAGATCACCCAGCCGGCGGATGTCGGCGCGCAGCTCGCTGCTGGTCGTGGTGGTCTGGTCGTCGGCACTGCTCACAGGTGCGGCTCCTTGCAGTGTTGAAGCTCGTCTGGGAGGGAACCCGACCGGCTGCCACACACGGCGGGTGCCGCATAGGGGCCGGAGGGTCCGGGAAGGAAACTTCAGCGGACCGCGCTGTCCGACCGAGTCCAAGGATAGGTGGCCATGTGGACGCGCAGGGTCTGGGGCTCTTGCCGCCGCACGCCACGCTGCCATACTTACGACGCCGTAGGTTACGGAACCGTAGGGACGTACCGTCGAGTCCCGTACGGTCCCGGGGGCCCGGCATCTGCCTCGACCATCGACCCCACAGGGGACGCGCATGACCTCAAGTTCCGATGTGATCGAAGAAGCCCGTAAGGCCACCGACACACCCCCTCCCTCCGCCACGCTGGGCGGCGAGCAGAAGCGTTCGATCGAGCAGATCACGCTGCTCCTGTTCATCACCGTGCCGTTCCTGGCACTGGTGGCGGCCGTGCCGCTGGCCTGGGGCTGGGGGGTGAGCTGGCTCGATCTGGGCCTGCTGGTCTTCTTCTACTTCCTGGGGTGCCACGGCATCACGATCGGTTTCCACCGGTACTTCACCCACGGTTCGTTCAAGGCGAAGCGGCCACTGCGGATCGCGCTCGCGATCATGGGTTCGCTGGCGGTCGAAGGCCCGCTGGTGCGCTGGGTGGCCGATCACCGCAAGCATCACAAGTTCTCCGACGCGGAGGGTGACCCGCACTCCCCGTGGCGGTTCGGCGAGACGCTTCCGGCACTGATGAAGGGCCTGTGGTGGGCGCACATCGGCTGGATGTTCGACGAGGAGCAGACCCCGCAGGACAAGTACGCGCCGGATCTGATCAAGGACCCGGCGATGCGGGCGATCTCGCGCCAGTTCGTCCTGTGGACGGTCGTGTCCCTGGGGCTGCCGCCGCTGATCGGCGGTCTGGCGACGATGTCCTGGTGGGGGGCGTTCACCGGGTTCTTCTGGGGTTCGCTCGTGCGGGTGGCGCTGCTGCACCACGTGACCTGGTCGATCAACTCGATCTGCCACGCGGTGGGCAAGCGGCCGTTCAAGTCGCGCGACCGCTCGGGCAACGTGTGGTGGCTGGCGGTGCTGTCCTGCGGCGAGTCCTGGCACAACCTCCACCACGCCGACCCGACGTCGGCGCGGCACGGTGTGATGCGCGGGCAGATCGACTCCTCGGCCCGCTTCATCCGCATCTTCGAGCTGCTCGGCTGGGCGTACGACGTGCGCTGGCCGTCACGCTCGCGTATCGATTCGCGCCGTGACACCGGGGAAGGCGGCTCCCGGCGCCGGGGGGAGACGGCCGAGGCGGCATGATTGACGCCGTGGCGACCGACTCCAGCAGCACCTCAGGCAACGACAAACCCCGGCGGACCCGCCGGACCCGTATGACCGGTGCCGAGCGCCGCCAGCAGTTGCTGGAGATCGGTCGCACCCTCTTCGCCGCCAAGGGCTTCGAGGGCACGTCGGTGGAGGAGATCGCGGCGAAGGCCGGGGTGTCCAAGCCGGTGGTGTACGAGCACTTCGGCGGCAAGGAGGGGCTGTACGCGGTGGTCGTGGACCGCGAGATGCGGCGCCTGCTGGACATGGTCACCAGCTCGCTGACGGCCGGCCATCCGCGTGAGCTGTGCGAACAGGCCGCGTTCGCCCTCCTGGACTACATCGAGGAGTACACGGACGGTTTCCGCATCCTGGTCCGCGACTCCCCCATCCCCCAGTCCACGGGCTCCTTCGCGTCCCTCATCTCGGACATCGCCACCCAGGTGGAGGACATCCTGGGCCGCGAGTTCAAGTCACGCGGCTTTGACCCCAAGCTCGCCCCTCTTTACGCCCAGGCGCTGGTCGGCATGGTCGCGCTGACCGGCCAGTGGTGGCTGGACGTGCGCCGCCCGAAGAAGGCGGAGGTGGCGGCCCATCTGGTGAACCTGGCGTGGCACGGCCTGGACGGCCTGGAGCAGAAGCCGCGCCTGATAGGGCACCGCAAGAGCTGAGCGGTCAGGGAGCCGGCTCCAAGAACTCCAGCCGGTTGCCGACGGGGTCCTCGCAGTAGAAGCGCCGGTGGCCGGGGAGATCGTCGTCCCAGGTGACGGGCGCGCCGAGCGCGGTGAGCCGGGCCGCGTAGGCCTCGATGTCCGTGACCCGCAGTCCGGGGTGGGCCTTCTTCGCCGGCCGGAAGTCGTCCTGGATCCCCAGGTGGAGCTGGACGAAGCCCGCTTCGAACCAGCAGCCGCCGCGTGCGGCGAGCGCCGGCGGTTTGGGGATCTCGGTCATGCCGAGGACGCCTGTGTAGTAGGCGCGCAGCAGGTCCTCGGCTCCGGGAGGGGCGGCCAGCTGCACGTGGTCGAGGGCGACGAGCATGCTCGGTTCTCCTTCACCGGGTTCAGGCCTGCTTCACGGCCACGGCGAACAGCCTCCGGAACGGCAGGACCGTGCCGTACGGCGCGCTCGGGTACGCCTCCCGCAGCAGGTCGCGGTACTCGGTGAGGAACGCGTCCCGTTCCCGGGGGTCGTCGGCGAGGGCGGTCAGGGCGGGCCGCAGGCCGGTGCCCTTCACCCAGTCGAGGACGGGGTCCTCGCCCTGGAGGACGTGGAAGTACGTCGTCTCCCACACGTCGGCGACGCAGCCCAGGCGGGTGAGGCGGTCGAGGTAGGTGCCGGGGGTGTGCACGGAGTCCGTGCGGCGCAGGACGTCGGCGAGGCGGTCGCGCCAGCGGGGGGTCCGGGCGAGGTCGCGCATCAGGGCGTGCAGGGGGGCGTCGATGTTGTGGGGGACCTGGAAGGCGAGGGTGCCACCGGGGGTGAGGGCGGTGATCCAGTCGGCGAAGCGGTCGGCGTGGCCCGGCACCCACTGGAGGGTGGCGTTGGAGACGATCAGGTCGTACGGCTCCGTGGGCGTCCAGGTCCGCACGTCGGCGTGGACGAAGTCGAGCCGGCCGCCCCCGGCCGTGGGTCCCTCGTGGTCGACGTGGGCCTCGTCGAGCATCTCGGGGGAGTTGTCGTAGCCGGTGATGCGGGCGGTGGGCCAGCGGTCGGCGAGGAGGGCGGTGACGTTGCCGGGGCCGCAGCCGAGGTCGGCGATGCGGGGCGGGTCGCCGGGCAGGCGCGGGATCCGGGCGAGGAGGTCGGCGAAGGGGCGGGCCCGGTGACCCGCGTGGCGGAGGTACTGGGCGGGGTCCCAGCTGGGCGTCGTCATGCCACCACTCTCCCCGCCAACTTCTCTCGATGTCAAGAGACTCGACATCAAGAGACTTCACATCGACACAACCACTACACTGATCTCCATGGAGGACGAGGTCGATCGGCTGGTCGCAGCGTGGCGCCGGGAGCGTCCGGACCTCGACGTGGAACCGCTGGAAGTGCTCAGCCGGGTGAGCCGACTCGCCCGGCACCTGGACCGCGCCCGCCGGCTCGCCTTCGCCGAGCATCAGCTGGAGCCGTGGGAGTTCGACGTGCTGACCGCGCTGCGGCGCGCGGGTACGCCGTACCAGCTCTCCCCCGGCCAGTTGCTCACCCAGACCCTGGTCACCTCGGGCACGATGACCAACCGCATCGACCGGCTGGCGAAGAAGGGCCTGGTCGAGCGGCTGCCCGACCCCAGCGACCGGCGGGGCGTGCTGGTCCGGCTGACCGACGAGGGCCGCGACCGCGCGGACCAGGCGCTCGCGGGCCTGCTGGAGCAGGAGCGGGCGATCCTCGCCGAGCTGTCCCGCGCCCAGCGCGCTGAACTGGCGAGCCTGCTACGCCAGCTGACCGCCCCGTTCGACAACATCCCCGGTTAGGTCCACCGGCCCCACCCCGGCCCGCCGGGCCAGCGCGACGGCGGCCAGCGTGGAGTGGACGCCCAGCTTGCCGAGGACGTTCTGCATGTGGGTGCGGACGGTGTGCGGGGAGAGGAACAGCCGCTCGGCGACGGCCTTGCGGCCGAGCCCGGCGACCATGCAGCGCAGCACCTCCCGCTCGCGCGGGGTGAGGGACTCCACCAGCCGCTCGCTCTCGGTGCGGTGCTTGCGCGCCGCCGTCAGCTCCTTCAGCACGCCGGTGAGCAGCGCGGGCGGCAGATGCGTCTCGTCGCGCAGCACCCCCCGGATCACCGTCAGCAGCCGGGACAGCGAGCAGTCCTTGGCGACCCAGCCGGACGCCCCGGCCTGCAGGGCGAGGGCCGCGCGGCGCGGGTCGTCCTTCTCGGCGAGGACGACGATCCGTACGGCGGGGTGGGCGGACCGGACCCCGGTGACGAGCGAGATCCCGTCGACCAGGCCCTCCGCGTCGCCCTCCTGCACCGGCACGGCCGGGCGGGCGCCGGGCAGCCGGCCGCCCAGGTCGGCGTCGACCAGCAGGACGTCGTAGCGCCGGCCCTCGCCGGCCGCGCGCTCCAGGCAGCGCAGCGCGGCCGGGCCGCTGCCGGCGGCGGAGACGTCGACGTCGGGCTCGGCGGCCAGGGCGGCGGCGAGCGACTCGGCGAAGATGCGGTGGTCGTCCACGACCAGGACTCGGATGCGAACCACGTAACCCCCTTCCCCAGGCTCCGCGTGGAGCAGGGGATACCCAAGGTCCGGAAAGCTCCGGAATTGGTTGGTCCGGAAAGCCCGGAAAGGATCCGGAGAACGACGACCGGCGCGGGTTCGACACCCGCGGACAGGGGACGCGCTCCGCACGGCCGCCGCCGTTGCGGACACTGCTACCCCCACCGCGGGCGCCGAACCCGCCTGTCTCGCCCCCTGAGCGGCACCGGCCCCCACCGGTGCTGCTCCACAGAGTACGGATGGGAGCACGCGGCGGAAGGCGAATTGCGGAACTGGCCGCCCGACGCGTTTATGGTGTGCCGCATGTTTCGTATTGAGGCGGAAGTCGACAAAGAGCGACGTGAACTGCTCCGCTCACGGCTGTGGGAGACCAACACGGCGGCGTCCCCGGTCCTCGCCGCGCTGCGCGGCACGCCCGACGAACGCGACACGCCCCTCCACCTCTGGGCGCTGGACACCGCGGGCGCCCTGGCGGGCGGCCTGGTCGGCCACACCTGGACGACCTGGCTGCACGTCACCTACCTGTGGGTGGACGCCGCACACCGCGGCACGGGCCTCGGCACCCGCCTGCTGGCGGAGGCGGAACGCATCGCCGCGACCGACCGCGGCTGCACGGCGTCCCGCCTGGAGACCTGGGACTTCCAGGCCCCGGAGTTCTACCGGAAACAGGGCTACGAGGTGGTGTGCGTGATCCCCGACTACCCGCCGGGGATCACGGAGTACACACTGACGAAGCGACTGGGCTGACGGGGGCTCAGACGAGCCGGCGGGCTCCCGCCGAAGGGACCGCCTCGAAGACTCGTGGGGCTTTGAAGTCCGCCGCCGCGAAGGCCTCTTCGACCGCCTTGGTCAGGGTGTCCACGTCCGTCGCCTCCGCCAGGACGATCGCCGAGCCGCCGAAGCCGCCGCCGGTCATGCGGGCGCCCAGGGCGCCGGCGGCGAGGGCCGTGTCGACGACCAGGTCCAACTCCGGGCAGGAGATGCGGAAGTCGTCGCGCAGCGAGGCGTGGCCCTCGGTGAGGACCGGGCCGATGGCGCGGGTGTCGCCGGCGCGCAGGAGGGCGACGGCGCGTTCGACCCGCTGGTCCTCCGTGACCACGTGGCGGACCAGGCGGATGACCTCCTCCTCGTCGCCGAGGCGGGCGAGGGCCGCGTCCAGGCCGTCGTAGGGGATGTCCCGCAGGGCGTCGACGCCGAGCAGGGCCGCCCCCTTCTCGCACCCGGCCCGGCGCTTGCCGTACTCGCCGCCGCTGTGGGCGTGCTTGACCTGGGTGTCGACCACCAGCAGGCGCAGGCCCTCGGCCACGAGGTCGAAGGGGATCTGCTGCTGGGACAGGTCACGGGTGTCCAGGAACAGCGCGTGGCCCTGCTCGCAGCAGGCCGACGCCGTCTGGTCCATGATCCCGGTCGGCGCGCCCACGTAGACGTTCTCGGCGCGCTGGCACAGGCGGGCCAGCCGCCAGCGCTGCAGGCCGAGGTCGTACAGGTCGTTCAGCGCCAGGGCGATCACCACCTCCAGCGCGGCCGACGAGGACAGGCCCGCGCCCGTCGGGACCGTGGAGGACAGGTGGATGTCGGCGCCGGTCACCTCGTGGCCCGCCTCGCGCAGCGCCCAGACCACGCCCGCCGGGTACGCCGTCCACTCCTGGTCGGTCTGAGGGGCGAGGGCGCCCAGCCGCAGCTCCGCGATCCCGCCCTCGACGTCCTCCGAGTGCAGGCGCAGGACGCCGTCGTCACGGCGGGAGACCGCGGCGACCGCCTGGTGCGGCAGCGCGAACGGCATGACGAAACCGTCGTTGTAGTCGGTGTGCTCACCGATCAGGTTGACCCGGCCGGGCGCCGCCCACACGCCCTCCGGCTCGGCCCCGTACAGCTCGGCGAAGCGCTCCGCGACCTGCTCTGCGCCCACTAGTGCTCCTTCGTGATGCTCTGCGCGAACTCCCACGCGTCCGCGACGATGCCCGCGAGGTCCGCGCGGGTCGGGTTCCAGCCCAGTTTCTCGCGGGCGGTGTCCGCGGAGGCGACCAGGACCGCCGGGTCGCCGCCCCGGCGCGGGGCCACCACCTCGGGGACGGGGTGGCCGGTGACCTGGCGGACGGTCTCGATGACCTGGCGGACGGAGAAGCCGTTGCCGTTGCCGAGGTTGCAGATCAGGTGCTCTCCCGGCGCGGCGGCCTGGACGGCCAGCAGGTGGGCCTCCGTCAGGTCGGCTACGTGGATGTAGTCGCGGACGCAGGTGCCGTCGGGGGTCGGGTAGTCGTCGCCGTAGACGGAGATCGCGTCGCGGCGTTCCTGGGCGACCTGGAGGACCAGCGGGATGAGGTGCGACTCGGGGTCGTGCCGCTCGCCGTACGCGCCGTACGCGCCCGCCACGTTGAAGTAGCGCAGGGAGACCGCCGCCAGGCCGTGGGCGTGCGCCTCACCGGTGATCATGTGGTCGACGGCGAGCTTGGAGGCGCCGTAGGGGCTGGTGGGCCGCGTCGGGGCGGTCTCCCGGATCGGGGTCTGCTCGGGCTCGCCGTAGGTGGCGGCGGTGGAGGAGAAGACCAGCTTGCGGACGCCGGCCTCGCGCATCGCGGTGAGCAGGGCCATGCTGCCGCCGACGTTGTTGTCCCAGTACTTCTCCGGCTTCACCACCGACTCGCCGACCTGGGAGAACGCGGCGAAGTGCAGCACGCCGTCGAAGGAGGGGTCGAGCCACTTGGCGGCGTCGCGGATGTCGCCCTCGATGAAGGCCGCACCGGCGGGGACGCCCGCGCGGAAGCCGGTGGAGAGGTTGTCGAGGACGGTGACCTCGTGGCCGGCCTCCAGCAGGTGCTGGGCCACGACACTGCCGACGTATCCCGCGCCACCCGTCACCAGGTACTTCATGAACTCGCTACCTCTCGCAGTCGCTCGGCCGCGCGCTCCGGCGGCACGTCGTTGATGAACACGCTCATGCCGGACTCGGAACCCGCGAGGAACTTCAGCTTGCCGGAAGTACGGCGGATGGTGAAAAGCTCTAGGTGGAGCGCGAAGTCGTCACGCGTCACGCCGTCGAACTCCTCCAGCGCGCCGAACGGGGCCTGGTGCCAGCCCGAGATGTACGGCGTCGGAGACTCGCCCCCGGTGTTCTCGCCTCCGTGCCTCCCGCCGAAGATCCGGTCGAAGCGCCTCAAGAGTTCCAGATAGACCTGGGGGAATTCTGTGCGGGCCGCCTCGTCCAGGGCGAGCAGATCGGGCACGCGGCGCTTGGGGTACAGGTGGACCTCGTACGGCCAGTGCGCCGCGTACGGCACGAAGGCCGCCCAGTGTTCACCCTCAAGGACGACCCGCTCACCGGCGAGCTCCCGCTCCAGGACCGCGTCGAACAGGTTCTCCCCGCCGGTGGCCTCCTTGTGGGCGGCGAGCGAGCGGAGCATCAGCGCGGTGCGCGGGGTGGTGAAGGGGTAGGCGTAGATCTGTCCGTGCGGGTGGCCGAGGGTCACACCGATCTCGGCACCGCGGTTCTCGAAACAGAACACCTGCTCGACGGAGGGCAGATGCGACAGCTCCGACGTGCGGTCCGTCCACGCGTCCAGCACCAGCCGCGCCTGCTCGACGCTCAGGTCCGCGAAGGAGGCGTCGTGGTCGGAGGTGAAGCAGACGACCTCGCAGCGGCCGGAGTCGCCGGCGAGGGAGGGGAACCGGTTCTCGAAGACGACGACGTCGTACCAGGAGTCCGGGATCTCGCTGAGCCGGTCGCCGCGGGTGGGGCACAGGGGGCACTCGTCGGCCGGCGGGTGGTAGGTGCGGCCCTGGCGGTGCGAGGCCACGGCGACCGAGTCGCCGAGCAGCGGGTCGCGGCGGATCTCGGACGTGGTGACCGTACGGTCCAGCGGGCGCCGGTCGACCGCGTCGCGCACGGTGTCGTCCCGCAGGTCGTAGTAGATCAGCTCACGACCGTCGGCCAGCCGGGTCGAGGTCTTCTTCACGCCGGACTCCTTGTTCGGGCCCTACGGGTGTGTCCGCACCCAATCACTCAACACAACCAAACATAACAGACCACAAGTCCACAACACCTCGGTCGATCACAATCAAACAAAGAACACCAGGCGGAGTGTTCAAATATCGAACACGGCGGCGTAGGTTCCGCTCTGGATCAGTTCGCGCAACGAAGCGAGTTCTTCATGCAAACCCCCACATACGCCCCCACCTATCTGGCGGCGGAGCTACGACTCCCCACCAACTGGCTGGACTACACGATCCTGGCGATCTACTTCGTCGTCGTCCTGGGCATCGGCTTCGCGGCCCGCCGCTCGGTCAAGACGAGCCTCGACTTCTTCCTGTCCGGACGCTCGCTGCCCGCCTGGATCACCGGCCTCGCCTTCATCTCGGCGAACCTGGCGGCCACCGAGATCCTCGGCATGGCCGCGAACAGCGCCCAGTACGGCGCGTACACCGTCCACTGGTACTGGGTCGGCGCCATCCCCGCCATGGTCTTCCTCGGCCTGGTGATGATGCCCTTCTACTACGGCAGCAAGGTCCGCTCGGTCCCCGAGTTCCTGCTGCTGCGCTTCGACCGGGGCGCCCACCTGCTCAGCTCGATCCTGTTCGCGTTCGCCGCCATCCTGATCGCGGGCGTCAACCTCTACGCCCTCGCGATCGTCGTCGAGGCCCTGCTCGGCTGGCCGCAGTGGGTCGCCATCGTCGTCGCCGGCGCGTTCGTCCTCGCGTACATCACCCTGGGCGGTCTGTCCTCGGCGATCTACAACGAGGTCCTCCAGTTCTTCGTGATCCTGGCCGCGCTCATCCCGATCACCATCCTCGGCCTGAAGAAGGTCGGCGGCTGGGGCGGCCTGACCGACAAGCTCACCGCGACCCACGGCGCGGACTTCACCACCGCATGGGGCGGCACCGGCATCGGGCACGCCAACCCGCTCGGCGCGAACTGGCTGACCATCGTCCTCGGCCTCGGCTTCGTCCTCTCCTTCGGCTACTGGACCACCAACTTCGCCGAGGTGCAGCGCGCCCTGTCCGCGAAGAACCTCTCGGCGGGCCAGCGCACCCCGCTGATCGCGGCCTACCCGAAGATCTTCATCGTCTTCCTGGTCATGATCCCGGGCCTGGTCGCCGCCGCGATCGTCCCGAAGTTCGGCACCTCCGGCTCCGGCTACCAGTACAACGACGCCATCCCGTTCCTGATGCAGGAGCTGCTGCCCAACGGCGTGCTCGGCATCGCCGTCACCGGTCTGCTGGCGGCCTTCATGGCGGGCATGGCGGCGAACGTGTCGTCCTTCAACACGGTGTTCACCAACGACATCTGGGCGAAGTACGTGGTGCGGGGGCGTGAAGACGGCTACTACGTCCGCTTCGGCCGGCTGATCACCGCGGTCGGTGTCTGCGCCTCCGTCGGTACGGCGTTCCTGGCGTCCTCGTTCTCGAACATCATGAGCTACCTGCAGACGCTGTTCTCCTTCTTCAACGTGCCGATGTTCGTCGTCTTCATCGTCGGCATGTTCTGGAAGCGGGCGTCCGCGAAGTCCGGGTTCTGGGGCCTGCTCGCCGGCACCGTGACCGCGATGGTCAACTACTTCGTCCTCTACAAGAAGGACATCATCTCCATCCCGACCGACCAGGGCGCCAACTTCGTCTCCGCCATCGCGGGCTTCGTCGCCGGCGCGGTGGTAATGGTCGTGGTGTCCCTGTTCACCAAGCCGAAGCCGGTGGAGGAGCTGCAGGGCCTGGTGTACGGCACCCGCTCCCCCGGCATGTCCGAACCGCCCGCCGAAGGCGACGACGCCTGGTACCGCAAGCCGGCCCTGCTGGGCTGGGGCGCGGTCGTGCTGGCCGCCGTCTGCTACATCCCGTTCTCGTTCTGACGCGGGAGGATCGAGGAAACCATGACCGAGCACTCCGAGCACCCCGAGCGGCCCGAGCCTCGTCGTCCGCTGCACTACACCGAGCAGGACGTCCTGCGGGAGGTCTCCGAGCTGGAGACCAAGTCGGCGACCGCGGCGCGCATCTTCGACCTGCGGCGCATCATCGGCGGCCTCTTCGTGGTCTACGGCGTCATCGTCACGATCACCGGGATCACCGACTCGCAGGCCGCGATCGACAAGGCCGAGGGCGTGAACATCAATCTCTGGACCGGGATCGGCATGCTGCTCCTGGGCATCTTCTTCCTGGCCTGGCTGAAGCTGCGCCCCACCCCGCCGGCTCCTCCGGAGGTCTTGCCGGAGGAGAGGGCGGGCGAGTAGGCACCGTTCACGCGTGTGGCGCGGGGGCTGGTCGTCAGGCGGTTCCCCGCGCACTGACAGTCGGCCTGGGGCGGTAGCACCGCAGCACTGCGGGCAGCCCCCGGCCACGGCCACGACGTGGCTGGTCGCGCAGTTCCCCGCGCACGGACAGTCGGCCGGGGGCGATAGCGCCGCAGCACTGCGGGCCGCCCCCGGCCACGGGCGCGTCGTGGCTGGTCGCGTGGTTCACCGCGCCCCTGGGCAAGTGCAGTCACCGCCGGCCGGCCGGCGCGGGCAAGCGATCCCACCCCCGCCCCAGCAGAGGGTGGCTATTCGGGGCCGCCGACGCCCAGCGCGGGGCCCGCGCGGTCCAGCAGGCCTGTGCGAGCGGCCAGTGCCGCCGCCTCCAGCCTGGAGCCCACGCCCAGTTTCATCAGTACCCGTTGGACATGCGTACGCGCCGTGCTCGGTGCGATGCCCATCCCCGCCGCGATCCTCCGCGTGTCCTCGCCGTCGGCCACCCGCACCAGCACCTCGACCTCACGCGGCGTCAGCATCTCCAGCAGCCGCTGGGCCTCGTCATCGGGTTGCGCGGCCGGATTCAGCAGCTCGCTGAAGGCCCCCTGGAGCAACTGCGGGGCCACCGCCGCCTCCCCGGCCCGGGCCTTCATGATGGCCCGCTCGACCCCCTCGATCCGCTCGTCGTGCCGCACGTACCCCGACGCCCCCGCGGCGAAGGCCGCCGCGATCCCGCGCGGTGACGGCACGGGGCCCAGCACCAGCACCGCCACCTGCGGACGCTCCCGTTTGATCTTGACCACCGGGTCGAAGATCCCCGGCTCGGCCGGCGCAGCCGTACCCAGCAGGCACACCTCGGGCGCCCGCGCGATCACGAGGTCCGCCGCGCCCGCGGCCGGCGCCGCCGCGGCGAGCACCCGGTGCCCACGCAGCTTGAGCGCGGACGCCAGCGCCTCCGCGAGCAGCCGATGGTCGTCCACGACCATGAGCCGCACTCCCATAGAGCAACCCCCCAGTCCCCCCGGCACCCCCGCCCTTCATGCCCCCGGAAGCTACACGCTTGTTCGACGTCGCGCTGCCCCTCTTCATGAGAAGTGCCCCGGATCGATGAAATCCGGGGCACTTCTCGGCAAGTCACTCATTCGGGTGAGGCCGGCGGATCAGCCGTCCGTGCCGAACGCCATCACGAGGTACTCCTTGCTGTACGACGACATGTCCCGCTCCTTGGCGAACACGGCGGACATGTACAGCCGGCCCTTGCCGAAGCGGAGTTCCGCGTACTCCGGCAGCAGGTTGACCTCGGAGTCCCGCACGCTCTTCGTGGAGGGGTTCTCCAGCAGCTTGGTCACCTTGAACGAGCCGCCGTCGATGCTGACGACCTGGCCGCCCTTGTTGTACGGCGGCGCGTCGTAGGCGATCAGATTGCCGCCGTCCATGCGCAGCGGGGAGAGCGTGTAGCCGTCGCCGGCCTCGGCGCGCTGGCCGGTCGGCTTGCCGGTCTTCAGGTCGAAGGCGACGATCTCGTTGGTCCGGGTGTACTCGCCCTTGCCGTCGTGCGCCTCGGTCATCAGGTACAGCCTGCCGTTGCCCGCGACGACCTGACGGCAGTCCTCGACGCGGGTGGTGCCGTCGCAGCGGCCTCCGTAGGTGTCGCCGGGCGCGGGGATGCGGGCGAGCAGCTTGCCGGTCTTGTCGTCGATGGAGAAGTAGTCCGAGACACCGCTGCCGTCGCCCGCGCTCTGGCCGACGTCGGCCGCGACCACCAGCGGGTCGGTGGAGACGACGGAGGCGTACGCGACGCCGTCCGGCATCTTGTACTCGGAGATCACCTTGCCGCTGACCGGGTCGATGGTCTGGATGTTCAGCTGCGGGTCGTCGTACTTGCCGCACTTGCGCACCGCGACCAGCCTGGTGCCGCCGCCGTACCCCTCGTCGTAGCAGGTGTCGTCCGGCTTCGGCTGCCACAGCGTCTTGCCGGACTCGATATCGAACGCGGCGCCGCCGTCGGAACCGCCGGCCGCGACGGTGTGCTGGGCGACCGTCACATTGGCGAAGGTGACCGGGTAGTCACCGGACTTGACCGACTTCGTCCACAGCTTCTTGCCCGCGGTGAGGTCGATCGCGGCGACCTGGCTGCACCCCGCGGAGGAGCCCTTCTCCGGCATCTTCGGCTGGAAGGCGATCGCCGTCCGCCCGTGGTCGTCCACGTGCTTGCCGGCCGCGCACACCGGGCCGGGCAGCTTGATCGTCCACAACTCGGTGCCCTTGGCCGGGTCGTAGCCGGTGATCTTCGCGATGCCGCTCTTGGCGTACACCGTGTCCGTCAGCCACGAGCCCGCGGTGCTGACCGTGTCGTCCGCCTTGGGCAGCGGCACCCCGAAGAGCAGCCGGGAGGACGGGTCGGCGGGCACCTTCTCCTTGCCGCCACCGCCGGTCGTGCCCCCGGAGTTCTTGTCGTCCGGGCCGACGGTGCCGCCGCCGGAGGACGCGGTGTCGTGCCGCTCGCCGTCGTCGCCGGAGGACTTGGCGTACCAGATGCCGCCGCCGATGATCAGCGCGATGGCGACGACCGCCGCGACGACGATGAACAGCACGGTGTTGTTCCGCCCGCCGCCGGCCGCTCCCGGCTGGGGCGCCATCGGCACGGTCGGCGGCTGCCCCTGGCCGGGATGGCCCGGGTAGCCGTAACCCGGCTGCATGCCCTGCATGGGCTGCGTGGGCTGGGCGTAGGGGTTGTGCGGCTGGGCGCCGTAGCCGGGAGGCTGCGGGGCGGTGGGGGCCGGGGGCTGCTGCGCGTACGGGTTCTGCTGCGCGCCCGGGTAGCCGTAACCGGGCGGCTGCGGGGGCGGGACCGGCGGATAGCCGTAACCCGGCTGCGGGGGCTGGGCCGGCGGCTGCGGGGGCTGCGCCGGCGGCTGGTTGGGCGGCTGGTTCGGGGGTGGCGGGGGCGGCTGGGTCATGGCGCGGCTACCTCGGTGACGCTCGGAAGGCCGTACGGCGTACGGGACTCGGGAAGGACGGGCTGCGGCCGGCCCGGGGGCCGGCCGGGGCGGTGCGCCGGGCTCAGTTGCCGAAGGCCATCATGAGCTTCTCCTTCGAGTCGTCGTCGCCGGACAGCCGGCCCGAGGAGATGAAGAACCGCCCGTCGGCCCAGTCGACGACCCCGTCGTAGAAGGTGTCCTCGACGTCGGCGGCGCCCTGCGGGTTCTGCAGGAGCCTGGTCGTCCTGTGGGAGGAGCCGGTGACCGGCACCGACACCACCTGGCCGCCCGAGTCGTACGACGGCTGCACGTACGCGATGAGCTTGCCGCCCTCGACCTTCACCGGCGCCATCGGCTGGTCCACCGGGGACTTGACCCGCCACTTCGCCTTGCCGTCGGAGAGGCTGATCGCGACGATCTCGTTGGCGCTGATGGTGGAGTCGGTGGGCAGGTAGAGCGTGTCGGCGTCGACCGCGACGCCCTGGCAGCCCTGCAACTCGCGTTCGAGGACGGCCCAGCCGCAGCGGGGGGCGAACTTCTCGTTCACCTTCACCTCGGAGCGGAACTTGCCGTCCTTGGTGAACGTGGAGATGTTCCAGGCCTTCTTGTCCCGGTTGGTCAGGTAGACCACGAGCGGGTCGACCGAGTACGCCCGGGACACCTCCCAGCCCTTCTTGACCGGCTGGGTCCAGCGCACCTTGCCGGTGGCCGGGTCGAGTTCCTGGATCTCCTCGTGCTCCTTGGCGGTGCCGGCGCCGCAGGAGGCCACCTGGATCAGCCGGTCGGTGCCGCCCGCGAAGGCGGCCGGGAAGCAGGCCGCGCCGTACTTCTTCTTGTCGTACAGCTTCTTGCCGCTGTCGATGGCGTACGCCGTGCCCGACTGCGAACGGCCCACCATCAACGTCTTGCCGCTGACCGTCAGTTCGATGGTCAACGCGCTGTCGAACAGCCCGCCGTCGGCGACCTCGGTGCTCCAGCCCTTCTCGCCGGTGCGCAGGTCGAGCTGCTGGAGCTGGTTGCACTTGGCGCGGTCGCCGCCGCCGCTCATGTACGCCACGACGATCTTGTCGTCGGCCGACTTCTGCGGGGTGACCGCGCAGATCTTCTGCGGGAAGGCGAGCGGCCCCCAGGCGGTGCCGCCGTCACCGGTGCGGAACGCGAAGACCTGCTTGTAGGCCGCCTTCACCGCCGTGTCGCCGGTGATCCACATGCCGGGCGCGTCGGCGCCGGAGGCCGGGGCGTCCGGCGCCGGCTTGTACCAGAGCACCTTCGCCTCGCCTGGCTGACGGCCCTTGTTGAGGTTCTCCGGGTCCTCACCGCCGCCGGACGTGGTCGGCGAGGCGGTGGGGGAGTTCTTGGGGTCGTCGCTCTGCTGGGCGACCGGCTTCTTCTTGCCGCCGCCGCTGTCACCGCCGGTGACCGCGTACACCGTGCCGCCGACGACGAGCAGCGCGGCCACCGCGGCCCCGATGATCAGCGCGGTCTTCTTCCGGGAGGCAGGCTTGCCGCCGAAGGGCCCGCCGGGCGCGGTGCCGGGCACGCCGGGGTACGGCGGCTGCTGCGGGTGCCCGTAGCCGGGCTGCGGGGCGCCGTACGGGCCGGGCTGCGGGGCGCCGTACGGGCCGGGCTGCTGCGGGGAGCCGTAGGGACCGGGGGTGCCGCCGTAGGGGCCCGGCTGCTGCGGATAGCCGTAGCCCGGTGGGGGCTGCGGGGGCTGCTGCGGAGGGCCGGCGGGTGGCTGGGGCGCGCCGAAACCGCCCTGCGCCGGCGGGGTCTGGGGAGCGGCGCCGAAACCGCCCTGCGCCGGTGGCGTCTGCGGGGCCGGGCCGAAACCGCCGGCCTGCGGAGGCTGGTCCTGCGGGGGCCGAGCCCCCGGCGGCTGGTCCTGCGGCGGTCCGAATCCGCCCTGCGGCGGCTGGTTGGGCGGCTGAGTCATCAGCGCTCTTCCCCCTCGTTCACTGATTTTTAGCCACGCCCTGGAGTTCGTGACGGACTCGAGGTCGCTCGTTCTCAGACAGTTCTCAGACCGTTCTTTCTATCACCCGGTACAGACAGCACACGGGGCCGTGTCCTCCCCTGTTCCCAAGGGACGACCGGCCCGTGATACCGCCGTTACGCGCCTTCACGCCCCCTTCACGAGGGGCACGCGCCCCCTCCGTGAGCGGGCGTGAGAGGTCAGGCGTCCTCCGCCAGTTCCAGCCAGCGCAGCTCCAGTTCCTCGCGCTCCCCGGCGAGATCCCGCAACTGGGCGTCGAGTTCGGCGACCTTCGCGAAGTCGGTGGCGTTGTCGGCGATCTGGGCGTGCAGCTTGGACTCCTTCTCGGAGATCCGGTCCAACTGGCGCTCGATCTTCTGGAGTTCCTTCTTCGCCGCGCGCTGGTCGGCCGCGCTCCTCTCCTGCGTGACCGGCTTGGGCGCCGCGGCGGCGGTCTGCGCGGCGACCGCCTCCTCCATCCGCTGCCGCCGCTCCAGGTACTCGTCGATACCGCGCGGCAGCATGCGCAGCGTGCCGTCGCCGAGGAGGGCGAACACCCGGTCCGTCGTCCGCTCCACGAAGAACCGGTCGTGGGAGATGACGATCATCGAGCCGGGCCAGCCGTCGAGGACGTCCTCGAGCTGGGTGAGGGTCTCGATGTCGAGGTCGTTGGTCGGCTCGTCCAGGAAGAGGACGTTGGGCTCGTCCATGAGCAGCCGCAGGAGCTGGAGCCGCCGCCGCTCACCACCGGAGAGGTCCCCGACCGGCGTCCACTGCTTCTCCTTGTTGAAGCCGAACGTCTCGCACAGCTGCCCGGCCGTCATCTCGCGCCCCTTGCCGAGATCGACGCGCTCACGGACCCGCTGCACGGCCTCCAGCACCCGCCAGGTCGGGTCGAGTTCGGCGACCTCCTGGGAGAGATAGGCGAGCTTGACGGTCCGGCCGACGGCGATCCGGCCGCCGGCCGGCTGCTCCTCCCCCTCACTGCGGGCCGCGGCCGCCATGGCCCGCAGCAGCGAGGTCTTCCCGGCGCCGTTGACCCCGACGAGGCCGATCCGGTCGCCCGGGCCGAGCTGCCAGGTGACGTGCTTGAGCAGCACCTTCGGCCCGGCCTGGACGGTGACGTCCTCCAGGTCGAAGACGGTCCTGCCGAGCCGGGAGGAGGCGAACTTCATCAGTTCGCTGCTGTCCCGGGGCGGCGGCACGTCCGCGATCAGCTCGTTGGCGGCCTCCACGCGGAAGCGCGGCTTGGAGGTACGGGCGGGGGCGCCCCGCCGCAGCCACGCCAGCTCCTTGCGGATCAGGTTCTGCCGCTTGACCTCCTCGGTCGCGGCGATCCGCTCGCGCTCGGCACGGGCGAAGACGTAATCGGAGTAGCCGCCCTCGTACTCGTACACGTCACCGCGCTGCACGTCCCACATGCGCGTGCACACCTGGTCCAGGAACCAGCGGTCGTGCGTCACGCACACCAGCGCCGAGCGCCGGTTCTGCAGGTGCTTGGCGAGCCAGGCGATGCCCTCGACGTCGAGGTGGTTGGTGGGCTCGTCCAGGACCAGCAGGTCCTGCTCCTCGATGAGCAGCTTGGCCAGCGCGATCCGGCGCCGCTCGCCACCGGACAGCGGACCGATGACGGTGTCCAGCCCCTTCGGGAAGCCCGGCAGGTCCAGTCCGCCGAACAACCCGGTCAGTACGTCCCTGACCTTCGCGTTGCCGGCCCACTCGTGGTCCGCCATGTCGCCGATGACCTCGTGGCGCACGGTGGCCTCGGGGTCGAGGGAATCGTGCTGGGTGAGCACGCCGATCCGCAGCCCGCCGGAGTGCGTGACCCGTCCGGTGTCGGCCTCCTCCAGCTTGGCGAGCATCCGGATGAGGGTGGTCTTGCCGTCGCCGTTGCGTCCGACGACTCCGATCCGGTCCCCTTCCTGCACACCGAGCGAGACACCGTCCAGCAGGGCACGGGTGCCGTACACCTTGCTGACGTTCTCGACATTGACCAGGTTGACGGCCATTTCACTCCTGTGCGCGGGGCTGTTTCGACGTGCGGCTCCGCCGCGTGGGTCAGCCTTCTAGCGTAGGGCCTGCGGGGGTGGGGGCGGGGCGCGAGGGGGTTGTCACTCTTTGTGATGACGTGATCGGGAAAGGGCCGCTACGGTGGGAAGGCAGGCCGCAGGATCCCGTCCATGGGAGGAACCATGACCGCCGAGCCCGCAGAGCACCGCCGCCAGTGGCCGGTGCCACCCCTGGACGGCTACACCGTGGACGACCTGTTCACGCTGCCGGATCTCCCGCCGCACACCGAGCTGATCGACGGGAGCCTGGTTTTCGTGAGCCCGCAGCGCTACTTCCACTTCGCCGCGATCCACCTGCTGGCGAACGGGCTGCGCAGCACCGTGCCGTCCGACTTGAAAGTCGTGTGTGAGATGACGGTGGTATTGGACCGGCGTAACGGTCCGGAGCCGGACATCTCCGTGGTCCGCGCCGAGGCCGTCACCGGGCCGCGCCAGACCCGTTTCGAAGCGGCCGACGTCCTGCTCGCCGTCGAGGTGATCTCACCGGACTCCGAGGCTCGCGACCGCGACACCAAACCGCACAAGTACGCCGCAGCCGGCATTCCCCACTTTTGGCTGGTCGACATGGCGGGCCAGGACGACCACCCTGTCGTCCAGGTGTACGAACGCGGCGAGGCCACCGGCACCTACGCGTTGACAGGCATCTACCACGACCACGTCAAGGTGAGCGTCCCCTACGACATCCTCATCGACCTGACCACCTTCAACCAGTACTGAACTCAGAGCACCGTCGCCCCCGCCACCGGCCCCGCCGCCACCCGTACCGCCCCGCACGTCCCCGACGCCCGCAGGGCCACGGCCACCTTCTCCGCCGACTCGGCGTCCCCCGTGAGGAAGGCCGTCGTCGGACCGGAACCGGAGACCAGCGCGGCGAGCGCACCCGCCCCGCGCCCCGCCTCCAGCGTGTCGGCCAGCTCCGGGAACAGGGACAGCGCCGCGGGCTGAAGGTCATTGGAGACGGCCGCCGCCAGCCCTTCCACGTCCCCCTTCGCCAGCGCCTCCAGCAGCTCCGCCGAGGCCACCGGCTCCGGGATCTCGCGTCCCTCCGCCAGCCGGTCGAACTCCCGGAAGACGGCAGGCGTCGACAGCCCCCGCCCGGCCATCGCGAACACCCAGTGGAAGGTGCCACCGACCTCCAGGGCCGTCAGCCGCTCGCCGCGCCCCACCCCGAGCGCCGCCCCGCCGACCAGGCTGAACGGCACGTCGCTGCCCAGCTCGGCGCAGATGGCGAGGAGTTCCGCCCGCGACGCACCCGTACCCCACAGCCGGTCGCAGGCGAGCAGCGCGCCCGCGCCGTCCGCGCTGCCGCCCGCCATGCCGCCGGCGACCGGGATGTCCTTGGCGATGTGGAGGTGGACGTTCGGTTCGATGCCCCGGCGCCCGGCGAGGGCGATGGCGGCCCGCGCGGCGAGGTTGGTGTCGTCGAGGGGCACCTGCCCGGCGTCCGGGCCCTCGCAGGTGATCCGGAGTTCGTCGGCGGGGGTCACCGTCACCTCGTCGTACAGGCCGACCGCGAGGAAGACGTTGGCCAGGTCGTGGAACCCGTCGGGGCGGGCGGCGCCCACCGCGAGCTGGACGTTGACCTTGGCGGGGACCCGGACCGTGACGCTCACTCGCCGCTCTCCTCGTTCGGGGGTGCGGGGGTCGCCCTCCGCGATGACGCGGCCTCCGCGATCCGCGCGAACTCCTCCACGGTCAGCGACTCGCCGCGCGCCTGCGGCGAGACCCCGGCCGCGACCAGGGCCGCCTCGGCCGCCGCCGCGGACCCGGCCCAGCCGGCGAGCGCGGCCCGCAGGGTCTTGCGGCGCTGGGCGAAGGCCGCGTCGATCACCGCGAAGACCTCGCCCTTCGTGGCGGTGGTCTTGACCGGCTCGGTCCGGCGGACGAGCGAGACGAGGCCGCTGTCGACGTTCGGCGCGGGCCAGAAGACGTTGCGTCCGATGGCCCCGGCCCGCTTCACGTCGGCGTACCAGTTGGCCTTCACGGACGGCACGCCGTACACCTTGTTGCCGGGCGCGGCGGCGAGCCGGTCGGCGACCTCGGACTGCACCATCACCAGCGTCCGCTCGATGCTCGGGAAGGTGTCGAGCATGTGCAGCAGCACGGGGACGGCGACGTTGTACGGCAGGTTCGCCACCAGGGCCGTCGGCGCGGGTCCGGGCAGCTCGGTGACGTGCATGGCGTCGGAGTGGACCAGCGCGAAGCGGTCGGCACGGTCCGGCATGCGCGCGGCGACGGTGGCGGGGAGGGCGCCGGCGAGTACGTCGTCGATCTCCACGGCGGTGACGCGGTCGGCGACCTCCAGCAGCGCGAGGGTGAGCGAGCCGAGCCCCGGGCCGACCTCGACGACCACGTCGTCGGGGCGGACCTCGGCGGTACGGACGATACGGCGGACCGTGTTGGCGTCGATCACGAAGTTCTGGCCGCGCTGCTTCGTGGGGCGGACACCGAGCGCCGCCGCGAGCTCGCGGATGTCGGCGGGGCCGAGGAGGGAGTCGGGGGTGGGGCTGCTCACGGGACAAGGGTACGGGGCCGTACCGGCCCGGGTTGCCAGGTGCCCCGCGCCGCGGCCGGCCGGGCGGGGTTCCCGCCGGCGCCCCCCAGGGCGCCGGGAGCCGCGCGATCAGCCACGACGGCCGCGCAGCCGAGGACTCGGCCCCGCTGCCCGCACCCCCACCGCCTACCCCCGCAACCTCGTCCCGCAGTGCGGCCAAGGGCTCGCCCCCCGCCGTACGTACAGCTTCTTCGCCCGGTATGTCTGTTCTTCCGCCGAGGCGTCCTGGGGGCGGCCCTTGCCGCCGAGGCTCTGCCAGGTGCGGGCGTCGAACTGGTACAGCCCGCCGTACGTCCCGGAGGGGTCGACCGCGTTCGGCCGGCCGCCGGACTCGCAGGCGGCGAGCGCCCCCCAGTTCAGGTGGTCGGCCTCCCGCACGGATGGCGGCCGCGGCTTGGTGCCCACCTTGATCACCTGTGCGCGCGGCCGACGCACGACCTCCGACCGCTCGGGGCGCGGTTTCTGCCGTACCCCGTTGACGGTGCGCACGTAGTAGGTGGTCCGGCGCAGTCCTGGCTGTCCGGGCAGGGCGATGACCTCGGTGCCCTGGAAGAGCGTGGGGTCCGCGGTCCGCTCGACCGCGAACGGGATCTGCTCCTCGTGGATCTCCCGGGTGCTGCTCACCCGCAGCACGGTCACCGTCTGCCCGTCGCGCGGGAAGCTGTCCGGCGGGACGGAGGTGGTGTCCTGGCCGCGCAGCGTGATCCCGGCCTCCTCGACCGCTTCCCGGACGGTGGCCGCGTTGGTGCGGACGGTGCGGGTGCGGCCGTCCGCCAGGACCGTGACCGCGCGTTCGGTGCGCACGTCGAGCGCGAGCCCGGCGCGTCCGATGCGCTGGGAGCGCGAGGTCGACAGATACGCGCCCTCCGCGCGCACCCCCAGTTCGTCCAGCGCGCCCTCCACCGTGTGCGCCGTCGTCCACACCTCGCGCCGCCGGCCGTCCAGGGTGAGCCGGACCGGGCGCCCGTACCGCACCGCGACCGCGTCGCCGCTGGCGAGCGCCGTGCCGGGGGCCGGCGCGATCATGTCGTGCGTCCCCACGCGTACGCCCTCCTCGGCGAGCAGCTCGCTCACGTCGTCGGCGAACGTGTGCAGGCTGCGCTGCCTGCCGTCGACGCTCAGCTCGACCGCCTTGTCGTTGGCGACGAAGGCGGTGGTGCCGCCGGCCAGGAAGGCCACGACCAGGGCCTGCGGCAGCAGGCGGCGCACGGTGGAGTCCGGGTGTCCGCCGTAGCGCGTCCTGCGCCGGCGCGTGGTCCGCCCGTCGGCCTCCTCGGGCACCTCGGCCCCGGACGCCGGCGTCGCGGGCGCCTCCGTCCCGGGAGCGGGCGCGCTCGTCGTCTGCCGGGGCAGCGGCGGCGCCGGCTCGGTGACGAAGTACGCCTCGGCCTCGTAGGCGGGCCGGTAGGTGTCCTCACGGATGCCGTACGGCAGCGTCTCCGCGGTGTGGACGGAGGCGTCACGGCCGTAGGGGTCGTACGTCTCGTACTGCGACGTGCTCACGCCGACACGCTCCAGGGGCCAGAGGGGTCCGGATCGGGCCCCCGCAACCTAGCGGAGCGTCGGTCACTCTCCAAAGCGACTCGACTACGCAGCGTCGCGTCTCGAGCGGGTGGTCAGTACCTCGGACGGGCGGTCAGTAACCGAAGGCACGGGCCGTGTTGGCGGCGAGAGCCGTTGCCAGCGCGTCCTCGTCGGTCCCGCGCACGGCGGCCATCGCGCGGACCGTGACCGGAATGAGATACGGGGCGTTGGGCCGTCCGCGGTACGGCGCCGGGGTGAGGAAGGGCGCGTCGGTCTCCACGAGGACCAGCTCCAGCGGGGCGACGGCGAGGGCGTCCCGCAGGTTCTGGGCGTTCTTGAAGGTGACGTTGCCGGCGAAGGACATGAAGTAGCCCTCGCGGGCGCAGATCCGGGCCATCTCGGCGTCACCGGAGTAGCAGTGGAAGACGGTGCGCTCGGGGGCGCCCTCCTCCTGAAGGATCCTCAGGACGTCGGCGTGGGCGTCGCGGTCGTGGATGACGAGCGCCTTGCCGTGCCGCTTGGCGATCTCGATGTGGGCGCGGAAGGACCGCTCCTGGGCGGCCTTGCCCTCGGGGCCGGTGCGGAAGTGGTCCAGGCCCGTCTCGCCGACGCCCCTCACCTGCGGCAGCCCGGCCAGCCGGTCGATCTCGGCGAGGGCCTCGTCCAGCGCGGCGTCGCCGCCGGGCTCCCGGGCGCCCTGCCTCGACCACCCGTCCGGGTCGCCGTGGACGATGCGCGGGGCCTCGTTGGGGTGGAGGGCGACGGTGGCGTGGACGTTCTCGTACGCCGCCGCGGTCTCGGCGGCCCACTGCGAGCCCTTCAGGTCGCAGCCGACCTGGACGACCGTCGTGACGCCCACCGAGGCGGCCTTCGCCAGGCCCTCCTCGACCGTGCCGGACTGCATGTCGAGGTGGGTGTGGGAGTCGGCGACGGGCACCGCCAACGGCTGGGGCAGCGGCGGTGCCGCGTTCTTGTCGGCGTCCTTGCTGCTCTGACCGGCGTTCGAAGGCATGCTCCGATCCTACGGAAGGCGCATGCCTCCGACGGCCGGTGGTCCGCTCAGCTCGCCTTGCGCTGGAACGGGTGCAGGAGGTCGGACAGGTGCCAGTGGTGCGGCGCCCTGGCCGGCACGGCCTGGGCGACCTGCGCGGGCACCTGCGGCGTCTCGACCGGGCCCGCCGGCGGCACGCGGTGGTGCTGCCGCTCGGCCGTGCCGCGCACCGCGGAGACCTGGCCCGCGCGCATGATCCGCACGACCTGGCCGTCGCAGTTGTGGCAGGACGGCCGGCTCAGCGGCGACGGCACGACCTGGCCGTCGGCCACGTACAGCACGAACTCCTCCCCCTGCGCGTTCGTGTGGTGCTCTATCTCGTACGACTGCTCCCAGCCGTGCCCGCAGCGCATGCAGGCGAACGAGTACGACTCGTGAACGATGGCTGTGGCTGTGGCACGGAGGCCGGTCCGCCCTGCTATGTCACTCATGCCAGCTCCCTGTCGGACGGGTGCGTCCCTCTGGACGGGTGCGTCCCTTCGACCAGTGGACGCCTCCACCGGCGCGAACGCAGCAGGCCTGTCGAGTGTTGGAGGCGATTTGGACATCGCTTGCCAAACGGTCGCGAATGAGACGGCTGTGCTTTGCCATCGACGCCAGCCTTTTGCACCCTCATGGGGCGCGCGGAGGCGCCCCGAGGGCGCGCGGGACCTACGCGACGACCCGCCTCACCCGGCGGAGCGCTTGGCCGCCACCACCGCGTCGAACACGACCCGCTTCGGCAGTCCCGCCTCCGCCGCCACCGCCGCGATGGCCTCCTTGCGGCGCTCGCCGGCCTCCTCCCGGACCCGCACCCGGCGCACCAGCTCCTCGGCGTCGAGTTCCTCGGGCCCGGTCTCGGGCGCGCCCTCGACCACCACGGTGATCTCGCCGCGCACGCCCTCCGCGGCCCACCGCGCCAGCTCGGCCAGCGGACCGCGCCGCACCTCCTCGTACGTCTTGGTCAGTTCCCGGCAGACGGCGGCCCGCCGGTCGGCGCCGAAGACCTCGGCCATGGCGGCGAGGGTGTCGTCGAGCCGGTGCGGCGCCTCGAAGTAGACGAGGGTCCGCCGCTCGCCGGCGACCTCGCGCAGCCGGGACAGCCGTTCACCGGCCTTGCGGGGCAGGAAGCCCTCGAAGCAGAAGCGGTCGACGGGCAGCCCGGACAGGGCGAGCGCGGTGAGCACGGCGGACGGTCCCGGCACGGCGGTGACCCGGACGTCCTGCTCCACGGCGGCGGCGACCAGTCGGTAGCCGGGGTCGGAGACGGAGGGCATGCCGGCGTCGGTCACCAGCAGCACGCGGGCGCCGCCGAGCAGCTCCTGGACCAGTTCCGGGGTCCGGGCGGACTCGTTGCCCTCGAAGTACGACACCACGCGGCCCTTGGGCGTGACGCCCAGCGCCTGGGTGAGCCGGCGCAGCCGCCGGGTGTCCTCGGCGGCGACCACGTCGGCGCCGGCCAGCTCCTCGGCGAGCCGGGGCGGCGCGTCCGCGATGTCGCCGATGGGGGTACCTGCCAGGACAAGGGTTCCAGTCACCCCCCCATCCTCCCAGGAGATCCGGGGGTGCCTCCCCGGGATCCGGCGCCGGTTCCGGGCAAAGCCGCGGGCGGGGCGAACCCGACCGTGTCCTGACCGGTACCGCACATGCGCGGGACTCGCACAGGACGTTTCCCTACGATGGCGCGGTGACCAGTACCGCGTCCTCCATGGACCTCCGGCAGGACCAGGCACCGCACGACCGCCGGCCGTCGTGGCAGCGCCGGCTGCGCCGATTCGGGTACGCGCCGGCCACGGACGCGCCCTCGGGCGACGTGCGCGACCGGCTGGTGCCGCCGTACGCCGAGCCCAGCCCCCGGCTGTGGCGGGGGCTCGGCGTGCCGCCGCTGCTCGCCGAGCGGCTCACGCGCTGGTCGGGCTGGGGCGGGCCGCTGCTGGTGACGCTGATGGCGGGCGTCATGCGGTTCTGGAACCTGGGCAGCCCGCGCGCGGTGATATTCGACGAGACGTACTACGCGAAGGACGCGTGGGCGCTCGTCCACCGCGGCTTCGAGGTGAGCTGGGACCGGTACGGCAAGACCGCCAACGACATGGTCCTCCAGCAGAACGGGCATCTGGCGATCCCGACGGACCCGGCGTACGTGGTGCACCCGCCGGTCGGCAAGTACGTCATCGGCCTGGGCGAACTGGTCTTCGGGTTCGACCCGTTCGGCTGGCGGTTCATGACGGCGCTGCTCGGCACGCTCTCCGTCCTGCTGCTGTGCCGGATCGGCCGCCGGATGTTCCGCTCGACCTTCCTGGGCTGTCTGGCGGGCGCGCTGATGGCCGTGGACGGCCTGCACTTCGTGATGAGCCGGACCTCGCTGCTCGACGGCGTGCTCATGTTCTTCGTGGTGGCCGCGTTCGGCTGCCTGGTCGTCGACCGGGACCGGGCCAGGGAGAGACTGGCCGCCGCCCTGCCGGCCGGACCGGACGGACGGGTACGGCCCGACGCGCGGGTCGCCGACGCCTTCCGCTTCGGGTGGCGCCCGTGGCGCTGGACGGCCGGGGTGATGCTGGGCCTGGCCGTGGGCACGAAGTGGAACGGCCTGTACGTCCTGGCCGCCTTCTGCGTGATGACGGTGCTGTGGGACGTCGGCACCCGCAAGGTGGCGGGCGCGCGTCACCCGTACCTCGCCGTCCTCAAGTACGACACCGGTGCCGCCTTCGTGGCGACGATCCCGGTGGCGCTGGTGGTCTACCTGGCCTCCTGGACCGGCTGGATCCTCTCCCCGGCCGACGGCACGGGCGGCTACTACCGCAACTGGGCGGCCACCGACGGCAAGGGCGGCACCTGGTCGTTCCTGCCGGACTGGCTGCGCAGCCTGTGGCACTACGAGCACGAGGTGTACAACTTCCACGTCCACCTGGACCAGCCGCACACCTACCAGTCCAACCCGTGGAGCTGGATCGTGCTGGGCCGCCCGGTGTCGTACTTCTACGAGTCCCCCTCCCCCGGCTCCGACGGCTGCCCGGTGGACGCGGGCCAGAAGTGCGCCCGGGAGGTGCTGGCGATCGGCACGCCGCTGCTGTGGTGGGCGGCCTGCTTCGCGATCCTCTACGTGCTGTGGCGGTGGGCGTTCCGCCGCGACTGGCGGGCCGGGGCCATCGCCTGCGGCATCGCGGCCGGGTACCTGCCGTGGTTCCACTACCAGGAGCGGACGATCTTCCTCTTCTACGCGGTCGTCTTCCTGCCGTTCCTGTGTCTGGCGGTGGCGATGATGATCGGCGCGATCGTCGGCCCACGGGGCTCCACCGACACCCGCCGCGTGATCGGCGCCTCGGCGGCGGGCGTCCTGGTCCTCCTGATCGCCTGGAACTTCATCTACTTCTGGCCCCTCTACACGGGCCAGGCCATCCCGATCGACTCGTGGCGGTCGCGGATGTGGCTGGACACCTGGGTCTGAGTCACGGTTTCGACAACTGCTGTCGCAGGGGCGGCGCAACCGCTTACAGTGCCCCCACGACCTGTTTTGAACATGTTCAACAGGCTGAACGGGAAGGGATGCGCGCCATGCGCAACGGGGTCAAGGCGGCCGTCGTCGGCTGCGTGTGCGTCACGCTGCTCGGCGGTGCCGGGTACGGGCTCTACAACGTCGCGTCCGCGCTGAACGGCGACGGCGGCCCAGGGGGCTCGGCGGCCGTGCGGACCGGTCCGCCCAGCGACTCCGAGGTGAAGGAGACGACCGGCGCGTTCTTCACCGCCTGGGAGAAGGGCGACGCGGCGGCTGCGGCGTCGTACACGAACTTCCCGGAGGCGGCCCAGGAGCTGCTGTCGGCCTACGGCGGCACCGCGCACATCGGCAAGACGCGGATCACGCCCGGCCGGGCCACCGGCGACACGGTGCCGTTCACGGTGAAGGCGACGGTGTCGTACGCAGGCGTCTCCCGGCCGCTCTCCTACCGCAGCGAGCTGACCGTCGTACGCGGCGAGACCTCGCACCGCGCGCTGGTCGACTGGCAGCCCTCGGTCGTTCACCCGCGCCTGCGCAAGGGGGACACGCTCACCACCGGCGACTCGGCCGCCCCGGAGATCGAGGCCGTGGACCGCGACGGCAAGGTGCTCACCCGGGTGACGTACCCGTCCCTCGGCCCGATCCTGGACGAGCTGCGCCGACGGTACGGCGACAAGACCGGCGGCCGGCCCGGGGTGGAACTCGTGATCCGCCACCAGGCGGGGGCGGACGGCAGCCAGCCCGCGGACACCCCGCTGCTCACCCTCGCCAAGGGCAAGCCCGGCAGGCTACCCACGACGCTCAGCGCGAGCGCCCAGGCGGCGGCCGAGAAGGCCGTGCTGAAGTACCCCGACTCCTCCGTCGTGGCCGTCAAGCCGAGCACCGGCGAGATACTCGCGGTCGCCAACAACCGCGACGACGGCTTCGACGCGGCCCTCCTCGGCGAACGCGCCCCCGGCTCCACCATGAAGGTCATCAGCGCGGCCGCCCTCATCGACAACGGCCTCACCACGGCGAACGGACCGGCACCCTGTCCGCCGTCGGCCGTCTGGCAGAGCCAGACCTTCCAGAACCTCGAGGGCCTGGTGCCGGACGAGCACGCCACCCTCGCCGACAGCTTCGCCCGCTCCTGCAACACGGCGTTCGTGAAGTACGCGGACGAGGTGAAGGTCGACTCCCTCACCCGGGAGGCCGAGGAGCGGTTCGGGCTCGGGCGGAACAACTGGCAGGTCGGCGTGCCCACGTTCGACGGCCGGGTGCCCGCCTCCGGCGGCCCGGACACCGCGGCCAACCTGATCGGCCAAGGCCAGGTCCAGATGAGCCCGCTGAACATGGCGTCCGTGACGGCCACCGCGAAGACCGGCACCTTCCGCCAGCCCCTGATCGTGCCGCTGAAGCTGGACGACCGCGAACCGGCACGCGCGCGCGGGCTGTCGTCGGCCACGTCCCAGCAACTGCGCGCCATGATGAACCGCACCGCGCGCAGCGGCACCGCGGCCGGCGTGATGGCCCGGATGAGCGGGGACATCGGCGCGAAGACCGGCTCCGCGGAGGTCGACGGGGAGGCCAGGTCGGACAGCTGGTTCACCGGCTACCGCGACGACGTCGCCGCGGCGGCCATGGTCCAGGACGGCGGGCACGGCATCGACGCCGCCGGACCGATTGTCGCAAGCGTGCTACGGAACGCGGGCTGACGTCACCCGGTGGGGCGGGGACTTTAAGGTGTTTGCCGTCGTTGGGGAATGTGAGGGCTGCGGGGACCCTGGGAAAGGTGCGGAGGAACTGAGGCTGTGGGCAAGAGAAGGCGCGTCGCCGAGCGACGCAAGACCCGACCCGCCGTGCTCGGCGGGATGATCGCCGTGGTGGTCGGCGGTGCCGGGTTCGGCGTCTACGCGCTGTACGGCGGGGCCGCAGCCGACGAGCGGTCCGCCACCGCCGGCCACAGGACCGTCAAGACGGGCCCGCTCACCGCGACCGAGATCCGCACGGCCTCCACCCGTTTCCTGACCGCCTGGCAGCAGGGCAGGAACGACCGGGCGGCGGACGCCACCGACGACCCCGCCGCCGCCGGGAAGGTCCTCACCGGTTACACCAAGGACGCCCACCTGAAGGACGTCACGCTCACGCCGGGGACGGCGAAGGGCGCCGAGGTGCCGTTCTCCGTGAAGGCCACGGTGGCCTACCGGGGCCTCAGCAAGCCGCTGGCGTACAGCAGTTCGCTCACCGTGGTACGCCGGGCGAGTGACGGCAAGCCGCTGGTCGACTGGCACTCCGCCGTGGTCCACCCGGAGCTGCGGGACGGCGACACGCTCGTGACCGGCGAGTCCGGTACGCCGCCGGTCAAGGCGCTGGACCGCGACGGCGGCGAGATCACGACCGCCGAGTACCCCTCCCTGGGCACGGTGCTGGACGGGCTGCGGGAGAAGTACGGCAAGAAGGCGGGCGGCACGGCGGGCGTCGAGCTGCGCGTGGTGCGCGGCAAGGCGGCCAAGGAGGCCAAGCTCTCCGACAAGACGCTGGTCGAGCTGAGCAAGGGCACTCCGGGCACCGTGCGGACGACGCTCAGCCCCACCCTCCAGGCCGCCGCCGAGCAGCAGGTCGAGGGGCGCGAGCGTGCCTCGGTGGTCGCGCTGCGGCCCTCGACGGGTGAGATCCTCGCGGTCGCCAACAGCGGCCACGGTTTCAACACCGCCTTCCAGGGCTCCCTGGCACCCGGCTCCACGATGAAGGTCATCACCTCGTCGCTGCTGCTCGACAAGGGCCTGGCGTCGGTGGACAAGCCGCACCCCTGCCCCAAGACGTTCACCTACGGCGGCTGGAAGTTCCACAACGACGACGACTTCGAGATCAAGGGCGGCACCTTCAAGGCGAGCTTCGCCCGGTCCTGCAACACCGCCTTCATCAGCCAGGCGAAGAAGCTGAAGAACGACGACCTGACCAAGCAGGCCCAGCAGGTCTTCGGGCTGTCCATGAACAACTGGGCGATCGGCGTGCCCACCTTCGACGGCTCCGTGCCGGTGCAGTCGGCGGCGCAGATGGCGGCCTCGCTGATCGGACAGGGCGGGGTGCGCATGAACCCGCTGAACATGGCCTCCGTGGCGGCGACCGTGAAGTCGGGCACCTTCCACCAGCCGTACCTGGTCTCGCCGTCCGTGGACCACCGCACGCTGGCCACCGCCTCCCGCACCCTGTCGGCGAAGACGCTGTCCCAGCTCCGGGAGCTGATGCGGTACACGGCCGCGTACGGCACCGCCGCCGAGGCGATGTCGGGGCTCGGCCCGGACTACGGCGCGAAGACCGGCTCCGCGGAGGTCGACGGGCAGAAGAAGCCGAACGGCTGGTTCACCGCGTACCGGGGCGACCTCGCCGCGGCCGGCGTGGTCCAGGCGGGCGGGCACGGCGGAGACACGGCCGGCCCGATCGTGGCGAAGCTGCTGAAGCTCGGGAGCTGACCGGCCCCGCGGGGCCCGGCGTCGTACGGCTCAGCCGCGTACGGGCTCGACGGTGTAGGTGCGGCGCAGGAACCGCACCAGCGTCTTCGACTCGAACTGCACCACTTCGACCCCGTCGTCGGTGTGGAACTCGACCACCGCCTGGACGCGCCCGCAGGGCCAGACCCGGACGTCGCCGCTCTCGGCGGGCGCCCGCAGTCCGCGTTCGAGGAGGGCGCGGGAGAAGGTCCACTCGTGCGGTCCGGGAAGGCCGACCCGGACCGAGCGTGGATCGGCCTCGGGGTCGTACCGCAACACGACGGGTACGGCCCCGGGGTCTTCCTCGTCCGTGACGATATGAGCGCGCGCGTACTGTTCGACTACAGACATCGGACCGCCCTCTCACGCACCGTGACCTATCCGAAAGCTCTGCATCCGCTTTCCCTCAAGAGTCGCATATTTTCCGGTTCGCGCCTCGTGAGAGACGAGACTCGGTCTCTCTTGCAAAGGGTTCGCAACAAGGGCCTAAAATCGTACGGTGCATGTACCTGACGGATTCATCGACGCCCCGACCTCCGCGGTCACCGGAGTGGTCGCCGCCGGCGCCCTCGCGGTGAGCCTGCGCGGCGCCCGCCGCGAACTCGACGAGCGGACGGCCCCGCTGGCCGGCCTGGTGGCGGCGTTCATCTTCGCCGTGCAGATGCTCAACTTCCCGGTCGCCGCCGGGACCAGCGGTCACCTCCTGGGCGGAGCCCTGGCCGCGATACTCGTCGGCCCGTACACAGCCGTCCTGTGCGTATCGGTCGTGCTGCTCATGCAGGGCGTGCTGTTCGCCGACGGCGGGCTGACCGCGCTCGGCGTGAACATCACCGACATGGCGATCGTCACGACGGTCGTCTCCTACGCCGTCTTCCGCGGCCTGCTCGCCGTGCTGCCCCGCAAGCGGCGCTCGGTGACCGTGGCCTCCTTCGTCGCCGCGCTGGTGTCCGTGCCGGCCGCCGCGGTCGCCTTCACCCTGCTCTACGCGATCGGCGGCACCACCGATGTCTCCATCGGCAAGGTCGCCACCGCCATGATCGGTGTCCATGTGCTGATCGGCGTCGGCGAGGCGTTCATCACCGCGCTGACGGTCGGCGCGGTCGTCGCCGTACGCCCGGACCTGGTGTACGGCGCGCGCGGCCTGCGGCAGCGGCTCCAGTTGCGCGTGAACGGCGCGCTGGTGGACGCGCCCGCTCCCACGGCGCCCGTGGCGGCGCGCACCTCGCGCCGCACGCTGTGGGTGACCGGCCTCGTCACCTCCCTCGTCCTCGCCGGCTTCGTCAGCTTCTACGCCTCCGCGAACCCCGACGGCCTGGAGAAGGTCGCGCACGACCAGGGGATCGACAAGAAGACCAAGGAGCACGCCACGTCCGACTCGCCGCTCGCCGACTACGGCGTCAAGGACGTCTCCGACGCCCGGCTGTCCGGCGGCCTCGCGGGCGTGATCGGCGTCGGCGTCACGGTCGTCGCGGGCAGCGCGGTGTTCTGGGCGCTGCGCAGGCGACGCGCGGACGACGTCTCTCCCGTGAACACCGGCGTCTGACGTGGGGGCGGATGGGGGTACCTCCCGCGCGAGCGCAGCCGAGCGTGGGGGAGCGCACCGGCTGTACCGGCACGGGCACTCGCCCGTGCACGGACTGCCGCCGCACACCAAGCTGGCCGCCGCTTTCCTGTTCGTGGTGGTCGTCGTGTCCACCCCGCGCGAGGCGATGTGGGCGTTCGCGGTGTACGCCGTGCTGCTCGCGGTCGTCGCGTACCAGGCGCGCGTGCCCGCACGGTTCCTGCTCGGGCGGTTGCTGATCGAGGTGCCGTTCGTCGCGTTCGCCGTGCTCATGCCGTTCGTGGCGGAGGGCGAGCGGGTGCACGTGCTGGGGCTCTCGCTGAGCGTGAACGGGCTGTGGGGCGCCTGGAACGTGCTCGCCAAGGGCACCCTGGGCGTCGCCGCCTCCGTGCTGCTGGCCGCCACCACCGAGCTGCGCGAACTCCTGCTGGGGCTGCAACGGCTGAAGCTGCCGCCGCTGCTCGTGCAGATCGCCTCCTTCATGATCCGCTACGGCGACGTCATCACCGACGAGATGCGCCGGATGCGGATCGCCCGTGAGTCGCGCGGCTTCGAGGCGAAGGGCGTGCGGCACTGGGGTGTGCTCGCCAAGTCCGCCGGCGCGCTGTTCATCCGTTCCTACGAGCGCGGCGAGCGCGTGCACCTCGCCATGGTGAGCCGGGGGTACGCCGGTTCCATGCCGGTCATCGACGAGGTGACCGCCTCCGGCGCGCAATGGCGGCACGCGCTCAGCCTGCCCTGCGCCGCCCTCGTCGTCTGCCTGCTGGGATGGATGCTGTGATGATTCCTGTGACTGCTTCTCTGGAGGTCTCCGGCCTCGCCTTCGCCTACCCGGACGGGCACCAGGCCCTGTTCGGCGTGGACTTCTCCCTCGCGCGCGGCGAGCGGGTCGCCCTCCTCGGCCCGAACGGCGCCGGCAAGACGACCCTGGTGCTGCACCTCAACGGCATCCTGAGCGGCGGCACCGGAACGGTGACCGTGGCCGGGCTTCCGGTGTCCCGGCAGCACATGGCCGCGATCCGGCAGAAGGTCGGCATCGTCTTCCAGGACCCGGACGACCAGCTCTTCATGCCGACCGTGCGCGAGGACGTGGCGTTCGGGCCGGCCGCCGCCGGGATCAAGGGGGCCGCTCTGGAGGAGCGGGTGCACACCGCGCTGGAGCGGGTCGGGATGCGGGAGTTCGCCGACCGGCCGCCGCACCACCTCTCCTTCGGGCAGCGCCGCCGGGTCGCGGTGGCCACCGTGCTCGCCATGGAGCCGGAGATCCTGGTCCTGGACGAGCCGTCCTCCAACCTGGACCCGGCCTCGCGCCGCGAACTCGCCGACATCCTGCGCTCCCTGGACGTCACGGTCCTCATGGTCACGCACGACCTGCCGTACGCCCTGGAGCTGTGCCCGCGCTCCCTCGTCCTCAGCGACGGCGTGATCGTGGCGGACGGCCCGACCGGCGCGCTGCTCTCCGACGAGGAACTGATGCGGGCGCACCGGCTGGAGCTGCCGTTCGGCTTCGACCCGAAGTCCGTGACCATGGGCGCGTGACGATGTAACGATTCCGTCGGGCTGGTCCCGCCGAGGAATCGCAGGCGTCCACGCCGTGTTGCACCCACTGTCGCAGGAGACTGAAGAGCGGAAGGGGCGGCGGGCGTGGACGTGAACGGCACTGTGGCCGAGGGCTTCGAGCCGGTCAGGGAGGCGTTCGCCGCGAACTTCGCGCTGCTCGGCGAGCGCGGAGCGGCCGTCGCCGTCTACCGGGACGGACACCGGGTCGTGGACCTGTGGGCCGGCACCCAGGACGTGGACGGAACGGCTCCCTGGCAGCCCGGGACCGCGCAGATCGTGCGCTCCGCCACCAAGGGCGTCGCCGCCGCCGCGCTGCTGCTCCTGCACCAGCGCGGCGAACTGGACCTGGACGCCCCGGTCGGCACGTACTGGCCGGAGTACAAGGCGGCCGGCAAGGAGCACACGCGCGTGCGGGACCTGCTCGCGCACCGCGCGGGCGTGCCCGTGCTGGACCGCCCGCTGACACCGGCCGAGGCCGCCGACCCCGACCTGGGCGCCGCCGCCGTCGCCGCGCAGGCGCCCGTGTGGGAGCCCGGCACGGACCACGGCTACCACGCCCAGACCTACAGCTGGCTCACCGGCGAACTGCTCCGCCGGATCACCGGCCGCCCGGTCGGCGACTGGATCGCGGACGAGATCGCCCGGCCGGTCGGCGCGGACCTGTGGCTCGGCCTGCCGGAGTCGGAGCACGCGCGCGTGGGCCGCGTCGGCCCGGTGGACGCGCCCGAGACCGCGGGCGGCCTGAAGACCCGCCCCAAGCGGGCGGTGGCCGAGGCCTACGCCGACCCGGACTCGCTGACCCGCCGCGCGTTCGCCGCGATCACCCCGCTCCCCGACGAGAACGACCCCGGCTACCGCGCGGCCGCCCTGCCCGCCTCCAACGGCATCGCCACGGCCGACGGACTGGCCCGCTTCTACGCCTCGCTCATCGGCGAGGTGGACGGAGGGGTCCGGCTGTTCACCCCGGAGACCACGGAACTGGCCCGCACGGAGGAGTCCGCCGGACCGGACCGGGTCCTGGTGGTGGGCACCCGCTTCGGCCTCGGCCACATGCTGCACGGCGCCGCGTCCCCGCTGCTCTCCCCCGGCTCCTTCGGCCACCCCGGACGCGGCGGGGCCCTGGGCTTCGCCGACCCGGACACCGGCGTCGCCTTCGGCTATGTCACCAACGGCTTCCGGCAGAGCGTGACGGCGGACCCGAGGGCGCAGGCGCTGGTGCGAGCGGTCCGCACGGCGCTCGCCTGAGCCGCGCGCGCCCTCGGCACGCGCCGAGCGCGTGTCACACGTGGATCGGGTGCGAGGTCCGCCCGGACGCCTGGTCGATCTCCTCGTGGGCCTTGGTCAGCAGCTGCATGGCCAGTTCGTTGAGGGCGCGGGCACCGGCGATCTCCTCGCCGACCCGGGGCTGGTTCGCGTCGACGTTGTGCCGGCTGGCACGGCCGTGGGCCCGCACCTCGGAACCGTCGGGCAAGCGCACCAGGGCCGCCGCCCGCGTGTGCTGATCGTCCTCCATGAACTCCATCTCGATGTGCCATCCCACAGCGGTGTGCATCATGACGACCACCTCCGAAAACCGCTGCTTCCAGGGTGCGCCACGGCACCCCGGCCCGTCATGTCGGCGCCGCGCCCCGCGCTAGCCGGCCCGCAGCATCAGCCCGATCCCCACGACCACAAGGCCCGCCGCCGCGATCCTGGGCGCCCCGAAGCGCTCCTTGAAGAACACCGCGCCGATGGCCGCGCCGACGATGATGGACGACTCGCGCAGGGCGGCGACGGGGGCGAGCGCGGCCCGGGTCTGGGCCCACAGCACCAGGGCGTAGGCGGCGACGGACAGGGCGGCGCCGAGGAGGCCGAGGGCGGCGTACGGCCGGAGCAGCCGGACCGTGTCGGCCCGCGCGCGTGCGTACAGGAACGCGGGCAGCACCGCCCCCTGGGCGGCCATGAGCCAGGCGATGTACCCGAGGGACGTCCCCGAGGCCCGTACGCCCATGCCGTCGATCACGGTGTACACGGCGATCGTCAGACCGGTCGCGAGGGCCGCGCCGATCGCGGCCCACTCGGGCCGCTTCCCGCGCAGCCCCCACAGCCCGACCCCGCTCAGCCCCAGGCAGGACACGGCGATGCCGGCGCTCGCCCAGGCGCCGGGCACCTCGTGCGCGAAGACGGCGGCGAGCACAGTGACCACGAGCGGGGCGCTGCCACGCGCGATGGGGTACGCCTGCCCGAAGTCGCCCAGCCGGAACGAGGTCATCAGCAGCGCGTAGTAGGCGATGTGCACGGCCGCCGAGGCGAACAGGTACGGCCAGGCGGGCCCGGCCGGGAACGCCGTGAACGGTGCCGCCGCGAGCCCGATCAGCAGCCCGCCGCCGGAGATCAGGGCGAAGCCGACGAGCTTGTCGGTGATGCGGTGCGCGATGGCGTTCCAGCCGGCGTGGGTGACGGCGGCGACCAGCACGGCCGTGGCGACCAGCGGTGTCACGCGCGCTGCTCGCGTACGTCCACCAGTGTCGCGCCCGCGTGGGCGACGAGTTCCTTCGGCTCGATCGGGAAGACGGTGTACGGCGTACCGGCCGCCGCCCAGACCACGTCGTGCGCGAGCAGCGAACGGTCGGCGAGGACGCGCGTGCGTGTGCGGTGCCCGAAGGGCGGCACCCCGCCGATGGCGTACCCGGTGGTCTCGCGCACGAGCCCGGCGTCGGCCCGGGTGACCTTCCGGGCCCCCAGCTCCTGCCGCACCCGCTCGACGTCCACCCGCGAGGCCCCGTCCATGAGCACCAGCACGGGCACCCCGTCGGCGGCGAAGACCAGCGACTTGCAGATCTGGCTCAGTTCGCACCCGATGGCGGCGGCGGCCTCGGCGGCGGTCCGGGTCGCCTCGGAAAAGCCCCGGACCCGGGGCAGCAGCTCCCCCAGTCCCGACTCCTCCACCGCGGCGGCGAAACGAGGATGAGCGGTCGTCGTCATACGCGCACGCTAGCGGCTCTCCGCGTGCCGGAGGAAACGCATTCCGGCCGGAAGGGCGCGGGGCGGGGCGGTGGCAGCGGGAAGCCGGTGAGGGTGCAGCCCCGTCCCCACGGGCACCCTCACCGGCGGCTCTGTGTCAGGAGCGGTACGTCAGGCGCGTACCAGCTCCTTCTCCTCCTCGCGGTCGGCGTGGGCGCGCAGGCCCTCGCCCTCCACGTCCACGTTGGGCAGCGCGCGGTCCAGCCACTTCGGCAGCCACCAGGCCCGCTTGCCGAGCAGGGCGAGGACCGCCGGGACGATGGCCATGCGGACGATGAACGCGTCGAAGAAGACGGCGATGGCGAGGCCGAATCCGATCATCTTGACCATCGACTCGCTGGAGCCGATGAAGCCGGAGAAGACGGCGATCATGATGACGGCGGCGGCGGTCACGACCCGGGCGCCGTGCCTGAAGCCCGTCACCACCGCCTGGCTGGGCTTCTCGCCGTGGACGTACGCCTCCCGCATACGGGTCACGAGGAACACCTCGTAGTCCATCGCGAGGCCGAAGACGACGCCCACCATGAAGATCGGCATCATCGACATGACCGGGCCGGTCTCCTCGACGTTCATCAGGCCCGACAGCCAGCCCCACTGGAAGACCGCGACCACGGCGCCGAGGGCCGCCATCACGCTGAGCAGGAAGCCGAGGGCCGCCTTCAGCGGGACCAGGATCGAGCGGAAGACCACGATCAGCAGGAGGAAGGCGAGGCCGACCACCAGGGCCAGGTACGGCAGGAGCGCGTCGTTCAGCTTCTGCGAGACGTCGATGTTCATCGCCGTCGAGCCGGTGACCAGGACCTGGGAGTCGGTCTCCCGGGCGATGTCCGCGCCCTTGTCACGGATGGCGTGCACCAGGTCCTCGGTGGTGGTCGAGGACGGCTTGGAGTCGGGGACGACCGTGATCGTCGCGGTGTCGCCGGCCTTGTTGGGCGTGGCCGGGGTGACCGTGACGACGTCCTTCAGGCCCTTGATCTCGTCGCCGACCTTGGTGAACGCGGCCTTGGGGTCGGCGCTGTCCTTGGCGTCGACGACGATCAGCAGCGGGCCGTTGAAGCCGGGTCCGAAGCCCTCGGAGAGCAGGTCGTAGGCGCGGCGCTGGGTGGTGGAGGTGGGCTGGGAGCCGTCGTCGGGCAGGCCCAGTTCCAGGGAGGCGGCCGGGATCGCCGCCGCGCCGAGGCCGAGCACGCCGAGCAGCAGGACGGCGACCGGGCGGCGGACGACGAAGCTGGCCCAGCGGGTGCCCATGTTGGGGCGGCCCGGCTTCTTCGGCGTACGGCCGCCGCCGAGCAGCTTGCTCTTCTGGCCGGCCGGCTTGATCCTGCGGCCCGCGTAGCCGAGCAGCGCCGGGATCATGGTCAGCGCGATGAGGACGGCGATGGCGACGGTGCCGGCCGCCGCGACGCCCATCTTCGTCAGCATCGGGATGTTGACGACGGACAGGCCGACCAGGGCGATGACGACGGTGAGGCCGGCGAAGACGACCGCCGAGCCCGCCGTGCCGACGGCGCGTCCGGCCGCGTCCTCGCGCTCGCGGCCCTCGGCGAGTTCGGCGCGGTAGCGGGAGACGATGAAGAGGGCGTAGTCGATGCCGACGGCGAGGCCGATCATCGAGGCCAGGGTGGAGGTGGTGGAGCCCAGGTCCAGGGCGCTGGCGAGCGCGGTGATCGAGGAGACGCCGATGCCGACCCCGATGATGGCGGTGAGCAGCGGGAACCCTGCCGCGAGCAGCGAGCCGAAGGTGATGACCAGGACGACCGCGGCGACCGCGATGCCGATGACCTCGCTGGAGCCGGTCTCGGGGGTCGCGGTCAGCGCGTCACCGCCGATCTCGACGGTGAGGCCCGCGTCCCGGGCGTCCTGGGCCGCGTCCTTCAGCGCGTCCTTGGAGGAGTCCTCCAGCTCCATGCCGGAGACCTCGTACTTCACCGAGGCGTAGGCGACGGTGCCGTTCTTGCTGACGGCGTGCCCGGTGTAGGGGTCGGCGACGGAGGCGACCTCGGAGCCGCTCCGCAGCTCCTTGACGGTCTTCTCGACGGTCGCCTTGTTGACGGCGTCCGTCATCTTCTCGCCCTTCGGGGCCTTGAAGACGACCCGGGCGGTGGCGCCGTCGGCGCTCATCCCGGGGAAGCGCTGTTCCAGCAGGTCGAAGGCCTTCTGGGCCTCGGTACCGGGGATGGAGAAGGACGTGTTGCCGGCGGCCGGCGCGGAGGCGGCGCCCACCCCGGCGAGGGTGAGCAGCGCGACCCATATGAGGGCGACGAAGTGCCGTCGCCGGAAGGCGAGGCGGCCGAGTTTGTAGAGGAACGTGGCCACGGAGGCGTACTCCCGGTCAGGTCGTTGGGTTCAGCTGGGCAGGGGTGATCAGCCCGACGACGTGAGCGGTGACGTCAGGTGGTGGGCTTGCTGGGGAAGAGCGTTCAGCTCGTGGGAACGCCGAGGGCGGGGAGGACCACGGCGTCGATGTACGAAAGGAGGAAGTCCTGCGTCGGCGGCTGTTCGTCGATCATGGTGCGGGCGGCGAACCCACCGATCATCATGTGCATCACGAACCCGATCGCGGGGTTGTCCGCTCGGACCTCGCCCCGGTCGATCGCCCGTCGCAGCACGCGGTGGAACTCCGCCATCTCCGGCTCGATGAGGTGCTCCCGGAACGCCTTGAGCAGGTCCGGGTTGCCGTGCACCGCCATGGCCAGGGCCCGCATCAGCGCGGAGCTCTGTTCCATCTCGCAGTCGTCCGCACGCAGGGTGAGCGCGTGCAGGTCGCCCTTGAGCGATCCGGTGTCGACGTCCCCGGCCCGGCCCGGCTTGTTGTGCCGCACGGCCTTGGCGACCAGTTCGGCCTTGCCGCCCCACTGGCGGTAGAGCGTGGCCTTGCTGGACCGGGTGCGGGCGGCCACGGCGTCCATGGTGAGGGCGTCGTAGCCGACCTCCCGGAGCAGGTCGAGCACGGCCTCGTACAGCTCGGCCTCGCGCTCGGGCGTGATCCGGCTACGACGTGTCGCCGCGACAGCCTCGGTCATGCCCTTCACCTTCCCGCTCCGGAGCCTTCGTCTTCGTACATCCATGAAGATACCCCCTGCGTCAACGAAACGAAACCGTTTCGTACGTGCGTTGGGTCACGAAGGTGAAGGGGCTGTAAGGAACGGGGTGGGCGGGAGCCCACAAGTTGCTCGCGCCGTGTGACCGGAAAAGCATGGGGACGTGAGCTATCTGCGCCTTCCCCACCTCAGCGGCGACCTGCTGTGCTTCGTCGCGGAGGACGATCTCTGGCTGGCCCCCCTGGACGCGCCGGGCCGCGCCTGGCGGCTCACCGCTGACCGCACCAAGACCGGCCACCCGCGCTTCTCGCCCGACGGCCGCCGGATCGCCTACACGACCTGGCGCAGCCTCGTCCCCGAGATCCACCTCGTCGACGTCGACGGCGGCCCCGGACGCCAGTTGACGTACTGGGGCAGCGCCGACACCCAGGTGTGCGGCTGGACCCCGGAGAGCGACATCCTCGCCGTGGCCTCCCACGGCCAGCCCTTCTCGCACTACACCTGGGCCTACAAGGTCCCCGCCGACGGCGACCCCGGCGGGCGGCTGCCCTGGGGCCCGGTCGCCGACATCCAGGTCGCCGACATCGCCGGCGAACGCAAGACCCTGCTGCTCACCGGCACCCCGCCGCACGAACCGGCCTCCTGGAAGCGGTACCGCGGCGGCGCCACGGGCCGCCTGTGGCTGCACGGGCAGCGCCTGCTGCCCGACCTCGACGGCCATCTGGCCTGCCCCGTGTTCGTCGCCGGCCGGATCGCCTTCCTCTCCGACCACGAGGGCGTCGGCAACCTCTACTCCTGCGCCTACGACGGCACCGACCTGCGCCGGCACACCGACCACGACGCCTTCTACGCCCGGCACGCCGCCGGCGACGGCGACCGGGTGGTCTACCAGTGCGCGGGCGACCTGTGGCTGGTGGACGACTTCTCCCCGGGCGGCATGCCGCGCAAGCTCGACATCCGGCTCGCCGGACCGCGCACCGGCCGCCGCCGCTACCAGGTGCCGGCCGCGCAGAACATCGACGGCATCTCCGTGGACGAGACCGGCCGGGCCAGCGCGGTCGTCGTCCGCGGCAGCCTGTACTGGCTCACCCACCGCGACGGCCCGGCCCGCACGATCACCGACACGCCCGGTGTCCGGGTACGGCTGCCGGAGATGCTGGGCTCCACCGGGCAGGTCGCCTACGTCACCGACGCCGAGGGCGCGGACGCCGTCGAGATCGCCCAGCTGCCCCGCGCCACGGGCGACCGCGCGCCCCGGCGGCTGGCCTCCGGCGCGCTGGGCCGGGTCCTGGAGATGGCCTGCGACCCCGAAGGCGAACGCCTCGCCGTGGCCTCGCACGACGGGCGGCTGCTGCTGATCGACGTGCCGGAGGAGGAGACGGGGCCGGAAGAGGGGGCGGCGGAGTCCGAGAAAGGGGCGGCGGAGCCGGGCACCGCCGAGGCGGGGACCGGGATCACCGAGCTGATCCGGTCCGTCAACGGCCCGGTCCGCGACCTCGCCTTCTCCCCCGACGGCTCCTGGATCACCTGGTCGCACCCCGGCATCGGCCGCTCCCTGCGCAAGATCAAGCTGGCCCGCATCAAGGACCGGCTGATCGTGGACGTGACGAACGGCCGCTTCGAGGACGAGAACCCGGTCTTCACCCGGGACGGCCGCTACCTCGCCTTCCTCTCCTGGCGCGGCTTCGACCCGGTCTACGACGTGCACACCGGCGACCTGTCCTTCCCGCTCGGCTGCCGCCCGTACCTCGTCCCGCTCTCCTCGGCGACCCCCTCCCCGTTCGCCCTGAACCCCGAGGGCCGCCCGGCCGCCGGCGGGCTCGACCCGCTGGAGGACGAGGAGACCGGCGAGGCCGGCACGGTGACGGTCGAGATCGAGGGGCTGGCCAACCGGGTCACGCCGTTCCCGGTGATCGCCTCCAAGTACTCCGGGCTGTACCCGGTCGCGGGCGGCGGCCTGGTCTGGCTGCGCTGGCCGATCTCCGGCGCGCTCGGCGAGACCTTCGTCAACCCGGCGGACATCAGCGGCCGCCCGACCCTGGAGTACTTCAACATCGCCAAGGCGAAGAAGTCCGAACTGGTCGACCACCTGGACTGGTTCACGGTGAGCGGCGACGGCACCCGGCTGGTCGTCGTGGACGAGGGCGACCTGCGGGCGGTGCCCTCCACCGAGATCGGTGACGCCGACTCGACCGTCTGGATCGACGTACGCCGCATCCTGCACCAGGCCGACCCGCCCGCCGAGTGGCGCCAGGCCTACGCCGAGGCGGGCCGCCTGATCCGCGCCTACTTCTGGGAACCGGGCATGTGCGGCATCGACTGGGACGCGGTGCTCGACCAGTACCGTCCGCTGGTCGAACGGGTCGCGTCCCCCGACGAGTTCGCCGACCTGCTCCGCGAGGTCCTCGGCGAGCTGGGCACCTCGCACGCCTACGTCACCGCCGCCCGCCGCAACGAGGGCCCGCCGCACTACCAGCGCTGGCAGGGCCTCCTCGGCGCCAACTTCGTCCGCCGGGACGGCCGCTGGGTGGTCAAGCGCATCCTCGCCGGTGACTCCTCCGACTCCAAGGCCCGCTCACCGCTGGCCGGCACGGGCATCCGCGAGGGAGCCGTCCTGACTCATGTCGAGGGCCGCCCGGTCGACCCGGTGACGGGCCCGTACCCGCTGCTGGCCGGCGCGGGCGGTACGACGGTGGAGCTGACCTTCACACCGTCCGAGGACGAGACCGGGCACGCCCGCCGGGTCGCCGTCGTCCCGCTCGTCGACGAGCGGCCGCTGCGCTACCAGGACTGGGTGGCCAAACGCCGCGACGTCGTCCGCGAGTTGAGCGGCGGCAAGTGCGGCTACCTGCACATCCCCGACATGGGCGGCTCCGGCTGGGCCCAGTTCAACCGCGATCTGCGCATGGAGGTCTCCCGGCCGGCGCTGATCGTGGACGTGCGCGGCAACGCGGGCGGCCACATCAGCGAACTCGTCATCGAGAAGCTGACCCGGACGATCCTGGGCTGGGACCTGACCCGGGACGCGCAACCGGTGTCGTACACCTCGAACGCCCCGCGCGGACCCGTGGTCGCCCTGGCCGACGAGGCGACGTCCTCCGACGGCGACATGATCACCGCCGCCTTCAAGCTGCTGAAGCTCGGCCCGGTCGTCGGCCAGCGCACCTGGGGCGGAGTGGTCGGCATGACCGGCCGGCACCGCCTGGGCGACGGCACCGTCATCACCGTCCCGATGAACGCGGCCTGGTTCGACGCCTACGGCTGGTCCGTCGAGAACCACGGCGTCGCCCCCGACCTGGAGATCCTGCGCACCCCCCTGGACTGGGCGGAGGGCCGTCACGCCCAGCTCGCCGACGCGGTGGAACTCGCCCTGGAACTCCTGGAGTCCAACCCGGCGGCGATCCCCCCGACCTACAGCGACGTCCCGAACCGATCCCGCCCCAAGCTGCCCCCCAGGGCGACTTCCTGAGTCACCCTCAAGCGGCGCAGGGTGCCCCTCCCGCAAGAAGGGCACCCCACGTCAACCGGCCGAGGCCGGGCGCAGCGGTCAGGCGTCGTAGTCCCGGTCGAGCCGGTCCTCCATCTGCCGCTCCGTGTCCTCGATGTCACGGTGGTTCTGGCCGCCCCGCTCCGACGGCGGCTGGCCCTGCCGGCCCTGCTGCTGGCCCTGCCGGCCCTGCTGCGGACCGCGCTGGCCGACCTTCTCGCGGCCCTGGTCCATCTTCTCCTTGGCCTGGCGCGACTTGTCCTGGAACTGGTCCTTCATACCCATGTGGGTTCACTCCCGTGATGAGTGGGGGTCCGGCCCCTCGGTGGGGCCTCGACCAGATTCACACGGGCGAACACAGCCTGCATGTCGATCAGTTACGCTGCGTAGCGCGAGCCGCCTCGTCGGCCGCCCCACCTGCGCCGACGAGCCCGGAACGCATCCCCTGAAGGCGGGGCGCGAACCGCCTCATCTCGCGCTGCCCGACCGTCCCGATGAGCGCCGGCAGACCGCCGCGCACGCCCTGCATGCCCCGCAGCCACCACTGCCCGTACACGTGCGCCGAGCGCCGCTCGATCCCGGCGACGAGCCGGTCCACGGCGGGACCCAGCGGGTAGGTCTTGTTCGAGGGCCACGGCAGCCGCTGCCGCAGCTCCCGCATGACGTCGTCCTGGTCGGCGCCGCGCACCATGTCGGTGTCGGTCCAGGACAGATACCCGACCCCGACGCGGACGCCCTGGTAGCCGACCTCGGCGCGCAGACTGTGCGCGTACGCCTCCACGCCCGACTTGGACGCGCAGTACGCCGTCATCATCGGCGCGGGAGTGATCGCGGCGAGCGAGGCGATCTGGAGCAGATAGCCGCGGCTCTCCACGAGCACCGGCAGGAACGCCCGCGCGGTCACCGCCGAACCGATGAGGTTCACCTCGATCACCCGCCGCCAGGCCTGCGGGTCGGAGTCGGCGAACGGACCGCCCGTCGCCACACCGGCGTTGGCGACCACGATGTCGACCTTCCCGAACCGCGCCTTCACCTCCTCGGCGACCCGGCTCATCGTCTCGTGGTCGGTGACGTCGGCGTACCAGTGGGCGCTGTCGCTGTGCAGCCGCCCGGAGACCTCCTTCAGCGCCTCCTCCTCCAGCCCGACCAGCGCCACCTTCGCGCCGCGCGCGGACAGTTTGCGCGCCAGCAGCTCGCCGACGCCGCGCGCCGCTCCCGTGACGACGGCGACCTGCCCTTCGAGGCTGACCCTGCTCATGCGCCCTCCTTGATCTGCGCGGGGGTGGAACCATGCTCGGGGACGGCCCCCGTGACATAGGTGCCGACGAGGTCCCGGATGCGGGCGGTCACCAGCTCCGGCGCCTCGATCGGGGTCATGTGCCCGACGCCGGGCAGCTCGGTGAGGCCGACGCAGTGCGGCAGCGCGGCGACCAGCGCCCGGGCGTGCACCGCAGGCGTGAGCCGGTCCGACGCGCCGTGCAGCACGGCGGTGGGCGGGCTCAACCGCCGTACGCCGTGGTCGAGATCGAGCGCGGCGAGGACGGCCGACCACGCGTGCCGCGCGGCGCGCGGGCAGGCGTGCACGATCCGCGCGCACGCCTCCACCATGTGCGGGGCCGAACCGGCGCCCATCGTGGCGTACTTGAGGATGCTCCGCGCGACCGGTGTGACCGGCCCGAGGGGCGCTCGGGAGCCGAGCACTCGCCCGGTGATCCAGGTGCGCACGCGCCCGGCGCGCAACGGCACCACGCGCGACTGAGCGACCAGCCGTGAACTCCCCGTGCTGCACAGCAGGACGGCGGCGGCGTGTTCCCGGAAGCGGGGGCGTTCGGCCGCGGCCATGACCGTCATGCCGCCCATGGAGTGGCCGACGACGAGCGCCTTCTCCCCGCGGGCCAGCGTCCGTGCGAGCACCGCTTCGAGATCGTCCGCCAGCGCCCCGGTGGTGCAGGCGGGGTTCGCGGGACTGCGCCCGTGCCCCCTCTGGTCGTAGGCGATCACCCGGTGGTCGGCGGCCAGGTCCCGAATCTGGGCCGCCCAGAACGCCGTCGAGCAGGTCCAGCCGTGGGAGAGGACGACCGGTGGCGCGTCCTCGGGGCCGTGCACCTCGACGTGCAGCCGCGCGCCGTCGGCGGAGACGGCGGTGAGGGTGCGGGCGGGGGCGGGCGGGGCGTAGGGGCCGGAGGTGACGTGGGCGCCGCGGCTCATGCGGCGGCCCCGCTCTTCCGGCCGGCCGGCCCGGCACCAGGGCCGGCCGCCGGTACGGGCTTGCGCAGGACCTCGTACTCCGCGAGGTCCACCCGCCGGGTGGCGCGCCGGAACTCGGTCGTCGTACCGGGCCAGATGGTGGTGTTGCGGCCGCTGGCGTCCAGGTACCAGCTCGTGCAGCCGCCGGTGTTCCACACGGTCCGCTTCATGCGCTCCTGCACCCTGTCGTTCCAGGCGTCGACGGCGGCGGGCCGGGCGTCGAGGGCGGTGCGGCCGCCCAGGACGTCGAGCTGGCGCAGGTAGTCGGCCATGTAGTTCAACTGGGACTCGATCATGAGGATCATGGAGGAGTTCCCGAGGCCGGTGTTGGGTCCGATGATCGTCATCCAGTTCGGGAACCCGGCCGCCGAGGCTCCGCGCAGCGCCCGCATGCCGTTCTTCCAGGACTCCGCGAGCGTGATGCCCTCCGCGCCGACCACGCGCTCGGCGATGGGCATGTCCGTGACGTGGAAGCCGGTACCGAAGATGATCGCGTCGGCCTCGGCCTCGGTGCCGTCCGCCGCGACGAGCGTGGACCCGCGGATCTCGCTCAGCCCGCTGGCGACGACGTCCACGTTCGGCCTGGCCAGCGCCGGGTAGTAGGCGCTGGACAACAGGATCCGCTTGCAGCCGATGCGGTAGTCCGGGGTGAGCTTGGCGCGCAGGGCCGGGTCCTTGATCGCGCGGGCCATGTTCCGCTTGGCGAGCTGTTCGACCAGGCCGAGTTCGTCCGGGCGCTTGGTGAACGCCTGCACCTGGAGCTCCCGGATGCCCCACAGCAGTCCGCGCCGGGCCTGGGCGGTGACGGGCAGCCGGCGGTGGAGCCAGCGCTCGGCGCCGCTGATGGCGCGGTCGACGCGGGGCATCACCCAGGGCGGGGTGCGCTGGAAGAGGGTGAGCCGGCCGACCCGCGGCTGGACGGCGGGGACGATCTGGATGGCGGAGGCGCCGGTGCCGACCACGGCGACCCGCTTGCCGCGCAGGTCGTAGTCGTGGTCCCAGCGGGCGGAGTGGAACACCTTGCCCGGGAAGGACTCCAGGCCGGGGATCCCGGGGATCTTCGGGTCGGACAGCGGCCCGGTGGCGGAGACGACGACGTCGGCGGTCAGCGCGCCGCGGGTGGTCTCGATGGTCCACCGCAGGTTCTCGTTGTCCCAGTTCATCAGCTTGACCTCGGAGTCGAAGCGGATGTGCGGGCGCAGTCCGAAGAGGTCGGTGACGTGCTCCAGGTAGGCGCGGATGTGCCGCTGCCCGGAGAAGGTGCGCGGCCAGTCCGGATTGGGCGCGAAGGAGAAGGAGTAGAGGTGTGAGGGCACGTCACATGCGCACCCGGGATAACTGTTGTCCCGCCAGGTGCCGCCGACGCTGTCGGCCCGCTCCAGGACGACGAAGTCGGTGATTCCCTCGCGGCGCAGCCGCACGGCGGCCCCCAGCCCGCCGAACCCGGACCCGATCACCGCCACCCGTACATGCTCGTGCTCGGCCATCCCGAAGCCTCCACGCATCGCCTAGGAACTCTGCCAGTGAACACTGGCGCAATGGGACTGTAGAGCAGCCTCCTACTGAGCGGTAGGGGGCGGGGGAAGGAAAGTTACCCGCGGTACGCCATAGGCTGCGGTCGTGGCACAGGACGCGGAACACCCCACGGTCAGGCGCGAGTACCGCATGGAGGAGCTGGCCCGACTCGCGGGCATCACCGTGCGCACCCTGCGCTTCTACCGCGAACGCAAGCTGATAGGGCCGCCCCGCCGCGAGGGCCGCATCGCCTGGTACGACGACCACCACCTGGCCCGGCTGCGCACCATCGCGGCCCTCCTGGAGCGCGGCCATACCCTGAACGGCATCGCGGAACTCGCGGACGCCCTCGACCAGGGCCGCGACGTCGCCGACCTCCTGGGCGTCGGCACCCCCACCGAGGAGGAGCCCGTCCGCCTCACCCCCGAGGAACTCGCCGCCCGCTTCGAGGGCGAGGTCACACCGGAGAACCTGGCCGCCGCCCTGGAACTGGGCTATCTCGGCACCGACGGCGACGAGATCGTGCACATCAGCCGGCGCCTGCTGGACGTCTCCTCCGCGCTGGTCCGCGAGGGCATCCCGCTCGCCGAGGTGCTGGCGGCCGGCGCCCGCGTCCGCGAACACGCCGACGCCCTGGCCGAACTCTTCACCGACCTGATCCTGCGTCACGCCCCCGAGGAGGACCTGCGGCGACTGCGCCCACTGGCCCGCAGCGTCGTGGAGGCGGAACTCTCACTGGCACTGGACCGCCGGATGAACAAAGGCTGAGGCCTGATCATTCACTCCATCGGAGTAGCTTCCCGGCAAGTCCGTACGCGCGTCGACTCGACCTCCGACAGTGAGATCGAAAAAGCCCCGGCGGCTGTGCCACCAGCCCCGGGGTACGGCCGACTCTGTCCAGGAGTGTCGACATGCCCCACCATAGCCAGCCCTCGGCCCCGCCCACCGGCGCCGAGCCACTCCTCACCGGGCGTCCCCGGGCGCTGGCCGCCCTGCGCCTGAGTTGCGTGACCAGCGTGACGACGTCGCCGGGCCGCCAGCGTTCCGTCGTCCAGCGCTGCGCGGACCACCTCGGCTTCCACCTGGTCGCCGAAGCCTCGGACCTCGGCGTCTCGGCTCGCACGACTTCTCCGTTCGAGAGGCCGGGACTCTCCCCCTGGTTGCAGCGGCCCCATGCATACGAGGCCGTCGTCTGGTCGCACGGGGACCGTGCCGTGCGCTCCGTGGAGCACATGACCGAGTTGATCGCCTGGGCTCGGCGGCACGGCCGGACCCTCGCCTTCGGAATGCCCGAGGACGGCGTCCCGCTCGTGGTAACGCCCCTGGCGGGCGGCTCCGTCATCCGGCGCTGCATGGAGCTGGCCCGCGATGCCCAGCGGGAGGCCGAGGCCATCTCCGCGCGCCTCACCAGCGCCCACGCCACCCTGCGTGAGGAGGGTCGCTACGGCGGCGGGCTGGTGCCGTTCGGCTACCGGAAGGCACCTCACCCCCCGGGCAGCGGGTGGTGCCTGGCCCCCGATCCCGAGACCGCCTCCCTCGTACGGTCGCTGGTGAGCGAGGTGCGATCCGGGCGCTCGCTGATCGCCCTCGCGCGCGAACTCAACGACCAGGGCGTGCCGGTGCCACGGGACCGCCATGCACAACTCCAGGGTCGCCGAACGGGCGGCCGCCGCCACGGACGTGACTTCGACCACTTCCGGTGGACGTCCGGCACGCTGTCCAAGGTGCTGCGCAGCCCGTCGCTCAAGGGTCACCGCACCCATCGCGGCCAAACGGTCCGCGACGGAGCCGGTGCCCCCGTCCTCATCGGGCAGCCCCTGCTGTCCGATGCCGAGTTCGACGCGCTCCAGGCGGCCCTCCAGGTCCGGTCGAACGGCACCCGCCGCCCCAGGCGCCCGACGTCTGCGCTGCTCATCGGTGTCGTGCACTGCCAAGGATGCGGCGGGCGCATGTACTTCGCTGCGCGCAAGGGTTACCCCCACGGCGACTACGTGTGCCGAGCGACCGCTCGCGGTGAGGTGTGCCCGGCACCGGCCGGTGTGCGCTCCGACTGGCTGGAGCAGTACACGCTGGACTGCTACCGCCGAGTGACAGGGAAGGAGGCCTCCGCGACCCGAGAGGACCTCCTCCGCGACGGAGTCCGCGTCACCGTCGCCAAGGGCCGCCGGGGCGGCGGACCCGAACGGAACAGGGGACCGGAGGCGTCACGCCTGACCTTCACGATCGAGGGACGGACCCCGCAGAGCGGCTGAGCCGACCGCTGCGGACCGCACGGGCGCCCCGCCTGCCGAAGGCGCCTCGTGCGGTCTTCCTCACATCTCGAAGACCACCGTCACCGGCGCGTGGTCCGACCAGCGCTCCTCGTGGCTGGCCGCTCGCTCCACCACCGCCTTGACCGCACGCCGGGCGAGCCCAGGTGTCGCCACGGCGAGATCGATGCGCCAACCCGAATCGTTGTCGAAAGCGCGCCCCCGGTACGACCACCAGGTGTACGGACCCTCCGCGTCCGGGTGCAGGGCGCGGACGACGTCGACGTAGCCGCCCTCCTCGGCGGCGAACACCCGGCCGAGCCAGTCCCGTTCCTCGGGCAGGAAGCCGGAGTTCTTGGTGTTGCCGCGCCAGTTCTTGAGGTCGGCCTGCCGGTGGGCGATGTTCCAGTCGCCGCAGACGAGGACCTCGCGTCCGTCGGCGGCGGCCCGCTCGCGCAGTTCTTTCAGATGGGCCAGGAACTCGCCCATGAAGCGCACCTTCTCGTCCTGGCGCTCGGTGCCGACCTCCCCGGAGGGCAGGTAGAGGGAGGCGACGGTGACGCCGGGCAGTTCGGCCTCCACGTAGCGCCCGCTGCCGTCGAACTCCGCGGAGCCGAAGCCGACCCGGACCCGGTCGGGCTCGCGCCGGGTGTAGAGGGAGACGCCCGCGCGGCCCTTGGCGGCGGCCGGAGCGTGCACGACGTGCCAGCCGTCGGGGCGGCGGACCTCCTCGGGCAGCTGGTGGGGCTCGGCCCGCACCTCCTGGAGGCAGACGACGTCCGCGTCCGTCCCGGCGAGCCATTCCACGAAGCCCTTCTTCGCGGCGGCCCGCAGCCCGTTCACGTTCACCGAGGTCACAGTCAGCACCAGGGCACGATACCGGCACACTGGTCCGGGTCCGCAAAATCCGGGGACCCCCGCCGACTGCATAGAAGTACGATGCCCAGCATGATTATTCGCCGCGTTCGTTTCGACCACCCCGACGCCGTCAAGCTCAACGACGAGGTCCAGGACGAGTACCACCAGCGCTACGGCGACGGGGGCGACGCCACGGTCCTGGACGCCGCCGACTTCGACCCGCCCCGGGGCGTGTACCTGATCGCGTACGACGAGCGCGACCGGCCCGTGGCCACCGGCGGCTGGCGCAGCCAGGACCGCAACGAGGAGGGCAACGAGGACGGCGACGCGGAGCTGAAGCGGATGTACGTCGTCGCGGAGATGCGCGGCCGGGGCCTGGCCCGTCGCATGCTCGCGGCCCTGGAGGACGACGCCCGCGCGGCCGGCCGGGTCCGCATGGTCCTGGAGACCGGCACCAAGCAGCCGGAGGCCATCGCCCTGTACACCTCCAGCGGTTACGAGCCGTGCGCGAAGTTCGGCTACTACCGGCACCACGAGGAGAGCCTCTGCTACGCCAAGCGGCTCTGACCGCGGGGCCGTGAAGCCGCTGTCCAGGCGGCTCATCGACGGCGTCGATGGGGCCATCGGTTTCGTTGCCCAGCGCACCGTGGACCGGATCCCGCACCGGCCCGTAGCTTCATGCGGCGCCGGCCGCACACGGTGGCCGGCGCGGACGGGGCTCCCGGGAGGGTGACATGGGCACATCGGAGATGTCCGCGCGGCAGGAGACGCGCGGCGCGGTCGAACTGACGGCGGCGATGCTGCTGTCCGGCACCATCGGCGTCTTCGTCGTCGAGTCCGGCGCCTCGCCGTTCACCGTGGTCTTCTACCGGTGCGTGTTCGGCGCCCTGTTCCTCGGCCTGTACTGCCTCGCGCGCGGCTTCCTCAGGAACCACGGGTTCACTCCCCGCAAGCTCGCCCTGGCCGCGCTGGGCGGCGTGTTCATCGTGTTCAACTGGGCGTTCCTCTTCGAGGCGTACGGCAGGACGTCCATCTCGGTGGCCACCGTCGTCTACCACACCCAGCCGTTCTTCGTGGTCCTGCTCGGCGCCCTGTTCTTCAAGGAGCGCCTCACGCGGCGGAAGGCGGGCTGGCTGCTCGTCGCCTTCCTCGGGCTCGTCCTCGTCGCCGGCGTCTCCGTCTCCGACCTCTCCGGGGACGGCGCCTACCTCGTGGGCCTCGGATACGCGCTGCTGGCCGCCCTCTTCTACGGCCTGTCCACGATCATCACCAAGCGGGTGACCGGAGTGCGCCCCCATCTGATCGCCCTGGTGCAGGTCCTGCTCGGCATTCCGCTGCTGCTGCCCTTCACCCGGCTCGGTCAGAGCGCGCACCTCGGCACCGACTGGGCCTGGCTCGCCGGTCTCGGCTTCCTCCACACCGGTGTCATGTACGCCCTGATGTACTCCTCGTACCGGAAGCTGCCCACCTCGAAGATCGCCGTCCTGGCCTTCGTCTACCCGGCCGCCGCGCTGATCTGCGACTGGGCCGTCTACGGCCACCACGTCAGCCTGCTCCAGGCCCTGGGCATCCCGCTGATCGTCGCCGCGTCCCTCGGCACGAACCTGGGCGGGCGCCGCGGGAAGCCGGCCGCGTCCATCGCCGCCGCCCCGGTCCGGCGCGACGAGCCGTCCGCGTGCGGGCGGCCGGTCCGCGGAGCCGGTGAGGCCGTCTGACCGGGTGTCCGGTTCAGCCCGGGGTGCCCGGCGGGACGTCCTCCCGCATCAGCCGCGTCGCCTGCTCGACGAACAGCTTCAGCTCCCGGGACAGGCGCCGGCCGGCCCGCCACGCCAGCTGCGTGTACACGGAGAACGGGGCGTCCCACGGCAACGCCGTCATCTCGCCCTTCTCCAGCTCCGCGGCGACGGTGACCGTGGGGAGCAGCGAGACGCCCAGGCCGGAGGCGACGCCCTTCTTGATCGCTTCGATGGTGCCGAACTCCAGGAAGGGTGCGGTGTACCGGGCGTCCCGCAGCTCCGCCTCGAACAGGTCGCGGTAGGCGCATCCGGCCTCGGTCGCCAGGACGGACAGCGATCGCAGATCGGTCGCGGACAGCTTCTGGCGCCGCGCCAGCGGGTGGCCGGGGGCCGCGACGAGGGTGAGGGGCTCCTCGGCCAGCACCACCGTCTCCAGACCGGGGTGCCGTGTCTCCTCCTCCAGGAGGAAGCCGATGTCGAAGGTGCCCTGGCGGAGCGCCTGCCGGGTGTCGGCGCACAGGCTCGGCCGCAGGGAGAGCCGCACCTTCGGGTAGCGGTGGTGGAAGTACTCCAGCAGCGGCGGCATCCGGTAGGAGGTGACGCTCTCCATCGTGCCGATCACCAGCGTCCCCGACGGGCCGTCGTCACCGGCCACATCGGCGCGTGCCGCGTCGACGAGCGCCAGGATCTGCTCGGCGTACCCCAGCAGCTTCTCCCCGGCGGGCGTGAGCCGGATGCGTCCGCCGAGCCGGTCGAAGAGTTCCGCTCCCAGCGAGGTCTCCAGCGCGCGGATCTGTGTCGTCACACTCGACTGGGCGTAGCTGAGTTCCTCCGCGGCGCGCGTGAAGCTCAGCAGCGTCGCGACCTTCTGGAACGTCACCAGGTGGCGTATCTCCACGGTTGTCCCCCTCCAGTGCCCCGGCTGCCCCGGAGATGTCCGGGAGGCGTCCCCGGCCGTCCCGGAAACGACGAAGATCCCGACCGGTCATGATGACCGACGGGATCTCGTCGTGCAGTGGACCTGAGGGGATTTGAACCCCTGGCCCCCTCGATGCGAACGAGGTGCGCTACCGGACTGCGCCACAGGCCCTTGCAACGAGTGAAACTTTAGCATCCCGATCGGGGTGCTTGGAAATCCGCTCCCTGACTGGTCAGGGCGGGGGTTCCAGGGTGACCCGGGTCACTCGTTGGCCGCGCGCGGGCGGTCGCCGTCCTCGTACTGGTCGAAGAGCGGCGTGCGTCCGCGTTCCCGTGCCCGGCGGACGGCGGCCGCGGCGGACGCGCCGCCGCGCGAGCGGGTCCGGGTCTGCGGGCGGCCGTCCGCCGCCTTCTCCGCCTTCTCCCCGGACACCGGCTCCGGGTCGCGCGCCTCGCCCTCCGGTGCGTGGCCCGTCTCCTGCTCCGGCACGACCGCGCTGGACCGCGCCGAGCTCCAGGTGTCGGGCGCCCCGAGATCCACGTCGGAGGTGGCGCGCGGGGCGACGGGCGCGGTCACGTACGTCGGCAGCGGCACCGGTACCGGGTCCCAGCTGTCCCCGTGACCGGGCCTGCGCTGCCGCTCGCGCTGCTGGTCGACCCACTCGGCGTGGTCGGTCTGCTCGACGAGGGCGCGCCGGTCGGCGGCGAGCGCGGACAGGCCGGTGTCGGTCTCGGCGTTCTGGCCCTCCTCCGGTTCCTCGGCGCCCGGCCCCGCGTCGAGAGGCGCGCGCCGGCGCGGCTGACGCTCGCGCAGGCGCTGGGCGGCGGCCTCGGCGCGGCGCCGGTCCATCTGGTAGGCGAACCGGCGGCGCTCCTGCGCCCGCAGATAGGCGATGTACGCGCTGAGCATCACGGCGGGCACGGCGGGCGCCCAGAGGAAGGCGAGTCCCCCGACGGCGGCGACGATCGCGCCGAGGGTGAAGGCGAGGAAGAGCATCACGGTGGTGCGCCGACGGCGCGCGAGCACCTTCGAGCGCTGGGCACGTGCCGCCGCCGACTGCGCCGAGGGCGCGCTCCGTGCTGCCGGTTCACGCTGCTGGGCCGGTGGGGTCCCGGGCGCGGGGGCGGGCCGGGACGGCGGGACGCCGGCGTGGTCGCCTGCCTCTTCGGTGCCGCCGGGCGCCTCGGGCTCGGCCTCCGCGGCCACCTGACGGCGGGTCGGAGGCACGGCGAAGGCCCGGACGTCCACCGAGTCGGTGACGGCGTCCGGATCGACGGCGTCCGGCTCCCCCTCCTGGGCGGAGCGCGCCCGCAGGTCCCTGGCGTACCGGCGCTCCATACCCGCCCGTCCGGACAGCAGCCGGATGGCGGTGCTGAAGCGTTCCGTCGGACGGGCCTCGTTCAGCTCGTCCTGCCTACGGAGCCACATCGGCACCAAGTAGGCGGCCCAGGCCCCGACAATGACTGCGTAGATGAGGCCGCTGCTGCTCACGCTCACACCGTAGAGGGGTTTGCGTGAGGCCATCCGCCAATTGGGCCGGTGTGTCGCACGATCTGGCTCATATTTCCAGCATTTTTTGCGACCCTTGCGATCAGAGGACCACCGCAGCCGGGAATTCAGTGCCCCGAGACGGTCAACAGCCGATCATTTTCGAACATATATTCAATTCACTGGCTCTCGGTGCGCTGGCCCCCGCGAGAGCGGGCCCGCTTCCACCGCGTGAGCAACCCGTCGGGCACCTCTTCCGCGGTGAGCGCGAAGACGAGATGGTCGCGCCAGGCGCCGTCGATGTGCAGATAACGCGGCCGGAGCCCCTCCTCGCGGAATCCGAGTTTCTCCACCACCCGCCGGCTCGGCCGGTTCTCGGGGCGAATGCAGACCTCGATGCGGTGCAGGCCGACGGTGCGGAAACAGTGGTCCACCACGAGCGCCACGGCCGTCGGCATCACCCCGCGCCCGGCCACCGCCTCGTCCACCCAGTAGCCGACGTGCCCCGAGCACATCGACCCCCAGGTGATCCCGGCGACCGTCAACTGCCCGACCAGCTGCCCCTGGTACTCGATGACGAACGGCAGCATCCGGCCCGCGTTCGCCTCGGAGCGCAGGTGCCGGACCATCTGGCGGTAGGTCGGCCGGTGCGTTATCGGTCCGCTCGGCGTGGGCGGCGGGATGGTCGCCTCCCACGGGCGCAGCCAGTCGCGGTTGCGCCGGTTCACCTCGCGCCAGACCCGCTGGTCGCGCAGCCTTATCGGCCGGAGGACGACATCGCCGTCCGCCAGTACGACGGGCCAGGAAGGGCTGTTCAGCTCGCACCCCCCGTACCGCCGGGTCTCGGGTGGTCACCGCCGCGGATCTGGTCGACGGCGTGGGTCAGCAGGGGCTCCAGCACGGCGAGGCCGTCGCGCACCCCTCCGGTCGACCCGGGCAGGTTGACGATCAGCGTGCGCCCGGCCACTCCGGCCAGGCCCCGGGACAGCGCGGCGGTCGGCACCTTCTCCCGGCCGTACGCGCGGACGGCCTCCGCGATGCCCGGCACCTCGTGGTCGATCACCGCGCGGGTCGCCTCGGGGGTGCGGTCGGTGGGCGACAGGCCCGTGCCGCCGGTGGTGACGACGACGTCGTACCCGGCCGCCACGGCCGCCCGCAGCGCCGCCTCCACCGGATCCCCGTCCGGCACCACCTGCGGGCCGTCCACGGCGAACCCGAGGTCCTGCAGGCCCTTCACGATCAGCGGGCCGCCCTTGTCCTCGTAGACGCCGGCGGCGGCCCGGTTGGAGGCGGTGACGACCAGTGCGGCGTACGGCGCCCGCAGAGCGCCCCCGGTGCCGTCGTCGAAAGTCATGCCCTGCTCCAGTCGCCCGACTTGCCGCCCGTCTTCTCCTCCACCCGTACGTCCGTGATGACCGCCCCCTTGTCGACCGCCTTGACCATGTCGATCACGGTGAGCGCGGCGACCGTCACGGCCGTGAGGGCCTCCATCTCGACGCCCGTGCGGTCCGTGGTCTTCACGGTGGCCCGGATCTCCACGGCGTCGTCCGCGACCGACAGATCCAGTGTCACACCGGACACCGACAACGGGTGGCACAGGGGAATGAGATCCGGGGTGCGCTTGGCGCCCATGATCCCGGCGATCCGCGCGGTGGCCAGGGCGTCCCCCTTGGGCACGCCCTCGCCGCGGAGCAGCTCGACCACGCGTGGGGCGACGAGGACCCGGCCGCTGGCGCGGGCGGTGCGCGCGGTCACGTCCTTCCCCGACACGTCGACCATGCGGGCCGCGCCCGCCTCGTCGATGTGCGTCAGTCGGTCCTGCGCAGGGGCTCCGGGGGTCTCCCCCCGGGAAGGCTGGGTCATGGCTGCGGCGCTCCCGGTCCGGGCCCGGCGCGGTGCGGCGCGCGGGCCTGCTGTGCGCGACACGGTACCGCCAACCAGCGGGGCTCAGCCGAGCAGGACCACCTCGACCTCGCTGCCCGGCTCGACCGACTCCACGTCCTCTGGCACGACGATCAGCGCGTCCGCCTGCGCCAGCGCGGCGATCAGGTGGGAACCGGCACCGCCGACGGGGGTCGCCTCGCCGTCGGCGTACGTGCCGCGCAGGAACTGGCGGCGCCCCTTCGGCGAGCGCAGCGCGGCGTCGGCCTTGAGGGCGGCCCGCGCGCGGGGCCGGTGGAGGTCCGTGAGGCCCATCAGCGCGCGGATGGCGGGCCGGACGAACAGCTCGAAGGACACGTACGACGACACCGGATTGCCGGGCAGCGCCAGCAGCGGGGTGTGGTCCGGGCCGATGGATCCGAAGCCCTGGGGCTTGCCGGGCTGCATGGCGAGCTTGCGGAACTCGACGCCGCTGCCCGCCTCGTCCGCGTCCCCGGCGTACGACAGCGCCTCCTTGACGACGTCGTACGCCCCGACGCTGACCCCGCCCGTGGTCACCAGCAGGTCGGCGCGGATGAGCTGGTCCTCGATGGTGGAGCGGAGGGTCTCGGCGTCGTCGGCGACGGCGCCCACCCGGTAGGCGATGGCGCCCGCGTCCCGCGCGGCGGCGGTGAGGGCGAAGCTGTTGGAGTCGTAGATCTGCCCGCCGGCCAGCTGCTCGCCGGGCTGGACGAGTTCGCTGCCGGTGGACAGCACGACCACGCGCGGGCGCGGGCGCACCCGCACCGTGCCGCGGCCGATCGCGGCGAGCAGCGCGATCTGCGGCGGGCCGAGGATCGTCCCGGCCTCCAGGGCGAGGTCCCCGGCCTTCACGTCGCTGCCCTTGGCCCGCACGTGCGCGCGTGCCTCGGCCGGGCGGTACACGTGCACGTGCCCCTCGGCGCCCTCGGGGGCCAGGCTGCGCGCCCGCATGCCGCTGACCGGGCCCTCGCCCAGCCCGCCGTCGGTCCACTCGACGGGGACGACGGCCTCGGCACCGGGCGGCAGCGGCGCGCCGGTCATGATGCGCGCGGCCTGGCCGGGGCCGACCCGCACCAGGTCGGCCGCGCCGGCCGCGACGTCCCCGACGACCTCCAGGACGGCCGGGAACTCCTCCTCGGCGCCCGCCACGTCCGCGACCCGCACCGCGTACCCGTCCATGGAGCTGTTGTCGAACGGCGGCAGGGACACCGGCACCGTCACGTCCTCGACCAGGACGCAGCCCTGGGCGTCGAGCAGTTGCAGCTCGATGGGTTCGAGGGGGCGGACGGTCGAGAGGATGTCCTCCAGATGCTCGTCCACCGACCACAGGTCGTCCGGGCCGGCGGGGCGGGTCGCGGCGCTGCTCAAGACTGCTGCATCTCCTCGGCTACGTAACTGCGGAGCCAGGTCCGGAAGTCCGGGCCCAGGTCCTCACGTTCGCATGCGAGTCTGACAATGGCACGCAGGTAGTCGCCACGGTCGCCGGTGTCATAGCGGCGGCCCTCGAAGACGACGCCGTGCACCGGGCCGCCGACCTTCTCGTCCTGCGCGAGCTGCTGGAGGGCGTCGGTGAGCTGGATCTCGCCGCCGCGGCCCGGCTCGGTCTTGCGCAGTATGTCGAAGACGTGCGGGTCGAGGACGTAGCGGCCGATGATCGCATAGTTCGACGGGGCGTCCGCCGGGTCCGGCTTCTCGACCAGTCCCGTCACCTTGACCACGTCACCGTCGGCGGTGGCCTCCACGGCCGCGCAGCCGTAGAGGTGGATCTGCTCGGGCGCGACCTCCATCAGGGCGACCACGCTGCCGCCGTGCCGCTCCTGGATCTCGATCATGCGCGCGAGCAGCGGGTCCCGCGGGTCGATCAGGTCGTCACCGAGGAGGACGGCGAAGGGCTCGTGGCCGACGTGCGGGGCGGCGCACAGCACGGCGTGCCCGAGGCCCCTGGGGTCGCCCTGGCGCACGTAGTGCATGGTGGCCAGGTCGCTGGACTCCTGCACCTTGGCGAGCCGTTCGGCGTCGCCCTTCTTCTCCAGCGCCGATTCCAGCTCGTAGTTGCGGTCGAAGTGGTCCTCGAGAGGACGCTTGTTGCGCCCGGTGATCATCAGGACGTCGTCGAGCCCCGCCGACACGGCCTCCTCGACCACGTACTGGATCGCCGGCTTGTCGACGACCGGCAGCATCTCCTTGGGAGTGGCTTTGGTAGCCGGCAGGAACCGGGTGCCGAGGCCGGCCGCGGGAATGACAGCCTTGCTGATCCTGGGGTGGGACTGAGTCATGCCCGCAACCTTATCCGGTGCCTTTGTGGGGATTCTGTGGCTCCGGTTGCTTGACCCTTATATGGCCTGCATTGAAGAAAGGGCGCGAGGACGACCAGTGGAACACGACGGACGTACGGGCGAGCCTGACAAGCGCGCGTTGCGCCGAGAGCTCCTCGCGGTGAGGAACAGGTTGACGGCGGATGACGTCCGCGTGGCGGGCCGCGCGCTGGCGGAGCGCGCCCTGGACCTGCCCGAACTGGCGGGTGCCCGCACGGTGGCGGCGTACGTCTCCGTGGGCGGCGAACCCGGCACGCTCGCACTGCTGGACGCGCTGCGCGCGCGGGGCGTGCGCGTCCTGCTCCCCGCGCTGCTGCCCGACAACGACCTGGACTGGGGCGAGTACGCCGGCCCGGACTCCCTCGCCCGGGTGCGGCACGGCGGCAAGATGGCGCTTTTCGAACCCTCCGGTCCGCGTCTCGGCCCGGACGCCGTGACGGACGCGGACGTGGTCCTGCTGCCCGGGCTCGCGGTGGACGCGCGCGGGATGCGCCTGGGGCGCGGTGGGGGGTCGTACGACCGGGTGCTGGCCCGGCTGGAGCGCGCGGGCGCGCGCCCCCGGCTCGTGGTGCTGCTGTACGACACGGAGGTCGTCGCGCGTGTCCCGGCGGAGGCGCACGACAAGCCGGTGCACGCGGTGGTCACACCGTCGGGAGTGCGCCGCTTCCCGCACGGCTGACCCCCCTCGACGCGGAACGGCCCTCCACGCGCGCGTGGAGGGCCGTTCCGGTGCTCTGTACCGGCGGTCAGGGCTTGAGGACGAGGGTGTCGCTCGTGCTCTTGTCCACCGCCTTGCCCGAGAACGACCAGGGCAGCAGCTCGCCCTTGGCCCACTTGCCCGTCTGGTCCGTGTAGTGCGCGTTGAAGGCGTGCCCGGAGGCGCCGCTCAGGTTGATCCACTTGGACTTGTCGAGGTCGGCGAGGTTGACGACCATCCGCATGGACGGCACCCAGACCACGTTGTAGCCGCCGGCGGCGTTCCAGCCGGTCGCGTTCACCGTCGACTCGCCGCCGCTGAGCTTCCAGGGGCCGCGGTTGAGCAGGTACTGCAGGGCCTTGGGGCCCTCGGTGCCGAGGGTCTGGTTCTTCAGGAACAGCCGGTGCAGACGGCCCCAGCTCCAGGTGTCGATGTCCTTGCCGAGCTTGGCGGTCAGCTCCCAGCGGGCGTCGATCATGGCGCGGGCGAAGAGCTGGTCACGGTTCTCGGCGCCGGGGCGGGTGCCCGACTTGGGCGTCTTCCACCAGTCGCTGTCCGGCTTGTCCATCAGGGTGCGCACCACCTCGAACCAGCGGTCGCCGCCGTCGGGCTGCGCCTGGTCAGCGTCGCGCTGGCCGCACTCGCGCACCTTGGTGTCGTCGTCCACCGGGCCGGTGCTGTCGATCTTGTCGACCCACAGGCACTGTCCCTTGACGCGCAGCTCCTTGGGGAGCTTGTTGCCGAAGGCGAGCTTGAGGATGTTGCGCCAGACGGCGTTGAAGTACGCGGCCGCCGCGGAGTCGGCGTCCTGGGTGTAGTCCCAGCCCTCCAGCAGCTTCTGCGCCTGGCGGACGTCCGGGTCGTCCAGGTTGATCTTCAGCAGCTTGGGCACCAGGAGCTTGGCGATCTCGCTGCTGTTGTCGAGCTGCATCTGCCGCATGTCGTCGGTGGAGACCTTGCCGCCGTCCTTGATCTTGGACTCGATCAGGTCGGTGATGCGCTGGCTGCGGGTGCCGTAGCCCCAGTCGGTGGTGAGGGTGTACGGGTACTTGTCCGGGTCGACCACGGCCTGGTTGGCGGTGACGATGTAGCCGCGCTCCGGGTCGTACTCGTAGGGCAGTTCGTCCTGCTTGATGAAGCCCTTCCAGCGGTACTTCGAGTCCCAGCCCGGCACCGGGACGGCGCCGGAGTCCTTGGCGGAGCGGGTGGGGATCTTGCCCGGCAGCGTGTAGCCGATGTGGTTGTCCGTGCTGGCGTAGATCAGGTTCTGCGAGGGCACGTCGAACAGGGCCGCCGCCGCGCGGAAGTCGCTCCAGTCGCCGGCCTTGTCGAGGGCGAACACGGCGTCCATGGTCGTGCCCGGGTCGAGCGCGGTCCACCGCAGGGCGATGCCGTAGCCGTCGCCGCGGTCGGGGGCGGCGGAGTTCACGGTGGCCTTCTTGCCGACCTGGACGAGTTCGTCGTCACGGTCGGACAGCAGCGGCATCCCGTCCTGGGTCTGCCGGACGACGATCGTCTTGGCGGCGCCCCCGGCGACCTTGATGGTCTCCTCGCGGGTCTTGAACGGCCGGACCTTGCCGTCGTACAGATAGCCGTTCGCGCTCACCTTCTCCAGGTAGAGGTCGGTGACGTCGACCCCGGAGTTGGTCAGGCCCCAGGCGATCTTCCCGTTGTGGCCGATGATCACACCGGGCATGCCGGCGAACGTGTAGCCGGTGACGTCGTACTGGCACTTGCTGGAGACGGTCCGGCAGTGCAGGCCCATCTGGTACCAGACGGACGGCAGGGACGCCGACAGGTGCGGGTCGTTGGCGAGCAGCGGCTTGCCGGTGATGGTGTACTTCCCGGCCACCACCCAGGAGTTGGAGCCGATGCCCTGGCCGTTCACGCCGACGGCCGTGGGCAGATCGTCCAGGACGCTGTAGAGGCCGTCCAGCTGGCTCGTGAGCCCCGAACCGGTCCCGGCCGAGGTGGAGGAGCCGGTCGTGCCCGTGGTGCCCTGAGAAGAGCCCGTGGCGCCGCCGGTCGTGCCCTGGGTGCCCGTCGTGCCCGTGGCGCCGCCGGTCGTACCGGTGGTGCCGGTCGTGCCCGTGGTGCCGGTCGTGCCCGTGGTGGAGCCTGTCGCGCCGCTCTGCCGGAAGGCCTCGGTCAGCTCGTCGTACTGGCCCTCCTGGACGATCGGCTTGTTGCGGCCGTAGGGGTACGCCGGGTACAGGTCCTGGATCTGCTGCGGGCCGAGGCGGCTGGTCATGAGGGCGCGGTCGATCTCGTCCTGCATGTTGCCGCGCAGGTCCCATGCCATCGCCTTCAGCCACGAGACGGAGTCGACCGGGGTCCACTTCTCGGGCTTGTAGTCGTTGGTGAAGCCCAGGGCCGCGTACTCCAGGGAGATGTCCTTGCCGTCCTTGCCCTGGAGGTAGGCGTTGACCCCCTTGGCGTAGGCCTGGAGGTACTTCTTGCCGGCGGCCGACAGCTTGGTGTCGTACTCCTGCTGCGCGATCCGGTCCCAGCCGAGGGTGCGCAGGAACTCGTCGTTCTTGACCTGGCTCTTGCCGAACATCTCCGACAGGCGCCCGGAGGTCATGTGCCGGCGCACGTCCATCTCGTAGAACCGGTCCTGCGCCTGGACGTAACCCTGCGCCATGAACAGGTCCTCGTCCGAGGAGGCGTAGATCTGCGGAATGCCGTAGCCGTCCCGCTTGACGTCGACCGGCCCGGACAGGCCGTCGAGCTTGATCGAACCGGTGGTCTGCGGGAAGGAGGCGCGGACGGTGCTGATCGACCAGTACGCCCCGTAGGCGATGCCTCCGATGATGGCCAGGACCAGCACCAGCACGAGGAGTCGGGCTTTGCGCCCCTTCTTCCTGCCGGACTTGACGGACGTGGCACCGGTTGCGGCGGTGTCACCCGTGGTGGCGGTGGTGTTGGGGGGCATCGCTGTCCTTGCTGTCCTAACGCGAGCGGCAGGTCGGGCTGTGACTTTGAATGAGCGCTGGAGCAACCATAGGCGCAGGGCCCTGTCCCGCTTGACGCGGAGTCGGGAACCAGCGCGCACGAGCGTTCGATCTTGCCTCGCCGAACGTCAAGAAATCGTCAAGAGTTAGGTAAGGTAACGAAGTAACCGGAGATCCGTGGGCCAGATCTCGGAGGAGGAACGCCCCCTGACTGTTCACCACCTCAACCAGCTCCTGCTCGTCTGCTCCGTCGTCCTGCTCGTCGCCGTCGCGGCCGTCCGGGTCTCCTCCCGCAGCGGGCTCCCCAGCCTGCTCGTGTACCTGGGGATCGGCGTCCTCATGGGCCAGGACGGCATCGGCGACATCCAGTTCAACAGCGCCGCGCTGACCCAGGTCATGGGGTACGCGGCCCTGGTCGTGATCCTCGCCGAGGGCGGTCTGGGCACGAAGTGGAAGGAGGTCCGGCCGGTCCTGCCGGCCGCCTCCGTCCTGGCGACGGCGGGAGTCGCGATCAGCGTGGGCGTCACCGCCGCGGGCGCGCACTACCTGGTCGGGCTGGAGTGGCGGCAGGCGCTCATCATCGGGGCGGTGGTGTCGTCGACGGACGCGGCGGCGGTCTTCTCGGTCCTGCGGAAAATTCCCCTTCCCGCGCGCGTGACGGGCACGCTGGAGGCCGAGTCCGGCTTCAACGACGCCCCGGTGGTCATCCTGGTCGTCGCCTTCTCCACCGCCGGCCCGGTCGAGCACTGGTACCTGCTGCTCGGCGAGATAGCCCTGGAGCTGGCCATCGGCGCGGCCATGGGTCTCGCGGTGGGCTGGTTCGGCTCCTGGGGGCTCCGGCACGTCGCGCTGCCCGCCTCCGGCCTCTACCCGATCGCCGTGATGGCCATCGCCGTCACGGCGTACGCCGCGGGCGCCCTGGCGCACGGCAGCGGCTTCCTCGCCGTCTACCTGGCCTCGATGATCCTCGGCAACGCCAGGCTCCCCCACTGGCCCGCCACCCGGGGCTTCGCCGAGGGGCTCGGCTGGATCGCCCAGATCGGCATGTTCGTCGTGCTCGGCCTGCTGGTCACCCCGCACGAACTGGGCGACGACATCGTGCCCGCGCTGGTCATCGGGCTGGTGCTGACCATGGTGGCCCGCCCGCTGAGCGTGGTGGCGAGCCTGGCGCCGTTCCGGGTGCCGCGGCCGGAGCGCATCCTGATGTCGTGGGCCGGGCTGCGCGGCGCCGTGCCCATCATCCTGGCGACCATCCCCATGGTGAACGGCGTCGCCGGCAGCCGCCGCATCTTCAACATCGTCTTCGTCCTGGTCGTCGTCTACACCCTGGTCCAGGGGCCGACGCTGCCCTGGCTGGCCCGCACGCTCCGGCTGGGCGAGAAGGGCGAGGCCGCCGACCTCGGCATCGAGTCGGCGCCCCTGGAGCGGCTCCAGGGCCACCTGCTGTCCGTCACCGTCCCCGAGGGCTCACGGATGCACGGCGTGGAGGTCAGCGAGCTGCGGCTGCCGCCCGGCGCGGCCGTCACCCTCGTCGTGCGCGAGGAGAAATCGTTCGTACCGCTGCCCTCGACCGTGCTGCGGCGCGGCGACGAGCTGCTGGTCGTCGCCACCGACCCGGTCCGCGACGCGGCGGAACGGCGGCTGCGCGCGGTCGCCCACGGCGGCAAGCTGGCGGGCTGGCTCGGCATGGACGGCGACCGCACGTGAGCCCTGCCGCAATCACAGGCGCGGTCTGCGACGATGCTCACTTTCACAGGGGCACAAGCCATGATCCCTGTAGTATGAAGGCACCCTGATCGAACCAACTCTGCCTGATGCAGAGCTGGCGCGACCGTATGGCGGCCGGAACACCCTCCGCGGAGGCACCGGTATCTACCGCAGTTCCGCGCAAGAGGACAGCTCTCGGCGCCCCCGCACGGGCGCGCTACCAGGCGGAAGAAAGGCACGGGCCGTGGAGTCCACGGTCACCACCGAGCCGGCGGAGAACCCGTCGACGTCGTCCCGCCCCGGATACGGACAGCTGCTGCGCACCCGCGGCGCCTGGACGTTCCTGCTCCCCGGCTTCGCCGCGCGCCAGCCGTTCGCGATGCTCACCCTCTCGATCGTGCTGCTCGTCCAGCACACCACCGGCTCGTACGGCGCCGCGGGCGCCACCGCGGCGGCCACCGGCGTCTCCATGGCGCTGTTCGCGCCGTACAGCGGCCGCCTCGCCGACCGCTACGGCCAGCGGGCCGTACTGATCCCCGGCGTCCTGGTGCACACGCTCTCCGGCCTCACCCTGACGGCGCTCGCGCTGGCGCACGCGCCCCTGTGGGTGCTGTTCCTGGCCGCCGTCCCGACCGGCGCCTCCGTACCGCAGGTCGGCCCGATGGTGCGGGCGCGCTGGGGTGTGAAGCTCCAGGGCTCGCCCCTGATGACCACGGCGGCGGCGTTCGAGTCGGTCACGGACGAGCTGACCTTCGTCGTCGGCCCCCTGCTGGCGACCGCGCTGTGCACGGCCGTGACACCGGCCGCGGGCCTGGTCACGGAGGCCGGGCTGACCCTCGTCGGCGGTCTGCTCTTCGCCGCGCGCAAGAGCACGCAGCCGGCGGTGTCCCGGGAGAGCGGGCACGCGCGCGTGAAGCACGCCTCCGCCCTGCGCATCCCGGGCGTGCGCGTGCTGGTCGTCACCTTCCTCGGCATCGGTTCGGTCTTCGGCGGCATGCAGGTGTCGCTCGCGGCCTTCTCCGAGTCGATCGGCGAGCCCGGCCTGAACGGCGTCCTGTACGGCGTCTTCGCCGCCGGCAACATGCTGTCCGGCATCGTCTGCGGCGCGGTCGCCTGGAAGGCGGCTCCGCAGAAGCGCCTCGTGATCGGTTACACGGCGCTCGCGGTGGCGGCGTCCGCCCTGTGGACGGCGCACTCGGTGCTGCTGCTCGCCGCGCTCGGCCTGCTGGTCGGCATGTGCATCGCCCCGGCGCTGATCACCGGCTACACGCTGGTCGAAGGCCTGGTCCCGGCCGGTGCCCGGACCGAGGCCTTCACCTGGCTGACCGGCGCCGTCGCGCTCGGCCAGGCCGCCGCCGTCACGGTCGCGGGGCAGCTCGAGGACCGGCTGTGGGACGGCGCCGGGTTCCTGGTGCCGATGGTCGGCACCGTGCTCGCGCTGGCGACCCTGGTGACCCTCCGGTCACGGCTGGCCGCGCGGCTCGGGAACCGCACGGTCGCGCGTGGCGTCGGTCACCGCGTGCCCGTCGCGGTGGACTGATCCCCGGGAATACGTCACTATGGACCGTCGTTAGCACTCATTGAGTGAGAGTGCCAGGAGGAAGACAGTGCCGACCTACCAGTACCAGTGCACCGAGTGCGGCGAGGGCCTTGAGGCGGTGCAGAAGTTCACCGACGACGCCCTGACCGAGTGCCCCAACTGCAACGGCCGCCTGAAGAAGGTGTTCTCCGCGGTCGGCATCGTCTTCAAGGGCTCGGGCTTCTACCGCAACGACTCCCGCGGCTCCACGTCGAGCAGCACCCCGGCGTCGAAGCCGGCGGGCTCGTCGTCCGACACGAAGGCGTCCTCCTCGACGTCCTCGTCCTCTTCGAGCTCCGGCTCCGCCAGCAGCTCCGCCGCCTGACACCTCTCATCCGGACCCTGCCGTCGAGCGACGGCAGGGTCTTCGGCGTTCCCCGGCACCGGCTCCCCCGCGTCATCGCGGCCCGCTAGTGTGCTGGTCATGGCCAAAGCAGAGATCGGCGTAATCGGCGGTTCGGGTTTCTACTCCTTCCTTGACGACGTCACCGAGGTCCAGGTGGACACCCCCTACGGGGCACCCAGCGACTCGCTCTTCCTCGGGGAGATCGCCGGCCGGAAGGTCGCCTTCCTGCCCCGGCACGGCCGTGGCCACCATCTGCCCCCGCACCGCATCAACTACCGCGCCAACCTGTGGGCCCTGCGCTCGGTCGGCGTACGGCAGGTGCTCGGGCCGTGCGCGGTGGGCGGCCTGCGTCCCGAGTACGGGCCGGGCACCCTGCTCGTACCCGACCAGTTCGTCGACCGTACGAAGTCCCGGGCACAGACGTACTTCGACGGGCTGCCGCTGCCCGACGGCACCGTGCCGAACGTCGTGCACGTGTCCATGGCCGACCCCTACTGCCCCACCGGGCGTGCCGCCGCGCTGAAGGCCGCCCGCGGCCGGGACTGGGAGCCGGTGGACGGCGGCACGCTGGTCGTGGTCGAGGGGCCGCGCTTCTCGACGCGCGCCGAGTCGCTGTGGCACCAGGCCCAGGGCTGGTCGGTGGTGGGCATGACCGGCCATCCCGAGGCCGCGCTCGCCCGGGAGCTGGAGCTGTGTTACTCCTCGCTCACCCTGGTCACCGACCTCGACGCGGGCGCCGAGACCGGTGAGGGTGTCTCGCACGAGGAGGTGCTGCGCGTCTTCGCGGCCAACGTGGACCGGCTGCGCGCCGTGCTCTTCGACGCGGTGGCGGCCCTGCCGGAGACCGGCGAGCGGGACTGCCTGTGCGTGAACGCGCTGGGCGGGATGGACCCGGGGTTCGAGTTGCCGTAGCCGGGGAGACCGGGCGGGGGCGCTTGGCGGCGGCCCGGTTCCGCGGCGCGGAACTCCTCGTTCGGGTGGGCGGGTTATCCACAATCCGCCCGTGGTCCACCGGCCCCGGCGGGATCCGGCGCGAGGCGTCATCGTGGCAGCGCAAGCCGAACTCCTCGTCGCAGGCGGTGACTCCCATGCCCTCGCGCTCATCCTCACCCTCGTACGCATCCTCGCCCTCACCCTGGCCCTCGCTCCCGCTCCCGACATCCCCGTCCTCACCCTCGTTCTCCTCCACCCCGGCTCCGCCCTCGCTCTCTCCCGCTCGGTCCTCCTTCCCGCCCCCGCTGCGGCCCCCGCGTCCGCTGGGTACGGAGGCCCCGCCGACCCGGGAGGTGCCCTCGTTCGATCCGGTGCGGGTGGGCGGCGGGCGATACCGGCTGCAGCGGCTCCTACAGCATCGTGGGCGGGCCGTCGCGGCCGGGCTGGCGGTGACGGCGGCGGCGCTCGTGGCCGCGGGACCCCGGACCGGGGCGGAACCGCACGGCGCGGAGCGGGCCCACGGCCATCGGGTGGCAGAACCCGCACGGCCGCACCCGGCGGTCGAGGTGGTGACGGCCCCGGTGCGGATCGCCGACGCCGCCACGGTGCGCCTGCTCCACTCCGGTGACCGCGTCGACGTGATCGCCGCGGAGGACCCCTCGGCCGGGGCCGGCGTCCGGGTGCTGGCGCGCGGTGCGCGGGTGACGGAGGTACCGGAACCGGTCGGCGCGGCCGAGAGCGGTGCGCTGGTCGTGCTGTCGGTGCCGCGGCCCACGGCGGCCCGGCTGGTCGGCGCCAGCGCCACCGCGCGCCTGGCGGTGACGCTGTGCTGAGCCGGTGCGTACGCGTTCTCCGTGCCGTGGCCGAGGTGTGGGCAAGGGCCTCGATCCGGTTACGGAAGTGGACACGACCGCCGCAGCGTGCCGTAGGTTGCGGAGCATTTCGTTCCACACCCCGTGCACGCGAGGAGAGTCCCCCAAGTGAGCGTGAAGAAGGATCCGAGCGTCTGGCAGGGCTTCAAGGCCTTCCTGATGCGCGGCAACGTCGTCGACCTGGCGGTCGCGGTGGTCATCGGCGCGGCCTTCACGAACATCGTCAACGCGATCGTGAAGGGGATCATCAATCCGCTGGTCGGGGCGATCGGCACACAGAGCCTCGACAACTACAGCTCCTGTCTCAAGGACCCGTGCCGGGTGGCCGCGGACGGCACGGTCAAGAGCGGGGTGCCGATCATGTGGGGCTCCGTCCTCGGGTCCACGCTCAGCTTTCTGATCACCGCGGCGGTGGTGTACTTCCTGATGGTCCTGCCGATGTCGAAGTACCTGGCCCGGCAGGCGGCCCGGAAGGCGGCCCGGGAGGGCACGAAGGAAGTGGTCGAGGTGACCGAGCTGGAGGTGCTCAAGGAGATCCGCGACGCGCTGGTCGCGCAGCGCGGGGCCGGGCGCGACGAGCGCTAGCGGCGCCACCCGCGGACCGCTCGGGCCGCTCGGAGGTGGTGGCTCCGCCCGCGGACCGCTCAGAGGTGGTGGGGCGGCTTCTCGTCCAGGAAGCGCTTCAGGTCGGCGGCGCTGTCGCCGTCCGGGCGCTCGCCCCACCCGCGGTCGGTGTCGTCCGAGGACTGCTGGTCCAGCGGGTCGTCGAAGACCAGCGCGGGCTTCGGGTCGCGCGGCTCGGGTTCGCGGGCGGTGCTCATGCCTCCAGGGTACGGCTCCCGCCGAGCCCCCCTGCCTGGGGTTTTCGCAGGGCGTGCGGAGCCTCGCGCCCTTGTGAAAGGCTTCACAAGATTTCACGGCGGTTTTCTGCTGTGCTGGGAACCATGACGTCGAGTTCCACTCCCGCGCCCCCGGCGGGCGCACCGCACCCCTCCGGCCCCCTGCGACGGCTCACCGCCCGCGGACGTGACGAGGCACACCGCGTCGCCTCCTCGCTGGAGCTCTTCTTCGACCTGTGCTTCGTCGTGGCGGTCGCGCAGGCGGGCGTGCAGTTGGTGCACGCCGTGGCGGCGGGCCACGCGGGCGAGGGCATCCTCAACTACGCGATGCTCTTCTTCGCCATCTGGTGGGCGTGGATGAACTTCAGCTGGTTCGCCTCGGCGTACGACAACGACGACGCGCTCTACCGGGTCGTCACCCTGGTGCAGATCGCCGGCGTCCTGGTGCTGGCCGCCGGGATCTCCCGGGCCGCCACGCAGCACGACTTCTTCCTGGTCTGGCTCGGCTATGTGATCATGCGGCTGGCCATGGTCTGGCAGTGGCTGAGAGCCGCGAGATCGGCGCCGGGCGCGGAGCGGACCACGGCACTGCGGTACGCGTGCGGCGTGCTGCTGTGCCAGGTCGGCTGGCTCGGGCTGGTCGTGCTGCCGGAGCCGGCCCGGGCCTGGGTGTTCCTGGTGATGGTGGTCGCGGAACTGTGCGTGCCGCTGTACGCCGAGAAGGCCCAGGAGACCTCCTGGCACCCGCATCACATCGCCGAGCGGTACGGCCTGTTCACGATCATCGTGCTCGGCGAGACGATCGCCGCGGCCACGGTGGCGGTGAAGTCGGCCGTGGCCGAGCACAACGCGCTGGGCGAGCTGCTGCCCATCGCGGCGGGCGGGCTACTGGTCGTCTTCTCCGCGTGGTGGATCTACTTCGTGGTGCCCATCCACGGCCACCTGCGCTCCAGCCGGCGGGCGTTCGTCTGGGGCTACGGCCACTACCTGGTCTTCGCCTCGGCGGCGGCGATCGGCGCCGGCCTGGAGGTCGCCGTGGAACAGGCGGTCGGCAAGGCGCACATCTCCGTCCTGTCCGCCTCGGCCGCCGTCACCCTGCCGACGGCGCTGTACCTGCTGACCGTGTGGGCGCTGCACGCCCGGCACTTCAAGGCGGGCCTCGCCCAGCAACTGGTGCTGCCGGTCACGGCTCTGCTGGTGATCTGCTGCACCTTCCTGGGCGACTGGGCGGTGCTCGCGGCGGGGCTGGTGTCCGCGGCCTCGGTGGCCACCGGGGTGATCCTGACGGCGCGCACGGCCGGCCGGCGGCACGCGGCCGGCACCGCCGCCCCGGCCGGCTGACCTTCCGGGCGGCGCGCCGGACTGGGCCAGACTGGCGTCCATGACAGCTGACGCATTGACGGACGTCGCCGGGCTGCGCGTGGGGCACGCCACCCGTACCGGCGACGGGTGGCTCACCGGAACCACGGTCGTCCTCGCCCCCGTGGGCGGCGCGGTCGCGGCCGTGGACGTGCGCGGCGGCGGCCCCGGCACCAAGGAGACCGACGCGCTCGACCCGCGCAACGTGGTGCGGAAGGTCGACGCCGTCGTGCTGACCGGAGGCAGCGCGTACGGGCTCGACGCGGCCTCCGGGGTGATGGCCTGGCTGGAGGAGCGGGAGCGGGGCGTGCGGGTGGGGACGGATCCGGCGCACGTCGTGCCGGTGGTGCCCGCCGCGTGCGTCTTCGACCTGGGGCGCGGCGGGGACTTCCGGGCCCGTCCGGACGCGGGGACGGGACGCGCGGCGGTGGAGGCCGCGGCGGCCGGTGAGCCGGGGGCCCCGGTGGCGCAGGGGTGCGTCGGCGCGGGCACGGGCGCGGTCGCCGGGCGGCTCAAGGGCGGGGTGGGCACCGCGAGCACGGTGCTCGACTCGGGGATCACGGTGGCGGCGCTGGTGGTGGCGAACGCCGCCGGGTCGGTGCTGGATCCGGAAACGGGGGTGCTGTACGGGGAGTTGTTCCAGGGACGGGTGGAGTATCCGCAGGAGCGGGTGCACGAGGCCGCGTGCCGGCGCCTGGACGAGGCGGCCGCCGGAAACGGGCCGGCGCCGCTCAACACGACGCTGGCGGTGGTCGCGACGGACGCGGACCTCTCCAAGGCGCAGGCGCAGAAGCTGGCGGGTACGGCGCACGACGGGATCGCGCGGGCCGTACGGCCGGTGCACCTGCTGCACGACGGGGACACGGTGTTCACGCTGGCGACCGGCACGCACGCGCTGGACGCGCACCCCTTGGCGCTCAACGACATCCTCGCCGCCGGCGCGGACGTGGTGACACGCGCGATCGTCCGGGCGGTGCGCGCCGCCGAGTCGGTCGCCGGGCCGGGCGGAGTGTGGCCGTCGTACGGGGAGTTGTACGGGAAGGCGTAACGGTACGGCCCCGGGGGCGGGGTGGATTGTCGCGGTTCTGTCACGTGATGGCGTTGAAGGGAGACGGAGGGAACCTTCCCCGGCGTCGGTGCCCTCTTTCTCCACGCACTGGAACGGATCACGCACATCACACGAACTGGGAGCAGCCCGTGACAACGCCGGACATTGCAGCGCGGCGCGCACTGGGGGCCTGTGCCGCCCTGATGGTCGGCGCCCTCACCCTGACCGCCTGCGGCGGCAACGCCAAGGCGAGCGACGACGGCAAGGGGGGCAAGGACTCCCCGAAGACATCGACGGCGAAGATCGCGATCTCGGCCAAGGACGGTTCGACCGGGGCGTCCATCAACGCGACCGGGGTGAAGGTCAGCGACGGGAAGCTGACCGATGTGAAGATGACCGTGGCGGGGTCGGGGCAGACCGTGCCGGGGGCGATATCGGCGGACGGCCACACCTGGAAGCCGAAGGAGCAGCTGGAGCGCGGGACGAAGTACCAGATATCCGCGACCGCGAAGGACGCCGAGGGGCGCACGGCGGCGGCCAACTCCATCTTCACCACCGTCAACTCGGCGAACAGCTTCATCGGCACCTACACGCCGGACAACGGCACGACGGTCGGGGTGGGCATGCCGGTGTCGTTCACCTTCGACAAGTCGATCACCGACAAGAAGGCCGTGCAGTCGCACATCACGGTCAACACCACCAGCGGCCAGCAGGTGGTCGGGCACTGGTTCGGCGACCGGCGGCTCGACTTCCGCCCGCAGGAGTACTGGAAGGCCGGGTCCAAGGTCACGATGAACATCGACCTGGACGGGGTCCAGGGCGCCCAGGGCGTCTACGGCGTGCAGAAGAAGACGGTCTCCTTCACGATCGGCCGGTCGCAGGTCTCCACGGTCGACGCCCACACGCAGACCATGACGGTCGTCCGCGACGGCCAGACCGTCAAGACGGTGCCGATCTCGGCGGGCAGCCCGCAGCACACCACGTACAACGGGCAGATGGTGATCTCCGAGAAGTTCGTGCAGACCCGCATGAACGGCTCGACGGTCGGCTTCGGCGGGGAGTACGACATACCGGACGTGCCGCACGCGATGCGGCTGACGTCGTCGGGGACGTTCATCCACGGCAGCTACTGGTACAACAAGGGCAACCCGCCGTTCGGGCGGGAGGGCACCAGCCACGGCTGTGTCGGCCTCGCGGACGTGCAGGGGGCGCAGGGTGACACGCCTGCCAAGTGGTTCTACGACAACTCGCTCGTCGGCGACGTGGTGATCGTGAAGAACTCCCCCGACACGACGGTCGCCCCCGACAACGGCCTCAACGGCTGGAACATGTCGTGGAGCGCCTGGACCGCGGGAAGTGCCGTCTGAGCGGCGTGTTTTGACGGGACGGCGGGCCGCGCGGGAATTTTTCGCACGGCCCGCGCGTTTCCCCGGCGTACGTTTTCTCGGTTCCCGGACATGATGTCCGACCGAGGGGCTACGGTATGCACCCACAAGGTGACATGCAGCAACGCCGGGAGATGCCTTGAGCGTTCCGTACGAGACCGCAGCGTACGAACCAGCCGAGTCGCCCGAGTCTCCTGAGGAGCATCTCGCGCGGCTCCTCGGCCGTGCCCTGAACTCCTTCGAGCTGCCCGACGACGTCATAAGGCAGCTCGACTGCGCGCTGGCGCACGACAGTTCGCTGCATTCCGCGTACCACAGCGCGGGGCTGCACCGGGAGACGTACCGGCACACCTGGCTGCTCGCCGACGGCTCGGCGGTCACGCTGTGGGAGCTGGTGCACAACCCCACCCCGGGCAGCGCGCCGCAGCACGAGGTGTACGTCGACGAGGAGGAGGTGCAGACCGCCACGGCACGGCTCGGACTGCCCCCCGAGACGCAGGACTTCGAGCTGCCCGCGCTGATGCGGCTGTGGGCGATGCCCGAGCCCCGGCACGTGTTCGCCTCCGACGACTCGGCGGACCACGCGCGCCGGCTGCTGCGCCGTGCGGAGAACCCCGACCGGCCCGACGCGCACACGGCGGCACTGCTGGCGACGGCGACCGCGCACGAGATCACGCAGGCGTTCGGCCGCCCCGGGCGGGCCGGCCGGACCGGACTGAGCTACGCGCTGTACGAGCACGCCTTCCTGTTGCCGGACGGCACCGAGATCTCCCTGTGGGAGGTCGAGCACACGGCGACGCCCGACGGACGGCACATGTGCGAGGTCTACATGTCGGAGGACGCGGCCCGGGACGCGATGGAGCGGCGCGCGGCGCGGCAGGGCTGAGGGTCAGCCGTTGGCGAGGTGCCGTACCAGGCCCGCGAACGCGTCCTGTTCGGCCGGAGTCAGCTCGACGGACTCCCGGGAGGGGCCGACCCGCGTCTGGCTCGGCAGGGCCGGGAGCGGCGCGGTGGAGCGCCGGACGACGGTCCGGCGGCCAGCACGGCGCATCAGCCGCAGCAGAACGACGGCCCAGACGACGGCCGCCACGGCGAGGACGGCCACGCCGATGAGCTGGAGGGTCGGGGCGTGCTCAGGCATGCGTCCCAGTACACACCACGGTCCGGGACTTTGGTCCCGGACCGTGACGTATCTCGCAGGTGCCGTGAACAACTCACAGCGAACCAAAGGGACAAGGGGGGCCTGAGGGGTGAGGCGCGGCGCCCTCGGCGGGGACGCGGGGGTCAGGCCGCTATCGGCTGCTTGGCCTCCTTCGGCGCGGTGGCCGCCGGCGCGGCGGGATCGGTGGCCGTGGACCCGGGGACCGGCTTGCGCAGCCCCTTCAGGAGGACCACCAGGGCCGTGGTGACGCAGACGCCGGCCGCGATGGCCACCAGGTACAGGAACGGGTTGCCGATCAGCGGGACCACGAAGATGCCGCCGTGCGGGGCGCGGAGGGTGGCGCCGAAGGCCATCGACAGGGCGCCGGTGAGCGCACCGCCCACCATGGAGGACGGGATGACGCGCAGCGGGTCGGCCGCCGCGAACGGGATCGCGCCCTCGGAGATGAAGGAGGCGCCCAGCACCCAGGCGGCCTTGCCGTTCTCCCGCTCGGTCTGCGTGAACAGCCTGCCGCGCACGGTGGTGGCCAGGGCCATCGCCAGCGGCGGGACCATGCCGGCCGCCATCACCGCGGCCATGATCTTCATCGCGGAGTCGCTGGGATTGGCGACGGCGATGCCGGCGGTGGCGAAGGTGTAGGCGACCTTGTTGACCGGGCCGCCGAGGTCGAAGCACATCATCAGGCCGAGCAGGGCGCCCAGCAGGACGGCGTTGGTGCCGGTGAGGCCGTTCAGCCAGTCGGTCAGCCCCTTCTGGGCACTGGCGATGGGCTTGCCGATCACGACGAACATCAGGAAGCCGACGATCGCCGAGGAGATCAGCGGGATCACCACCACCGGCATGATGCCGCGCAGGGTCGGTGGGATCCGCACCTTCTGGATGCCCATCACCACGCCACCGGCGATCAGACCGGCCGCCAGGCCGCCGAGGAAGCCGGCGTTGATGGTGAGGGAGATCGCGCCTCCGACGAAGCCGGGGACCAGTCCGGGCCGGTCCGCCATGCCGTAGGCGATGTAGCCGGCCAGCACCGGGACGAGGAAGTCGAAGGCCACTTTGCCGATCTGGAACAGCAGCGCGCCCCAGCTGCCGGTCTGCGTCCACACGAAGTGGTCCATGACCGAGGGAGCCTTGTCGACCTGCCAGCCGCCGATCGCGAAGCCGAGGGCGATGAGGAGACCGCCCGCGGCGACGAACGGGACCATGTAGCTGACGCCGGACATCAGCCACTTGCGGAGCTTGGTGCCGTAGCCCTCGCTGGAGTCGCCCGCGCGCTCGACCGGCGTACCGGCCGACGCGTGCGCCGGCGTGCTCACCTCGCCGCGCGCGGCCTTCTCGCGGACCTGCGCGAGGAGTTCGGCGGGCCGGTTGATGCCCGCCTTCACGCCGACGTCCACGGTCGGCTTGCCGGCGAAGCGGTCCTTGTCGCGCACCGGGACGTCGTGCGCGAAGATCACGCCGTCCGCCGCCGCGATCACCGCCGGATCCAGCCGGTCGAACCCGGCCGAGCCCTGCGTCTCGACGACCACCTCGACGCCCGCCTCGCGGCCGGCGTTCTCCAGGGACTCGGCCGCCATGTAGGTGTGGGCGATACCGGTGGGGCAGGAGGTGACGGCGACGACACGGAAGGGACGCTCGCCGCTGTCGGTGCCGGCGGCCGCGGGGGTGGGCTCCGCGGCGGGCGGTGTGGTGTCCGCCGTGGCGGCGTGCGCCGGGGATTTTGCCCCCTCGGCGCCTTCCGGGCTCGCGCCCCCGGCGCTCGCGTCCGTGTCCGGCGTGTGCGCCGTCTTGCCCGCTGCGGCGCCGGTGGAGGCCGCCACCGGAGCCGCAGCGGTGTCTTCGGAGGTGTCCTCGGCGCTCTTGGCCGACGGCGCCTCGTCGCCCCGGATCAGCGCCGCCGCCGTCTCCGGGGCGCCCACCGCCCGCAGCGCGGAGGTGAACTCCGCGTTCATGAGCTGGCGGGCGAGGGAGGAGAGGATCGTGAGGTGGGCGTCGTCCGCGCCGGCGGGGGCCGCGATCAGGAAGATCAGGTCGGCCGGGCCGTCCGCGGCGCCGAAGTCGATGCCGGCGGCGCTACGGCCGAACGCGAGGGTCGGTTCGGTGACATGGGCGCTACGGCAGTGCGGGATGCCGATACCGCCGTCCAGGCCGGTCGGCATCTGGGCTTCCCGGGCGGCCACGTCGGCGAGGAAGCCCTCCAGGTCGGTCACCCGGCCCTGGGCCACCATGCGCTCGGCGAGGGCACGGGCCGCCGCTTCCTTGGTGTCGGCGGACAGGTCGAGATCGACCAGGTCCGCGGTGATCATGTCGCTCATCGCGGGCTCCTATGCACGCGTATCGCCCGGGGGGAGGGGTGGGCGGGGGTGGGGAC